>CAWJKF010000010.1:0-59606 GCA_963843335.1 uncultured Chloroflexia bacterium
CCTCGCGAACATCGGCGGCTGGCTGGCCATGGACGATGATGGCCTCGCCGAGCGGTGCCGTACCAGTCTCATCCTGACCGAGGGCTTCCCGACCTACGGGGGTCTTGCCGGGAGGGACCTCGAAGCCATCGCCCAGGGGCTGACGGAGGTGGTCGATGAGGACTACCTGCAGTACCGCATCCGCTCCACGGAGTACCTGGGCGAGGCCGTGTTCGCGGCGGGCGTGCCCGTCGTGCGCCCCATCGGCGGGCACGCGGTCTACCTGGACGCGAAGGGGCTGCTGCCGCACATCCCACCGCTCGAGTATCCCGGCCAGGCCCTCGCCTGCGCGCTATACCTGGAAGGCGGTATCCGCGGCTGTGAGATCGGTACCGTCATGTTCGGGCGACACCCCGATGGCACGGAGTCCCCGGGGCCGATGGAGCTGGTGCGCCTGGCCATCCCCCGGCGGACGTACACCCAGAGCCATATCGACTACGTGATCGAGGTCATCGGCCGGGTCGCGGCCAGGTCCGCGGAGCTGCGCGGGTACCGCATCGTGAGCGAGCCGCCGGCCCTGCGTCACTTCACCGCACGGTTCGAACCGCTGGGCTGAGCGGGCTGGCGCGATGCGTCCTGCTCGACTCATCCCGTCCCGCGCCCTCCCGAACGCCGGAGCAGGCTGACCGAGGCGAAGAGCGCGCTCCCCTCTCCCGCAGTGAGCACCGCGGACGCCGGCACGTCCAGCACCAGCCGCTCTGCGATCGGGCCGTGCGGCAGCGGCGCCGCGCGAAGGACCGATCGAATGAGGGCGCGACCACCGGGAGCAAGCGCATGGCCGAGGGCCTCCCACAGCCGGTCGAGCGCCACCGGCGACAGCCAGTCCGGCACGTTGGACAGCCCGACCGCGTCGAGCGAACCTTCCGGAAGCCCGGCCAGGACCTCCTCGATGGAGCCTTCCACGAGCCTGATGCGCCCTGCGGCATGGCGCATCAGCGGCGTCGAGTCCGGACGGAGCGAGGTCGTCTCGAACCGCCCCGGGACAGGGCGACCTCCGAGCAGCGGCATCCACAGCGGATGCTCCCGGATGAGCGCCCCCGCGACGAGCCGCGAGATGCGCCGCTCCAGCGCATCCTCGAAGTGCTCGCCCCGCATCGCCCGGCGCGCGTCGGCGTTGGCTGTGTAGAGATGCACCGCGATCCTCGAGCCGACGATCCAGCGGGTGGCCCGGTTCCAGTAGCGATGTCGCAGATGGCGCTCGTATCGTCGGGCCTGCGCTGGAGCGTCAGGCGAAGCGTCGATCGTGCGGCGAAGCTCCCGACCGCCGACGAGACGGAGCAGGACGCCCGCTCCTGCCAGGGCGATGCCGAGCGGACGGTGCTCATGGAGACCCAGTTCGAAGATGTCGATCCAACGGTCCCAGTACACCTGGTCGGCAGGCGCCAGGTCTGGCCGCAACCGGTCGAGGTAGAGCCGCCGGACCCCCGGTCGGCGTCCCGTCGAGAACAGCGCCAGCAGCTCCTCGCTCTCGAGCGCCTGCGAGGCCGCGATGCGCAAGGCCGTGAGACGCAGTTGCGCGGGATCGTGATCGACCGCGATGACGTCGGCGGCACCCCATGCCACGGCATCGAGCGCCCGATCGCCCGCGGAGCAGATCGTGAGCAGCCGCGTTCCCGGCCCGATCGCCAGACCCCGGCGATCCGTCTCACCGTCCTCGAAGACGCGCGTGTAGACGATGCCGGAACGGAGCGCGTGCAGCCGGCGCAATGGCCGCGGTCCCATGGGTCGAAGGTCCTTCCGAGCCGTCAGAACGCGAGGATCGCCCCGATGACCATCAGCACGCTCGCCACCAACGCGAGACCCAGCCACACCGGGTCGCCCAGCCGACCGAGCGTCCACGAAGGCTCGGCGATGTCGCCATATCGACGGGCGTTCCGGAACATCGGCACCGTGATGAGCGCGACCACCGCAGCCGTCGCGCCGGCCGCGACGGAGAGGTACTCCACGAAGCTCCAGAGACCAAGGAACAGGACCAGCAGCGAGGGCAACGTCGCGAGCAACCAGGCCGGGCGCCAACCGACCCCCGTTCGCTCGCGCACCATGTCCGCCAGGGCGAGTGAGACGGCCCAGTACGTGGTCAGCAACGCCGCGAGGATGAACAGCGAGCCGACCGTGCCCGCCCACGATCCGAGCGCGTCAGCGATGCCGACCACGGCGACCTCGGTGACCGGCTGCGAGACCCCCACGGCCACGACGGCGATGACGCCGATGAGCAGGCCATTGATGCCCAGGCCAGCCAGGATCGCGCGCACCGCCGCGCGTCCGTCGGGTGCCGTGCCCTTCACCACCTGCGGGATGCTGAAATAGGCGGCGAAGCCGTACATCACCAGGCCGAAGAGCGCCAGCATGTCGGTCCAGCCCCCGGATGGACCCATCGGCAGGCTGACCGGGACCCCCAATGCCCCGATGGCCAGGATCGCGGTGCACGCCACGAGGGCCAGGGCACCGAGCTGCTCGAACGCGCCAACGGCACCCAGCCCGAAGGACACGACGCCCGCCGAGGCCACGTAGACGAGCAGCTGCGCCAGTGGCGCAGGCAGACCCGTGAGATCGGTGACGATCTCCGCAGCCGCGAACACGTATGCCGCGAGGGCCGCCAGGAAGGCGACAGCGAGGAGCACGAACGAGAGCCAGACCACCCAGATCCAGCGGTGGTCGCGGAGCAGGTACAAGCGGATGAGCTCCACCAGCTGGAGGTGCTCGCGGGTCCGGATGCAGACCTCCGCCAGGAGCAGGTGTACCAAACACGTCGCCCCGTACGCTGCGACCAGCACCAATGCCAGCTCCAGCAGGCCCGTCCGGGCCACGAGCCAGGGGATGGCCATGATCCCCGCGCCGACCCCGGCGCCGACCATCAGCGACGTCGCCTCCAGGGTTGACAACCGTTGCGTGCGCATCGCCGCCTCCCCTCGATTCAGAGCGTGCCGATCTCCACATACGGGAGCCTGGCATCCATGCCTTCCCCCGGAACGGTCTCGGTCCACGAGAACGCGAAGAGATCGGCGTGATAGGTCAGCCGCGGCCAGTGGCCGAGCCCACGGGCCAGTGGGTCGCCATCGGCCAGGCCGAGCAGCAGGAATCCGCAGCCTCGCCGTGCTGCGCGGCGAGCGACCCGATGCAGCAGCAGGGTCGTCACCTCAGGGTCGTCATCCTCCACGCACGGCACTGCGGCGAACGCCTGCGGGATCGCCGACCCGATCCGTGGCAGGGACGGAGCTGACACGACGCGGGCGATCGCGTTCCACGGGCCTCGCAGCAACCCGATGGACCGCGGGTAGGCCTGCACGACATCCTGCTTGAACGCCGACTGGTCCCATGTCCCAAGGACCCCCACGATCGACCCTTGTCGGGTCGCCACGGTCACGTCGTCGAGCGTCATGCCGCGGAGTGCCGTTCTCCCGGTGAAGTCCGTCACCGACCACGCCGGGAAGAGCTGACGCTGCGCGCCGATGCGCCGCAGGAACGCAACGAGGTCGTCCAGGCATGCCTCCGTGGCCCCAGCCACCTCGATCCCCGACGGACGGGGTCGACGGCTCCATGCTCCCTGGTCGCGCCGCAGGAGCAGCGCGTGGGTGGTGATGCCAGACAGGTGTCGCGCATGCAGTCCGCCGGGCGGCCGACGCTCCAGCATCACGGCGCGGGCCCGGGCGTTGTCACGCGCGACGACCCCGGTGTAGAGCAGATCTGGTCCATCGTGCTCCCGCAGCCAGCCGACCCCTCGGTGCAGCAGCCAGGACCCCTGGTAGCGTGGCGCGACACGCACCTGGCCGATCGACCCGACCCGCCGTTCCTCGCCGTTCACGAACAGGGTCCGCTCCGAGCGGCAGACCACGCCACACAGCTCACCGTCCGGTTCGTGGCGCGCCAGGAGCACGTCACAGACGTCACCCATCACGCTGCAGCCCAGGAAGTAGTCCGGCTCGCGTTCGAATCGCACAGTGATGCTGCCGGGCATCGGCACGGAGCCCACGAGGCGCCGCGATCCTCCGGCTCGTCGCCAGGCCCCGCGCGCGAGAAGCGGAACATCTCAGGCGGGCTCATGCGAGGCCCAGGCGCATGCCCTGCCGCTTGAACGCCTCACGTCGGAACAACGGGTTGTACATCAAGTAGAGCAGCAGGCGCTCCGGCGAATGCAGGTTCGTCGCGGGGTCCAGGACACGCCGCGCGATCGATGCCGGGCTGCTCCAGCGCTGGCGGCACTGCCAGCCAGCCTCGGTCAGCTCGTCGGGGGTCATCCGCAGGGGGCGGAACGTGGCCGCATTGAAGCGGTAGTCGGGATGGAGCCACCAACGGCCGTCGAACAGCAGCCGACCCTCCGCCGCCAGCCGTGCGTACAGCGGCGTCCCCGGATAGGGCGTCAGCACGTTGAACGCCGCGAACGTGAAACGCTGGCGGATGGCCCAGTCGCAGGTCGCGAGGATCGAGTCCGGCGTGTCGTGCTCGTACCCCAGCAGGAGGGCTGCCCAGGTCTGCAGGTGGTGGTCGCGCAGGACCTGGACCGTCTCCGCATACGTGTCGAACGCGGTCAGGTTGTGGCGTTTGCCCATGCGCTCGAGGTCGTCCGGGTCCAGGCTCTCGAAGCCGATGACGTTGCCCATGCAGCCGCTCTCCACGAGGAGGTCCATGAGCTCCGGGTCGCGGACCTGGTCGACACTCGCCTGTGACACCCATCTGCGGCCGAGCCGGGCGAGCGCTCGGAGCAGGGCCTTGACGGCGACGCGGTCGGCGATGAGGTTGTCGTCCACGAAGAAGAGGTCGCGGCGCGGTTGGGCGGACGATCTCCGCGAGCACCTCCTCGACCGGCCGGGTCCAGGCGTGGTGCTCGAAGTAGGCTCCGACGGCGCAGAACTCGCAGCGATACCGGCAGCCGCGCCCGAACTGGAGCAACGTGATGGGCAGGTATCCCTTGCCCGCGAACAGGTCGCGCCGGGGCAGGATCCACCGAGCTGCGGCGGCCCGGTCGGGGCGTCGTAGCGGCGCCGCAGGCGGTGTTCGTGTGCGTCGGCGACGACCGTCGCCCAGACCGTCTCCGCGTCACCGGTCACGACCGCGTCCGCGTGTCCGGCGACCTCATCCGGGATCAGCGTCGCATGCATGCCACCCATGACCACCGGGACATGGCGTGCGCGATACTCGTCCGCGATCTGGTACGCACGGCGCGCCGTGAAGGTCTCGACCGTGATGCCAACGAGATCGGTGGGCTCGTCGTGATCGATCGTCTCGCAGCGGTCATCGATGAGGCAGACGTCGATGCCGGCTGGCGTGAGCCCCGCCAGCACGCCCAGCCCGAGCGGCTCCATCCGCGCTCCGTCGAGCAAGGGGCCCATCGACGGCCGGACGAGGGTGATCTGCATGGCGCCACAGTCCGACCGGTCAGCGGCGATGTCCGGGACACGAACCGGCGCACTCGAGGTCCATCATCGACCTCCCTCGGATCGCCCGGTGGGAGCGAGGCCCTTCCTGGGCACATCCATGCTCCGCACCCCGGCCGAGCGAGTCCAGTGCCGAATGGCATGAACCACGATCGCGGGACACGGACTCGGGCCCGGACTGAGCGGATGCCGGCAACGATCGATCGGATTTGCGCCCTAGGCTGAACGGCCCCCGAGATGTGGCGACACTTTCGGTCATCTCGGCCTCATCTTGCGCGCTCCGACCAGCGCCTCGTAGGGGGTCCTGCCGGCGGTCAGCCGAAGGTGAAGCAGTAGGCCGCGACGCCGGGTCGAGGAACTCGATCTCGAAGGTGCGCTCCGCGATGGGCCCCGGCTGGCGGATGAGCTGGTACGTGCGTGGCTCGGCGACCGTGCCCCGTCCGTCCGCCTCGACATCCGATCCGGGGGCCCCGATGGCCGGTCGGCCGTCGAGCAGGACCCGGAAGGCGATGGTCGTGCCGCGATGGAGCGGACCCATGACGAGGTTGACATCGCGCGCGCGGAGCGGAACGCGAGCCGTCCGCCGGGCTCTGCGAGCAGGGCGGCGCGGTATGGTCAGGTGCCGGTCGGCGCCCACTCGTTGAGACCCAGACCCTCCGGCGCTGGATAGGCATACGGACTGTCGGGTCGGAGCCCATCCGGCGATGCGAACCCGACCGCCCGGTCGTAGCCCAGGTAGGTCTCCGGCGACCGCAGCGACCGGTGATCGGCAGCCACCTCCAGGCCGCGGGGTTCGACCATCACGAAGTCCTGACCGGCCCCGGACGAGCCCCGCTCCACGAGCAGCTGCTGGATCGCCATCTCCGTCATGGCGTATTCGCTCTCGCCGAAATGGTGGTAGCGGATGCGACCCTCGGCGTCGGCGAGGTAGATCGCGGGCCAGTAGTGATTGCCGAATGCCCGCCAGACACCGAAGTCAGCGTCCAGCGCGATGGGGTATGAGACCCGCAGCGCGCGCGCCTGGGTCACGACGTTGTCGACGTCATGCTCGAAGTCGAACTCGGGCGTGTGGACGCCGATCACGGTCAGCCCGTGCTCGGCGTACGTCGATGCCCACGCACGGACATAGGGCAGGGTGCGCAGCCAGTTGACGCAGGTGTATGTCCAGAAGTCGACGAGGACGACCCGACCGCGGAGACCCTCCGGTGTCAGCGGTGCCGAGCCCAGCCACCCGGTCGCCCGTTCGAAGGATGCCAGGTGGCCCTCGATGCCCAGCTCTGCCGGGTCACCCGGGAGGCGATGGGCGACCGGCCCGAGCAGGCGACGTGTCACGATCCGCCCAGGGTGGCCAGGACCCGGCGCGCCGCGATCACGTCGGCCGTGGCGAAGCCCTCGGTGAAGGTGTCGTAGATGGGGCGCAGCGTGTCGGCCGCGGCCTCGGGATCACCAGCGGCGATCTTGAGCCTGGCGAGGCGGGTCGCCGCCCGGAGACGGGCCATGCGCGCATCGAGCTCCCCGGCACGATCGAACGCGCGCTGGTACCAGTCCCCGGCGACCGCGGGGTCGCCTCCCCCATCGGCAGGCGCCATGGTCATCAGCAGGTCCCCTTTCAGGATGTACAGCTCGGGCAGGATGGAGGCACCATCGCCGCTGCCCAGGATCTCGATCGCGGCATCGAGGGGCCGAACGGCGTCGGCTGGTCGGCCCGCCTCGACCTGGGCCGCCGCCTCGACGAACAGCAGGAATGGCCAGAAGACCGGCGGCGACCGCAGCTCCGTGTAGAGGTCCATGCCGCTGCGGATGTTGGCCAGGCCTTCGTCGACGTGCCCCAGCTGGACCTGGGCCGCACCGAGCAGGCACCCACCGGCGGCAGTCCAGATGCGGAACTCGTGCGCGTCGGCCAGCTCGCGCAGCCCGGTCGCGATCTCGAGCGCGATCTCGGAGTCGTGTCGCCAGAGGCGCAGGACACCGGCATGGAAACGGGCGTATGCGCTGGTGAACGGGTGCTGCAGCTCCGTGGCCAGCGCCAATGCCGCGTCCGCGCGGTCGGCTGCCTGGTCCGGGTAGCCGAGCAGCCAGAGCGTGAACCCGGACGTCGTCAAGCACGAGACACGGGGGTCGTTCCTGATCTTCGCCGTCCACGGTCGGTGCCGCTGCGCCGGGAACAGCGCGATCGCCCGGTCGAACTCATCGAGCCCGGCGCGGAGCTCGTTGGCGGTCATGAGCGTCGTGCCCACCAGCAGATGTCCATCGATGAGCATGCCCGGGTCATCCTGGCGCTCCCCAAGGGTCAGGATCTCCCGGCCGAGGTGGCCAGATCGGTCGAGCTGGGCGCGGAACAGGTAGAGGCTCGCGAGACCCCGGAGCACGGAGTACTGCTGGTGCACGTCGCCGCCACGCTCGAACAGCTCCACGGTGCTCGCGAACGCCGCCTCCACCTCGGGCGTGAGCCCCCTGGTCGCCATGAGCGCCCGCGCGAGGGTCGTCCGCAGCGCGATCTCCTGGTCGGCCCGACCGGCCGAACGAGGGACGGCCTCGAGCACCGTCAGCAGGTCCTGCGTCAGGCCCACCGTGTCGAGGTACCAACCGTGGGCGTCGTCGAGCATCAACAGTGGGCCGGCCAGCTGGTCGAGCCGCTCGAGGTCGCGCTCGGCCAGCCAGAACGACCAGGCGACCCGAAGGTTCGCGGCATCACCGAGGAGGTCTGCCAGTGCAGCCTCTCGGCTGACACCGTCGAGGTCAGCCAGCAGCCGGCCTGCCCGCTCCGCGAAGTAGGTCGCGTGGGCCCGTCGGGCGCGTCCGGCGATCTCGGGTCGCGCGTCGAGCCGATCGGTCGCGAACTCCCGGATGGTCTCCAGCATCGCCACGCGAGGCTCGCCACCAGGCGCCTCGACCAGGCGAACGAGACTCTTCTCGACCAGCCCGGCCAGCCCCTCGAGGACGTCCACGGCGACGTCGTCCATCGCCCCAAGCTCTCCGACGACGGCTTCCACCGCCCCGATCGACGACTCCGCGAACACCGCCAGCAGCTCGAACAGGCGCTGCTGGTCGGGCCGCAGGAGCCCGTAGCTCCAGTCCATCGTCGCCCGCAGCGTCTGCTGTCGCTCCGGCAGGTCGCGTGGTCCGTTGCGCAGCAGCCCCAGCCGGTTCCCCAGCCGATCCCGGAGGACCTCCGGGGTGAGCAGTCGCAGATGCGCGGCCGCGAGCTCGATGGCGAGCGGCAGGCCGTCGAGCCGTCGGCAGATCTCGGCCACGGCCGCGGCGTTGTCGTCGGTCAGCGCGAAGTCCGGGCGGACCGCGCGCGCCCGGTCGACGAACAACTGGACCGCCTCGAACTGCCCGATCCCCTCCGCCGGGAGGTCGCGTCCGTCCGGCGGCAGACCCAAGGGCGGCACCGGATAGATCTGCTCCATCCGCACCCGGAGGGCCTCGCGACTGGTGGCCAGGATCGTCAGGCGCGGGCTCTCGGTCAGGATCCGTGCCAGCGTGCCCGCCGCCTCGGTCACCTGCTCCAGATTGTCAAGCACCAGCAGCATCCGTCGGTCGCGCAGACGCTCGATGAGCTCGTCCTCCAACGGACGATCGATGATCTCCCCCAGGCCGATGGATCGAGCCATCGCGACGAGGACGGCACGGGTATCCCGGGCGAACGACAGGTCCACGAAAGAGACGCCGTCCGGGAACGCCGGCGCCAGATCCGCGGCCTCCCGGATGGCCAGGGTCGTCTTGCCGGTGCCCCCTGGGCCGGTCAGGGTGAGCAGCCGGACCGACCCATCCGCGAGGCGGTCGCGGATCCCGGCCAGCTCCGATCGACGACCGATCATCCCCGCGGTCCGGGACGGCAGGTCGATGGCCGTCGAACGGGCCGCGAGTGGTGCGAAGACGGACGGCAGACGCGGATGGATGAGCTGGAACAGATGCTCCGGCTGGTCCAGCCCTCGGAGTCGATACTCGCCCAGGTTCACGAGCTGCGTGTCCTCGGGCAGGGCGGCGCGGGCCAGCGCGCTGGCCGACTCGGAGAGGAGCACCTGACCGCCGTGGCCCGCGGCCATGATCCGCGCCGTGCGGTTCACCGTCGGCCCGAAGTAGTCGTCGCCACGTCGCTCAGCCTGGCCGGCGTGGATCCCCATCCGCACCCGCAGGCGACCGGTATCACCCCAGGTCTCCGCGGTCACGTCAAGCTGGGCCGCCAGGGCAGCGGTGGTCGCGTCCACGGCGCTCTCGAACACCGCCATCATCCCGTCGCCGGTGGTCTTGACGACGCTGCCGCCGGACGACTCGATGGCGGCGCGCAGGATCGCGTCATGTCGACCCAGGGCGTCCCGCATCGCCTCCGGGAATCGCTCCCACAGCCGGGTGCTGTCCTCGAGGTCGGTGAACAGGAACGTGAGCGTCCCGGTCGACGGCAGGTCCACGGGCTCCATCATCCACCATGGCGGGGCCAGCGGGCCACCTCCGCGCCGAGGTCCGCCCGGGTCCCCAGCGATCAGCGCTCGTCGCGCACTCCCATCCGGCAGCTCGACCGGCCGACGAGGCGGCCAAGTCGATGGCGATTCCGCGCGATCATCCCGTACACAGGCTCGACGAGCCCGTGCAGCAGCGGCAGCCGCCCGATGGCGGCGAAAGGGCGGAGCACCGGCACGAGCCCCATGACCCGCAGCCACGCCTCCCCACCCTGGAGCCATCGCCCTGCCGGCGTCACGGCATGCATCGAGCGCCGCAACACCTCGACCGGCGGTGCGCCCGGGACCTCCACTGCCGCCTTCGTCAGCGGCAGGAAGCGGATGGCGTGGGCACGGTCCAACCGGGCCACCAGCTCGCTCGACCACACGCAGAAGCCACAATCAGCGTCGAAGAGGACGGTGAGCCTGACCGGATGCGTCGATGCCATTCCCTGATACTCCCTGGTAGCGAGTATCCACCCGCTGCGAGGTCCGTTCACCGACATGGGGCTCATCTGTCACGATCGGCTCGTGAGGACGTCGTGAGCGGCGTGCGTGTCGTCCTGGTTCTCGCTGCGAGCCTGGTCCTCAGTGCCGCGCTGTCCGTCGCCTTGGCCGCGATCGGCATCGCGGCAACCATCTCGTCGCCGATGCCCGCGCTGGCCGACTGCGGCATGCAGGCGCCGCCACGCTCGATGTCGGCGTACCGCGGCCTGACGTTCATCGGCACGGTCACCCAGGCGGAGCGGGTCGACGCGGGCGCGAACGGGCAGATGACCGCCATCAGGTACCACGTCGAGCGGATGCTGGCGGGCGAGCCCGTGGAAACGATGACGGTGGTCGAGGGGGATGGCGGCAGCTGCTGGTACGTCGATGGACGACGCCTCCGGGTCGGTGAACCGGGTGCTCATCAGCGCCGCTGACGTGCTGGACATCGGCGCCGGACACCCGTTCCTGAGCCACCAGCTGATCTGGCGAGCGACCGGACCGGATACCTGGCGATTCGCCAGGGGCATCTACGGCATCTTCCTCGACGTCGTACCCGCCGGCGCCACGTGCAGCGACCACGACCCGTGCCATCCGTGCGCTCCTGGCGCCGCGGACGGACCTGCCCGATACCTCGACCTCGGCCGGTGCCGGCGCATGTCACCGGGTGCCAGCCCCGGGAGCGCGGGGACGCGGCTCACCACCTGCGGCGGCCACGCCTATCCGGGGCTCGGCATCGACGCGCCGGTCGCGTATGGCTCCATCGATGAGATCCAGGCCCTCGAGCCGGCCCTGATCCGGTTCGCGGACGTCTTCCCGGGTTCCAGCGACTGGCCGTGGCGGCTGGCCGGGCGCGACGCGACCGGGATGTTGTTCCTCGCGCCGACCGATGCCTACGGTCCACCGGGCTGGATGTCCGTGGAGGTCACCGCGGCTGGGAACGGACCGGGCAACGCGAGCATGGGCCAGTGCGACCCTCGCGTCGTGCCGTCAGCCGACCTCGGCGCGGCCGACTGGTGGCTCGACACCCATGAGCCGGCACCCGACGCGGCGTCGACGGAGCTGCAGCTCCTGGTCCTGGAGCGGGCGTGTGCGAGCGGCTCGTCGGCGGAGGGTCGGATCGCCGATCCGGCTCATCGATTACGGCACCACGAGCGTGACCATCACCATCGGCGTCCGTCGAGCGGTCGGGGACCAGGACTGCGAAGGCAATCCACCGACGCCATACGTGGTCCACCTGAACGAGCCGCTCGGGAGCGCGGACCCTGCTCGACGGTGGACACGCACCACCAGTGCCGCCGTCCCCGCCCGAACCGTGACTGCCTGGGGCGTCATCATCCTCGGTCCCGGGCGATGACCCAGGCTCGTTGAGGCCCGGACTACACTGCCGCTGCAGCCAACCACCGCTTGGGGGGACCAGGAGGTCGGTCATGGTCAGGGGGATGTCGGTCCGCCGCACCTGGCTGGCTGTCGCCATCGTCAGCCAGTCGATGCTGGCCGGTGCGCCCGCTGGGGCGCAGGGCGATCCTGCAGCTCCCTCCCCCGCGGCGTCTGGCACGAAGGGCCCCGGGGTGTCGCTCGCGGAGCCGGTCGTCGTGGGCTTCGACGGCCGTGAGTTCAGCGGCCTGCCGGCTATCCATACCCGCAGGCAGCCGCGTCACCATCACCGCGACGGGGCCCGATGGCGTCATCGTCGAGCTGCTCCGGCGTAATGATGGTGTCTCCACCCCTGGGCCGAGATCATGGCGTCACCGCTCTCGCAGCCGACCAGCATCACGGTCCCGGTGCAGCCCATCTTCGCGGCCGCGGGACAGGCGGCGGACGTGGCGCTGCCGTTCGATACGCCGGGCTCCTACCTGCTGGCCGGCTACACCGTGCCCCAGGCGGACGCGAACGGCGAACGGCCGTATCCCTCCATCGGATGTGCCGAGGTCATCGTGACCGGACCCGGCACGAGCCCGGGGCCGCTCCCGACCCCGGCAGCGACGGCGGCACCGCCCTTGTGCGTCCCAAGGCCCGTCCCACCCGAGATGACGCCATCCACCGGACCTTCACTGGACCCTGCTGCAGACCCCCACACCGTGCTCGAGCGCTACATCGCGGCCCTCCTGGCCGGCGACTGCGCCGCCGCTCGGTCCTTTGCCGCAGCGACGTTCCAGTTCGGCAATGGTGAGCTGTGCGGCCATCTGACGGTCACTGCCGCGTCCATCGATCCGGGGGGCCCGGCGACCCCGAACGACCACGAGGTCGTGTACTCCGCGACCATCACCACCGTCGGCGGGGACGCCTCGATGCCCGACGGCACGATGACCTGGTTCTACCAGCTCCTCCGCCAGCCGGACGGTCGGTGGCTCATCGCGGGCGGCGGTAGCGGACCATGAGGTTGTTGGCAGCCGGGCTCGTTGGCCTGCTGACGATCGCAGCGAGCGTTCGGGTCGCGGCTCATGGGCCTGTCCCCTCACCCGAGGCGACCATGCCCACGGCATCGAGTCCGCTCACGTTCACCATGCCCCGCACGCTCTGGTCGACGATCGAAAGCATCGCGGGCACGGCTGCGCTGACGTCGACCATGAACGGTATCGCCCATGTCGGGGGCTCGGGCGACGGACTGCGCGGGATCGGCTACAGGCGGGTCGGCGGCGCGCGTGACATCCAACCGTTCTGGGCGCTGGCCTGTGGCCCGTACGACCTGCAACCTGGGGTACCGATCACCTCGTCGCTGATCAAGACCGGGGCCTGGGACCCGCATGGGAGCGACGCGGACTTCTACCGGGACTTCTTCGCAGGCCCCGACGTCCACCTGTCGGCCGGCACCTGGGACGTCACCGCGGTCGCCTCGTTCGTCGAGGGGTCGCGGGGCCAGGGAGCCCCGCGCGAGATGCGGGCGACCATCCGGGTAGTGGTCGAGCCCTGACTGGGCCGCGGGCGCACCACCGGACGATGATCAGGGTGCCGGTTGGCCGTCGCCTCGACCACCCAGCAGTTCGCCGAGCCGCGCGCTCACGCGCTCTGCATCGGCCGGCGACAGCTGCCCGATCTCGCCCCTCACCAGGCGATGGTCGAGCGTGAATAGCTTGAAACGCACCTTGGATGGGGCGGGGAGACCGGCGACCGAAAGATCGGCGACCCTGCAGTCCAACGGCCAGGGCGGATTGGCCTCCGAGGTGATCATCGCCATGACCGAGTGGCCAGCCGGCGCATTGAAGGTGACGGGATCGGACAGCACCAGGGCGGGTCGATGCTTCCTCGTGGCGCGGTCGGTGAACGGGAACGGGACGCGGACGACGACGAACCTGTCAAAGGTCACCGTAGGCCTCTTCGTCGGCAGCGCTCGCCCACTCGCCGAGCGTGCGTTCCATGGCGCGCATGTACTCGATGTCCATCGGCTGCACGCGGCGCACGGTCGCCGTGCCGTCCTCGCCCACCTCCCAGGCGATCAGGTCACCTGGGACGACGTGAAGGGCAGCGCGGACGTCCTGCGGGATGGTCGTCTGCCCCTTGGCCGTGATCTTGGCGACAGCCGGCATCTCGGGCTCCTCTGTAATGCGTCCTTACTTCCTTACCATATCGCATGCGCGCGCTCTGGCTACGTGACGGGTGTCACGAGCCGTGTCGATGCCTACCGTCGTGTGAGGAGGAAGGACGTGGTGGATGCCTCGACCCGGTTGCCGCAGCAGTCGTCGAAGAGGATCCGGGTCGTATCGCCGGTGGTGCGGACGAACGCGACGGTGGTGTCGCCCGTGGTCCAGGTCCGGTGCAGCCAGCTGCCCGATCGCGCGGCATACCAGGTCAACCTGGCCGCCGTGTATCGCACGACCTCGATCCGGTCCCTCACATCGAGCGTGAAGCTGCCATGCCCGGACCCGGGTAGCGTCCGGAATGTGTAGCTGTGCGGCGAGATCGAGGCGAGCTGGAACGAAGGACCGCCCGCCTCGTCGCGCTCGAAGCCGATGACCGGGCGCGTCCCGTCGAGCACGATCCGGTCCACCCTGTCGCGCGATGCAGTGATGGTCCGTACCTTCCAGCCACCGGAGGCGTTCGTGGCGTAGGAGATGCCGTTGGAGATGCCCGAGGAGTCCTCGTCCGGGGCACGCTCGCGGGCGAACGCGATGTGCGCCGTGCCTGCCGCGTCGAGCACCAGCGAGGTGCCGAGCCGGTAGTACGCCGAGAGCACGGACGACGCGCGCGTCCACACCCGAACGTCCGTCCAGTGGCCTGACTGGTCGGTCAGGTAGCGCACGCCCCTTGGCGCGAGGTACGCGATATGGACCTTGCCCGCGCGGACCTTGATCGACGGCCAGACGCCCTGGTTGCCAGTGACGCGGGTCGTGACCCAGGACCCGGTCCGGTTCGTGGCGAGGTAGATGCCGACGGAACGCCCGCCGTTGCGCTCCGCGGAGTCGCCGATGATCGCGTAGGCGATGTAGACCTTGCCCCCTGCCAGCGCGACGGAGGGTTCGCGGTCGCTGCCAGCGTGTGAGACGCGGATCGTCGTCCAGGCGCCCGACACGTTGGTCGTGTAGCGGAGTCCCTGGCCCGACTCGCTGACCACGTGCACCCGGCCGGTGTCGTCGACCGTCATCGCCGAGGGGGTCCGGCGCTCGATCTCCGATGGACCCGACCAGCTCGCAGCGCTCGCGCCGATGGAGCCGATCACCATGAGCAGGACGAGGACCGATGACGTGAGCAGGGCCCGGCACGGGCCGGGTCGGAGCATGGACGGGCTCACCTGGAACCTCCTGTCGCACGTGCGGTCGGGCGCCATCGTGGTGGCGCGGGACGACCATGGGGCACTCGGTGTGCGTCCATGGGACGCTCCCGGAGGCGGCGTGTTACGAGGCTCGGATGTGGCTGGACCCGGGCGCTGATCGGACCATCCCGCCGCACACGGGGGGTCACGGCGGGTCTGCCGTCCGGGCGCCGGAGGCGTGGGCTTCGACCGCCCGATGGACGTTGCCATGCACCCGGTCAGGCCCGATGCCCTCGAGGAACCCTTCCGCTCTGAGCACGTCGAGCACCCGCGGCTTCACCCTCGCCAGGCGCAGCGTGAGTCCGTTCGAGTCAGTGAGCGTCCGGATCTCGGTCAGCTTGGCAGCCCCCTGTGCGTCGACGAAGTCGACCCCCTCAAGGTCGAGCACGAGGGTGCGCAGGCCGGGGAATCCATCGGTGACTGCGCGGACACGGTCGTCCAGTGCCTCGGCTGTGGCGAAGAAGAGGCCCCCGTCGATGCGCAGCACCGCGATGTCCGGCTGGGTCTCATCCTCCGGATGCTCGTCAAGATCACGGAAGACCTGGGTCCCGGCTTCGCGGCCCAGCAGCGGCATCGACGGGCTGGTCGCGACGGAGACCAACCAGCCAAGCGACAGCGCGATCCCGATCACCACACCCAGGAGCACACCCGCCGACAGCACCCCCAGGAGCGCGGCGATGGCGATCCAGAAATCGAACGGCTTCACGCGTCGCAGACGACGGAGCTCCGGCACGTCGATCATCCCGAACACGACCGCATCGATGATGATCGCCGCCAGCACCGCCTTGGGCAGCTCCGAGAAGAGCGGCGCGAGCAGGACGAGGGTCGCGAGGACGAGCGCTCCGGTGGCGAGCGAGGCGACCGGTGTCCGGGCGCCAGCCGACTCATTCAGTGAGCTGGCAGAGAGACTCGTCGAGACCGGCATCCCCTGGAACACGCCGGCGCCGATGTTGGCCATCCCCTGGGCGATCGATTCCTGGTTCACGTCGATGCGGTACCGATGACGTGTGGCGAACGCCCTCGCGTCACCGGCCGTCTGCGAGAACCCGATGAGCAGGAGTGCCACGGCCGAGACGAGGATCTCCGGGAGATACCGGAGCATGAGGTCCAGGGATGGGAGCTGCGGCAGCGGGATGCCGCGCGGGACCGGCCCGACGAGCGCCACGCCGTGGGCGCCCAGGTCGAGGACGACCGACGCCATCAGGCCGCCGACGACGAGCACGAGCGCACCCGGGACCCTGGGCAGCGTGAACCTGAGCCCAAGGATGACGGCGAGCGCGACCCCGCCGACGAGCAGCGTCGCCCACTGGACGTCGCCCAGCCCCCGGAGCCAGGACCCCAGCTCCTGCCACGCGTTCGTGCCGTCCGCCGACGTCCCGGTCAGCTTGGGCAGCTCCCCGATGACGACGTCGATGGCCGCCCCCGCGAGGAACCCGGTCACGACCGCCTTGGACAGGAACCGCGCGATCCAGCCCATCCGCAGCGCGGCCAGCACCAGGAACAGCAGCCCGGTGACGAGGGCGATCGCCGCCACCAGCTGGGCTGCCTCCGCGCCGCCGAGGCCGGTCAGCAACACCGCGCCGCCCGCCACGGCCGCGAGCGATGAGCTGGGACCCGTCGAGATGTGGCGCGAGGTGCAGAAGAGCGCGTAGATGATGGCGGCCGCGGCGGCCGCGTAGAGGCCGTTCTCCACCGGGATCCCCGCGATGCCCGCGTAGCCGAGGTTCTTGGGCACGATCATCGCCGTCACCGCGATGCCCGCGATGATGTCGCCGCGCAGCCACTGCCGGTCGTACCTCGGTAGCCAGCCGAGGATGGGCAGCAGTCGGTCCGCGCGGCCGCTCGTTGGGCTCATGGAGGACCGCCGGGTGTCCCGCTCGACGATCCGGTCGCCACCGGATGGGCCCACGACCGTCGTCGCATGGGCAGCTCGTCGAGGCTCGCCCGTTCCAGTTGGCCAAGGCCGGCGTCGGTCGGCGCCAGGGAGCTGCCGATCAGGAGGGCGACCGCGAGTGGGGCGGCCGGCCAGGCCACCGCCGCGAGCAGGCTCCCCAGTGCGATGGTGAGCGGCAGCCCGATGGCAAGGAGCCGGACGACCATGCCCACGTCCTGCCGGAGGGCCCCGATCCGGACGAAGGACGCGTCCGTGAACAGGATCAAGGCGAGGGTCAGCTCCGCGATGAGGCTGACGACCTCGGCGCGGGGGTCGACCTCGATCACACCGAGCCCGGAGAGCACCAGCCCGATGGCCACGAACACGACCGCTGGCCCGATCGAGCGACGGTCGAGCGCGGCCGCGAGGAGCGCGTAGCCACCGACGAGGGCGACGACGAGCGCCAGCTGGAGGTTCATCGATGGAAGGACCTAACGGTCACGGGCCCGGGCTGGCATCCGGGACGAGCCCCGTGTCAACCGAGCGCCAACCCCTCGACGGCGACCGGTATCGGATCCGGTGCCTGGCCTCTCATCCCCGATCCCTCCTCGCGCCAACGGGTGGAACCCGTCGGTCCCCGCGCCAGCCTACCAGCGTCACCGTCGCCACCGGCCGCTCGGCGAAGCCCGGAGGACCGGGCAGGAGTCCTGGACCGACACGCGGCGCGGCGGGAGTAGCATCATCGTCACCCTCGTGCCGAGGGCCAGGCGGAGAGGGGGTCCATGTCGGACGTGCCATACCCACGGGTGCAGGTCGTCGTGAACCCGGCGTCGGGGAAGGACGAGCCCATCCTCAACGTGCTGAACGAGGTATTCCATATCTACGGCGTGGACTGGGATGTCCGGGTCACCCACGCCTACGGGGATGCGGGGCGGCTCACCCGTGCGGCCGTCGACGACGGCGTCGACCTCGTGGCCGGATATGGCGGCGATGGCACGCAGCATGAGGTCGCCAACGCCTTGGTCCAGGCCGCCCGCGACACGGGTCGCCTGGTGCCACTGGGGATCCTTCCGGGCGGCACGGGCAATGGCTTCTCGCGCGAGGTCGGCACCCCGCGCACGCTCCGCGAGGCTGCGGAGCTGCTGTGCACGAGCCGGCGCACCCGGCTGGTCGACGTGGGGCGGGTCACAGCCAGCGCCGACGGAACGACCCGCGAGGAGCTGTTCATCCAGCGGGTGTACCTGGGCATGGAGCCCGACCAGCAGACGAGCCGGGAGGAGAAGGACCGCTTCGGCGTCCTGGCCTACCCGGTCTCCCTCGTCAAGCGTCCCGAGGCAGCAGGCCAGCACCACCACTATCGGATCCAGATCGACGACGAGCTGATCGAACCCGATGGCAGCCGGATCTACCTCGTCAACTCCGGCATGACGGGCTCAGGCGTGCGGATCATGCCCGGCTACTCCATCGAGGATGGGCTGCTCGACTGCTTCCTCCTCGACCGGGACACCATCGGCACCCTCACCAGCGCCGCCGCCCGCTTCCTCGATCTCCGGGGAGCGGCGGCGTCCCGGTACTTCCGGCGCTGTCGCACGATCTCGATCTCGGCCGATCCGGACCAGGCGGTCTGGGCAGACGGTGAGTTCGTCGGGCGGACCCCGGTGACCGTGGATGTGCTGCCGGGGGCGCTCAGCGTTGTCGTCCCCTGACGAGCCACCCAGGCTGGGGCTGTTCCATCGCGGCTTCGATCGTCTCTACCCGGCGATCCGCTTCACGTACGAGCGGCTGCTGCACCACGACTGGTTCACCCGGATCACGCCCACTCTATGGCTGGGCGGCGCACCCAGCTACCAGCGCGATCTGGATGGGCTCCTCGTGCTGGGCATCACGGCCGTGGTGGACCTCCGGGCAGAGCGGGATGCCGCGTTGCCGTTCTTCGCCGAGCACGGCATCGCGGCGCGCCAGTACCGGGTGCCGGACACCGCGGTGCCCGGACCGGACGTCCTCACCGATGCGGTCGCCTGGATCGGGGCGCGCATCGAGGAGGGGCGGGTGGTCCTCATCCATTGCGCCAAGGGTCGCGGCCGATCGGCGACCGTCCTGGCGGCGTACCTCATGCGCACGGAGGGGATGTCCTTCGACGACGTCGAGGCGCTCATCCGCTCGAAACGTCCGCTGGTGAAGCTCGAGGGCCGGCATCGCAGGGTGCTGGAGGCGTGGATCGAGTCTCGGCCCATCGCCGACGGCGGCGATGGGTCCGTGATGGCTACCAGCGACGGCCCGGAGGGTGCGCCATGATGTCCCGGTTCGGCCGGCCAGCATCGACGTTCTCGGGCCCAGCCACGTCATCGACGGGGTCATGCGGGCCATCAGGTCGAAGTCCGGTCCGGCCCCTGGTCGTTCTGGACGCATCGGCGCGTCCGGACGGCACACGCATGCACTGAGGGAGACGATCATGGCAACGGAACGAAAGAAGGCAGCCTCCAAGGTGGAGACGGCGCGGGCGGCCGGTTCGGAGGACCTCGAAGCCGGAGCGAGCCTGCTCGACGCTGCAGGTGATGCGGCCGGCAAGACGGTGGCGCTGGTGGCAGAGGGAGCTGCGGACGTGACCCGCGGCGAGGACGAGCTGGTGGCCGCGGAGGCACTCTCGGACCTCAGCGATGTCGCCGCGGCGAAGGGAGTCCGGGACGCGACCGCTGGGGCGATCACCCTCGACGCAGCGGAGGACGTGGCCGCGGTCGGCGCGCTCATGGCCGCGGTCACTGCCGACAATCTCGACCGCGGGATGCTGCTCGCTTCGCTCTCGGGCCAGCTGCGGGTCGCGAGCGACGTCGTGGACCTCATGGACATGCCGGTCCTGTCCGGGTTCCTGGGCATGAAGGGGCGGCAGCTGCGAGGGCTCGCAGTCAACGAGATCGGCCGGGCCATGGCCGCCGCAGCCCTTGCGCAGGGCATGGATTCGATGGCCGAGCGCCTCGCTGCCCTGGGCCTCGGCGAGGTGGCTGCCGGCCTGCAGGAGCTCGAGACGGCGGATGTCCTGCTCGATGCCCGCGACGCGGCAGCCTCGTCCGGTGGTCCGGACCGCTGCGGAGGGAGTCGCCGAGCTGTCCGCTGCACGGGCGGAAGCGGGCGCCACGCGTCAGCTCACGGGCGCGGGGGTCGTGATGGTCGCCCAGGGTGCCGAGGAGGTGGGAGCCGCCGAAGGCCTCGAGGCTGGCGCCCCGAAGACGAAGGGCGGCAAGGGGCGCAACGCCCGGAAGCGGTAGGCGTCAGCGGGGGCCGGTCACGTCTCCGTGACCGGCCCCCATACCTCAGGCGTTGTGCCGCTTGTTGTAGTCGGCCAGACCCTTCCAGTCGCCCTTGGCCGCGTACGACGCCTGCATCGGCCAGCTGTCGAGGCTCGACGGCGGCAGCGCACCGCCGCTGGTGATGATCTCCCGGAGTTCCTCGCTGCTCATGTGCTGGAGCGCGCCGAAGGTGGTCACGCCGCCCTCGGTGAGCAGCGAGGCGATCCGCGGACCGATGCCCGTGAGCTGGGTGAGGTCGTCAGGCTTGGCAGCCGGCGCGGCCGGGGCTGGGGCCGGGGCGGCCTTGGCCTTCGGCGCGGCCTTGCCCGCGCCCGACTTCTGGTTGTACTTGGCGAGGCCACGCCAATCGCCACGGACCGCGTAGTCCGCCTGCATCGGCCAGGTCGCGATGTTCGCCGGAGCGGTCATGTCCTTGTCATGGAGCGCCTTGCGCAGCGTCGGCTCGCCGGCCGCCGCGAGTGCCACATACGTCGTGATGCCGGCCGCCCCGAGGGCCTTCGCGGCCTTCGGACCGATGCCCTGGAGGTTCGTGAGGTCATCCGGCTCGGCTGCCGCCTTGGCGGGTGCGGCGGCCTTGGCGGGCTGTGGCTGGCTGGGTCGTCTTGACGAACGCCTTGAGGCCCGCCCAGTCGCCGTGGTCCGCGAACGATGCCTGCATCGCCCAGGTGCCGATGTTCCGTGGTGCTGCGGTGTGCGCATCGGCGAACACCTGGCGCAGCTGGGGCTCGCTCGTGCCGGCGAGATCGGCATAGCTGACGATACCCGCGCCGACGAGGACCTCGGATGCCTTGGGTCCGATGCCCGAGATCTTGGTCAGGTCATCGGGCTCCGCCTCGGCGATGGCCGGCGCGTCGCGGCAGCGGGCGCCGCTTCCGGCTCGGTCTGGACCTCGAAGTCGGCCATGACCTCCGCGCCGCCCAGCTCCTCCGCGGCAGGCTCGACGAGCGCCTTGAGCTCGGCCGCGGCTGCCGCGGGCAGGGTGCTCTGGATGAGCAGTGCCTTGTGCGCCTTGATGGCGTCCTCGATGGCGCCGATGGAGCCCGACCAGTCGCCCTCGTACAGCACGAACAGGGCGCTCTTGCCCTTCTCGATCTCGGCCGCGGTCCGCTTCATGAAGGAGTCGCTGATGCCGATGTCCCGGAAGCGGTTGTGCAGTCCGCCGAGGACGCCACCCGCGGCACCCCAGACCAGGGGCGCGACCGGGCCGGCCACGATGGTGCCCACGATGAGGCCGATGGCACCGCCACGCAGGCCGCCCTTCATGGCCCCGGTGTCCTCGGTCTGGTGGATCTTGACCCTTCCCCGCTTCGTCTTGTCGGCGATCGCGGCATCGACGATCTTGACGTTCTTGTCGGCGTCGTCGATCTTCTGGACCACCTTGAGGAACGACTTCGCGGCGCCATCGTTATCGAGGATGAAGACCGCCAGGGTCTGCGCGGGCTCTTCTTTCTTGGCCATTGGGTGCAGCTCCCTCTTGACGACGAGTGTCAAACGTGGCGGGACATGCTCACAGCGGCGAGCCCGCCAATGCGATCCTGGTCCACGGCCTGCCAGTGGTGCCCCGGGGTGGGAGCCGTCGCCAGCCACGAGCCCATCCGACGCCGCGACGACATGCCTCCGTCCTGCCGCGATCACCGTCCCCTCGGGACAGAGCCTAACCTAAGGCGCAAGACAGGGGAAGACCGTCGGGGGGCGCACCCCGGCGAGCGGTCGCCGCCAACTACTCGTCACTCAGACAGCGATCTGCTATGTCGGGCAGGGAGAGAGTGGCTCCGGCGGTAGGATTCGAACCTACGACCAGGTGATTAACAGTCACCCGCTCTACCACTGAGCTACGCCGGAGCGGACGCGGACCGCCACACGTCGGCGCGGTCAGCGAGGGCGCTCGCTCGGAGCGCCGGCGCGAAGGATAGCACCGGCGGCCGCTGCCCCGCCGACGACGACCCGTCCCTCGCGACGCAGGCCGCTGCGTGTGACGACGGCACCCTGGGCATGCCGACCAGACCCCATCGAACCGGCCCAGAGCGCCCCGTACCATCGGGTCAGGGTGTCGCGGTCCGGACCCGCCATACCATCCGGCCACCATGACCGAAGTCCCGCCGTTCCTGTTCATCGTGACGTCGACCGCGCTCGTCCTGGGTGTGGCCATCGCGGTGCGCGGCCTGATCGGCTTCCGACCGGTCGCCGAGGTGCCGGCGCTGCCGACCCCCTTCGGGTCGACCTCGGACGCATCATCGACCGACACGGATGCTGGCCTAGCGGGCGATCACCCGGCACCGATCACGCCGCTCACGAGCGGGCCACGTGACCTCAAGGAGCCGATGATCATGACCATCGCCGGGGTCATCATCGCCATCATCGCCCTGTTCACGCTCTCCGCACTCATCAACAGCGCGTAGTCCCTGGCGCGGCACGGGCTCCGGCGGCTCGGAACCCATACCATGGGTGAGTTCGACAGCCCGATCCGCGTCGCTGCTGTCTCTCACCCACCGCGTGCATCGAACGGACGAATCGGCGG
Source organism: uncultured Chloroflexia bacterium (assembly GCA_963843335.1). Classification (GTDB taxonomy): domain Bacteria; phylum Chloroflexota; class Limnocylindria; order Limnocylindrales; family CSP1-4; genus JAFMJV01. The sequence goes on from CAWJKF010000010.1 coordinate 22,786, forward strand.
ATCCGACGCATCCGGTGGGTGATCACCGCACGAATCGGCGTCAGCCGGTCCGACTCGCCCACCCGGTGGGTCGCGGCGGTATCGGGCGGCGCACCGACGTGGCGCAGCAAACGTGGTGGCGCACCGACGTGGCGGCGAGACCCGGCACGCCCCGCGCTTGCTAGGCGAGCGCTCGACCCCGGACCAGGACCCCGAGTGGCGAGGCGCTCGAACGCCAGCGGTCCGAGGCCTCGACGAGGACCTCGCACAGCGTCGTCCAGTCAGCGTCCTGATGCGCGCCAAGATGCCCGGCGCCAGCCACCAGCAGTGCCCGGCCGCGGTCGCCCGGCTCCCACCAGGAGAGGTCGCGCAGCGCGTCGGAGAGCGCATCCCAGTTGCGGCCGAGCCACGCTGGCGCATCGATGCCGACGGCGAACGCGTCCAGGAGCGAGGCCTTGTCCCTGACCGTCGCGAGGTCGACGACGCGCACCGACCAGCCGACGCGGACGAGATGCGCGACCGCATCGACCGTCGAGGAGCGGCTGCGCAGTCGGTGGACGCCCGGGTCGAGCCTCAGGTGCATCGTGCCTCACCCATCACGGGTCCACGACGAAGCGGAAGGAGTCGTAGTGGTCGTCCGTGTAGTAGCGCTCCCCTGCCCCACCCACCACGAGACGCCGCGCGCCGCGGTCGGCGGAATCCGGGGGTCTCCACCGTGTACTCGTGGTAGTAGCCGCTGGGGCGCCCAGGCAGGAGCCCTTCCCGGTTCGAGAAGACGCTGCCGTCCTGGTCGTAGGGGAATGGCCCATCGGTCTCGATGAGCCGGAGCGTCGCCTGCGCCTCCGCCGGCAACCGGGCACGAGCGATGGTGCCGCCGCGGAACCCATCGGGGACCGTCGCGGCGCCGGTCGTGGCACGCGCGGTCGGATGCGCGGTCGGATGCGCCGTGGCATGGGGTGACGCGGTACCACAACCGGCCAGCAGCGCGACGAGCAGGAGCAGGGTCGAGACGACGCGGCCGGGCACCGAGGCAGGCTAGCAGTCGCGGCGCCCTGCGTTCCTACGCGGCCCGACCCGGCTCGATGATGACCTTCAGCCCGGAGCGATCGGCCGCCACCTCGAACGCCTCGTCCGCGCGGTCGAGCGGGAAGCGGTGGCTGACGAGCGCGTCGAGGCGGATGCGACGCCGCCTCGATGAGTCGGAATGCGCGCTCATGTGCCGGCACCGACCGTCGACAGAGCATGAGCGTCAGGCCCTTGCGACGGGCCATCGAGGCCTGGAACGTGGTGCTGTCCTCATCGGGGATGCCGATGAGGACGACCGTCCCGCCGGGTCGGCAGAGGGCCACCGCCGTGGTCACCGCGCCCGGGCTGCCGGACGCCTCGAACACGACGTCGAACTCCGGCCCCAGCGACCCTGCGGCGTCACCGTCGATGGCTTCCGTGGCGCCATGTGCGAGCGCCGCCACCCGCCGATGTGCCAGCGGCTCCACCGCGAGGATCCGGCTCGGATCGCCGAGCGTCGCGACCTGGATCTGCAGCAGCCCGATGGGCCCACAGCCGACGACGGCGACCCGGTCGCCCGCACGCACCGGGCGCAGGAAGTCCGCATGGAGGCAGATGAGCAGCGGCTCGATGAGCGGCACCTGCTCGTCGGCGATGACGTCCGGGACCGGGAACAGCAGCTCCGTCGGCCATGCCATCAGCTCCCGCAGGCTCCCATCGAGGTCGCCCTGGCCCGAGAATCGGCCCGTCGGACAGAGGTTGGGCCAGCCCGCGAGGCAGTAGCGGCAACGGCCGCAGGCGATGCCAGGCTCGATGGCCACGCGTTCCCCACGACGAGGGCCGGCCGCGATGGTGCCACCCATCTCGTGGCCGGGGACGATGGGCCTGCCGAGTCGGATGGGGCCGATGCCACCCTCCAGGAACCAGTGCAGGTCCGAGCCACAGAGACCCACCGCATCGACGCGGACGAGGGATTCACCCGGGCCGGGGATCGGCTCCGCCTCCGCGGCGATGCGCAGGTCCCGGGCGCCGTGCAGCCGCGCGGCTCGCACGATCAGGCTCCAGGGGAGCTGGCGCCCGGCCGGGTCGCCCGCCGGGTCAGCACCGCACGCTGGATGAGCGCCGCGGCGCCCGCCGCCGCCACGGCGGCGAGGACGTCCTGGACGATGGCGACCGAGTAGCCGAAGATCAGGACCATCGGCCCCAGCTGCAGGCCGCTCTTGTGACCCAGCAGATAGAGCGCCAGGAACGCCGCGAGGATGGGCACGATCGCCGTCGCTCGTCGCCGCGGGCCGACGACCCACGCCGCGCCGATGCCGACGCCGATGGACAGCAGGATGAAGAGGCCGAGCAGGGCGAATGCGGATGCGGGCATCCACTGATGGTACGAGGGCCGGTCGCTCCCCGCTGCAGCGCGTCATCGTGGTGGGCCTGACGTGCGCGACAAGAGCCTGGGCCCCGTGTCGGCACCTGGCCGATCCCGGATCGGCACTCGCGGACGCAGCGGGAGCCGTTACGATCCCGCGACATGGCGGACGGGTTATTCGGCGACTACGCGCCCCAGGGATTCTGCGAGGTCTTCGGGACCGATGCGGTCCGGCCCCACTACGCGCCGCTCATCTCGCGGCTGGATGGGCTGGGTGCCCAGGAGATCGCGGCTCGATCGGACCTCGTGGGCACCATCCTCCGGCGCCAGGGCATCACCTTCAATGTCTACGGCCACCAGGACGGCACGGAACGGACCTGGCCCCTGGACCTGGTGCCGCGCATCATCCCCGCGGACGAGTGGGCGCACCTGGAGCGCGGCCTTGCCCAGCGGGTGCGCGTCCTCGATCTCTTCCTCGACGACCTCTACGTCGGCGAGCGCACCGCCCTGCGGGACGGGGTCGTGCCGACCTGGCTCGTGGAGTCGTCGCCGGGCTACGTCCGGGAGGCGATCGGTGTCAGGGTGCCCGGTGCGCGCTGCGTGGTCTCCGGCATCGACCTGGTGCGGGACATCGAGGGCACCTACCGGGTGCTGGAGGACAACCTCCGTGTCCCGTCCGGCGTCGCGTACGTGATGGAGAACCGGGCAGCCATGACCCGCGTCCTGAGCACCGCGTTCGAGCCCTACCGGGTGCGCCCGGTCAACCACTACGGGGCATCGCTGCTGCGGACGCTGTGCGAGCTGGGTCCGGGCGCGAACAGCGACCCCACGGTCGTGGTGCTCACGCCGGGCGTCTTCAACTCCGCCTACTTCGAGCATGTCTTCCTGGCCCGGCAGATGGGCGTGGAGCTGGTCGAAGGGCGAGACCTGGTGGTCGAGGACGGGCGGGTGCTCATGCGCACGACCCGGGGCCTGGTCCGGGTCGATGTCATCTATCGCCGGGTCAATGATGAGGCGGTGGACCCGGTGGTGTTCCAGCACGACTCGCTGCTGGGTGTGCCGGGCCTGATGTCGGCCGTCCGCTCGGGGTCGGTGGTCGTTGCCAACGCCATCGGCAACGGCGTCATCGACGACAAGGCGCTGTACCCGTTCGTGCCTGCGCTCATCCGTCACTACCTCAACGAAGAGCCGGTCCTGCCCAACGTGACGACCTACTACCCCTGGGAGCCGGACCAGCTCGCGTTCATCCTCGACCGGCTCGACCAGCTCGTCGTCAAGCCGGCGACGGAGTCGGGCGGCTACGGCATCGTCATCGGGCCGAAGGCCAGCGCGAATGAGCTCGACGCAGTCCGGGAGCGGCTGGAGGCCGACCCGCGCTCGTTCATCGCGCAGGAGGTCATCGAGCTCTCGACCCACCCGACCTGGACGGATGCCGGGCTCATGGCTCGCCACATCGACCTGCGTCCGTTCGTGCTCCAGGGTCAGGGTGTCGAGGTCGTGCCCGGTGGGCTGACGCGCGTCGCGCTCCGCGAGGGCAGCCTCATCGTCAACTCGTCCCAGGGCGGCGGCTCCAAGGACACCTGGGTGCTCGCGCGATGACCGCCGGATCCGTGTGCACGGAGCGGGGCGCTGTCCACCGGCCGTGCACAGCAGGTGTGCACCCGTGACGAGGCACGGGCGATCGGAAGCCTGGGCCGTCCTCGGTTCACGCCTCGTGTGCATCATCGGTCTGCGGGCGGGCGCGCCTTCCGGTGGACCGCTCCTGGTGCACACGTGTCGTGCGCCGTCGACCGATCCGTCCGAGTGCGGCCGGCCTGCTGGGCGCGTGTGCACGCCTGGCGTGAATGGCCAGCTCGGCGGCCGGCCTGCTGGTCGCGTGTGCACGCCTGGCGTGAATGGCCAGCCCGGCGGCGGCCCTGCTGGTCGCGTGTGCACGCCTGGCGTGAATGGCCAGCCCGGCCGCCAGCCCGGCTCGGGGTCGGCGCGGACAGCATCGGTGCGGGCCTGATGCTCGCGCGACACGCCGAGGACCTGTTCTGGATCGGGCGCTACCTGGAGCGCGCGGAGGACACGGCGCGGCTGCTCAACGTGACCTACCACTCGTCGCTCGAGGTGAGCGCCGGGGCCAGCGAGCACGAGCCGTGGTCGGAGCTGCTGTCCCTGCTGTACCTCGATGAGGAGGGCGCGGATGTCGATCGCGACCGCATCGCTCGCTTCGTCGTCGCCGACCGGAGCAACCCGGGATCGATCGCCTCGGTCGTGGGGCGTGCGCGCGAGAATGCCCGCGGCGTCCGCGAATGGCTGACGCTCGAGCTCTGGGAGGAGATCAACGCGTTCCACCTTGAGCTTGCCGCCATGGACCTCGGGCGCGCCCTGGAAGCGCGGCCGTACGCGCTGTGCGAGCTCATCCGTCGGCGCTGCGAGACGATCATCGGCGTCGCGACCGTGGCCATGCCCCGGACCGAGGGCTATCACTTCATGACCCTCGGCCAGCTCCTGGAGCGCGCCGGCATCACGGCCCGCCTGCTGTCCGTGTGGGACACCCGGCTCGCCGGGATGGGTGGCACGGCCGGCTTCGTGGAGTGGACCAAGGTGCTGCGCTCGGTGGGTGCCTACGAGGCCTATCTGCGCGAGCATCATGCGATGTTCGATGGCAGCCGCGTCATCCCCTTCCTGCTCCAGGCGCGGGAGCTGCCGCGAAGCGTCCTCTATTGCCTGGAGGTCGCGGAGCGCCAGCTCGAATCGCTGTCGCATGGTCCCTACGGCCGCTCCTCGTTGCGAGGCATCGGTCGGGTCCGCTCGCAGGTCGAGTACGCGGACCCCGACGCGCTCTCCGGGGCCGCCCTGGGTCGCACGCTGGCGGAGCTGGGTGCCGGCATCCAGGAGCTGGGCAAGCTCATCGAGGACGACTACTTCCGCGATGCCGACTTCGGCCTCCACTCGTACGAGACCTTCTGAGTGCGTCTCACCATCCGCTACGTCAGCCGGTTCCGGTATCCCGATGCTGCGTGGGATTCGCACAACGTCCTGCGGGCGTGTCCCACGACCGACGATCTCGCAGCGGCTCATCGACTACCAGCTGGAGATCGAGCCCGCGGCGCGCGTGTCGTCATATGTCGACTCCTGGGGTACCCGCATCGACGAGTTCGGGGTGCGGGACCGCCACTGGGAGCTGCTCGTGGCAGCCCGCTCGGTCGTGGACACGTCGGAGCGACCCATGCCTGATGAAGCCGCACGAGCGCTCGAGGTCGCAGCCTTCGCCGACCAGCGGTTCCGGGACGCGCACTGGGTCTACCTCCAGGGGACGCGCCATACCCGCATCCACCCGGTCATCACGGAGCGGGCGCGGGCAGCAGCGGCCGGGAGCACGAGCGCCGTGGACCTCGTGGAGCGGGTCCATGCCGCGGTCCATGCCGCGCTGGCGTATCGGCCGGGGTCGACCACCATCGGCGTCGACGTAGCCGACGTGCTCGCGGGCGGCGAGGGCGTCTGCCAGGACTTCGTCCACCTGGGCCTCGCCATGTTCCGGGCGCTGGGCGTGCCGGCCCGCTACGTATCGGGTTACTTCTACGCCGTGGACGGGACCGCCGGCGACATGCCCGACGCACAGGAGATCGTGGTCCAGACGCATGCCTGGCTGGAGGTCGCCATCCCTGGCTGGGGCTGGTGGGCCCTCGACCCCACGAACCACATCCCGCTCAGCGAGCGCCACGTCAAGATCGGCCATGGTCGCGAGTACGACGACGTGCTGCCGCTTCGGGGCGTCTACTACGGCACGAGCGAGCAGCTGCTCTATGTCGAGGTGGGCATGAGCCGGGGCGAGCTGTCGCAGCTCGACCGTGCCCGCGACCTGGAGGATGCCCATCGCCGCCAGGCTGCGCAGCTGGCCCTCCATCAGGCGCACACACAGCAGTAGGCGGTCGATGGCCGACAGGGGCGGTTCGTGTCCGGGAGGGCGGCCGCGAATGCCGACGTCGTGCGGAAACCCGCCGGGTGCGTGAGTCCGACTCGCGGATCGCCCGGTGTGACGCATCGATGCGTCCCCTGGGACCCTTTGATGCGGACATGCACGAACGGCCGGTTACCGCCCACCCCGTGGGTCGAACCGCTGCTCCGCGGTGCGGGAATGTCCGACTCACCCATGGGGTGGGTTCCGGGCGCAGGCACGTCACGTTGCCGCCCCACGTTCTCGCCATCCCGCTACAGCAGGACCAGAGCGTCCTCGGGTGGGGACCGACCGGCCCGCAGGTGGTCGAAGGCCGACCTCGAACCGATCGGGAACGCCGCCTTCAGCAGCTCACCGGCCTCGCGCAGCAGAGTGCGGTTGTGGCGAGTGTCCGCCAGCAGGAGCAGGAGCCGATCCACCTCACCGTCGCGCCGCTTGAGGGCCAACCGCCGGAGCAGGTCCTGAACGTCCCGCGGGCGCGTCTCCGCCTCGATGGCCACACGCAGCCCTTCGAGCTGGATACATGCGTCCCAGGCTCGTGGGTCGCCGATGCCCGGGAACGGCACTTCGTACCTCCACCGAGTGCGCGGTGGCAGCACGGCCCGCAGGCGACCCAGCAGGTCGGCGTGCCCCGCATCCCGGATGGGCGAGCCGCCCGGATACGCACGTGCGCTGAGATCGAGGCCGACCGCCGAGAGCACCCGGGACAGGTCGAGCAGCGACAAGCCGGGGGCACGGGCTACCTCCACCCGGCGGATGGTCGACTGCGACAGGCCGCACGCATCCCCGACCTGCGCCTGGCTGAGGCCGCGACCCATCCGGGCATTGCGCACCTCGGCGCCGAGACTGGACAGGATGGCACGACCAAGCCGGGAACCTCGGTCGACCGCCCGCTCCTGACTGCCCATCGGCCCAGATGATGACGAGTGGCCCTTACGTGTGACTTAGCACATCCGCTGGGCCAAGGGCTTCCTCGCGGTACCCATGGCGTGGGTCAGTCCGACACGATCCGACGCATCCGCGCGGCATCGATGCACCGCGTGGGTATCCCGTGCACGTCCACGCCGAATCGACAGGCTTCACCCATGGCCTGGGTGGCACCGGACGGCCAGCCCTGTGACACGTCGAACTCACCCAAGGCGTGGGTAGGCGACCAGGCCGGACGAAACCCGGCTCGGCAGGCACGGCCGAGCTCTCGGTCCGGAGGAGCATGGCAGGGCCACGCGCACGGGTATCCTCACGCCGTGACAGGACCCCAATCGTCGACCTCCGACGCGGACGCCGGGCGGCCCGTCCGGGATGTCGCGCCGCAGACCCAGGGCACGGGACAGTCGGGCCAGGGTGCGGAGCCGCAGACCCAGGATGACCTCGTGCTTGCCCTCGAGGACTCCATCAGGCAGCTGGCGGAATCGCGTCGGGACCTGGCTCGACGCGTCGAGGTGGAGCAGGCACTCCGGGAGATCGCGGGTCGCCTGACCGTCCTCCATGACCCCGCGGAGGTGCTCCAGCGAGCCGTCGACGCCGCCGCGGCCCTGCTGGAGGCGGACGGCGCCCGCATCGATCTCCAGAGCGATGCGGACGGTGCCCTGTACTGGGGCTACGACGCGGTCACCGGCAAGCGGCCAGGCCTGGGACCCATCGAGGGAGACGGTGAGGCCGACCCCGGCGAAGGCATCTCCGGGCGGGCCGTCTCCATCCGGGGCCCGGTCTGGACCGGCGACTACCTCGTGGACCAGCGGTTCGCCCACGCGCCCCAGCCCGACTCGTTCGCGGCGGAGCACAGCATCCGATCCGCGCTCGCGGTGCCCATCATCGCGGAGTCCGGCGTGCTCGGGACCCTGACCGTCTACACCAGCCAGCCCGACGCGTATGGGCCGGAGGAGGCGGAGCTGCTGGTCATCCTTGCCCACCAGGCATCGCTGGCCATCACCAATGCGCGTCTCATCGAGCAGCTGGACCGGTCAAGGACCGAGCTCGCGCGGCAGGCGGACGTGGAACGGGCGCTTCGGGAGATCACCACCGAGCTCAACGCGGTGCGTGACCCGGAGGAGATCCTCCATCGCATCGCTGCCGAGGGCGCCCGGCTGCTGGACACGGAGCGGGTGTTCATCAACCTCCTCGATGATCAGGCGGGCATCATGGGCTGGGCCTGGTACTCCCCCACCGACAAGGGCTACGACCCGTGGCCCGTGGAGGAGGCCATCGGCATCGACGAGGGCATGACCGGCAAGGCGATCAAGGAACGCCGGCCGGTCATCACCGGTGACTACCTCAACGACGACCGATTCGTGCACAAGCCCGGACCGGACCGCTACACGGCAGACCTCGGCCTTCCCTCGGCCATCGTGGTGCCCATCTTCGACGGCGAGGAGCCGCTCGGCGCCCTGCTGGCGGAGTCGACCGTCCCCGACGCGTTCACGGAGGCGGACGCATCCCGCCTGGAGGTGCTCGCGCGCCAGGCCGGCATCGCGCTCTCCAATGCCCGGCTGCTGGCCAAGGTCCGGCGGTCGGAGGCCCAGCTGCGCGAGTCGGAGGCTCGATTCCGATACCTCGTGACCGCATCGCCGGACGTGGTCTGGGAGGTGGATCGGGAGGGCCGCTTCACGTTCGTGAGCGACGTGGTGGAGCGGCTCACCGGGTTCCGACCGGCGGAGATCGTGGGCACGCGCATGTCCGACCTCATCTCGCCGGAGACCCTGCCGCACGCCCAGCAGCAGCTCCAGGAGATCATGGCTGATCCCGACCGGGTCGCCGTGGCCCGGTTCGCCCTCCGGCGTCGCGATGGCAGCAGCGTCCCCATCGAGAACTTCGCGACCGGGATGGTCCGCGACGGGGCGCTCGTAGGTGGGCACGGCGCGGGCCGTGACCTCTCGGATCGCGACCGACTGGAACGTGACCTCCGGCGCCATGCCGCGGAGCTCGCGGCGAGCACCGAGCGGGCCCATCTCGCCCGTGAGCTCCACGACTCCGTCACCCAGGCCCTGTTCGCGATGTCGCTCACGACGCGCAGCATCGAGCTGCTGCTGCCCCAGGATCGGGATGCGGCGCTGGAGAAGTTCGAGGAGCTGCGTGAGCTCCAGCGGGAGGCCCTCGCCGAGATGCGCTCGCTCATCTTCGAGCTGCGCCCAGGAAGCCTCGAGCGGGATGGATTGGCCCAGGCGCTGCGGACACACGCTGCGGCGCTCGACAGCCGGGTCGGGCTCTCGATCCTGGTCGAGGCCGAGCTGCCCGACCGACTGCCACTCGAGACGGAGGAGAACCTCTACCGCATCGCGACCGAGGCGCTCCACAACGTGGTCAAGCACGCCGGCGCGAGCCAGGCGCATGTGCGTCTCGCGCAGGCAAGTGGCATCGTCACCCTCACCATCCGCGACGATGGCCGCGGCTTCGCCCCGCAGCGGTTGACGGAGGTGAACCTGGGGCTGGCAGGGATGCGCGCCCGCGCCGAACGTATCGGCGGCACACTCCAGGTGCGCTCCCAGCCAGGTCAAGGCACGACCATCGTGGTGGCCGTGCCCGTCGTCGCGGACGTCACGCAGTAGGCAGACCAAACCGCTGACCCGGGCGTGCCGCCGCGCGACGAGCAGTCGCGGCGGGATCGCCGTTCGCCGCGCGACTCGTAATCGCGGCGCGACTACCACCTGACTTGGGCAAGGGGCCGCCCGCTGACCGGGTACCGGCGGTTTGCCGGTGCCCGAAGGCGTGCCGGCGGGGCGTCCCGACCCGCCTCAGCCCGTGTAGTGCTATGTCTGACCCACGTGCGAGCCAGTCCACGGGCCGCGCTGTCTTCGGGACCGCCCGGCCACGCGATCGACCCGCCGAGAACCCCGGCGGTGTCGGAAGGCGCCCGGGCGAGCACTACCGATGCTATCGACGCGTGTGGCGCCGCCCCGGTCCGTGGGCCTGACCCGTTCCGGCTTGGCTACCAAGAGGGCGCGTTCGGTTAGCAGTACACGGGCTATCGAACCCTTTCGTGGTGCGGCGGAGGTGCGTCGAGCGGACCGCGGACACGGGCGCCACGCCGCGAGCGGACCGCGAGCCCCTGTAAGCCTCGAGGCCCGGCCTTGCCGCCGGGCCTCGTCTCTCCTACTCCAGGTAGTCCTTGAGCTTGCGGCTGCGGGACGGATGCCGGAGCTTGCGGAGTGCCTTCGCCTCGATCTGGCGGATGCGCTCCCGGGTGACGTTGAACTCCTTGCCCACCTCCTCCAGGGTCCGGGCACGCCCGTCCTCGAGGCCGAAGCGGAGCTGGAGGACGCGACGCTCGCGGCCGGACAGCGAGTCGAGCACCGCCTCCACCTGCTCCTTGAGCAGCTGATGGGATGCCGCCTCCGCGGGGGCCAGTGCCGCGCGGTCCTCGATGAAGTCGCCCAGGTGGGAGTCCTCCTCCTCACCGATGGGCGTCTCGAGGGACACCGGCTCCTGGCTCACCTTGATGATCTCGCGCACCTTGTCGGGGGTCACGACGACCTCCTGGCCACGCGACATCGCCTCGGCGATCTCCTCGACGGTGGGCTCGCGACCCAGCTCCTGCAGGAGCCCACGCGAGACACGGATGAGCCGGTTGATGGTCTCCACCATGTGGACCGGGATGCGGATGGTCCGCGCCTGGTCCGCGATGGCGCGCGTGATGGCCTGTCGGATCCACCACGTCGCGTACGTCGAGAACTTGAAGCCCTTCTCGTAGTCGAACTTCTCGACCGCCCGGATGAGGCCGATGTTGCCCTCCTGGATGAGGTCCAGGAACGACATGCCACGGCCGATGTACTTCTTGGCGATGGAGACCACGAGCCGGAGATTGGCCGAGGTCAGGTTCTCGCGACCCTCCTTGCCGATGCGCACGAGCACGCCTCGGCGATCGCGCGCCTTGATGTGCGCCTGGCTCATCTCCGGGTCCCAGCCCATCTCGGACGTGATGTCCGAGTCGTGGCCGCTCACGATCCAGCGCTGGAGCGCTTCGTGGGCGGTCGCCTGGGTCCAGTCGTAGAGCGCCCGCAGACCCGGGTTGTCGCGTGCCTCCAGGTCGCCGCTGTGGACGAGCATGTAGGAGTAGTCGACGAGGTGGCGGAACTTGTCCGCGTCGGGCCCATCCGCGTAGGTCGTCAGGAACCCCTTGGCCTCCTTGAGGTGTGACTTGGTCGGCTCCGGCGGCGATGCCCGCTGTGCCTTGTTGATCTCCTTGGTCACGGTATCCGGCGCCGCGACGAGGATGCCGTCGGCCTTTGCCGCCGCGAAGGCACCCCGCACGATGCGGTCGGCCTCCTCCTTGTACGGCAGCTGGTGCTGCGGGAACTTGGTGCGCGTCTTCTTCTCGGTGTCGTTCTGGGTCCACTCCCAGAGCGCGAGGATGGCCTTCTGGGGCTCGTCGACGATCTGCTCGCCGAGCTCGATGGCCTTGGCCAGGACGACCTCCTCCTCGGCGTTGAGGAGCGGCACCTTGCCGATCTCCTTGAGGTACATCCGGACCGGGTCGTCGATGCCGACCATGTCCGCGGCGAGCGCGTCCAGCTCCTCCTTGGTGGGCTCGTCCTGCTCCTCGGGATCGAGCTTGGCGGGCGGCTCCTCCCACGGCTGACGGTCGTTCTCGGCGACCGCGACATCGACGCCGAGCTCGGCGGCGAGGCCGTTGGTCGACGGCTCGTCGTCGTCGTCGGCGTCCTTGCGGGGTCCGCCCATCTCATCGTCCAGGTCGCGGCGCTTGCCACGCTCCAGGACGGATTCGACGAGCAGCTTGTCGGTGGGATCTGCGGCGGTCATGGGTGCCCTCCTGCGGCGGTGTGGGGATCGGTGGCTGGGATGTGTCGTCGTTGGGACAGCAGCGTCGTGTCGCGCCGTTGGCGGTCGAGCGTGAGCCGCTGCCGCTGCAGGGCCAGGACGTCCTGCTGGAGTCGTTCCCGGGCGGCGCTGTCGCCGGCGGCCTGCGCCTCGCCCAGCTCCGCGGTCTTGAAGTCGAGGAGCTCCTTGATGCGCATCCCCTCAAGGGTCAGCAGGCTCTGGTCGAGCGACTGCCGGAGCGCGTCCTCGGTCTGCGGCAGCGGGTCGCTGAGCGAGTAGAGCGTCCGGGCGACCGTCTCGGTCGTCGGCTCGAGGCTCGCCAGGAACGAGGTCCGCTCGAACGGCACCGGGGCCTCCAGGAGCGCCCGGAGCAGCTCCCGCGCCGGGGTCGTGGACAGCATCCCGGGGGTGAGTCGATCATGGACCCCGGCGATGAGGCCGGGGTGGGTGAGCAGGAGCCGCAGGAGGCTCGATTCGACCGGCTCCAGGGCCCGCTCGACGGACGTGGGGTCGAGCGCGCCGGGACTGGCCATGACGGCATCGAGGCTGATCTTGGATCCGGCATGGGCGCCGTTCTGGCGACCCGACGCCGTCTCCGGCTTGCGCAGCGCCTCCAGCAGCACCCGTTCGTCCACGCCGCTCCTGCGCGACAGCAGCTGGAGGTAGCCGTCGCGACGCACCGGGTCGATGACGAGGCGCAGGGTCGGCAGCACGGAGTCGACCATCCGCTGGCGACCGGGCACCGAGCGGACATCATGGCGCTCGGCGGCCTGCTCGATGAGGAACTCCATGATCGGCTGCGGGTGCTCGGTGCGCTCCCGCCACGTGTCCGGGTCGTCGCGGATGACCTCGTCGGGGTCCTTGCCCTCCGGCAGCCGCACGACATCGACATCCGTGAGCCGGCCCTTGTGCTCGCTGCGCTCGATCTCGCCCACGAGCGCGGTCAGCTCCGTGGCCCCGAACGTGGCCGCTCCCTGCCCTGCCGCGTCCACGTCGTAGGCGAGCGCGACTCGCGGCGCATAGCGCGTCAGCAGCTCCACCTGGCCGGCGGTCAGCGCGGTGCCCATGCTGCAGACGACGTTCTCGAAGCCCTCCTGGTGCGCCATGAGCGCATCCGTGTTGCCCTCGACGAGCACGACCCGACCCTGCTTCTTGATGGCGGTCTTGGCGCGGTCGATGAGGTACAGCGTCCGGCTCTTGTCGAACAGCACGGCCGTCGCCGGCGAGTTGAGGTACTTGGGACCCTGGTCGCGGCCTGTCGCAGGGTTCTGCCCGCCGCCACCCAGGACACGGCCGGTGAAGCCGGTCGCGCCACCGTTGTGGTCACGGATGGGGAACATCACGCGCCCCCGGAAGAAGTCGTAGACGCCCCGGCCACGCTGGCTGCGGTTCACGAGCCCGGCACCCAGGAGGTCCGCCTCCGACATCTGGCGCTTGGCCATCAGGGCGTGGGTCATGGCCGAGAAGGAGTCCGGCGCCCAGCCCAGCTGGAAGGTGCTGATGGTCGTGTCCGTGAAGCCACGGCCACGCAGGTAGTCGAGCGCCGGCTGGCCCTGGGGATGGGTCGTGAGCACCGAGTGGTAGAAGGAGATGGCGGCGTCGAGCGCCTCCCGGAAGCGCTTCCGCTGGGCGTCCTCACGCGAGGTGCGCTCGGAGATCTCCACCCCTGCCCGGCCCGCAAGGCTCCGCAGCGCGGTCGGGAAGTCGACACCATCGCGCTGCATGACGAAGCTGAAGATGTCGCCGCCCAGGCCGCAGCCAAAGCAATGCCACGTCTCTCGTGCGGGCGTCACCACGAAGCTGGGTGACTTCTCGCCATGGAACGGGCACAGCCCCTTGAATGTGGTCCCCGCCTTCTTGAGCACCACCGTCTCGCCGATGAAATCGACGAGGTCCATCTTCTGTTTGACTGCTGCGGCGGTGCCGACGGACGTGAGACGTCTCCTGGGGATGCGTGGTCCTGGCCCGGCTGCAGGCACGATGACCAACGATGGTGAGATCGGCCTGAGAGCGAAGGCTGACGCCCGACGCGTTTGCGCCGGACATGCGTAGTGCCTTGTCAAGTCTTGACAAGGCGTCCGGCGGGTATCGTACCCCCTTGACAAGGTCTTGACAAGGGGTCACCGATACCCGGGCGGGGTATCGGTCACGAGGCAGGTCGCGGGTCGTGTGACTTTTCAGGTTGCGGGTTCGTGTCCTGGCCGTGGTCGCGCTGCTGCCGCCTGGTGGTGACGCGCGTTCACTTCGCCGTGTCGGATGGGCATGGGCATGTCACAGGATGTAGACACGGGCATGACACGCCATGTGGACACGTGATGGCACGGGTCGAACGCCCCTGCCAGGGCAGGGTCTCGGCGTACCCCTCGGTCCCATGCGCGCGGATCAGCTGACCGTCCCGGATCAGCCGGGTGGCATGCTCCACTCCCACGACGGCCGGCAATCCCTATCCCGGGGGTCACCACGGTGCCGTGCGTCATGAGGCCTGCGACCTCCATCACCAGCCCCATGATCGCGACGAACAGCCAACATGCCGGTCCGAGCACGATGCGCCCGGACCGGCACGACTTGGGTGCTTCAGCCGCCGGGAGCTGCGGATGCCGCGGTCTCGATGACCTGCGTCACCTCGTCGGGGTGAGAGACCATCACGGCGTGGCTGGACGCGACCTCAGTCGTCGTCGCGCCCATCCGCTGGGCGAACAGCCGCTCGGCATCGGGCGGGATCATCTGGTCGTCCGTCGCGACCACGTACCACGCCGGCAGCGACTTCCACGTCGGCGCACCGAACGGTTGGTCATCCTGGAACGCGGACGCCGCGATGGGCTTCTGGACGGCCGCGAGGATGCGTGCCTGGGCGGGATCCACGTCGGGGGCGAAGTAGTCCACGAAGCCATCGGGGTCCAGCCACAGGTATCCCTGGGCATCGGGGCGGATAGCGGCGACACCGGGCGGCGGCGTGCCCGCAGAGGTCAGGCCCTTGAGGGTCTCGCCCTCGTCGGGTGCGAACGCAGCGACGTAGACCAGGCCCACGACGTTGGGTGCGTCCGCCCCGAGGGCAGTGATGACGGCACCGCCGTAGGAGTGGCCGACGAGGATCGTCGGCCCGGGCTGTGCCGTGAGGACACCACGCACGATGTCAGCGTCCGCGGCGACGCCACTCAGCGGCAGCTGGACGGCGGTGACGTGGTAGCCGTCGGCCTGCAGGCGGCCGATCACCGGGCTCCAGCTGGAGCCGTCGGCCCAGGCACCATGCACGAGCACGATGCTCGGCTTGGGTGGCGCGGACGGACTGGCAGCCTGCGCCAGAGCTGGCGCCGTGAGCGTCAGCAGGCCGCCGAGCACGAGACCTGTGGCGAGCAACCGGCGGCCGCCGGTCTGTGCCCTGGTCGAGATGGAACGCATGGGAGTTCTCCTTCTATCGACGCTAGGTGGATGGTTGGTCAGGACGCGCCCGACCCGGCCGGCACCGAGGCGCGGGCGTTGTCGAGCGCCCAGTCGAGGGCGAAGTCCGCCACCTCCTCCCACCCGGGCTCGCCGATAGTGAAGTGCGACCGTCCCGGGAACTCCCGATACGTGGTGATCGCGGTCGACCGTGCGTAGTGGTCAGCGGCCGAGCGGTCCACGGCCGCCGGCACCACGTGGTCGGCACCACCCGCGATGAGCAGGAGCGGCGCACGGTCCGGGTTGCCGAAGTCGACCCGGGTCGCCGCACGCGGGTTGAAGTTGGCCAGGGCACCCTGGAACAGCACCCTGCCCGGTCCGGGCACGGCATAGCGCTCCCAGGCTGCCCGCGATGCCTCGTCGGACATGGTGTTGCCGAATGCGTAGTGGAACTCATCGGCGGTGAGCGCGACCGCCCGGTGGTTGTTGGCCGGGTTCTTGAGTACCGGGAAGCCGGAGCGCAGTGTGGACAGCGGCAGGGTCAGGATGCCCTTGACCGCAGCCGCATCGATGGCCACGCCGGCCGATCCCAGGCCCCGGTCGAGCAGGATCTCCGTGAATGCGCCGCCGAACGAGTGGCCCATGATGATCGGTGGCCGCTCGAGGCTGGAGATGATGGCGGCGTAGTGGTCGACGATCTCCTCGATGCCCAGGTGCTCGATGGACGATGGGTCCGCCCGGAGTGTGTCCGGGTCGCCGTCCATCCCTGGCCAGCTGCGGGCGATGACGTGCATGCCGCGTGCCTGGTAGCGGGTGACCCAGTGCTCCCAGCTGAGGGCGGTCATCCACAGCCCATGGATGAGCACCACGGTGTCCGGTGTGGGTGGGGTTTCTGGCATGACGATCTCCTCCATACGCCGGATCATCCGGCTGGTGATGGATCGCTCGCAGGGCGCGAGCGTCAGTCCGCTACCCGCAGCACGACCTTGCCGCGCGGGTGCGCTGTCTGCCCATACCCGTAGGCGTCGCGCGCCTCGGTGAGCGGGAAGGTGCGCGCGATGACGGCCCGGAGCGCCCCGGCCTCGACGAGCTCGGTCAGGCGACGGAGCGTCGCACTGTCAGGCGTGACCACGAAGAAGCTGCCGCGCGTATCTCGACCGGCGATGTCGCGCTCGGTCGGGGCGATGGACACCACCCGACCCCGCGGTCCCAGCCCGTTCCACGTTCGCGCGAGCGTCTCGCCCCCGACGGTGTCCAGCACCAGGTCGACGCGGGCAGCGAGCGGATCGAGCTGGGCATCGGTGCGGTCGATCACCTCGTCAGCGCCCAGGTCCCGCAGGAAGGACTCGTCGCGCCCGGAGGCCACCGCGATCACGTGGGCGCCGCGCCACCGGGCAAGCTGGACGGCGAACGTCCCCACGCCGCCGGCCGCGCCGAGGATGAGCACCCGCTCTCCCGGCCGCAGGTCGCCATGGTCGATGAGCGCCTGCCACGCGGTCAGGCCCGACAGTGGCAGCGCGGCAGCGACCACGTCCTCGATGTCCGACCGCCAGCTGGCGAGGTCGGCGGTGCGGACCGCCACGTACTCGGCCGCCGCACCGTCCCGGAAGAAGTCCGTGAGGCCCAGCACGGCTTGGCCGAGCCATGTCGCATCGACCTGGCTCCCGACGGCTGCGACCACGCCCGCCAGTTCGTGGGCCGGGATGGTCGGGGTGCGGTCGGCGCCGTCGGGCGTGGTCCAGGTCGGTTCCCAGCCCAGCTCAGAGGGCGTGATGGCCGCCGCGTAGACGCGGACCAGGACGTCAGCCGGCCCCGGGATCGGCACCTCGATGCGGTCGATCACGATGGCTTCGGGACCGCCGCGGGCGTGCAGGCGGGCGGCGACCATAGTCGTGGGGAGATGGGGCGGTAGCAGGCCGATGGTATCCATGCTGGTCCTCGATGCAGGTCGCGCCGCGGGGGCGACGCTCGGCTGGGGACACGCTATGGGCTCGACCGCGCCCGCGGCTTCCGTCACGTGACTGAATCAGGAGCGTCAGACCACGGCTGGATGACGCAAGCGGTGATGCGCGTATGCGGGGACAGGCGACCCGTGCGGGCCCGAAGATGACGGCCATGTCCAGCCCGCATCTGTACGGCCGTGAGCGCGAGCTCGCCGAGGTCGGACGCGTCCTTGACGCCGCTCGGCATCGCGGTGCGGCGCTCGTCGTCCAGGGTGACCCGGGCATCGGCAAGTCGTCCGTGCTCCGGTACGTGCGGGACGAAGCCGCGGCGCGCGACTTCGAGGTCCTGTCGGCAGCTGGCGTGCCGTCGGAGACGGGCCTGCCCTTCGCCGGACTGCATCAGATGCTGCGGCCAGTGCTCGACCGTTCCGAGGCACTGCCCGACAGGCTTCGCCAGGCACTGCTCGCGGCCTTCGGCATGGCCGACGAGGACGCCCCCGACCGCTTCCTGATCGCGCTCGCCACACTGGAGTTGCTTGCCGACGCGACAGCACGGCGCCCGATCGTGGTGGTCGCCGACGATGCCCAGTGGCTGGACGAGCCGTCGGTGCATGTCCTTGGTTTCGTCGCCCGGCGTATCGAGTCGGACCGCATCGTCATCGTCTCGGCGCTCCTTTCCGGGTACGACAGCCCGTTGCTGGAGGCGGCGGCGACCACGTTGACGCTCGGGCCACTCGATGCGACCTCCGCCGGGGCGCTGGTGGATGCCGACGGACCGACGCTATCGGCAACCGCGCGACAGCGGCTCCTGAGCGCGAGCGCAGGCAACCCGTTGGCGCTGGTGGAGTTGCGTCGCTCTCAAGCCGTCGTCGAGGTCGACGCGGAGGGACCGCTCCCGAACCTTCTCCCACTATCGGCCCGGTTGGAGCAGGCGTTCGCGGCCCGCCTGCCTGACCTGTCGCCGACGGCCCGTCGGGTCCTGCTGGTGCTGGCTATCGATGAGCGTGGGGATCTGCAGGAGGCCCTGGCGGCGGCGGCACGCCTGGAGGGCGGACCGATCAGCGTGGACTCGCTCGCCCATGCCGTGGATGCGGGGCTGGTGGTGGTCGACGGACCCGAGGTCCGGTTCCGACATCCGCTCGTCCGGTCGGCCGTCCATCTCTCCGCGTCCTTCTCGGAGCGCTGCGCAGCACACGAGTCCCTGGCCGCCGTGATCGACACGGATCCGGATCGGACCACCTGGCACCGGGCGGCGGCCGCCATCGGCAGCGACGAGCGGATCGCCCATGATCTGGAGGCAGCCGCCGAGCGGGCCCGTCACCGAGGCGCGTTCGAGGTCGCGGTGGCAGCCCTTGAACGAGCCGGGCAGCTCACCCGCGATCCGCGCCTACGTGCGGACCGACAGCTGCGAGCCGCGGAACTCGCATTCGACCTCGGCCGGCGTGACCTCGTTCGGCGGCTCCTCGCTTCGACCGACAGGCTGGTGCTCGATCCCATCAACGACACGCGCGCCGCGCTCGTTCGCGAGTTGGTGACCGTGCCGGTGCGCGGTGACAGCGTGGGCGTAGCCTCACTCGTCGATCGAGCCATGCGGGCCGCCGCGCACGGCCCGACCGACCGCGTGCCGGACCTGCTGCTCGCGGCCGCGTTCCGCTGTTGGTGGACCGACCCAGACCCGGATGTATGCGAACGGGTCGTCGAGGCGCTCCGGAGCACGAGCAAGGACTGGACGGACCATCGCACGGTGGCGGCGCTCGCGATCACGGACCCGATGGCGCACGGAGCGCTGGTCATGCAACGGGTGGCGGACGCGGATCGGGACGGTCTGAGCCCCGCTGACGCACGGCTGCTGGCCCAGGCAGCGTTCGCCGTTGGCGATCTGGAGCGGGCCGCCCATCTGCTGGCGCGGGCCGCGACCGGCCTTCGAGCCCAGGGCCGCCTCGGCCTGCTCACACAGGTGCTGGTGCTCGAGTCGACGACGGCGGTGCACATGGGGCGCTGGACCCTCGCGCAGACCGCCGGAGCCGAGGCCCTGCGGCTGGCGCAGGAGACAGGTCAGCCGGTCTGGGCCGCTGGTGCTCAGGTCACCGAGGCCCTGTTGGCCGGGATGCGCGGCGAGACGGCGCTTGCGAACGCGCTCGCCGACCAGGCGGAGCGGACCGCGACCGGCATCGGCAACCGGTCGCTCCTTGCCGGCATCCGCACCGCCCGGGCTCGGATCGCACTCGGCGGGGGTGACCCGGAACGCGCGTTCCACCTGATGGCAGCCATGTTCGATCCGGCGGATGGCGCATTCCACCATCTCCACCGTGTCTGGGCCATCGGCGATCTCGCCGAGGCCGCCGTGCAGACCGGGCATCGCGAGGAGGCTCGCGCCTTCACCGCGGTCGTGGAACGACTCGCCCTCGCCACGCCGTCCCCCCGGACGCATGCGGCACTTCGTTATGCGCGCGCGCTACTGGCGGATGACACCGAGGCCCGCAGCCGATGGACGGAGGCGACGGGCGCCGAGATCGCGGCGTGGCCCTTCGAGCAGGCACGGGCCTGGTTCGGGCACGCCAGGTGGCTGCGACGTCACCGTCACCTTGCGGAATCGCGGCCGCTCCTCCGTGCCGCCCGGGATGCCTTCGACCGGCTCGGCGCCGTGCCATGGGCAGGGCGGGTCCGTGAGGAGCTGCGTGCCGCCGGCGAGGCGAGCAGCCCACGGCCGCCGAGGTCCTGGGAGCGTCTGTCCCCCCAGGAGCTCCAGATCGCGCAGCTCGCTTCGGAAGGACGATCGAACAGGGAGATCGGGGAGCGGCTGTTCCTCTCGCCCAGGACGGTCGGCTCGCACCTCTATCGCGCGTTCCCGAAGCTGGGCATCACGTCCCGTTCGCAGCTCGCAGGGGTACTGGGGGACCTGGACGCCGGGACGAGCGACGCCGCCTGACCATGCGCGGTGGGTCGGGACGCCCGGTGACAGGGCCGCATGTACCAGGAGGCCCTGGGGTCAAGCGTTGCGACCTTGGCGCGCAGTGGCGCGCCCTGCATAGCGGATACCCATTGCCAGACCAGGACGCGCGAGCGTGATGCGTGCCCCGTGGCCGTCTCGGTTGCCTTCGACAGTGCGGGCAGCTCAACGGCGTCCTGCTCATGTTGCAGTCACGGGCATGGCCGCGGATGGCACCCGCCTGAGGACGCTGCCCTCCTGTGTCACTGCGCGTCCGACCGAGCGTGCCATGCTCGTGTCCATCCGACAGCATCGATCGGTTCCGGGCTTTGGTGGACTTGGCTTCCGGGAGGACTGTGACCATCCCCAAGGATGGGCGATCCAAGAGCGGTATCAACCGCGAGTCGCTGTGACGGATCGGATGCATGAGGACGACCGCCGACTCGCGGCACGCAGGATCGCGGGCCGTGGATTGCCGGGGCCGACCTCCCGACGAGGAGATAGGCCGGGGTCGGGCCCTTGCCCTTGACCTCGATGAGGCCCCGCGACTCGAACCGGAAGTCGGTCCCGAGCCGCTCCATCACCGCATGCGTCACCTGGACCTGGCCCGGGATGCCGAGGGACTCCATCCGGCTCGCGAGGTTGACGGTGTCGCCCCAGATGTCGTAGATGAACTTCCGGGTGCCGATGACGCCGGCGACGACCGGGCCGCAGTGGATGCCGATGCGGAACTCGATGCCAGCCCGGGCGGCCGCGTCCACTCGGTCGACGGCGTCGGCGAGGTCGAGCGCCAGGGACGCCACCCGGGCGGTGTGCCCGTCCCGCTGGCCCGACATGCCACCGACGACCATGTACGCGTCCCCGATGGTCTTCACCTTCTCGAGGTCATACCGGTCGACGAGACCGTCGAAGACACTGAAGACGTCGTTGAGGATGCCCACGAGCTCGGCTGCGGACATGGTCGACGACAGCCGGGTGAAGTCCACGATGTCGGCGAAGAGCACGGTGACGTCGTCGAAGCGGTCGGCGATGAGGGGCTCGCCGACACGCAGCCTCTGGGCGATGGGTTCGGGCAGGATGTTGAGCAGCAGCCGCTCGTTCTCGCGGGCCAGGCGTTCCCGCTCCCGGACCGCGGTGATGTCGGTGCCGTAGACGTTGATGAACCCGAACTCGGGCAGGTCGACCGGCAGCAGCGCGTAGCTCCGGCCGCCGGCGTCGATGTCGAGCGTGCCCTGGTCGTCGATCCGGACACGCTGGAGCAGGGCATCACGGAGGTCGGCCGGCAGCGGCTCCCCGATCGCCAGGTCCAGGCCGGCGACGATGCCGGCGCTCGCCGGGTTGGCGTAGACGAGGGTGCCATCCCAACCGACCCGCATCACGGGGTTCGGGTTCTGGTCGGGGAACTTCACGATCGCCCGTTCCGCGGTCACGTCGGTGCCGTAGAGGTTCGTGAAGCCGAGGTCGTCGATGGGAACGGGCCAGACCGCGTATGTCCGGCTCTGCCAGACGAACTCGGTGAACCCCCGCTCCGGGGCGACCGCGTCGAACTGCGCGATGACATCCGTCGGCAGCCGCTCACCGATGCGGGCGCCGATCGCTTGCATGATCGGCGCGCTCGCTGGGTTGGCGTAGATGAGGCGCCCATCGGCGTCGTAGCGCATGACGGGATTGGGGTTGTCATCGGGGAAGCGGTTGATGGCGCTGACCTGCTCCCCGGTCAGACGGGCCGCGCCTTCGTGGGGTTCATCGGCCGAGCCGGGCGGGATGCTGGACGCCATGCCCGATCATAGGGTCGGTGCCAAGGGCCGGGACCCGCCCGAGGTTTGCTTCAACGACCCGGGCGCCACGTGGACCTGGTCGCGCCCGGATGTCCGACGCCCTGCTGGGGGGCCTCATCCGGCTCGACGGGTCACCCGACCTCGTCAAGGGTTTCCGAGGTGGCTTGGCCCGAGCCACTTCGCGAGGTACAGGACGGAATCCTGAGTCGATGCCCTCGAGCCCGGCGCCCGCGCTGCTGATGAGGACATCCGCGGACGCCGATCATGCCGCGTCATCCTGACCTTCGTGGTCGTGATCGACGAACGGATGGTCGGCGACATGGAGAGCGCCCCGGTAGTGCGGGCGGACCTCGCGCGGTCAGAAGCGACGGTCGCGCCCAGGAGGATCAGGGCCACAGGCCCGGCTGCGAGCGTACCGCGTGCGTCCAGCCGGTTCGGCGGGCGCCTATCTCGTCTGTCGGCCGGCGACGAGCACGTGGGACGACCTCCGGAGATGCGTAGGAGCGCCTTCGCGGGATCATGCGTCGAGTCGGGGGTCGTCCTGCTACCGTGGTCCGACCATGCAGCACGACGAGATGATGGACGTGACGGCCCTGCGGCCCGCGTCACCGGTGGTGGCGGCCGGCAGCGAGGCTGCCGGTGAACGCATGGCGACGATTCGCCCCTGACCCGCTGATCCCGGTCGCCCTCCAAGGGGACGGCTCGCCGACACCCTGCCACCAGGGACCGGCAGACCCGTGATCGCCTGATGGATGCCTGGATCGCGGGCGGCATCTTCCTGGTCGCCTATGCCTTGATCGCAACGGAACGCCTCGATCGGACGCTCGTGGCCCTCCTCGGCGGGCTGCTGCTCATCGTCCTTGGGGTCATCGACCAGCGGACGGCGTTCGCGGCCATCGACCTCAACGTCATCTTCCTGCTGGCCGGCATGATGGTCCTTGCCAGCGCGCTCGGGCGGACCGGCTTCTTCCAGTGGCTCGCCGTCCATTCGGTCCGCCTCTCCCACGGCGATCCGCTGCGGCTGCTCGTCATCCTGTGCGTCGTCACGGCCGGGCTGTCGGCGTTCCTCGACAACGTGACCACGGTACTGCTCATGACGCCCGTGACGCTCTCGGTGACCCGCCGGCTGGGCATCTCTGCCGCCCCCTATCTCATCAGCCAGGTCCTCGCGTCGAACATCGGTGGCACCGCGACCCTCATCGGCGACCCACCGAACATCCTCATCGGCTCGGCGGCGGGGCTCGACTTCATGGACTTCCTGATCAACCTCGGGCCGGTGGTGCTGCTCATCCTCGGCGCCTTCCTCGTGACCATGGTGGTCATGTTCCGGGGCACCCTCCAGGTCCCCGACCATCAGCGCGAAGCTGCGCTCGAGGCCACCGAGGACACCATCATCCGGGACCGCGGCCTGCTCATCCGGACGCTCATCGTCGTCGGTCTGACCGTCGTCGGCTTCCTCGCCCACTCGGCACTGGGGCTGGAGGCGGCGACCATCGCCCTCCTCGGCGCGACCGCGCTCATGCTCGTCGCCCGGCTCGATCCGCACGAGATGCTGCGCGAGGTGGAATGGTCGACGCTGTTCTTCTTCGTCGGCCTGTTCATCCTCGTCGAGGCCGTCGTCCAGGCGGGCCTCGTGGGTGGCGTGGCGGACATGATCGTGCACGCGACCGCCGGTCACGAGGGCGCCACCGCGATTGCGCTCCTCTGGTTCTCGGCGGGCGCGTCCGCGATCATCGACAACATCCCCTACACCGCGACCGCCATCCCCGTCGTGCACCAGCTGGTCGCGAGCGGGATGCCCCCGGACGCGCTCTGGTGGTCACTGGCGCTGGGTGCCTGCCTCGGTGGCAACCTGACCATCGTGGGGGCGTCCGCGAACGTCGTCGTCGCCAACCTCGCGCTCCACGCCGGACACCCCATCCGCTTCGGCCAGTTCCTGCGCTACGGCTCGATCGTGGTGGTCGAGTCGATGGTCATCTCGAGCGTCTACGTCTGGGTCCGCTACGTGATGTGAGGAACATGCGGCCGCGCGAACGCAAGAGGGTGATGTGCTCGCCTCCGCCCCGAACCGGCTGAGCGGCTCCGGGCCGAGACCTGGTCGGCTGGCCCTCGCCGGACGATCCAGCGGGTGATGCCCGACAGGACGTCACCCGCTGTCCCACGGTACTCCACGGTTGCCTGGGGATACCCCATTGCACGGAGCGCCACCTCCACCTCGTGAGCGGTCGTGGCGCCGTCGGTATGGACCTGCTCGTGGTGCGCTTGGCCGAGCGCGACGCGCAACGCGCCAAGGAAGTCCGGATCGGCCCAGTCGATGACCTGGATGCGCAGGTCGGTGACGCTCATCAGCAAGCCCCAATGGCACTTGCCAACTGACGCGCTCGACGAGGCATCATGCGCCGCCGGCGATCGACATGACGGACCTGCCATCGGAATGCCCTGCCCCTGCGAGGGCCTGGGGAGCGATGCCGTGACCGTTCGAACGACCGCCCGGAGCTGGGAGCGCCGTCACGGATCGCTGCATGACCGTTCGGTAGACCGCGTCGTAATCCGCGACCATCCGTTCCACGCCGAAGCGACTGATGGCGCGCCGCCGGATCGCTGCTCGGTCGAGCTCGCGCACGAGGCGCAACGCGAGTCGAGCTTCGTCCAGGTCATCGATCAGGAAGCCGTCGACCCCGTGCTCGATGATCTCCGGCAACGCTCCGGCGCGCCTGGCGATGACCGGCGTGCCGGTCGCGAGCGACTCGATTGCCACGAGACCGAATGGCTCCGGCCAGGCTCCGAGCATCAACGTGGCAGCCGCGCCCGCAAGCAGCGGATCACGATCGTGCGCCCCGAGCTCCCCGAGGAACTCCACGCCCCGGTCCGCGGCCGGGCGGACGACCGCCTCGGCCATGGCGATCTCGGCCGGCTCGATCGCCTTGGCCGCGATGCGCAATCGATGACCCGTGGATGTCGCCAGCTCGATCGCTTCGGCGATGCCCTTCTCCGGCGACACCCGGCCGACCAACGCGAGGTAGTCGCCGGGTTCGGGCCCGAAGGGCATCGAGGCGAGTGGCAGGCCGTGCGGGATCGTCGCGATCCAGTCGACCCCGGGGTGCCACCGTCGCTGGCTCTCGCTGATGGCCACCACCGGGACGTCCGGGAACGCCGCCAGGCAGTCGTAGGTCCCCGGCAGATCGAGTCGCTGGTGGAACGTGGTCACGACCGGGACGCCAGCGTGCCGCGCCAGGGGCAGCCCGATGGTCTCCAGGTGGACGTGCAGCAGGTCGAACTCATGGGCGTGGTCCCAGGCCGCTGCCGCCGATAGTGTCTGGTAGGGAGCGACCTCGCTCCGGAAGCCACCCAGCCACACGGCCTCCGGCACGCGGCGATGACATCGGTGCGGCGGTCGAGTCGCCCGATGCGAAGAGGGTGACATGGTGCCCGCGGGCGACTAGGCCGTCGGCAAGGGCGACCACGCGCTCGGTACCTGCGTAGCCGTCGGCGGACCGGCAGCAAGGGAGGTGCGACCATACCGATCCTGAGCCGAGGCCCGATCTCGTGGTTCGAGGGCTTCGCAGCGTCGCCCTGGCTGGGCCGCCCGTTGACGGACGCGTGGCGACCGTTCGCACCTGTGGGCGCCCCCTCGCTCGACGATGGGGTGGCACCGACACCGGCCATGGCCGACTCCTTCCACGTTGCGCTCCGGTCCATCGTTCGGAGGCCCGACGCGATTCGGAACGGGCAGCACCGTGGCGTTGATAATAGCCTAAAGGCTACTAGCCGTCCAGGCCCTGCTGTCGCCCCGATATCGCGTGGGCAGGTCGCGCATCGCTCGATCGAGCTCGATCCGGAGGCGCTGACCGATCTCGGTGACGGTGCGCTCGTCCAGGTCCCCGCGGATGCGACCGACCGACGCGACGAGCTCCCCGGCGGTCATCCGTTCGTGGAGGCGGAGCTCACCCGGGACGTAGCCGATACGGCGTCAGGCCTCGACACCCTCGGATCGCGGAGTCCATGCCGAGGACCTCCAGGGTCCCGCTGGTCGGCCGGATGAGGTCGAGCAGGCAGCGGATGGTCGTGCTCTTGCCGGCGCCGTTGGGGCCGAACCGCTTGACCAGGGCATGGGTCCGGATGGCCGGGGGTGTCGGTCCTGGAGCTGGGGTGGTGCGTCGATGACCGTGGCGTGATCAGTCGCGGGGAGCGCTGATCCACTCGCGTGCCCCCTGCATGTCGACCAGCGCGAACTCGCGCACGTCCCCGGGGATGAGTGGGCCGAAGAGGTGGATGGCGTGGCGGAGCCAGTCGGTGTCGGTCACGACCGCGATCCGCGCGAAGGTACCGAACTCATCGAGACCTAGCCCTGCGTCCGCCAGGATGGCGCTGCCGTCGTAGCCCTCGAACCCGTCACCCAGCTCGAGGTAGAGGCGGACCTTCCTGCCGCCGGCCGCGGCCTGCCTGATGGCCGGCCCGAGCACCGACCGGTAGTCGTCGGCGGTGACGCACCCGACACCCCGCACGGCGACCACCCCGTCGGTGAAACCGTCGATGACCTCGAACACATCGCACCTCCCGACCTTGTCTGATCGACGGTCCCTGCCGCCGCCGGTGCCTTCGCCCCAGGCCCGTTCCGGGGAATCGTACTAGCCTACAGGCTATCATCACGTAACCCGGGAGGTCGCCATGGGGAACTGGAAGCTCACGCGCACCCAGGAGCCGCAGGCGCTGACGGCGGAGGTGCGCCGGGAGATGCGCAGCGGCGCCCCGGCCGGTCTCTCCCGCCGTCAGCTCATCCGGCGCTCGCTGGGTGCGGCCGTCGGCGTGTGGCTCCTGGAGACCCTCGGTGGCACCATCGGGTTCCTGTGGCCGAACCTGTCGAGCGGCTTTGGCGGCACGTTCACCCTCGGCGACCTGGACACGGTCGCGGCCAACCCTGCGGTGCCGGGTGCGACGCTCGCCTCGGGGGCACCGGGCTACTTCCCGGATGCGCGCGCCTACGTCCAGCTGATCGATCCGACGCTCGCGTTCATCGACGGTGATAGCCCCGACGGCTCCGGCCAGGACACCAATGTCCGCGTCATCTACCAGCGATGTCCCCACCTCGGCTGCAAGCCGAACTTCTGCACCACCAACTACTGGTTCGAGTGCCCCTGTCACGGGTCCCGCTACGACCGACTCGGCATCAAGATCCAGGAGCTGGGCCCGGCGCCGCGGAGCATGGACCGGTTCGCGAGCAAGGTTGCCAACGGGGTCCTGACGGCGGACACGAGCAAGATCGACCCTCGGACCGCTCCCGGTCCCGCTGGGCCAGCCCGGGCTCATCCCCGCCAAGGCGCCCGGGAGCTGCATCTGAGCCGAGGTCGGCGCGAGACGGCCACATCCACGCGAACCGCGGATTCTCCCGTGCCGCGGTCCGCTCGTCATCGATCCGTCACAGACCGGGGTCATGGTGTCAGCGGTTCGGTCAGGTCGACCGACACGCTGATGGAGAGGTCCCTTGAACGCACGACTCCTGACCGTGGCAGGCGCGCTCGCCCTGCTCGGCGCCGCATCCCTCACGGCCGGCGCCGCGGCCCAGACGTCCATGACCCCGCACCCTGCCCACATCCACGATGGGTCATGCCCGACGCCCGGTGGCATCATCGCGGACCTCGCCGATGTATCGGGGCAATTCCTGCACGACAAGACGGCGATGATGACCCCGGCCATGGGGCCGACGCCGGCGATGCTGCTCGAGGCGAGCGTCACGACCGTGCCGATGGCGTATGGGGACCTGTTCACGGCCCCCCACAGCATCGTGGTCCATCAGAGCGCTGACGCCATGGGCACGTACCTGGTGTGCGGCGACATCGGCGGTCCGGAGATGGGCGCGGCGGACATCGCCATCGGGCTCGGCGCGGTCGGAGACTCCGGGTATACCGGGGTCGCCACCCTGCATGACGACGGCGATGGCACGACGAGCGTGACCGTCTACATCACGACCCAGGCCACCATGATGGACCAGCCGTCCGCCAGCCCGGACATGATGATGGAGCAGCCGTCCGCCAGCCCGATGGGCTGAGGCACACCCTCAGCCGGGCTCCGGCATGGGGCCGTCGCCGATCGCGGCGGCGGTCCCGCCCATCACCGCCCGTGCTGCCTCCTCCGAGCCCTCGGCTGCGAGGACCGTCAGACGGTCGCCGACGAGGAGCCGGATGTCGCCCTTGGGCACCACCAGGCGGCGGTCGCGCTCGATCGACACGAGGGTCGTGTCGGCCGGCCACGGCACCTCGCCCACGCTCACCCCGTCGAGGGACGAACCCATCACGACCTCTGCCTGCAGCAGCACGCCCGCGTCGTGGAGGTTGCGCACCTGCCGGACCGATCCCGCCAGCGCCGCGCGGTAGCCGGCCATCGCGTCCCGCACCGATAGCACACCGACCAGCCGATCGTCCTCGATGACGGGTGCCCACTGGCGCCCCGAATCGGCGATCGTGCCCAGGGCGTCATCGAGCGGGTCCTCGGGTGCGATGACCGGCGCATCGCGGTCGACGACCTGCTCGACGGGCTCCGAGAGGTCGGCGCTGTCCCCGCGCTCCATGTCCATCACCCCGAGGTATCGCTCCGATGCGTCGCGCACCGGCGCGCCCGACAGCCGGACGGCGTCCAGCTGCTCCCGCGCCGTGCCGACCGTGAGCGCCGACGAGAGCACCAGCCGCGGCGCCCGCATCACATCCCGCACGGGCAGGGTCGCGAGCACCGGCATCGCGAAGCGGAACCGGTGGGCCGGTGAGTCGGCCTTGGTCGCGAGCTGGCTGTGGTAGATGGAGCGATCGCGCACGACGAGCATGGCGATCCCGACCGAGACCATCGCGGGAGGCAGCATGCCGAGGTCGCCGGTCATCTCCGCCACCATGAGCATCACCGCCAGGGGCGCGTGGGCGATGCTCCCGAACAGGGCCATCATGCCCACGATGACGAAGGGTGCCGGGTCGACCGGCATGTCCGGCGCGACCGGTGCGAGCAGCCGCCAGATCCCGGCGCCGACGAGTCCGCCGATGACCATGCCCGGTCCGAACACGCCACCCGAGCCGCCGGTGCCGATCGACAGCGAGGTCGCGAGGATCTTCGCGAACGGCAGCACGAGGATCATGGCGAGCGGCAACGCCATGAGGGTCTCCCGGCCGAGCGCCGCCTGTGCCCAGCCATAGCCCGTGCCCAGGACGCCCGGGACCGCGAGCCCGATGCAGCCGACCAGGAAGCCGCCGATCGCTGGCCGGAACCAGACCGGCGGCGTCCAGCGTTTCGACCATGTGGTCACGCCGTAGAAGGAGCGGATGTAGAGGAGGCCCATGAGGCCCGCCGCGAGTCCGATGAGAGCGTAGTAGCCGAGCTGGAAGGGGTCGAAGTGGGACGCCGCCTGGACCCCGAAGATGGGGTCGTTGCCGAGCAGCAGGCCGTAGACCGAGAAGGCGACGATGGTCGCGATGAATGACGGCAGCAGTGCGGATGACTCGACATCGTCGCGGTACAGGAGCTCCGCGCCCAGGACCGCGGCACCCAGCGGTGCCCGGAAGATGGCCCCGATGCCCGCCGCCATGCCCGCCGCGACGGCGATCCGTGCGTCGTGCTGGTCAAGGTCAAGGGTGCGGGACAGGAACGATCCGAAGCCGGCGCTGATCTGGGCCGTCGGCCCCTCGCGACCGGCAGAGCCACCGGAGCCGATGGTGAGCGCCGAGGCAACCAGCTTCACGATGGGGACCCGGCCCCGGATGCCACGGGGTCGATGATGGAACGCCGCGATGGCGGCGTCGGTGCCGTGACCCTCCGCCTCCGGCGCGAGGCGGAAGACGATGATCCCCGAGAGCAGACCGCCGAGGGCCACGCAGAACGGCAGCGCCCACGGACGGAGAGCGTCGGTGATGGGCGCGCCGCCCTCACCGGCCGGACTCGCTGGGGTGAACCCGACGACGATGCCGAGGAACAACCGCGTCGAGAGCTCCAGGGCGAGCGTGAAGACCACAGCTCCAAGGCCGCCGATGACGCCGATGAGCGTCGCCAGCACCAGCCACTTGGGCTCGTAGCGGGCGCGCCGGACCCAGTGCCGGACCGCCGGCAGCCACGTATCGACCCGGGAGCCCACCCGGCCGCCTGCCGCCACACCCGGGGACGCCGTCACCGATGCGAACCCAGGAGCCGCGCTGCCATCGCGACGTCGTGTTCGGTCGTCGGCGACACCACCAGAGGAGCAAGGGCAAGCCGCAGTCGTTGACGCCGAGAGGCCATCACGTGCTCCCGGAACTCCGTCCCCGCGGCCGTCAGTCGTGCGCGCATGGCGCGTCGATCCTGGGCATCGACCGAGAGCGACACCAGCCCCCGCCGGGCGAGCCGCTGGAGCTGGCGGCTGGTCGCCGGGACGGTCACCCGCATCCGACGGGCGACCTCGCTCACGGTGGCACCGTCGTCGGTCGAGCCGAGGACCACCAGCACCCGCCACATCGGCAGGGTGAGCTCCGTATCGTGCGCTGCGTCAGCGAGCGCCTCCGTCGTCAGGGCGACGCCGGCGATGATGATCGACTCCAGCGAGTCGAGGAAACGTGGGTCGGACACGGATGCTCCTCGTGTGTATGCAATCACTAGCCAGTAGGCTAACATCCAGAGGGTCTGGTCCGATGGCACACCGCGCTGGGGAGGCGGGCGACCGCAGGTGGGTAGGAACTACCACACGATGGCTCCGACCGCGGCACCCAGGCACGAGCCGATGAGCATCGCGGGTCCGATGACGCCGCCGACGAAGCCTGCCCCGAGGCTGCCGGGTGTCAACACCAGCTTGGCGACCGCGAGCGCCACGAGCGTGGCCAACGGGATGGTCGCGCCGCTGAACAGCTGCTTCATGGTCCCGGTGCCGGAGCCGGTGACATCCGGGAGCGCCACCGCTACGACCCCGACCATGGCACCCGCGAGCGCCCTACGGGCCCACGTCGGCCAGGCCAGTCGTGCCCATGTGGCCTTCAGGACCGGGAAGAGGCGCACGCATGCCACGGCCGCGAACGCGGCGACCAGCGCGGGTACGAGATACAGCGCCAGGCTCGCGTCCCAGTGGACGGCGTCGGGCGGGATGGCATAGACCGGCGGGGTGCCCGTCAACCGGAAGGTGGTGATGGCGGCGGCGGCCACCGCGAGCAGCGCGGGCACGATGAAGATGAGCCCGCCGATCATCGCCGACGGCGTATCCGCACCGAGGGGCATGCCCATGCCCAGCCCGACCGCCGCGCCGGAGACGACGACCGCGGCATTGTGCTGGTCGAGATGGCCCTCGTGCTCGGCCACCCCGTCGATGATGTGACCCATCGCTGCGAGCTTCTCGGGCCGCGTGAACCGGACGATGCCGGCCACGAGCAGGCACGCGAGGGCGAGGATGGGCACGATGCCCCACACCCCGATCGGGCCCAGGGCGGGCACGAGCACATCCCGCACGACCCGGCCGACCAGGTCGATCGCCTGGTCGAACAGCCACACCCCGACCGCCGTGACGCTGCCGAGCGCCAGCGCGACCGCCCAGAGGAGCACATGGCTGCGAAGGGGCGCCCCGTCGATGGTCATCTCCTGCTGGGCAGCCGCGCTCGAACGCGTGCCTGTGGCCGTGGGGACAACCATCCGCAGCGTCAGAGTCCCGAGGGGCTCTCGTCGAGGATGCCCTGGGCAGCCTCGGCGCCGGCCTTGGTAGCCTTGCCCTTGAGGATGTGCTCGAACCCGAGCGCGGTGCCTCGGCTCAGCGGGTATAGGCGAGCGTGAAGCGCGTGTCCCTGGGCGCACCGGATCCATCGAAGCACGAGACCCTGACGCGCGGCGGGGTCGAGGTGGAGGTGATGCCGGCGATCGTGCAGACTCGCCGCTCCGCGCTACTGACCGCTGTCACCTGCGCCCCGCCTCCCTTGGGCATCCCGGCGAAGCTCACCTCGTAGCGGCCGGTGCCCAGGCGCCGCACCCGGATGGCGCCCCCGGACGAGCTGTACCGGTCGAGCGACGAGGGAGTGTAGGACCTCGTGCTGGGCTTCCGGGCCCAGACGTACGCCACCCTGCTTCGCACCACGCCCTTGAGGCCGAGGCCCTTCATGAACACGACCACGTGCTGGTGGTAGATGTTGGCGCTGCCATCGATCTCCCAGCACTTGACATCGGCGTACTTGTCGAGCGTGTCGTCACCCGGGTCCGGGATGGTGTGCTGGTTCAGGACGGTGGTCAGGCGCGCGAGGGAGCACGATGTCGGGAAGGAACCGCTCACGGACCGGTCCCCGTCGGTCGCCGCGACGATAGCGATGCCACCGTCGACACCCTGGTCCCCGAAGCGCAGCTGCGCCGTCTGGTTGTCAGGATGGACCTCGATCGGACCGCCCCGGGAGTCGTAGACCTCGTCCGGGCTGCCACCGTTGCTCGTGGGACTCCAGTTGAAGGCATAGGCGAGTCGCCCGCCGACGCCACTCGCCGCGAGCCAGTGGACGACGAACCGGCTGTCCTTCGGGGTCCCGCCGAGCGTCTGGCACCTGACCTCCACCACCTCGCTGGAGGTCACCCGCTCCCAGCTCACGGCGGCGCAGGTCCGGGGCGTGCTGCCCATCGGGGTCACCAGCGCGACGCTGGCGCCGCTCCCAGCTTCCTGGGCTCCGTAGAAGGTGACCTGGTAGTGGCCGGTGCCGACCCGATGGATACCCGCGCCGCCCGAGTTCCAGCTGCCGGCATCCGGGGACCCGGACACGAGGCTGTCACTGGTCGCGTTGCGAACCGTCACCCACGCCCACACCGCACCCGCATCGGCCGACACCGGCGCGGCTGTCGCAGCGGACACGAGCACGAACACCGAACCGATGAGTCCATGGCGCCAGCGCCCAGGGATGGACATCGGACCCCCTCCGTCTGCTTCTGACCGGCCACGCCACGAGCAGCATGGCGCGATGGGCGCCGATCATCGCATCCTCGTCTACCCCGATGGGCCCGGAAGCCGATGACGACGACCACGAGCGAAGCGATCCCATCCACCAGGGTTGACAGTATCGAAATACTAGGGGGGAGTATCTCGGAGACGACATTGGACACGAGCCCACATCACGAAGGACACGTCGGAGGGGACGCAGGAGCAGCCGACCATCCGGCGCACCCTGTCCAGGACACGGGTGGCCCGCACAGCACGCACGACCGCCACGAGGGGCACTCCGTCGCCATGTTTCGCGACCGCTTCTGGCTGTCCCTGCTGCTGACCATCCCGGTGGTCATCTGGAGCCCGGACGTCCAGGAGTGGCTGGGCTACCAGGCACCGACCTTCCCCGGCAGCGATCTGATCCCCGCGGTCTTCGGCACCGCGGTGTTCCTGTACGGCGGCCTCGTCTTCCTGCGCGGCGGGCTCTCCGAGCTGCAGGCCCGCCAGCCGGGCATGATGCTGCTCATCAGCCTGGCCATCAGCGTATCGTTCGTGACGTCGCTCGCGGCGTCGCTGGGCTGGTTCGAGGTCGAGGTGTGGTGGGAGCTCGCGACGCTCATCACCATCATGCTGCTCGGCCACTGGCTGGAGATGCGCTCGATCGCCCAGGCGCGCGGCGCGCTGTCCGCACTGGCTGAACTGCTGCCAGATACGGCCGAGCGGGTCACCGGTGCCGACACGCAGCTCGTGCCGCTCGCCGACATCCGGGTGGGAGACATGCTCCTGGTCCGCCCCGGTGCCCGGGTACCGGCAGACGCCATCGTGGTCGAAGGGTCGGCTGATGTGGATGAGTCGATGATCACGGGCGAGTCGGCCGCCGTGATGAAGGTATCCGGCAGCAAGGTCGTAGCCGGCACGGTCGCGTCGGGCGGCAGCCTTCGGGTGCGGGTCACCGCGGTCGGTGAGGCGACGGCACTGTCGGGGATCATGCGGCTCGTCGCTGCGGCGCAGGCATCGAGATCCCGCGCTCAGGCCCTTGCGGACCGCGCCGCTGCCCTCCTCTTCTATGTCGCACTGGGTGCCGGCATCGTGACGCTCGTGGTCTGGTGGGCCGTCGGCGACCCTGAGGAGGCGCTCGTGCGCACCGCGACCGTCCTGATCATCGCGTGCCCACATGCGCTTGGCCTCGCCATCCCGCTCGTCATCGCCATCTCGACGTCCCTCGGCGCCCGGAACGGGCTGCTCATCAAGGACCGCCTGTCGCTCGAACGCGCTCGCGACATCGACCTCGTCGTCTTCGACAAGACCGGCACCCTGACACGGGGCAGGCCCGTCGTCGCCCTGGTGCGGTCGGAGGGCGCGCGGGACGCCGACGAGGTGCTCCGGCTCGCGGCATCCGTGGAGGGTGACTCCGAGCATCCCCTGGCGCGCGCGGTGGTCGACGCAGCCGACGCGCGCCACGTGGTACGGGCCGCGACGACGGAGTTCGAAGCGCTACCCGGGCTCGGGGTCCGCGCCAACGTCGATGGGCGGACGATCGAGGTCGGCGGACCACGCCTGCTCGCTGGCGCGAATGCCGTGCCATCGCCGACGATGGTCGAGACGACGGCGGGGTGGTCCGCGGCCGGGCGCACCGTGCTGTACGTGGTCGAGGGCACCATCGTCCTCGGCGCGGTCGCGGTCGAGGACGAGGTCCGGGCGGAGTCGGCCGAGGCGATCGCGCAGCTGCACGCCCTCGGCGTGCGGGTCGCCATGATCACCGGCGACAGCCGTGCCGTCGCCGATTCGGTGGCAGGGCGTCTCGGCATCGACCAGGTGAGGGCGGAGGTGCTGCCCGCCGACAAGGCGGCAGCCGTCGCAGCGTTCCAGGAGGCCGGCCATCGGGTCGCGATGGTGGGCGATGGCGTCAACGATGCCCCGGCCCTGGCCCGGGCCGATGTCGAAATCGCCATCGGGGCGGGGACCGACGTCGCGGTCGAGTCGGCGGGCATCGTGCTCATCGGGGACGATCCACGTGATGTCGTGGGTGCCATCCGGCTCTCGCGTGCCAGCTACCGGAAGATGGTCCAGAACCTCGTCTGGGCGGCTGGCTACAACATCGTGGCCATCCCGCTGGCAGCCGGCCTGCTCGCGCCCTGGGGCATCGATCTACCGATGGCCCTGGGTGCGGTCGCCATGAGCCTCTCGACCATCATCGTGGCCACCAATGCCCAGCTCCTGCGGCGGGTCCGTCTCCATCCCGATGCAGCACACCTGCCCGACGGCGGCCTGCGTCCGCGGCGTGCGTCCGCCTGAGCGGCGAGATGCCAGGGACGGTTGCGCGATCCGTACCCGCTGGGACCCCGTGCGGTGCCCGCGAGCAGGTCAGGATGCTCCGCCCGTCAGGTGGAGGCGGGTTGGTGGCATGCACAAGGGCTGTCGTCGTGCCCATGAACGAACCCGCATGCACCGAAGCCCTCGGGCATCGAGCCGGCGGCACCCACCACCCGGATGGACGTCCCGGACAGCACGAGACCCGGTCCCCCCATGGAGCCCGGGTCCCGGTTCGAGCGCTTCGGAGCGCTTGGTCCTAGTGATGACCGCCCGGCTTGCCGACCGAATGGCCGTTGACGCTGATGTTGTCGAGGATGGAGACGCCCTGCTCGTCCTGGATGATGGACACCTTCAGCAGCGTGGCGCCCGCCGCGACCGGCGGGAAGGCGACGGTCGGATCGGTGAGGTCGAAGGTCACCCGGGACCACGCCGCGCCGCGCCGGTCGAGGCCGACGCTCGTCGGCACGCCGTTGCCGCAGCCGCCCACGAAGTGGAACCCGTCGGATGCCGTCACGTTGAAGCGTGCCGATCCGCCGCTGCAGTACGAGTCCGCCCGATAATCGAAGCCGAGGGTCGTGGCCGGCAGGCCCTTGACGCCCCGGACGATCGCGTAGGCGCTGCTGCAGTCGCTGAGGGCGACCCGCTTGGCCAGGAAGAGCGCATGGTCGGATCCACCGGAATCACGCAGACCCTGGTGCGTCCGCCAGGCGGCCCGGACGCCACCCTTGGTGCCTGCCGGCGTGCCCGCGCCGCAGTCCCCGGCCGCGCCGACATAGGTCCCAGGCTTGACTTGCAGGTGAACGTGCCCGACGGGCTTCGCAGCGAGCGCGGTCGTCCCGAACGCGGATAGCAACGTAGGGTGACGACCCCGATGATGCCCAGTCGCTTCATGGATGGTGCTCCTCGTTTCGGCCGAGCGGTCGTCCGGCCCCGCAACTACCGAGACATCGGTCGCAGCATCCGTTTCATCGGCCATCAGGTACCTTGGGTCCTCGGGGGCCGGGCGACGGGTACCGATCGACTCGATCGGGGGTCGCTCCCGACTACGGCCCCGTTGTCCGCTTGGGCGTCGGATGCGGCTTGGCCGTCCGCTTCGGTGTGGGATGCGGCTTCGGCGTCCGGCCCGCCTTGGGGGTCGGGTGCGGCTTGGGCGTCCGGTCAGCCTTGGGCGTGGGACGTGGCTTTGGCGTGCGGTCGACCTGGGGCGTGGGATGCGGCTTGGGCGTCGGGTCCGTACCCGGTGGTCCACCCACGCCTGGACCCGGGACACTGGGCGACGGGGCGTTGACCTGCGGGCTCGACGGGGCACGCCGGGGCGCATCTGGTCCCGCGGATGGGGGCATGGCCGACCGTACCGGGACCACGGGTGTCGGCTGAAGCACCACCGGCGTCGGCGGTGGGGTCCGCGGGGTCGGCCGGACGGTTGGCGTCGGGCTGGCCGCCACGACCCGTGGGGTGTGGGTCGGCCCATCGGGCTGTCGCACCATCGCATCGAACACGACGGCGCCGCCGGCACCGACCGCCCCCACCGAG
>CAWJKF010000011.1:0-618550 GCA_963843335.1 uncultured Chloroflexia bacterium
CATATCACGGCGCGTGGCAAATAGTACGTCAGGTAACAGTACATTCGAGTGTGTCAATATGATAGTATTGACTGTGTGATGAGTGACGCTAAGCGGGTGTCAGGCGAGACTCGGGAAGCGCTGCGTGAGCGGGGTGTGAGAATGGTGTTGGCGGGCCGCACTCACGCGGTCGTGGCGCAGGCCATGGGGGTGCATCTGCGGACGGTGTCGCTGTGGATGGCGCGCCACCAGCTCGGGGGGTTTGAGGGACTGAGGGAGCGGCGGCGTGGTCGGCGCTCGCGCGAGCAGATGGCGCTCACCGACGCCCAGCAGGCAGAGCTGATCGGACTGATGAAGGGCACGAACCCCGATCAGCTGCAGATTCCCGGCGTCTTGTGGTCAAGGCAGGCCGTCAAGGCGCTGATCGAGCGGCGGTTCGGGATCGGGCTCAGCCGCCAGACGGTTGGTGTCTACCTGCGTCGCTGGGGGTTCTCGGGCAAGAAGCCGCAGCGGCGGTGGCTCGAGCAGGACCCCGAGCGGGTGCGGGCCTGGCTCCAGGACGAGTTCCCGGCGATCCAGGCGCGCGCGCGGCGCGAAGGGGCGCGGATGCTGTTCGGCGATGAGATGGGCGTGCGCGCCGGCAGACCGCCGGCAAGAGCTACGCGCCGATCGGCGAGCGCGCGGTCGTGCCGCTGACCGGCAAGCGTTTCTCGGCCAACGTGATCAGCGCGATCGGTGCCGACGGCACGCTCGTGTTCGAGATCTTCGAGGGCACCTGCGATGAGATCCGCTTCCTGGACTTCCTCGACAAGCTGCTCGAGCACTTCGCCGAGCGCAAGATCTTCCTGATTGTCGACAACGCCTCCTTCCACAAGTCTCCCGCGGTCGAGTACTGGCTGCTGGACCATCCGCGGATGGAGCTGTTCTACCTTCCACCGTACGCTCCGGAGCTCAACCCCGACGAGCTCCTCAACCAGGACGTTCACACCCACGTCGCGCGACGCCGCCCATCCAACCTCGCCAAGCTCGTCATTCTCACCGTCGAGTATCTCGCTACCCGCACAAGTGAGATTGTCAGCGAGTACTTCGACGGCAGTACGTCGCCTACGCCAAGTAACCACGCACTAATTGCCACGCGACGTAATACAGGGTGCCGAACCTCGCGTGGTGGTGACGGTAATGGGGGCGGTGGTGGCGATCCCGCCGCGACGAGTGCGCCGACGCCAGACCAGGTACGGCTGCGCCGACCAGCAGAACAGTTGCGACCGCGCACGGCAGGCGGCCCCAAGACTTGAGCACGTGCATCCACATCCCCTTTCCAGATCACTGCGCACTGACGTTGCTTGTTTGGCTCCATACTTAACAAAGGCTTCGACCGCGAGTTGCGTACGCTGCGCCCGGGTTGTCAGCCTTCGAACATTTCTGGCGCGTTCGCGGCAGCCGGGAACGGACTCGGCCTGTGACGGCCTGCCCCATCCATGTCGGCACGGCTACCCGGACACCAATTGCCTGCCGCTGGCGATGTTCTCGTCGTGACGCAAGCATGCGCTCGCGGACCTGCTGCGCGCCCGTGGCTGCGATGCATCGGAGGTGGCGCTCGAACCGGACGGGCTGCAGACCTGGCGGGTCTGCTGAGGTGACCGGGATCCTGTTCCTGGACCGTGACGGCGTGCTCAACGCGTCCCCGCCAGAGGGCGACTACGTCCGGGACGTCGCGGGGCTGCGGCTCCTGCCGGGTGTCACGGACGCGCTCGCCAGGATCCGATGTGACCTGCCGGACGTACCGGTCGTGGTCGTGACCAACCAGCGGGGGATCGGCGCTCGGGCGGATGACCGGAGTCGCGGTCGATGCGGTCCACGCGGAGCTGCTGCGCCAGGTGCGGGATGGCGGCGGCGACCTGGACGGCATCGAGGTCTGCCCGCACGACATCGGGACGTGCATCTGCCGGAAGCCGGGCATCGCGATGTTCCTTCGGACGCTCGCGCGGCACCCGGGTGCCACGGGCGCGACATCCGTGGTCGTCGGGGATTCCCTCAACGACCTCCAGGCGGCAGCCGCCATCGGGGCGCGGAGCGTGCTCGTCGGGGAGACCCCCGGCGGACACGGGTCCGCGCCGAGGCAGCGGCCGCCGGTATCCCGGTGGACGTGGAGTCGGCGTCGCTCGCGGAGGTCACCGGGTCGGCGATCCTCAGCCGCTGGCTGGGGTCCGGGCGGATCGTATCGTGAGCGGCCCGGAACGCATCACCGTGGTCGGGTCGGGGACCCGCTTCCTCTCGGGCATCAGCGTCTACACGGTGCGCCTTGCGGAGGCGTTCGCGGACGCCGGCGTGCGCGCCTCCGTGGTGACCATGCGTCAGCTGCTGCCGACCTTCCTCTACCCGGGCAAGGCCCGGGTGGGCAGCGACCTCACCGACCTCGCCCATCGCGCCCATCTGCCAACGTTCGACGGCATCGATTGGTGGTGGCTGCCCAGCCTCGCCCTGGCGGCCGCGTTCCTGCGTCGTCAGCGCCCCCAGGCGATCGTGCTGCAGTGGTGGACGGGCACCGTGCTCCACAGCTATCTCGCGCTCGCCCTGCTGGCCCGAGCCCTCGGGGCGCGCGTGGTCATCGAGTTCCATGAGGTCCAGGACACGGGCGAACTGCGGCTGCCGCTCGTCAGTCGCTACTCGCGGCTCGTCGGCGGCGCGGTCATCCGGCTCGCGTCCGGATTCACGGTCCACTCGGCGTTCGATCGTGACCTGCTGGCGCGCCACTGGGACCTGGGCGGCAAGCCGGTCGCGGTGCT
This sequence comes from uncultured Chloroflexia bacterium, assembly GCA_963843335.1. Taxonomy (GTDB): domain Bacteria; phylum Chloroflexota; class Limnocylindria; order Limnocylindrales; family CSP1-4; genus JAFMJV01. The sequence continues at coordinate 2,766 of CAWJKF010000011.1, forward strand.
GCCGCATGGCCCGCATGACCACTACCGGTCGGAGGGTCCGCCGACCTCGCCGCTGCGCGAGGCATCGGACGCGTCCTGCAACATCCTGTTCTTCGGTCTCATCCGGCCCTACAAGGGTCTCGAGGACCTTGTCGCTGCCTTCGACCGGCTGCGTCCCGACGAGGTCCCGGACTACTGGCTCACGGTCGTGGGCGAGACCTGGGAGGGGCACACCCTGCCGGCCGGGATGATCGCCCGCAGCCCGAATCGCGACCGGATCACGTTCGTCAACCGCTACGTCCACGACGCCGAGCTCGACCGATACCTGCGGGGGGCGGATGCCGTCGGTGCTGCCGTACCGCCGCTCCTCGCTCAGCGGCCCGCTCCACGTCGCGATGGGCTACGGCCTGCCCATCGTCATGACGGACACCGGTGGCAACGGCGAGGCGGCCGTTGGGTATGCCGGCATCCGGCTCACGCCCGTGGGTGATGTCGATGCGCTCACCACGCGGTTGCGGGAGCTGCCCGACGCTCCGGGGCCAGACCTTCGAGCATCCCCGATCGTGGTCGGCGACCGCCGATGCGTACCTGCGTTTCCTCGACCGGCTCGATGGGGCGGGAGCGTCCGACCCGGACCGACGGTCATGACCGGCGCGGTCGGCGCGGCCGCTGGGAGCACTGCCGCGACCGACCTCGCTCCCCGGCCCTGGGCGCTCGGGGAGCTGCCCCGCATCGCGTTCCTTGCCGCCCTCGGGCTCGTGGTCGTGGCCATCGGCGACACCCTCGCGCGCTTCGATGTCGTCGTCGCGCCGCTCGTCTGGTGGCTGGGGCTGCTGCTCATCGTGGTGCCCATCGGCGCCCGGCTCATCGGCCGTGAGGCCGCCCGGCGGGAGCGTATCGCGCTCGTCGTGCTCGCCGGCGTGGCGCTCTACGGGGTCAAGATCCTGGGCGCCCCTGCCTCGTTCCTGATGCTCGACGAGTTCCTCCATTGGGCGACCCTCGACGACATCGTCGTGAGCGGCCGGCTGTTCACGACCAACAGCATCCTGCTCGCGAGCCCGTACTACCCGGGACTCGAGATCGCCTCCGACCTGCTGGTCCGTGCGGGCTTCTCGACGTGGGAGGCGGGCGTCCTCGTGGTCGGGCTCGCCCGGGTGCTGCTGATGGTGGCGCTGTTCCTGCTCTACGAGCGGGCGAGTGGCGACAGCCGGCTGGCCAGCGTCGGCGCGCTCATCTATGCCGCCAACCCCGGCTTCCTGTTCTTCGATGCCCAGTTCGCGTACGAGTCGCTGGCGCTGCCGCTGGCCGTGTTCGTGATGTGGTGCATCCAGCGCCGTGAGGTCGCGAGCGGCGTCGCGCTGCCTGGTCCCCCCGGACCCGGGGACGCGGCACGGTCGACGCGTCTGGCGCGGGCGGGGCACCCGCTGGCACTCACGGGAGTCCTGTTGCTGGCCATCGGCGCGGTCGTGGTCACCCACCATGTCACGGCGCTGGCGCTCTCCGCCTGCCTCGTGGTCTGGGCCCTGGTGGGTGGGCTGCTGCGGCTCCGCGGCGCACGCCCTGGCGGGCTCGCGGGTCCAGCCGTGCTGGCAGTGACCGCGACCGCGGCCTGGATGCTGTACGTGGCGTCCGTGACCGTTGGCTACCTCGTGCCCGCGCTCGGTGGCGCCGTCGACCAGGTGTTCCAGCTCATCGCCGGCGACGAGGGCAGCCGGGAGCTGTTCAGCTCCTCCACCGGCGTCGCCGCGCCGGCGTGGGAGCAGGTCATCGCCTACGGCTCGGTGCTGGTGATGGTCCTCGCCCTGCCGGTGGGACTGCCCATCATCCGGCGTCGCTGGCGGACCGCGGCACTGCCGCATGACCCTGGGCCTCATCTCGCTGGTCTACCCGGTGTCCCTGCTCGCGCGCCTGACGGCCCGCGGCGCGGAGCTTGCGGCACGCTCGGCCGAGTTCATCTTCGTGGGTGCGGCGTTCGTGGCCGCCATCGCGGCGCTGGCGGTCATGGATACGGCGACCGGGCATGCGCCGCCAGCCGGCTGGCGCTCAGGCTTCGTCGCGTGGCTCGTGGCACGGCGTCGCACTGGCCATGGGCGGGCCCGTCGGGTCGCCACGGGTCTCGTCATGGGTGGCCTCATCGTGCTGTTCATGGGTGGCGCCATCCTGGGCATCGCGCCCTGGGCGCGGCTGCCCGGGCCCTATCTCGTCGCGGCCGATCCCCGGTCGGTGAGCCCCCAGGGCATCGATGCCGCGGCGTGGACCCTGGATGCGCTCGGCCCGGGTCGCCGGTTCCTGAGCGACCGGACGAGCCGGGTGCTGCTCGCGACGTATGGGCGTCAGCACCCCATCTCGGCCGCGGGCGACAAGATCAACCTCCGCGCCGCCTACTTCGATGCGACCCTCACGCCCGGCGACGTCGACGCTGCTCATCCGGGCAGGCGTCGACTACGTCATCGCCGATCATCGGCTGCCGACATCCCTGCCCTTGGTCGGGGTCTACGTGGAACGCGGCGAGCAGTCCACCCTCGGTCCCTGGACCGTGCCCATGGATGCCGCCGCGCTGGACAAGTGGCACGCCCTGGCCGGTGCCGACCGGGTCTATGACAACGGCGACCTGGAGATCGTCGGATATCCGCCGCCTGACCGGGCGGGCGCCAGTGACCGAGCGGCGATCGTCGACGGCCACGGCTCGCGCGCTGGCCGGCACCACCCCCGTCGCCGCCAGACGGTCGGCCTCGCTGGTCCTGGCGGGCCTGGGCCTGGGCGCCGGGTTCGTGCTCACGCAGCCGTCCGCGCCGGCCGGCCTGGTCGCGCTGGCGGGCGCGCTGCTGGCATTCGGCGTGCCCGGTCTCGCCCTGACGCGGGCGCTGTTCCCCGGGTCGGGCCTCGGCCGCGCCGAGCGGATGGCGCTCGCGTGGGCATCCAGCTGGCCCTGACCGTGATGTGTGGCTTCCTGCTGCACCTGCTGCGCCCCGGGCTCTCCTCGGCGTCCTGGGGCTCACATCCTCGCTGACGTCACGCTCGTCGCCTGTGCCGTCGCCTGGGTCCGGGGCCGACGGCCTGACGCACTCCACGACCGGCGCCGACATCGCGCCGGGTCCCGATGCCCGGCGTGGTCGCGGCGGTGCTCGAGCGCCACGACCCTGCAGCTGGCGTTGCTCGTCGGGCGCGGCGCTGCTCGCGGCCCTCGCGCTGGTCATCGCACGCGTCGGCGCCGCGGCACAGCCCCAGCCAGCCTGGACCGCGCTCGGCCATCACCGCCGTGGACGCCGGCCGCGCCGTGGACCTCCGGGTCACGGATGCGGAGGGCCACCCGGAGACCTACCGGTTGGTGGTCGACCCTCGATGGCGAGCCGCTGTCGACGATCGAGGACGCTGGGCATCGAGGACGGTGCATCCATCACCCGGCGGGTGGCCGCTCCCGCCGGCGGGCGCGTTCCTGCGCCAGGTCGTCGCCTCGCTGTGGCGGGCGGGCGACGATCCCGCCGGGCGACCCGTATCGGCAAGTCCGGCTCTCCCTGCGCGGGGTGCCCGGGCCATGAGGGTGCTGCTCGCCAGCGACTTCTTCCATCCCGTCATCGGTGGCGCAGAACGGCAGGTCGGGCTCCTCGCGGCGGCCCTGGCCCGGCGGGGACACGAGGTGCGGGTCGCGACGACCGCGCAACCGGGCCTGGCGCCTCGTGAGGTCGTCGAGGGCGTGGCCGTCGATCGACTGGCGAGCCTTGCGAGCGCGCTACCGGCACCCGGCCGCGGCCAGCGCTTCCTGCCGCCCGCGCCCGATCCGCTGCTGAGCGTCGGTCTCCACCGGCTCGTGCTCGACTGGCGGCCGGACGTCGTCCATGCGAGCGGCTGGATCGCGTATTCCAGCGCCGCCGCGGTCCTGGACCATGCGGCTCCGCTGGTGCTGTCCGTCCGCGACTACGGCCACGCATGTGCCACGCGCAACCTCCTGTGGCACGACCGCGCGGTATGTGACGGACCCTCGCTCGGCCGCTGCCTGGACTGCGCGGGCCGCCACTACGGGGCAGCGCGGGCGCTCATCGCCGTGAGCGGCGTGCGCGGTGGCCGCCCGCTCCTGCGCTCGGACCGTGCGGGCCATCCACAGCGTCAGCGGCTTCGTCCAGCGTACCGTCGAGCGGGACCTGCTCCACGGCGATCCCCGCTGGCGGCCGATCCTGGAACGGATCGATGACATCGTGCCCGGCGAGCCGGAGGCGACCATCGCCGCCGACGAGGGGTCCCTGGCGCGCCTCCCGGCCTCGCCCTTCATCCTGTTCGTGGGCGCCCTCCAGGCGCACAAGGGGCTGGCCGTGCTGCTGGCCGCATGGACGGCGGTGCGCGGTGCTGACCCGGACGCGCCGGCGCTGGTCGCTCATCGGCACCCGTCAAGTGGAGACGCCGGAGGACGTCCCCGATGGCGTGACACCTCATCTCGGCGGTGCCGCATCGGGTGGTGATGGCGGCGTGGGAGCGGTGTCTCTTCGGTGTCGTGCCCTCCATCTGGCCAGACCCGTTGCCGGGTGTCGTGCGGGAGCCGATGACCCGCGGCCGACCGGTCATCGGGTCCGCCATCGGCGGCATCCCGGACATGATCGTGGACGGTGTGAACGGGCCTCCTTGTGCCCGCCGGCGACACGGCGGCGTTGCGCCAGGCGATGGAGCGTCTGACCGCGGACAGCGAGCCTCCGCGATCGATTGGGCGCGGCGGCGCAGGCATCCGTCGCCGACCTGACGCCCGCCACCATCGCTGCCCGCTTCGAGCGGCTGTACGCACGTACCATCGACGGTGTGCCCACATGACGGTCGTGACGCGCATCCACGTCACCGGCGGGCAGGGGAGCGGCAAGAGCACGCTGGCCGGTCGGCTGGCCGCGGCCACGGGCCTGCCGCTCCACGAGCTCGACCGCATCGCGCGGGTGGGTGGCGGCAATGGCCCGGAGCGAACCCCGGTCGAACGTGCGGGGATGGTCGATGCCATCGCGGCGAGTGACGCCTGGATCACCGAGGGGGTCCACCTGGACTGGACCGGGCCGCTGCTCGAGCGCGCAGAGGTCATCCTGTGGCTCGACCAGCTGACCCCGGGCAGGGCCTCCGGGCGCATCTTGCGTCGGTTCCTCGCGGGCGCGGCGACCGAGATGCGGACCCGCCATGGTCGCGAGCGGTTCACGCGGGTCGGCGACTATCTTCGCCACACGCGCGACCTGGCCGGGGCCGTCCGGTTCGCCCACAGCACGAACGACCCCGACCGGTTCGCGAACGCACTGGCACCCTATGCCGTCAAGGTCGTCCGGTGTCGCACCCAGGGCGATGTCGAGACGTTCGTCGCCGCCATCGAGGCCTCCTCGGCGGATGGGCCGACGGTCCGCCCGGGCGACCTGCGCACGACCGGTCCTGCCGCCTCGGAACCCGGCCGATGAGCACACCCGCGTTCATCAGCTCGGCCATCGGTCATGTCCGGACACCGGTCTATCGCAACGCCTACTCGCTCATGGTCAGCAATGGCCTGACCTCGGCGCTGGGCCTGCTCTACTGGAGCATCGCGGCGCGGGCCTATCCGACCCAGGTCATGGGCGCCAGCTCCGCGGCCATCTCGATGATGCTGTTCCTGAGCGGTGCGGCCCAGCTCAACCTCCGTCCCGCATTGCTCCGGCTGCTGCCCGAGTCGGGCACCCGTGCCGCGTGGCTCGTCCAGCGGACCTATCTCGTGGCCCTCGTCCTGAGCGCTTGCACAGGCCTGCTGGTATTCGGCGGGGCGGCCGTCGTGGGTGGTCCGTGGGCTGCCGATCGGCCCGCTCGCGGGACCGGCCGGAGTGCTGCTCATGGTCGTCGGCACCGCCTGCTGGTCCATCTTCAACCTCCAGGACGGCGTGCTCACGGGCCTGCGGCGGACGGGCTGGGTGCCGGTCGAGAACGGCCTGTATGCACTCGCGAAGATCGGGGTCCTCCTGGCCTGCGTCGTCGTCCTGCCCACGCTCGGCATCGTCGTCTCGTGGGTCGTGCCCAGCATCGCCATCGTGGTCGTCGTCTCGGTGATCCTTGCCCGGCGCTGGATCCCCGCCTACATGGCCACCCACAGCGACCGACGTCCTGCGCTGGACGACCGAACCCTGGCCACCTTCGTCGCCGCGGATTCCATGGGCGCCCTGTTCGCGCTGGGTGCGTCGACCCTCCTGCCGGTGCTCGTGGTCGGCGCGGTGGGTCCATCCACGGGCGCCTACTTCGCGATCACCTGGACCATCCTCGCGGCGCTCATGCTCGTGCCCATCAACATGGCGGCGTCATTGACGGTCGAGTCGGTCCACGCGCGGGCCGCCCTCGGTCCCCAGGTCCGCCGGCTTGCGGTGCATCTGTATCGCCTGCTCATCCCGCTCGTCGTCGCCGTCATCGTGCTGGCAGGCTGGGGACTGCACCTGTTCGGCGCCGCGTACAGCGACAACGCCACGACCGCCCTTCGGGTGGGTGCGCTGGGCCTGCTGCCATTCGCAGCCACCACGCTGTTCCTGGCGACGGCCCGCATCGAGGCGCGCTCCACGGGCCATCCTCGTGGTCCAGGTGACGACGGCGACGGTGACCCTGGCGCTCAGCGGGCTGCTGCTGGGGCCCATGGGCATCACGGGTGTCACGCTCGCCTGGCTCATCGCCCAGACGCTCGTCGCGCTGGTGGTCGTGCCGACCCAGCTGCTACCGCTGATGCGCGATGACTCCGGGACCGCGATCCCGAGGGGGATGGACTCAGCCGGCGCGATAGACCCCGAACACGGCGTTGAGGCCGGCGGCTTCCGTGTCGATCTGGGCGACGCAGCGTCGCTCGCGCAGGTCGTAGCACGCGACGTGGGTGCCGAGGTAGTGGCGGAAGCCGTTCTTGAGGAAGGCCACGTTCTCCCGGAAGCGTGTCGGGCGCATCCGTGAGAAGCCGACCCACAGCCGGTCACCGTCGAGCAACAGCCCGCGGCACCAGCCCAGTAGCAGGTCCTGGTCGTGCATCTCCCGGAGGTCGATGACCTCCGTGACGGCCAGGCTGCGGGTGTCGGCGACGACGACCTTCGCATCGACGGTGGTGAACAGCACCTGGTCGCCGACCACGATGCCGTCATGGATCCGCTCCAGACCGATGTGGATGCGTCGTGTCGGGTCCAGCAGCGAGACCGCGTCCTTCTGCTGGAAGCGGGTCGCCCACGGCTCGTCGTCGACGTGGAAGACGTGGTTCGGGTGCGCGAGATGCGGCTTCGTCGATGGGATGCGTCGATAGTCCACATCCCGCGAGAAGCGGTCACCCCAGACGGGCGTGCCCGGCTGCCAGACGTTCCATTCCCGGATCACGTCGCCGCCCATGGTGATCTCCATCACCATGTCCAGCCCCGTCACGGCCACGAGCAGCGTGCCTTCGGGAGTCGGTCGGACGTGGTGCACGTCATTGAACGAGGGCAGCGAGATGCGTCGCACGAGCTGGAACGAGGGCACCCGATAGATGAGCACCTCGGTCTGTGTCGTCAGGTAGAGGTGGTCGTTGGCCAGCGTGCCGGACTTGAACAGGACCGCCGGGTCCTCCGGCGCGCACTCGTCAGCGGGCGTCTGGTACTCCACGACCCGCCGGGCCACACCGGAGGTGGTGTCGATCCGGAGCAGCACACCGGACTCGTATTCGTACCAGTCGCCGAAGTGCGCACGCACCGGGCGAAGGGAGCGTTGTCGTCCGCCGACGACGTACAGCGACGAGAGGCTCGCGGGCGACGCCGTGGCCGTGTCGGGGCCCCTGAGGCGGGCGATATCAAGGGTATCGAGCATGTTCCACCGGAGCTGTCGTGTCCCGCGAGACGCAGGGACGTTTGGGCCAGGAGGCGCATAGCCCGGTAGCGCCCTACCCCTGGTCTGTTCTGGTGAGGATGATGATGGCGTTGTGCAGCGTCAATCGACCCGCATCCGTGCCGTTGTCCGCGGGCAACCGAACTCGTGCCCGCGACGAGGCATGGGAGTCGCGATCATGGCTGCCCGACTACGCTGGTGTCGATGACGACCGATCGGGTATTCCTCGTCGGTGCCCTGTGGGCCCTGGTCCTGCTGGCGCTCCTGATCGTGCGCGAGCTGCTGCGACTCTCGGGCCGACCGAGCGCCAGGGTCCTGCTGCCAGGACTCAACGTCCTGGTCGTGGTGATGGCCTGCGCCTTCAGCCTCGTCGCGATCCTGCGCCTCGCGGCGCTCGTCCAACCCGGTCCGCCGGCGCCGACCAACGGCGTGTATCGCGTCGCCCTCGCCGGAAAGGTTGTCACCCAGCCCCAGCCCGAGCGTGGTGCCGTTGCGGTCCATCTCGGTGCCGCTGCGCAGCAGCAGCCCCGCTCCGACGGCTGACGCGACCGCGACGTCCACGACGGGCACCGTCAGCCCGCGACCGTCAGGGACACCCAGCCCGAGCCCGTCGCCGAGCCCATCGCCATCGCCGAGCCCATCGCCATCGCCGAGCCCATCGCCATCGCCGAGCCCATCGCCATCGCCGAGCCCATCGCCATCGCCGAGCCCGTCGCCATCGCCGAGCCCGTCGCCATCGCCGAGCCCGTCGCCATCGCCGAGCCCGTCCCCATCGCCGAGCCCGTCGCCATCGCCGAGCCCGTCGCCATCGCCGAGCCCGTCCCCAGCCCGAGCCCGTCGCCCGAGCCCGAGCCCGTCGCCATCGCCGAGCCCGTCCCCCAGCCCGAGCCCGAGCCCGTCCCCGAGCCCGTCCCCCAGCCCGAGCCCGAGCCCGTCCCCCAGCCCGAGCCCGAGCCCGTCCCCGAGCCCGTCCCCCAGCCCGAGCCCGAGCCCGTCGCCATCGCCGAGCCCGAGCCCGTCCCCGAGCCCGTCCCCGAGCCCGTCGCCATCGCCGAGCCCGTCGCCATCGCCGAGCCCGTCGCCATCGCCGAGCCCGTCGCCATCGCCGAGCCCGTCGCCATCGCCGAGCCCGTCCCCATCCCCGAGCCCGTCGCCGTCGCCGAGCCCGTCGCCATCGCCGAGCCCGTCGCCCATCGCCCGAGCCCGTCGCCATCGCCGAGCCCGTCGCCATCGCCGAGCCCGTCGCCATCGCCGAGCCCGTCGCCCATCGCCGAGCCCGTCCCCATCGCCGAGCCCGTCCCCATCGCCGAGCCCGTCCCCGAGCCCGTCGCCATCGCCATCGCCGAGCCCATCGCCATCCCCGAGCCCGTCGCCATCCCCGAGCCCATCGCCATCGCCGAGCCCATCGCCATCCCCGAGCCCATCGCCATCGCCCGAGCCCATCGCCATCGCCGAGCCCGAGCCTGTTCCCGTCCCCCGTCGGTAGTCCCCTGCCGTCGCTGTTCCCGTCCCCCGTCGGTAGTCCCCTGCCGTCGCTGTTCCCGTCCCCCAGCCCATCGCCTGCCTTCGGGACCGTGACCGTCGGGCGCAGCTTCTCGAGCTACACCGTTGACGGGGACCGCATCACCGGGCTCCGGACCATGAAGATCGAGTCAGGCTTCCGGGCGCGGAGCACCGCCCCAGGCGTCTACCGGTTCCCGACCTTCTCCAACCCGGACGGGACCAGGCAGCTCGTGCGCATCGTCTCCGGTCCGTTCGTCGACCTCCTGGTCAGCCCGGACGATCCTGGCGTCACGTTCCAGCCCGGAAGCTGAGTTCCCGTCCGCCCGCTCAGAGGCCCTCGAGCACCCCGCGATAGACCCCGAGCGTCGCGTCCACGAGGCTATCCCACGTGGGCAGCGCCCAGCTGGACCGATCCGCCGCTCGTCCCTGCTCGAGGCTCATCGTGATGGCTCGGGCGATGTCGGTGGCGTCACCCGTGAGCGGCACGAGGGTGATCCGTCCCGGCGGCACGAATGAACAGGACTCGCGATGCACGGGGATGTCGCTGGCGACGACCGGCGTCCCCGCCGCCGCGGCCTCGAGGACGGTCAGTCCGAACGATTCGTGGGCCGAGAGCGACACGAAGGACGCCGCGCGCTCGTACCACCCACGGAGCTCCTCGTCCGGGACGCGACCGCGCAGCACGACCCGGTCACCGAGGCCACTCGCAGCTTCCCGGATCGTCCGCTCCGCCGGCCCACTCCCCACGACCACGAGCCGCACCGCTTCGGGCAGGAAGCGCATCGCGCCCACGACCTGTTCGACGCCCTTGTACCGCTCCAGGCGACCCACCGACAGCACGGTCGTCCGGCTGCTGACGCCATCGGGATCCGCGGTCGCGGGTGCGGTGGCCACAGGCTCGCCGGGCAGCTCGATGCCCTCCGGGATGACCTTGAGTGGCAGCCGACCCCCGAACGCGTGTCGAAGGAGCGTTGCCTCGGCCTCGGAGTTGCCGATGACGGCGGCGGCCCGTCGAACCACCCAGCCGGCAACGGATCGATAGGGCACGTGCAGGGCACGCCGAAGCGGGGTGTGTCCCGTGCCGTGCCAATGGGGCGTGAGCACCGTCGGGACCCCCTTGCCCCAGGCGGCCCAGCTCCCGGCCAGTGGCAGCAAGGTGTGCAGGCCGTGGAGGTGGAACAGGGCATAGCGGTCGGTGTTCCGACACAGCCAGCGCGTCAGCGTGGGGGAGGGGTAGGACATCTGGTCGCCACGCACCGTCGGGAAGCGGCGCACCGGGATGCCGTCCCGGCGCTCGGCGCGGGCGGCACTCGCAGCCGGGTCCGTCGTGACGATCTCGACCGGGATGCCCCGCTCGTGCAGTCCGGTCGCCAGCCGCTCCACGTACCGTTCCACGCCGCCGGTCGCGGGCGCGTACCGGGGCGATACGAGGGCGATGGGGCGCTGGGTCCACGGGACGGTCACGCGTGGATGCTACGGGAGTCGTCGACGCCCCGGCCGCTCGGTCGCCGGGGCATCTCGCAGCGGGACCCACGGGATGCCGTCCCCACCGGGTAGGGTGGCTTGAGCGTCCCCATCACTTGCGGTCTCACTGGCAGGGACACCTCCGCGGTGTGGCGTTCTGGGTCACCCCACCGCGGCTGTGTCCTCGGAGTGGCCTTGGCGCCCGGACCGAGGTCCGGAACGACTCGACCGCTCTGCGCCGGTATCGAAGCATGGAGGTACCAGGCCTGTCCATGACTTTCGGGCTATCCGTGGCGCCCGTTGGCACCGTGGGCCGGATTCCACCGGGCGGCCGGTGGCGCGAACCCGGGCCGGGCGCGGCCCCGTTGGGTCTTCGGACGGCCGACGGCGCCTCCACGACGTCCCCCCTACACTCGCGACGTGGCCACCCAGGAGATCATCCAGAGCTTCTCGTACGTCAGCTGGGCGCTGCTGGTGGGCCTGGGCCTGGGCTCGTTCGCGCTCGCATGGCTGCTGCGGCAGGTGACCGACGTCACGGCGGGGTATCGTGGGCACGACCGCTCTGTGCGCTGGCATCCTCGCCGCACTCGGCTGGGGCACCGACACCGGCTTGCCGCGTCCCGAACCAGCTCGTCATCCATGCCGCGCCGCAGCTCGACCAGGCCCGGCAGCTGTCGCTGGGACTGTTCGTGGTCCTCTGTTTCTGGGTCGGGGTCCGGACGTTGCGTGGTGGGAGCGCGCGCTGGTCGGGTGCCATCGCGCTCGGCGCGGGCACGCGGCGCTGCTGCTGGGCGCCATCGGCTGGTCCCGGGGGCGCTGGAAGGGCTGCCGCTGTTCGTCCAGCTGGTGTCACTGTCGGCCGTCGCCGGCGGTTCGCTCGCGGCTGTCATCCTCGCCCATTGGTATCTGGTGACGCCCAGGATCTCGGAGCAGCCGCTGGTGCTCACGACCCGCCTGCTGACCGTGGCGCTCAGCCTCCAGCTGCTGCTGTTCCTGGTCTGGCTCGCGGTCGGCTACCCGTCCGGCGCGCCGTTCGCGGCGCTCACCGGGCCGCAGGCGTTGTTCGTCTGGTTGCGGCTGCTGGTGGGCATCCTGTTCCCGCTGCTGCTGTGCTGGATGGCCTGGAAGACGGCGCTCACCCGTTCGATGGAGTCCGCCACTGGCCTGCTGTACATCGAGCTGGCACTCGTGCTCGCCTCGACCATCGTGGGTGCCGGCTTGGCGTTCGCCGTCGGCGTGCTCGTCTGATCGTGCGCATCCGGGTCCGCCTGTTCGCGATGCAGCGCCAGCAGCTGGGCTGGCGCGAACGGGACATCGAGGTCGCGACCGGCGCTACGATCGCCGACGTGTGGCAGGCGCTGGTGGCCGAGCTACCCGGTGCTCGCGCCGGCCTCGCCCAGCATCCGGTTCGCGCGCAACGGGGCGTATGCGATGACCTACCGATCCACTCACGGAAGGCGACGAGCTGGCGCTCATCCCGCCGGTGGCCGGTGGCTCGCGTGTGTCGTATCGGCGCATCGAGCTGTGGCCCGATCCATTCCCCGATCCGCTCCTCGCCGAGCTGCGACGTGCGGTCAGCTCGCCCGCGGATGGCGCTGTGGTGCTGTTCCTGGGTCAGACCCGGGAATCGGCGGGGACCCCCGCGCCGGGCCAGGAGGCGCTCGCGGCGAGCTCGCAGGACGACCCGTGATGGGCCTGGAGCTACGAGGCGTTCGAGAGCATGGCGCTCGCGGTCCTGGGCAGCATCGCGGACGAGATCGAGACCCGGTTCGGGGTCTCCCGGCTGGCCATCCTCCACCGGACGGGGGAGGTGCCCCTGGGTGAAGCGAGCGTGCTCATCGCGATCGCTGCGGAGCATCGGGGCGCCGCGTTCGATGCGTGCCGCTACGCCATCGACGAGCTCAAGGCGCGGGCGCCGATCTGGAAGCAGGAGCGGTTCACCGACGGCGAGGTATGGATCGGCGAACCGCCACGGGCGGGGCCTGTCGACGGATGACGGCGCGGCGCACGGGCCCCGGCCCGGGCCTGGCGCCTGGCCCGGCGCTCGGCCTCCGGCGGCTCGGCCTCCGCGGCGGCCTCCGGCGGCTCGGCCTCACCGTCTTTCACGATCGCCGAACGTCTCGGCGTCACAGGGGCGACTCGAGAGGGCGGATGGCCCTGCTGGCGCACGATCCTGTCGATGTTCGCGCAGATCTGTCGTCCTGCGGGCCGGCGACTGGCCGCAGATCGCCGGACGGCCGGTCGGCGTTCGCTGATGGCGCAGATCGGTGAGCCTGCGCCCGTGCGGGTGTCGGCCTGCGTCCTGCGGTCGATGGCGCAGTCGGCTGCGGCCGTGCGAGTCGGCTGCGGCCGTGCGCTGCCGGGTAGCATCGCTCCGGCACCTGATGATCGCGGGGAAGGTTCGATGACGGCGGAGCCGCACCTGTGAGGGAGCCGTGAGGGTCTACATCTCGGTCGACATGGAGGGCATCGCGCGGCGTCAGCCACGCGGCGCCCACGCAACCGCGGCGGACAGCGGCTACCCGGAGGCCGTGCGGCTCATGGATGGCGAGACGAACGCGGCCATCAGCGGGCGCCTTCGACGGCGGCGCGACGGAGGTCGTGGTCAACGACAGCCACGGCTCGATGTACAACCTCACGCCCGGAGGCTCATCGATCCGCGGGCCCGGCTGGTCCAGGGCCGGAAGCCATACAGCATGGTCCAGGCCGCGGCGGACGGCCGCGTTCGATGTGGCGCTGTTCGTGGGGTATCACGCTCGTGCCGGGCACCCCCGGGGCACCATCGCCCACACCTACACCGGCGCGCCGACCCTCACGACGCTCGACGGTCGACCCGTCGGCGAGTACGGCATCAACGGCGATCTATCTGGGCGCGCTGGGGTGCCCGTGGGCATGGTCGCGGGCGATGACGCCCTCGCGGACGAGGTCGGCGGAGTGGCTGCCGTGGGCGGAGCGGGTCGTGGTCAAGCGGGGCGTCAGCCGGCAGGCGGCGGACTCGGTGCACCCGTCAGTGGCCCGCGAGCTGGTCCTGGCTGCGTCCCGTCGTGCCGTGGAGCGGGCCGCAGCGGGCGAGCTTCGGCCGCTGGTGCTCCCGGCACCCATCAGCGTCGGCATCGAGTTCCATCACGCGGGTCAGGCCGACTTCGCGGCGGTCATCCCAGGCTTCGTGCGGGTCGGCGACCGGGGCGTGCGCTACGAGGCCGACGACGCCATCGAGGCATATCGCGCGTTCGTGGCGGCGGTGCGCATCGCGGGTCTCGCGGACGAGTCAGCGCCGGACCGGCGTCGCTTACTGGGTCTCGACGACGGCGCGGCGGAGCGCCCGCAGCGCGGTGCGGGCCATCGGCTCGCCCACGACCTCGTCGAGGATCGACCAGACCTGGGCCGGCGAGAGCAGCGCCCGATACGGTCGCTCGGCGGTCATCGCCTCGTATCGGTCGGAGAGGGCCACGACGCGTGCGGCCAGCGCCACGCTGCTCGTCGGCCACGGCCGGGAACATGCCGTTGCCGTCGAGCCGCTCGTGGTGGGCCACGGTCAGCGGGGCGAGACGCGCGAACGCGCGCGAGCGTGCCGAGCACGGCGGCGCCCGCCCGTGCGTGCTCGTCGACCACCCGTCGCTCGGCCTCGGTCAGCTCCGCCGGCTTCTCCAGCGAACGCGATGGGCACCAGCAGCTTGCCGATGTCGTGGAGCAGCGCCGCGCGCCGCAGGTCGGTCAGCAGGCCGGTCGTCAAGGCCCAGCTCGGTACCCGTGCGGACCGCGAACGCGGCGACACGGCGTCCGTGACGACCCATCTTCGGCGTGCGCGTGTCGACGACGTCCGCGAACGCCACCGCGACCGCATCGAGATGGCGGTCGTGGGTCCAGCGGATGGTCTCGACGCGGCTCGAGCGCCAGCATCCGGTCGAGCACGTACGGCGCATTGCCAGCTCCGCCCAGAGACCGCGCGCGGCCCATCCGGAGGACCTCGTCCACGAGACCCGGGTCGAGGCTCCGGCCGCGCTCCACGCGCAGCATCCGGTCGATGTCGGCGGCACCGGCGACGGGCCCGATCGTCGCGACCGCGGAGGCAAGGGCGACGAGCCGGCCGTCGCGCGGGATCTGGTCCCCATGCGCATGCGAGGGCCCCGGCCGTCCCATCGCTCATCGGCGGCCGCGACGGTATCGGCGACGGTGGTCGGGCAGGCCCAGGGTCGTCGACCACGGCGCGTGCCCGATGCGGGACGGGAGAGGTGTGCCGGCGTCGCGTCGCGGCGGTAGCGCGACAGGCCGCGCGCGGCGGGTACGTGCGGCGTCCGGCGACCGGGTCGGGCGCTGGGTCCGATGGTGCCGACATCGCCCAGCAGCCCGGCGTACAGCAGGTCCGCGCGCCGGTCGTCCGGCAGCGACAGCTGCAGCCGCGATGCGGCGCCGGCGAGCCATGCCGTGCGCACGGCGTGGCCCTCGGGCCGCCGCTCGGCGGCATCGAGCACCACGGAGAGGGCGGCCAGCAGCTCGGTCAGCCGCTGGGAGGC
The DNA here is from genome assembly GCA_963843335.1 of uncultured Chloroflexia bacterium. Classification (GTDB taxonomy): domain Bacteria; phylum Chloroflexota; class Limnocylindria; order Limnocylindrales; family CSP1-4; genus JAFMJV01. The sequence continues at coordinate 18,026 of CAWJKF010000011.1, forward strand.
GCTGTCGCTGGTGACGCGGGCCGATCGCGTCCACCGGCTGCGCCTGGATCCGCAGGGTTAGGCAGCGCTCGGGCGTCCGCCGTCGCAGGACGGGCGTCATCGCCGGCGATCGCCTCGGGCTGCCGTGTCGATCGTCGAGGAGCCGTGGCATCCGGTCGACCGCGAGAGCGACGATGGGCCGTCCGGCAGCCACGGGCCGGACGGATCGAGCAGTGGCGGCGACCCCGGCCGGGCGCCAGTCGACGGGCGGACGGCGGGCATCATGGGGTCAGTGGCGACATGCTCGGAGGCCATGCCTGCAGATGGTGCCCATCGTCGACGGTCTTCGACGCCCATCCGGTGGTCCGGTCGGGTGAGGGGAGGATGGTCCGGGTCGGTCCGTGGGTCAGCCGGTGTAGTCGCCCGCCGGGGTCGAGCTCCTCGCGGATGAGCCGCAGCTCCTCGGCGGTGGGCTCCGGGGTCGTCCGGCCAGGTCGTCGGCGATCGCGACCGGCCAGCCGATGGCGGCGCGCACGGCGTCCAGGGTGGCGCCCGGGTGGAGCGAGTCGAGGCGCATCTCGCCGTCGTCCCCGAAGTGGTAGATGCCCAGGTCGGTGACCACCACCGATGGGCCGCTGCCCATCCAGCCCTGCTCCCGGCGGATGCGTGCGGCCGCCTCCGCGCCGCCCAGGTTGCCGGGCGAGGTCCGGAAGTCGATGCGCTCCACGAACGAGCGTGCGCGACTGGCGCATGACCACGAACACCGGTGCGCGCGTTGATGGCGATCTCGCAGGCGCCGCCGGAGCCCGGCAGCCGCGTCCTGGGGTGCGGCGTAGTCGCCGATGACCGTGGTGTTGATGTTGCCGAAGCGGTCGATCTGGGCGGCGCCCAGGAAGCCCACGTCGACGAGGCCGCGCTGGAGGTAGTAGCCGAACAGCTCCAGCATGCGACATCACCGCGGTCGCGCCGGTGACGATGGTGGGGTCGCCGATGGACAGCGGCAGGCGCGCCGGCTGGGCGCCGAAGACGCCCGACTCGTAGACCAGCTCGCAGGTCCGGCGCCACGGTCCGCTGGGCGAGGTTGACCGCGATGTTGGGCAGGCCCACGCCCACGAAGCAGACCCGCTGCCCGGCCAGCTCGCGCGCGGCCGCGACGATCATCATCTCGGAGCTGCGCAGGAGACGCGTGCCGGCGCCTCCGGGTCGCGCTCATCGGTACGTCGCCGTAGTCGACGGCGCCCGAGGGTGCCGTGCCCGACGGCGCGATGCGCTCCCGGACCGCGTCGCCCAGGAGCTGCCATGTACTCCGCGCGGTCGGGCACGCCGTGGACGTAGTCGTCGAGCCACGCGTCGAGGGACGCGGCATCGCGGCTGATGGCGTCCCACTCGACGTAGAAGCGGTTGTCGCGGTCGTAGTGGCCCTGGACGTAGGAGGGATGGGCGCCGTACGGCTCGACCACGACCGCGTCCACGATGAGCCCGGGGATGACGGTCCGGTTGGGGTCGGCCCGGATGACCGACTCGTCCACCAGCTCCTCGACCACCACGATGACCCGCTCGGCCGCGAAGGCCGCCTCCTTCTGGCAGCCCGTCAGGCCCCAGATCTGGGTGTCGCCCGCGGCATCGGCGCGCTGCGCATGGACGATGGCGACGTCCGGGCGGAGGGGCGGCACGGCGTAGACCAGGTCGTCGCCGTAGGGCGAGCGGAGGGGCCGGATGAGCGGGTTGGCGACCGGCAGGTCGGTCTCGAAGTAGGAGCGCAGCGGGAAGAAGGGCAGGTTCATGGCGCCCGCGGTGTAGCGGCCGACCATGCCGAAGTGGCTGTACTCCTCCAGCTCGAGGGTCGCGCCGGCGCCCTCGGTCACGCGGCGGATGGCGTGCAGGCCGCCGACGCCCGGGTTGCCCAGCCAGCTGAAGACGAGCTTGCGGGCGACGCCGGCGCCGATCATCTGGTCGTAGATGACGTCGGGGGTCATGCGCGCGAGCGTCAGGTCGCGCTTGCGCTGGCGGATGATCTCGTGGCCGGCCGCGAAGCAGATGAGGTGCGTGAAGCCCTCGATGGCGACGGTGTCGCCGTCACGCACGAGCGCCGCGATGGCGTCGCGCATGCTCGCGACCTTGCCCGCGACCCTCTCGTCCGTCACTCGGCCGATCCTATCGCATCGGTCGAGCCTGCCCGGCCGAGCGCGCCGACCGCCTATCGATCGACTGGCCCGTGGAACCCTCGATGCCGTCGACCGTGCCTGCCCTGTCCAGGGTCGTCGCATCGTGATCGCGGTCATCGCCGGGTCGCTGACGGCCATCATCTGGACCATCGCGGTCGCTGCTCGTCCGCACGCGCGAGTCGGCAGATCGGCGCGCCATCGACGGCGGCCGGGATGTCCTTCGTGGGGCTGCTCGCGACCATCCCGCTGCTCGCCACAGCGCCCGCTGCCTACCGCGGCGAGCATGCCCCAGCTGCCCTGGCTGTTCGTGGCGGGCGCCGGCAACATCGTCGGCCTGCTGGCCAGCTACGGCGCCGTTCGGCGGGGCAAGGTGTCCATCGTGGCGCCCATCACCTCGACCGAAGGTGCCATCGCGGCGACCCTCGCGCTCCTCGCCGGTGAGCCGGCCACCGCCCTGCTGCTCATCGCGCTGTCGCTCGTCGTCACGGGCGTGGTGCTGACCGCGTACGGACCGGAAGGCGACACGACCGCCGACCCGGCGTCGGACGCTCGTCGCGGCGGACCTGTCTTCCTGGCCATGGCCATCAGCTCCGCGCTGCTGTTCGGGGTGAGCCTGTTCGCGGTCGGCCACACCAGCGGCCTCGTGCCGGCGCCCTGGATCGTGGCGTCCGGGACGGATCATCGGGGTGCTGTTCATCGCCCTCCCGCTGCTCGTCACCGGGCGGCTGCGGATGACCCGCGCGGCACTGCCATTCGTGATCATCTGCGGGTTGGCGGAGGTCGCGGGGCTCCTGACCGTCACGTGGGGCAGCCAGGACTCCATCGCCATCACCGCCGTCCTCAGCTCGCAGGTCGGCGTGCTCACGGCCGTCGTCTCGATGTTCCTGGGCGAGCGCGTCGAGCGGCACCAGCTCGTCGGCGCCGTCCTCACGGGTGTCGGCGTGGCCGCGGTGACGCTCATCCAGATCTGACCTCCGGCGCGCGGCACGTCGGGCGGCAGGTGCCAGGACCAGGCTCGGTCCTCACGCCTGCCAGAGGCACCCGTCAGCGCGCCAGGCGTTGCCAGTACGGGGTGGTCCGGACGTGCGGGACCGGCGTCGTCGCACCCGTCGCGAGGTCGATGATGGTGCTACCAGAGCTCAGGGTCAGGATGACCTTGGTGCCGTCCGGCGAGAAGTCGAAGCCCTGTCGGTTGGCGTTGCCGTAGCTCGGCCCGATCTGCACGCTCGGTCCCGATCCGTCGAGCGGCGCGTACACCAGGTGCTGCGAGGCTCTCCCGTCAGTGGTGCCCTCGAAGACCACGTGCGTGCCGTCGGCTGAGAACTTGAGCTTGAGGCCACCTTCGGTGGGATCGAACCGGAGCGGCAGCTCGTCGCCCGACGACAGGTCGCGGAGGTGGAGACACGTCCCGCACCTGCCACTCTGGATGGCTCGAACGTCTCGCCAGGCGGATACCAGCGCTTCCTGGACCGCGTCCTGGGCACGGTCAGAATCGCGCAGGATGAGGGTGGCGACGCCATACAGTCGACCGATCGACGCTCTCGCCAGGACGGAGAACGCGTCGTGGTCGCCTGATCTCGCCCGCTCGACGAGCTCTCGCTGCATGCCACCACCGGCTCGGTGCGGCGCATCCGGCCGCACTCACAGACTATGGGTCCAGGCAACCTCGAAACGGTTCCCTGAGCGTGGCATCAGGCGCCCGGACGTTCGGCTCCGGCTGGCTCATGGGGTGAGAGTCGCGATCCGTTGCCGCCGGCACTCCGGCGTCGGACCCCGGCTCAGCCCTCAGACCGCGGCGGCCACGGCCTCCGCGAAGATGCGCACGGCGGTGTCGATCTCGTCGCCGGTGACGATGAGCGGCGGTGACAACCGGACGCAGGACTTGCCCGCCTGGAGCACCAGCAGGCCGCGCTCGAAGCAGCCCCATTCGACTCGCTCGGCGCGCTCCGGGCGTGTCGAACTCGATGCCGATCATGAGCCCCTTGCCACGCACGTCCGTGATGATGCCCGGATACCGGTCGCGCAGACGCCGCCAGCGCCGCCATGCGCGCGCTCGCCCTGGACCGCGGCGTTGTCCACCAGCCCGTCTTCCAGCAGGTCGATGGTCGCCAGCGCCGCAGCACAGGCGACCGGGTTGCCGCCATAGGTCGAGCCATGCGATCCCGGCCCCCAGGCCTCCAGCAGCTCGGCGCGCGCGATCATGCCCGCGATGGGCATGCCCGAGCCGATGCCCTTGGCGGTGAGCAGGATGTCCGGCTCGATGCCTTCGTGCTCGACCGCCCACATCCTGCCCGATCGTCCGGCGCCCGACTGGATCTCATCCGCGATGAGCACGATGCCGTGCTCGTCGCAGATCCGGCGCAGGCCGGCCAGGAACCCCGGCTCCGGGACGACGTAGCCGCCCTCGCCCTGGATGGGCTCGACGACGATGGCCGCGACCTCGTTGCGCGGGCACCAGTCGCTCGAACAGCACCTCGTCGAACCAGCGCAGGTCCTCGACCCGCCCGAACGGCGCGTGATACACGCCCGGCAGCAGGGGCTGGAAGCCCGCGTGGTACTTGGCCTTGGATGCCGGTCAGGCTCACGGCGCCATACGTGCGGCCGTGGAAGCCGCCCAGGAACGCCACCAGGTACGGCCGATGGGTGGCGTACTTGGCGAGCTTGATGGACGCCTCCACCACCTCGGCGCCGGAGTTGCCGAGGTACGCCCGGACGCGGCCCGGACATCGGCGCGATGCCCGCGAGCCGGTCGCACAGCTGGGCGTAGATGGGCAGGAAGAAGTCGGACGCGCTGTAGTGGATGAGCTCGCCGGCCTGCCGCCGGATCGCCTCCACGACGACCGGATGGCCGTGGCCCGTGGAGTTGACCGCGATACCCGCCGAGAAGTCCAGGAACCGGTTGCCATCGATGTCCTCGATGACGCAGCCCTCGCCGCGGACGGGCACCAGCGGGTACGCCCGTGGCAGGCTGGGGGAGGTGACCCCCTGGTCGAACTCGACATGGGCGCGCGCCTTGGGCCCGGGGATCTCCGTCGACCAGCACGGGGGCGCTCGGCGCGTGGCGGGCGGCGATGGTCAGGGCTCGGTCAGTCAGGGTCACGTGGCGTCCTCGGGAGTGCATAGGATCTATGCAGGCTGGATACCGGTAGAGTCTATCGGATGTGGCCCGGCCCGACGGCGCAACTGGCTCCTCTGGCGTTCCTGGCGCTGGCTCATCGCGTTCCCGGTCTCGCTCGTCTGGCACGCCCGGCGCGGACGGATGCTGCTGGCCGTCCGGCTGGCCACCGCCGACGCACTGCTCGTCGCGTCGGTGCTCGTCATCCTGCGGGTCACGCTGCCCTCCACGCGAACCAGGCGACGGTCTTGGCTCGTGGACCTGGATGCCGTTCGAGGACCTCATCCGGGCCTGGCCGCTCGACTGGGCGCGCCGCGTCGATCCTGGACCAGATGGCCGCCAACGTGCTGCTGTTCGTGCCCTTCGGCCTGGCGCTCACGCTGCGCGCCTGGCGGGTGCCGCTGTGGCGCGTGGCGATGGTCTCGGCGGCGTTCTCGGTGGGCATCGAGCTGACCCAGGGCTGGCCGGCAACGGTCGCTCGGCGGACATCACGGACGTGCTCATGAACACGCTCGGGGGCGTCTGGGACGGCTGGGTCGCTCGGGCGCGGGCCTGCTCGCTGCGGCACTGCGAGCCGCTGGTCCACAGGGCCCGCCAGTCGCGGCGACGTCCACGCGGGGTTAGCGTCGCGGTGCACGAAGCCGGATCGGGATGCGGATGGTCCGGAGACCTCGCCATCCGACTGGCGCGCACGGTCACGCTCCTGCGGCCGGTCGCTCGGCCGCGCGTGGCCCGGATGGTCACGCGGATACCGTCGATGGTCACCCGGACGCCCCTTCGGCGCGTGCGTGACGCTGGAGCGTGATGCGTGCCGTGTGGCCATGCAGCCGGTGCGCGTGCAGCGCAGACGAGTGGACGATCGCCGTCGCGCCGGACGGTCCGGCGTGCCGGGTCGGGAGTAGACGAAGGTCGGCGGCTGGCGCGAAGTGGCGCACATCGACCTGCGGCTCGTGGCGCTGGATCGGGGTCCGAGCTCGGGCGCCAGTCGCGTCGGCCGGCGTAGATGAGCGCCATGGCGGACCTGGTTGGGCTGTGCCGTGCGGGTACCGCTTGCGATACAGCAGCGCGGCGCCGAGCACCATGGGTGTCGCGAACGAGGTGCCCGAGACGCGCGCATACGACTTGCCGCGGTAGGCCACCCAGATGCATTTGCCGGGTGCGATGAGGTCGACGCCCTGGCCATACGAGGAGAAGGACGCGAACCGGTCGTCGCGCTCGGGCGCCGCGCCTGCGCGTGCACGCCGCGGACTGGCGGCCCTTGCCGCCGGGCTCGACCATCGAAGTCGGCCATCGCGGAGACCGTGATGACCTGCGGTAGCCGGCAGGCTCCGGCGCCGCGCCGCCTTCTGGCCGTAGTTGCCGGCCGCGGCCACCAGGATGGTGCCCTGGCGCTCGATGCGGCAGATCGGCCTGGTGGATGAGGTCGAGTGGGCGGCGGCCGCAGTCGCCGTCCGGCACGGGCTCGCGTGCTCGCGTCCCCGATGGAGAAGGACAGGGTCGCGCCCTCGAAGAACGGCCGATGGCGTCGTGGCGGTCGCGCCGACTGGCCACCCAGTCAAGGCCGCACAGCACCCACGACAGCTTGGTCCGGCCCTTGCTTGTCGAAGATGCGCACCGACCACAGCCGAACGCCGGGCAGGATGCCCACGATGCCCCGGTGGTCGTCGCGGGCGCCCAGGATGCTCGCGACCCCGATGCCGTGGCCGTAGCCGTCGCCCCAGCTGCCGCTGTGGGTGCAGTCCTTGCCGCCGGCGGGCCGGACGTCCGGGATGGGTCTTGCTGATGCCGCTGTCGATGATGGCGACATCCGCGTCGAACGGCGGTGCGGCGCTTGCCGCTGCCGAGCCGGCGGTCCACGGCGAGGACGCCGATGCGCTTGAGCCAGATGGGCGTGACCTGGTGGCCGATCTGCTCCCGCGCCGGGCGGCCGATGATCTTGGAGTCGGAGTCATCCACGTCCGAGATGCCCGTCCACGAGGTCGTCGTCCATCACGTCGAGGACGCCTGGCTGGCGCGCGCGAGTCGGGCGCGCTGGTCGGCGGTGACGCGGGCGGCGAAGGCGCGGGTCGTAGCCGGTGTAGGTCGCGAGCGGGGTCACGCCCAGGGCGCGTGCCTGGGCTCGGATGGCCGCCCGGAGCTTGCGCGAGCCTGCCGGCGTGGGGGCGTCCGGCGACGGGCACCGCGCCATTCACCGCGACAAGGCCGTCCGTGGCCGCGCTCGTGCCGCTCGCATCGCGCTCGCGCTGGCGGGGACCAGCGACGATGAGCGCGAGGCCGAGGACGAGGAGGGCGGCAGGACGGGTGCGCATCGGGACTCCGCGTTCGGACGCGGCGCCAGGGGTCACAGATGACCACCCATCCGCACCCGACCGCACCGACGGTACGTGGGCGCGGCGTCAGACCCAGCCGTACGATGGGGTCATCCGACAGGCCCGGATGGGCCTCGGCAGCCTCCGGCAGCCCCCGGTCAGCGGGCTCGAGCCGCGGTCAGCGGGCTCGAGTCCCCGATCAGCGAGCTCGAGCCGCGGTCAGCGGGCGCCGAGGCGCGCGAGGATCCGCTGCGCGTCGGCGCCGACGGCAGGCCTCGGGAACCCCCGGCGCACGATGACCGGATGCCACCGCACGGCCTGGACGCCATCCCGGGTCAGGGTCACGTCGAGGATCGCCGAGTCGCGCGCGCCGGGCACGGTCTCGAAGCCATCGAACAGGAAGTTGCCCATGCTCCAGGCGATGAACGTCGTGCCCCGTCGCTCGCCCTGCTGGAGCACATGCGGATGGGCGCTCACGACGAGGGCCGCGCCCCCCGCGACCGCCGCCTCGACCACGCGCCGCTGGGCCTTCGTGGGACCCTTCGCGTACTCGCGGCCGCTGTGGAGCATCACGACCACGACATCCGCCTGCTTCCGCGCGGCACGGACGTCCGCGCGCAGCTGGGCGGGTCGGGCATAGGCGAGGCCGCTCCGCTGGTCAGTCGCCTCCCAGTCGAGGCCGTGGCCACTCATTGCTGTCCAGGTGCGCATCGGCGCGGTCCAGGAACGCGATGCGCAGGCCGTTGCGTTCCACGATGACGGGCGCGCGCGACGCCGCGGCGTCCGCGCCCGCACCCATCGGCCGGATGCCTGCCGCGCGCACGTTGCGGATGGTGTCCCGGAGCGCGGTCCGGCCGAAGTCGAGGGCGTGGTTGTTGGCGAGGCCGACGAGGTCGAAGCCGCGCCTTGAGCGCCTGGACGGACTTCGGTCGCGCCCGGAACGTATACAGCTTCGACTGCTGCGTGCCACGCGTCGAGACGACGCACTCCAGGTTGCCGATGAGCAGGTCGGCTCGGTCGAGGATGGCCTGGACCTTCCGGAATGGGGCACCTGGGCCCTCGGCCGCGGATCCGGTCCCCGATGCCGCGCGCGAGCATCATGTCGCCGACGACCATCAGCCGCACGCTGCCGGACGCTGCCGCGGACCGAGGCTCGGCGTCGGTCTGCGTCCCGGACGCCGCGACGGGACCGGTCGACGCGATGCGGGGCGTGGCGGGGGCGCCCGCCCAGGGACATGAGCAGCGCCAGCAGCGCGGCGATGAGCGCGCTCATGGGCATGCCTCCGTGGACGCGGTCATCGACCTCAGCCGACGATCGTCTGGGACTGCTCCCGCAGGAACTGCTGGACGTAGTAGAAGCCGCCGCCGGACTTGCCGGTCGCGGTGGAGCCCTTCCAGCCACCGAACGGCTGGACGCCCGGCCAGGCACCGGTCGTCGCGCCGGCCCGGCGGTTGACGTAGACGACGCCCGCCTCGATGCCATCGAGGAACCGCTGCTGCTCGCCGGCATCGTGGGTGTAGATGCCCGGCGGTCAGGCCCTGGACGTTGGCGTTGGACAGGGTGAGCGCTTCGTCGAGCGAGTCGACCGGGGCGACCACGGTGAAGGGCAGGAACAGCTCGTCCTGGAACAGCCGGTGGTCCGTGGGCAGGTCCGGCCGCGACGGTGGGTGCCACGAAGAAGCCTGCGTCATAGGCGCCGCCGGTGAGCCGCTCGCCGCCGATGACGATGCGTCCGTCCTGCCTGGCATCGCGACGGCGCTCGCGTATCGATCGACGGCCTTCTGGTTGATGACCGGGCCCATCCAGTTCGGCGCTGTCGAGCGGATCGCCGACGGTGATGGCCTGGGTCTTCTCCGCGAGTCGTCGCAGGAACTCGTCGTAGACCGGACGCTCGACGTACACCCGGCTGTTGGCCGAGCACTTCTGGCCGGACAGCCCGAATGCGGCCCGCATGACGCCCTCGGCGGCCTCGTCCAGGTCCGCGCTGGTCGGTGACGATGGCCGGGTTCTTGCCGCCCATCTCCACGATGACCGGCTTGGGGTACGCCTTGGGGAACTCCTTGTACAGCCGGAAGCCGACCTCGAAGGAGCCCGTGAACAGGATGCCGTCGACGCCTGCGTCCTCCTGGATCTGTGCGCCCACCGTCTCGCCGGGGCCCAGCACCATGTTGAAGACGCCGTCGGGGATGCCTGCCTCGCGCATCACCTGGGTCAGCAGGACACCCGTGAGGGGGGTATCCGACGAGGGCTTGTAGACGACCGTGTTGCCCGCCACGAGGGCGCCGCCCGGACGGCCCGCCGGACAGCGCGAACGGGAAGTTGAAGGGGCTGATGATGCCCCACACGCCGTACGGCTTGAGCACCGAGCGGGTGTGGACGCGCGGGTCGCCCAGGTTGCCCATCGGATGGTCGAAGCCGTCGTTCTGCTCGACCATGTCGCACGACCAGCGGATGAGATCGGCGGTCTCCTCGACATCGCCGAGCGCCTCCAGCCGGTTCTTGCCGACCTCGATGGCGACGACCGCGGAGATCTCCATGAGTCGGTCGGAGATCCGGTCCGCCACGCCGCGCAGCAGCGCGACACGCTCCTGCCACGGCCGGCGGGACCAGGCGGGATACGCTGCACGCGCTGCGGCCACCGCGTCCTGGACGTCCCGGCGGGTGCCCTTCGCGAAGGTGCCCACGAGCGAGCCGTCGATGGGGGAGTGCTTCTCGAATGTGCCGTCGCCGTCGCGCTCGACGCCACCGATCACGTTCCGATAGCTGCCGCCCAGCAGCGATCGGGCGCGCTCCAGTCCAGCATCGAACTGGCGGTGGAGCTCCATATCCTCGTTGTCGAGGGTCGCGTAGGTGATCTTGATGCGGGGTGCGGCGGCGGCGTCGGTCATGCGCCGGAGTCTACCGCGCGTCCGTGTCGGACCCCGCAGTGGAGGTCAAGGGCCTGACGCCCTGGGCTCGTGGCAGTCGCCCCATCGCGCTCGGTCGTAGGGGAGGGCCGATCCTCATCTCCCTACCCAGGCGGGGACACCACTCGTGGACCCGTTCGCGCGAAGCCCGTGTAGTGCTGATCGGCGCACGAATCATGCGGAACACGTTGGCGGCCGACCAGCAGGCCGACCAGCAGGCCGCCCGGGCATGCCGTCCCTACCGACCGGCAGGCCGAGGCCCACGCGTTCTGCGTGTCGTGCGCGCTGTGGAGTCGTCCGGGACAGCACTGAAGCGGCGAACCATCGGCGACCACACCCTGGTGGGGCGGCCTGACCGGGTGCCGCACGCTGGCGCACCCGCTGCCAGCCCTACACGGGCTGACCCGGCGCGCGTCTGCAGAAGCACCCATCCTCGGTGGTCGGTCACTGTCCCGGCATTGGTCAGTCCGGGATGATCTCCACGACCGCGTTGTAGTCCGGGACGAGCGCGACCGGGTCGCGCTGACCGGCACGCAGCAGCGGATTCGCCTCCGGGAAGAACATCTGGACGTTGCCGGCCCGCACCCGTGAGATGCGGACGCGCGCCCGGACCTCCCCGGTCTCCGAGCGGACAAGGACGGCGGCGCCCTCGGTCAGGCCCAGACCCGCCGCATCGGCCGCGGCCATGAAGAGGGCGTCGCGATCGGCGCCGGTGAGCGGGTCGCGCTGCTTCCAGACCATCGAGTTGAACTGCTTGCCGCGACGCGTGCTCAGCAGGAAGCGGTCAGCCGGCAGTTCGGACTCCCGGGGTGCCACGACCCGGAAGTGGGCCTTGCCGTCCGCTGTCGGGAAGCGCCAGCCATCGCACAGCCGCTCGCCGCCCCACTGGACCTGGTCCCCGGTGCGTGCCAGATGCTGGATGCCGTCATAGAACGGGACCACACGCGCGATCTCGTCGCGGATGGCCTGCGCGTCCCCGCAGCCGAGCGCCGCGGCGCCCGTCGGATCCACGGCAGCGGCCAGGTCCAGGTAGATGCGCCATTCCGGCCTCGCCTCGCCCACGACCGGCCCCCGGATGGCCGGGCTGAACACGATGCGTCGCTCCGTGGTCGTCTCGGTGCAGCCACCCGGCTGCTCGTAGCGTGTCTGTGCCGGCAGCAGCAGCACGTCCTGGCCATCGACGAGCATCTGGGAGCTGGTCACGATGTCCACGTGGACGCGCAGCGGCACGCGACCGAGCGCGTCCGCGACCGCGCGTGGATCGGGCAGCGTCTCCAGGAAGTTGCCGCCGGATGACCAGAGCACGTCCAGCTCGCCGGCGCCGGCCGCCTCCACCATCTCCGCCGCCGACCGGCCGCGCGTGCGTGCGCAGCGGGAAGCCGTATCGCGCCTCCAGCGCGGCCGCGGACTCCACCCCGATGGGCACACCACCCGGGAACACGGTCGCGTACGCGCCCATCTCGGCGCCACCCTGGACCCCGGAGTGCCCGCGGATGGGCATGAGCCCCGCGCCCGGCCGCCCGATATTCCCCCGCGCGAGGCCCAGGTGCGCGATGGCACGCACGTTGTCCGTGCCACACACGTGCTGGGTGATGCCCATCGACCAGACGAGGACGGCCCGCCCGGCGGCGGCGTAGATGTGGGCGAACCGGGTCATCTCCTCCACCGTCGAGCCCGCCCAGCGGGCGAGATCATCGAGGGAGCGGTCCGCCAGGGACGCCCGCAGCTCCTCCCAGCCGGCCGTGTGGTCGCGGATGAACCGCTCGTCCGTCAGCCCTTCGTCGACCATCACCTTGAGCACACCGGTGAGGAACGCGATGTCGCCCCCGGTGTTGACGGCGAAGAAGTCGGTGGCCATCTGCGTCCCGAACAGGGCGCTCTCCGGGTTGGAGGGCACCCAGTAGCGCTCCAGCCCCGGCTCGCGCATCGGGTTCACGACGACGATACGGGCACCGCGCTTGCGAGCCATGTAGAGGTACTTCATGAACACCGGCTGGGCGTTCGCGACATCGGCGCCGAACAGCACGATGAGGTCCGATTCGATGACATCGGTGTACGAGACCGTAGTGGCGGCCACGCCGATGGCGTCCTTGAGCGCGTTCGTCGATGGTGCGTGGCAGATGCGCGCCGCGTTGTCGACGCTGTTGGTACCCAGGAACCGGGCCACCTTCTGGGCGACGTAGTAGACCTCGTTGGTGATGCCCCGCGCGGTCAGGAAGAAGCCCAGCCGGTCGCCGCCATCCCCCGCATCCCGTGCGCGCGCTGCTCGCACACGGTCCGCGACCAGGCCCAGTGCCGCCTCCCAACTGATGCGCGAGAAACCCGGCTGGCCACGCCGCCGGAGCATGGGGTAGGGGAGCCGTCCGAGCTCCCGCAGCTCGGCGCTCGAGCACTGGCGCAGCGCGGCCACGTCCGCCAGCCGCCCGACATCCATGGGCCGCATCGTGTTGAGCTTCAGCAGGTCGAGACGGGTCGTGCACAGGTGGACGCCGTCGATGGTCCAGTCGTGGAACCCGGCGACGCCCAGCGCGCAGCCGTCACAGACGCCTTGGGAGAGGATGCGCCAGGCGTACGGCAGGGCATGGCGGTTCTCCCATACCGTGCGTGCCATCTCGATGTAGTGATTCGGCTTCTGGAGCCCCACCCCATTCGGCCGCAGGCTGACCCACAGGTCCGGTGCGAGTCGCCGGGCACGCTTCTTCGGGGGATGCTCGTGGGGGTCTGTCGCCGTGGTGGTCATGGATCGAGACCCAGGCGGTCCGGGCGGCTGTAGATGTTGTAGCGATCGTCGCGCAGGAAGCCGACGAGCGTCATACCGACTGCCGCCGCGGTCGCGATGGCCAGGTCGGTCGGGGCACCGATCGCCACAAGGACCGGGATGCCGGCCATGGCGGCCTTCTGGACCAGCTCGAAGCTCACCCGGCCGCTGAGCAGCAGGACCGCATCGTGGAGCGGCAGCTCGCCGGCCAGGGCCGCCGCGCCGATCACCTTGTCCAGCGCGTTGTGCCGTCCCACGTCCTCACGAAGTCCACGCAGGTCTCCCGCGGCGTCGAACAGGCCCGATGCGTGCAGTCCACCAGTCGCCCCGAATGTCTCCTGGGCGGTGCGCATGATGGCAGGCAGTCGGGGCAGCATGGTCCGATCGACGACCGGGCCATCCGGGAGCGCGTCGCAACGCCGCACGATGTCCTCGATGCTCGCGGTGCCGCAGATGCCGCAGCTGGCGGTGGCGACGGTCCGCCGTGCGCTGAGGGTCGTGGCATCCATCGGCCGCCGCAGGTGCACTACGATGGAGTCGTCCGGTCGGGCGACGGTCCCGGGGTCCGCGAAGCTGACGCGGTCGATGTCCCCGGGCGCCGTGAGCGCTTCCGTGACCAGGAATCCGACGGCCAGCTCCGCCTCGTGGCCTGGGGTGCGCATCGTGACCGCGACCTCGACCGGGATCTGGCCGGGTCCTGCCGCCATGATCTGGAGCGGCTCCTCACCCACGAGGGTGTCGAGCCGCCGGGTGACGTGCGTCCCCTCGATGGTGATGACGGGCGCGCTCGTCGACCGGGCGATGTGCGCCTGGGACCCCTTCATCCCGCCCGAGCCAGGTCCGCGGGCGTGTCGACATCGCGCACCGAACCCCCTGCAGGGTCCAACCGCCGCCATGTCACCTCGTCGATGGCCACGACCGGCGCCGCATCGAGCAGCCGCCGCAGGCGTCGCTCGCCGGTGTCCAGGAGCCTGGTCACCCGACGCAGGAGCAGCACCGGACGACAGGCGATCGGGAATGGCTGACGACGGCCATCGAAGGCCAGGCACGCGAGGTCAGCGTCGGGCTGCGCGGTGAGCCGCTCAGCGACCAGCCCCAGCACCGCGGGCTCGATCCAGGGCATGTCCGCGCCGACGACCAATGCCGCCGGGTCGGACGCCAGAGCCGCGAGCCCCGCCTCGAGGCCCGCGAGCGGGCCCGCGTCGGGTCGCAGGTCGGGGACGACCGTACGCCCATCGCCCCGGACCAGCGCATCCGGCAGCGGACGCGATGGGTCGATGACGATGACCACGCGCGATGCACCGGCCACCCGGTCGAGGACCCGTTGCAGCATCGGGACACCATCGATGTCCACCAGGCGCTTGTCCGTGCCCATGCGCCGGCTGGCGCCGCCCGCGAGGACGATGATGGGAAGTCGAGGGTCGATGACAGTCATCCGGCTGCCATGGTCGCACGACGTGGATCACTCCCCGATTCCTCATGTCGCGCTCGCGCCGGATTCCCACCGGGGGGTCAGTGCTGCAGCCGAGCCATCGATGCGTGGCTCGGGACGCCACGCGGGCACATCGCCGAACCGGTTTCGGGCGCCCGACTGCCCGCCAGCCGGGAATCCGGCGAGTGGACTCCGGCGGGACGCGTGTTCGTCGGTCGCAATGACCACTGGGCGGGAATCGGGCCCTGAAGCCGCGGCCCGGGGAGGCGCCGCAACCGCCTGGACAGCGCCGCAATCGCCTGGAGAGCGCCGCGGCCCCGGACCCTCCGCGGTCAGGCGGTCTGCACCGAGCGGAAGCAGTCGGAGCAGTAGACGGGCTTGTCCATCCGCGGCTTGAAGGGGACCTGGGCGGCATTGCCGCACTTGGAGCAGATGACCGCGAAGTACTCCTTCGTGGGTCGGTAGTCGCCCCGCTCATAGCCGCGGGGACCCCCGATGTCCCGCACGTCGGTCCCCGACGCGTCGCGCATGGAGCGCCGTGAGGCGCGGCACCCGGTGCATCGCTTGGGGTCGGAGACGAATCCCTTGCTGGCATAGAACTCCTGGTCCGCCGCCGAGTGGATGAACTCCACACCGCAGTCGACACAGATCACCGTTCGATCGACGTAGGACACCAGGACCTCCCCAAAGACAACCGTCACTCGAGTCACCGTGCATCCCGACCGCCCCGAACCGGGCAGCGCGAAACAGGGGCGTGGCGTCGGGGATCGACCGGGCGCCGCGCGTCCCAGGTGCTCTGCCGAGGTCCCTGTCTGGGGCGCACCGGATGCGGAGGCGAGCGTACACCCGATCGCCGGGATCGCACAAACGGCCCCCGGATGGTCAGCCGGGGTCGGCGTCGGGGTCGTCTTGCGGCCGTGTGCCCACATCCCGAGGCCGGCTGGTCGTCGCGCTGTCGGGGCTAGGATGTGGCCATGGACCCAGCACGGCTGCGAACCACGCTTCGAGCAGCCGTGATCGTGGGCGCGCTGCTGTTGGTGACCACCCTGCTCATCGCCTTGCTCGAAGGCCCGCTGGAGGTCGACAACGCGGCGATGACCTACCTGCTGGCGGTCATCGGCAGCGCGGCGCTCCTGGGCTGGACAGCGGCGACCGTGACCGCGATCGGCGCCTTCCTCATCTATGACCTGCTGTTCATCGAGCCGCATTTCACACTCACGGTCAGCGACCCGCAAGGAATGGCTCACGCTGCTGCTGCTGTTGGTCGTGGGGGTCGTGGTCGCGTGGCTGACGGGCGCGCTTCGGGAGCGGGCGGAGACCGCGACGGCCCGCGAACGGGAGGCGCACGCGCTGTACGAGATCAGCCGCGTGCTCGCGACTCGCGCCGATACCCGGTCGGCGCTGCCCGCAGCTGGAGTCGATCCTGGCGCGCGAGACCGGATCGAGTCGGGCGTGGATCGACCATCGCCCCCGGAGCGGGCAAGGACAAGCGAGCCACGGACGCGGCGCTCGTCGATGGCCGCATCCCATTCAGCCAGGGCGCGCTCCGACGGCGGGTGGACGATGGTCGACCGGAGTGGGTGCGCCTGCATCAGTCGGCCATGCTCCGGCGTGCGGACGCCGACATGGTCGCGTGGCGTGTGCCCATCGAGGCGTCACGACGGACCATCGGCAGCGTCTGGGTCGAGCGACCCCGGTCTGCAGGCCAGCCGGATGCCGCCGCGACCCAGCTGCTCTCCGCGGCGGCGGACCAGATCGGTCAGGCGATGGAACAGGATCGGCTGCTGGTGGAGGCTCGGGAGGCGGAGATCGCGCGTCAGGGTGAGGCGCTCAAGTCGGCGCTCCTCGACTCCGTGTCCCACGACCTCCGGACGCCCCTCGCGTCCATCCGTGCCGCGGCCGGGACCCTCCTGGACCCGGAGATGGACTTGACCACGGCGGACCGCATCGCCAGCGCGACCGCCATCGACCGCGAGGCCGAGAACCTCGCTCGGCTGGTCGCGAACCTCCTCGATCTCAGCCGGATCGAGGGCGGGGCGCTCGCCACCGACCAGGAGATCTACGAGGTGGCCGATCTGCTCGAGCGGTCGCTCGACCGACTGCGGCACCGCCTTGCGGGGCGCCAGGTGACCGTCCACGTACCGGTCGACCTGCCGCCGGTACGGGTGGATGCGGTGCTGTTCGACCAGGTCCTGACCAACCTGTTGGAGAACGCGTCCAAGTACGCTCCCGCCGACGCACCCATCGTCCTCAGTGCGACCAGTGCCGAGCCGACGGTGCGGGTGACGGTCGAGGACGGCGGGCCCGGCGTCCCTCGGTCGGCGCTCGTGCATCTGTTCGACAAGTTCTACAGGGTGCCGCAGCGCGCTGACGGCTCGCGACCCGGCACCGGCATCGGCCTCGCGGTCGTGCGCGGCCTGACCGAAGCCATGGGCGGCACCGTCAATGCAAGGCGGAGTGCCCTCGGGGGACTGGCCATCGACATCGATCTGCCCGCTGCGCCACCCCTCGCACTCGAGTCAGAACCGGTCACTGGTCTCGCGCGTGTCTGACCGGCACTCGCGGGGTGGCACCGGCGGCCCCAGCGCTGGCGGCGGCAGCGGCGGTCCGACGCTGCTGCTGGTCGAGGACGACGAAGGCACCCGGCACGAGGTCGCCCGGAACCTGACGGCACACGGCTACCGGGTCATCGAGGCAGGCACCGCAGCCCAGGCCCTGGCGGCGTGGGAGCAGGACCGACCGGACCTGCTGCTCGTCGACCTGGGCTTGCCGGACCGTGACGGTATCAGCGTCGTGCGGCGAGTCCGTCGCGAGTCGACGACGCCCATCCTCGTCGTCTCGGCGCGGGGCGACGAGCAGGTCAAGGTGGGGGCCCTCGAGGCTGGTGCCGACGATTATGTGACGAAGCCGTTCGGGTCGGCCGAGCTGCACGCGCGCATCCGGGCTGTCCTTCGGCGCGCGGGTGGCCCGGCTGCCGACTCTGTGGGCGTCATCCATAACGGGTCCCTGTCGCTCGATCCCGTGTCTCATCAGGTCCATGTCGGTTCGCGACCCCTGGTCCTGACGCCCCGCGAATTCCGCATCCTGGAGGTCCTGCTGCGCGAGCCGGGACGGCTTGTCACCCGTGGTCGCATCCTGCGCGCCGTATGGGGCGAGGCGTACCAGGACCAGGACCATTACATCCACGTCTACGTCAGCCAGGTCCGGCGCAAGATCGCGACGCTCGACCCGGATGGTGGGCTGCGCGACCTCATCCTCGCCGAGCCAGGCGTCGGCTACCGGGTGCGAGCCGCCTGACGCGCCCTGGCTGAGGCGCTGTCTTGAGCAGCCCTTGAGCGATCCCCACGTCCAGCGCGGATTCCTTCTTGGCCTCCTATGGACGATGGGTGCATGGCCGACCAGGATTCCCTGCCCGACGCTGCCTTCACCTGGCGAGTCGACACCGAGCTGCGCATGATCGTGGACGCGGTGGAGCTCGTCCGGAGTGGCGCGTCCGCGCGTGTGACGCTGGGCGGCCTCCAGTTCGGGGACCAGCTCCTGGTCCGGGCCCGCAAGCTCGCGGAGAGCGCGGGCCTACGGGTCGTCCCTGTGTACGCCACGGACGAGACCGCCGGGACGGACCTCGTCATCGAGCTCCCGCAGGACCCTGAAGAGGATGCCCGATGAGCAGTCGCCCGGTCCTGCTCGTCGAGGACGACCCTACGTTCTCGGGCCTCGTCGAGCGTCACCTCCAGGGACATGGCTACACCGTGGCCGTGGCCGGGTCGGTGGCCCAGGCCGAGGAGTGGCTGCGGGCGGTCGCGACGACCCCCGCCGCCGAACAGCCGGGGCTGGTGCTGCTGGACATCAACCTGCCCGATGAAGCCGGCTGGGCGCTGCTCCGAAGCGACGCATTCGCCGCTGCCGGGTCCCCGCCCGTGGTCGTGGTCACGGCGACGACCCTCAGCCCGCGACACCTGCGCGAATACGGTGTCGCCGGGTGCCTGCCCAAGCCGTTCGCCATGGAGACGCTCCGGTCGACCATCGACCGCCTGATGCGTCCGGAGGACCCTCGATGACCGATCTGCACATCGCGCTGATCGCCGCTGGCTGCGTGCTGTTCTTCGCCGGCCTGCTGGTCCTGTGCGACCGGGTGCGAGGGTGAACCTCGTCGACCTGCTGACCGCGCTCGCGACGGTGTTCGCGTTCCTCTACCTCACCTGGGCGCTGCTGCGCCCCGAAGACATCTGAGCCGTGCCCTCCAACGATCTCGTCCAACTCATCGTCCTGGCCATCGCGATCCTCCTCGTCACCCCACCGCTGGGCGCGTACATCGCGAAGGTCATGGAGGGCGAGCGGACCTTCCTCAGCCCGGTCCTGCTGCCGGTGGAGCGCGTCACCTACCGCCTGCTGGGTGTCGATCCAGGCAAGGAGCAGGGCTGGAAGAGCTACACGGTCTCGATGCTCCTGTTCAGCCTCGTGTGCATCGTGGGCATGTACCTGATGCTCCGGCTCCAGGATGTGCTGCCGCTCAACCCCAGCAACGTGCCCGCGATGTCGCCGGACCTCGCCTTTAATACCGCCGTCAGCTTCGACACCAACACGAACTGGCAGAACTACTCCGGCGAGACCTCCGCCAGCCAGCTGATCCAGATGGCCGGACTGGCAGTGCGGAACTTCGTGTCCGCGGCAGTGGGTCTGGCGGTGGCGATCGCGCTGGTCCGTGGACTCGTCCGCCGTACGGCGTCGACCATCGGCAACTTCTGGGCCGATGTGACCCGGTGCACGCTCTACCTCCTGCTGCCCATCTCCGTCCTCGGTGCCATCTTCCTGGTCTGGCAGGGCGTCCCCCAGACATTCGACGGGACCCACGTGGTGACCACCCTCCAGGGAGCCACGCAGACCATCCCGCTGGGCCCCATCGCCTCCCAGGAGATCGATCAAGGAGCTGGGCACCAATGGCGGCGGCTTCTTCAGCGCCAACTCGGCCCATCCGTTCGAGAATCCCAATGGCCTCACCAACTTCGTGGAGCTGTTCGCGATCCTGGTCATCCCGTTCGCGCTCACCGCGACCTTCGGCTGGTATGCCAAGGACCGGCGCCAGGGATGGACCCTCTTCGCGGCCATGGCCGGGGTGCTGCTCGTCGGCGCCATCGTCATCATGGCCGGTGAGGCCAGCCCGAATCCGCTGTTCCCGACCGGCGTCAACCAGGCCCTGGGCAACATGGAGGGCAAGGAGGTCCGCTTCGGCGCCTCCCTCGGTGGCCTCTGGGCCGCCATCACCACCGGCACCAGCACGGGCGCGGTCAACGCGATGCATGACAGCCTGCAGCCCATCAGCGGGCTCGTGCCCATGTTCAACATGCTGCTGGGCGAGATCACGCCCGGCGGCGTGGGAGCCGGGCTCTACGGGATGCTGATGATCGGCGCCATCGTCGCGGTCTTCATCGCGGGACTCATGGTCGGCCGGACACCCGAGTACCTGGGCAAGAAGATCGAAATCGTTCGAGATGAAGATGGCCATGGTCATCGTGCTCATCCTGGGTGCCAGCGTGCTGGGCTTCACGGCCATCGCCGCGGTGACGCCGCCGGGTCTCGCGGGACCGCTCAACGCCGGACCGCATGGCTTCTCCGAGATCCTCTATGCCTTCGCCAGCCAGACCGGCAACAACGGCTCCGCGTTCGCGGGACTGACGGGCGACACGCCCTTCTACAACATCCTCGGCGCCCTCGCCATGCTCATCGGCCGCTTTGGGATGATCGTGCCGGTGCTGGCTGTAGCCGGCTCCATGGCCATCAAACGCAGCGTCGCGCCGTCACTAGGCACCTTCCCCACGACGGGCGCGCTCTGGTCCGTCCTGCTGGTGGGCGTGATCGTCATCGTCGGCGCCCTCACCTACTTCCCCGCACTCGCCCTCGGACCGATCGTGGAGCAGCTGCTCCAGGCGGCCGGCCAGACCTTCTGAGGACGTCCTTCGATGACGACCCTTCGATCCATCGACCTGTCCCGCGGGACACGCCGATTCCAGCGTTTCGGCGGCGGCGCAGCGCCGGGGACCCCTGCGGCTGGGCCCTCCGGGCCGCGTGGCATCCTTGACCCGGAGCTGCTCCGCGCGGCCATACCGCAAGCCGTCCGCAAGCTTGATCCGCGGCTGCTGTTCCGCAGCCCAGTCATGTTCATCGTCGAGATCACGGCAGCGCTCGTGACCGTCGTGCTCGTGACGGACCTGCTTGGTCTCCAGCCCACCGGTCCGGGAGGCCTTGGCTTCGAGCTCCAGATCGCCGGCTGGCTGTGGTTCACGGTCCTGTTCGCGACCTACGCTGAGGCGGTCGCGGAGGCACGTGGTCGCGCCCAGGCCGCCACCCTGCGCAAGGCGCGCTCGATCACCACGGCGTATCGGCGTCGAGCCGACGGGACGGTCGAGCAGGTCGGTTCCTCCGAGCTCCGCCGGGACGACATCGTCGAGGTCAGCGAGGGCCAGACGATCCCTGGCGACGGGGACGTCATCGAGGGCATCGGCTTCGTCAACGAATCGGCCATCACGGGCGAGTCTGCGCCCGTGCTCAAGGAGCCCGGCACGGACATCCGCAGCAGCGTCACGGGCGGCACCACGCTCACCAGCGACAAGTTGGTCATCCGGATCACCGCAGATCCCGGCGAGACGTTCCTCGACCGGATGATCGCGCTGGTCGAGGGTGCCAAGCGTGCCCGAACGCCCAACGAGATCGCACTCGCGATACTCCTGGCAGGTCTGACGCTGGTATTCCTGCTCGCCGTCGTCACGCTCCGTGCGTTCGGCGATTACGCCAGCGTCCCGGTGGACACGGTCGCCCTGGTGGCGCTCCTCGTCTGTCTCATCCCGACCACCATCGGCGGGCTCCTCTCTGCCATCGGCATCGCAGGCATGGACCGCGTCGCGCGCTTCAACGTGCTGGCCATGAGCGGGCGTGCCGTCGAGGCTTCTGGCGACGTCGACGTCATCCTGCTGGACAAGACCGGCACCATCACGTTCGGCAACCGTCTCGCCGCATCGATCACGCCAGGCTCGGGCGTGCCCGAGGTCGAGGCGCTCACCGCGGCGCTCCTGTCGAGCGTCCACGACGAGACACCGGAGGGCCGCTCCATCGTCGAGCTGGCCCGGACGCGGCTGGCCGCCCTCGGCGCCCCGGCGGGGACCGGCGACGACGCGGGCCTCACCGCGCTCGGGGCCACGGTGGCCGAGGACATCCCGTTCCGCGCCGAGACACGCACCAGCGGGGTCCGGACCATGGACGGCCGGATGGTGCTCAAGGGCGCCAGTGACGCGATCGCGGCGGCCCTCACCGAGGCGTTGCCGAGCGCCGTCAGGGCGCGCATCGATGAGCTGGCCGATCAGGGCGCGACCCCACTGGCACTGCGCTCGGACGATCGAGCACTGGGTGTCATCGAGCTCAAGGACACCGTCAAGGCAGGCCTGTCGGAGCGGTTCGACGAGTTCCGTCGGATGGGCATCCGGACCGTCATGGTCACCGGTGACAACCCACGCACCGCCGCCACCATCGCACGCGAGGCGGGCGTGGACGACTTCATCGCCGAAGCGAAGCCCGAGGACAAGATCGGCTATATCCGCAAGGAGCAGGCCGAGGGACACCTCGTGGCGATGACCGGCGACGGCACCAACGACGCACCCGCGCTCGCCCAGGCCGACGTCGGGCTGGCCATGAACAGCGGCACCTCGGCGGCCAAGGAGGCGGCCAACATGGTCGACCTCGACTCCGATCCGACGAAGCTGCTCGAGGTCATCGCGATCGGCAAGCAGCTGCTCATCACGCGCGGCTCGATCACCACGTTCTCCATCGCCAACGACGTGGCCAAGTATTTCGCCATCGTCCCGGCACTGTTCGTGAGCGTCTATCCGCAGCTCAACGCCCTCAACATCATGGGTCTCCAGACATCCGAGAGCGCCATCCTCTCGGCCGTCATCTTCAACGCCCTCGTCATCGTGGCGCTCATCCCGCTGGCACTCCGGGGAGTGTCGTTCCGGGCCGCGCCCGCGAGCGAGCTGCTGCGACGCAACCTGCTCATCTATGGCCTGGGCGGCATCATCGCGCCGTTCATCGGCATCAAGCTCATCGACGTCATCGTCACCACCCTCCACCTCGCCTGATCGGCAACCAAGGAATCGATCGACATGACCACGGCCATCAGGACCCAGCTTCGACCGGCCATCGGGCTGCTCATCGTCCTCACCCTCATCACCGGCCTGCTGTACCCGGCCCTCGTGACCGCTATCGCCCAGATCGCGTTCCCGAACCAGGCGAACGGCTCCTTCATCACGGTCGACGGCAAGACGCTCGGCTCGAGCCTCATCGGCCAGGCGTTCGAGGAGCCGAAGTACTTCTGGGGTCGTCCGTCGGCCGCCGGATCCGGCTACGACGGCATGGCCTCGGCGGGTTCCAACCTCGGTCCCACCAGCTCCACGCTGGTCCAGGACGTATCCGACCGCGTGGCCGCACTGCGTGCGACCAATGGCGACGCGCCCATCCCGGTCGACCTCGTGACCAGCTCCGCATCCGGGACTCGATCCGGACATCAGCCCGGAGGCTGCCGCCTACCAGGTGGCTCGGGTCGCCGCAGCCCGGGGCCTCACGGAGGACGAGGTGCGCGCTGTCGTCGCGCGCCACACCCAGAAGCCCGCCTTGTTCTTCTTGGGCGAGTCGAGGGTGAACGTGCTCGAGCTCGACCTCGACCTCGACGGGTTGCTCGTCGCGGGCCAGTGAGCGACCGATGACCGAGCGCGATCTCCTCGACGAGCGGCCGGATCCCGACCGGTTGCTGGCGAGCCTTGCGGGCGACGCACCAGGCGGGCGCGGTCGTCTGCGGGTGTACCTGGGCATGGCGCCGGGGGTCGGCAAGACGTACCGGATGCTCGAGGAGGGCCATCGACGCGCGGAGCGCGGCACGGATGTCGTCGTCGGATTCGTGGAGACGCACGGCCGCCCGCGGACCGCGGAGCTGCTGAACGGCCTCGAGGTCGTGCCTCGCCGACGTGTCGAGTATCGCGGCGTCATCGTCGAGGAGATGGACGTCGACGGCGTCATCGCCCGACGACCGACGGTCGCGCTCATCGACGAGCTGGCGCATTCCAACGCTCCTGGCTCGGCCAACGTCAAGCGCTGGCAGGACGTGGACCAGGTGCGCGCGGCCGGGATCCACGTCATCAGCACCTGCAACGTCCAGCACCTGGAGTCGATCGCGGACGCTGTCGCCACCATCACCGGCAGCACCGTCAACGAGCGCATCCCGGACACCGTGCTCGATGACGCTGACGAGGTCGAGCTCGTGGACATGAGCCCGCGTGCCCTCCGGCAGCGGATGCGCCATGGCAACGTCTACCCTCCCGAGCGGGCCGAGATCGCCCTCGACCGGTTCTTCACGGAGCCGAACCTGACAGCGCTCCGCGAGATCGCGCTCCGGCGTGTCGCACGCCAGGTGGACGCAGAGCTGGAGGAGGTTGGCGCCGGCCAGGCGCGTGCGGCGTTCGGCACGATCTCGGAACGGGTCCTGGTCGTGGTCGACGGCAGCCGGGCAGATCGTGCCGCCGTGCGCCGGGCCGCGATGCTGGCGGGCGCACTCCGGGGACCGTTGCTGGCACTCCGGGTCGAGCTGACCGGGACCACGGTCGGTTCGACGGTCGACCGCGACGCAGCCGAGACGGTCGCATACGCCGAGGATCTGGGCGCGGAGGTGGTCCGGGTGAGCGGCAGCTCGCTCGCGCCAGCGATCGTCGAGGTGTGTCGACGACGGCGGGTCACCCACGTGGTGCTGCCGTACCAGGGGACCTCTGGAGATCACCGCACGCTTGCGCCCCGCGTTAGCCGACCAGGTGCTCGCCACCCTGCCCGACGTGGAGGTGCACCTCGTCGCGGCGCCCGACCCCCGACCAGCACCGCACTCCACCCGCCCGTAGCCCATCAGTCCCATTCGGAAGCCATCGCGGGCTGTGGCACGATAGGCCCGGCACCCGTCATCGCTGCCGTATCGATGCGACAGACGGGTCACCCCGGCGCTGCACGGGGCCCGATCGGGCCGGGGTCTTGGAACGAGTCGCTGGGACGGAGGTCGAGGGGCGCATGCCGCGGTTGCTGCACATGGCGGACGTCCATCTCGGCGCGCGCCATCGCGACCTGGGCGATGCCGCCGCCCGTCAGCGCGAGCGCCAGCTGGCGGCCTTCCGTCGAGGGCTCGATGCGGGGCTCAGCGCACAGGTGGACGTGGCGCTCATCTGCGGTGACCTGTTCGACAGCAACACCCAGTCGCGGCGCACCGTCGAGGTCGCCGCCATCGAGCTGCGGCGGCTCACCGACAAGGGCATCCGGGTGGTCCTCATCCCGGGCACCCACGACTGCTACGAGGCCGGCTCGATCTACCGCGTGTTCGACCTGCGCCTGATGGCCGGCCTCTCGGAGGGCTCGGACCTGCTCACGGTGCTGACGCCGGAACGGCCGGATGTGGTCTTCCGGGACCTGGACCTCATCGTCTACGGCCGGGTGGCGCCCACCAAGCGCGCCTCCCGCAGCCCGCTCGCGGACTTCACCACGGCGGCCGAGTCCCGCGCCCGATGGCGCGTGGCGATGATCCACGGCTCCATCGTCATCCCCGGCAAGGTGGAGCAGGACGACGTCATCTTCTCCAGCACCGAGGTCGCCGCGAGCGGTCTCGACTACCTCGCGCTCGGCCACTGGCACTCGTGGCAGACGGGCCAGGCGGGTTCGACCACCTGGGCCTATCCGGGCGCGCCGGAGCCCCTGGCGCTGGACCAGACGGGTGCCGGCCGGGTGGCCGTCGTCAACCTCGAGGAGCGTGGCGGTGACAAGTTCGTGACCCTCGAACCGGTGACCGTTGGCCGGACCCACTTCGGGTCGCTGGACCTCGACGCGACCGAGGTGGCCTCCCAGGCTGCCCTCGTCAACCGCCTCATGGGCCTCGCCGATGCCGACCTCATCCTCGACGTCCGCATCGCGGGGGTCGCGACCGAGCGCCTGGACATCGACACCGAGGCGGTGGCACGTGAGCTGTCCGCCTCGTTCCTCAAGCTGCGGGTGCAGGATCGATCGGTGGCCGCATTGCCGGACGGACCACTGCCCCCGCCGGACACCATCGCAGGGCGCATTCATGCGCGACCTCGAGGCGCGCATCGCCGCTGCGGAGGCCGCCCAGGATGCCACGGCCGTGGCCGATGCCCGGGCGGCGCTCCAGCTTGGGCGGCTGCTGCTCGATGATCCCCGCCAGGTGGACCTGGTCTAGCGATGCGCATCACCCGGCTGCACCTCCAGGGCGTCCGTCGTCATCGCGACCTCGATGTCGCGCCCTCGCCCGGCCTGACCATCATCCGGGGCCCCAACGAGGCCGGCAAGTCGAGCGTCCAGACGGCGCTCGAGATGGCCCTCTTCCGCAAGGTCACCTCCACCTCCCGTGAGATGCAGGATGTGCGCACCTGGGGCACGACGGACGACCCGTTCGTGGAGCTCGATTTCGAGCACGAGGGTGCGACGGGCCATCTCACGAAGCGCTTCGCGGGGCAGCGCGGGACGGTCGAGCTGGACCTTGACGGCCAGGTCATCACCGACCCCGGCCAGGTGGACACCATCGTGGCGGAGATGACCGGGCTGCCCTCGGAGAAGTTCCTCCGGTCGACCGCCAGCGTCCGGCACCAGGAGCTCGCCGACCTGGACAAGGACGAGGGCGCGCTCCGCGATCGCCTGCAGCAATCCATCAGCGGCGCGGACCGGGGTACGAACTCCGCGCGACGCCTCCTGGGCGATGCGGTCCGGCGCTATCGATCGGAAGGCGTGCGCAACCCGGGCCTCGTCCGCCAGGCACGGACCGAGCTCGACCGGCTGCGCCTGGAGCTCTCGGAAGGCGAGGCGGCGCTGCTGCGCCTGGAGGCCGACCGGAACGCCCTGGCGGCGGCTCACGACCGACGTGCCCAGCTCGATGCCCAGCTGGCCCGTGACCAGGAGGCGCTCGACGCCGGCGAGCGGGCGGTGCGTCTCGAGACCTCGGCCACGGACGCCGAGGCCCGCTACATGCGGCTCCGGCAGGCGGTGGAGCTGCAGGCGCGCATCACCCAGGGCGAGCGTGACCATCCCTCATCGCGGCCACTGCCGGAGCTGAAGGAAGGCGTCCGACGCGTCAAGGACCTCCAGTTCCAGATCCAGGAGCTCGAGTCGGGCCTGGAGCTCCAGCCGGACCTGACCGCGACCCCCATCGAGGTCATCAAGGCGCCACGCTGGCAGCCCTTCGGCCTGCTGGCCATCGTCATCCTCATCGGCGCCGTCGCGGTGCTGGGCATCTCGTTCGTGACGTCGGTGCTGCCGACGATGGTCGGGCTGGGCATCGCCATCGCGCTCGCCGCCCTCGGGCTGGGCGTCGGCGTCTGGGCGTGGCGCCGCTATCGCGAAGGCCGCGATGTGCGGCGCCAGGTGGAGCTCCAGGAGTCGGAGATCAATCGCCGGCTGCAGGGCCGGACACGCGAGGAGGAGCAGCTGCGCGCCGCGCAGCGCGAGAGCGCCGTGCTGCTCACCTCCCTTGGGGTGCCCGACGTCTATGCCGCCGATGCCCTCCTGGACCGGGAGTCCGCGCACGCCGCGGTCATCGATGAGCTGCGTGCCGAGCTGCGCGGCGTCCTGGCCGGGGTGCAGGTGAGCGGCGACCTCGCCGCCGAGCGGGATCGCGCCGCGACCGAGATGGACCAGTCGCGCCACGCGCTCGCGGGGTTGGGTGGGGTGGCCCAGGACCCCGCCGCAGCCAGGGTCCGGGCCCAGCAGACGCTGCGCCAGACCCAACAGGCACGCGAAATGGCCATCCAGGAGGAGGGCCAGGCACAGGGGCGCGTCGACCAGAACAGCATCGACGCCGAGCGGGTCGCAGCGACCGCGGAGCTGGTGGCAGCGACCGAGGAGCGGCTGGACAGCCTGGAGCGGCGGGTCCGTGTCTACGAGCTCACGCTCGATGGCATCGACCGTGCCGAGCAGGTCACCATGAAGCGCGCCGCGCGCTACCTCGAGGAGCACATGGGCGAGGACGTCGCCCGAATCACCGACGGCCGCTATCGGCGCATCCAGGTCAACGAGCAGGACCTCACGTTCCGGATCTGGTCGGCCGAGGCCGGCGACTGGGTAGCGGTCCAGCAGCTGTCACGGGGTACCCTCGACCAGGTCTATCTCGCGGCGCGGCTCGGTCTCGTGCGCCAGGTGACCCAGGAGAAGCAGCCGCCGCTCATCTTCGACGACCCCTTCGTGACCTTCGACGACGACCGCGCGCGGCGGTCGGCGGAGCTGCTGCGTGACCTGGCACGAGACCACCAGGTGCTGTACCTGACGACCTCTGACCGCTACGACTCGGTCGCCGACAGCGTCGTGGTGCTGCCCTGCGCCAACGCTCCGCGATGATGCGATCGAGGTCCCGGCACCGGCCCCGGACCTTCCGTGGGCCGCGGAGCTGGTGGTGACACCGGTGACCCCGGCCCCGGTCGAGGCCGTCGAGCCGGAACTGCCCGTTGCGCCGGTCGTGCTGTCGTCAGCGCTGGATGTCCAGGCAGCATCCGGGGACGTCACCCCTCCGGCGCCGTCGGCGGACGCCTGGCCACAGGCCGAGGTCTGGCCGACCGCTGATGGATGGCATAGGACCGACACCTGGTCCGAGCCGGACCACGCGCCTGCCGCGGCCCCCGTGGCGGACACCAGGTCCGAGCCCGAGCCCGAGCCAGCCAGAGCCAGAACCAGAACCCGTGGCCCCGGACCCGCCCGCGGTGGCCGTTTGGCCGGCTGCCGATACGTGGCACGAGCCCATGGCCCCCGCGCCCGCGCCCGCTGGTGCGCCCGCGACTGCTGCGCCCGTGTCTCCTGCTGCCGATGCGTGGCCGGCCGCCGATGCCTGGTACTCGGCCGAGACCGAGACGCCGGTCGCGGCCGTGGCTCCCGCCCATGCCACCGATGCCTGGCCTGCGGCGGACGCCTGGCCCGCGGCCGATGCGCTGCCGGAGCTGTCGGCCGAGCCGCTGGCGTCGTTGCCGCAGGTCCCCGCCGATCGACCCGCACCCTGGTCGACCGCGCCGGTGACAGCAGCCGACTCGTCCGTCCCCGGTCCGACGATGCCCGGGCCCTCCGGCCGCGATGGTGGAGCGCCCGGCTGAATCCGCTCGGAGCTGCGCTCGCGCTGCTGAGCGCGGTGTCGTGGGGCACGGGTGACTTCTTCGGCGGCCTGGCCTCCCGTCGTGCGCCCGTCATCGTGGCGCTCGTGGCGACCCAGGCTCTCGGGCTGCTGCTCGCCCTGGCCATGGTCGTGGCGTCGGGCGAGACAGCGCCATCGACCCAGGCAATGGCGTGGGCGTTCGTGGCCGGCATCAGCGGCGTCATCGGCCTGACGGGGCTGTTCCTCGCACTCGCCCGCGGCACCATGGGTCTCGTGGCGCCATTGACCGCGGTCATCGCGGCGGCCGTGCCGGCCATCGTCGGCATCCTGCGCGGCGACCCGCTCGAGCCGGTCGTCGCGTTGGGCATGCTCCTGGCCCTGGCTGCCGTCGTGGCCGTCGCGATGCCCGATCGGACACGGATGCCCGCGACGACATCGCCGGACGCCGCTTCCGTGACCGCGGGGGTGGCCGATCCGAGCAGCGACCTGGTGCTGTCACCCGGTCGCCTGGCGGAATGGGCCCTCATCCTCATGGCGGGCCTGGGCTTCGCCGGCTTCTTCCTGGGCGTGGACCTCGCTCACGGCGCCGAGGCCGGTCCGTGGTGGACGCTGACCGTCGCCAGGGTCGCATCGCTGACGGTCATCCTCATCGCGGTCGTGGTGCTCGTCGGCGCGCGGCCGCGGCCCGGGGACCGCGGGCATCCAGGACGTCTGGATGCTGGTCGTGGCGTCAGCCATCGGGGACACCTGCGGCAACCTCTTCTTCGTGCTGTCGAGGTCCGAGACGACGCTCGCGGTCTCGGTGGTCCTGTCCTCGCTGTATCCGGTGAGCACGGCCGTCCTGGCGCGCTTCGTGCTCGGCGAGCGGCTCTCCCGGATCGCCCTCATCGGCGTCGGGCTCGCCATCGGCGGCGTGGTGCTCATCGGCTACGGGTCGACCACGGGATAGCGCGGCTACGATGCGGCGATGAGCACCGAGTCCGTCGAGCACCGGTGGCGCACCGCCATCGTCTGGTTCCGGCGTGACCTGCGCATCCATGACCATCCGGCGCTCGTCGACGCCATCGCCAGCGCCGAGCGCGTGGTGGCCCTCTTCGTGCTCGACCCCGCGCTCCTGGCGGGGCGCTGGCCGTCAGCCAACCGCGCCTGGTACCTGCTCGGCTGCCTGCGCGCCCTCGACGAGCAGCTGCGGGGCATCGGCGGACGGCTGACGGTCCGGACCGGCGACCCGACCCGGGTCGTACCCGCGCTCGCCGCCGAGGTCGGTGCGGACGCCGTCCTCGTCACCCGCGAGGTCGGTCCGTTCGGTCGTCGTCGGGACGCAGCGGTCGCTCGCGCCCTGGCGGCGGACGGCCGGACGTTCCATGCGCGGCGGGGGTTGCTGCTGGTGGAGCCGGAGTCCGTGAGCACCGCGCAGGGTTCCTCGTACACGGTGTTCTCGCCCTTCTGGCGGTCCCTGGGTGGCGTCGGCCGTCGGCAGGTGCTCGGGGCACCGCGCTCCATGGGGACGCTGGACATCGACCCCGGGTCGCTGCCCGAGCCTGGTCCGCCACCCGTCACGCTGCCGACCCCCGGTGAGCCGGCGGCTCGCGCCCGCCTGCAGCGCTGGATCGACCGAGGGCCTGGGCGCGTATCACGAGCGGCGCGACGACCTGGACGGAGCGGGGACGTCGCGTCTGAGCCCGGACCTCCATCTCGGCGCGATCTCGGTCCTCGAGGCGGAGGATGCCGCCGCGCGACACCCGGGACCCGGCTCGGAGGCATGGCGCCGTCAGCTCGGCTGGCGCGAGTTCTATCACCACCTGCTGTGGCATCGACCCGAGCTCGCGCGGGCGTCGTTCCGCACGACCATATCCGCGGCCTTTCGGCCGGCGTCGGCGGACCCGGCAGCGGTCGTGGCATGGAAGGCTGGTCGGACCGGCGTCCCCGTGGTCGACGCCGCGATGCGCCAGCTCCTGGCCACCGGCTGGATACCCAACCGCGGTCGGCTGGTCGTGGCCTCCTTCCTGACCCGTCATCTGCTCATCGACCATCGCGTGGGCGAGGACCATTTCATGGCGCACCTCGTCGACGGCGACCTCGCCAACGACAACGGTGGCTGGCAGTGGACCGCGGGTGTCGGCACGGACGCCCAGCCCTGGTTCCGGATCTTCGACCCCGTTCGCCAGGGGACCCGCTTCGATCCGGACGGGAGCTATGTCCGGCGACTGGGTACCGGAGCTCGCCGATGTCCCGACCGAGCACATCCACGCTCCGTGGCTGGCGCCCGATGGTCTGCCGCCGGGATATCCGGCCCCCATCGTCGACCTGCGCTGGGCACGGGAGCGGGCGCTGGCGGCCTTCACGGCCGCATCGGAGGCATCGAAGGCACCGGCGGGCTCGACCACGACGGACGAGCGATAGGCGGGTCAGACCATGCCGCGGCCATCGACACCGGCGCGCCAGCGGGTCATCCGGACCGCGACCAGGACCCCGAACGCGGCCGTGACCAGGACCGCAGCGGCGGCCACGGACGCATCGAGGCTCGACTGGAACTCGGAGTAGACGACGAGCGGCAGCGTCTGGGTCCGGCCCTGGATGTTGCCCGCGAACATGATGGTGGCCCCGAACTCGCCGAGCGCCCGCGCCCACGCGAGCGCGAGGCCGGCGCCCAGAGCCGGCGCCGCCAGCGGCAGCGTCACCCGGGTGAGCAGCCGGAACCGGGAGGCACCGTCGACCATCGGCGGCCTCCTCGACGGTGCGCGTCCACGGACGCGAAGCCCGCTCGCATCGAGCGGATGTAGAGCGGCGCCGCGACGAACGTCTGGGCGAGCACGACCGCGAAGGTCGTGAACGGGATGCTGATGCCCAGACGCCTCGAGGGGCGTGCCCAGCGACGCCGCGGCGTCCCGAACGCGAGCAGCAGCGCGAGCCCGGCCACCGTCGGCGGCAGGATGATGGGCAGGTCGACGAGCACGTCCGCCAGCCACTTGCCCCGGAAGTCGCGGCGCGCCAGCAGCAGCGCGAGGGGTGTCCCGAACACGACCGCGAGGACCAGGCTCGCGAGCGTCGTGAGCAGGCTCAGGATGAGCGCGTCGATGACGGCCTTGCTCGAGGCGGTCGCGAGCAGCTGCTCGCCCGAGGACCGCCCGTGCCACGAGCGCCGCGACCGGCAGCCCCAGGAACAGCAGCCCGATGACCGACAGGACGACGCCGACCGGTCCCAGGTCCCGGGTGTGGCGGTTCGGGACGTCGCCCGTCGGTCCGCGGCGGCGAGCGGCGGTCACTGGGGTGGCAGGAAGCCGAACTGGGCGAGGATGGCCTGCGCCTCGGGGCCCAGGAGATAGCCCAGGAACGCCGCGGATGTCGTGGGCTGCGGTCGTGCCCGCGACCTCCACCGCGCCGTACCGGGCGAGCACGTTGGCGTCGTCGGGGATGGGGATGGCGGTGACGCCGGTCGAGGACGCCGCATCCGAGGCATAGACGATGCCTGCGTCACCCTCGCCCAGCTCGATCTTGGACAGGACCGCCGCGACGTTGTCCTCCCTGGACACGATGTTGGCGTGGACGGCATCGGCGTAGCCAGCGACGGCACCGGGAGCGGCCGCGAGGTTGGTGATGACCTGCTCCGCGTACCTGGTGATGGGCACGTCATCACCGGCGGCAACGATGCGCACGCCCGGCTTCGCGAGGTCCGCGGGCGATGCGATGCCGGCCGGGTTCGTCGGCGGCACGACGATGACCAGGTGGTTGCTGGCGAAGAGCGGTGATGGGCGCCGGCGCCAGGCACTCGTCGATGAGCGTCTGGGGGTTCTTGAGGTCCGCGGACGCGAAGACGTCCACCGGTGCGCCCTGCTCGATCTGGGTCCGCAATGCGCTCGACGCATCGAACGAGAACGTCAGCGTCGATCCGGCATGCTGCGCGGCCCATGCCTGGCCCATGACCGTGAACGGCTTGTTGAGCGACGCGGCGCCGAAGACGGTGATGGGTGCCAGCGTGGTGGGGGATGCGGCCGAGGAGCCCATGCGGCGGCGAGCGTCGGCAGCGGTGTGCACGTCGGCGCGGGGCTGGCGCCACCGCTGGTCGGCCGGGCGACTGCGCGCCAGCGACCCCGCCGCCCAGGAGGAGCGCGCCAGTGAGCAGGGCGCCCGACACCGACCAGGCATGACGGGACCGGTGCTTCACGACGGGACCTCCACGATGACATCGGTCGCCTTCACGACGCACACGACTTCCTTGCCTGGGACCAGGCCCAGCTCATCGACCGCTTCCCGGGTGAGCAGGCTCACCAGCCGATGCGGCCCGGCCTGCACCTCGACCACCGCCGCCACGGTGTCGGCGCGCACGTTCGTGATGACGCCCACGAACCGGTTGCGGGCGCTCTGGGCCACGATGGGTCGGTCCGTGCCGGCCCGACGTCGCTCGGCCTGGAGCCGCTGGACCTCGGTACGCGAGATGGTGCGTTGGCCGCCGGTCGTGCGGTCGCTCTGGACCCGCCCATCCTCGATCCAGCGCCGGAGCGTGTCGGTGCTCACCCCGATCGCTTCCGCGGCCTCGCCGATGCGCAGCTGATCCCTGGGTATCGCAGATGTCATGCGCGGGATACTACCGCGAGAGACCAACGATGCCTAGGTGTTCGCGCGAGTCCGGCCAGGGCACCCATCGGTTTCGTGCGCTGGACCGGTCTAGACTTCCGGGACCGGCTGACGGAAGGCATGGTGCGATGCGGAAACTGATCTACGGCATGAACCTGACACTGGATGGCTACGTCGCCGCGCCCGGCGACGACCTCGGCTGGAGCGCGCCGAGCGACGAGCTGTTCCAGTGGTGGCTCGACCAGGAGCTGGCGATCGGCCTGTTGCTGTATGGGCGCAAGCTGTGGGAGACCATGAGTGCCCACTGGCCGACCGGCGACCAGCGGCCCGACGCCACCCCGGCGCAGATCGAGTTCGCGCGGAACTGGCGGGACACGCCGAAGGTGGTGTTCTCCTCGACGGTCGACAAGGTCGACTGGAACGCCCGCCTGGTCACCGGCGACGCGGTCGCGGAGATCACCCGGCTCAAGGCTGCGGACGGCGAGCCGATGCGGGTCGGTGGCGCGACGCTCGCCGGGGCGGCCATGCGGGCCGGGCTGATCGACGAGTACACGATCGTGACCCATCCGGTCCTGGTGGGCGGCGGCACGCCGTTCTTCACCGCGCTGGATAGCTGGGTGCACCTGGACCTGGTGGAGACGCGGACGTTTCCCGGCGGGGTGGTCCTGACCAGGTACGAGACGAGGCGCTAAGGAGTCGCGGTATCAGCCCCGGATGAGCAGCGCCGCGCTGTCGGGGTCCAGGAGCCAGGTCGCGGCATCGATCCGGCAGAGCTGCGCCGGCAACCGCATCGGGTCCCAGACGGGGCCCAGGACGTCGATGACGGTGGGTGCCTTGGCCGCGCCACCCGCGATGAGCAGCACGGACCTGGCAGCGCCGATGATCGCCGGTGCGAGGGTCACCCGGGGCCATGCCGGACCGATGTGCGTCGGCGCCGGGATGGGCAGGACGAGGGGGGCCCCGGCGAGCAGCGCAGGACTATCGGGGAAGACCGAGAGCACGTGGCCGTCGGGTCCCATGCCCAGGAGCAGCAGGTCGAACGACGGCACGCCGTCGACCATCGGCACGAGTGCCCCGAGCGCGGCGGCATATGCGGCCGCCGCGACAGCGCCGGCATCGGCCGCCGCCAGGTCGACGCCGGCCAGCATCGGGATGGAGGTTGGCGGCCGGGATCGGTGGGCCGTCCGGGCCGAGCAGGCCAGCGATGGCCAGGCCCGCGTTGGAGTCAGGGTGGTCGAGCGGCACGACGCGATCGTCACCGAACCAGCAGTGCACCCGCGACCAGTCGAGGGCGCCGCGTCGGTCGGCAGCGGACAGCTGGCGATACAGCCCGATCGCCGATGAGCCACCGGTGAGGGCGACGTGTGCGGATCCGCGAGCCCCGAGAGCGGCCGCGAGTGTCGCGACCAGGATGTCCGCGGCGGTGCGTGCCAGCGCATCCGGGCCGGCGGCCACCAGGATCCGGGGCTGGCCTGGAAAGGCGTCCTGGTTCACGCGTCGGCGGGCAGGGCCACGACGGCCTCGAGATCCGGGACCAGCGTCGCGGTCAGCCGCACCGCCCGGTCGACCGCGGCCTCGAACACCCGGTCATGGCCGGTCCGGTCAAGGGCCTCGGCCAGGAACGGCGTCTCATCGAACGCCTCCAGCCGTGCCGGACGCCGGGCGACCTGGGCGCCATTCCAGTCGGCCGTGCGCCAGCAGATGGTCGGACTGCCGGGTGACCCGGACCCGCATCGAGGAGCGGGGCTTGACCGCCTCCAGGTCGACGCGCACGAGCGAGCCGACCGCCCCGGACGGGCCCATCGATGGTGGCCGCGACCGGCCGGAACTCGATGGGGATCTCGCGCCGGCCTGACCGCATCATGCCCCGGTAGATGCCGTCCGGGCCCAGGGCCATCGGCTTGACGACCTGCCAGTCGAGCATCGCGCCCAGCCAACCCGACGAACAGCGCCGCCCGTGTGAGGCGGGTGACGCTGCCGGGGCGCGCCAGGTCGACCCGTACCGAGGTCAGGCGACGCAGCTCGGGCTGGAGCAGGGGATGGTCGAACAGCCCCGCCACCAGCTCGCGCCACAGCTCCAGGCGCATCCAGGCGATGTCATGGACGACCTTGCCCCGGTGGGTCGCATCGGCCATCGCTGCCAGCCGTGCGATGCCGTCGTTCCGGAAGCCGCCGGAGTCGACGAAGAGCCGGTCGCACTCGGCGGCCAGCTCCTCGAACACGGGGCTGCCGAAGGGCACGTCGTCGGGCCACCAGAGGACGACCGGCAGGTCATGGATGATGAGCGGCGCGACCGTGCTCGACAGGTGCTGGGCGAGCTCGCCGCCGACGCGCAGCACGATCTCCTCGGTGCAGATCTCCGAGGTGCTCCGCTGGGGCACCTGGCAGGCGGCGTTGATGTGGGCCTCGAACGTGGCCGGGCCGTCCGGATCGGCAGGGCGTCAGGATCACCGCGCGTGACGGATGCCGCGCGGCGAGCGCCGCGACGGCGCCCACGGCCCGCGCCCGGACCTCCTCCACGGGGGCGCCACGACGATGAGCGTCAGGACCGACGTGCGGGTCCGGATGCGCACGTTGGTCCAGTCGTTCATGTGGGGCGCCATGCGTGGGTCGGCGCGCCGCCGTGAGCGCTGCTGCTCCGCCTCCGCCGATGGGCTCGTGCCCTGCGCGACCGCCACCCCAGATGCGTGACAGCTGCTGGACGGTCTCGGCGATGGAGCCGGTGCGCACCTGCCAGCGGGTCGCACCGTCGGGGCCGCTGATGCCCTCGATGGGCTCCATGACCGGGCTCATAGCCGACGCCATCGCCGACCGTCCCGTTCGATGAGCTGGTCGGCCGCGTCCGGGCCCCAGGTGCCGGCGGCATATGTCTGGGTCATGCCCTGTGCCTCGCGGTCGCGCTTGCGCTCGGCCTTGGTGTGGGTCGCGGCCTCCTCGTCCCAGCGCGGCCCAGGTCTGGTCGAGCGGCGTGACGAGCACCAGGCGGCCTCCACCTCGTCGGCGCGCGTGAACAGCGAGGCATCGCCGAGCATCGCGTCGAGGATGAGCGTCTCGTACGCCTCCGGCGCGTCGCGTCAGGAAGGACGAGCCGTAGGTGAAGTCCATGTTCACGCTGCGCACGTCCAGGCCCGAGACCCGGGACCTTGGCCGCGAAGCGCAGCAGGATGCCCTCGTCCGGCTGGATGCGCATCGCGAGCAGGTTGGGCTCCGGTTGCGGTCATCGATTCCCGGAAGAGCATCAGCGGCGGCTGCTTGAACTGGACCGCGATCTCCGTGGCGCGTCGCGGCAGCCGCTTGCCGATCCGCAGGTAGAACGGCACGTCCGCCCAGCGCCAGTTCTGGATCTCCAGCCGGAGCGCCACGAACGTCTCCACGGTCGAGTCGGGTGCGACCTCGGGCTCCTGGCGATAGCCGGGGACCTTGTGGTCAGCCAGCCAGCCCGTGGTGTACTGGCCACGGACGACGTCCTGGCGGATGCGCGCCTCGTTCCAGTCGGGGTCGATGGCGCGCAGCACGCGCACCTTCTCGTCGCGCAGCGCGTCCGCCTCGAACGCGATGGGCGGCTCCATGCACACGAGACTGAGCAGCTGGAGCATGTGGTTCTGGAGGATGTCGCGACTCGCGCCGGCCTGCTCGTAGAACTCGCCGCGGCCCTCCACGCCGAGGTCCTCGGCCACCGTGATCTGGACATGGTCGACGTAGCGCCGGTTCCAGAGCGGCTCGAAGATGCCGTTGGCGAAGCGGAACACCAGCAGGTTGCGGACCGTGTCCTTGCCCAGGTAGTGGTCGATGCGATAGACCTGCGACTCCTCGAAGACGCGCATCACCTCGTCGTTGAGGGCGCGTGCGGACGCCAGGTCGTGCCCAAAGGGCTTCTCGATGACGATGCGGCTCCAGCCCGTCTCGCGTGACTGGAGATGGGCCGCGCCAAGGTTGGCCACGATCTCCGGGTAGGCGCTGGGCGGCGTGGCGAGATAGAACAGGACGTTGCCGCGGGTGCCCGCCGCGGCGTCGACCTGCTCCAGGCGCTCGGCGAGCGCGCGGTAGCTGGCCGGGTCACCGAACTCGCCCTGCTGGTAGTGGATGCCGGCGGCGAAGTCGTCCCAGAGGGCCGGTTCGAGCGGGTTGCGGGAGTGCTGCTCCACGGATGCCCGCATCTCGCGCCGATAGTCGGCGTCGGAATAGGGCCGACGGGCGAAGGCGACGACGCCCGATTCGGGCGGCAGCAGGCCGGCGCGCCGGAGGTTGTACAGCGCGGGCAGGATCTTGCGATGCGACAGGTCGCCGGTCGCGCCGAAGATGACCACCTGGCACGGATCGGGGATGCGCTCGAGGCGGGTGCCGATACGCAGCGGGTTGGCCGCGTTCGCCGCGTCGAGCTGCTCCCCGTGGAGCATGTGCAGGTCCTCATCCGGACCGCGACGCTGGTGGGTCGTGACCGCTCCCCGGCTGGCCACGCCTGCCCGGGACGGGCTTCGCTCCGGGCTCATGCCGGTCGCCGATGACCGGTGGCGCAGCTGCCGACCACTACTCGGTCTTCACGGCGTGGCCGCCGAACTGCTGCCGGAGCGCCGCGGTCACCTTGGCGCTGTAGGACTCCGACTGGCGGCTGCTGAAGCGGGCCAGGAGCGAGAGCGTGATGACCGGTGCCGGCACGTCGAGGGCCATCGCCTCGCGCACCGTCCAGCGACCCTCGCCCGAGTCCGCGACCCAGCCCCGGATGTCCGGCAGCTCGTTGCCGTGCTGCTCGAAGGCGAGCCCGGCGAGCTCCAGCAGCCACGACCGGATGACCGTGCCGTGCTGCCAGGCCGTCGGCGACGGCGGCCAGGTCCGGGCTGTACTCCGAGGCGTGGAGGATCTCGAACCCCTCCGCGTACGCCTGCATCAGGCCGTACTCGATGCCGTTGTGGACCATCTTGGTGAAGTGGCCGGCGCCCGCGGGACCGGCATGGATGTAGCCGCCTTCCGGCGCCAGGGACCGGAAGATGGGCTCCAGCGGGGTCGACCGCCTGCGACGTCGCCGCCGACCATCGTGCCGTAGCCGTTCTTGAGGCCCCAGACCCCGCCCGAGATGCCCGCGTCCACGAAGCGGATGCCCCGTGCCGCGAGCAGCGCGTGCCGGCGCTTGGAGTCCTGGAAGTCGCTGTTGCCGCCGTCGACGATGGTGTCGCCGGGGGACAGCAGCGCCGCGAACTCCTCGAGCGTGGATTCGGTCGCGTCGCCCGCGGGCACCATCAGCCAGACGATGCGCGGGCTGGGCAGGGCGGCGACCGCCTCCTCGGGGCTGAAGGCCCCCTCGATGCCCTCCGTCACGATCTCATGGGTCTTCTCCGGCGACCGATTGAAGGCCACGACGCGGTGGCCCGCGAGGTGCAGCCGGCGGCACATGTTGGCGCCCATGCGCCCGAGGCCGACGATGACGAGGTCCATGGTCGATGGCTCCTGTGGGACGGGTCGGGCGTCAGTGGTCAGGCAAGCGATGCGCTGAGCAGGGCCTCGAGCTCGGCGAGCCCGGCATCCGGGTCGTCGGAGAGGTGGACCCGCAGCACCGGCAGGCCGTGCGACTCGAGCGAGGCGAGGTCGCCCAGCGCCTGGGCATCGATGAGCACCCCGAACGTCTCCTTGCGTCCGGGGATGGGCAGGTCGTCCGGGTGACCCGCGACCAGCTGCAGGAAGCAGCCGGAGGGCGTGCCGCCCTTGTGCAGCTGCCCGGTCGAGTGGAGGAATCGCGGTCCGTAGCCCAGCGTGGTGGCGTGGCGGGTCCGGTCGCGCAGCAGTGCCTGGATGCGCCGCAGCGACGCCGTTCGCTCCGGCGTGGGCGCGACGTAGGCGCTGATGACGTGATAGCCGCTGGCCGACGATGCGATCGAGATGTGCCCGCAGGACGTCCGCCGCGGCCGGGTGCGCAGCCAGCGCCAGCTGGGCCGTCAGCCCGGTATCGGCGGTCAGCCGCAGGGCGCCGGACGTCGCCGTGACGGGCATATCCGGGAAGGCGCCGTGGTGGGCGTGCTGCTCGAGCGCCTCCCTGGTGTTCTGCTTCGACTCGGTCACGTTGGGCTCGTCGAAGGGGTCGACACCCAGGACCGCGCCGGCGATGGCGGTCGCGACCTCCCAGCGGAAGAACTCGCCACCGACCCAGCCGCCATCGGCGAGGGGGACGTCGATGACCGGGTGGCCAGCGGCCGCGAGCGCGTCCAGCGCGGCGTCGAACGCCGCCGTATGGCTGGGCCGCCCAAGGCGCACGAAGACGCGGTCCGGACCGTAGACCTCGGGCGAGCCTAGCGGCTCGCCGTCGACGGGCACGATGCCCGTGCCCGACTTGCCGGTGGACTCCGCGATGAGCTGCTCCAGCCAGGCGCCCAGCGGCGCGAGGTCGGGCTCGATGACGAACGTGAGCTTGTCCCGGCCGGCGAGGGCGAGCGCGCCCATGCGCGGCGCCAAGCGCCACGCCCGGGTTGCCGGGCCCGTCCACCGCGCACCGGTCGAGCATCTCCTTGCCGTCCGTCGAGCAGCGCCTCGAGATCGAGGCC
The DNA here is from genome assembly GCA_963843335.1 of uncultured Chloroflexia bacterium. Taxonomy (GTDB): domain Bacteria; phylum Chloroflexota; class Limnocylindria; order Limnocylindrales; family CSP1-4; genus JAFMJV01. Next base: position 57,951 of record CAWJKF010000011.1, read on the forward strand.
GAGCAGCGCGGCCGGCACGAGGCCGACATACGTCAGCGCGCTGTAGCGGCCGCCCACGTTCGGGGGGTTGAGGAACGTCTCCCGGAAGAGGTCGCTGTGGGGGATGGCCTCCAGGCGCCGGCTGGTCCGTGATGGCCACGAACCCGTCACCGGCCCGGTTGCCGTGGAAGCGGCCGACGCGGTGATGCTCGGCATCCCAGAAGTGGGCGAGGAACGCGAGCGTCTCGGTGGTGGTGCCGGACTTGGTGGCGATGATGCGCAGCGTGGCGGCCGGGTCGGAGGCGGCCTCGACCGCGCGCACGGCGGCAGGGTCCGTGGAGTCGAGCACGCGGACGGTGTGGCCCGTCGCGGAGGCGGGGAAGACCGCGGCGAGGACCTCGGGGGCGAGCGAGCTGCCGCCCATGCCGCACACGATGACGTCGGTGCCGCCGACCTCGCGTCACGCCGATGGCGAAGGCCTGGAGCTCCGCGATCTCGTCCAGGAACGCGGTCGGCGCGTCCAGCCAGCCGAGCCGGTTGGCGATCGTCTCCGCGACCGCCTCGTCGGTCGTCCAGAGGGTGGTGTCCCGCGCCGCGAGGCGGCTCGCCCAGCGCTCGCTCGACGGCCGTGGCGATGGCCGTCGACGGCGCGTGGCATGGAGCGTCGGCAGGCGCCCGCAGCGCGAGCTCCGTCGGGTGATCGCTTCGGGGCTCATGGATGGACCTCCGGGGCCTGGGGCGCCGCTGGCGCATGGTGCTCGAATGGGGCGGAGACGACACCTGACAGCTCGCCGATCATGACCCGTCGGGCCACCGACGCGACGTGCGCGGCGCGTGAAGCCGAACGCCGGGAAGAGCTGCGGTCGCGGGCGCCGACGCGCCGATACCGGTCGATGGCGATGATGGCGCCCTCCGGGCCCGACCCAGCGGTCCCAGCCCAGCGAGACGCCGGCCTCGATGCTCACGCGACTGGATCTCGCTCGGCGGCAGGACCTCGTCGCGGTACGCCTTGGGCTGCCGCCGCGAAGCGCTCCCAGCAGGGCAGCGAGACGACGCGCGTCCGGATGCCCTCGCTCGACGCAGCTCGGCGCGCGCCTCCATGGCCAGTGACAGCTCCGAGCCGGTGGCGATGAGGATGACGTCCGGCGCCGCCTGCGTGGCCGTCCGCATCGATCGCCTCCGCGAGGACGTAGCCGCCGCGTGCCACGCCCGTCGGTGGCATGCGCTCGCGGTCCCGGGCAGCACCGGCAGCTTCTGGCGCGTGAGCGCCAGCGCCGATCGGCCCGTGATGCTGCTCGACCGCGAGGCGCCACGCGGCGACCGCCTCGTTGGGGTCGCCCGGGCGCACGAAGGTCAGGTTGGGCATCGCGCGCAGCGCCGCGTAGTGCTCCACGGGCTGATGCGTCGGCCCGTCCTCGCCGAGCGCCGATGGAGTCGTGGGTCCAGACGTAGACCACGTGCAGGCCCGGTGAGCGCCGCGAGGCGCACCGAGCCGCGCATGTAGTCGCTGAAGGTGCAGGAACGTGGCCACGTAGGGGATGAAGCCGCCGTGGTAGGCGATGCCGTTGGCGATGCCGCCCATGGCGTGCTCGCGGACGCCGAAGCGGATGTTGCGGCCGGCTTCCGTCGGCGCTCAGCTCGCCGTCGCCCTTGAGGTCGGTGAGGTTGCTCTCCGACAGGTCCGCGGCGCCGCCGAACAGCTCCGGCAGCGCGGCCTTGAGCACCTGGAGCGCGTTCTGGGAGGCGTTGCGGGTGGCCAGGCCCTCGCTGCCGTCCGCGTAGGTAGGGAGGGCCGCGTCCCAGCCGCCGGGCAGGTCACCCGGAGATGCGCCGGCGCAGCTCGGCGGCCAGCTGCGGGGTAGCGCGGCGGCGTAGGCGTCGAACCGCTCGTCCCAGGCGGCGGCGAGCTGCCTCGCCGGCGGGCACGGCCGCGCGGAAGTGCGCGAGGGCGGCGTCCGGGATGAAGAACGTCTTGTCCGGATCCCAGCCGTAGGCCTCCTTGGTCAGGCGGACCTCCTCCGGGCCCGAGCGGCGCGCCGTGTGCCTTCTGGGTGCCTGCCGGTTGGGCGACCCGAAGCCGATGTGCGTGCGCACCGCGATGATGCTCGGCCGGTCGTCCGCGCGGGCCGCGCTGATGGCCGCCTCGATGGCGTCGAGGTCGTTGCCGTCCGCGACGTGCTGGGTGTGCCAGCCGTAGGCGTCGAAGCGGGCCATGACATCCTCGCTACCAGGCCATGGCTGTCGGCCCGTCGAGCTGGATGTGGTTGTCGTCGTAGAGGAAGACGAGCTTGCCCAGCTTGAGGTGGCCGGCGAGGCTGGCGGCCTCGGACGCGATGCCCTCCTGGAGGTCGCCGTCGGAGCAGATGCCGTACGTCCAGTGGTCGATGATGGCGTGGCCGGGGCGGTTGAACTCCGCCGCCAGCCGGCGCTCCGCGATGGCCATGCCCACGGCGTTGGCGAAGCCCTGGCCGAGCGGGCCGGTCGTGGCCTCGACGCCCGGCGTCAGGCCGTACTCGGGGTGACCCGGCGTGTGCGACCCGAACTGGCGGAAGCGCTTGAGCTCATCGAGCGGCAGGTCGTAGCCGGTCAGATGCAGCAGCGAGTACAGCAGCATGCTGGCGTGGCCCGCGGACAGCACGAAGCGGTCACGGTCGAACCAGTCGGGTCGCGTCGGGCTGTGGTGCAGGAACCGCGTCCAGAGCACGTAGGCCATCGGCGCCGCGCCCATGGGCGCGCCCGGGTGGCCGCTGTTGGCCTGCTGGACGCCGTCGATGGACAGGGTGCGGATGGTATCGACGGCGAGCTGGTGGTCGACTGGCGTGGAGGGTCGAGGGCATCGAGGCTCCTGGCTTCCGGGATGGGCCACCCGACCGCTGGCCTGTGGCGACCTATGATAATCATGGCGTCGTTTCCGGCCCGTGAACGATCGTCCCCGTTGCCGCGTGGAGCACGCTTGACCGACGCCGCCCGTCCCAGCGCCACGACCCCGAGCCGTAGCCGACGACCACGGGTGCCGCAAAGCCGAGTGCCGCATGTGCCGGGCGTCCGTCGGGCCCTTCCCCGGCCCACCCCGCCGACACGCACGCTCGTGGCGCTCGGGGACCTGTTGCTGGACATCGTGGTCCGTGCCGAGCGGCCGGTCGAGCCGGGGAGCGACGTTGCCGGCGACATCCGGTTCCGGCAGGGTGGGTCGGCCGCGAACGTGGTCCGCTCGTTCGCCCGGTCGGGTGGTCGGGCGGTGCTCATCTGCAGCGTCGGCCGCGATGGCTGGGGCGAGCGGCTCGTGGGTGCGTTGCGCGCCGACGGGGTCGAGGTCCACGCGGTGACGTCGCGCGGCGCGACGGGTCGGCTCGCGGCAATCGTCGACCAGGCGGGGGAGCGTTCGTTCGTGACCCAGCGCGGCGCTGCGGACGCCCTTCGCCCCGGCGACCTGCGGGAGTCGTGGTTGCGTGGGGCACGCGTGCTGCACATCCCCGCGTACTCGCTGTTCCATACGCCGCTGGGCGACGCGGCGGCGCGCGGCGCTGTCGTGGCGCACGAGGCTGGTGCGCTGGTCTCCGTCGACCTCGCGTCGGCAGCCCCGTTGCGTGCCTTTGGGGCGGATGCGGCGCGCGCAGCGATCGGTGATCTTGGGGCCGACGTGCTCTTCGCGAACCGAGACGAGGCGGCCGTGCTGACGGGTGGGCGGGGCCGCTCACCCCTGCCGCTCCTGGAGCTGGCGCCGCTCGTCGTGATCAAGGAGGGGGCCGATGGTTGTCGCGTCCTCTGGCGCGATGCCGAGAGCGGCGAGCGTCATCGTTCGGACATCGCCACGACGCCCATCGCGGCCATTGATACGACAGGTGCCGGGGATGCGTTCGCGGCCGGGTTCCTGGGAGCGCTCATGCGTCGCGGCGGCTCGTCCCCGACCGACCCGCGCGCGGGAACATGGGACGCGGCGACCCTGCGACATGCGGCGTTGGCGGGCCACAAGAGCGCGTCGGAGCTGCTGCGCCGGCCCCGCCCGGACCTGGACCTCTAGCTTCGACGGGCGCGCCCCGACCCTGGCTTCGCGGTTCGACGAGCGCCCCGACCTGGGCCTCTCGCATCGACGGGCGCACCCCCACCTTGGCCTCTCGCGCCGCTGACCGGCTATCCTCGGGCCGCATGTCACACCCCCTCATCCGTCTCTCCGGCCCTGTCGCGGCCGCCATCGCAGACGGGCTTCCGGTCGTGGCCCTGGAGTCGACGCTCATCACGCATGGCCTGGCGTGGCCCGCGAACCTGGATGCTGCGCGGCGGTCGGAGGCGGCTGTCCGAGCCGGCGGCGCGGTGCCGGCCACCGTCGCGACCCACGACGGTCGCATCTCCATCGGACTGGACGACGCGGCGCTCGAGGACCTGGCACGGGCGCGCGACGTGCCGAAGGTGTCGCGTCAGAACCTGTCCGCGGTGCTTGGCCGTCCTGGCTGGGCGGGCACGACGGTCTCCGCGACGATGATCGGTGCCGCGCTGGCCGGCATCCGGGTGTTCGCGACCGGTGGCATCGGCGGCGTCCACCGGGGCGGCGAGGATTCGCTGGACATCTCCGCTGACCTCGATGAGCTGGCTCGGACGCCGGTCGCCGTCGTCTGCGCGGGTCCCAAGTCGATCCTGGATGTCGGGCGCACGCTGGAGGTGCTCGAGACCCGGGGCGTGCCAGTGGTGGGCTGGGGCACGGACGAGCTGCCCGGCTTCTACAGCCGGACGAGCGGCCACCGCTCGCCGAGCCGTGTCGACGATGCGCCCGAGGCAGCCGCGCTCATGGAGCGCCACGCAGCGCTCGGCCTGGGCAGCGGCATCCTCTTCTGCGTGCCCGTGCCCGAGGACGCGGCCATCCCCCAGGACGAGATGGAAACGGTGATCGCGCAGGCGGTGCGCGACGTCGAGGCACGAGGCATCCACGGCCCCGCATCCACCCCGGCGGTGCTCAGCCGCGTGGCAGAGCTCACCGACGGACGCTCGGTGGTCGCGAACCTCGCACTCATCGAGCACGACGCCTCGATCGCCGCGAGCCTGGCGGTTGCCCTGGCTGCGAGGTAGCTCACCAGGGTCGCGCGAGGCACGAGCCCGGCAGCCCCCGGACGCGAGCCCGGCAGCCCCCGGACGCGAGCCCGGCAGCCCCCGGACGCGAGCCCGGCAGCCCCCGGACGCGAGCCCGGCAGCCCCCGGACGCGAGCCCGGCAGCCCCCGGACGGGAGCCCGGCGGCCCCGATCAGCCGGTGTAGTGCTGGTCATGGCACTTCCCGAGCCCGGGCGCCTCGCGCGGGTGGCCCACCAGGCGCATCTCGCGGACCAGCCGGTGTTCGTCGCCCGGATGAGCCGGTGTACTGCTGGGACAGCTCCTCTGGTGCGCGCCACGCTGGGACGACGGCTGGCGCGTGACCGTTGATCCAGGTTGGCTTGCGCAGGATGGCCGATCAGCAGTACACGGGCTACCGAAGCCGACGGCCGCGACCGCGACGGAGGCCGACAGGCCCGGCCCCGACTGCAGCACTCGGACCCGGCCGCGACGGAAGTCGACGGCTCCGGACACGGCCCGGCGGCCTCGGACACGGCCCGGCCCCGGGCACAGCCCGGCGGCTGCGGCTCCGGACACGGCCCGGCGGCTGCGGCTCCGGCCCGGCCCCGGGCACAGCCCGGCGGCTGCGGCTCCGGCCCGGCCCCGGGCACAGCCCGGCGGCTGCGGCTCCGGCCCAGCCCGGCGGCTCCAGTGCACCGGGTGCGGCCACCGACGCCGACTTGACCCGCCTCGTGGCCGGGTGCAGGATGCCGGGGCACGGCGGCGGGCCGTGTCGTGATCCGGCGGGGTCGCGAATCACTCCTCCGCGCTGGGTCGGTCTGGGCCGCCAAGGCGGTCCGTCGAGGAGCCGGTCCTCCGCGTGATATCACGCCAAGGAGGCCATCCGTGACCCACGAGGCCGCGACCCACGAGGTCGCCGTCGTCGTCAATGGGGTTCCCAGGACCGTCCAGGTGGAGCCGCGGCGTCTGCTCGTGGAGCTGCTCCGCGAGGACCTCGGCCTGACCGGTACCCATGTCGGTTGCGACACAAGCCAGTGCGGCGCGTGCACGGTCCATGTCGACGGCAGGGCCGTGAAGTCCTGCGCCATGCTCGCCGTCCAGGCGGATGGCACCTCGGTCACGACCATCGAAGGCCTCGCGCCCGAAGGCGGCCTCCACCCCATCCAGCAGGGCTTCTGGGACAAGCATGGGCTCCAGTGCGGCTTCTGCACCCCGGGCATGATCATGTGCGCGGCGGACCTGCTGGCCCGCGATCCCGATCCTGACGAGACCGCCGTCCGTCACGCCATCGAGGGCAACTACTGCCGCTGCACCGGATACCACAACATCGTGCGGGCGGTGATGGCGGCCGCCGAAGCGATGCGCGGCGACGAAGCGACGCGCGGCGACGAAGCGTCCACCACCCCCGCGGCGAGCTGAGGAGCCTCATCCCATGGCAGTTGGCTCGACCGGCGCGATCGGGACACCGCTCCGCCGCAAGGAAGATCCCCGCTTCATCACGGGCACCGGCACGTACCTCGACGATGTCCAGGTCGCCGGGCTCGCCCACGCCGCGATCCTGCGCAGCCCATACGCGCATGCCCATATCCGATCCATCGATACGGCCGCCGCGGCTGCCATGCCTGGGGTCATCGCGGTCTACACCGGCCAGGACCTCAAAGACCTGCCGGCATTGCCCTGCGCCTGGCCGGCCGGCGGCGCGAACGGCCCGTACACCAACAACCTGAACACGCCTCGCCTGCTCGCCCTCGACGACGTCAAGTGGGCGGGTGAGGGCGTCGCGATGATCATCGCGGAGTCGCCCGCCGAGGCCCAGGACGCGCTGGAGGCCATCGAGGTCGACTACGAGCCCTTGCCGGTCGTGGTCGATGCGGAGCAGGCCACCCAGCCGGGCGCCCCGCAGCTCCACGAGAACGCGCCCAACAACGTGGCGTTCGACTGGTGGGCGGGGGACAAGGAGGGCACAGCGGCCGCCATCGACACCGCCGAGGTGGTGGTCCGGCAGCGGCTCATCAACCAGCGGCTCATCCCCAACCCCATGGAGGTGCGCGGCGCCATCGGCAAGTACGAGCCGGGCACCGAGGAATACACCATCTGGATGAGCAGCCAGACACCCCACATCATGCGGCTGCTCATCACCGCCTTCGTGCTCGGCATCCCGGAGCACAAGGTGCGCTGCATCAGCCCTGACATCGGGGGCGCCTTCGGCTCCAAGATCTTCCTGTACACCGAATGGGTGCTCGTGGCCTGGGCCTCGAAGCAGCTCGGGGGCCGGCCGGTCAAGTGGGTCGAGTCCCGGCGCGAGAACTACATCGGCACCATCCACGGCCGTGACCACATCACGGACATCGAGGTCGCGGGCACCCGCGAGGGCGTCATCACGGGCCTCAAGGTGCGCACCTGGGCCAACCTTGGCGGGCGTCTCTCGACCATCGGCCCCGGCGTGCCCACCACGCTCTACGGTCGCGTGCTGTCGGGGCCGTACGCCATCCCCAACGTCTGGTGCGAGGTCACGGGCGTCTACACCAATACCGTCTTCGTCGATGCCTACCGGGGCGCCGGCCGTCCGGAGGCGACCTACGTCGTGGAACGGGCGATGGACCTGTTCGCGGCGGAGACCGGCATCGACCGGGCGGAGATCCGACGCCGCAACTTCCTGCCCAGCGATTCGTTCCCCCACCGGAACGCCAGCGGCCTGTACAAGTCGTGGAATGGTAGCGAGCTGGCCATCGACTCGGGCGACTATGCGCCCGCGCTGGAGCGTGCCCTCGAGATGGCCGGCTATGCCGACCTGGACGGGACGAAGGCGGAAGCGCTCGCCCGCGGCAAGCGCCTCGGTCTCGGCATCTCGAGCTACATCGAGGTATGCGGTGTCGCCCCCTCGAAGTGGATCGGCGCCGTGGGCGAGGGCTGGGGCGCCGCGATGTGGGAATCGGCCAACATCAAGGTCCACCTCACGGGCAAGGTCGTGGTCACGACCGGCAGCCAGAGCCAGGGCCAGGGCCACGAGACGACGATGGCCCAGATCGCGGCGACGGAGCTGGGCGTGCCCGTCGAGGATGTCCAGATCAAGAGCTCCGACACGCTGGGCACGCCCTTCGGCTACGGCTCGTATGGCTCGCGCTCGGGAGCGGTCGGCGGCACGGCGATCGTCAACGCTGCGGTGAAGGTGCGCGAGAAGGCGCGCCAGGTCGCGGCGCACATGCTGGAAGCGTCCGTGGACGACATGGACTACGAGGACGGCCGCTACTTCGTGCGCGGCTCCCCGGACAAGGCCAGGACCATCGCGGAGATCGCCTTCGCGACCGACCTGGGTTTCGACCTGCCGGCGGGCATGGAGCCCTTCCTCGATGAGACCGCGTACTACGACGCGCCCAACTGCACCTGGCCCTTCGGGACCCACATCTGCATCGTGGAGGTCGACGACGAGACCGGGCATGTCGACGTCGTGCGCTACATCGCCGTCGACGATGTGGGCAGGAAGATCAACCCCCTCATCGTCGATGGGCAGATCCATGGCGGCATCGCCCAGGGGGTCGGCCAGGCGCTCTGGGAGCACGCCGTCTACGACGATGACGGCCAGCTGCTGTCGGGGTCGATGCTCGACTACGCCCTGCCGCGGGCTTCGTGGCTGCCCTCGTTCGAGCTGGACGAGACGGTCACGCCATCACCCGTCAACCCGTTGGGCATCAAGGGCGTGGGCGAGGCGGGGGCCATCGCGAGCACGCCGGCCGTGGTCAACGCGGTGGTGGACGCATTGAGCCCGTTGGGCATCCGGCACGTGGACATGCCCCTCACCGACCAGCAGGTCTGGCGCGCGATGCGGGCAGCGGAGGTCGAGGCATGATCCCGGCGGCATTCGACTATCAGCGTCCGGCCACGCTCGCGGAGGCGTTGCAGCTGCTTGCGGGCGGCGACGACGGGACGAAGGTCATCAACGGCGGCCAGAGCCTGCTGCCGTTGCTCAAGCTGCGACTCGCGTCGGTCGACCGGCTCGTCGATATCGGACGGCTGCGGGAGCTCCAGGGCATCCGTCCGGGGTCCGATGGTGGCGTGGTCATGGGCGCAGCGGTGACCTATCGGGAGGTGCTCGAGTCGAGCCTCGTCGCGGAGCGGTCGCCGTTGCTCATCGAGGTCATCGGCGACGTCGGCGATGTCCAGGTCCGCAACCGGGGCACGCTCGGCGGCAGTGTCGCGCATGCCGACCCATCCTCGGATATCCCGGCTGCGACGCTGGCGCTCGACGCCTCGTTCGTCATCCGGTCCGCGACCAGCCAGCGGGAGGTGCCCGCATCGTCGTTCTTCCACGGTGCGTTCGCCACCGATCTCGCTCCCGGCGAGCTGCTCGTCGGGCTGCGCTTCCCGGTCATGCCCGACGGCGTGGGCACCGCCTACCGCCAGATCATGCAGCCCGCGTCGGGCTACTCCATGGTGGGTGTGGCCGCGGTCGTGGGCCTCCTGGAGGGGCAGGTGAACCACGTCCGGGTGGGCATCACGGGCGTGGCGGATATCGCGTTCAGGGCGACCGCTGTAGAGGAGGCGCTGCTGGGCACGGAGGGCGACGCGGACGCGCTCGCCGCGGCAGCGGCGCACGCGGTCGACGGCCAGGACGTCAACGGCGACATCCACGCCGATGCCGAGTACCGGGCCGCCATGGCCGCGGTCATCACCCGACGTGCCCTGCAGGCCGCGATCGATCGAGCAGGCTGATCCGGCGCGCCGGCGGCGCGCACACTCCCATGGTGAGGGTCGAGCGGATCGTTCCCGGGGCTGCCATCAGCGCGCGGCGCGCGTCTGCCCTCGACGGCGCCGATCCTCACCCGTGACCTCGAGGTCGGCGGTGAGGTCTGGCGCAAGGGTCGGCGCCTGGCCCGCGCGGAGGTCGCGCGACTGCCGGGCGTGGGGATGGATCGGCCGCTGACGCTGCTGGTGCTGGAGGCGGGTGACCTCCACGAGGACGCGGCCGCGTTCCGGCTGGCGGCGGCCGTGGCCGGTGACGGAGTGATCAGCCGTGGGCCGGTCCAGAGCCGGGTCGACCTCCTGGCGGCGCATGACGGCGTGCTCCACATCCGGGTCGCCGCTCTCGAGCGAGTCGATCGCATCGACCCGCTGGAGGTCTTCACGCGTCTCGACGGGCAGGTCGTCGCCGGAGGCGACCTCGTCGCGAGCGTCAAGGTGGCACCCCACGTCCTGAGCGCGGAGCTCGTCGGTCGCGCGGAGGCGATCATCGGGCCTCGGGGCCTCGTTCGCGTGGCGCCATTCCGGCCACGACGGGTGGGCGTGCTCGTCAAGCAGGCGCTCCACGCCCCGGCGCGCGAGCGCTTCGAGCGGAGCGTCCGGCAGAAGGTCGAAGCACTTGGCTCGAGTCTGACGGCCATCCGCTACGTGGATGACTCGCCCGATCCGGTGCTGGCGGCGCTCGCGGCGCTCACGGGCGGACCTGATCGGGTCGACTTGGTGCTCACGGCGGGGTCGGCGAGCACCGACCCGCTCGATCCGTTCTACGTCGCCATCCAGACGTTGGGTGGCAGGGTCATCCGTCACGGCGTCCCGGCCCATCCGGGCTCGATGCTCTGGCTCGCCCGGGTCGGCCGCACGGACCTCATCGGGTTGCCCACCTGCGGTGCCTACTCCAAGGCCACGGCCGCGGACCTGCTGCTGCCGCGGCTGCTGTCCGGCGAGCGCGCCGACGCCCGGACCGTCGCGCGTCTGGGACATGGCGGGGTGCTCAGCCGGGAGATGCGCTTCCGGATGCCGCCCTACGCCCGGGAGTTGGCATCGGAGGACTAGCGCCATGTGCCGGACGACGCGGGGCCGATCGCCAGGACCGCTTCGTGGCGGATACGCGCCGTGGATCCTGGACGGACTTCATCCCGGGAGCGTTCGCCGCGCGTTCCGAGGCTTGGCGACGGACCTTCGTGCCGTCAGAGCGTGCCTGCGCTCAGGCGACATCGCCATATGGGCCTTGCCCACGGCATCTGTCCAGGTATCGGCAGAGGCCGTCCGGCGCGCGCTCATCAAGTGAGCATCTGTCCGGGTCGTGAGGCGCCCTGCGGCTGGGCTCGGGCCGGGACCCAGGCGGACGTGCGCGGTACCCTAGCCGGCGTGACCGACCTCATCAGCAGACCCGACAGCACCCGCTCCATCGATGGCATCGCCGCAGCCTTCGCGGAGCACGACTACGTCAGTGACCGCGCGCTCGCCACGGTCATCTTCCTGGGCCTCGAGCTGGGTCGGCCGATCCTGCTCGAAGGCGAGGCGGGTGTGGGCAAGACGGAGGTCGCCAAGGTCCTCTCGAGCGTGCTCGGCAGTCGCCTCATCCGGCTCCAGTGCTACGAGGGCCTGGACGTCACCACGGCGGTCTACGAGTGGAACTACCCCCGTCAGATGCTGGAGATCCGGCTGCGCGAGGCCCGCGGTGAGGGCAGCCAGGCAACGACCGTCCACGACATCTTCGGCCCCGACTTCCTCATCAAGCGCCCCCTGCTCCAGGCCCTGGAGTCGACCGATGGCGCGGCGCCGGTGCTGCTCATCGACGAGATCGACCGGGCCGACGAGGAGTTCGAGGCATACCTGCTGGAGATCCTGTCCGACTTCCAGGTGACCGTGCCGGAGATCGGCACCATCAAGGCTGCCCAGCCACCGCGTGTGATCCTGACGTCCAACCGCACCCGTGAGGTGCATGACGCGCTCAAGCGTCGCTGCCTCTACCACTGGATCGACTACCCCACCGCAGACAAGGAGTACGCCATCATCCAGGCCCGACTGCCGGGCATGGACGAGCGGCTGGCGCGACAGGTCGTCGGCTTCGTGCAACGGCTGCGCCAGACGGAGCTGACGAAGCTGCCGGGTGTCGCCGAGACGCTCGACTGGGCGTCGGCGCTCATGGCCCTCGGCGCACCCCACCTGTCGCCGGAGGTCATCGACCCCACCCTGGGGGTGCTGCTCAAGTACCAGGAGGACGTTCGCGCCATCCGGGGCCAGCGCGCGGCCGCCTACCTCGCCGAGGTCCAGGCCGGTGGACCCGACTGATCGGGGCACCCGCGAGCGAGGCCGGACGGCCGACCTGCTGCTGCCACCGCCGACCGTTTCCGGAACGGCCTTCCTGGCCAGCGTCCTGGGTTTCGGACGCGAGCTCAAGCGACAGGGTCTGACGGCGGACCTCGCGGCCGTGCTCGACTTCGTCCGGTCGCTCGACCTCGTCGACATCGGCGACCGGGAGGAGGTGCGCACCGCGGGCGCGGCGCTCTTCGTCCGCCGGAAGGACGAGATCGAGCCGTACGAGCGCGCGTTCGAGCGCTTCTGGCGGGGCCGTCCGACGGCACCCCCGGACCTGCCTCAGCTGGCGACGGACCGCGATGAGGACGGCGCGCCGCCGCAGCCATCGCCCGATTCGATGGCCGATGACGCCTCGGCCATGACGACCGGCATCGTGCGGGACACGGCGTCGCTCGAGGACGGGGAGGAGGCGCACGAGGATCAGGTGCCGTCCGAGACCGCCTGGAGTGCTGGCGAGCGGCTCCGGGGCCGGGCCTTCGACCGCATGAGCGCGGCGGAGCTGCGCGAGGCGGAGCGGCTCATCGACCGGATGGTGCTCCGGATGCCGATGCGCCGAACGCGTCGCTGGAAGCTGCATCACCGGGGGACCCTGCTCGCGCCCCGCCAGATGATGCGCCGCAACCTGGGCACCGGCGGTGACCCCGTCGCGTGGCTCTGGCGCCGGCGCGTGGAGCGACCCCGGGGCGTGGTCCTCCTGTGCGACATCAGCGGCTCGATGGAGCGGCATGCGCGGCTCCTGCTGCGCTTCTGCCATGCGCTGTCGCGGACGGACGTGCCTACCGAAGCGTTCTGCTTCGGCACCCGACTCACCCGCATCACGCCCCAGCTCCGGCACCGGGACCCGGACGAGGCGCTCGACCGGATCTCGGCCGCGGTGGACGACTGGTCCGGCGGGACCCGCATCGGTGGCGCGTTCCACGAGTTCAACCAGCGCTGGGCGCGCCGGGTGCTGCGCTCGAGCGGCATCGTGCTCGTGGTCAGCGACGGCTGGGACCGGGGTGACCCGCGCGAGGTGGGGGAGGAGACCGCTCGATTACGGCGCTCCTGCCACCGGCTCATCTGGCTCAACCCGCTCGCCGGAGCATCGGGCTACAAGCCGCTCGCGGCCGGCATGGCGGCCGCGTGGCCGCACATCGATGTGTTCCTGCCGTCGCATGACCTGGGCAGCCTCGAGCTGCTGGCTGGTGCCTTGGCGGACGATGCCGGCGCGCGGACCGGGACCACCCTCCGATGAAGGACCTGGTCGGCGAGCTGGCGGCATGGGATACCCAAGCGGTCCCAGGCGGGCCGCCGACGGCCGCCGGAGCGCCACCAACGGCACGCGCCGTGGTCGTCCGCACGTTCGGATCTGCGCCTCGACCGGAGGGGGCGGTCATGCTCGTCAGCGGCGACGGGCGGCTCGCCGGGTCGGTGAGTGGCGGCTGCGTGGAGGGCGCCGCGTACGAGGAGGTCGAGCGCGCCCGGGCGAGCGGCCATGCCCGGGTCATCCGCTACGGCATCAGCGACAAGCAGGCGTGGGATGTCGGGCTCGCCTGCGGAGGCACCATCGACGTGCTCGTGGAGCCGGTGATCCAGGATGCTGTGCGGATGGCGGCGCAGGAACCGGGTGTGGCCGTCATCACGCCGTTGCCGGCCGACTCGCCTGGGCCGGCCTTCGGGTCACACGCACCTGGGGATGGTGCGCTGCCGGCCGTGCCGCTGGTCCTGGACGCCGCCGGCGAGCTCAGGGGCACGACCGGAGACGCGGCCGCCGACGCCGCGCTGGCCTCGCTCGCGACCGACGCCCTCGAACGCGGTCGTTCCCGGACCGTGGAGCTGCTCGGCCGCTCCTGGTTCATCGAGGCGTTCCCGCGACGGCCGCGGCTGGTCATCGTGGGAGCGGTCCAGGTGGCCATCCCGCTCGTGTCCATCGCCCACACCCTGGGCTACGCGACCGTGGTCATCGATGGTCGGGCGACGTTCGCGACCCGTGAGCGATTCCCGGACACCGATGAGCTGCTCGTCGGCTGGCCGGATGAGCTGGCCGACGTGATGGACCTGGGACCCCGGGATGCGGTCGCCGTGCTCACCCACGACGTCAAGTTCGACGAGCCGGCCATCATCACGGCGTTGGAACGCGGCTGCCGCTATGTGGGTGCCGTCGGGAGCCGCACGACCCAGGCCGCGCGTCGCGAACGCCTCCTCGCCGCCGGCCTGGACCCAGATGCACTGAGCCGACTCAGGGGGCCCATCGGGCTCGACCTCGGCGGCCGGGAGCCAGCCGAGACCGCGCTCTCGATCATGTCCGAGGTCCTCGCCGCCCGCTACGGCGGCAGCGGTGCCCCGATGCGCGAACGCGATCAGTCCGTGCGGAAGTAGCGCGCGACCTCGGGCAGCTCCAGACGTGCGAGGTTCATGGTGTGGAGCACCCCGCGCAGGCGCCGGACATCCGTGATCGCCCGCTCGGCATCACGGTCACGGATGGCCTCGTAGCGCGCGACCGAGAGGTCCAGGAGCACGTCCCAGGCATCGTCGAAGGGGTAGACGATGGCCTTGTCGTAGCGCAGTCCGACCGGGCCCATGACCAGCCGGATGAGCTTCTGGAGCCGGGGATAGCCGGTGCACCGGAACAGCTCGGTATGGATGGCTACGGCGTGGACGCCAAAGCCATGCTCGTCCCGCTCGCGTCGGGCACGCCTGAGGCTCTTGGTGATCCGACCCACGGCCGCGATCTCCGCCCCGGTGATGCGTTCCACGACGATGGGATAGGCCGGCATCTCGAGCGCGTCGACGAGGAAGCCCTGCTCGGTCATCTCCTCCACCGACAGCCAGCGGGAGATGGCGCCGCGGTAGGGGATGGTCTCGACGAGGCCGTCCGATTCCAGCAACGCGATGGCTTCGCGGACGGGTGTCTTGGACACGCCCAGCTTCGACGCCAGGTCGGACTCGATGAGCCGCTCGCCCGGCGGCAGCTCGAACGACTCCAGCATCTCCCGCAAACGGTCGTAGACCGCTCGCTTGTAGGTGACGAGGTCGGTCGTCACCACACCCGTCGCAGGCCCCACGGTCCGGCCAGTCGAGCCGGGACTGTTGCTGGATCCCGCCGCGCGCCCCACCGGACATCGATCTCCCTCTGCCGACACACACCGTCGGGCCGGGCGATCGCGATGATACCGCTCGTCCACGGGCCGACCCGCGGCGCCCTCGCTCGAGCTGCCTGCGCGCCCGCTCCTTCCCGAGTCGCGCCGGTGCATCAGCGGGCGGCGCGGTCCGGACCGGCTCCGGCGCAGGATCGGACATCTAATATCATATCTTGACATCGGGTATCCGCGGCCCGAGACTGCCGCCCACGGCCCCGTTTCCCGGGCACCTGGCTCAGGCGGAGCTGCGGACGGAGGAGTTGGCGGAATGGCTCCATTGGACCCTGAGGGCGGTCGTCCTCGAAACCCGTCGCGGCGCAAGTTCCTGGTCGCGGCAGGCGCGACCGCGACAGCAGCGGTCGTGGCGGGTGCGCTGCCGGCTGCCGCGGGACAGCGCAGGACCGCGGGCCAAGGACCGCGGACGGCCGACCAATCGGCACCCCCGTTGCCGGACCTCACCGGCCAGACCGGCATCCTCTGGGGTCTCAAGTACGACCCCCACGTCGCGGCCTACCAGCGCATGGTCGACCTGTTCGAACAGAAGACCGGGGCCAAGCTTACGGTCGTGCCCATCGATCCCGATCCGCCCGGACCTCCAGGACACCTGGGTGTCAAGTTCCTGGCTGCGATCGCCGCAGGCACGCAGCCGGACGTCATGTGCTTCTACGGTCCGGCGATGGTGCCGCTGTACATGCAGAAGTCCCTGATGCCCCTCAAGGATTCGGTGTACGCGGTCCAGGGCGTCGACCCGGCCACCGCGTTCATCGGTGATTCGATGGGCTCATGGATCTGGCAGGGCGAGTACTACGGCGTGCCGGTCGAGTCCAACGGCGTCGGCAGCATGGTCAACGTGCCCGTCGACGACGTCCAGGCCCTCGGGCTTGCCGACCAGTACCCGCCCAGCAATGGCCAGACGTTCTTCGACAGCTACGACTCGATGTACAAGCTGGCCCAGGCGCTCCAGACCAAGGATGGCGACACGGTCACCCGCTGGGGCCTGAGCAGCAAGGCGTTCGAGCTCGAGAGCCTCACCGGCATCATGGCCAGCCTTGGCGTCAAGTGGTGGGACGAGGAGGCCAAGAAGTTCAACTTCGACACTCCCGAGGGCGCCAAGGCGTTCGAGCTGCTGGTCGAGAACCCGGTCAAGCTGGGTATCGAGACCGAGCTGGATCAGCCGTCCACGCAAGCCGCGTTGGCGGGCAAGGTCGCCCTGTCGCGCGGTGACGGCGGCCCGTCCGTCGTGGGTGCGGCGGCCGGCTTCGACTTCGAGCTGGCCGGCGCACCACGGGTGAAGGAAGGGGAGGACCCGACACTCATCGGTGGCGGCGGCTGGGGCTTCTTCGCGCCACTCGCGGCCAAGAACCCCGAGCTCTCGACGGCGTTCCTGCGCTTCGTGGCGACCGAGGAAGGCCAGATGGAGTACGCCAAGATCTACGACGGGCTGCTCAACTTCGCGTGGGCGACCTTCGCGGACGACACCACCCGGTTCGCCGATCCGAGCCCGACCAACGCCATCTTCCGTGCCGCCCCGGCATTCACGGCGATGGCCCTCCGGACGAAGTTCTTCGGCGAGGGCTTCGGCTACTACGCCGAGTGCCAGAAGGCCGCCGGGGACGTCAGCTCCCAGGTGCGCCAGGGGACGTTGACCGCGGCGCAGGGTGCGGCGGAGCTGCAGAAGCGCGTCGAGGCGCAGTACGCGCAGTTCCTCACGGACCTACAAAGCGCCGGCTGATCCCGGGGGAGGGACCGTCCCCCGACGGTCCCTCCCCCTGTCCTGCTCGACCCGCAGCAGGCCCGGACGCCCTGCATGACGAGAGGCGGTCTCCCAGCCATGTCACGACGAGAGCGGCTCGCGCTCATCGTGTCGCGTCCCCAGTTCCGGTTCGCGGCGATCGTGCTCATCCCGTCGGTCATCTGGTACACGGTGTTCGTGCTGGTGCCCGTGCTCCAGACGATCCAGATCTCGACGCTCAATTACCAGCTGCTCGATCCGTCGTCGAGTCGCTTCGTGGGGCTCGACAACTTCACGCAGCTCATCGCCAACCCGCTGTTCCCGATCGCGGTCGTCAACACCATCGTGTGGACCGTGATGGCACTGGTGGTCATCATCCCCATCAGCCTGCTGCTGGCGCAGTGCCTGGTCATCGTGGGCCGTGGCCGCAACGTCTACCAGGCGTTCATCTTCCTGCCCGTGGTCGTATCGCTCGTCGCGGTAGCCCTCATCTTCCGGATCCTCATGGACCCGGAGGTGGGTTACCTCAACAAGCTGTTCTCGACCGTCGGACTGCCACGCCTCCAATGGCTGTCGGCGTCGGACACCGCATTGCCGGTACTGCTGGGCATCGCGTCCTGGAAGGCCATCGGTGTGTTCGTGGTCATCCTCACCGCGGGGATGCTCAACATCCCCGACGGAGCTGTACGACGCGGCGCGGGTGGATGGTGCCGGCGGCTGGCAGCTGTTCCGACGCATCACGCTGCCGATGCTCACCAACACCCTGGCGCTGGTAACGGTGCTGCTGACCATCGGCAGCCTCCAGGAGTTCACCTTGCCCACGGTCGTGACCCAGGGTGGGCCAGGCAACGCGACGTTCTTGTACAACATGCTCATCTTCCAGGAAGCGTTCGTGAACGTCCGCTTCGGGACAGCAGCGGCCGCCGCGTTGCTCCAGTTCGTGGTCATCCTCGTCGCGAGCATCATGTGGCTCCGCCTGCTCCGACCCAAGTGGTCCTTCTGACGCGATGACGGCCATCGAAGAACGAGCACCGACCGCGATGCGGTTGCGCCTGCTGGACCGGCGCCGGCTGGCGCACCGTGGCACGGCCGCGCTGCCGCACGTCGTGCTCTTCCTCGCCTGCTTCCTGGCCGTGGCGCCCTTCATCTGGTCGTTCTTCGGCTCGTTCAAGCCATTCAAGGAGCTCATCAGCTCCAAGGACATCCTGCCCCACGTCTGGACGCTGGCGCATTACCAGGAGATCATCGATCGCGCCGGATTCCTGAGTGCCTTCTGGAACAGCCTGGTCGTGTCGACGCTCGTGACCGTCGCGTGCCTGTTCACATCGTCGACGCTGGGCTACGTCTTCGCCAAGTACCAGTTCCGGGGCAAGAACCTGCTGTTCGGTCTGATGATCTCCACGATGTTCGTGCCCTTCGTGGTGCTGCTGGTGCCGCTGTACCTCACGATGGGCAGCCTCGGCCTCATCGATAACCTGGGTGGCGTCGTCATCGTGGGGCTGTGGACGTCGTTGGGCGTGTTCATGATGCGCCAGTTCATGAGCGGCATCCCCTCGGAGCTCATCGACGCGGCACGGATCGATGGCGCATCGGAGTGGCAGGTCTTCCGCAAGATCGTCCTGCCCCTCGCGGCCGCGCCGCTGGCCGCACTGGGCATCCTCGTGTTCCTTGGCTCGTGGGACAATTTCCTGTGGCCATCGGTGATCCTGACGAGCCCTCAGAACCAGACCTTGCCATTGCTGCTCTCGGGCCTGCGGAACCTCTACTGGAGCCGCTACGACCTGTGGTCCGCAGGCTCGATGCTCACGGTCATCCCGGTCATGATCGTCTATCTGTTCGCATCCAAGTACTTCATCCGCGGCGTCGCGATGACCGGTCTCAAGGGCTGAGCCGCCCCGTGCCATCTCCTGACGACCACGCCCCCACGAGGAGCACATCCGTGTCACCCCAGCCATACCTGGTCCTGCGCTCGGACGATGTCGAGCCGTTCACGCATCCCGAGGAGCCGGTCTATCACTCGCGGCACATCCTGGGTCGCGAGTCGGCGGGGACGCACGACCTGCTGCTCAACCAGGGCACCGTCGATCCGCATTCCTCGCTGGGTGGCACCAACCACCCCGATAACGACGAGATCTACTACGGTCTGTCCGGATGGTCTTGGGTCGACCTGGGGGGACATCCGGACACCGGCGTGGGCGGTCGGACATATCGCATCGAGGCGGGTGCCACGGTCTTCGTGCCCAAGGGCGTGTTCCACCGATTGCACAACGACGGTGACGAGCCCTTCGTGCTGCTGGCCATCTGGCCGCAGCCCGCGGTCGAGGGTGCCAACGGTATCCACGACATGCGGCTCCACACCTGGGGCACCGGGTTCCGACTTCGACAGGGATGCGTCCTCGCTGGTGACAGCGATGGGCGACGCGTCATCGAGCCTCGCACCGGATACGACCCGCTGAGCGCCGGATAGGCCGCGCCGGGTAGGCCGCGCCGGCCGAGGCCGTGGACGCCACTGGCATGATGCGTGGGTCAGCCAGGCCTGCCGCAGCCGGAGGGTCCCGATGCGCTTCGATGGCAGCGTCCCCATCAAGGCCGATCGAGCGCGTGTCTGGGCGTTCGTGACCGACCCCACCCAGGTCGCATCGTGCGGCCCGGGCGTCGACTCCGTCGAGGTCATCGACGAGCGACATTTCAAGGTCGTGGCGCGCATCGGCATCGGCATGATCAAGGCCACCTTCGGCATCGACGTCACCCGCGGCGACGAGCGTGAGCCGGACTTCGCGGAGCTCACGGGCACGGGCAAGGCTCCCGGCAGTGCGGTCGACGGCTCCGCCCGGATGGACCTTTCCGATGGGCCGGACGATGCCACGGTCATGGACTGGAGCGCGGACATCCACATCCATGGCCGGCTCGCGAGCGTGGGCGCACGGCTCATCGAGGGCACCTCGCGCAAGCTCATCGCCCAGACGTTCGACTGCATGCGGGCGAAGCTCGAAGCCTGAGGTGGCCTCGGCGGCAGGCGCGGAACACGTCCTCGGCGGCCCCAGGCAGCACCTTCGGGCGGCCGCGACGGCCCCAGGCAGCACCTTCGGGCGGCCGCGGCAGCCCCAGGCAGCACCTTCGGGCGTCCGGGGCTGCCGCTGGACGGATCTTCATCATCAGCGAACGGGATGGCGGTCCTGGCGCGGAAATGGCCCGGATCGAGCAGCCACGCGGGCTGTGGGCAGGCGATCCTGCGCGTGATGTGCAGGAATTCGTCACGCTCGACGGGCGCTCAGAGGTCCGATCTCGGCATCTGGCCCGGTGTCGTTCGCTGATGGCGCAAGATCGCGGGGCAGACCCGATCTCGGGCGGCACCGCTGAGCCGGGGCAGACCCGGTGCGTGGCTGCCCGCGCCGCAAACGTGGCGAGATCGGGGATCACGCCTCCAGCCCCGCCTCGGAGAGCGTCCACGACCACGCTCGGATGTGCAGCGTGCTGCGGTAGACTGGGTGGGCCAATCCACGACCCGCATCCCGCACCCTGGGGGCCCAGTGTCCGTCGACTCCCTTCGCGCGCAGATCCGCGAGGTCCCCGACTTCCCCAAGCCCGGGATCCTGTTCTACGACATCACCACGCTCATCAAGCAGCCCAAGCCGTTCGCGGAGGCGATCGACCTGCTCGTCGAGCCGTTCGCCGATACCAAGGTGGACGTCGTCGTGGGCATGGAATCGCGCGGCTTCATCTTCAGCGCACCCATGGCCATCCGGCTCGACGCCGGCTTCGTCCCCGTGCGCAAGCTGGGCAAGCTGCCGGCAGAGACCATCAGCGTCGAGTACGCGCTGGAGTACGGTACCAACACGCTCGAGGTCCACAAGGACGCCATCCAGCCCGGCCAGAAGCGTGCTCATCGTCGATGACCTGCTCGCGACCGGCGGCACGGTGCTGGGCACCATCGACCTCGTCAAGCAGCTGAAGGCGGAGATCGTGGGCCTCAGCCTTCCTCGTGGAGCTGCTGTTCCTCAAGGGACGGGACCGGCTCGGTGGCTACGACATCCACAGCGTCATCCAGTACTGACGGGCCCGAGCCCGAACGAAGGGCCGACGGGCGCGCCCGTGCCCGGTGACACCGCGTCCGCTGCCGTGCCCGGCGACGCCTCGCCAGTTCCCGTGGCCGTTGACGCCGCGTCCGCCGCGCCCGAGCCGTCCGCCGCACCCGAGCCGGCCAGCGGGCCGGCGACCCCGGACGTCCCCGACACCGGTCGTCGGCAGTTCTTCCGGCTGTTCGGCAAGCAGGCCATCCAGACCGTGGCCCAGGTCGCGGGCGTGGCCAGCGCCGTCTCCCAGATGCACCACGAACGCGGCGGCGGGCCTCCTGGGCCTGGGCATCGACGTGCGCAGGAGACCGTCGTGCGACCCGGCGGCCAGCCGTCCGGCGGTGGCCCCGACCGGTCGCCGGCGACCTGCCCCGGATGCGCCGCATACCGGAGCCCGTACCGGTTCGATCGGCGACGTGCTGTACCTGCTCGACCAGCGGCGGCCTGCCCGAGGCCATCGAGGAGCAGACCTGCCGGCGGGGATCGGATGTCGCGTTCTACATGCGCGCCGGAGCCGCGCGCGGCGGACCGCTCATGGCCCAGCTCGCGGCATATGGCCTGGCGATGACCGCCCGCGAGTCGGCTCGACGATCGGCACGCCCAGCGGGCCGACGAGCTCGCGGCGCGTGAGCCGTGCCATCGGCGTCTCGCGACCGGGCTCGCGGATGCTGCGCCTGGGCGCTGGAGCGGATGGACGCGGTCGTGGATGCCCTCGGGCCGGACGCTGTCCGGCGCGGCGATCGCCGACGCGCTGCGGGCAGCCGGCGGATGCGCTGGCCATGGAGCTGCAGGTGGACCATGCCCGGATCGCCCAGCACACAGCGGCGCCTGCTGCCACGACCCGGGGCCGTCCCCTGCAGGTGCTGATCCACGGCGTGCCCGGGGCGCTCACCTGCGGGCTCGTGGGCACGGCGCTGAACGCCCTCGCGCTGCTCGCCGGCGAAGGCGTCCGCGTCCATGCCTGGGTCACCGAGACGCGCCCGTACCTCGAGGGTGCGCGGCTGGCCACGCTGGGAGCTCACCAAGGCGGCATCGAGCACACGCTCTCGCCGACACCGCGGTCGCTGGCTGCTGGCAGCGGAGCCCATCGATGCGGTGCTCCTGGGCGCCGAGTGGATCGCGGCCGACGGCGACACCGCGAACGTCATCGGCAGCCGCGCGGTCGCGGAGATGGCCGCGGCCGGCGCCGCCGGCCCGGTCCCGGTCCCGGTCTACGTCTGCGCTCCCGTCACGACCATCGATCCGGGCACCCCCGATGGCGCCGCTATCCCCGCGGAGTGCGGCCCGGCCGCGAGACCTGGCCAGTATCTCACGGGCGTGCGCGCCGACCGGCTGCGGGCGCTGCAACCCGGGCGCGGACGTCATCCCCGCGCAGCGCATCGCGGCCATCGTGACCGAGATGGGCGTGCTACTCCCCGACCGACCCGACGCGCTCGGCGCAGCCGCTCGGGGCGCGCGCGGAGCGTCGCGCCGCGGAAGCGCCACTGCCCAGCCGGGGCGATCGACTGATGGCATCCGCTGGCACGTCGCTCGGCTCGGTGCTCGGGCGGGTCTGGAGGTCCGCGCAGACGCGCGACCGGGAGCTGCTGCGGGAGTTCCTCGATCAGGACCGGCTGTTCGCGGCCTACGCCATCTGCGACCTCGACGACCGCGAGTTCGGGCGCACCCGCTGGGGCGTGGCGTTCGACGATGGCCGGCCGGTCGCGGTGGTCATGGAGTACCGCGGCCTGTCGCCCCAGCCGCTCTTCGTGATGGGCGACCCGGCAGGGCGTCGTGGCGTGCCTGCGCGATGTCATCCGGCCACGCATCGCGTACCTCGCCGGCACGGCCGGAGCTGTCGTGCCGCGGCGCGCCGTCTACCGGGTCGAGCGACGGCCCGCCGATGGTGCGGATGAGGGTGGACCGGGCCTCGTTCCGGCCCCGCTCGGTCGGCCGCCGTGCGGCTGGTGCCCGCGGACATCGGCGACCTCAACCGGCTGTACGACCTCGGCCTGACCTCGTGGCTGCCGGCGGAGTCGGTCGCCAACGGCGTCTACTACGGCATCCGCGTCAACGGCCAGCCTGGTCGCCGCGGCAGGCACCCACGTCATCAGCCGGACATGGGCCTCGCGGCGGTCGGCAACGTCCTCACCAATCGCGAGTACCGCGGCCAGGGCTACGCCAAGATCGTGACCGGCGCCGTCACGCCAGGAGCTGCTGCGCTTCTGCGATCGAGGTGGTGCTCAACGTGCGCGCCGACAATCCGCCCGCGTTGGCGCGCCTACCGGGCGCTCGGGCTATCGCGAGCACACCCGCTTCGAGGAACGGCTCGTGCACCGCCGCGGCACGCTCTGGGATAGCATCGTCGCGCCCATCAACGCGGCTCCCGATCACGGATCCGACCAGCCAGGAGGAATGCGTGACCGACTCGTCCGCGCTCGAACCGACCCAGATGCCGACCACCTCCGGTGACGCCGCCAACGGCCAGACCGTTTCCCTGCCGCGCACACGACGTCGCCGATCTCGGACTCGCGGACGAAGGTGTCCGCCGCATCGAGTGGGCAGAGCGGGAGATGCCCGTCCTGCGCCTCATCCGCGAGCGCTTCGAGCGCGAGCAGCCGCTCGCGGGCGTGCGCATCGCGGCCTGCCTGCACGTCACCACCGAGACGGCCAACCTGATGCGCACGCTCAAGGCCGGCGGCGCCGAGGTGACCCTGACGGCCTCCAACCCGCTCTCCACCAAGGACGACGTCGCGGCGGCGCTCGTGGCGCGCTACGGCATCAGCACCTACGCCAGCCGCGGCGAGGACCGCGAGACCTACTACGCGCACCTCAACGCGGTCGCGGACACGCACCCGCACATGACCATGGATGACGGCTGCGACCTGGTGGCGCTGCTCCACCAGGAGCGCCGCCACCAGCTGTCGGAGGTCCTGGCGGGCACGGAGGAGACCACCACCGGGGTCATCCGCCTGCAAGGCCATGTCCGACGGACGGCGCCCTGGCGTTCCCGGTCGTGGCCGTCAACGAGGCGCATGACCAAGCACCTCTTCGACAATCGCTACGGCACCGGCCAGTCGACCGTCGACGGCATCCTGCGCGCCACCAACATCCTGCTGGCCGGCCGCCGCTGCGTCGTGGCCGGCTACGGCTGGGTCGGGCGCGGCATCGCCATGCGCCTCGCCGGCATGGGCGCGCGGGTGGCCGTGGTGGAGGTCGATCCGGTGCGCGCCATCGAGGCGCTCATGGATGGCTACCAGGTCATGACCGCCGCCGACGCGGCGCGCTGGGGCGAGGTGTTCGTCACCGCCACGGGCAACCTCAACGTCTTCCGGCGCGAGCACTTCCGGGTCATGCCGGACGGCGCCATCCTGGCCAACAGCGGCCACTTCGACGCCGAGCTGGAGCTCAAGGCGCTCGCGGAGCTGGCCGAGGGCCACATCCGCGAGGTGCGCGAGAACGTCCAGGAGTACGACCTGGGTGACAAGCGGCTGTTACGTCCTCGCCGAGGGCCGGCTGGTCAACCTGGGTGCCGCCGAGGGCCATCCGGCCGCGGTCATGGACATGAGCTTCGCGGGCCAGGCGCTGGCGGCCGAGCACGTGGCCAAGAACCACGGCTCGCATGACAGCCCGGTGTCTATGTCGTGCCGCCGAGCACTCGACCGGGAGATCGCGCGCCTCAAGCTGGAGGCGCTGCGGCATCTACATCGATGGCATGACCGAGGAGCAGAAGCGCTACGTCAGCTCCTGGCAGGAAGGGCACCTGACGGCCGACGGCTGACCCGCCACGGCTCCCAGCAGACGACCGGTCCCGGGCGGGGCCGGTCGTTCGTCATCGGGGCGTGGCTGCCGCGTCGAGCGCCGCGAGCAGCTGCTGCCCGTCCACCCACGCGGCGGGGTCCTCCGTCCGCATCCGGTGCTCCTCGCTGTACCTGACGCCAGAGCGCGGGATAGAGGTGCGGAGCGTCTCGCTGCGACGGTAGATGCGCGCGAAGTCGCCCACGAAGCAGCCATAGCGCGCGAGCGGATCCGCCGCGGCCTCGAGCGCCTCGAAGCGGCGGTCGGCACCGGCCGCTGCGCGGACACGGGCGAAGAAGCCCCCCACGCTGGGGGCGCCGATGTCCCAGCCCTGCGAGTGGCCACCACGGAGCAGCAGCGGGGCGCTCGAACGGAGGACGGCGACGGTGGCGTCCCCCACGAGCTGTGCCGAGAGGTGGCCACCGAACGACAGCCACTCGTTGGTGACGTGGAGGCGATCGAGGATGCGGACCATCCCCCAGGTCGTCTCGGCTTCCACCGGCGATGCGTCTGGCGGTCGAGGGTCGCGCGGATACCCCGGCCGCCGGCATTGACCCAGTACTCGACCACCTCGGGGTCGTAGTGCGTCAGTGTCGGGTGGGGACGGATGGCGACCAGCAGGTACGAGGGCCCCTGGCGGTCGGGCAGGTCCGAGTGCGCGAGGAAGCCCCAGTCCTGGAGGATCCGCGCTGCCGCGGGTGGGTCGATGTCGGTCGGCAGGATGGTCATCAGGTCCCCAGGGTCGACACCGTATCCGGTCGCACCCTGCGACCCGCATGACGCGCGTGCCATCCCGGGGACCAGTCTGCTCGCCCGCTCCGCATGGAGGGAAGGGCCGATACGCCCCGGCCGACCGTGCTGTGGGACCGGGCCGTTGCG
Source organism: uncultured Chloroflexia bacterium (assembly GCA_963843335.1). Classification (GTDB taxonomy): domain Bacteria; phylum Chloroflexota; class Limnocylindria; order Limnocylindrales; family CSP1-4; genus JAFMJV01. Next base: position 83,610 of record CAWJKF010000011.1, read on the forward strand.
CCCCGGCACACGGTCCGTGGCAGGGGCCGCTGTCGACGAGCCGGCTCGGCCGGACCCCGTGCTACCCTCTCACGGACCCGCCGACCAAGGAGCCGTATGACCAGCATCATCGACGCCGAGCAGTACCTGTTCACGTCCGAATCGGTGACCGAAGGTCACCCCGACAAGATGTGCGACCAGATCTCGGACGCCATCCTGGACGCGATCATCGCCGACGACCCGAACGCGCGGGTGGCCTGTGAGACGGCGACCACGACGGGTCTGGTGATGGTCCTGGGTGAGATCACGACGTCGATCTATGTCGACTTCCAGCAGGTCGTCCGGGATACGGTCCGGGACATCGGCTACACCAGGGCCGAGTACGGCTTCGACTACCAGACGGCCGGCGTCATGGTCTCGGTCAAGGAGCAGAGCGCCGACATCGCGCAGGGCGTCGACGCGGCGCTCGAGGTCCGGGCGTGACGCCGATCCGTCGTTCGAGCTCGGCGCCGGTGACCAGGGGATGATGTTCGGGTTCGCCTCACGCGAGACGCCGGAGCTGATGCCGCTGCCCATCGCGCTGGCCCACCGCATGGCGCGCCGCCTGGCCGAGGTGCGCAAGAGCGGCGAGCTGCCCTACCTGCGACCGGATGGCAAGACCCAGGTGACCGTGGAGTACGAGCGGGGCGTGCCCAAGCGGGTGCGCACGGTCGTGGTCTCGTCGCAGCACGACCCGGACGTCTCCGCCGAGCAGCTCCGGGCGGGCATCATCGAGCGGGTCATCCTGCCCACCATCGACCCGGCGCTGCGTCCCGAGGACCCGGTCATGCACGTCAACCCCACGGGCCGGTTCGTGACGGGTGGCCCCATGGGCGACGCCGGCCTCACCGGTCGCAAGATCATCGTCGACACCTACGGCGGCATGGCCCGTCATGGCGGCGGCGCCTTCTCGGGCAAGGATCCGACGAAGGTCGACCGGTCCGCCGCATACGCGGCCCGCTGGGTGGCCAAGAACGTCGTCGCGGCCGGTCTGGCCGATCGATTCGAGGTCGAGGTCGCCTACGGCATCGGCATCGCCCGTCCCATCAGCTTCTCGGTCGAGTCCTTCGGGACCGGCCGCATCCCGGATGCGGACATCCAGAAGCTCATCGAGGAGCACTTCGACCTGCGACCGGCGGCCATCATCAGCGCCCTCGACCTGCGTCGGCCGCTCTACCGTCAGACGGCGGCCTACGGCCACTTCGGGCGCACCGACCTGGACCTGCCCTGGGAGCGCACGGACAGGGCCCAGGTCCTGGCGGACGCGGCCGGTCTCCGGGCACCAGAGCTGGAGCCGGTGTCCGCCTGATCGTCGCGGCGGTCGCCCGGGCCTGACGCGGGGTCCGCCAGGGCACAGGGTCGGCATCGGTGGGGGGTATGGGGGATCTGGGCGTATCGCCTGTGTTCGTCGTGGGCCTGCCCCGCTCGGGCACCACGCTCATGGCCGTCTGTCTCGACCGGCATCCGGCGCTCGATTGCGGCCCCGAGACGCACCTGTTCGCGCACCTCGCGACCGCCGACCAGGGGGCGCTGCTCGACCCCCGCGGGTGGCCCGACGCGGCCACCGGATTCGTCTGCTCCCTGGCCACCGATGGCGTGCCCGTCCACGAAGCTGCCGGCGTGGATCGGCCGCGCATCCGTGCTGCGCTCGCGGCACGACCCCCGTCCGTCGCCGCGATGCTCGAGTCGCTCACCGTGGCGCAGGCGGTCGACGCGGGCAAGCCACGCTGGGTGGAGAAGACACCCCGGCACCTCGCGTATCTGCCGCTCATCCGCAGCCTGTGGCCGGATGCGGCGATCATCCACCTGGTGCGCGATCCACGGGCCCGGGCGGTCTCCATGGCACGCATGCCATTCGGCTCCGACTCCCAGGTCGCCAACCTCCTGGACGGCGTGCTCCGGGACCAGGCGACCCTGGTCGCCGTCGATGCCGACCCGCGTCTGCTGCGGGTCCGGCTCGAGGAGCTCGTCGCCGACCCGGCCCGGGAGCTGCAGCGTGTGTGCGACTTCCTGGGCGAGCCATGGACCCCCGCGATGCTCGAGGGCTCGGAGGACGCCTCGGCGGTCGGCGACCACGAATGGTGGAAGACGAAGGCCACGGCGCCCATCCGGATGCCGGCATCGGACGTCTGGCGTGACGAGATGGCGCCCGAGGTCCAGCGGTTCGCCGCCCTCTACTGTGCCGACCAGCTCGATCGCAACGGCTACCCCGGGGCGCGCAAGGCGCGCCGACGCATCACGGTCGTGCCCGCGAGCGAGCCGGTCATCCGTGGCCACGAGCAGCTGGCGCTCGACCTCGCCGCCGCGGACGTGACACTCATCGACCTGCCCGACGGCGGTCTCGGCCGCCTTGGCGATCGGGACATCGTGCTGTTCTGGGGGCTGCGGGGCCAGCTGCTGCCCGACATCGGCGGCCGACCCTGCGGCTGGTTTGACCTTGCCCGCATCGGCTTCGGGCTCATCCGGTTCCGGGTCCGGCGGCGACCGGTCCGTTGGGTCGTCAAGCGCACGGGTCGCGCCATCAGCGGTCGACCCCAGGAACGGCTGTTCGCGATGCTGGTCCGGGTCATGGCGCGCTGCGTGAGCCCGGACGACCTCGTGGCGGGTGTCGCTCCCCGGGCTGACCGCCCGACCGGTGGTCAGCCTCCCTCGAGGTAGCCCAGGTCGCGGAGCAAGGCTCCGGAGTCGGCGTCGAGGACGGCGAGCTGGGCCGGCTCGAGCGTCCGCTTCCAGGTCCCGACCGAGCCGACCGAGGCGGCCGACAGTGCCGTCTCGAAGGCCGCGCGCGAGGCATGGGCATCGATACCCAGGAAGTCGAGCAGCTGCGCACCGACGGCCTGCGGCGCCCGCACCAGCGATTCGTAGCGGATCTCCAGGTATCGGTCGGCACCCAGGGCCGCGCCGTCCGTGCGCGCCGCCGCCACGTACAGCCGCCACGCCATGCTCATGCGCAGGATGTCCGGGCCGGACTCGAACGCCTCGCGGTCTGATGCGGGCACCCACCAGGGGGCCCAGGGGCCGTACGGGTAGCCACCGGGCTCCCGTTTGCCCGAGGTGGCCGCGTCCGCCCGCAGCCAGGGTCGCTGGAGATGGCTGGAGGCCACGTCCCGACCGTCACGGATGATGTGCACGAACCTGGCATCCCGGAAGCTGCGGTCCAGGAACGGCAGCAGGAATGCGTTCGTGGGGGTCTTCTCGGCGAACCTGAGACCGCCGTCGACCTGGTAGCGGATCAACCAGGCGTAGATGGTCCGGTAGAAACGACGTGCGCGTCGCTCACTCCAGGACCCATCGGCGACATATCGGCCGGCGGCCTTCGTGGCCACCGGTTCGTGGTGGTAGCTGACCTCCGGCAGCCGGCCGATGGCATCACCCAGGAAGGTGGTCCCGGAGCGCGCCGCACCGATGAGGAACACCGGTCGGTCCACCGAGGGCAGCATGGACGCGAGCACGCGACGGGGGCGGAAGTCGCGGCGTCGGCCGAGGGTGCCGTGGTTGATGCGCTCGGTGCGCCAGGTGCGCTCCAGGAGCGAGGGCATCGTCCGCCACGTCACGGGGGTCGGCCGTGGATCGAGGCCCTGGGCGACCGCGGCGGCCATCCAATCGGCGGGCGTGCGCCCCGGCGACTGGGTGACCTCTGCGGGGGTACCGGAGGCCGGGGGAGGGGTGGTCAAATCGGTCCCATCTCGCGACAGCATCCATGCGCGTCGCTCGGGCGACGACGTGACGACAGGCCCCTAGGATAGACGGATGTACGCCGTGATCATGGCGGGCGGGGGCGGCACACGGCTCTGGCCCCTCAGCCGGGCTGCCCGGCCCAAGCCGTTCCTGTCGCTCGTGGGCGATACCACGCTGCTCCAGTCCACGGTGGCCCGGCTCTCGCCGCTCGTCGACGTGGCAGACGTCCATGTGGTCACGGACGGTCGATACGCCGACCTGGTGCGGGAGCAGCTGCCGGACCTGCCGGCCGGCAACCTGCTGCCCGAGCCGATGGGTCGCAACACCGCCGCCGCGGTCGCGCTCGCGGCGGCCGCCATCGACCGGCCGGACGACGAGATCATGATCGTGCTGCCCGCCGACCAGCGGATCGATGATGCGGCAGGGTTCCGCGCGGCCCTCGCGGCCGCCGCCGCGCGCGCCGGGGGCGGTGACCTGGTGACGCTGGGCATCGCGCCCAGCGGCCCGGAGACGGGCTACGGCTACGTGCTCGCCACGGGCGACGGACAGCCGCTGGGTGGCCTGTCGGCCTTCCGTGTCGAGCGGTTCGTGGAGAAGCCCGACATCGACCGGGCGCGGGAGCTGCTGGCGTCCGGCCGGGCGTCCTGGAACGCGGGCATCTTCGTGTGGCGTCGCGATGCGCTGGTGGCCGGCCTGGGTCGGTTCGCGCCGGACATCTGGGCCGCCGTCCAGTCGGCTGTGGCGGGCGGTCCCGGGGCGGTCATGGAGGCCTATCCCAACGTTCGAGCCACGTCCATCGACTATGCCCTGCTGGAGCCGGCGTCGGTCGTGGGCCAGGTCGCCGTGGTGCCCGCGGACGTCGGCTGGAGCGACCTCGGCAGCTGGGATGCCCTGCTCGCGGCCGGCACCGCGGATGTGGCGACCACCATCGCGGAAGGGCCGTCGGTCATCGAAGTCGGTTCGGAACGGGTGCTCATCCGGGCCATCGGTGGTCGGATGGTCGCGGTCGTGGGTCTCCGGGACGTCATCGTCGTGGACACGCCCGATGCGCTGCTCGTCTGTGCCAGCGATGCGGCACAGGACGTCAAGCAGGTCGTCGACCGCCTGAAGGCCGAGGGCCGAACGGACCTGTTGTAGTCGGGTTGGCGCCTCAGTGGCCGCTGTAGCCCAGTTCGTCGAGCAGGGCCCCCGAGCTGCGCCGGAGCATCGTCCGGAGCACCGGGTCGAGGCTGGCGCGGCCGGCACCCACCCGCGAGCGATAGACCGCGCTGCCGTCGCCTCCCTGCTCCCGCCGTTCGGCGGTGAACCGGGTGTAGCGCTCGGTGCCGTCGTGCTCGGCACGATCGAACGCCAGCACCGCGGGATCCCACGCTTCGCCCAGGAATGCGAACAGCCGACGCAGCTCGGCCTCCGGGTCCGCTACGAGCGCCTCGTAGCGCAGCTCGAGGAACCGGCCGGGTCCCTCGGTCGCCCCGAAGTCACGGGCCGCCTCGACGTACTTGCGCCAGGCGCCGCGTGCGGCGCGCGCTGCGGACCGGTATCCCCAGCGGTCGCGATGCGAGGCGACGACATCGTGGCCATCACGCAGCAGGTGGATGTACTGCGCGTCGGGGAACAGCTCCCCGACGAAGGGCAGGATGAGCGTGTTGGCGGGGTCCTTGTCGGCCCAGCGGACCTTGCCCCGGCGGGCCGCATACTCGGCCTGGAAGTCGCCGTACAGGTGGCGCAGCCGGTCGAGCCAGTACTCGCGGGGGAAGCCGTAGCGCTCCAGCAGCCGCCATTGCTTGCCGACGACGGGCTCCATCTGCTGCAGGAAGTGGGTCTCCTCGCCGCTCGAGATGCGCGCGTGCGAGTCGAGCATGAGTCGCAGCATCGTCGTGCCCGACCGGGCGGAGCCGACGATGAAGATGGGTCCGCCCGGGACCAGGTCGGTCGACCGGGGGGCCGCCGGAGTCGGCCGCGGGCTGCCGGAGCCGGCCCGTCGTCGCTCGGGGGCAGCTGGCCGGGGTCGGGGAGTCTCGTCGGGTCATCGGTCATCGGATGCAGGATACCGGCGCCGGGCTGCCGAGCGTTTCGGGTCCCGCCCGCGTCCGCTACCATCGGGCCCATGACTGACCACGCCGCGCACCAACCGCCCATCATCTTCGGGACCGACGGATGGCGTGCCCGCATCGGTGAGGACTACACCTACGAGAACGTCCGCCGCTGCGCCCAGGGCGTGGCCGAGTGGGTCCAGCAGCAGGGGACGACCGCGAAGGGCGTCGTCCTGGGCTACGACCGCCGGTTCTCGAGCGAGTACTTCGCCGCGGCGGCCGCGGAGGTGCTCCTCGCGTACGACATCCCGGTGGCCATCGCGGAGGGTCCTATCCCGACCCAGATGACCTCCTACGAGGTCGTCGAGCAGGGGTTCGCATGCGGCGTGATGATCACGGCCAGCCACAACCCCTGGACGGACAACGGCTTCAAGATCAAGTCACCCTCGGGCGCGGCGGCGAGCGCCGACATCCTGACGGTGGTGGAGGCGGCCATCCGCTGCCAACGCCGGTGCGATGCCGCCGACGCGCCCCATCGCCGATGGGGAGGCGGCCGGTCAGGTCCGACGCTTCGATCCGTATCCGGGCTACGTCGAGTACCTCGGCCGATCGCTCGACCTGGAGCGGCTGAAGGCGGCGGACATGCGCGTCCTCGTCGACCCGATGTGGGGCGCCGGTGCGGGCTGGATCCGCGGCTGCTGGCGGGTGGCAGGATCCGCCGTCACGGAGATCCACTCGGAGCGCAACCCCTGGTTCGGGGGCGTCAACCCGGAGCCCATCGCGCCCAACATCGATGAGGCGCTGGGCATCCTCCAGGGGGGCGGCTACGACATCGGGCTGCTGCTCGATGGCGACGCGGACCGGGCCGGTGCGGCCGACGAGCGGGGCGTCGTTCATCCACCAGCTCGAGGTCATGGGCCTGCTCATGTACTACCTCGTGGAGCATCGCGGGCTGCGCCAGCCCGTCGTCTCGACCATCAACGAGACATCGATGGTCGGGCGGCTGGGCGAGACGTACGGCGTGGAGGTCTTCGAGACGCCCGTCGGCTTCAAGTACGTGGGCCCGAAGATGATCGAGACCGGCGCCATGATGGGCGGCGAGGAGTCCGGCGGCTACGGCTTCGGGATGCATCTGCCGGAGCGCGATGGCATCTACGCGGACCTGCTGCTGCTGGACCTCTTCATCCGCGAGCGCGAGGCCGGTCGATGGCCCGTGTCGAGCGCGGTGCAGCACCTCCACGACATCGCGGGGCCGTCGTTCTACCTGCGAAACGACGTGCACGCCGATCGGGCCACGTATCCCGCCGTCAAGGCGAAGCTGATGGTCGAGCTGCGCGAGCAGGCGCCCGCGACGCTGGCGGGCCAGGCGGTCGTGCGCACGGACGCGCTGTCCACCAACGACGGCTTCAAGTTCTGGGTCACAGACGGCTCGTGGCTGCTCGTCCGGTTCAGCGGCACCGAGCCCCTGGTCCGGGTGTACGCGGAGGCCACCACGCCAGCCCTGCGCGATGCGCTGCTGGCCGAGGGCGGACGGTTCGTGACCGGCGGGTGAGCGGCGTGGAGCACCCAGCCGGCATCCTCGACGACCAGGGTGCGCTGGGTCGGCTGGACGTCTCCGGGATGCTTGACGCCTCGGCGGCATTGCCGGCCCAGGTGCGCGATGCCTGGACCCGTTCGCGCTCGCTGATGCTGCCTGACGGGCATCGCGCCGCGCGGTCCGTGGCGGTCCTGGGCATGGGTGGCTCGGCCATCGGCGGTGACCTGGTCCGGGGCATCTGGTCCGACCGGCTGCGAGTGCCCGTCGAGGTCGTGCGCGGCTATGACCTGCCGGCCTGGGTCGGCCCGGAGACGCTCGTCGTCGCGAGCTCGTACAGCGGCACCACGGAGGAGACCATCAGCGCCTTCGGCCAGGCCGTCGAACGACGCGCCCCGGTGGCCATCATCAGCACCGGTGGCACGCTCCTGGATGTGGCCCGCCGGGCCAGCCTGCCGCTATCTCACGTTCCCGGGCGGTGGCCAGCCGCGGGCGGCGGTCGGCTACGCGGTCACGCTGCTGGCCGGGCTGCTGGAGCGCGCCGGCATGCTGGCGATCGACGATGCCGAGGTCGGGGCGGCGGTCACCACGGCCGACGCCGCGGTCAGCGCCGCGGCACCCGGCGTCGCCACCGCTGCCAACCTCGCCAAGCAGCTCGCCTGGGCGCTCGTGGACCGCATCCCGGTCATCGAGGCGAGCGGCTTCCTCGCGCCGGTCGCGCGTCGCTGGAAGACGCAGCTCAACGAGAACAGCAAGTCGGCCGCGGCGTACGAGGAGCTGCCCGAGGCGACCCACAACGCGGTCGTCGGCTATCCCCAACCGGATGGCATCCGGGATCACCAGATCGTGGTGTTCCTGGAGAGCGACGTCGACCACCCCCGCAACACGCTGCGTGCCAAGCTGTCACGGGAGCTGCTGAGCGCCGCCGGCATCGACCACCAGGTGGTGCGCGCGGTGGGACCAAGCCGCCTCGCACGTGCACTGGATGCGATCGTCGTGGGTGACTTCACGAGCATCTACCTTGCCGCGCTGTATGGCATCGACCCGACCCCGGTGGTGGCCATCAGCGAGCTGAAGCAGGCGCTGGCGCTCTCCGATCGGCCAGAGGCGACCGACGAGGACGTCGCGGACGACGACATGGACGACGGCCGCGGGTAGCGTCCTCCGGGTGGCGCGCGGACATCTGCCGTGGGTCGATGGGACCACGGGCCTGCTCCCCTGTTCAACGGAAGGAGTACGCTACCGAGCATCGATCGGCGCCCGGTTGCGGCGGCTCTGGTGGTCTCCGCCCAGCGCCCGAAGGGGTTCGCCGACGCGGTCGGCGGGCCCGCCAGGAGGTCCGACACGATGCACTCCAGCGTCATCGGCAAGGTCGAGAAGGCGAATCGTTACGCACGGGAGCTCGACCGCATCCGGTTCGAGCGGATGAGCGTGACATTCCGCGGTGACAACGATAGCCACCGCATACGCCTCGACGCCGATGGCTGGGCCTGCACGTGCCATACGTTCTCGGTCATGAACGATTGCGCCCACGTGCTCGCGATGCAGAAGGTGCTGGGCGCGATGCTCGCCGAGAGCGACCAGCAGACCTTCGTGCCGGAGCCGACGATGGCCGCGTCCGGCGCGGCCCCCGCCTGACCCCTCGTCAGGGCACCGGATCGCGGGTGTCGGCGGCGGCACCCGCGATGGGTCATGGTTACCGGTCCGCGGCGCCGAGGATGAGCCGACCGTAGCCGTCGAACGAGCCTCGGTCCCGGTCGAACCTGACGTGGACCACCACCATCCAGCGGCCCTCGCTCGGCGCCGCGAACGTGCCCTGGGTCACCGGCGCGACATCCGCGCTGGCCCCCAGTGAGATGGCCTGGTCGTCCGAGCCACCGATCGCCGTCGCGGATGCCGTCCAGGCGTCCATACCCGAGCCATCGCCGAGGCGGAGCAGGAGCGGTGCACCGGCGCGCGTCCTGATGGTGGGCAACGTACCTGGCGGCGAGGTCGCACCGATATCGCCGCAGGTGCCCACGAAGCAGCCGCTGCCTGCTTCGAGCGCGACCTCGTCGTCCGCGGAGGCGAGCAGGAGGGCCGGTGCTGGCGGGTAGGGGTCACCGCCCTCGGGCACGTCCCGGTCGGGCACGGCGACCCGCCACAGCCACGAACCCTCGGTTGTCGCGCCTCCCGGCGCGGTCGGATCGGCGAGCGTGGCATCAAGGCGGACGAGGAAGAGGCCGGTCGTCGTGGGATGGATGACTGGTCGACCCACGCCAGTGGCGAGCTCGACCCACGTTGCGTCGGCACCCATCGGCTCCCGCATCGCGGTCACCCGCCAGGCATCGAACGACCGACCGTCGGCGGTCATGGAGACACGTGCGCCCCTGCCCCAGGCGTCGAGCGCATCGAGTGTCGCGGGGTCCGGGACGGTGTCTCCCGGTGCGAGCGGCAGGCCGGCCACGGTGCCGAACGGCCCGCTGGCGACGACCGCTGCCGCTGGGCGTGGGGCGGGCGACACAGCGGGGCTGGCGGCCGATCCCGGACTCGCCTGAGCGAGGGCGACGACCCACAGCAGCGTGACCAGGGCTGCTGCGCCGCGTCGCCGCCGCCGGTTGGCCGGACGTGGTCCATTCATGTGGGGTCCTCCTCGTTGGGGCAGAGACCGCTGCAGGTGCCCGTCACCCGGACGCGCACCACGTCAGATGCGTCACCGTGCAGCCCTTCATCGTCCGGTGCGCTGAAGACCGCCTGGTACTCGTAGCCGGTGCGTGGGTAGAGCGTCGCGGTGTACAGCCCTGGCGCCTCGGCCCAGCGCATCCAGGAGGTGGTCCATGCGCCGGTGCTGCCGGTCGGGCGGCGTCGCAGCTGCACGGCCCGGTCGTTGAGACGCATGCCGCTGAGCCCCCGGTAAGCGCTGTCCGTCCGGACACGCAGCGTGGCAGTGAGCGTCAGGCGCTGGCCCGCACCGACCGACGTCGCCGAGGCGCTGAGGGAGATGCGCGTGTCCACGTCATTGCAGCTGGAGACCAGGGTGGACATGGTCGGGGTGCCGAACTGCTCCTGGAGGCTCGCCACATCGCAGGGCCCGAATCCGTGCCGGTCCCAGGACGTGTGGGGTCGTGAGGCGGTGACCTGGTGCATCACCGTCGACGACGGGGAGAGGCGGAAGCCCGCGGCCTCCGGGTGGTCGAGGCCCACGATGTGCCCGAACTCGTGGAGCGCCACGCGCTCCGCGTCGAAGCAGCCGTCGGCGACCGCCTTCTGGCACCAGCGCAGGCTCCCCCAGCGGAAATCGAAGCCCTGCGGGCGCATGCGCAGTGTCCACTGGTCAGCGTCGTGGCTGGCACAGGCGATGGCATTGGCGCAGCTCGCCGGGAAGCTCGCGGTGTACCGGATGACGCCCCCGCTGCCCGACCCACCGGGGGTGAAGATCGGCGACAGCGAACGCGAGGTGTCCGTGGCATCGTCCGCGGCGTCCTCGACGGCCGTACGCATCCAGGTCGGTGACACGTCCGTGGCGTGGAACCGGAATGCCAGGACGCTCCACGGGAACCATCGGTCGTACACCGGGACGGGCCGCGGGGACCGGAGCGGCAGCAGTGCGGCGCTTTCGGTCGCGGCGTCAGGGTCGAGGTCGACGAGTGCCGCGATGCCGTTGGGCACCCGGCTCGCGCCCCGCGCGACGCACGATCCGGCCGCGCACCAGCGTGCCTGGATGCCGAGCGGTGACACCCGCAGGCTGAACTCGCGGGGGACGGCGGTCACCTGCTCCCCGGTGGGCGGCGCCATGATCCGCCGCGGCGTGTCCGCGCGCGGACCGACCTGCCATACGCCGAGCTCGGCGCGGGTCCGTGCATCGACGAGGCTGATGACGAGCGACCCGTCCCCCATGATCGCTGAGCCATACACCAGGCCCCGGACCCTGAGCAGCCGCGTCGCGCAGCCCCGGGCGAGATCGATGAGTCGCAGCCGGGTGCCGGTCCGGGATCGCTCGCCGGTGATGAGGGTGTCGCCGAACGGTCCGTCAGCGAATGATGTGGGCCCGGTCAGCCACGTCCCGCCGGCGCCCAGACGAAGGGTATAGCCGATGACGGCACCGCTCTCGTCGAGGGTCGTCGACCAGGTCGACCGCGTCACGTCATCGCCCAGTGGTCGCGCCGGTGGACGGGTCGATCCCGGCGGGTCACTCACCCCGCGCGGTATGCGTGAACAGGGCGGGATGCCGGGCATGCCGGTCCCGTCGTCGGCAGCGGTCACGGGGACCGACCCGGATCCGACCGACAGCATGGCCATGGCTGCGAGCACGACGGCACGACGCCCACGATGGTTCTCCCGCATGATGCGAGACCTCCTCCGGCGGGCGGATTCCCGGCGGGGAGGCGGACGTCCCGCAGTATCGGCAGGGGTCCTTATCGCGGGCTTACATGCCCTGGCTCGGCGCTGCGCGTCCGGCGCCGACCTGGGGTGCGACGGCCGAAGCGGTGGCCGCGGCGCCTGCTATGCTCGGCCGGACAACCGAACACGCTTGACCCTGGGAACGCGAAGCCGGTGCGAATCCGGCACAGTCCCGCTACGGTGACCAGCCGACAGGCTGGAAGTCCGGTCGCCGCTCTCCGGGTCGTGCACAAACCTTCGAGAGAGAGGGATGGCACCCATGACCCGACACGAGATCCAGGCCCCTTCCGGCGCACCCGGCAAGGGGCTTCGTCATGCCCGGCTCGGCGTGCTGGCGATGGCCGTGGTGGCGGCCCTGGCCGGCGGCGCGGCCGCGACCGCCCAGAGCCCATCCGCGCCCGGCGCGGCAGCCTCGGCGGGCGCCACGACGACCCTCATCGATGACACGGGCACCAGCGTCACCATCCCGTCCGACCCGCAGCGGGTCATCAGCCTCTCACCCGCCAACACGGAGACGGTGTTCGCGCTGGGTGCCGGGGACCGCCTCGTGGGTGGCACCGACTTCGACGACTACCCGCCGGAGGCGGCGGCCCTGCCGGATGTCGCGAGCTACACGGGCGTGCTCATGGAGCAGGTCGTGGCGCTCGATCCGGACCTCGTGCTCGCGGGCGGCAATGGCTTCACGCCCGACGCCGACATCGCACGCATGCGCGAGCTGGGCTACCCGGTCGTGGTGGTCTACGCCGAGACGGTCGACGGGGTGCTCGCCGATCTCCAGCTCATCGGGGAAGCCCTGGGCGGCGGCGCCGAGACCACCGCGACCACCGTGACCGCGGGGATGGCATCGTCCATCAAGGACATCACCGGCGCCGCGGCCGCCACGGGCGACACACCCCGGACCTTCTACGAGCTGGGTGACGACCCGGAGCTCTACGCCCCGGCGCCCGATTCGTTCATCGCCGACCTGGTCGCGCTCGCTGGCGGTGATGCCGTCACCACCTCCGACCCAGCCGTCTTCAGCATCCCCGTGGAGCAGCTCATCGTGGCCGACCCCGAGGTCATCGTGCTCGGCGACGCGGCGTACGGTGTCTGCCCCTGGACGGTCGCCGCGCGACCGGGGTGGGCCGGCATCACCGCCGTCAAGGACGGCGCCATCCGCCCGGTCAACGACACCATCATCACCCGGCCCGGTCCGCGGCTGGCTGACGGGCTCGCGTCCCTGACGCGGGCCATCCACCCGGAGCTGGCCGACGAACTCGCCGACTTCCCGGCCGATCCGCCGATGTGCGTGCCGACATCGGGGGCATCTCCCGCCGTCGGCGCGTCGCCCATGGGCGCGTCGCCGAGCGGCGCACCCTGAGCCGGCCCATGAGCACGCGAGTCGCGACCGGCAGCTCGATCGCGATGCTCCGGCCCCTCGCAGGGCGACGGACCCTCGTCGTCTCGCTCGTGGGCGTGGGGCTGCTCGTCGCGACGGTGATCGCCGGCATCATGCTCGGCAACGTGTCGCTGCCGCTGTCGGACACGCTGGGCGTCCTTGGCCATCGGCTGCTGGGGCTGCCCGCGAGCGCCTGGCCGGCGTCGACCGAGACCATCGTCATCGAGCTGCGGCTGCCGCGGGTGCTGACGGCGATGACCGTGGGCATGGGCCTGGCCGTCGCGGGCACCGTCTTCCAGGGACTCCTCCGGAACCCGCTCGCGGACCCGTATGTGCTGGGCACGGCGAGCGGCGCGGCGCTCGGAGCCGCGATCGGCATCCTGCTGCCGGTCCAGTTCGCCGATCCTTGGCTTCGGCGTCAGCAGCGCGCTCGCCTTCGTCGGCGCGCTGGTGGCGGTGGCGCTCGTCTACCGTGTCTCGGGCGGCAGCGAGTCGCGATCATCGGTACTGCTCGTGGGCTACGCCGTCGGCTCCGTGCTGGCGGCCGGGCTGGCCATGGCCATGTACCTGTCGGGCGACAACCTGCGGCGCATCGTCTCCTATCTCCTGGGCAGCTTCGCCAACGCGTCCTGGTCGCAGCTGCTGGTCGGATTGCCGGTGGTGATCATCGGCACGCTGCTCATCGTCTCGCGGGCGCGCGCCCTCGATGCGCTGCTGCTGGGCGATGACGCCGCGGCCCACCTGGGGGTCGATGTGCGGCGGGAACGGATGCTGCTGCTGGGGCTGGCCGCGCTCGTGACCGCGGCCTCGGTGGCGCTGGCGGGGCTCATCGGATTCGTGGGGCTCATCGTGCCGCACGCGGTGCGACTGGTGGTCGGGCCGAGCGCCCGCCTGGTGCTGCCCCTCTCGGCGCTCTTCGGGGCGGCGTTCATGGTCATCGCCGACCTCATCGCGCGGGTGCCGGGCGAGCTGCCCGTGGGCATCGTGACCGCGCTCATCGGCGTGCCCGTGTTCCTGGTGCTGCTCCGACGCTCCCGGGGGACCTATGAGCTCTGATCAGCCGCCGGCCCTCGAGCTCCAGGGGGTCTCGGTCGCGTACGGGCAGCGGCGGGCGCTCGAGGATATCGACCTCGGGCTCGCCGCCGGTGAGCGGGTCTGCCTCATCGGCCCCAATGGCGCCGGCAAGTCGACGCTCGTGCGCTGCCTCACCGGGCTCATCGCACCGACCACGGGCATCGTCCGCGTCGGGGGTCGGCCATTGGCCGAGATGCCGCGGACCGAGCTCGCCCGGACCATCGCCGTCGTGCCCGGCAGCGCGCGGCTGCCGTTCGCCATGACCGTCGCGGAGGTCGTCACGCTGGGGCGCACGCCGCATCTCCACGGCTGGTCGGGACCGTCACCGGCGGACACGGCCGCGGTCATCGCGGCGCTCGGCCGCGCCGACATCCTGGAGCTGCGCCACCGGGACGTGCGCACACTCTCGATGGGCGAGCGCCAGCTGACCCTCATCGCCATGGCGCTCGCGCAGGGGGGCAGCATCCTCATCCTTGATGAACCCACGGTGCATCTCGACCTGCGGCACCAGGTGGCGGTGATGCGGCTGCTCGAGCGGCTGTCCACCGAGGAGGGGATGACCGTCCTCGCCGTCCTCCACGACCTGTCGCTGGCCCGCCACTCGTTCGCGCGCCTGGTCATGCTCGATCACGGCCGGCTGATCGCGGACGGCCCCGGGGCAGACGTGCTGGCGCCCGACCGGATCCGGTCCGTCTACGGCGTGGACCCTGGGTATGTGACCGGGCTGGGGACGCTGTCGCCTGTCGTCTCGACCGTCCTATAGGCCGGCTCTGGCGGTCCTCAGGGCTGCTCGACGTCGTGTGCGTCGACGCTCGGTCAGCGAGAGCGACACCAGCATCAGCTCATTGACCTTGTGCTCGAACTCGGGCACCGTCGCCTCAGGGATGGTGACGCAGACCTCGCGCAGCGCCGTCTCCAACTGGTACCAGAGATCGCCGTTGCGGAGGCCGTACAGCGGATACCGGGAGTTGATGACGATGCGCCGGATCCCATCCTCCTCGACCATCATGCTCCGGACCCGTGGGTCCAGGGCGCGGATGACGACATCGCCGATGCCGCTCCGCGCCGCGGATCGACCGCGACCGCGTTCGTCCCTGGGTCCCGTCCGAGGTGCCGACGACGTCGCCGCCGGATATGGGGTCGGCTCGACCGACGCCCCGTCGACCGGTGGCGTGGCCGCATCGAGGTCCTCGTCGGACGGAGACCGCACTGCGTCGAGCGTGAGCTGACCGTCCCTGTCCGCGCCGTCGCCTGACCCGCCGGTATTGGGGCTGTCGAACAGGACGCCCGACTCGAGCAGCCGGAGGGCACGCCCCAGGATCCGTCGGACCTGGTCCGCGGTACGCAGCGACTGCGGGCTCGCCGGCGGCGGGGCATCCCGGGAGAGGCGGCGCACCACGGGACCGAGCAGCGTGTGCAGCCGCGCCTCGACGGCCGCCCAGGCAACGCTGTCGCGGTCGACGTCCGACTTGTTCATCGTCACGGGGACGTGCGATGCCTCCAGCTCGCCCACGAGCCGTGCGAGCGCCGGGTGGAGCGACGGTCCCTGGTGGCCGAACCACGCAGGCTCGCCCACCAGACGCCCGAGGTGATAGACGCGGATGCCGGGCTCGGCATTGGGCGGCGGTGGGTCGCCGAGCAGGCCCCACCAACCCTTGACCAGGTGGCCGGCTGCGCGGACGCTGAACGCATGCTCCTCGACCAGCGCCCAGGGGGCCGGCACCACCGACACCCGGTCGACGGTCATCGAGATGACGCCGTCGACGAGAAGGGGTCGGTAGACCTGCGCCAGGCGAGCACGGAGACGAGTCGGGTCGAGCTTCCGGTCGACCTCACCGATGCTGATGTGGACATACCCGAGGGCCGCCCCGATCGGCTTCGGGACATCGTGCAACTGATACGTCCGGAGCGTGCTCCGGTCGCGATAGTCGTCGTCCTGGAACGCGTGGGCACGTTCCTCGCCCGCGGCGCTGGCCACCACCCGGAACCGGTTGCCAAGATGTCCGATGGCAGCCTTGCCGCCCTGGCCGTAACGGCCGATACGCTCGCCGGCACGCTTGGGGGAGGCTCCCCACCGGAGATAGTCCCGCTCCAGCTGCCGAGCATCCATGCCGCTGCCGCCGGTCGCGGTGAGACTGATGGTGCCGGGTCGGAGCGCGATGTCGAGGCGCATCGGCCTGCCGGTCACCCGGGCGTCGACGGCGTTGTCGACCAGCTCCAGCAGGGCATCCATCGCCGAACGGTAGTTGGCGAACAGCGACGCCGTCAGGCGCGGATCGATGCGTTCCCGCACCACGCGGGTGGTCGGCCCGGTCATTGGTCGTCCGGTGCCGAGGGCGGCGCGGGCCGCTGGAATCCGTGCCATGACCCGGCCTCCCAGAGCGCCTGGAATCGTCGCCGGAACTGCTCCCGGTGCTGGGGCGGCATCTCGGGATACAGCCGATCGATGAGGAAGATGGCACGCTCCGGCTCGGTCATCTGACCACGTTCATCCGATTGTCCCCAGGCCATCGCAAGACCCTTCGCGCGCATCTCGGCCATGACGGCAACGCGTCGTTCCAGGGGCATGATCGAGATCATCGCTTCCTGGAGGTCGCGGCCGGGGTCAGGGCGCATGCCGAACCTCCGACAGGAGGCGCTCGACCCCCAGGCGCCTCGCCCAGACCTGGAGATAGGCGTCATCCAGTCGGTCACGGTTCACGCGTATCAGGATGCCGCAGTCGCGGAGCTGCAGCTCTGACGTTCCTTCGGACCAGACGAGCTTCGCCAGGATGAGGTCTTCCAACGACGACACCCAGGTCGGCCCGAACGTAGGGTGCTCGAACCTGACGCGCCGGACCATCGTGGCCTCGGTCCAGGGGCTGGATCGCCGCAGGATCAGGTCCGCCTTCTCCGAAGTCGCACGATCGATGACCGATGCCATCGAGAAGTCGCCGTACGGGATCTCGTCGGCGATCGCGTGATCCGCCTCGAATGCCGCGACGATCTGGGAGAAGTGACCGGGCGTGAGATCCAGCACGATATCGGTATCGAACGTCTGACGTAGGACCCCATAGCAGGCGCCTGCCTCGGAACCGGTGATGTACCAGCGAAGGCCCAGCGCCTCGAGCCGGTCGAGGACGTCACGCATCGTCGTACCGTAGCCGGTGGAGCGCCTTGCGGTCGAGTGGCTCAGTCCGTCGTGTAGCCCAGCACCGGCACGCCGTAGGCGTCGAAGTCGCGTGGGTTGCGGGTGACGACGGTGGCGCCCAGACGCCAGGCGAGCCCGGCCATGAGCGCATCACCCAGGTGGCGGCGCGAGCCCCCGGCGACCCGTTCCGCCCGTCGCTCACCAGCCCACCGGGCCGCCTCCGGATCGACCGCGACGTACTCCAGCGCGCCGAGCAGTCGACGGACGGCCTCGCGGCCCTCGGTCGTGCCACCGGAAAGCGTCTCGCAGGTCACCACCTCGCAGGTGTACAGCTCTGACGCTCGGGCGAAGAGCTCCCGGATGATCCGGATACCGCCGGGCCGCCCGGTGGTGAAGTCGATGATGGCGGTCGAATCGAGCAGGTAGCTCACGTGGTCTCCACGTCCGCAGGGTCCTCGCGCAGGTCCCGGACCCACCGGTACGCCTCGTCTGCACTCATCTCGAAGGGCGTACCGACATAGATGCCTTCAGCGGCGTCCAGCGCCCGTCGCAGTCGCTCCCGCTTCACGCGCGCTTCGATGGCGTCCGCCACGAAGGCGCTCCGCCCCCGAGGTCCGGCGAGCTCGTCCACCTGGGCGAGCAGCTCCGCGGGGATGGTGACATTCGTGCGAGCCAGGGCCACCGATGCACTCCTCGTGTGCGAGTCAGTGTCCGAGTGTAGCACACTGACTCGGGATCCCGCGCGTATGGCACGATCCGCGCGCGTGGTGGTCGGGTCACGATGGAGGGGCGATGGGACGCATGCGGATCGGGGCGCCGGTGTGTCTGTTGCTGCTGGTCCTGGCCGGGATCCAGGCAATCGCGGCGCTGCTGTTCCTGCTCCGAGCACCGGCCGCGGTGGAGTTGTGGCCATTCCCCGGGACCGGCGAGATGACCCTCATCCTGCTCGCCTCGTTCTTCGCGGCGTCCGCGGCCTCCACGACGTGGGCGGTCCTCTGGGGCGAGCCGGGATCGCTGGTGGGCATCGCGCTCGACTACGTCGTCATCTTCGTGCCGCTGTCGGTCCTGGCGTTGACGCTCGGGCCCTCCAGCGGCGGCGGCTCGATGCCGTTCATGGTGGCGACCCTTGGCGGTGCCATCGTGGGCATCGGCATGCTCTGGTGGTCCTGGCGTCGCCCGCTTCGGGACGCGCAGCCGACCCCGGGCGTCGTCCGGGCCGCGTTCGGGGTGTTCCTGGTCGCGCTCCTGTTCGCGGGAGCTGACGCTCGTCGCGCGGGTGCCCGAGATCATGCCCTGGGCGTTGACCCCGGACCTGTCCCTGATCACGGGGATGATGTTCCTGGGTTCCGCCGCGTATTTCGCGTATGGCCTGGCGCGGCCCCGATGGACGAACGCGGGCGGCCAGCTCGCGGGGTTCCTGGCCTACGATCTGGTGCTCATCGTGCCCCTCCTCACCCGATCAGGGTCGGCGTACTCCGGCTGGGGTGTCAACCGTTGGGCGTACACGGTGGTCATCGTCGGCAGCGGCATCCTCGCGGCGTGGTACCTGCTCCTGGCGCCGCGGACGCGGATGTTCCGGGCTACACCGGAAGCTGCTGGAATCCCTTCGTCGTCCGCGGGAGGGGCCACGGGGACCTGAGACCGGCTGGCGAGGACGTCGGCGCTACCGCCGAGTCGCGGGGTTGCTGGATCACCGTTGCGAGGTCAACCCTTGACGCGCAGGTCCTCGCCCGGGATGGCATGCGCCGTGAGGTGCGCGGCAAGGCCATCGAGATCCCGGACCCCGAGGTACACCTGGGTCACGCTGCGCACGAAGCTGATCCGACGTGGCGTTCGGAGCCAGAGACGGACCGCCCCCGTTGTGTCGGTGCAGAAGCTGATGTCCTGGTGGAACAGGGTGTGGCGTGTCCCGATGGCACGCCACCAGTGGTACGGCCCCGTGATGTCCCACTTCTCGACATCCGCAAGCGGGACCTCCGCGCTCACCCAGCCGAACCTGCTGAGCAGCCGGTCATCGTCCGCGACCACCTCCCGGTGGCCGTCGCGGACGCCCCAACCCAGCAGCAGGAAGCGCGCCCATCCTTCGACGTGGTACGGGAACGTGACGGGCATCATCAGCCTCGCTTGTGGGGTGGATCGTAGAAGGGGAGCGGCACGACCGTCGCGCCGACACGGCCCCGGCGACCCTCCACGGTCCACTCCATCTCGAGGGTCGTGCCGACGGGCTCGTAGCGCGCCTCGACGCACGCGAGCGCGATGTTCTGCTTGAGGCCGGGGCTCCAGGTGCCGCTCGTGGCGCGGCCGACCTGCCGACCGCGAGGTGTAGACCGGGACCTGCTGACGCCACGCCGCCGCCGAGAGGGTCGGTGTCAGGTCCTGTGCGGCGTAGAGCCGTTCGAGGTCGGCCCAGTCGAGGTCGAGGCCCACGAGACGTCGTGGCGGACCGCCCGCCGTCGCCTCTCGACGCAGCGCCGCCTGGCCCACGAACGGCGTCTGCCTTGTCCAGCGCGACGAGGCGACCCAGGCCGATCTCGCCGGGCGAGTAGCTCTGCTCCGGGATGAGCGCGTGCATCGAGGAGGTGTAGTCGACCTCGAGCAGGATGAGGCCGGCTTCGACCCGGACCACGTCCAGGGCAAGCATGCCCGCCGGTCGCAGCGCATAGCCACGACCGGTCTCCATGAGCGCGTCCCAGAGGTCGCTCGGCGCGCGCTGCGTCGAGCCACAGCTCGTAGCCCAGGTCGCCGGTGTAGCCGGTCCGGCTGACGTCGATGTCGATGTCGCCGATGCGGCTCGCCCGACGCCGGAAGTAGCGCAGGTCCGCGAACGACTCGCCGGTCGCGGCCTCCAGCACGTCCCGCGACAGTGGGCCCTGGAGCGCCAGCGAAGCGACGCGCTCGGAGATCTCCTCGACGGTCACATCCAGGCCACGGCCGTTGAGCCGCAGCCAGCGGAGCTGGGGGTCGGCCGCGGTCCAGCGGTAGCTGTCGTCATCCAGCCGGCTCACCGTGCCGTCATCGATGACCTTGCCGTGCTCGTCGCACCAGGGCGTGTAGAACACCTGTCCCGCGGCCGAGCCGGGTCGCGTCGCGGGTGATGACCCGGTCCACCAGCTTGCTGCGCGTCCGGTCCCGAGACCCGGTACTTGAACAGCGGTGACACGTCGATGAGCGCCGCCGCGTTGCGGATCGCGTTGACCTCGATGTCGTGGTGCGCCGCGTAGGCGCTGGAGGCGAAGTGACCCGACCACTCGCGCCATTGGCGCTTGACGTTCTGGGCCTGCGCCCGGCGATCGAACGGCGATCCGACGGTCATGGTCGACAGGATAGGCGCTGACGCAGATGACGGTCCGAGTGCCTCCGGCGAACGGCGCCGGTCAGCACCCGGCGAACATCATGTCCCGCCTGTACACCATGTCGAACAACCTGCGGGGGAGGCCACCCACCGGTGCCACGTCCAGGGTGAGCGTCGGTCCATCGATGTGGCTCCCGGCCACGCTGAACAGCACCTCCGAGATGGGTTGCTTCGTGACGACACTGTCCCCCGTTCGGGCGAATGCCTCTCGGACCGGTCGATCGGCAGCGGCGGTCAGCGGGTCGAGGTAGTCGAACACGATCCGCCCGACGGGCGACCAGTCGGGCCGGCCATAGCCCACCCCGAATGCGGCATATGGGTGGAGGGTGCTGGCGGCGAGCGATGGAGCGGGGCTGCCCAGCGGGTCGCCGATGTCGAACGGTAGTGGCTGGAACCCAGTACAGGTGCCGGACCCGGGCAGCAGGAGGGCTGCGGACGCGCCGTCCAGCGCCGCCGACACCCCGTCCAGCGCCGGGTCGTCAGGGAATGTGCCGTGCCGGGCGAGCACATCGCTCACCTGGTCGAGATCGCCCGACAGCACCAGCGTCCGGCCATCATCAAGGAAGCCGGTGTTGAGGATCGCGAACTCCGTGTTCCTGAGCCAGTCCTCCTTGAGCGCCATCTCGTGTGAGCGGATCGTGCCGCCAGGCACGGTCGTGGAGGTGAAGCCGCGAGTATCGAAGAGGGCGGCCACGGGCGCCAGATCGAAACCATCCCGGAAACGGAGCACGAACAGCGGTGGGCCGTCGCCCTGGATGGTCGCCTCCCACTCGAGGTCCATGGCATCGAACGCCCAGGTGGCGTAGTGGTCGCGGAGATGCGCAAGGCCGAAGGCGGAGGCCGCCGCCTCGCCCCTGGTCGTGGACATGCCCACCGCCGCCTTGTCCTCGAAGGGGCTCGCCCCCGTGACGTCCTGGGCGCCGACCGATGCCTTGATGCGGCCCCAGTCGGTGAAGCCCACGGTCTGCGCGGTGGGCGGGACGAAGGTGACCAGCTCGGCGACGTTGCCTGAGGTGACCGGCCTCGGCGATGCCGCCGACACACCTGACCCCGGCAGGCATATCGCGATCGCCATACCCATCGACACCAGGATCGAGCGCTCCACGAACGGTGCTCATGTCTGCTCCATCATGGCCGCTCGGGGATCTGATGTGTTGGCATATGGCGCCAGACGGCATACGCACCCCGGCCGGGTTCGCGACTGTACTCGAAGGTCGCTCGTCCCTCCGGGGCCCGTGGAGCGAACCCGCCAGAACCGTCCCGATCCGCCGACGATTCCCGCCAGCAGGCCGATACGACCACCGAGACGCGGCGAGCGGCTCCCCGGTTGACGGAACCGCAGACCCCGATGGCAGCCTGCACGGGTGATGGGAATCTCGCCAACGAGACGGCTCGAAAACGTGACCGCGGCGTCGGCAAGCGCCGCGCGCGGGAATCTGGACGACGGACCGTGCCTGACAACGGACCTGGTGATCGTGCTGGCCTCCTGGCGGGAATCCACCCCGGCCGTGCCAGAGGATGGTCCATCGCCCGGCACGGGTCAACCGGTGGCGTGCCCGCGACCGACCGACCCGCGAGCCCGGGTACCATGCATCTGCCACTCGCAACGGCCGGTCGTGACCGTGTCGCGGTGGGACCGTGCCCCGACCGCCATCGACCGGGGAGAGAGGAGGGACCGTGCCCCAGCGCTACGACGCCGTGATCATCGGCGGGGGCCACAACGGCCTGGTGAGCGCGGCATACCTCGCCCGCGCCGGCCTGACGACGCTGGTCCTGGAGCGCCGGCATGTGCTCGGTGGGGCGGCCGTGACCGAGGAGGTCTTCCCGGGCTTCCGCTTCAGCGTCGCGAGCTACGTGGTCAGCCTGCTGCGGCCCGAGATCATCCGGGACCTGGAGCTGCCCCGCCACGGCCTGCGCATCCTGCCGCTCGACGGCACCTTCACGCCCCTCGACGACGACTACCTGTGGCGCACGGACGACCACGCCCAGACCATGCGCGAGATCCGGCGCTGGTCGCGCAGCGGATGCCGAGGCCTACAGCGAGTACGGCCTGCTGATGGTCGAGATGGCGCGCTTCATCAAGCCCATCCTGGGCATCACGCCCGGTCGATCCGCGGCGACCCGACCCGCGCGAGGCGATGCCCCTCGGCGGCCTGCTGCGCGACTTCGCGCAGCTGCCGCGGCGCCAGCAGACGGCGTTCGTGCAGCTCATGACCATGAGCGCCGCGGACTTCCTGGACCAGTGGTTCGAGACGGCACCGCTCAAGGCGACGATGTCCGCGTCGGGCATCATCGGCACCTACCAGGGCGTCCGCTCGCCCGGGCACCGCGTACGTGCTGCTGCACCACTACATGGGCGAGATCGACGGCGCGTTCCGCGCCTGGGGCATCCCCCGCGGCGGCACCGGCGGCGTGAGCGAGGCGATCGCGTCCTCCGCGCGATCGTTCGGGGCGGAGATCCGGACCGAGGCACCCGTCGCGCGCATCAGCGTCCGGGACGGCCGGGCCACCGGGGTGGTGCTCGAGTCGGGCGAGGAGATCGGGGCGTCGGCGGTGCTGGCCTCCACGGATGCCAAGGTCACCTTCCTGGACCTGCTCGAGCCGGGCACGCTCGACGCGTGACTTCGAGGAGTCCATCCGCCGGTTCCGGTTCCGGGGCTCGTCGGGCAAGGTCAACCTGGCGCTCGATGGGCTGCCGGACTTCACGGCCCTGCCGGGTCCCGGCGAGCACCTCCGGGGCGCCATCAGCTTCTCGCCCTCGCTGGACTACATGGAGCAGGCCTACGACGACGCCAAGGGCGGGCGACTTCAGCCGGCGGCCGTACGTCGACATGGTCATCCCGACGCTCGTCGACCCGCGCATGGCGCCGCCCGGCAAGCACATCGTCAGCTGCTTCGTGCAGTACGCGCCGTACCAGCTCGCGGAGGGCACCTGGGACGACCAGCGGGAGGCCTTCGGCGACGCCGTCGTCGACACGCTCGCCGAGCGTGCGCCCAACATCAAGAGCCTCATCCTGCATCGCCAGGTGCTGACGCCGCTGGACATCGAACGCACCATGGGTCTCACGGAGGGCAACATCTTCCAGGGGGAGCTGTCCCTGGAGCAGCTGTTCGTCAACCGCCCGGCGCCCGGCTGGGCACGCTTCCGGACGCCCGTCAGGGACCTCTGGCTGTGCGGCTCCTCGGCGCATCCGGGCGGCGGCATCATGGGTGCTCCGGGGCGCATCGCGGCCCTGGAGCTGCTGCGCGAGAAGCGGGGGGCCGCCGCATGACCGCCGCGGCTGCCTGGGATGCGATCGTCGTCGGCGGCGGCCACAACGGGCTCGTCTGCGGCACGTATCTCGCGCGGAGCGGCATGCGCACGCTCATCCTCGAGCGGCGTGAGGCGGTCGGCGGTGCGCTCGCCACGGCGGAGCTCGCTGCCCGGGGCGCGCATCCCCGTCTACGCCCATACCGTGGGCCGGCTGCGCGGCTCCATCGCGCGCGAGCTGGGGCTCGCCGCGGATGGCCTGCGTCTGGTCCAGCCCGCCGCGCGCGTCACCTCGCTGCGCCCCGATGGCCCGCCCATCACGCTCTGGGGCGACGCCGCGCGGACGGCCCGCGAGCTGGCTCGACGTGTCGCCCCGGGATGCTGCCGCGTGGGTCGGTTTCGACGCCGAGGTCCGGACGCTGTCGGGCGTGCTGTCGCGGCTGATGGCCATCACGCCGCCCGACCCTTCCGGTGCCGTCCCGGGTGACATCCTCGCGGCCGTGCGCCTGGGGCTGCACTTCCGGGGACTCGACGAGACCCATGCCCGCGCGCTGCTGCGGGTGCTGCCGCAGTCCATCGCGGACTTCCTGGAGGACCGCTTCGAGACCGACGCGCTGCGCGCGATGCTCGCGGTCCGGGGCATCCGCTACTCGTCGATGGGGCCGCATTCGGCCGGCACGACCCAGGTGATGCTCGCCGACTCGGCCGGCAACGACGGCGGCGCGGCGGGCGAGACGGTGTACGCCCGGGGCGGCCCGGGTGCGCTCGCCGCGGCGCTCGCATCAGCTGCGCGCCGGGCGGGCGCCGAGATCCGCACCGGGTGCCGAGGTCGTGGCCGTCCGTGCCGCCGACGGGCACGCCACGGGCGTCCGGCTCGCCTCGGGCGAGGAGCTCGACGCCCCGGTCGTGGTCAGCGGGCTCGACCCTCGACGGACGCTGCTCGACCTGGTCGATCCGGAGGTGCTGGGGCCCAGGCTCGGCTGGCAGGCGGGCAACCTGCGCCAGTCGGGGGTCACCGCCAAGGTCGACCTCGCCCTCGCCGGACTGCCCCGCTTCCGGGGCCTCGACGGCGATGACGGCGCGCTGCGCCTGCGGGGGCGGCTGGTCGTGGCGCCGTCCGTGCGCTACCTCGATGTCGCCCACGATGCCGCCAAGTACGGCCGGATGAGCGACGAGCCGTGGCTGGAGGCGACCATCCCCAGCCTCGCCGACCCGCTGCTGGTCGACGGGGCGGCCGCGTCCGGTGTCCGCCACGTCATGAGCATCGTGGTCCAGTCGGCCCCGCGGGAGCTGCGCGATCGGCGACTGGGACACCGCCCGCGAGACGCTACTCGAGCGGACCATGGCGGTCCTGGAGTCGGTGGCGCCGGGCATCGGCCGGCTGGTCGTGGCCCGCCAGGTCCACACCCCCGCGGACCTGGAGCGCGACCTGGGCATGACGGGCGGCCATCCGCTCCACGGCGAGCCCAGCCTGGACCAGTGGTTCGCGTGGCGACCGATGCTCGGCTACGCGCGCTATCGGATGCCGCTCGACGGGCTGTACCTGTGCGGCTCCGGGGCGCATCCCGGGTGGTGGCGTCACGGGTGTCCCCGGGCGCAACGCGGCGCGCGAGGTCGTCGCCGACCGCAAGCGGCACTAGCCGTGGCCCAGGTCCGGCGCATCGCGTCGCTCATGGTCGGGGTCGTCGTGGCCGGCCTGGTGCTGGCGGGATGCACCGTCACGGGCACGGTCTATGCCCAGCGGGAGGATCGCCAGACCGTCCCCGCCGGTCTCGCGCCGCTCGTCGTCGTGGACACCTTCAATGGCCGCATCACGGTCACCGCCGGCGGCGAGGACTCGGTCGACGTGCGGGTCACCAGCCGCGGCTCGGGCAGCGACCAGGCAGGAGGCGGAGCAGGACCTGGCCAAGGTCGCGGTCGCCATCACCTCGACCCCCGACCGGGTGACCATCACGGCCCGGCGCACGGACCAGCCGGTCTCGCTCGGGGACAGCGGCGCGGACGTGGAGATCGCGGTGCCACCCGAGTCGAGCCTCCAGCTGCGCACCTCGAACGGCCGCATCGAGGCGGCCAACACGTCGGGCAGCATCCTGGCGCGTGCCTCCAACGGCGCCATCACGACGCGGGGCGGCCGTGACCTGGACCTGGACACGACCAACGGGCCCGTCTCGGTCAACCTGGCCCAGGGCAAGCTCAAGGTCCGGACCAGCAACGGAGCGCTGGACATCATCGCGGCCGAGGATGCGCAGGTCACCGCCGAGACCTCCAACGCCGTCCTCACGTTCAGTGGCTCGCTCGCTCCCGGCAGCAACTCCTTCGCGACCAGCAACGCCAACCTGGCGCTCACGTTCCCCGGGGACGCGGCATTCACCATCGATGGGGTGACGTCCAACGGGCGGGTCCAGACCGACTTCCCGCGTCTGGCGGTGTCCGATACCGCAGCATCCGGGGCACGGCCGGCATCTCGTCGGTCACGGTCGTCCGGGCGAGCACCAGCAACGGCGACCTCACGGTGATGCAGCAGCGCCCCTGAGGGCCGGCGCTCAGGGTCGGTCGAGTGCCTCGGCCAGCGCCTGGTCGGGTGGCTGGGCCGCCGGCAGCTGCCACTCCCAGCGCTCGAGCCGGCGCAGCAGCCGCTCCGCCGTGAAGTCGAGCTGGATGGGCGTGACCGCGATGCGCCGGTTGACCATGGCGTGGAAGTCGGTGCCCGGTTCGGCATGTCCGGACGGGCGCGGGACCGCCGATCCAGTAGTACGGGACGCCGCGCGGGTCAAGCCGTTCGATGAGCTGGTCCTGGTAGATGCGCTTGCCCATCCGGGTGACCGCGATGCCCTCCAGCTCCTCGGCGGCGATGGCCGGCACGTTGACGTTGAGCAGCTCTCCGGGTGCGAGGCCGTGCTCCAGGATGTTCACGGCCACGAGCCGGGCCATCCGGCCGGCGAGCTCGAAGTCGGGATGCTGGTAGTACTCGAGCGACATGGCGAACGCGGGACAGCCGTTGATGACCGCCTCCATCGCCGCGCTCACGGTGCCCGAATAGGTCACGTCGTCGCCCAGGTTCGCGCCGTAGTTGATGCCCGAGGCCACCAGGTCGAAGCCGACGTCGAAGTAGCCCAGGAACGCGAGGCTGACGGCATCGGTGGGCGACCCATCCACCGACCAGCCGACCCCGCCGTCCGCCAGGACCCGCTCCCGGACGCGCAGCGGGCGCATGAAGGTCTTCTGGTGCCCGACCGCCGACTGGTTGCTCTCGGGCGCGACGACGTAGACATCGCCGATGGGCTCCAGCGCCTGCTTGAGCGCGAGCAGCCCGCGGGACTCGATGCCGTCGTCGTTGGTGACCAGGATGCGCGGTCGGGTGGGCCAGTCCGCGAGCGGCCGGGCCTCATGGAGCGTGGCCCGCGCCGGCGGCAGGCGCAGGTCGCCGACGGCCAGCGGCTCGCCCCGGTCACGATCGAGGGCACGACGCTCCAGCCTGGAGTGCTCCCGGAGGCCATCCCCGCCGGGTGCGGTGCGCTGCGGATCCGCCCCTCCTGGCGCGCATCACCGGGAGGCGATCCGTCGGTCATGCCGGGGGTTCGTCGGGCGGGGGGCCGGAGGCCGTGCCACTGGAGCCACCGCCGCGACCCATGAGCCGGGTGGCGGCGCCGGTCACGCCGCCCCGAGCGGCCGTCGGCGCCACCGCCGCCGCGCCACCGCCGATGCTCAGACTCGTGGCGTCCGCCGGGCCACCGGGCGCGACGATGGGCGCGGTCGGCACCCGCACGGTCCGTCCCTGGCGCGCCTCGACCCGCTTGGCGGCGCGGCTCGTGACATCCCGCGCCCCGCCGTCCGGTGAGCGCTCGAGGTAGAAGAAGAAGAAGGCCGAGATGACCGCTGCGACCGGCACCGCGAAGATGGCGCCCACCACGCCCTGGAGCTTGAGGCCGATGAGCACAGACACCAGGACCATCACCGGGTGGATGCCGACGGAATTGGCCATGACACGCGGCTGGATGATGTTCATGACCACGAACCAGCCGATGATCATGACCACGAGGATGGGCAGCACGGGCGATCCGGTGAGTGCCGCGACGACCACCGGGGGCGCCCACGACACGAATGGGCCGAAGAACGGGATCATCTGGAGCAGGCCCGCGATGACGGCCGCCGCGGGCCAGTATTCGATGCCCAGGATGAACCCGCCGGCGGCTGCCACCAGGCCCAGCACGACGCCCTGGATGGCCTGGCCGCGCATGAAGCCGCCGAACGAGGACGAGACGCTCGTCTGGAGCAGCCGCACCTCGCCCGCATAGCGCGGCGGGGCGAGGCGCAGGAAGAAGGCGATGATCTTGTCCTTGTCGATGAGGATGAACACGGACAGGAACACGACCATCAGCAGGTTGCCGATGATGCCCAGGCTGGCGAGCGCGAGGTCCGCGGCCGGCTTGACCAGGTCCCCCGACAGGTTCCGGAGGCCCTGGAGCGCCTGGTCGACGGTGGTCACGAGGTTGATCCCGATGCCCAGGCTGTCTACCTGGGCCTGCCACTGCTTGAGCGTCTCGGGCAGGTTGGCCTGGATCGTGGGCAGGTCGTCGATGAGACTCTTGAAGGAGCTACCGACGCCGACCGCGACCGCGACGACGATGGCCGCGAGGGCAACGAACAGGAGGCCGTAGATGACCGCCACCACGGCGACCCGCGGCAGCACCGGCATGTGGCGCTCGACCCAGCTGGCGAGCGGCGAGAGGATGAACGCGAACAGCCAGGCCATCACGAGGATGAGCAGGATGTCGCTGAAGTAGACGACGATGTTCGAGAGCAGCCCGGTGAGCACGAGCGCCACGGTGATGGTGCTGAGCACCAGCAGCGCATGGATCCAGCGCCCTTCGGACTGGATGAGCCGGCTGAGCATGCGCGCAGTCTAGCGCCCGCCATCGCGGGGTCGCGGTGGAACGGGTGGGTGATGTGCGGATAGTCCCATCGGCGGTCGACCGCCTGGCCCGTCCGCCAGTGCCCGGGTCCCTCGTCGGGATGCGGCCGGCTCTCACGTCCTTCTCGATCTGGGGGTCCAGGGTGTGGTGACGCAACGACCTGGGCTCCCGCCCTCGCGACGACCCGCGCATCCAGGAGGACCCCGTGAAGCGAAGGCTTCTCGTGGCCGTCGTCCTGCTCGCCGTCGGTGTAGGCGCGGTCGGCTATGTGCTGATCGCGCCGACGGCAGGCTCCACGGCCACGACCCAGTATCTGACCGCCACCGCCACGACCGGTGATGTGACCCAGGAGGCGACCGCCACGGGGACCGTCGCCGCCAGCGCCACCTGGGGCCTGGGCTTCGGGCGTGCGGCCGCGTTGGTCGCCTCCGGCGCCAGCAGCTCCGGAGCCGCATCGACCGGCTCCTGGATGGTGACGGCGGTCCACGCCGTCCTGGGCGACACGGTGGCCACTGGGACGGTCCTGGCCACGGCCGAGAGCCCGGATGCGACCCTCGCGCTGCAGCAGGCGCAGGCGGACCTGGCCAGGGCCCAGGCGCAGCTCGCGGACGACCAGGCGAAGCCCACTGCCGACGACCAGGCCGCGGCCGAGTCAGCGCTCGCCAGGGCCCGGATGTCGCTCGACGACGCCAAGCGCAACCTGACCGAGACCAAGGCGGCGAACAAGCTGTCACTGACACAGGCGCGCAGCGCCGTCAGCGATGCCACAGCCCAGCTGACCCGCGATACCGACGCCAGCGCCGCGAGCGCGATCCTGCGGACGGACCGGCGGACGATCCGTGACACGAAGCGCAGCCTCGCGTCCACCGAGGCCCAGATCGCGACGTCCCTCGCCAACGCGCAGCAGCAGGTCGCCTCCGCCACGATGGCCCTGGAGGACGCGCAGCGCTCCTACGACGACGCCACCGCGGCGACCGACCCGACGGTGCTCTCGGTTGACCAGGCGACGGTCGCCAGCGCGCGGCAGACACTCGCCGATGCCCAGGGCGCCGTCGAGGCCGCGACCATCGCGGCCCCCGCCGATGGGCTCATCACCAGCATCGACCTGGTCGTGGGTGGCACCGCTCCCGCCGGTGACGCGATCCAGATCCAGGCGGACCCGATGCAGGTCACGGCCTCATTCACCGAGTCCGACCTGACCGCCCTTGCCGCGGGCCAGCCCGCGACCGTCACCGTCGGCGCCATCGACGCCGTCCTGACCGGGACGCTGTCCTCGATCGACCCGGTGGCTTCATCCTCGGGGTCGGGCTCGGTCGTCTCGTACGACGCAACGGTCACCATCCACGACGCGCCGGATACCATCCGGTCGGGCATGTCCGCGGACGTCTCGGTCACCACCGCGAGCCAGACCGATGCCATCGCGGTGCCCATCGCCACCCTCATCGGCGGAGACGGCAGCTATGCCGTGCGCGTGCTGACCGGCGAGGGCACCGAGCAGCTGGTGCCGGTGGAGGTCGGCCTCATGACCGACACGCTGGCGGCCGTCACCAGCGGCCTCGACGATGGTGCGACCGTCATCACGGGCACCGTCAACGACCAGCAGGCGAGCACCAGCACCGGCAGCAGCTCGGCCGGGCTCGGCGACGTGGGCAGCCTGTCTGGTGGCGGCGGGTTCGCCGGGGCTGGCGGGCCACCCGCAGCGCCGCCAGGCGGCAACTGAGCACGTCCTGGCGGCACCCATGGGCCGCGCCGGCTTCTCATGCGGATCTCAACACCCAGGGTCATCGTGCCTGCTCGACGGCGTGTGTCCTTGGACACCGACCCAACCAGGTACGCACAGGAGGATCCCGTGAAGCGCAAGCTCCTCGCGGCCGTGGTCCTGCTCGCCATCGGCGTCAGCGCCATCGGCTACGTGCTGTACGCGCCCACGACCGGTGCGTCGGCAGCCACGTCCCGGTATCTCACATCGACAGCGCGAACCACGGACGTGACCCAGGCTGCCGTGGCGACCGGCAGTGTCGCCGCCGCTGCGACCTATGGTCTCGGCTTCGGGCGCGACGCAGCGCTCATCCCATCCGGGGCGACCGGCTCCGGATCGTCGTCCGCAGGCACCTGGACGGTGACCGCCGTGGACGCGGCCCTCGGTGGTCGCGTCACCAAGGGCACGGTGCTGGCCACGGCCGATGCCGCTGCTGCGCAGCTCCAGCTGCAGCAGGCGCAGGCGTCGCTCGCCACCGCGCAGGCGCAGCTCGCCACGGACCAGGGGAAGCCCACCGCCGACGACCTGGCCGCGGCGAAGTCAGCGCTCCAGAAGGCGCAGATGTCACTCGATGACGCCAAGCGCAGCCAGAAGGAGACCAAGTCATCCAACGCCCTCTCGCTGCTCCAGGCGCAGAGCGCCGTCAGCGACGCCAACGGGCAGCTCACCCGGGACACCAATGACTCCGCTACCAGTGACGTCCTCCGGTCGGACCGGGTCGCCGTGCGGAACGCTGGCCGGAGCCTGACCTCGACCAAGAACCAGAACGCGGCCTCGGCCGCGAGCGCGGCCCAGAACGTCGCATCCGCCCAGCTTGCCCTCGATGACGCCCAGCGCACGTATGCGACCGCGGTCGCCCCGGCGACCGCCGCGACCATCGCCGCGGATGAGGCCGCTGTCGCGCAGGCACAGCAGGCGGTCGACGACGCGCACGCGCAGCTCGCAGGTGCGTCGATCGTTGCCCCGGCCGACGGGCTCATCACGGCGGTGGACCTGGCCGTGGGTGCAGCGGCGCCCAGTGGCGACGCCATCCAGATGGAGGTCGGACCGATGCAGGTCACGGCCGACTTCACGGAATCCGACCTGACGGCCCTCGCTGCCGGGCAGCCGGCCAACGTCACGGTCAGCGCCATCGATGCCACGTTGACGGGCACCCTCTCGTCCATCGATCCGGTGGCCTCCACCTCCGGCGCCTCATCGGTCGTCTCCTACCCCGCGACCATCACCCTCAGCGATGCCCCGGACACCATCCGCACCGGGATGTCCGCGAGCGTCTCGGTCACGACGGCCAGCGCGCCCGATGTCGTGGCGGTCCCCGTGGCAGCCCTCGTGGGACGCAACGGCAACTACTCGGTGCGGACGCTCGACAGCAGCGGCGCCCAGCAGCTGACGCCGGTCACGGTCGGCCTCATCACCGACACGTACGCGGAGATCAAGAGCGGCGTCGATGACGGGACCACGGTCGTCACGGGCACGATCAGTGCCCAGCAGTCGACCAGCGGCAGTGGCACACAGGCGGGCATCGGCGGGCTCGGTGGCTTCGGCGGCTTCGGCGGCGGCGCCTTCCCCGGTGGCGCGGGTGGCACCCGGCGAGGTACGAACCCATGAGCGCGCTCATGGAGCCGCCGCCAGGTCCGTCCTGGGCTCCCGGCGCCGTACCGGGACCTCAGCCTTGGCCATCGGCGGGCGGCCTCATCCAGATCGCCGACCTGTGGCGGGTCTATCACCTGGGCTCGGTCGTGGTGGAGGCGCTCCGGGGCGTCAGCATCCGGGTCGATCAGGGCGAGTTCGTGGCCATCGTCGGGCCCTCGGGCTCGGGCAAGTCGACGCTCATGAACATCATCGGCTGTCTCGACCGGCCGAGCGCCGGGACCTATGTCCTGGCGGGGACCTCGGTCGCGGGCCTCGACGACGACGAGCTCGCCCGTCTCCGCAGCCGGGAGATCGGGTTCGTGTTCCAGAGCTACAACCTCCTGTCACGCACCTCGGCCATCGACAACGTCGCCACGCCGCTGCTGTATCAGGGCGCCGGGCGCCGGGAGCGGTACGAGCGGGCGAAGCGCTCGCTCGAGGCGCTCGGCCTCGGCGATCGTCTGGGTCACATGCCCAGCGAGCTGTCGGGTGGTCAGCAGCAGCGGGTGGCCATCGCCCGGGCGCTCGTCACCGATCCCGCGATCATCCTCGCGGATGAGCCCACCGGCAACCTCGACTCCGCCTCGGGCGTCGAGGTCATGGCCCGCTTCCACGCCCTTCACCAGCAGGGTCGGACCATCGTGCTCATCACCCACGATCACGATGTCGCCGCGCAGGCGCCCCGCCAGATCCACGTCCGGGACGGCATGATCGCATGAACACCATCGAGCTCGTGCGGCTCGCCCTCTCCCGGCTCGGCTCATCTCGGATGCGGGCGCTGCTGACGATGCTGGGCATCATCATCGGTGTTGCGTCCGTCGTTGCGCTCGTCGCTGTCGGCCAGGGCGCGACCGCGGGCATCAGCAAGAACCTCCAGTCGCTGGGCACCAACCTGCTGACGGTCAACGCGGGTGCCAGCTCCAGTGGTGCGACCCGGGGTGCCTTCGGCTCCGCGACGACGCTCACCGTCGACGACGCCGCCGCCCTGGGCAAGCTCGCGGGCGTCGCCGCGATCGCGCCCCAGCTGACCACCAACCAGCTGGTCGTCGCGGGCAGCAAGAACGAGACCGCGAGCATCGTCGGTACCAACGAGGACTACACCCAGGTCCGGAACTACGAAGTGTGGCAGGGAAGCACGCTCAACGGCGCCTCGGTCGATGCCGGCCTCCGGGTCGCGGTCATCGGCTCCGAGACGGCCACCAACCTGGGCCTGGATGCCAGCTCCATCGGCTCCGACATCACCATCGGTGGGCTGCCGTTCCAGCTCATCGGCATCCTTCAGCCCAAGGGCACCTCCGGGGCTGCGAGCAACGACGACATCGTGCTCATCCCCATCACGGCGGTGCAGCACTACTTCGACAACACCGACTCGGTGCGGTCCATCGCCATCAGCGTGGCGACGCCTGAGCAGATGGACACGGTGAAGGCCACCGCGACCGCGCTCCTGGAGCAGCGCCACGCCATCGCATCGGGCGGCACCGACGACTTCTCCATCGCCAACCAGGCACAGCTGCTGGCGTCGGTGAGCTCCATCAGTGACCTGCTGACGGTGCTCCTCGCGGGCATCGCCTCGATCTCGCTCGTCGTCGGCGGCATCGGCATCATGAACATCATGCTGGTGTCGGTCCGCGAGCGGACCCGCGAGATCGGCATCCGCAAGGCCATCGGGGCGCGCGGGCGGGACATCCTCGCCCAGTTCCTCGTCGAAGCCCTGACGCTCTCGGTCATCGGTGGCCTCATCGGGGTCGTCCTCGGCATCGCCATCTCGATCGGGGTCGGTCAGATCGCCGGTTGGGGCTTCACCTTCCAGCCCGCGACCGTGTTGCTGGCCGTCGGCTTCAGCCTGCTCGTCGGCGTCGTGTTCGGTGTCTGGCCGGCACGTCAGGCAGCCCGACTCGACCCCATCGTCGCCCTCCGCTACGAATGAACCCCCCTTCCCAGGAGGATCCCATGGAACTGACTGTCCCCAGCGGGCTTCCCGCGACATCCGCCGGGCTCCCCGCCGCACCACCGGTGCCGGGGCCTGCGCAGGGCCAGATGCCGGCGGAGCCGTCCAGCGAGATGCCTGTGGCCGTGGCGTCACAGCCCGACTGGGCGCAACAGCAGTGGCCGCCCCAGCCGTGGACGGGACAGGGGTTGCCGCAGCAGATGCCCCCGCAGGGCTGGGTCCCGCAGCAGATGCCCCCGCAAGGCTGGCAGGGGGGGAGTGCCATGCCCCCGCCGCTGGCGATGGCACCGGGCGCGTCCGTCATGCCAGGGGTCGCGGTCGCCAGGAAGAAGTCGGCCGGGGCGCGGGCGGTGGATGTCGTGTTCGGGCTGAGCCTCCTGATCGCGGTCGGCGGCGTCGCGTTCGCCGTGGGGCGCGCCACCGCCCCACCCTCGACGGCCACCGGCGCCGCACGGGCCGGGCTGGCCGGGCTCGCGGGACGCACCGGCACAGGCACCGGCACTGGACAAGGCACCGGTGGGACCGGACAGAACGCCATCGTGGTGCCGCAGGCCAGCGGGGCACCCGGCGCGGTCGGCCAGCAGGCGGCACAAAGCGGCGCTCCCGTCATCCCGGGAGCGGGCACGGGCACAGGGAGTGGCACGGGCACGACCGGCACGGGTACGACCGGCACGGGCACGGGCACCGGCAC
Organism: uncultured Chloroflexia bacterium; assembly: GCA_963843335.1. Classification (GTDB taxonomy): domain Bacteria; phylum Chloroflexota; class Limnocylindria; order Limnocylindrales; family CSP1-4; genus JAFMJV01. Next base: position 118,380 of record CAWJKF010000011.1, read on the forward strand.
CGGCGCAGGCACAGGGAGTGGCACCGGCGCCGGCACCACCAGCGGTCGCCAGGGTGGCTTCGGCGCCCGAGCCGGTCTGACCGGCACGGTGTCCGCCATCGGCGATGGCACCATCAGCTACACGACCGCGACCGGCGCGACGACCGAGGTCGCCACGACCGAGACCACCACGTATCACCAGCAGACGCCCGCCACTGCCGCGGACGTGGTCGTGGGATCGTCCGTGCGGATCACGGTCGAGGGCGGCTTCGGCGGCGGTCGACCGGGCGGGGTCGCGCCCGCGGCGAGCGCGGCACCCGGCGCGGCACCAGCCACGACGAGGCCGACGGCAACGGACATCCAGGTCCTGCCCGCGAGCGATGCCGGATCGGCCACGACGACGACGGGTCCGGAGCGCGGCTTCGGACGCGGTGGCCTGACGGGTACCGTGACTGCGGTCGGTGATGGGACCGTCAACATCAGCACCGCCGGCGGACAGACCATCGATGTCGCGACCACCAGCACGACGACCTATCACGGGGAGGCCACCGCAACCGCGGCGGACGTGGTCGTCGGCTCGTCCATCCGGGTCACGGCAGCCGGCGGCTTCGGCGGCGGTCTGCCGGCCGCGCCTGGTGCCAGCCCGGCGGCAGCAGGCGCAGGGACCGTCACCGCCAGCATCACGGCCTCGGATGTCGAGGTGTTGCTCCCCGCTGGCCAGTGACGATGACCGCACGCCCGACCCGTACACTCGCCCGACACAGCGCCGCACCTGCGGTCGCCGGCTGACGGGTCCGAGGGCGGATGAGCAAGGGTCGACTGGAAGCGTTCAGCGATGGTGTCATCGCGATCCTCATCACCATCATGGTCCTGGAGCTCCATCCCCCGGAGCAGACGGACCTGGAAGCCCTTCGGCCACTGGTGCCGGTGTTCATCAGCTACGTGCTCAGCTTCGTCTACCTGGGCATCTACTGGAACAACCATCACCACCTGCTCCAGTCCGCCACGGTGGTGGACGGCAAGGTGCTGTGGGCGAACCTGACGCTCCTGTTCTGGCTGTCCCTGGTGCCGTTCGCGACGGCCTGGATGGGCCAGGACGGGTTCGCCTCGGTGCCCACCGCGCTGTACGGCTGCGTGCTCATCGCCGCCGCCTTCGCATACGCGGTCCTGGTCCGGGCCCTGCGCGCGGTGCCGTCACAGTCGGCCGCGGTCGGACATGCGAGCGGCGCGGACCGGAAGGGCCTCGCATCCATCGCCATCTACGCAGCCGCGATACCTGTCGCGATGATGGCACCGCTGGTGGCGTTCGCCATGTACGTGGTCGTGGCGGTCATATGGTTCATCCCCGACCGGGGCGTCGAGCGCGCCCTGGGACGCTGAGCCGCTGGTGATGCATCGACGCGACTCAGGAAGGTGTGGCCGGCCATGGCGCTCCCACCACCGCCCGTGGTTCCCCTGAGTCTCGCCGCTGCATCACGGCGTGTACTGCGACCGGTTCTTCGGGCTTGGGGCGAACGGGTCCTCGGATCGAGCCAGGACCTACCTCGCGCCCCAACGGCGTCGTAGTACCCGCGAACGAGCGCGATGGCGGCCTCGAGTTCGTCGATCTCGGTGGCGGCGAACGAGCCGTCGCGCACTGACTCGTTGCGCTCGTGGATGACCCGCAACCAACAGCTCCGTCGAGGGGTGGGCGATGCCTCCTCGGTCGAGCATCCGGAGGACTTCGCGGAGGTGGTTCGACCAGGAGTCGTCGCCGGTCGGCCTTCCTCGATGCCGAAGGAACGCCTTGGTCGTGAGGTTGGTGGCATCACCTACGGACGTGTAGGCGTTGTCGATCTCCTCTGGCGTGGCGTCGTCGCGAGCAGCGGCCTCTCGGCCCCGTGGAGCTTGGCAACCGCTCAGGCGAGTGCCCGATCGACCGACGGGTCACGTCGCATCGATCCGCTCGCCGGCCACCCAGCCACCTCCGGGACCAAAGAGTTCCAACAAAGTTGCTCGACAGTCACCTTTGTTGGCGACCCGGGACCGCGCCCGCCGTAGCCTGTGTAGTGCTGATCCGCGGCATTCGGCTCCGGAGACCAGCCTCGAACAGTACGAGACCGTCACCAGGCGTGGACCCGGCCCCGTGGGGCAGCTCGGTCGCCACCCGGACGAGTCCGCCCAGCGCGTGGAATGCTGATCCGCGGCGTTTGGCCCGATGGTATGCGCACAGCACAGGCCCGGACCTTCACGAGCGACGACAACGGCCGCCGCTAGCATTACACAGGATGATCGCGCTCGGTGCCCGAGACACGGCCCGCCCGGACCCCCAGCGCTACCGGCGAGGCCCCAGACCCATGACGTCGTGGCAGATGCGCATCGTCTCGGCGGCCAGGGGTGCCAGCCGGTCGGCGCCCGCCTGCAGGATCTCCTCGACGTAGCCAGGACGCGCCTCCAGCTCGCGACGCCGTTCGCGGGCCTCCGCGAAGGATGCCAGCATCCGGTCGGCAAGGAGCCGCTTGGTGTCCACGCAACCGGTCCGTGCCGTGCGCTCACCCTCCCAGATCTGCTCGTAGTCGTCCGGGCTGAACTGGCGATGGAGCTGGCACACGTTGCACACCTCGGGTCGACCCGGGTCGGTCCGTCGAAGCCGCTGGGTGTCCGTGACCATGCCCATGATCTGCTTCCGGATGACCGCCTCGTCCGCGAAGATGTCGATGGTGTTGCCCTGGGACTTGGACATCTTGCCCTGGCCATCCGTGCCCCGGACGATGGGGGAGTCGGTGAACACCGCCTGGGGCTCCACGAAGATGTCCCCATACACCGTGTTGAACGCCCGGATGATCTCGCGCGCGAGCTCGAGGTGCGCGGCCTGGTCCTTGCCCACCGGCACGTATCGGGCGTTGTAGATCGCGATGTCAGCTGTCTGGAGCACGGGGTACGTCAGCAGGGCGTGGTTGACGTCATCCGGCTGGGAGCGCCGCTTCTCCTTGAATGACGGCGTCCGCTCGACCCAGGTGACCGGCGTGACCGACGCCAGGAGCCACATCAGCTCGATGTGCTCGGGCCGGTCCGACTGCCGGAACAGCACCGACCGCTCCGGGTCGAGGCCCAGGGCGAGCAGCCCCAGCGCCATCTCGTGGGTGTTGCGCCGGATCGCCGGACCATCGTGGGTGGAGGTCAGGGCGTGGTAGTCGACGATGCAGTAGATCGCATCGTGGGTGTCCTGCATCGCGATGTAGTTCCGGAACGCGCCCAGCCAGTTGCCGATGTGCGGCAGCCCGGACGGTTGTACCCCGCTGAATACGCGGGCACGCGGCGACGGATCGCGCGACAGGGCAGGCAGGACGGACGGCACGGTCATGTGGGCTTCCACGGCGGCCGAGTCTAGCGCCTACCGACGCCAGACCGCCGAGCCTTGGTACGATCGTGCGTGATGCACCCCCACGCCTCCTCCCGTCCGGCGCTGCGTGTCGCCCTGCTTGGGCTGGGCAGCGTCGCGCGCCCGGTCGCGGCGAAGCTCATCGATGCCGCGTGGCGTGCCACCGTCGAGGCACGCGGCGGATGCCCGCCGGCACTGCTCGCGGTGGGCGTCCGCGATCCCCGTCGCCCGCGTGGCCTGTCGCTGCCCGATTCCGTCCGGCTCACGGACGACCTCGCCTCGCTCGTCGTCGACCCGGGGATCGATGTCGTCGTCGAGCTCATCGGCGGTGTCGATCCTGCCGGTGACCTGCTCCGGGCCGCCATCGATGCCGGCAAGCACGTCGTGACCGGCAACAAGGCGCTCCTCGCCCGGCAGGGTCCCGCCCTGGAGGCGGCCGCCCGTCAGGGCGCGGTCAGCCTTCGTTTCGAGGCCGCGGTGGCGGGCGGGATCCCGGTCCTGGGGCCACTCGCCACGGACCTGGCGGCCAACGAGATCCATGCCATCCGGGGCATCGTCAACGGGACCACCAATCACATCCTGAGCGCGATGGCACGGGATGCGCGTGGCTACGCCGATGTCCTGGACGAGGCCCAGGCCCGTGGGTACGCGGAGGCTGACCCCAGTGGCGACGTGTCCGGTCATGACGCGGTCCACAAGCTGACGCTCCTCACCCGGCTCGCCTTCGGCGTCTGGGTCGACCCGAGCAAGGTGCGGCGAGGTGCCCCCTCCACCCGTGGCGAGGCCGCTCCCGGCATCACCGCGGTGACCAGCGCCGAGCTCGCGGGCGCCGCGCGACTGGGGTTGACCATCAAGCTCGTCGCCCGCGCCGAGCGCCACCACGACGGATCGCTGCGCGCCGCAGTGAGCCCCATGGCCGTGCGCGCCACGTCGGCGCTCGGCTCCACGGACGGGGTCCTCAACCTCATCGAGGTCGTCGGGGATCCGGTCGGACGCATCGCGTTCCGGGGTCCGGGAGCCGGTGGCCCGGCGACCTCGAGCGCGGTCCTCGGTGACCTGCTCGCCATCGCCCGGGGAGCGGGATCCACGTGGGCCGGGATGCCCGCCGCCGGCGGGCCGACGCCCGTCGCGGACGACCTCGCGGGTGACAGTGGCTGGTTCCTGGCGGCACCCGCGCTGGGTGCTGGGCGGCTGCCGGGCAGCCTCGTGGATGCCGTGCTCGCCCAGGAGATGGATGCCATCGTGGTACGGCCCATGTCACTCGACGGATTGCGCCTTCGGCTCGCCGACCTGGACATCGACGCGACCATCTATCCCGTGCTCTCGGAGGCCTGAGACCAGTGCGCATGAGCCAGGTGCTCCAGCGACTCCGGGCGGAGGAAGCCACGGCCGGGCCACGCCCCCGGTTGATGCAGCGGTACGCGGCCTTCCTGCCGTTGACGCCGACGACGCCCTCGCTGTCGCTCGGCGAAGGCGCCACGCCCCTCGTCCATGCGCGCAACCTTGGGCGCCAGATCGGCTGCCCCAACCTCTACCTCAAGCTCGAGGGCAGCAACCCGACGGGTTCCTTCAAGGACCGGGGCATGGTCGTTGCGGTGGCCAAGGCGCTCGAGGAGGGCGCCAGGGCCATCATCTGCGCCTCGACCGGCAACACCTCGGCCTCTGCGGCCGCATATGGGGCATCCGCCGGGCTCGAGGTCGTCGTCGTCCTGCCCCAGGGCAAGATCGCGGCGGGCAAGCTGCTCCAGGCCCAGGTCGCCGGCGCCCGGGTCCTGGCCATCGAGGGTGGCTTCGACGAGGCGCTCCGGGTGGTCCGCGACCTGACCGCCACGCCCGACCCGGATCATCCGGTGACGCTCGTGAACTCCGTCAACCCGTATCGGCTGCAGGGCCAGAAGACCGCCGCGTTCGAGGTCTGCGAGGACCTGGGCGGCGCGCCGGACTACCTCGCCATCCCGGTCGGCAACGCCGGCAACATCAGCGCCTACTGGATGGGCTTCAACGATTACCGGTCGGCGGGCCTCGTGGAGACCCTGCCGGTGATGCTCGGCTTCCAGGCCGAGGGCGCCGCCCCGCTCGTGCTGGGCCATCCCGTGCCGCATCCGGAGACCATCGCGACCGCGATCCGCATCGGTGCGCCGGCGAGCGGCGACAAGGCCCTACGGGCGCGCGACGAGTCCGCCGGTCGCATCGACGCCGTCACGGACGACCAGATCCTCGACGCCTATCGAGATCTGGCGCGTAGCGAGGGCATCTTCTGCGAGCCCGCCAGTGCCGCCTCGGTCGCGGGCGTCCGCAAGCTGGTGGGCGAAGGCGCGATCGACCCGGGTGCCACGATCGTGTGCGTGCTCACCGGGCACGGCCTCAAGGACCCCGACACCGCGCAACGGCTGGTCGATGCGCCGGTCGCCGCACCGGCCGACGCGGCGGGTGTCCGCGCCGTGCTCGGCTGGTGAGCAGCGCACCCGCGATGACGGGATCCCTGGCGCGGACCACGGTCACGGTCGAGGCGCCCGCGACGACCGCCAACCTGGGTTCGGGATTCGACTGCCTGGCGCTCGCCCTGGACCTTGCGAACACCATCCAGGTGGAGGTGGCCGGGGCACCCGGGACGCTGGAGCTCGACGTCCATGGGGAGGGCCGCGGCACGCTCGAGTCGAGCGGCTCGGACCGCTTCAGCCAGGCGCTCCGGCTGGGCCTCGGCGAGCTTGGCCACGATGTCGGGGCGTATGGCTTCCGGATCCGGATGGACAATCGCATCCCGCTGTCTCGCGGCCTTGGGTCATCGGCGTCGGCGTCGGTGGCCGGACTGCTCGCGGCCGATGCGCTCGCGGGCGGTGGCCTGGGCGCCCACGCGATGCTCTCGCTCGCCTGCCGTGCCGAGGGCCACGCCGACAACGCCGCTGCCGCCCTCCTCGGCGGCTTCGTGGTCGTGAGCCACGCGGCGGGCGATGCCCAGGCCGTGCGCATCGATCCACCGTCGGCGCTCATCGCGACGCTGTTCATCCCCGAGCGACCCCTGTCCACGGCGGCGATGCGTGCCGCGCTGCCGGTCCAGGTGCCGTTCGCGGACGCCGTCCATAACGTCGGCGCCGCATCGCTGGTCGTCGCGGCGTTCGCATCGGGACGGCTGGACCTGCTGACCGGGGCCACGGACGACCGGCTCCACGAGCCCTATCGCGCCGCGATCTACCCGGAGCTGCCGCTGCTCATCGCTGCCGCGCGCCGGGCCGGGGCGCTCGGTGCCTGCATGTCCGGCGCCGGCTCATCGATCATCGCCTTCGCCGACTCGGAGACGCTGGCAGCCAAGGTGGCGCTCGCCCTCGAGGCGTATGCCGGGTCCGCCGGGCTGGCGGGTCGGTCGCTGGTGGTCCGCCCGCGCGGCCGGGGGGCCTATCTCGTCGACTGACGCGGTCGAGCCACCCGACGGGGGTCGAGCGACCCGACGGGGGTCGAGCGACGCCCGAAGGGATGTCTTTGCTACGATCGGGCCATGTCCCAGCTCGTCGTCCAGAAGTATGGCGGCTCGTCCCTCGCGGACGCCGACCGCATCCGTCACGTCGCGCGTCGCATCGCGCGCGAGCGCGCCGCCGGGTCGGACCTGGTGGTCGTGGTCAGCGCCATGGGCGACACCACCGATCATCTCCTCGAGCTCGCCGCGCGCATCACCGACGACCCCGATCCGCGCGAGATGGACCTGCTGCTGGCCACCGGGGAGCACATGAGCGGCACGCTCGTGGCCATGGCGCTCCAGTCCCTGGGCGTACCCGCCATCTCGCTCACAGGAGCCCAGGCGGGCATCCGCACCGACTCCAGCCACGGCCGTGCGCGCATCGCGAACGTCGATCCGGTGCGGGTCCAGGACGAGATCGCCGCAGGCAAGGTGGTCATCGTGGCAGGCTTCCAGGGCGCCACGGACGAGTCGCATCGGACCGGTGAGGTCACTACGCTCGGGCGCGGCGGTTCGGATACCACCGCGGTGGCGCTGGCCGCGCGCCTGGGCGCTGACCGGTGCGAGATCTACACCGACGTCGAGGGCATCTTCACGGCCGACCCGCGGGTCGTGCCGGATGCCCGGCTGCTGCCCGTCATCGGCTACGAGGAGATGCTCGAGCTCGCCCACCAGGGTGCCCAGGTCATGCAGACCCGCGCCGTGGAGCTGGGCTGGGTCAACCACGTCGTCATCGCGGTCCGCTCCACCTTCTCCGACCACCCCGGCACGCTCATCCAGGAGGTTGATTCGATGGAGCTGCGCGAGAAGGTCCGCGGCCTGGCCCTCGACCGCAAGGTCGCCAAGATCACGCTCGTCGGCGTGCCCGACCGGCCGGGCATCGCCCGGGCGGTCTTCGACCCACTGGCCGATTCGGGCATCAACATCGACCTCATCGTCCAGAACGTGGGCCATGCGGGGGCTACGGACCTGTCGTTCACGGTGCCTGCGACGGAGCTGGCGCGGGCGCGCCGGCTGCTCGACCCCGTGGTGCGTGATCTGGGCTTCGCGGACATGACCACCGATGCTGCCGTGGCCAAGGTGTCCATCGTCGGCTCGGGCATCGGCAACGCGCCGGGATACGCGGCCAAGATGTTCGGTGCGCTCGCCGATGCCGGCGTCAACATCGAGATGATCTCCACCTCGGAGATCCGCATCACCTGCATCATCGGCGAGGACCAGGTGGAGGCGGCGGCCCGGGCGCTCCACGGAGCGTTCCATCTGGAGATGCCCGACTCGGGCGACACGGGCTCCGAGGTCGCATAGCCGCCGGGCACGGCACCCGGGGCGCGGCGATCCGCGCCAGCGCGACCGGTACTCGCCGCGCGACTGGTAGTCGCGAGATCGACCAGATCGAGACCATCGACCCTCCAGGATGTCCCGACGCGGCCGGTGCAGTGGGTGATTCGGCCCGATCGGCGACTGGTACCCGCCGATTCGACGCTGGATGCACGAGCCGCGACTCCCAGTCGCGCGAGCCGCAGGAATCGGTGCGCACCACGGCGCCCGGCGACCCAATGGCGGCATCTCGCGACTACCAGCCGCGCCCGGTCATCGGGCGACTACCAGTCGCGCCCGCCAGCGCTGACGACGGGCCTGCGGCCAACGGCGACCACCGGTCGCGCCCCGTGGGAACGCGCCCGGGGGGGCTGCACCCGGCCGTGCCCGGTATCGTTGGCGCGTGAGCCGGCCCTTCATCGCGCGCCTGGAGCGCTTCGGCAGCATCGGGTCCACGCAGCCCGTCGTCCGGGCGTGGCTGGAGGATGGGGCGCCGGAGGTATGCCTCGCGGTCGCCGATGAGCAGACCCAGGGTCGTGGCCGCCTCGACCGGACGTGGGTCGCGCCCCCGGGTACCGCGCTGCTCGTCTCCGCAGGGTTCCGGCCCATCGACCTTGCCGTCCGGCATGCCTGGCGGCTGGCCGCGACGGTGGCGCTCGCGATGCTCGACGCGGCCGAGGACGTGGCGGGCCTGCGGGACGCGACGCTGGGTCTGAAGTGGCCGAACGACATCGTCGCCGACGGCCCGGATGGGTTGCTGCGCAAGGTGGCCGGGGTCCTGGGCGAGGCGACCCTCGACGACGCGACGGTCCGGACCGCCGTCATCGGCATCGGTGTCAACGCCGACTGGAGCGCCGCCGACTTCCCCACCGAGCTGGCGACGTCCATGACCAGCCTTCGGGAGCTGTCCGGTGGCCGACCCATCGACCGCGACGTCCTGCTCGATGCCTGGGTCGACCGTCTCGAGCCGCGCTACGAGGCGCTCCGCGGGGGGCGCTTCGACGCCGGGGCATGGTCGAGCCGACAACGGACGACGGGCGAGCTGGTGGAGGTGGACGGTGCCGGCGGGCGGATCCACGCCCGGGCGCTGGGCGTCGATCCGGAGTCCGGGTCGCTCCTCCTGGTGGGCGCCGATGGCGCCGGTCCGCGGGTCATCGACTCCGGGGACGTCACGCGCTGTCGCGTCGTGCACATGCCCGGGATGACCGGTCGGCGCTGACGCTCCATCGGGCCATCCGGCCCGCGTCCCGGAGCCGGATGGCACATATACCTGCCGCGGGCCTCGTCGTATCCTGGATCTGGCCCGGTGCGCCCGGGAAACGGGGGAACCGGACGCCGGGACCGCCGATGCTCGAGGCGCACCATGTCCCGGTCCATCGCGCTGCTGCTGGCGGCGCTCCTGGTCACCGGCTGCACGTTCACGGGGACCCTGCCGCGGCTCGAGGGGCCGTCCGCGTCGCCATCGTCCTCGATCACCACGGGCGCGAGTCCCAGCCCGATGCCCACCCCTTCCCCAACGCCACGCCGGACGCCCCGACCCACCCCGGCACCGACCGCGCCGGGAGGTGTCCAGACCCTCGCCGTCGGCGCGCGCGACACATCGCCCTCCGTGCCGGCACGTGACCTGCGCGCGGTGGTGCGGGGCGATACCGCGTTCGCCATCGACCTCTACCAGCGCCTGCGCAAGGCCGAGCAGGGCAACATCGTCGTCGGGCCGTACAGCATCTCGGTCGCGTTCGCGATGCAGCACGCCGGCGCCCTGAACCGGACGGCTCGCCAGATCGAGCAGGTGCTCCATTTCACCCTGCCCACCGACCGCCTGGACGCTGCCTTCGACCAGCTGTCGCTGGACCTCGCGTCACGCCAGAACAAGCGGGTCACGTTGGCCATCGCCAACCGGCTGTTCGGCGCCCAGCTGTTCCCGTTCCGGAAGGCGTACCTGCGGGAGATCACCCGCAACTTCGCAGCACCCATGGCGGCGGTCGACTTCCGAGGCGACCCGGAGGCCGCCCGGAAGCTCATCAACCAGTGGGTCGCTGACCATACCGCGGGTCGCATCAAGGACCTGATCCCCAAGGCGAAGCCGCCGATGATCGACAAGCGCACGAGGCTGGTCCTCGTGAACGCGATCTACATGAACGCGCGCTGGGCCCACGAATTCGAGCGGAACGACACCTCGGACCAGCGGTTCACCCTGGCCGATGGCGCGCATGTCAAGGTGCCCACGATGCACCAGGACGAGATGCTGCCGGCGGCGGTGACCAAGGACTACACGGCGGTCGAGCTGCCGTACCGGGGCAACAAGCTCGCGATGCTCATCGTCATGCCGACCGCGGGGACGTTCGCCCGCTTCGAGCGCTCGCTGGAGCCGGCCGTGCTGGCCGACGTCATCGATCGGCTCGACACGCAGATGACCTTCCTGGCGTTGCCCTCCTTCAGCATCCGCACCAAGCTCCAGCTCGCCGACACCCTCAAGCAGATGGGCGTCAAGGATGCGTTCGACGACCAGGTCGCCGACCTCTACGGCATCAGCACGGTCCCCAGCGGCGAGGACCCCCGCCTGTACATCTCCAGGGTCATCCACCAGGCGTTCATCAAGGTCGCCGAGAAGGGGACGGAGGCCGCCGCGGCCACGGCCATCATCGACGAGGGCACCACGGGAGGGTACGAGGGGCCGATCGTCCACGCGACCATCGATCACCCCTTCCTCTGGTTCATCCGTGATCGGGTCACGGGCACCATCCTGTTCATGGGTCGCGTGGTGGATCCGAGCCAGACCGCCAAGTGAGGCGGCGGACGGCAGCAGCGAGGTGCGCGGACGCGCCGATCCCGGTGTAACGGATAGACTTCCGCGGTGTTCAGGAAGGGGAGAGAGGCAGCAGCGTTCCCGCGCCCACTGCCCATCGATACCGACCGTCTGGCGGTGGAAGCCGCCCGTCGGGACCCGCTGCGATTCGACGCCCTCTACCGGAAGTACGTGGCCCAGGTGTACAGCTTCGCCCTCTACGAGACGCGCGCCCATCACGCCGCCGAGGACATCACCGAGCAGGTGTTCCTCCAGGCGCTGCGTGGCCTGCCCCGGTTCGATGACCGGGGCATGGACGCGGGCAGCACCTTCCGGGTGTGGCTGTTCCAGATCTGCCGCAACGTCCTGGCCAATGAGCGACGACGCGATCGGCGCCACCCCCAGGCGTCCCTGGACCTGGCGCTCGACGTCCATGCCGCGGATGACCCGGCCGCTGCCGTGGTCGCGCACGACGAGGCCGCGCGTGCCTGGCGGGTCATCGAGGGATTGCCCGGTGATCGGCGCCGTGCCCTCGTGCTCCGGTTCGTGGAGGAGATGTCCGCCCGCGAGATCGGCGAGGTGATGGGTCGCTCCGAGGGTGCGGTCCGGGTGCTCATCCATCGTGCGCTCCGGAGCGTCGCGGACGAGCTCGACCGGGACGCTCGATGATCGGCACCCCCGACGACGAGGGCGCCTTCCAACTCGACCTCTACCTCGATCGGGTGCTTGCGGGCGATCCCGCGCCATCGACCGGCTGGTCCGTGTCGGCCGAGCCGCGACTGGCCGCCGTGGGCGTGCTCGTCGCGGATGGCGCAGCACGCTTCCACCCATCGTCCCGGTTCGAGGAGCGGCTCGCTCGACGGCTCCAGGCAGCGGTATCGGGCCACGACGGCGGCATGGCCGCGCCCGGCATCGTGCTGCCGTTCGGTCCCGCGGTCGCCACGGAACGCACCCATCCCCGTCGGGTCGGTGGCGTCATCGTGGGCAGCGCCATCGCGTCGGGCGTGTCGCTCGCGTCGCTGGCCGGGGCGGCCGCGCTCATGGTCTGGCGCCGGACCCGCCCCGACGCGCGTTGGGGTCGACTCTGATGCCCGTCAACCTGCCGTTCCGGCCCCGCCGCGACTCGTTCCCGCCGGATCTCTGGACCCAGTGCCCCTCGTGCGCCGAGATGCTCTACAACAAGCAGCTCGAGAAGTCGCTGCGGGTCTGCTCCCGCTGCGGCCATCATTTCCGGCTGCGCATCGCCGCGCGTCTCGCGATGCTCCTCGATGCCGACTCATGGCAGGAGCGGGATGAAGGGCTGACGTCGATGGATCCGCTGGGGTTCGTGGACACCAAGGGCTATCCCGATCGACTGGCGGCGGCCCAGCTGAGCACGGGTGCCCGGGATGCCGCCGTGCGGGGCATCGGCCGCGTCGGTGGCAGCGCCGTCTCGATGTGCGTCATGGACTTCGCGTTCATGGGTGGCTCCATGGGCTCGGTCGTGGGCGAGAAGGTGACCCGCGCCGCGGAGGACGCCCTCGAGGAGCGCCTGCCGCTCATCGTCGTCAGCGCCTCGGGTGGTGCCCGGATGCAGGAAGGGACGCTGGCGCTCATGCAGCTCGTGCGCTCGGTCGCCGCGATCGCGCGACTGGCGGACGCGGGCGTGCCCTACATCAGCCTCATGACCGACCCGACGACCGGCGGCGTGTTCGCCTCCTTCTCGGCGCTCGGGGACGTGAACATCGCCGAGCCCGGTGCGCTCATCGGGTTCGCCGGGTCACGCGTCGCGGCGGGCACGACCGGCGATGCCCTGCCGGAAGGATTCCAGCGCGCCGAGTTCCTGTATCGACACGGCTTCGTGGACCGGGTCGTGGCCCGTGCGGACCTGCGTGGCGAGCTCATCGGCCTGCTGCGCTACCTGCGGCCATCGGAGCGACGGACGTTCGCGGTCGCGGAAGCGACGGTCGCCAGCGGACTGGATGCGCCCTGGGAGCTGCCGCCCCGTCCGGCGGGGGCCGTCAACGGCCGAGGCGGCACCCATGCCTGACGGGGTCGTGGCACAGGCCGGCGTCGGCGAGGCGGAGGGGACGGCAGCAGGGGACGAGGCGCAGATCCGCGAGCGCGTCTGGGCCCGGGTCCAGCTCGCCCGGAACGTCCGACGGCCGCACACGCTGGAGCTGCTGAGCCTCATGGCGGAGGACGTCATCGAGCTCCACGGCGACCGGTTCTTCGGCGACGACGAGGCGATCGTGGCCGGCTTCGCGACGCTCGGCGGCCAGCGCATCGTGTTCATCGGTCATCAGAAGGGTGCCGAGGTGGAGGAGAACATCCGGCGCAACTTCGGGATGCCCCATCCGGACGGCTACCGCAAGGCGATGCGCATGATGCGACTCGCGGAGCGGCTGGGACTGCCCATCGTCACGTTCATCGACACCCCGGGCGCATCACCGGACGCGGCGTCCGAGGAGCGTGGCCAGGCGGAGGCCATCGCCAGCTCCATCGCCCTCATGACCCGGCTGCGGGTGCCCGATCGTCACCATCATCACCGGTGAAGGGGGCTCGGGTGGCGCCCTGGCCATCGCGGTCGGGGACGTCGTGCTGGCCCTCGAGAACGCCATCTACTCGGTCATCTCGCCGGAGGGCTGCGCCAGCATCCTGTGGCGGTCCCCGGACGCTGCCCAGCAGGCGGCGGTGGCGATGCGCCTGACCGCTGCCGGACCAACTCGCCCTGGGGGTCGTGGATGAGGTGGTCGCCGAGCCGGCAGCCGGCGCCCACGAGGACCCCGAACGGACCGCGCTCGCCCTGCGGGAGGCCCTGGTCCGCCACCTCGAACGGCTCGTGGACCGCGATCCGGTCGGTCTGGTCGAGGCACGCTACCGTCGCTACCGTGCAGATCGGCACCGTCAAGCTCGTGGGGCCGACCACTCGCCCACCGCGCGCCCGGAAGGGTGTCGGCGACCGCCTGCGGGAGCTGCTCGCTCCGGCGCGGCCACCCCGACGCGATGGCGATGACGGCACGCCGCCCATCGAACCGCGCCCGGCCGACGCGCCGGGCACGACCGCCACGACCGACCGGGCCGATGCGGCCAGCCAGCCACCGCTCCACGAGGAGATCTGACCGATGCGGGATGTCATCCAGGTGGAGCGCGCGGACGGCACGGGCGAGGACCCGGGCAGCCTCGCGGAGCTCGCACGCGTCGCGGATGAGCTGCTGCCGCCGCTCGTGGCACGACTGGGCGTGAGCGACCTGGGTGAGATCGAGGTCCGCCAGGGTTCCTGGCGGGTGCGCATCCGGCGTGCCGCGCCGGTGCCCGAGACGGTGGCCACGGCCGGGGCGCATCCTGTCGTGGCCGGGGCGCACCTGTCGCGTCCAGCCACGCCTCCGCGGTGGCGAGCGGTGGTCACGCGCCGACACCCCCGGTCCACGCCCCGGGATCCACATCCCCCGACCACGCGACCGCGATCTCGACCGCCGTGGGCTACTTCGGGGTCGATCCGGGCCTGGCGGTCGGGCCATCGCGTCGCCCGTGGCGACGTCATCGGCTGGGTGGATGTCCTGGGCGTGCGCCAGGAGATCGTGTCGCCCGCGGATGGCGTGGTCGGCCGCTTCGTGACCGAACCGGGTGACCCGGTGGAGTACGGCCAGGAGCTCGTCGCGTTCATCGCGGCCACGGGGACCGCGACGGACGTCGCGGACGCGGGCCCCACGGACCCGAACGCGTCGGGCAGCCCGACGGGAGCCGCCTGATGTTCCAGCGCATCCTCATCGCCAATCGGGGCGAGATCGCGCTGCGGGTGCTGCGGGCGTGTCGGCGCATGGGCATCTCGGCCGTCGTGGCGTACAGCGAGGCCGACCGTGATTCGCTCGCGGTGCAGCTCGCCGACGAGGCCATCTGCGTCGGTCCCGCCGAGTCGCGCCGGAGCTACCTGTCCGCGGCGTCGATCCTGTCCGCGGCCGTGGTCACCGGCTGCGAGGCGATCCACCCCGGCTACGGGTTCCTGTCCGAGGACGACGCGTTCGCGGAGATGACCCGTGCCCACGGCCTCACCTTCATCGGGCCGCCGCCGGAGGTCCTCGAGCGGTTCGCGTCGAAGGCGGGCACCCGGGAGCTGCTGGGCGCCCACGGGCTGCCGACCATCCCCGGCTCGCATGGGCATGCTGCGCGACGACGACCACGCGCTGTCGGAGGCGCAGCGCATCGGCTATCCCGGTGCTCATCAAGCCATCCGCGGGCGGTGGCGGTCGAGGGATGCGCATGGTGCGCACGCCGCGGGAGCTGCAGCAGGCCATCACCGTCTGCCGCTCGGAGGCCCGCGCCGCCTTCGGGGACGACTCGCTGTATCTCGAGAAGTGGCTGGAAGAGAACCGGCACGTCGAGGTCCAGGTCATCGTCGACCGCTACGGCAACGGGGTCCACGTCGGCGAGCGTGACTGCTCGGTCCAGCGCCGCCACCAGAAGATCGTGGAGGAGGCACCCAGCCCGGCGCTCGACCCGGCCACGCGGCTGGCGCTCGCGGAGCAGGCGGTCCGCGCGGTCGTCGCTGCCGGCTACGAGAACCTGGGCACCCTCGAGTTCCTCGTCGACAACACGGGAGCCTTCTACTTCATCGAGATCAACTGCCGGATCCAGGTCGAGCACCCCGTGACCGAGATGCTCTCGGGCATGGACCTCGTCGTGGAGCAGATCCGCATCGCGGCGGGGGAGCCGTTGGGCTATGCCCAGTCGGACGTGCAGCTGCGGGGTCATGCCATCGAGTTCCGCATCAACGCCGAGGACGTGCGTCACGATTTCCGGCCCGGTGCCGGCATCGTCGAGCGCTACCTGCCGCCCGGCGGTCCCGGCGTGCGCATGGACTCGCACCTGTATGGTGGCTACGAGGTGCCCCCGTTCTACGACTCGCTGCTGGGCAAGCTCATCGTCTGGGGCGAGGACCGGACCGCCGCCATCGAGCGGTCGCGGGTCGCGCTCGACGAGCTGGTCGTGGATGGCATCGTGACCAACATCGCGTTCCACCGCGCCGTCATCGACAGCCAGCCGTTCGTCGATGGCGCGTTCACCACCAACCTGCTCGACCGGGTCGGCAGTGCCGCGTTCCTGGCGGCAGCCGGCCGTTGAGCCGCGCGACGACAGGGACGAGAGGGAGACCATGACCGACGCCACGCCGCCCGCCATACTGCTGACCACGACCCAGATCCAGGCGCTCATCCCGCATCGCTGGCCGTTCCTGCTCGTCGATCGTATCGTCGAGGAGGACCGCGCGCGCGGCTATATCCGGGGCGAGAAGGGCGTGACCGCCAGCGAGTGGTTCTTCCAGGGCCACTTCCCGCAGCTGCCGGTGATGCCGGGCGTGCTCCAGGTGGAGGCGCTCGCCCAGACCATGGCGGTCTATGTCGCACGCCAGGAGGGGTTCGGGGACCGCATCGGGCTGTTCGCGGCCATCGATGAGGTGCGCTTCAAGCGCATCGTCCAGCCCGGCGACCGGCTGACGCTCGAGGTCACCATGGAGAAGCTTGGCCGACGGTTCGGCAAGGGTCGTGCCGTCGCGAGCGTCGACGGTGAGGTCGCCTGCGAGGGCCTCCTCTCATTCATCATCCCGCCTGAAGGAGCGCTTCGCTGATGGGACTTCGGATCTCCGTGCTCGGTGACATCCACGGCAACGTGGCAGCCCTGGAGGCGGCCCTCGTGGATATCGCGGAGCACCGACCCGACCGGCTGTTCATCACGGGCGACCTCGTGCTCCACGGCCCCCGACCCTCCGAGACCGTGCGTCGGCTGATGGAGCTGGACAAGGCGGGTGCCTTCGTCGTCGCCGGCAACACCGACATCGCGGTGGCGGACGGCGACTATGCGGCGGCGTTCCCGTGGCTCGATGACATCCCGGCGGGTCACATCGCGGCCGCCGAATGGGCTCGCGACCAGCTCGCCGACGACGAGCTCGACTGGCTTCGACGGCTGCCCATCGAGCGTCGACTGTGGGTCGATGACGCGCTGGTGCTGCTCGTCCACGCGTCGCCGGGGAGCCAGACGGCGGGCCTGGCCACGGACCTTGACCCCTCGACGACCGTGCAGCGGGTGACCCGCAGCGATGCCCGCGTGCTGTGCGTCGGTCACACCCATGTGGCGGACGTGCGCGAGCTGGGTCGGAAGCTCATCGTCAACCCCGGTGCCTGCGGCTACGCCATGGACGGCGACCCGGCCGCTGGCTGGGCGCTCGTCACGATGGGCGACGGCGAGGAGCCGACGGCCGAGCTCCATCGGACGGCCTACGATGCGCAGGGTGTGGCCGAGGAGGTCAGCGCCCGCGGTCTGGTGGGCGATGTCTACCGGGCGGCGACCATCCGGACCGGGAGGTTCGTCCGATGAGCCAGGCGCGACGAGTCGTCATCACCGGCATGGGCGCGGTCACGCCGCTGGGCAACACGGTCGACCAGTTCTGGAGCCGGCTCGTGGCGGGCGAGTCCGGGGTTCGGACCATCGCCTCCTTCGATGCCTCGGGGTTGCCCTGCACGATCGCCGGAGAGGTGCTCGACTTCGACCCGTCCGTCGTGCTCGATCGCAAGGAGGTCCGGCGCAACGACCGGACCACCCAGATGGCGCTGGTCGCGACACGCCAGGCGATGGACGACGCGGGGCTGCCGGCCCGGCTCGAGGGCGAGGATGCGCTCCAGACGGGCATCATCATCGGCTCGGGCCTGGGTGGCACGGGCACGCTCATCGACCAGATCATCGTCAACCATGACCGGGGACCCGACCGTGTCAGCCCCTTCTTCATCCCCATGGCCATCGCCAACATGGCGGCCGGCCAGGTGTCCATCAGCTTCGGCGCCATGGGTCCCAACTTCTCGACCACGAGCGCCTGCGCCAGCGCTGGCCATGCCATCGGCGAGGCGACCGAGATCATCCTCCGTGGCGACGCGGAGGTGATGTTCGCCGGCGGTTCCGAGGCGTGCGTCTACGACGCCACGATCGCGGGCTTCTCGGCCATGCGTGCGCTGTCCACCCGCAACGACGACCCGGCCGGGGCGAGCCGGCCATACGACAGCGGGCGTGACGGCTTCATCCTCTCGGAGGGCGCCGCGACGCTCATCCTGGAGGAACTGGGACACGCGGAGGCCCGTGGCGCGCGCATCCTCGCGGAGGTCTGCGGATATGCGGCGTCCGCCGATGCCAGCCACATCACGGCACCCGCGCCCGGTGGCGCCGGAGCCCTGCGTGCCGCGCGGCGGGCGTTCGTCAAGGCCGCCGTCGATCCGGCCGAGGTCGACCTGGTCGTGGCGCACGCCACGAGCACACCCGCGGGCGACATGGAGGAGCTGGCTGCCATCCGGTCGCTGCTCGGCGAGCACGCCCCGCGCGTCGCCGTCACGGCCACCAAGGGCGCCATCGGCCACACCATCGGTGCCGCGGGCGCGCATGCCGCCGTGGTGGCCATCCAGGCCATGCATCGTGGTGTCGTGCCTCCGACGCTCAACCTCACCGATCCCGATCCGGCCGTCGGCGACATGGACCTGACACCGCTCCGGGCGCGTGACCTGGATGTCCGGGTCGCGCTCGTGAACGCCTTCGGATTCGGCGGCCAGAACTCCGCGCTCGTGCTGCGGCGCTGGGACGCCTGATGTCCGAGCGCCGGTCCGACCCCGCGGACGTGACCGAGCTCATCGCGCTCATCGACCAGCTGGAGCCGATGATCGCGGGCTCCGGCCTGTCGGAGATCGAGATCGAGGCGGGCGACATGACGCTCATCCTGCGGGCGCCGTTGGCCGTCAGTGCGGGGCCGGCCACTTCGGTGGCCGCTGGCGGCCCGCCGCATCCGGCAGCCGCGCCAGAGTCGCCGGCGGCACCGGTCGACTCCGGCCTGCGGGCCATCGTGGCGCCCCTGACGGGGGTCTTCTACCGGTCGCCGTCGCCGGGTGCCGCGGACTACGTCCGTGTCGGGGGCGAGGTCAATGCCGGCCAGGTCATCGGGCTGCTGGAGGCGATGAAGCTGTTCAACGAGATCAAGAGCGACGTCACCGGCATCGTCCGCCGGATCGCGGCAGAGAGCGGCGCCCTGGTCAAGACCCGCGAGACGCTCATCGAGGTCGAGCCGACATGACCCTGCCCCGGAGCGTTCGGATCACCGGCTGGGGCGCCTACGCCCCGGAGACCGTGCTCACCAACGCCGATCTCGAGCGCATCGTGGACACCTCCGACGAATGGATCACCAGCCGCACCGGCATCCGGGAGCGACGTGTCGCCGGTCCCGGCGAGACCACCGCCACCATGGGCTCGATCGCCGCGCGGCGTGCCGTCGCCGTCGCCGGTCTGGCGCCCGACGACATCGACCTCATCGTGCTCGCGACGCTGACCGCGGACCATGTCACGCCGGCGACCGCCGTCCTCGTCAAGGAGGGGCTCGGCAACCGCCGGGCGCCGGCCTTCGACGTCGGTGCGGCGTGCTCCGGGTTCGTCTATGGCTATGCCACGGCGCACGCCTATGTCCAGAGTGGCATGGCGCGTCATGCGCTGGTCATCGGCTCGGAGCTGCTGACACGCTTCCTCGACTTCACCGACCGCAACACGTGCGTCCTGTTCGGCGATGGCGCCGGCGCGGTCGTGCTCTCCGCCTCGGACGAGGAGGGCGGCGGGCTCCAGGGCCTGGAGCTGACCGCGGATCCCGACGGCGCCTGGAGCATCTGGATCCCGCCGGTGGCGCCCGACGGCCGACCTCCGCGGCCACGGTCCAGGGAGCGGAGCACTACCTTCGGATGGAGGGGCGCGAGACGTACCGATACGCGACCCGGACCATCGCCGCGTCGGCGCTGCGGGCCGTGGAACGAGCCGGCTGGACACCCGATGAGGTCGATCTCATCGTCCCCCACCAGGCCAACATCCGCATCATCGAGTCGGTCGCGAAGGGTCTGGGCATCCCCATGGACCGCTTCTTCCTCGACCTCGACCGCTACGGCAACACGTCCGCGGCCTCCGTGCCGTTGGCGCTGTCGGAGGCCGTGGACGCGGGCCGGCTGCGACCCGGGGCCAAGGTCGTGTTCGTGGCCTTCGGCGCCGGCTTCACGAGCGGTGCCGCCGCCGTCACGTGGACGGCCGACCCGGCCTACGCCCGCCGCGCGGATGGCGTCTCGCCCGACGTATCCATCCATCAGCCCGCCGACTGGGACGCGGGCGACCCGATGCCCGAGCGGCTGGCTGCCGTCCTCGCGGGCAAGCAGCGGCTGGAGGTGCCCGCATGATCGACCTGTCCGGCAAGACTGCCGTCGTGACCGGCGGATCGCGGGGGATCGGACGTGCCATCGCGCTCCGCCTCGCCGAGCAGGGGGCGGACGTCGCGTTCAGCTACAAGGGCAACGCCGCCGCCGCGGCCGAGACCGTCGCGGCCATCGAGACCTTCGGTCGGCGCGGTCTGGGCATCCAGGCGGACGTGTCGGACCCGGAGTCCGCGGACGCGCTCATCAAGGAGGCCATCGCGGTCTTCGGCAAGGTGGACATCCTGGTCAACAACGCGGGCATCACCCGGGACGACCTCATCATGCGCATGGGCATCGACGCCTGGCGCGAGGTCATCGACACCAACCTCTCGGGTGCCTTCTATGCCATCAAGGCGGTCACCCGGCCGATGCTCAAGGCACGCAGCGGGCGAATCATCAACATCACGAGCGTCTCGGGCCAGGCGGGCCAGATGGGCCAGGCGAACTATTCCTCTGCCAAGGCGGGCCTCATCGGGCTGACGAAAGCCACCGCGCGCGAGCTCGCCAGCCGGGGCATCACCGTCAACGCCGTCGCGCCAGGGTTCGTGGTCACGGAGCTGACCCAGGACCTGCCCGACGATCTCAAGGCCGAGCTCATCAAGCGCACGCCCCTGGGCCGCTTCGGCGAGACGGGCGAGGTCGCGTCGGCAGTCGCGTTCCTGGCCTCCGACGAGGCGGCGTACATCACCGGGCAGGTGCTGGCCGTCGACGGCGGCCTGGTGATGATGTAGCTGGTCCTCGCGGGGGCGGTGGGGCGCCCGGGGCGATCCTGCCGAGGCCCCGAGTCCTGCGGCGCGGTCCTGCCGAGGCCCCGGCCTCGGCGTGACCCATCCAGCGACTGATCAGTCCAACGACGCCGTCGGGATCGGCCGATGAAGGGCTATCGAAGGCCTTCAGTCGCCGTCCTGCCCACGTGGCGGATGGAACGGCCAACGACAGGCCGTCGAGCGCGCGATCGGGGCATCTCGGCGGCCTGATCATGCACCCAGCGACTCACGGACCCCTCTCGACGGCCTGGTCATGCGCCCAGCGACTCACGGACCCTCTCGACGGCCTGGTCATGCGCCCCGCGGGCGAGCTGGCCAACGACGAGCCTGCACGCGGTCGGCGAGCGGTCGGAGCGACGCCACGGTGGCCATCCTGCCCGCGCGCCGGGCGCGACGGACACGGAAGCCATCGACGACGGCCCGCGTCGACCGCTCCGTGGCCTCCTCACCCGCCTCGCGCATGTCCCCGGTCTGGGGGCGTGCAGGGCCGATGGCCCAGCAGCCAACGGCTCAGGCGAAGTGGATGCCCAGCGCGCCCAGCACGCTGGTGCCGAGGAGCGCCACGTCGAGCACGATGACGAGCCCAACGCTGAGGATGCCCAGGATGTTCAGGGTCCGGCCGTTGGCATGTTCGCCGAGCGTCCGACGGTCGTTGACGAGCACGAGCATGAAGATGAGCACGACCGGCAACAGCAGGCCCTGGAGGTACTGGCTGCTGACGATGACGCTGATGAGGTCGAGGCCCGGGATGAGCACGACCACGGCGCCGAACGCGAGCACGAACGTGAACAGACCGAAGAACGCGGGCGCCTCGCGCACCGGCTTGCCCACACCCGACTCCCAGCCGAACGCCTCGCAGATGACGAATGCGGTGCTCACGGGCATGATCACGGCTGCGAGCATGCTCGCCCCGAACAGCCCGACGGCGAACATCGTGGTGGACAGGTCACCGGTGACCGGCCGGAGCGCGACGGCCGCGTCGGCCGCGTCGTTGAGCACCACGCCGCTGCCGAACAGCGCGGCCGCGGTCGCGAGCACGATGCACAGCGCGATGGCGTTGGTCCAGATCGATCCCACGACCGCGTCCGCACGCTCGTAGCCCAGGTGTTCCACGCCGATGCCCTTCTCGGCGACCGCGGACTGGAGGTAGAACTGCATGTAGGGCGTGATGGTCGTGCCCACGACCGCCACGGCCAGCAGCAGCACCTGGGCCGTGCCCATGCCCGGCACGCTGAATGACGGGTGTGTCAGACCCTGGACCACCTGGCCCCAGTCGGGGTGCGACAGCACGGCCGCGAAGACATACGTGATGAACACCAGGCTCAGGCCCAGGAAGATGTGCTCCAGGCGCCGATAGCTGGCATACATCACGACGAGCCACAGCCCGACGGCGAGCAGCGGCACCGTGACCACTGTCGGGATCCCGAAGAGGCCCAGGGCAGCCGCCGCGCCCGCGAACTCGGCGACCGTGTTGGCCAGGTTCGCGAGCAGCAGCACCGCCATCGCGAGAAGCGTCCAGCGGACCCCGAACCGGTCACGGATGAGGTCCGACAGGCCCTGGCCGGAGACCGTGCCCAGCCGCGCGGCCATCTCCTGCACGACGCTCAGGACGACGGCCGTGATGGGGAACAGCCACAGCAGGGCGTAGCCGGTGCTGGCTCCCATGACCGAGTAGGTCGTGATGCCACCGGCGTCGTTGCCGGCGACGCCCGCGATGAGGCCTGGACCCAGGACCGCGAGGAACGGTGCCAGGCGTCGGACGCGGACAGGCGCCCGAGGTCGGGGTACATGCGGCGCACGGATGCGGGGAAGGGGACCGAGCCGGATGCCGGGCACGACCCCTGGCCGGACCCGGGACCGGAGGCCGGCCGACTGCGGCCCGGGCGAGCCGCCACCCACGGGCGTGCCAGCACCCTGGGGCGAGCCACCACCCTCGGCAGCGGCACCGGTCCCGACGACCTCGGCGCCGTCGCTCGCGCCACGTCGGAAGCGCACCTCAGCCGCCCGACCGGCTGAAGACACGCGGCAGGCGCCGCTTCCAGTTCACGGGCAGGACCGTGTCGATGGCGTCGTCGACGGTCACGATGCCCTCCAGCCGGCCGTCCTCGGCGACGACCGGGACCGCGAGCAGGTCGTAGCGTGCGATGAGCGACGCGACCTCCGACTGGGGCGTGAGCACCCCGACCACGACCGGCTCCCCGATCATGAACTCCCGCAGCCGGGCACTCGGCCGGGCGACGATGAGGTCGCGCAGCGAGAGCACGCCCACGAGCCGGCCCTCCGGGTCCGTGACGTAGAGGTAGTAGATCGTCTCCGCGTCCGGCTCGAGCTCGCGCAGTCGCTCGATGGTCTCCGCGGCCGTGAGCTCCTCCGAGACGGCGATGAACTCGGTGGTCATGATGCCGCCCGCGGAGTCCTCGGGGTACGCCAGCAGATCGCCCAGCTCCTGGGCCTCGTCGGGCTCCATGAGCGGCAGGATCTCCGCGCGTGCCTCCTCCGACAGGTCGGCCACCAGGTCGGCCGCGTCATCGGGGCTCATCTCCTCCAGGATGTCCGCGGCCCGCTCGGGGGTCAGGTCCTCCAGCACCTCCACCTGGGTGTCGGGATGCATCACCTCGATGGCATCCGCGGCCTGCTCGTCGTCGAGGGACGCCAGGACGCCGGCGCGGTCACGGGGGGCCAGCTGGTCGATGATGGTCGCGAGGTCGACCGGGTGGAGCGAGCGGAGTCCCTCGTGCGGCACGCGCAGACGGATGGACGCGATGGAGGTCTCCACCGGGTCCACGTCCTCCCAGTCGATGTAGCGCTCCATCTCCGGCAGATGGAGGCGGGTCGCGAGCCGGACGAACGGCGCCTCCACCCCGAGCCGTCGGGCGATGCCCGCAGGCCCCACGTCGACCGCGACGAGGTGGAGGCGGCCATCGATATCGTCGAGCCTGAGATCGTTGACGCGCACGACCTTGCGGCCATCGATGTCCACGATCTGCTTGTCCTGGAGGTCCGCGGCCAGCAGCAGCTCGTTGGGTCGCTGGACGAAGCGCTCGATGTCGATGCGGTGCGCGGAGAGGGTGGCGCCCTCCCGCCCGAACGACGCGACGTCGCTCCAGGGCAGGAAGATACGTCGGCGCCCCGTCGAGACGACGAGGCCCGTGACCGGTGGGTACCGGCCCTCGATGGCCACGATGAGGTCAGCGACCTTGCCGATCGCTTCGCCGTGGCGGTCGAGCACCGGCCGGCCGAGCGCCTGGCTCAGGTACAGCATGTGCCACCTCGCGACGGTCCCTCCCGTCGCCGATGGCTGGGGCTAGCGGATCGTGGCGTCCCGACTGGGAGTGACGCCACGTCCCTGGCCGCGACCGGGCGGGACGGGGTGGACCGATATCAGGTTCGCGACGCCCGGGGCGCCACGGGTACTGGGTCCGTCTTCCACTGGGGAAGACCCCTCCGGTTGCGTGTTCCGCCGACGCCATGATCCTGGGCGACCGGTCATGCCGGGCGGCCAGGGACGTCGCGCGCAGTGTAGCCCGGTACGCGCGGATCGCGGGGACAGCCGACCGGTGAGGGTGGTCTGGGACCATCGTCGGCGTCACGAGGTGCCTCCGTGTGCCATCCTCGCCGGGTGCTGGATCGGGCTGACACGACGCTCGCACCACCGCCCTCCGGGGCGCTCGCCGCCGACCCGCCGGAGACCGATGAGCACCTGGCCCGTCGACTCGAGGTCGTTCGGCTGGTCATCTCGGGCGCCGTGGCGATGCTCGCGCTCATCGTCATCGGTGCCATGCTCGACGGCCAGGTCACGTGGCTGGACATCCTCGACGCCGCCCTGGTCATGGTGCTCGGCAGCGGCCTGCTCATCCATGACCGGCTGTCGGCGATGCTCGCGGAACGACGTCGATCGCGTGAGCAGGGGATGGCGCGCATCCTCCAGGGACTGTCGCGTTCCATGTCGCCCGACGCGGTCGTGGATGCGATCGTTGCGGAGCTGCGCTCCACGTCCGGCGCCGACCACGTCGTCGTCGCCCGGGTCCGGCGGCCCGACCACGTGGTGGAGGTGACCCTCGTCGCTGCGCGTGCCAACGTCCCACCGTCACGCACGTGGTTGCGGCCGGAGGTGCCGGAGCTCTCCTCGGACATCGCTCCCGCCCCGGACGTCAGCGGCATCGGGCCCTCCATCGCCCGGCTGGATCCGACCACGACCGACGATGACGACGACGGGTCCGCAGCGCCCGCCACACCAGCCCGCATCGCCGCGGAGGAGATCGCGCGCCGGGTCCGGGCGGCGTATGGCCTGCACTACACGCTCACCGCGCCGCTGGTCGCCGAGCGGCGGTTCGTGGGTGCGCTCATCCTCTCCCGTCGGACCCGCGAGCCGTGGGCCGAGCCGGAGCGCCGGCTGTTGGACTGGGCCGCCCAGGAGGTGGCCGCAGCGTTCGCGCGGGCATACGCCCTTGAGGATGCCGAGCGGGGCGCCAACCTCGACGCGCTCACCGGCCTGCCCAACCGGCGCTATTTCGACGAGCTGCTGGCCATCATGGGACCACGGCGGCGGGACACGGACAGCCTGGGCATCCTGATGATCGACATCGACCATTTCAAGCGGCTCAACGACCAGCACGGCCACGCCCTGGGTGACGTGGTGCTCAAGGAGGTCGCCGGTGCCATCGCGACGACGCTGCGTGCCGAGGACACCCCGGTTCGGTATGGTGGCGAGGAGTTCGCCGTGATGCTCCGACGTGCCTCGGCGCCTCAGGCGAGCGAGGCGGCGGAACGTGTCCGGGCGGCGGTCGCCGGCCTGTCGCCCGCCCAGCTGGGGCTGGATGCGCCGGTGACCGTCTCGGTGGGCGTCGCGGTGGCGAGCGAGGATGAGCAGGTGAGCGCCGTGATCGGACGCGCGGACGCGGCGTTGTATCGGGCCAAGCGACGGGGTCGCGATCGAGTGGAGGTGGATTGATGCCCGTGGCCGACGGACCCGTGGAACAGCGCCCGAGCTTCGCGGCCGGTGACGAGGTGCCAGCGCTGCGCAACGAGCAGATCGCCGCGATGTTCCACGAGATCGCGGACGTGCTGGAGATCACGGGCGAGCTGCCGTTCAAGATCGGTGCCTATCGCCGCGCGGCGGATTCCATCGCCCACAGCCCCGTGGATGTCGTGGCCGCGTACCGGGCCGGCACGCCGCCACGGCTCGAGGGCGTGGGCAAGGCCATCGACGAGAAGCTGGCCGAGCTCGCGGACACCGGCCGGATGCGCTACCACGAGCAGTTGCTCGCCATCGTGCCGCCGTCGCTCGTCACGCTCCTGAGCGTCCCGGGCATCGGGCCACGGACCGCAGGGGACCTCTGGCGCGAGCTGGGCATCGCGAACCTCCAGGATCTCGAGGTGGCGGCGCGCGAGGGACGGTTACGATCGGTCAAGGGCATCTCCGCCAAGACCGAGCAGCGCATCCTCGAGGGGCTCGCGGAGCTGGAGGCGCGGCCGCCCACCCGGATGCACATGGCCGAGGCGCGTGCCCTGGCCGACCGTTTCGCGGAGTTCCTGGAGACGTATCCCTCGGTCGTTGCCGCGACGCCGGCCGGGTCGGTCCGCCGGGGTCGGGAGACGGTGGGCGACCTCGACCTGCTGGTCGAGACGGATGACCCGGCGACGGTCCTCGCCGCGGTCGCTGTGGCGCCCGGGGTGGAGCGCGTCGTGGCGGGGGTCCGGGGCGGTGGCCACCGCACGTCCGTCCAGCTGCTGGGCGGCCCGCAGGTCGATGTGATGACCATGGCGCCGGGGCGGGCTGGCTCCTACCTGGTCCACTTCACCGGTGCCGCCGCCCATAACGTGCGCCTCCGGGAGCGTGCCCGGGACCGTGGCTGGAGCCTCTCCGAGCATGGCTTCGCGCGACTGGCGGCGGACGGCGAGACGCTCACGGGGGATGAAGCGGAGGTGCGCACCTTCGGCACCGAGGCGGAGGTCTACGACTTCCTGGGACTGCCGTTCATCGAGCCGGAGCTGCGCGAGGATCGGGGCGAGATCGAGGCCGCGCTCGCGGGGCGGCTGCCGCGGCCGGTGACCGTCGCCGATCTCCAGGGGGACTGCCACACCCATTCGGAGTGGTCGGACGGGAAGGAATCGATCGAGACCGTCGCAGAGACCGGACGACGGCGTGGGTATGCCTACCAGGTGCTCACGGACCACTCCTGGAGCCTGACCATCGCCAACGGCCTCAGCCCGGCCCAGGTCGAGCAGGAGCGGCGCGTCATCGCGGAGCTCAACGAGCGCTTCGCACGGGAGGAGGCGGCGGGCGAGGCGCCGGCCGGCGCGCACCCCTCCGGCTTCCGGCTGCTCCATGGCTGCGAGCTGGAGATCCGCGTCGACGGGCGCCTCGATTACGAGGATGCCCTGCTGGCCCACTTCGATGTCGTGGTCGCGTCGCTCCATGTGGGCCGCAGGCAGCCGCGTGCCCAGCTCATGGCGCGCTACGAGACCGCGCTCCGGAGCCCGCACGTGGACATCATCGCGCACCCGTCGGGACGCAAGATCGGCCAGCGACCGGACCTGGACCTGGATTGGGATCGCTTCTACCGGCTCGCGGCGGAGACGGGCACGCTGCTGGAGATCAACGGCTCCGATGAGCGGCTTGACCTCGACGACCGGCGCATCCGGGCTGCCCTGGACGCCGGATGCCGCTTCACCATCGACTCCGACGCCCACTACCTCTCGGAGTGGGACAACGTCCTGTGGGGCACTGCCCAGGCGCGCCGCGGCTGGGTCGAGGCCCGGCACGTGGCCAATACGCTGCCGCGCGACGACTTCCTGGCGCTGATGGCGGCGAAGCCCCATCGCCTGTGATCCGGACCAGGGGCTGGCCGTGCCGACGACCTTTCAGCTTCAGCGAACGTCCCAGGGGTCTCGTGCGCGGCTGCCCTGTCGGGCGCGGCGTCTGACATCGGTTCTGGCCCACAGATAGCCGGATCAGGCTACCTATCGCCCCGTAGCGGCCGCGAGGGCCGCTGATCGACTGCGCAAGGTGTCGCTCGACCCTTCGTCCGTTCGCTGATGGTGCAGATGTGCTTGTCACGCACTGCGATCCTCCGGTCACGCACTGCGATCCTCCGGCTCAGCCCGGACGTCTGCGCGCCACCACCGGGAACGTGAGCAGGATCGCCACGAGCCCGACCCCAAGTCCGGCGGCAGTGTCGGCACGCTCGATATCCCCCCGGGCGCTCTGGGGCACGATCTTGACCAGCGGCTCGTAGCCGTCGAACAGCGACTGCGGGCAGTCGGTGCCCTCGGCGTCGTAGCCAGAGCACAGCAGGTCGTAGAGGCTGCCGTCAGTGATGTGGCCCGCGGGGTCCCGATACGCCTCGTCCAGGTACACCAGCGGGTGCAGCGTGCCATACCCGTTGTCGCCGTAGACCGCTTCCTGCGAGGCATAGCTGATGTGCGCATCGGCGATGGCGTGCTCGACCTTGGGCCCGCCGACCAGCAGCCAGGCGAGCACCAGCAGTCCAGCGAGCAGGAATGCTGGCAGGGTCCTCCCCACGATCGCACCCGCCAGCAACCCGACACCGGCCGCCAGGAAGACCCGGCTGAACAGCACCGGTCCCTGCCGCGCGATGTCGCCGATGGTGCCCGTCTCGAACGGCGACGACTCCTGCGCGACCCGAAGCTCGCTGGTGGCGACGCCCACCAGCACACCACCGACGACGGCGATGAGCAGCATCGGCCACAGCCGTGCCAGGAGCCACCGCCACCGGACCCCCTGAAGCGACCACGCCAGCGAGACGGTCCGCATCTCCAGCTCACGAGCGACGATGGGCACGCCGATGATGGCCCCGATGATCGCTGGCAGGTAGCCCAGGAACCCGGTCAGCTGCCCGGCCTCGTGCTCATTGACGTCGAGCCATCGGGAGACGAGCTGCTGGCACGCATTCAGGTGACCGCCATCGCCCTCCCACTGCGGCCAGCACTCGGACCCGACAGGGATGGCGTTCAGGTGGGATGCCACGACCCAGGAGCTGACGCCGATCAGGGCCAGGAGGGCGATCGCGGCGACCACCTCGAAGCGGTGCATCTTCCAGGTGAGCCACGCCGCACGAGCGGTCATGACGCCCGCCGCCGCGCCACGACAGGGAACACCAGCAGGATCGCCAGGCCACCCCCGAGCAGGCTGGCCAGTGTGTCGATCGCGGCGTAATCCCCGAACCGCGACGCCGGGACCACCTTCTCCCAGGAGGCATCGTTGACGCGCTGGTAATAAGGGTCCGAGCATGCCGCCCACGCACGGTAGGCGGGTGTCTCGCCGGTGTCGTCGTCGGGCGCCACGCCGCATGTCGCGACGACCTGTCGGTCGACCGCATCGGGGTCGAACCGGGCCCCAGGCTCACCGTTGACCCCCGGCTTGGTGGTGTCGAACTGGCCGCCTTCGGTGTACGCCAGGGCGATCGGTACGCCAGCCCGCCAGCCCGGGTCGTCCTGCGCCATCCACACGGCGAAGCGTTGCGACAGCTCGCCCTGGATGGCGCTGACGCCTACCGCCGACCAGAGCACCACGGCGATGCCCGCCACGATGAACGCGGGCATCGTCCGGCCCACGATCGCGCCCACCAGCAGCGCGATACCGAAGGCCAGCAAGCCGCGGGCGACGAGTGCCAGACCGTTGGACGCGACCTCGGTCAGGGCCTGGGACTGGCTGCCCCGGGCCAGGGCGTCGAAGAACAGCGAGCCGGCGGCGCCCAGGACCAGGAGGCCGATGGAGCCGACGAGCAGCATCGGGATCGCCCGGGCCAGCAACCAGCGCCAGCGGATGCCCTCCAGCGACCAGGCAAGCGCCGTGGTCCGCAGCTCCAGCTCCCGAGCCACGATCGGAACGCCCAGGATGAGCCCTGCGATGGGCGCGACCAGGGCCAGGCCGATGCGTACGAAGCTCCCTTCGCCGCCAGTGATGCCGTAGAACCGGTTCATCAGGTCGTCGCACGCCGCCGTGGCGTAGTTGCCGTCCTCGGTCCGTGGCCAGCACGCGCCGGAGAGGCCGAGGCCGGTGATATGGCCGGTCACGATCCAGGCGCTCATCGCCAGCAGCCCGAGAAGGCCCACGACCGCGACGACCTCGAAGCGGTGCATCTTCCAGGTGAGCCAGGTCGCGCGGCCCATCAGGCGACCTGCCGGCCCGTCGCAGCCTGGATCCCCCGCGCCGCTGACAGGTAGCCCATCACCAGCTCCTCGAGGGTCGGCGCCGGGAGGGCCGGGTCACTCGACCGGATGAGCACGATCTGGTCGCCGCCGGGGCGCGCGAACGTGGCCACGGTGACGTCCGGTGACGCCGACCCGACCGCGACGAGCCGGTGCGTCGCCACCGCCTCCACGATGGGCGCCTGGAGGCTGACCCGGCCGTTGCCCAGGACGATGAGCTGGTCGCAGGCCGCCTGCACATCGCTCACGATGTGCGACGAGAGCAGCGCCGTGGCGCCGCGCTCCCGGACCGCGGCCACCAGCAGGTTCAGGAAGTCGTGTCGCGCCAACGGGTCCAGGGACGCGAGGGGCTCATCCAGCAGCAGCACCGGTGCGCCGGTACCGAGGGCGATGCACAGCGCCACCTGGGCGGCCTGTCCGCCGGACAACGAGCCCGCCTTCTGGGACAGGGGGATCTCGAGCTGGTCGAGCCGGAGCTCGGCCGCCGCCGCGTCGAAGCCGTGCCGGAGGGTGCCTGCCAGCGCCAGGTGGTCGCCCACCGTCAGTCCCCGGTACAGCGCGGTCGACTGGGAGACGTAGCCAACGCTGCCCACCGCCGCGGCCCGATCCCCAGCCGGGTCGGTGCCCATGACCCGGACGGTGCCGCCTGTCAGTGGCTCGAACCCGATCCAGCTCCGGATGAGCGTCGACTTGCCGGCCCCGTTGGGCCCGACCAGGGCCGTGATCGTCCCCGGCGCGATCGACAGGGTGACCTCGCGGAGCGCCCACGAGCCGCCACGCCGATAGCGCTTGGAGGCACCGATGGCCTCGAGCGCGGGTAGAGGAGGCGATCCGGCCGGCAGATGCGACCCGTCGGTGACCGGTTGCGCGATCATGTGCGCCTCGACTGCGGTGGTGGTGCCCGCAGTGTGGGTGGCGCCCGGGTCCGCCGGTAGTGGGGAAATCCCTCGCGGCGACGTGTGGTTTCCCACAGGTCCCCGCGCCCGTCGGCCTGTGCTAGCGTCGAGCGATGTCGCGCGTCGCCATCGACCGGCTCTGGTTCGCGGCGTCGCTCGCGTTGCTTGCCGGCGGCATAGCCGCGTGGTGGCTGACACCATCGGTCCCCGGCCGGCCCAGCGGGTACGGCTCCGTCTACGGCTCGATGCTGGCGGTCTGGCTGTCGAGCGGCATCCTGGTCGTCTGCTGGTGGCGCTGGTCGGTGTCGACGGACATCGATGGCCGCTCGCTCCTCGCGCTCCTCGCGCTCGCGCTGACGGCCCCGCTGTCGATGGTCCCCGTGGTCGACTATCGGGATGACCCGCTCTCGATGGTGGGCATGATGCTGGCGGGGATGGCCGTGGTGCCTCTCGGCTGGGCGTTGTCGTCGCGGGTCGATGCGGTCCGGCGTGACTCGACGCGTGTCCCGGTGGTGCTGCTGGCGGTCGGCGGTGTGGTCGGCAGCTGGCTCGTGGGGCATGGCGACATCGAATCGCTGACCCGTGGTCTTCGGTGGGCGGCGGTCGCGGGCATCACGGTGCTGCCTGCCGTGGTCGTCGCGTACGAGCTCGTCCGTGGCCGGCAGCGGCTCCCGATGGCGGCCCAGCGCCGGCTCGTGGATGCGCTCATCGTCCTGGCCATCGGGGTCTCGCCGGCCGTGACCGGACTGGCCCTCGCGCTGCGAGCATGGCCGGTGCTGCTCGTGCCGGTCCTGGTCGCCGCGGCGACCGCACTGCTGCTGACGCGCTTCGCGCTGCTGCCGTTGGCGCGCCTGGCCTCCAATGCCTCCGAACAACGCGACCGTGTCGTGGCGGCCGCCGAGACCGAGCGGATCCGGCTCGCATCCGTGCTCCATGACGGCCCGCTGGCGGATATCGCGCTCCTCATCCAGCGTCTCGATGACCGGGGCGACACCGACTCCGCGGCCATCGCCCGGGGTGTGGCGGATGAGCTGCGGGCGGTCGGCAGCGAGCTCCGGCTGCCCATCCTCGACGACCTGGGTACCGGGCCGGCCCTGGAATGGCTGGTCGGCCGGCTCGCCCAGCGATCGGGCGTGCCCGTGGAGCTGCGCCAGACCACCGTCGCGCGTCCACCGGCTCCGGTGGAGCTGGCCGCCTATCGGGTCGCCCAGGAGGCCCTCGTGAATGCCCTCAAGCACGGCGCCGCGCCCATCAGCGTCCGCTACGCCGCGACCGAGGACCGTGTGAGCCTCAGCGTCGACGACGCCGGATCGGGTATCGACCGGGAGGCGCCTGCACGGGCCGAGCAGGAGGGTCGACTGGGTCTCGCGTCCATGGCCCAGCGCGCGGAGGCCGTCGGTGCCCGGTTGGTGCTGGTCGCGCGGACCGGGGGCGGCACCCACGTGGGTCTGGAATGGACGGCGGCCGCCCCATGAGCCACGTCCCCGATCCGTTGCCGGCGGCCCGCGTCATCCGGGTGGCCATCGTGGACGACCATCCGGCACTGCGGGAAGGCACCGCGAGCCTGCTGGCGCGCGAACCGGATATCGAGGTCGTGGCGACCCTCGGGTCCCTGGCCGAGATCCGGGCGCTCATCGCAGGCGCCGAGCCGCCCGACGTCGTGGTCCAGGACATCCGCCTCGGCGACGAGAGTGGTCTTCGGATGCTCGGCGGTGACGCCGGGGCGGGTGAGCCCAGGCCGGGTGACCCCGGGACGGGTCACCCCGGGTCGCGACCCGCGACCGTCGACGGCCCGGCCATCATCCTCTGGACCGCCTACGACTATCCCCAGTACGCCGCATTCGCATACCGCGCTGGCGCCGCCGGGTTCGTGGTCAAGACCGCGCCCACGGCGGAGCTCATCGAGGCCATCCGGCGCGTCGCGGACGGCGGCATCCATTTCAGCAGCCGCCCGGAGCTCGGGACGCGGCCATTGTCGGGCCGCGAGCACGAGGTCCTGGCGCGGGTCGTCGACGGTCGCAGCAACGACCAGATCGGCCATGATCTGGGGATCACGACGCGCACCGTGGAGGCGCACCTCACCCGGCTCTACGACCGGTTCGGGGTGCAGTCGCGCACGGAGCTCGCGACCCGCGCGGTCCGCGAAGGCTGGCTCGACGTGCCCGCGCTCGGCTGAGACGTGCCCGCGTCCGCAGGTCGCGGTCGCGCGGGCGGTCTGCGCTCGGCGGTCTTGCGGGATCACCGAACGTCCAGGGGCCGTATGGTCGGCCCGAGCCCCCGCTCCGCGTCCCGAGGCGCTCGTGGCCGCAGACTATCAGCCGTTTTCGGCAATCTTCGTCCGGCGTTGGGCCGACAGGCGGTCGCCTCGCGCCGGTTCGGCTGACGTCGGAGGCCGGTCCGTTCGCCCATCGTGAAGATCTGTCCAGCTCAGCAGCGGGAGGAGGGGCTCGATCGAGCAGCCAGCCTGTCCCGCGGGCACGGCCGGTGACGCCGCGGCCGTCCCGGCCGCCGGCGGACCCCGACCGGATCGCTGACCGTCGACAGACGTCCACACGCGTCTTGGCCGAGCGCATGACCCGTGATACCATCCGTAGTCGCCCCGTACTCGAACCCGGAGCGCGTCCGCGCGCCCATCTGCCGGCTGTCCCGCCGGATCCGAGGAGTCCATGAGCTTCAACAGCCTGACCGAAGGCAATGCGCCGTCGAACGCCCTCACCACCACTCGCCTGAAGCGTCAGCTGGTCGAGCAGGCCATCGACGCGGCGACCGCCGCGGAATGGGAAGAGGCTGCCCGGATCAATGAACGGCTCCTGGAGATGGGGCCGGACAGCGAGGCCGAGAACCGCCTGGCCAAGGCGTTCTGGGAGCAGGGCGAGCTGGCCACGGCCCGCGAGCACTACCAGGCCGCGCTCGCGCTCGATCCCACGAACCGGATCGCGGAGCGCAACATCAACCGGCTGCGGACCCTCCTGGCCGAGGCCGGCAAGAAGACCGTCCCTGCCAAGCCGGGCAGCAAGGCGCCCGTGAGCATCTTCGTGGAAGAGACGGGCAAGACCGGCTTCGCCCACCTCGTCGACCTCGCCAGCTCGCGCGAGCTGGCCCAGGTGAACCCGGGCGACACGGTCGAGCTCAGCCCTGTCGGACCCCGACTCCAGGCGACCTCCAATGGCCTGCCCATCGGCGTCGTCGAGCCGCGTGTGGCCGCCCGCCTCCTGAAGCTCATCGCGGACGGCAACAAGTACGCCGCGGGCGTCACGAGCCTGGGCGACAAGGACGTCCGGATCATCATCCGCGAGACCTACCAGGATCCCAACAACTACGGCAAGGTCTCGTTCCCGACCGCCGCCAAGGTCTCCGACCTGCGTCCCTACACCAAGGGCACCCTGGTGCGCGAGGAGATGGAGCTCGAGGACGATCTCGAGATGGACGAGGAAGAGGACGATATCCTCGACATCGGGTCCGTCCTGCCCGCCGATGTGACCATGGACGAGGCGTTCGAGGCCGAGGAATCGGACGAGGACGAGGACGACTAGCAGCCCTCCGGCCTGCATCGGAGCAGGCCCCGACGGCCAGGACCGAGCCGCCCATGGCTGAACCCCGCGCGACGCCCCCGCGGTCCCGGCGTGCCGGGGCCCTGCCGGCCTTCGATCGCATCGCGCCACCGCCCGCGGAGGCGGACGTGCGCCTCTGGATCGACTCCCGGAGCGCGGCCTCCGACATCGTGGTGGAGCTCCACGGGCGGGGCGGCTGGGTCGACGCGTGCCGCGGCCGAGGAGCTCCGGCGCGGCCTCGCGCTCGAGGCGACCGCGCTCACCCGGCTCGTCGCGGAGATCGTGCTGCGGCCACCCGACCTGCGCCACCTCGACGCCGCGTTCACCGCGCTTGCCGGGGCGCAACGCAACGGCGTCTCGCTGCGGGACTCCATCGAGCGTGGGTTCGCGTCACGGTGCGCGAGCTGTGGCGGCCCGGTCATGGTCGAGGAGTACATCTGGGACGGCGACGCGGTCGCACCGTCACGTCGTTCGTATCGCTGCGGCCACTGTCGTGAGGCGCGTACCGGCGATGGGCGCACCGTGCCGGTCGACCGTGAGGACATCGCCGCCGCCAAGGCCGCCGATGGGTACGCCGCCCGCAACCGGCTCATCGGGCGCTTCCCCGTCCCCGATCCGGACCACGAGCTGCCGGACCAGCTGCTCGACCTCTACACGCCCCGGTCGCTGGAGGCCATCGCCGGCACCCTGGAGCGCATCGAGGGGGACATGCGTGCGCCGGGTATCGAGGCCGCGCTCCGGCTCGTGCTCGTGGGCATGCTGCTGCCGGCGAGCAAGCTCAACAGCTTCCCGGGCCGCGTGGCACAGCCACGCATCGTCGGCGGGCAAGCTGCGGCCGGTGGGCGATCGGCAGTGGCGGGAGCGCAACCCGTGGCTCCTCATGGAGGACAGCTTCCGGCAGGTCCGGGGGTTCGTGCAACGCCTTGAGACCGGCCGCCAGGGAACCTTCCATGCCCGCTTCGGGCCGGACCTGATGGCGCTCCGGGACGGCTCCGCCAACGTCGTCGTGCGGGAGGGCCTGACGCTCACCGCGGACGAGGGCGAGGCGCTCGCCCATCTCCGGCCGCCGGCCGCCGGTGTGACCGGTACCGGCAGCCACGTGACCGGCACGGGCGGCCATGCGGCCGGTACCGGCAGCCACGGCACTGGCACCGGTCCGTTCCTGCGGCCCCCATCGTCCATGACCGGCACCGGCAGCCACGTGACCGGGACCGGGGGGTTCCCGCGCACTGCGGTCCTCGACCAGGAGATCTCGTCCCGCGCCCGGGTGCGCCTCGTCCTCTCGCAACCGCCCATCCATTGGTCGCCGGAGAACCTCGCGTTCGCCTATCTCGCGACAGCGCTGGCGATGGGCATGGAGCCCACCCTTGGCCTGCCCCTGGACCTCGTGTTCGAAGCCCCGCCCCGGGTCGAGAATCGCAGCGAGTGGGCCCGTGACGCGGTCGACATGCGCCGGTCCCTCGACGGGGTGCGGCCGCACATGGAAACGGACGGGACAGCCGTCCTGCTCCTCGACCGGCAACCGTCAGCCGCGGTCGTGGCGAGCGTGCTGGGCGCCGTCGGTGCCGGCTTCCGGCTGCGTGACGCCATCTTCGCCGAGGGTGGCACCGAGCTCACGGGCGCCGTCGAGCTGACGCTGCCCGGTGGTGCGCCACCCGTCGACCGGGGGATCCGCGACCCTGCCGGGCCCGATGCCTCCGTGGCCAGCCCGGTGGGCATGGCGACCGGGCCATTCCGCCGCGACGAGCTGGAGGCGGCCATCGCCGAGCTCGCCGTGGCGGTGCTCCAGGCCCGGGGCGAACCTGCTCGATACGAGCGGCTCCTGGGCGAGGTGCTCCTGGGTCTCGATCGATCGGGGCATCTCCAGCGGGTGACGAGCCTCTGGCCGGACCTCACCCGGCCGGCCGAGCCCCTGCCCGTGCCGCCCCCGCCCGAGCCGGCCCCCGAGCCGGTCATCGAGCGCCGCCCTCCCGGCGCCCGGGCCGCGTCGGCGGTCATGGCGCGACCCCGGCCGTGCGGTGCGCGGCGGGGATGACCTGCTGCCGGAGCTCGAGCCGACCGCACGCCCACAGCCAGTGCCGGCGCCGGTGGCCCTGCCCAGCCCCAGGGAGCCGATCGATCGCCCCGGCACCGAGCCCACCATCGGACGGGATGGAGGCCGCGAGCCTCGTGGGTGCCGATCCGGTGCGCATCACCCTGGACAGCATCGCGGCTGAGCTGCATCGAGCCGATCACCCGCGGCTCCTGGAGGTGGAGCCGGGACGCTGGTGGCTGCGTGATCCGGCGGACATCGAGGCCGCTCGCCCACCCCTTGCCGACCGGGTGGAGTGGGCGGTGTTCTCGCTGCTGTCGACGAGCGGAGGCATCCCCGCCGCTGCCTTCGATCACCGCATCGCGTCGATGTTCCGGGGTCACGACGCGCCCGATGAGGAGCTCATCCAGGCCTGCGTCAACAGCTACCGCTGGATCGCGCCTGACTCCGATGGCCTGCTCCAGGCTGCTGGCACGCTCCAGGACCGATATCGGGAGCACGGGGAGGTGGTCGCGACCATCGGCGAGCTGGGCCACCGCCTGGGCCTCCGGATCTGGATCGCGCCCCGGGAGCAACGCCGACGCAACGACGGCCGACCCATCGCCGACATGCTCTCGGACGTCGAGCAGCGGGTCTACCTGCCGCTCGTGACACCCGGTCCCGCCGAGGCCCTGGAGCAGGTCGACTGCATCTGGTACCTGCGCGGCAAGGCGACCTTCATGTTCGAGGTGGAGTGGACGGCGATGCTCGGTGAGCCCGTGCTCCGCCGTGGCGCCCAGATCCCGGCCGGTGATACCGTCGTCCGGTTCCTCGTCATCCCGGCCGCACGCACGGACCTCGTGCGGCTCAAGCTCGACCGATCGCCCGTGCTCCGGGCGCGCCTGGAGCAGGACAACTGGCACATCCTGAAGGCGGAGCACCTGCGGCTGCTCGCGGCCCGTGAGCAGCCGTCCCTGGACGACCTCGCCCCATTGCTGGGCCTCGACCCGCCCATCGAACGACTGGGCGAGCAGCTGCCGCTGTTCGGCTAACCCAGGAGGATCACATGACCACCGTGCCGCCTGACCACACCCTCGACGCCCAGCGCGGTCGATGCGCTCGCCGACCGTTTCTGGGAGGGTTTCCTCCAGCGGAATCCCGGCTGGGCCACCGTCTTCGGCGACGAACGCTACGACGACCGGCTGGACGACCCGTCCCCGGCCGGGCGTGCGCGGGAGCTCGCTGCCCTCGACGAGCTGGATCGGGAGGCGGCGGCCCTGGCGTCGCCCGGACCTGCCGACGGAGGACCGGGTCACGCTCGACATCCTGCGGGTCATCTCGCATATGCGTCGCGAGTACCACGCTCACCGACTCTGGCAGATGGACGGCATCGACCAGATGGCCGGGCCTCAGACGCTGCCGACCGACCTCGCCCGCTTCCAGCGGGTCGACACGCCCGAACGGCTGGCGCGGCTCATCGCGCGGCTCGACGCCTACCCTGCCTATATGGCGGCGGTCGCAGCCAATATCCAGGCCGGGCTGCAGGCCGGCCGCACGGCGGCTCGTCCGGTCGTGGAGCGCACCATCGCCCAGACGCGTCGGGAGGTGGACGCACCGACCGAGGCGTTCGCGCTGCTCGCGGCGCACCCGGACCTGGATCCAGAGGGACGTGCAGCGATCAGCGCGGCCATCGAGCGTGATATCCGCCCGGCCCTGACGACGTTCCTGGCGCTGCTGGAGGACTACCTGCCATACACCCGGGAGGGGGAGGGGGTCTGCTGGTTGCCGGATGGGGAGTCGGTCTACCGCGCCTCGATCCTGGCCTCGACGACCCTGGATGAGACGCCCGAGTCGTTGCATGCCTACGGGCTCGAGCGTATCGCCGCCCTGGACGTGGAGCGGGCCCGGATCGCCCAGGGGCTGGGCTTCGCCGATGTGGCGTCCTATCGCACCTTCCTGGAGACGGACCCGACCAACCATGTGAGCGATCCCGCGGAGCTCGTTCGTCTCGCACAGGCACAGGTGGCCCGGGCGTTCGCGGCGGCACCACGCTGGTTCGGCCGGCTGCCAAGCGCGGACTGCGAGGTCCGGCCCGTGGAGCCGCACCAGGAGCAGGAGGCGCCGCCCGCCTTCTACTTCCCACCCGCCTTGGACGGGTCACGCCCGGGTCGCTACTACATCAACACCTACCAGCCCTTGTCGCGCCCCCTGCATCGGCTCGCCGCGACCACGTTCCACGAGGCGACGCCGGGGCACCATTTCCAGATCGCGCTGGAGGCAGAGCTGCCTGGCCTCACCGCCTTCCGCCGACTGGGCTCCCGGCTTGGCGGCATGGCGTACGCCGAGGGCTGGGGCCTCTATGCCGAGCGTCTCGCGGACGAGATGGGCCTCTACGCGGACGACCGCGAGCGCTTCGGGATGCTCGACTCAGAGGCGTGGCGCGCCGCCCGGCTGGTGGTCGACACCGGCATCCATGCGTTCCGCTGGACCCGCCAGCGGAGCATCGGGTTCCTGCGGGCCGCGGCAGGTCTCAGCCAGCTCGAGGCCGAGACGGAGACCGACCGCTACATCGGCTGGCCGGGACAGGCACTGGCGTACATGACCGGCCAGCGCGAGATCGAGGGCCTCCGGCGACAGCTGAGCGAGCGCGATGGTGCCCGTTTCGACCTTCGGGCCTTCCACGACCAGGTCATCGGGCATGGCTCGCTGCCCCTCGCGACGCTCCGCCACGAGCTCCCCCGATGGGTGCCCCCGGCCGCAGGGTGAGCGACCCGCTGGCTGCCCACCAGGCCGTCGTCATCGTCGGTGGGGGAGCCGCCGGGACGCTGGCGGCGATCCACCTCGCGGTCCGTCGCCCCGGGCCGGCGCGGCGCATCGTGGTCATCGAGCCAGCGGCGGAGCTTGGGCGTGGTGCGGCCTATGGGACACGGTCGCCGTCCCATCTGCTCAACGTCCGGGCCAGCGGCATGAGCGCGTTCGCGGATGATCCGGGCCACTTCCTGGCGTGGGCGGTCGCCTCGGGCCATCCGGCATCCGGCACCGACTTCCTGCCCCGGATGCTCTACGGGGTGTACCTACGCCAGACACTGCAGGAGGCCATCGGGCACGGCCGGCAGGTCATCGTGGAGCACCTGCGGGCGCGGGCCACAGCCATCCGCCGACACCCGTCCGGTGGCTGGTCCGTGGGGCTCGACCCAGGTGCGCCGATCGCCGCTGACCATGTGGTGCTCGCGACCGGCAACGCCCTCGCCCCGGTCACGTTCGCGCCGGATCACCCGGGTTTCGTGGCCGATCCCTGGGCGCCCGACGTCGTGGAGTCGCTCCGGGACGCCCGTGAGGTGCTGCTCGTGGGGTCGGGCCTGACCGCCGTCGATGTCGCGCTCACGCTTCGTGACGTGGGCCACGCGGGACGGGTCCGGATGGTCTCGTCGCACGGGTTGCTGCCGGCGGCGCATCTCCCCGAGCCGCTGCCTCCGGTGCCGTCCTTCGTCGAGGTCGGCACTCCCGCCGCCGCGGGCGTCCGACGGGCGATGGCCGCAGCCCGTTCGGCGTCCAGGCACGCGGCAGACTGGCGACAGGTCATCGACGGCGCACGGGCGCAGACCGTGCCCGTCTGGCGCGGCCTGCCGGAGCCCGAGCAGCGTCGGTTCCTGCGCCACCTCGCCCGGCGCTGGGATGTCCGCCGACATCGGATGGCGCCGCAGGTCGCGGCCGCGATCGGGGAGCTCCAGGCGACCGGTGCGTTGACCGTGGAGCGGGGCCGCGTGCGTGACCTTGCCCTGGCTGACGGTCGGATCCGAGCCGGCATCCATCAGGCCGGCGCGCGTCGTGACCGTGACGTGGACGCAGTCGTCATGTGCATCGGCCCGACTGCGGACCCACGCCACGACCCATTCCTGTCCACGCTCCTCGCTGATGGCCTGGCGACCCGGCACCGGCTCGGGCTGGGCCTGGACCTGGATGCCGCGGGCGGGGTGGTGGCCCCCAACGGGTCGATCCAGCCCGGCCTCTGGGCGATGGGCGCTCTGCGCAAGGGCGCCGAGTGGGAGTCGACCGCGGTGCCAGAGCTGCGGCTGCAGGCCCGGCAGATCGCCACCGCGATCATCGGCGGATAGGTCCACCGATCACCACCGGGGCGTCCTGACCGAGGTCCCCGTCCGAGGCCCTGTCGACGCGCTGGATCCGTTCAGGATGCGGATCGGATGCGCAAGATGGTCTTGGTTCAGGTCAATCTCATCCAAGTCCGCTACCGGATGCGAACCTATCATCCGCGCCACGAACTCGGCGCAGACGGCGCGTCCCTCCGGAGGGCGTACCGCCGCTGCAGGGTCCGGATCCGCCCCTGCGCGACTTCCCCATGGCCGGGATGCCGCCGTCGGGCCCACCGCTGGAGGAGATGGATGTGAAGAGACCCTACCGAGCGATCGGACTCGCGACGGGGGCCGCCCTGATGGTGGCCGCCGTCGGGACGGCCGTCGCAGCGCAGAGCGCATCACCCGCGCCGGTGACCCTGTCGTACCTGGTCGACAACTCCCAGGACTCGACGGACCGGGCCCAGGCACTCGCCAATGCCTACATGGCACTCCACCCGAACGTCACCATCCTGATCGAGCAGCGACCCGGTGGCGCCGAGGGCGACAACCTCGTCAAGACACGCCTGGCGACGGGCGACATGAACGACATCTTCTTCTACAACTCGGGCTCGCTGCTGCAGGCCCTGCATCCTGCTGACACGCTCGTCGACCTGTCGAAGGAAGCATTCGTCGCCAACATCGCGGAGTCGTTCCTGCCGACCGTGTCGGTCGGTGATGGCATCTACGGCGTCCCGACCGGCACGGCCCTGGGTGGCGGCATCCTCTACAACAAGAAGGTCTTCGCCGACCACGGGCTCAAGGTGCCCACGACGTGGGCGGAGTTCGCGGCCAACAACGACGCCTTGAAGGCGGCCGGTGTCGCCCCCGTGGGCCAGACCTACAAGGACACCTGGACGTCGCAGCTGTTCGTGCTCGCGGACTACTACAACGTGCAGGCGGCCGTGCCCGACTTCGCCGCGCAGTACACGGGCAACAAGCTCACGACCGCCGGGACGCCGGCGGCCCTGGCGGGCTTCCAGCACCTCCAGGAGGGGTTCGACAAGGGCTGGTGGCAGCAGGACTTCGGGTCCGCCACGTTCGATGACGGCATGAACCTGCTCGCCGACGGCGAGATCGCCCAGTACCCGATGCTGAGCTTCGCACTCGGCACCATGGCCACGAATCACCCCGACACCATCAACGACATCGGCTTCTTCGCCCAGCCCGGCACGGATGCGGCCACCAACGGGGCCACCATCTGGATGCCCGCCGGCACCTACATCCCCAAGACCACCGAGGCCAAGGGCGCGGACACCATCGCTGCCGCCAAGGACTTCCTCGCCTTCATCGCCTCGCCCGAGGGCTCGGATGCGCAGTCAGCCGCATCGGCACCCGCAGGGCCATACCTCGTCAAGGGCTCGAAGATGCCTTCCACCGTGCTTCCGGGCGTCCTCGACATCCAGGCCTACATCGACGCCAACAAGGCCTCACCGGCGCTGGAGTTCGTGTCACCGCTCAAGGGCCCCAACCTGGAGCAGATCACGGTCGCGGTCGGCTCGGGGCTGACGTCCGCAGCGGACGGTGCCGCCCAGTACGACCAGGACCTGGTCAAGCAGGCCAGGCAGCTCAACCTGCCCGGCTGGTGATCGTCGACCTGACGTTTCGCTCCCGGTAGAGGATCAGGGGTCGGTCGGACTCGGCCGGCCCCCGCTACAGCCCTGATGACGCAGCGGTCATGGGAGGTCGATCCTGGACGGTCGTGACCTGCCGGCCACCATCCGGCGGACGTATCCCCACGGCTTCTACCTGCCGGCGGCGATCATCTTCGGGGTCATCTTCGTCGCGCCGACGCTGCTGTCGTTCTGGTTCAGCCTGACGCGCTGGACGCTCTTCGACGCCACGTTCATCGGGCTCGACAACTTCGTGTCCTTCCTCGGCGACCCGCAGCTCACCAGTGGCCTGCGCAACACCATCATCTACGCCGCGGTCACGAGCGGTCTCAAGGTCGCTATCGGCCTGCCCCTCGCGGCGCTGCTCACCTCCCGCATCCGGGCCCGCAACCTGCTCCGCTCGGTCATCTTCTTCCCGGCGCTCGTGAGCACCGTGGCCGTGGGCATCACGTTCGCGGTCCTCATGCACCCGTCCAAGGGCCTCATCAACCAGGCGATCTCGATGCTCGGCATCCACGGCCCGCAGTGGCTGACCGATCCTCGATCGCCCTCCTCTCCGTGGCGTTCGTCGACGTCTGGAAGGGCGTGGGCATCGCGCTCGTCATCTTCATCGCGGGCATCCTCTCGATCCCCGAGGAGTACAACGATGCGGTCAAGCTCGAGGGTGGTGCCTGGGCGAAGTTCCGCCACGTGACCGTGCCCCTGTCCCGGAACGCGACCTTCGCGGTCATCCTGCTGTCGTTCATCAGCGGCCTGCGGACGTTCGACCTCATCTGGACCATGACCCGGGGCGGTCCCGGGTTCTCGACGGACGTCATCACCTCGACCATCTACAAGGAGTACCAGGCGGGGTTCTAC
Organism: uncultured Chloroflexia bacterium; assembly: GCA_963843335.1. Classification (GTDB taxonomy): domain Bacteria; phylum Chloroflexota; class Limnocylindria; order Limnocylindrales; family CSP1-4; genus JAFMJV01. Next base: position 161,503 of record CAWJKF010000011.1, read on the forward strand.
GGCCTCGCGACGGCCGGCAACGTGGTCCTGCTCGTGGTCGTCTCGGTCATCGTCTACCCGATGCTCCGCTACTTCAACCGCAAGGAGATCCAGCTGTGAGGGTGCGGCACGTCATCCGCGAGCGCTGGGTGGACGTGCTGGCCATCGTCATCGCGGCGATCGTGTTCGTGGTGCCCTTCGTGTTCATGCTCGTCACGGCCGGCAAGGACCGCTCCGAGGCGTCGTATCTCCGGTTCGCGCTGCCGACCGAGTGGCATCTGCACGAGAACATCCAGGCGGTGATGGCGGCCGGCAACGAGCTGCTCGTCACCGCGTTCAAGAACAGCATCATCCTGACGGTCGCCTCGGTGACCCTCGTGGTGGTGCTGTCGGCGATGGTCGGCTATGTGCTGCAGCGGCGGCGCGACCGGTGGGCGACGGCCGTCACGGCGCTGCTCATCGCGGGGCTGGTGTTGCCCCCGGCGCTGGTGCCCACCATCTTCGTGCTCCAGGGACTCGGCCTCTACAAGACGCTGCTGGGCCTGACCCTCGTCGAGGTCGTGCAGCTGATGCCCTTCGCGGTGCTCATCTTCCGGACGTTCGTGTCCGCCATCCCCCGGGAGCTCGACGAGGCGGCCATCATCGATGGCGCGTCCTCGATGTCGCTCTTCTTCCGGGTCATCTTCCCGCTCCTCCGGCCGGCCATGATCACGGTCATCGTGCTGACCTCGGTCGCGGTCTACAACGACTTCGTCAACCCGCTCTACTTCCTGCCCGGGAACGGCAACGCGACGGTCCAGCTGACGCTCTACAACTTCCAGAGCCAGTTCAACACGCAGTGGAACCTGTTGTTCACGGACGTGCTGCTCATCACCATCCCACCCCTGATCCTGTTCATCTTCTTCCAGCGCCAGATCGTGTCCGGCACGACCGCAGGCTCGGTCAAGGGGTGAGCCCCCCGCGCTCGCGAACCCGCACCACCCCCAAGGAGGCACCCGGATGACACCGCGACCCGCAGACCCCACCGCGGGTCCGGCACTCAGCGTCATCGACCTGCGGTCGCAGGTCCCGGCCGGGGTCCTGGTCGCCGGCCCCGAGCCGCTGCGCCTGACCTGGCGCATCGCGCCCGCGGTCGCCGGACAGCCCCAGCTCGGCTACGAGATCGAGGCGTCGCGGTCGGAGGGCTTCGACGCGCTCCTGGCCAGCTCCGGACACGTCGACGGTGACGCCCAGGTCGGGGTGCCGGCACCGGGCCCGGTCCTGGCCAGTCGCGAGGTCCGGTTCCACCGGGTCCGCATCCGGACCGCCCGCGGCTGGACCGGCTGGGGTCCTGTGCTGCGAACGGAGGCCGGCCTGCTTCGGGCGGACGACTGGACAGCCCTCGCGATCACCTTGCCCGACGACCCGGGCCGGGACCGACAGTCGCCGGCGCCGGTCCTTCGACGTGCGTTCGAGATCCTGGGCCGATCGCCCGTGCCCGGCTGTACGTGACCTCGCTGGGACTCCACCACGTGACCATCAACGGACGGTCGGTCACCGATTCGTTGCTCGGGCCTGGCTGGACGCCGTACGCCCGACGTCTGACGGGCGAGACGTACGACGTCTCGGAGCTGCTGACCGCCGGTCCGAACGTCTTCCGTGCCAGCCTCGGTGATGGCTGGTACCGCGGCAGGCTGGGCTGGGATCCGGTCGACGATCGCTGCAAGTACGGGCGCGAGGTTGCGCTCATCGGCCAGCTGGAGGTGGAGCTGGCAGACGGCTCCACGGTCCGCGTGGTGACCGACGGCCGCTGGTCCGCTGCCACGGGCGAGATCCGGTCCGCCGACCTGTACGACGGCAGCACCATCGACCTTCGCCTTCGGGATGACCCTGTGGACCATCCTGGCCACGACACCAGCGGCTGGCTGCCGGTGGCCGTGCTGCCGTTCGATCCCGCCATCATCACGCCACGGGTCGCGGAACCCGTGCGGCGCGTCGCGGCCATCCCCGTCGCGCTCGTCAGGCGGGGCGAAGGCTGCCTCCAGCTGGACGGGGGCCAGAACATCTCCGGCTTCGTGCGCCTGCGCGTCAAGGGTCGCCGGGGCGACACCGTCACCGTCCGTCATGCCGAGGTCCGCGAGGCCGACGGCGCGCTCCACACCCTGGCCCTCCGCTCGGCGAAGGCCACCGATACCTACGTCCTCGCCGACGACGCCGTGACCGAGCTCGAGCCGATGTTCACCTTCCACGGCTTTCGGTACGCGGAGGTCGAGACCGTGGCCGAGGTGATCGAGGCCACGTTCGTCGCCATCAGCAGCGACACCCCCGCCCGCGGCAGCTTCGCGTGCGCCGAGCCGCGCCTGGAGCGTCTCCACGAGAACGTGCTGTGGTCGCAGCGCGACAACTTCGTGTCGGTGCCGACCGACTGTCCGCAGCGGGACGAGCGTCTGGGCTGGACGGGAGATGCCCAGGCGTTCGCGCCGACCGCCAGCACCCTGTTCGACTCCCAGGCGTTCTGGGCGAGCTGGCTGCGCGACGTCGCCCTGGAGCAGGATGACGTCCTGGGGGTGCCCTCGGTGGTCCCGGACGTGGTCGTGGGCGGTGAGCTCCGCTACGGACGAGCGGGCTGGGCAGACGCCGTGACCATGGTGCCGTGGGCCGTCTACGAGTCGTACGGGGACGCCGCCATCCTGCGCGACCAGCTCGACAGCATCCGTCGCTGGATCGGCTCGCTCGTCGCGCGTGCGGAGCCCGATCGGGCTGCTCGGCTCGAGCACCCAGTTCGGCGACTGGCTCGACCCCGACGCGCCTGCGGACCGCCCGTGGCAGGCCAAGACCAGCTCGGACTTCCTGGCCAACGCGTACTTCTCGTGGAGTGCTCGCCTGGCGGGCGATGCCGCGGCGCTGTGCGGTGATGCGACATGGGCAGCGGAGTGTCATGCCCTCGCGAGCCGGATCGCGCGTGACACCTGGGCGCGCTGGGGGTCGCATGCCGTCACCACCCAGACCGGATGCGCGGTCGCGCTCCAGTTCGGGCTGGTGCCGGACGGGGAGCGTGCGGCCGTGGGCGAGGCGCTCGCGAAGCTGGTGCGCGATGTCGGTGGCCGGGTGGCCACGGGCTTCCTCGGCACGCCACTCATCCTGCCCGCGCTGGCCGCGGCCGGCCACATCGACGAGGCCTACCTGATGCTCCTCCGGCGTGAGATGCCGTCGTGGCTGTACCAGGTGGAGCAGGGCGCGACGACGGTCTGGGAGCGGTGGGACGCGATCCTTCCCGACGGGTCGATCCACTCGGGGGCCATGTCCACGCCTCCGAGCATGCCGTCGCCCGAAGGCCGCAAGCCGCACATGCTCTCGTTCAACCACTACGCCTACGGCGCCGTCATCGACTGGGTGTACCGGCACGTGGCTGGCATCGCGCCTGACCCCGGCCGACCGGGCTACCGCCGGGTCGTGTTCGCGCCCCGGCCTGCCGTGAGCATCGACTGGGCGCGCGGCTCGGTGGACAGCCCCTATGGTCGGGTCGGCATCGACTGGCGGATCGAGGACGATGGTTCGCTCGCGGCGGACCTGGAGCTCCCGTTCGGGACCTCCGGCACCTTCCTCGCGCCGCTCACCGACCAGTCACGGGTGACCGTGGACGGGGCAGCGAGCGAGGACGGGGCCGAGCTAGCCCCTGGCCGGCACCGTGTCTGCGTCTCCGCGCCCCGGATCGCCGCCAGCGCGGACTGATGGCAACGGTCCCGCCGGCCTCCATGTCTGGTCGGTGCCTCGCTCGGGGATGGCCGGACCGGGCAGGCCTCGGTGACCCGCGGCGCGGTGCTCCTGGCCCCGGACCCGGTACGCGCGGGGTGTGACCCCGAACTCGTGCAGGAAGCGGCGCGAGAAGTGGGACGGATCCGGCCACCCCACGTCCGCGCCGATGGCGGCGACGGGGTCGTCGGTGGCGGTCAGGAGCACCGCGGCGCGCTCCGCGCGTCGACGATTCGAGAACGCGATGGGCGGCGTCCCGACCCATCGCTTGAAGGAGCGCACCAGGTGGAACGGGCCCACGCACAACCGACCCGCGAGCTCATCGAGCGTCCAGTGATGACGAAGGTCGGCGTCGATGAGCTCGATGGCTGACCGGATGAGGGACGGTGCCCGGGGATCGATGACCACGATGCCCGTGGCCTGCTGCTCCAGGCGGCTCGCGAGCACATCCAGGGCCAGCAGCAGGTGCCCCATCTCGAACGCCTCGCTCCGCTCCGCCGCTGGTCGCGCCCCGATCGCGTCGAGATGCCCCACGCACGTCGCGAGCGCCTCGTCATCGAGGTCCACGACGATGGGTGACCGAGGCACCATCCCGGCCGGGCCGAACAGGCGGCCGAGGTGTCCGTCGCGCGGCGCCCAGGGCAGGTCGAACTGCGCTGCCTCGACGCGCAGGAACCAGTTGTAGACCACGAGGCCGTCGCCCATCTCGTACCCGTGGCTGACGCCGGGAGCCACGAAGATCGCGGAACCCCGGCGGAGCGCCCGCTCACCGGTCGTGGTGACATGGAGACCCGAACCACCGATGACCACGGCCAGCTCGTAGAAGTCGTGGAAGTGCGCGAAGACGCTCGGTGGCTGGTGGGCGATGACCGATCCGATGCGTTCGGTCGGGCCCAGGAAGGCGTCCGCCGTCAGGGTGAACCCGGGGGCATGGGGCAGCTCGCGCATCGTCCGCTGACGCTACCACCCCGCGGACCCAGCTGACGAGAACCGCCACCCTGGGCAGGGGAGCGGCGCGCCTGAACCAACGTGCCGCCACGCGATCGGTGTCGGATCCGTTGCCCGGACGCGCCGCGGACGTATCCGACGCACGACGAATATGTGACCCTTGACGACGGTTCTCGTAGTACTCTTGCCGTCAACGCACGCGGATCCGTTGTCAAAGGGCGCATCGCCTACGGATATCGCAGCAGGAGGCGTCGTGGCCATACAGACCAGCACCCCCATCGTTGGCCCTGCATCACGCGGGTCCCGCCCCCCGGCAGCGAGCACTCCCTCCCAGGCGGCGGCACCCCTCCCTCCAGCGGGACTCTCCCCGGCGGCATTGCCGCGCGAGCGACAGCTCCAGGCCTACCAGCGCGCGCTGGACACGATGCCCGGTGGCACGGACTCGAACTTCCGGGCATGGGGTGACGACACCATCTATGTCGACCGGGGCCTCGGCGGCCGGGTCTGGGATCTCGACGGTACCGAGTTCGTGGACCTGCGCATGGGCTATGGCCCGACGATCCTGGGTCACGCGGACCCCCGCGTGGACGAGTACGTCTACGACCGGATGCGACGAGGCGTCAGCTTCAGCCTCACGAGCGAGGACGAGATCACGGCCACGGAGCTCATCTGCGAGATGACCTTCTGCGACATGGCCCGACTGACCGTCTCGGGCACCGAGGCGACGATGCATGCGATCCGCATCGCACGTGGCTTCACGGGGCGGGACCGGATCGTCAAGTTCGAAGGGCAGTACCACGGCGTCCACGACTACGCGCTCATCAGCGTCCTGCCCACGGACGTGACCCACCTGGGCGACCGGGACGAGCCGGTCCGTCTGGCGTGGGGCCGAGGCATCCCCGAGGCCATCAAGGAGACCGTCATCCCGGCGGTCTACAACGACCTCGACGGGCTGCGACGCATCTTCGAACGTGAGGGCGAGCACATCGCCGCGGTCATCATCGAGCCCATCCTGGGCAATGCCCAGGGCATCCTGCCGCAGCAGGGGTTCCTCGACGGCGTCCGTCAGATGACCCGCGAGTTCGGCGCGCTGCTCATCTTCGACGAGGTCAAGACCGGGTTCCGGGTCGCCCGCGGCGGGGCCGCGGAGCTGTTCGGCATCACGCCGGACCTGGCCACCTACGCCAAGGCGATGGGCAACGGCTATCCGGCCGCGGCGTTCGGCGGCCGACGCGACATCATGGGCATGCTGCCCAAGCACGTGAGCCACGGTGGCACGTATGCCGGCAACCGGGTGGCAGCCTCGGCCGCCACCAGGGTGCTCTCGATCCTCAGGGACACGGACGCTCTCGCTACCGTCGCCCGCAACGGCCTCCGGATGCAGGCGGGCATCGGCGCGGTCATCGAGCGGCGGGGTCTGCCGCACGTGTTCACGGGCGTGCCCGCCATGTTCGGCATCATGTTCACGGAGCAGCTGCCGGCCGACTATCGCGGCTGGGCGGCCACGGATCACGAGCTGTACGACGAGGTCGCGCGGGGCATGTTCCTGCGGGGAGCCATGCCCGAACCCGACTCGCGGGAGCCCTGGTTCATGTGCGAGGCACACGCGGAGGGCGACCTCATCGACCGGGTCGTGTCGGCCTTCGAAGGCTCCCTGGCGAGTGCGCTCGATGCCCGGGCACGCTCCCAGACCGGTACGTCGCCGTCCGGTGCGCGCCCGCTCGACTGACCGCCCCGGCGAGGCCGCGCGGCGAGCGGCCGCAGGCGGACTACGATGCCGGCATGTCCGAAGCACAGCCCGCACCCATCGCCGATCCGTCGGAGGTCCTTCGACCCATCCGCCGTGTCCGCCAGATCCGGCAGTTCACGGCCGAGCCGCCGTCCGACCGCCAGGTCGATGCCATCGTCGACGTCGGTCGCTGGTCGGGCAGCAGCCGCAACTCGCAGCCGTGGCGCTTCATCGTCATCCGTGACCGGGGGACCCTCGCCCGTATCGCCGAGCTGGGCGCGCCGTCCACGCGCGCGCTGGCGACAGCCACGGTCGCCGTCGTGGTGGTGATGCCCGCGGCGACCCTCACCGCTGCATCGGCCGGCTTCGACGACGGCCGGGCGACGGAGCGGATGCTCCTCGCCGCCCAGCTGGTCGGGCTCGGCTCGTCGATCTGCTGGGTCCCACAGGGTGCGCGACCCGAGGTGTCGACGCTCCTGGGCGTGCCGGACGACCGGGTCGTGCGCACCATCCTCGCCCTCGGCCACCCGGCGCCCGAGGCGCTCGCGCCCAAGTCCCCGGGTATGGCCGCCCGGCTGCCTCGCTCGGAGACGGTCTTCGTGGAGCGTTGGGGCCCGACGGGCTGACCACCCCGGCGCCGCCTGGAGCGTCGGCCGCGAGGGGGCCCCGAATCATCGAGGCCGGTCCTTGCGGACCGGCCTCGACCTCGATGCTGACCGCGGGTCAGATGCCCAGGATCTGCTTCTTCTTGGCGTCGAACTCCTCGGGGGTGATGATGCCCTGGTCGCGGAGGGACGCCAGCTGGGTGAGCTGGGTGGTCACGTCCGGGGCCGCCGTTGCGGCCGGTGCCGTCTGGGCCGCCTGCATGGCAGCCATCTCGGCCTGCATCTGGGCCATCTGCTGCTGCTGCGCCGCGGCGGCCTGTGCCGCCGCGTCCGCCTGCTGCTGGGCCGCGGCGTCCGCCGCTGCCTGCTGCTGGGCGGCCGCAGCACCCTGGTCGTAGGCACTCTGCTGCGCAGCCTGCTGCTGCGCGGCCTGCTTCTGCTGGTGTCCGCCGACGACCGCCGTGGTGGCGGCGCTGACGGCCACCACTCCGAGCAGGCTGGGTCCGCGGCGTCCGACTCCTCGTCGCATCATGGGATGGTCCTCCTTCGCTGACTGCTGATGGGCTGGCTATTCGGCTTCGGCTGCGAGCAGGTCGGCACCGACGGAGATGGCGTAGTCGTGTGCGGCCTGGGCGACCTCATGCGGGATGGTGCGGCGCTCGACGAGCACACCCTTCGAGTTGCGCACCGCCTCCGTGAACTCCCGCGCCCACAGGTCCTCCCAGATGAGCAGGGCCGCGGACGATCCGGGCGCCAGGCTCTCCGCTGCGGAGGCCAGGTCGTCCTCGTTGAGCAGCCCGCCGATCTCGACGCCGGCGGCGTCGAAGACGGCCTGGACATCCGCCGCGAGCTGACCCAGCTCCATGATGGCGACGCTGCCGTCGACGTCCTTGCTCACGAATGCGAGGTCGATGACCCGGATGGTGCCTGCATCCACCAGGTCCGCCAGTGCGGGTGCGATCTCACCCGTGAACTGGCTGCCCGGGAAGGCGATGACGACGTACTCGACTGGACCTAGCTGCATCGTGGTGCTCCTCGTTGTGATGCGATCCGTCGACGCACCGGACCATCCGAAGATGGTCGGCCGCGACGCGTGATCGCCGGCAGGGACCTGCCCGGGCATGGCGTCCCCGGACCGGCGACGCAGCGGCCATCTTACAGCGCCGTCGCGGCGCGTTCGCGGGGTCCCTGTCTCGCCGATGACACATACTGACAGGCCTGCCCGATGGGACGTCCTGCCGCCGCGGCGACGTCAGGCCATGAGGTGACCAGATGACCGACCAGGCTCGGGAAGCGACTGCCGCAGCGCCTTCGCCGTCGCCATCCGGGTTGGGCCCGCAGCCACACGTGGGCCCCGACGCCCTCCTTGGGGACGGGTCGGTCCGCCGCGCGGCGATGCTCACGGCGGCGGTCGGCATCGCCCATGCGCTGCTCGTCATCGCCAGCTTCATCCTGCTCCAGCCGGTGCCCAGGTCGGGTGACGCGGCCGTCGCCCAGGCCTACTACGCCGGCCCCGAGAGCGGCAGTGTCACCATCGCGAGCCTCTACCTGATGCCCTTCGCGGGCATCGCGTTCATCTGGTTCGTCGTGGCGCTGCGGATGTGGATCTCCGGCACCCATCGGCGCGCCAACGTGCTGCTCTCCAACGTCCAGCTCGTGTGCGGCATCGCGTACATCATCCTGCTGTTCGTCGCCGCGGGAAGCCTGTCGGCGACCGCGGTGGTCATCCATGGCGCGGGTGTCACCGCCGACCCCCTCTTCGCCATCCTCCTGCCCAGCTTCGGGGACACCATCGTCGGGGTGTTCGCGACCCGGATGGCGGCCATGTTCGTCATCACCACGACGTCGATCGCCCGGAGCGCGCATGTCCTGCCACGCTGGTTCGTCTGGTTGAGCTACCTGCTGGGCATCGTGCTCCTGCTCACCTCGACCATCTCCAGGTTCCTCGTCCTGGCGTTCCCGCTCTGGCTCCTGCTGCTCAGCGTGCTCCTGCTCGCCCGGGCGCGTCACATCCCCGCCGACATCCCGCTGGCCGCGCCCGGGACCGCCGGGGATACCATCCCGGTCATGGAGGGCGACTGACGTGGGCGGTGTCATCGGCGACCTCCTGCCCTACGCCATCGGCGTGGCCATCAGCCCGGTGCCCATCATCGCGGTGATCCTGATGCTGTTCTCCACGCGGGCGAGCGCCAACGCACCGGCGTTCCTGGCGGGATGGGTGGTCGGCCTGCTCGCCGTGACCACCATCGTGCTGCTGCTCTCCAACCTCATCGGGACCGGCGGGGGGGCCCAGCCTGCCTGGGTCAGCCTGGTCAAGATCGTCCTCGGGGCGCTCCTGCTGCTGCTCGGCTACGAGAAGCTGCAGGGTCGGCCGCCAGCCGGCACCGCCGCGCCGTTGCCCCGCTGGCTGGAGGCCGTGGACCGGCTGACGCCCGGCACCTCGTTCGCGATGGGCGCGTTGCTCTCGGGCGTCAATCCCAAGAACCTCATCCTTGCGGCCGCCGCGGCGCTCGCGATCGCGGAGACTGGTCTGTCCACGGTCGACACTGTCGTGGCCGTGCTGGCGTTCGTGATCATCGGCTCGCTGAGCATCGCCGTGCCCGTGCTGTACGCCCGTCTGGGCGGAGCAGCGGCCCGCGCGCGGCTCGATGCGTCCCGTGCATGGCTGGGCGTCAACAACGCGACCGTGATGGCGACGCTGCTGCTGCTGTTCGGGGTGATCCTCATCGGCCAGGGGCTGGGCGGCCGCTGACCGGTGGCGTCCCCGGCCGCAGCGGCTCCAACCCCGGCCTCCATCCCGGCTCCCACCCCGACGCCCGTGGTGCCCATCAACACGGATGACGCGGTCTCGTGGCTGTCCACGAACTGGATCGGGATCTTCATCCTCGCGCTGGCCGTGTTCGTGGTCTGGCGCTGGGCGCGCCCCTTCATCCATCGGCTGGTCATGCGCACGCTCATCGCCCAGGAACGGGCCATGCCCACCGGAGCGCCCGAGGACGAGCTCGCCAAGCGGGCGGCGACCCTGGAGGACCTCGCCAATCGGCTCGTCCGGCTGCTGCTCGTGCTGGGCATCGTGCTGGTCGCCTTCGGGGTCCTGGACCTGTGGCCCGCGGTGGCCGGCATGGGCATCTTCCTCGCTGCGCTGACGCTCGCGGGCCAGAGCGTGGTCCTCGACTACATCATGGGTGTGCTCATCCTCATGGAGGGGCAATACTTCCTGGGTGACACGCTGCGCGTGGGGACCATCGAGGGTGTGGTGGAGGAGGTCGGCCTGCGCCGGACGGTGGTCCGGGACGCCGCCGGCATCGTCCACTCGATCTCCAACGGGACCATCCGGGTCGCCTCCAACCTGACCCGGATCTATGCCGTCGCCATCGTCGACATCCAGGGCGTCCGCAACGAGGACGTGGAGACCGTCATCGCGCTCATGGACCGGATCGGTGCAGGAGATGGTCGCCGACCCGGAATGGGCCGGCGTCTTCCTCGAGCCCCCCGCGTACAGCGCCACGGTCGCGTTCACGGACCTGGGCCTGACCATGCGCATGTCGTCGAGGGTCCGACCCCACGCTCGGGGCACGGTCCCGGCCGAGCTGCGGCGCCGGGTGGCGGTCGGCGCTCGCGTCTGCCGGCATCCACCTGGCTCGACGCTCCAACGCGCCCGACCCGGGCGAGGTGCCGCCCGACCTGGGCGGTGTCGGGGCGGGCCCGGGACGTGGAGTCGGCGCCGGCCCGGGAGGCCGCGCCTGAACCGACCGGGCGGGCACATCCCGGGGTCATCGATCCAGGTGTGTCCGGGGCGCGACGGCGCCGCTAGAATCACGCCTCGTCTCCGAGCCGCTGCCCTGTCGACCCAGTCCCGCCACCTGTCCGACCGGAGGACCCGATGACCGCAGACCAGCCCGCCGGATCGCCCATCGGGGCGACAGGGCCCGAGATCGAGAACCTCATGGCCGAGGGCCGGACCTTCCGGCCCGATGCCGGGTTCGCGGCGAAGGCCAACGCGACGGCGCAGCTGTATCTCGACGCCGATGCCGACTTCGAGGGCTTCTGGGCGAAGCTGGCGCGCGAGAAGCTCACCTGGCGGACCCCCTTCAAGACCACGCTCGAGTGGGACCTGCCGTTCGCCAAGTGGTTCACGGGCGGCACGCTCAACGTGTCCGAGAACTGCGTCGACCGCCACGTGGCCAATGGCCTGGGCGGCAAGGTCGCGTACCACTGGATCGGTGAGCCGGGCGACACCCGGACCATCACGTACGCGGACCTGCTGCGCGAGGTGTCGAAGACCGCGAACGCGCTCAAGGAGCTCGGGGTCGGCGCCGGGGACCGGGTCGCCATCTACATGCCCATGATCCCCGAGCTGCCCATCGCGATGCTCGCCTGTGCCCGCCTGGGTGCGCCCCACACGGTCATCTTCGGCGGCTTCAGCGCCGAGTCGCTCCAGGGACGCATCGAGGACACGGGCGCGAAGCTGCTCATCACGGCGGACGGCGGCTGGCGTCGCGCGAAGGCGGTCGACCTCAAGGTCGCCGCGGATGAGGCGGTCGCCGCGTCACCCACCATCGAGCACGTGCTGGTGGTCCGGCGGCTGGGCGACGCGCAGGCCACGTCCATGACTCCCGGTCGGGACGTCTGGTGGCACGAGATCGTCGATCGGCAGAGCGAGGTCTGCCCACCGGTACCGGTCGACTCGGAGCACATGCTCTACCTGCTGTACACCTCGGGCACGACCGCCCGACCCAAGGGCATCATCCACACCTCGGCGGGCTATCTCCTGGGCACCAGCTACAGCCACGAGATGGTGTTCGACATCAAACCGGACGACGTCTACTGGTGCGCCGCGGACATCGGCTGGGTGACCGGTCACAGCTACATCGTGTATGGGCCGTTGGCCAACGCGACCACGGGCGTGATGTACGAGGGTGCGCCCGACACGCCCGCCTGGGACCGCTGGTGGCAGATCGTCGAGGACTACAAGGTCTCGGTGCTGTACATGGCACCGACCGCGATCCGTGCCTTCATGAAGCAGGGCGAGGCGCTGCCCGCGAAGCACGACCTCTCGTCGCTCCGGCTGCTGGGCTCGGTGGGCGAGCCCATCAATCCCGAGGCGTGGCTGTGGTACCACCTCAACGTCGGCAGGGGACACTGTCCCATCGTCGACACCTGGTGGCAGACGGAGACGGGCCAGATCCTCATCACGCCACTGCCGGGCGTCACGGAGACCAAGCCGGGTAGCGCCACGTTCCCGTTCCCGGGGATCTCGGCGGACGTGGTCAACGCCAACGGCGAGAGCCTGCCCCTGGGCGAGGGCGGCTACCTCGTGCTCAAGCGACCCTGGCCGGCCATGCTCCGGGGTATCTACGGCGACCCCGAGCGCTACAAGGCGACCTACTGGAGCCGCTTCCCGGGGATGTACTTCGCGGGCGATGGGGCCAAGCGCGACGTCGATGGCTACTTCTGGCTGCTGGGCCGGGTGGACGACGTCATGAACGTCGCGGGGCATCGGATCTCCACCATCGAGGTCGAGTCCGCCCTCGTCGACCATCCTGCCGTCGCGGAGGCCGCGGTGGTCGGCAAGAACGACCCGGTGAGCGGGCAGGCGATCTTCGCCTTCGTGACCACGCGAGCGGACATCACCACCAGCGATGCCCTCGCGCACGAGCTGCGGGAGCACGTCGCCAAGGTCATCGGTCCCATCGCGCGACCCAAGTACCTGCTGTTCACCCCGGACCTGCCCAAGACGCGCTCGGGCAAGATCATGCGTCGCCTGCTGCGGGACGTCGCCGAGGGTCGATCCCTGGGCGACACGACCACGCTCGCGGACTCGGGTGTCGTGGACAGCATCCGGGTGGGTGCGGGCACGGCCGAGGAGGACTAGTCTCCGCGCATGACGGCGCAGCGCATCAGCAGCGGGCTCGCCAGGGGTGCCGATCGGGACATCGGATTCCTGTGGTCGCTGGCGCTCGGCATCGGTCTCATCGTCGTGGCCCTCCTGGGGTTCGCCCCGAACCCGCTCGTGGGGGTGCCCTCGAGCTCCTGGGGCTCACCACTATTCCTGACGGGCAACGTGCTCGACGTCATCCACCTGGTGCTGGGTGCGGTGCTGCTGTACGGCGCCCTCGGACTCACGGTCCGCCGCCGCGCATCGCTGCTCATCGTGGTGGGTGTCATCGAGCTGGTGCTGTTCCTGCGTGGGACTCGTCTCCGGTGACCTGTTCGGGCTCGTGGCGTTTCACGCGAGCCTGCTCGACCAGCTGGTGCTGCTCGTCATCGCCGCCGTGACGCTCGGCGTGGGCTACGTCGCCCGCGGTGGCCGCGTCAGCTCGCTGCGGGCGCGGGGGGCCTCGACGACCGAGGACTGAGACCGGGCCGCGCGCTGCCAGGGCGTACCATCCCCGGATGTCCGAGCACCCATCCCATCGCGGTCGTCGACCGGCTGGCGCGGCCGATGCATGACCTGCGGATCTCGGTCACCGACCGCTGCAACTTCCGGTGCATCTACTGCATGCCCCGGGAGGTGTTCGGGCCAGGATTCCGGTTCCTGCCCCGGACGGAGCTGCTGACGTTCGAGGAGATCGCGCGCCTGGCGCAGCTGTTCGTGGACAACGGCGTGACGAAGATCAGGCTCACGGGTGGCGAGCCGCTGCTCCGACGCGACCTGCCACGGCTGGTGGAGCTGCTCGCCCGCATCGATGGCCTGGACGATCTCGCGATGACCACCAACGGGGCGCTGCTCGCGGCCCATGCCGGCAGCCTGGCCGGTGCCGGCCTCCGGCGGGTCACGGTCAGCCTGGACTCGCTGGACGACGACGTCTTCAGCCGCCTCAACGACGTGGGCATGTCCGTGGGCCGGGTCATCGAGGGCATCGAGGCCGCCGAGGCGGTAGGCCTGGCGCCCATCAAGATCGATACCGTGGTACGGCGGGGCATCAACGAGGACAGCGTCCTGCCATTGGCGCGCGAGGCCCGTCGTCGGGGCTGGATCATCCGGTTCATCGAGTACATGGACGTCGGCCACACCAACGGCTGGCAGATGGCGGACGTGGTGCCGGCCGCGGAGATCATCGACGCCATCGACCGCGAGCTGCCCCTGGAGCCACTCGAGCCGACGTACCGGGGCGAGGTCGCCAGCCGCTATCGCTATCGCGACGGATCGGGGGAGATGGGGGTCATCGCGAGCGTCACCCGACCCTTCTGCGCCACCTGCACCCGTGCCCGTCTCTCGGCCGAGGGTCAGCTGTACCTCTGCCTCTTCGGGGTCCGGGCGTATGACCTGAAGCGACCATTGCGTGCGGGCGCACACGACGAGGAGCTCGCCGACCTCCTGCGTGGCGCATGGGGTCGACGCACCGACCGGTACTCCGAGATCCGGTCCGCCGCGACGGCCGACCTGCCCCGGGTCGAGATGTCCCACATCGGCGGCTGATGTGGGCCGTGCTCATGGGCCGACGGCGGTTCGCTATGCTGTCGCCGGACGGCCCTCCGCGGGCCCGACACGATCCGCATCAAGGAGACAGGGAATGACGCAGCCTACGGGTGGACCGGGCGCGCCCGGTCAGCCCCCCGCGGGAGCCCCGCCACCGTCCTGGCAGCAACCTCCGCAGCCAGCAGCGCCGCCGCCGCCGTCATGGCAGCAGGCACCGCAGCAGCCTGTCCCTCCGAGCGCACCGCCACCGGCCGCCCAGCCACCGGCCTGGACGGCGAACCTCACTTCGACGGCACCCGTCGCGGGGCCCGCCGGCTATGTGTACGGCGATATCCCCAACCGGTCGATCGCGTACATCATCGAGCTTCATCGTGCTGTTCATCATCGGCTTGGTGATCAGCGCCATCACGCTCGCGATCTTTGGTGACAAGGTCGGGAATGTCCAGTCCTCGTCCACGCTCTCCCAGTTGACGTACCAGGTCCTCTGGTACGGCTGATCGCCGTCTACTTCTGGTACACGTGGACGAAGATGCGCGCAACGGTCGGCATGAAGCTCCTGGGCATGCAGATCGGCCACGAGGCCGACGGGCGGACCATCGACAACAACCAAGCGATGGTGCGTATCGTCGCCATGTTCGGCCCTGGCTTCGTGGCAGGTGTCCTGAGTGCATTCGCGCTGGGCCTCGCAGTGATCGCACAGCTCGTGGCATTCATCTGGTTCCTGGCGCTGCTCTACACGACCGCCAAGAGCCTTACCAAGCAGGGCCTCCACGATCAGTACGCGCACACGATGGTCGTCAAGGCGACCCGACGCGCGGCCTGACGCGCGGCTTGCACCAGACGGATCCCGGACCAGGACCCCGGTCATGCGACCGGGGTCCTGTCATGTCCGGCGGTCTCGGTGGCGCGGCCCGCGAGTGCCCTCCTGCCGCTGCCCGTGAGGACAGGTGCGGGGTCCGCCCTACCCGCGAAGCTCGGTGCGGGGTCCGCTCTACCCGCCCAGCGGGCGAGTGGAACGGCGAGGCCCGATGCGGACAGTTCGGAACGGTCTGGCGTACGCCGCGCCGCCCTTCGTTGGCTATGTCACCCGCCGTCCGGGTCGGATGGCCACTCGAGAGGCCGGAAGACCCGCCCGAGCCGCCGCCGCCGGTCCACTCGCCCGGCCAGCGGGTAGAGGATCGGGGGGTCGGGACCTCGGTGTCCTGGATCATCCTTCGGTCGGGGCCCGGCGCCGAGCCGCCTGAGCTGACTGCCGTGCCGCACCCTGGCGCCCGCACGGTACTCGGCGCGCGACTGGTACTCGGCCCGCGACTGGCACTCACGAGACCGACCGATTCGGCACAGTTGAGCAGCCTCGTCGACCCGAGCGAGAGCGTCGGGACGACCCTTTGACCTTGTAGGTGAGTGGTGCTCGCTGGTCCGGCGGCATTCCGCAGCGGGCGCGACCACCAGTCGCGCGAGCGGCCAGCGGCCCTTGGCAGCCCGCCTGAGGCGTCCGGGATGTGCCATCTCGCGACTCCCAGTCGCGCGCCGGGCACGACGCAAGTGCGGCGCGACACCTCGAGGCTACCCGACGGTACGCCAGCCGCACGCCGTGCCACATGCCCAGCACAAGAGCCGATCCGTCCACCGCGTGTCCACGATCGGCGGCGATCGGTGGATGGATCGCTTCCGAGAGCCCTCAAGGTCGTGGACAACCCGGTTGTCTCGGACCCCGGGCAGGCGCATAGTCGGTCTTGCCCGGAGGGGCCAGTGAGTGACCACACGGCAGCCGAGATCACATCAAGGCGGCGGTGAGGTCGGAAGGGTCTCTCCGGGCGTTGTCGCGTGCCCGGCGTTGGAGGGAGCATCGTGAGCACGGAACCCGGACCCGCATCGCTCGCGACGAGGCTCTATGCGCTGGAGGCGGCGGTCCGGGCGCGCACCGAGCTCATCCCCCGCCTGGGCCTGGTCCTCGGCTCCGGGCTCGGTGGCCTTGCGGAGCTCATCGAGCGGCCCGTGGCGATCCCCTTCGCGCAGCTGCCGGGCTGGCCAGCGGCATCCGCTCCGGGGCATGCCGGCCGGCTGGTGCTGGGCCGCCTCGAAGGCGTCCCGGTCGCCTGCCTCCAGGGGCGGCTGCACATGTACGAGGGGCTCTCCGCCCTCCAGGTCGTGGAGCCGGCGCTGCTCATGCACCGGCTCGGGGCGCGATCGCTGGTGCTGACCAACGCGGCGGGAGGTGTGGACCCGACGTTCGAGCCGGGCACCCTCATGCTGCTCACCGACCACCTGAACCTCACGGGACGGACACCGCTCCTGGGGCCCAACGACGATGCCCTCGGTCCCCGTTTCCTCGACCTCACGGCCGTCTACGATGCCGACCTTCGCCAGCGCATCCGGGACGCGGCCGCGGCCGAGGACGTCGCGTTGGCGCACGGTGTCTACGCGGGCCTTCTGGGCCCGACCTACGAGACGCCCGCCGAGGTCCGGATGCTGGGCATCCTGGGTGCGCATGCGGTCGGGATGTCAACGGTCATGGAGGCCATCGCCGCCCGATGGGTCGGCATGCGCGTCGCGGGCGTGTCGCTCGTGACCAACAAGGGCGCTGGTATCTCGGCCACGCCGCTGACACACGATGAGGTCCTGGTCGCGGCCAACGAGGCCGGGCCCCGGCTCGCTCGGGTGCTCCAGCGCTTCGTGCGCGAGCTGCCGCCCGACGCCTGAGGGCGTGCCGGGACGCCCTGCGCCACGGGATGCCCTGTGCCATGGGACGGACGCGGACCGCTCAGAACGGCTTGAAGACCATCAGCCACAGGATGACGAGGATGCCCAGGAAGCCGATGCCGATGCCCGTCATCGGCCGGCTGCTCGACAGCCGGCGGTCGAGCGCGGCCTGGTCGACCTCCGTGGAGCCGTCGCCGATGGCATCGCGGATGCCGAAGAACGTGGGGCTGACCAGCCCGTACATGGCGCCCATGATGACGACCAGGACGGCGACCGCAGCCCATAGCCACATCTGGCCGCTGCTGAAGGCCTCGATCTCGATGCCTGCCCAGACGCCTGCGACGAGCAGCAGCACGAGCGCCGCGTAGGCAGGCCCCAGGGTCGCCTTCGAGAGGCCGAGGAGCGCCCGGATCGTCGCCGGGTCGCGCTCCGACCGGAGCCGGAAGACGATGGCCGCCGACGCGCCGTGCGCGAGCATGAACAGCAAGGCCCCAAGGATGTGGGCGTAGACCACCCAGAGGTGCATGCCAGTTCCCTCCGCTGTGCCCTGTGGTGCTCCTAGGCCGACACCGCCACCGGTGGATCCTCGATCCCGAACTCATCGAACGGTGGCCGACCATCCCAGCGCTGCCGGACGCTGCGCAGGAAGTAGTCGTCCGTGGGCCCCCATGTATGACCCTCGCCGTGGCGTCGGTAGATGAAGCCGACGGGCCATGTCCGGTAGATGAGCCCGCCGGCCCGGATGACCCGGTCGAGGAATGCCCGGTCGACCGCGGAGCGGACCGGGCGCCACCCGCCGACCGCCTCGAGCTCGCCGCGGGGCACGAGGATGGTGCCCCCGGCCACGACCCGGTCGTAGGCGCTGGATGCCATGTTGTCGCGGCGGACGGTGATGCCCTTGAGGTCCAGGGCCACGAACTCGGCGGCCTTGCCCACGACCATCGCGCCCGAGGTGGCCCGCGCGAGGACCAGGTCCCAGATGTGCTCGGGGCCATAGACGTCATCGTCGTCCACCTTGGTCACCAGGCTGCCGTCGGCACGCCCGGTGGCGATGGCGAGCGCTTCGCCCAGGACGGCTGCCCCAGGGAGGGGGACGATGCGCGTGGGGATGGTCATGCTTGCGACCGCCTGCATCAGGTCCTCGGTCGGCTCGACCCCGTGCAGCCCGACCATGACCTGGAGTGCCGGGTACGTCTGGGCGGCCATCATCCGGAGCGCCGCGATGGCGAGATGCGGTCGGCGCGTCACGAGCAGCGCGGTGACCGTTGGCGGGGAGCCGATGCGGAGCGCCCCCGGGCGCAGCAGCGCCGGCAGGCGCAGGGCGGTGCCGTGGCCGCGCATGACCTCACGGCGCTGGCGGACGCTCCTGATCTCCCAGGCCAGGTGGTCCTCGGTGGGCTTCGGCAGCGGCGAGCGGAGGATGCCCAGGAGCACGCCGTCCAGGTGTGCCGCGACCGCGTCCGGGATGGTCGCGCCATCGATGATGATGCCGCTGGCCGCGATACGGGCCACCAGCAGGGCGGCCTCTGGGGCCGGCACGCGGTCGAGGCCCTCGGTGGCGATCGACCACCACCTCGGCAGCGAGGCGAGCGCAGCGGCGTCGACCGGGACCGCGAGCGGCTGCCAGGCCATCGCATCGGGCCCCTGGCCTGGGCCGGTGGCAGCCACTGATCGCAGCGACCAATACGGGCCATCGGCGTCGGACCGGACGACGAGGCGACCCGTCGCAGCCTCGGCCCCCGGTGCCAGCCAGCGACCGCCCGCGACGCCCCGGAGCTCGAGCAGCACCCGCATCGGGTCCTGCCCCTCGACGCCCGTCCGGGACACCTGCGCCACGGCCGTGGGGACCGCGCCGAAGCGGACTGGCTCCGCGCCCGGGAGCACCAGCTCCACGTCGACCGCCGGCAATGTCGCCGGTGGCAGGCCCTCGGCGCGCTGGACGCCCGCCTTGCCCGCGGGACGCTCTTCCGACCCGACCGCCAGGGCCGCCTGGGTGGCGGGGTCGCGCAGGAAGACGCTCAGCTCGTTGCCCGGCCACAGCCACGTGGGCAACGGCCCCTGCGCGGCGATCGAGGCGCTCACGGGCGTCGGCAGCGATCCGCGCGGGCTGACCACGTCCAGGGCCGCCACGATGATCTCGCGCAGGGACCGCTGCTGCTGCAGCGTGACGGCGATGGTCACGGGTCCGGCATCAGCGTCCGGCAGCCGCACGTCGGCATGTGCCAGCCCCGGCAGCGGCCCCAGCTGGCCGGACCAGCCGGTGATGGGCGCTCGCCAGCGGCAGATGCGGATGTCGGACGACGCGCGCTTTCCGGGTGGCGAGGCCATCGGCCGCGAGGTCACGGAGGCCCTCCCAGCTCATCGTCTCGATGTGGACGACCGGGGCTGCGTACCGGCAGGCGACTCGTCGGTGCCGCGGTCAGCGGCCAGCGCGTGCGGTAGGTCCACCAGCCGAGGGCCCAGGACGAGGCCACCCTCGACCGCCTGGGATCGCCCTCGATGTCGCCGACGGTGATATGCCAGGGTCGGCTGGGCCGTAGCCCGCGCAGCTGGGTCGCCGCTCCCCGGGCGCGCGACCGGACCTGCCGCAGGACGTGCAACCCATCTCTCCCTGTGTGCCACCGGGCCGCCCGACGCGACGCTGCCTATGGACGCGACGCTGCCTATGATAGCCAGCGCGGCCCCGCCGCTCGACACCGCACCCGATCCCTGAGGTATCCGATGACCCTGCGTCGCCTGTTCCGAGATCCCGCGCCAACCACGCCTGACCAGCCGTCCGGCGATCCTCGACGGACGCGGCCTCGAGCGACGATGTCGTGCCCCGGCCGGCAGCCTCGGTCGACCCGGCGGCGGACACCGAGACCATCCGGCGGATCGCGGCCCAGCTCGAGGCGCTGCCGATGGAGCAGCGCCGGTTCATCGGTGGCTTCGCCTATGTCATGGGACGCGCTGCGCACGCCGACCTCGTGGTCACCCCGGAGGAGACCGCGTTCATGGAGCGGACCGTGGTGGAGGTCGGTGGCCTGACCGAGGCGCAGGCGGTGCTGGTGGTGGAGATCGCCCGCAGCCAGGGGGAGCTCCAGGGCGCTACGGAGGACTACCTGGTCACGCGTCAGTTCGCCGTCACCGCGTCCCGCGAGGATCGCGAGAAGCTGCTCCGGCTGGCGTTCTCGGTGGGTGCGGTGGACGACACCATCACCGCCGAGGAGTCGGCAGAGATCAACGAGATCGGCAAGGAGCTGGGCTTCACGCCCGCGGAGGTGGACACCATGCGCCTGGAGTTCGCCGACAAGCTCTCCGCCATCCAGCAGATGCGCCGCCTCCAGACGAGCTGACGGGCGTTCGGACCCGTCCAGCGGCATCTGGGCGGGGCGCCGTCGGGTCGGCAGGTCCGTCGCCGTCAGGGCCGACGTGGCATCATCTCGGAGGTCGCGCCGCCCCGCGAGGGCGGTCGTGACGCGCAGAGGAGGGGAGACGCTGCTGCCGCAGATCCGTCGCGTGGACGCGACACGACGCACCACGCAGCCTTCGTCGAGCCCCGCAGGTGATGGACTTGGTCGGACGATGGTGCTGGCCGATGGACGCACGCTGGGCTTCGATGACCTGGGCGACCCCGACGGCCCCGTGGTCCTCTACCTCCACGGCTTCGGCAGCTCCCGCGTCGTGCGCCATCCGGATGACCACGTGCCGGGCGAGCTGGGGTTCCGGCTGATCGCGGTCGACCGCCCGGGCATCGGGCTGTCCACGGGCGCGCCCGGGCGACGGTTGCTCGACTGGCCCAGCGACGTCCAGGAGCTCGCCGACCGACTGGGCATCGACCGGTTCGCGGTCCTGGGCTGGTCGGGTGGGGGCCCCTACGCGCTGGCCTGCGGCTGGTCGCTGCCGGACCGCGTCCAGCGCATCGGGCTCATCAGCGCCGCAGCGCCGCTCACCCCGGGCGCGGACTACATGCTCCGTCGGCACACCGTCGCCTCCCGTGCTGCGGACACCGCACCCTGGATGATCCGGCTCGCGATGTGGCAGTGGTCCCGCGGCCAGCGATCGGATCCCGAGCGCCACCTGGACAAGGCCATCGAGGGCATGATCGAGGCCGATCGACTGGTGCTCGAGGACCCGCGCCTGCGACAGATGATGATCGCGAATGCGGACGAGCTGTACCGCCAGGGCGGTCGTGGCCTCTACGACGAGGCGCTCATCATGGCCCGCCCCTGGGGCTTCCCCCTCGCGGGGGTCCAGACGCCCGTCCGCCTCTGGCATGGCGAGATGGACTCGACCGTGCCGGTGGCGATGGGTCGGTTCCTGGCGCGCACGCTGCCCAACGTCGACGCGACCTTCTACCCCGGCGAGGCCCATCACCTGGTCTACGACCGGTGGCGCGAGATCCTCGCCGACTTCACGGAGACCGCCGCGGTCCCGACCTGAGGTCTCAGGTGCCCGGCGCGCGGTGTCGGGCCATGTATGCGGCGGCCTGGGTCCGCCGCTGCAGGTCGAGCTTGGACAGGATCGAGCTGACGTAGTTCTTGACGGTCTTGTCGGACAGGAAGACCTCGGCCGCGATCTCGCGGTTCGTCTTGCCCTCCGCGACCAGCAGCAGGATGCGTCGCTCCTGCGTCGTCAGGCGCGCGAGCTCGTCGTCGTCCTCGTCGTTGGCCATCCGCCGGACCCGCTCCAGGACCTTGCCTGTGACCGCCGGGTCGAGCAGCGATCCGCCAGCGCCGACCGTCTCGAGCGCCTTGACCAGGTCGCGCAGCCGGGTCTCCTTGAGCAGGTAGCCACTGGCTCCGGCCACGATCGCCGACAGCACGGCCTCCTCGTCCGGGTAGCTCGTGAGCATCACGACCTTGGTGTTGGGATGATCGCCACGGATGTCGCGGCATGCCTCGACACCCGACCCGTCGGGCAATCGGACGTCCATCACGACCAGGTCCGGCTCGAACCGATCGGCTGCCGCGATCGCCTCCGCGACGGTCCCGGCCTGGGCCACGACATGGAAGTTCTCGCGGCGGTCGAGCGCCGCCACGATGCCCTCGCGGACCACCTCGTGGTCGTCGACCACCAGCACACGCAACGGGGTCGCTCGCGGCGCGGGTGACGGGCTCCCCTCCGGCTCACGGCCTTGAGTCACGTATCCGACCTCCTATGTATCGCTCGCTGACCCCCGGGATGCGCAGGGTCACCGTCGTCCCTGCGCCGATGACGCTGAGGACGTCAAGGGTGCCACCCATCGAGATCGCGCGTGACCGCATGTTGCCGATGCCCTGATGACCGGGCAGCGCGATGACCGACGGGTCGAAGCCGTGGCCATCATCGGCGATGCGCATCTCCAGTCCGTTGCTGGTGACGTCGACCCGCACCTTGGCGCGGCTGGCGCCCGAATGACGAGCAGCGTTGCTGAGTGCCTCGCGAGCCAGCTGCAGCACGTGGCGGGCATCGGTGGGGTCGAGCTCCGGCTCGTTGGAGACGTCGATGTCGACCGACATGCTCGTGCCCCGCGCCAGCTCCGCGGCCAGGCGTTCCAGCCCGGGCCGCAGCTCCACGCTCTCGAAGTCGTCGGTGCGCAGCCCGAAGATGAAGCCGCGGATGTCCCGGATCGTGGCGTGGATGGATTCGATGGCCCGGTCGACCCGGACCTCGGCCTCGCCCCGATCGAGGGCCATCAGCTCCGGTACATCCTCGAGCGAGAGGCCCACGCCATAGAGCGCCTGGATGATGCCGTCATGGAGGTCCCGCCCGATGCGTTCCCGCTCCTGGAGCAGGGCAAGACGGCCGAGGCCCTCGTGGAGCCGGGCGGTGTGGATGGCCATCGCGGCCTGGCGCGCGAACGTCTCCACCAGCCGCTGGTCGGCCTCCGTGAAGCGTGCGGCGCCGATCTTCTCGGTCAGGTAGAGGTTGCCCACAGGTCGACCGGCGAGGACCACGGGCACGCCCAGGAACGAGTGCATCGGCGGGTGGCCCGACGGGAAGCCCGAGCGACGAGGGTCGCTCATGACATCGTCGATGCGCATGCTCCGCTGCTCCGTGATGAGCAGGCCCAGGATGCCCTCGCCACGTGGTGGTGGGCCGATCGCCTCGCGCACATGGGCATCGAGCCCGCTCGTGATGAAGCGGGCGATGCGTCGGTCGGCGCCCACGATGCCGAGCGCCGCGTAGCGCGCCCCCACGAGCGGTCGCAGGCGGTCGGCGATGACCTGGAGGATGCCCTCGAGCGAGACCTCGCCCGCGATGGCAGCGACAGCGGCGTCGAGCGCTTCGAACGCCTCGAGCGTCAGCTCGTCCGACGGGCTCGCAGGCGGAGCCGGCAGCGTCTGGGGGTCGTCCGATGGCATCCGGGAAAGCGTACCGCCTTGCTGCAGGATGGACATGCCGGGTGGCCCGGTCACAGGGGGCCGGATGGCCGTGGTTCGGCGCAACCCCCACATCCCAGCATCCGCGACATGGAAGACACACAGGCACCGTCCCACCCGTCCCTGGGCCTGCCGCGTCGGAGCATCCTCCGGGGCGCGGCATTCACCGCGACCGGCCTCATCGCGGGTACCGTGGCATCAGCCTGCGCGGGCACCCGCCCTGGCTGGACCGCGGGACCCGGGACGGCCGCGCCGATCGCGCTCGCGGCGGCGAGTCCGGTGCCCAGCACCGCGCATACCACCAACGACCAGGTCGCATCGGCCAGTCCCGGGGCAAGCGCCGCGCCGGACCATGACGCGGAGGCGGAAGCCGTCGTCAAGCGGTTCCTGGGTGGTGAGTGGCAGCAGGTGCCGGGCTATGGCAACCAGCCACTGCAGCCCACGATGGACGGGGACACCAAGGTCTTCGACATGACCATCAGCCCCATCGTGCACATGCTCACCGCGACGATGGACCCCATCGACGCGCTGGGCTTCAACGGGACGTGGCCGGGCCCACTGTTGCGAGTCACCGAGGGTGACAAGGTCCGGGCCGTGTTCACCAACAACATGGATGAGTCCACCGGCATCCACTTCCACGGACAGGAAGTGCCGAACGCCATGGATGGCGTGCCCTTCGTGACCCAGCCGCCCATCAAGCCCGGCGAGCAGTTCACGTACGAGTTCACGGCCAATCCATCCGGCTCGCACATGTACCACTCCCATCACAACGCCACCGACCAGGTCGGTCGCGGGTTGCTGGGGGCCTTCATCGTCGATCCCCTCGATCCCAACCTGCGCTACGACAAGAAGTACGGCGCGACCCAGGACATCGTCTGGATCAGCAACGACGCCTTTGGCGGCTTCACCATCAACGGACGTCAGTTCCCCGCGACCGCGCCCATCGTGGCCAAGCAGGGCGAGCAGATCGTCATCCGGTTCATGAACGAGGGCGTGATGATGCATCCTTGGCATCTCCACGGCCAGCCGATGCGCGTCGTGGCCCGTGATGGCTACCCGCTGGGGACCGCCGAGTTCATGGCCGACACCCTGGGGGTCAACCCAGGCGAACGCTATGACGTGGTCATCGACTGCCGCAACCCCGGAGCGTGGGCGTTCCACTGCCACATCCTGCCGCACGCCGAGGGAATCCACGGCATGTTCGGCATGGTCACCGCGCTGGTCGTCCAGGCCTGACATGAGCACCATCGTGCTCGCCACCGACCTCACGGACGTCTCCGCGGGAGCCGTCGCGCGAGCCATCGACCTGGCGAGCCGGTTGTGCGCCCGCCTGCTCATCGTCAACGTGCTCGACCTCGGCCGGCTCTCCGGTCGAGGTCGGCATGAGCGCGTCGACCAGGCACGTGCCGAACGTGAAGAGATGCTCATGGACCTCGTGCGGATCGCCCGCACGAGCGGCGTCCATGCGGAGTTCCTGCTCTGGTCCGGGTCCGCCTCCGATGGGATCGCGGAGGCGGCCACGTCTGAGGGGGCCGAGATCGATCGTCGTCGGCACGCGCGGTCGCCGCGGTGCCGGACGGATGATCATGGGTTCCGTCTCGGATCGACTCATCCGGGCGACCCGGGTGCCGGTGCTCGTGGTGCCCTCGGACCTGACCGTTGGCGCGGTGGGGGCGATCGGCGTGGCGGGTGCGACCGGTTGAGGTCGCGCCCCGCTGAGGCAGCCCGGCTGAGGCACGCCCGACTCCGGCAGCCCGGCTGAGGCACGTCTGGCGTCGCGGCCATGTGGCACGATGCGCCGGTGCATGACCCCATCCCCGCCGGCGAGACGCCCATCCGACCAGTCCCGGTCGCCGGACCTCCGCCGGTAGCGACCGTCTCCGCCGATGGCCATGGCGTCCCGGAGCTGCCACCGGACCTGCCCCCGACACCCACCACCGGGCTCTCGGCGGTCGAGGCCGGGGCCCGACGGGCACGTGGGCTCGGCAATGACGCCCGCATCGCGACCGGCCGCAGCTACCCCGACATCCTGCGGGACAACGTCCTCCAGCCGGTCAACATCCTGCTGGGCATCATCTGCCTCGTCCTGGCCGCGCTGGGTCTGTACGGCGACGCCGCGGTCACCATCGTGCTCGTGCTCGTCAACATCGTCGTCGGGCTGTTCCAGGAGGTCCGTGCCAAGCGCAGCCTGGACCGGCTGTCCGTGCTCACCCGGCCCACGGCCACCGTCCTGCGCGACGGCGCCGAGGTCACGCTCGACCCGACCCTCGTCGTGCTGGGCGACCTGCTCCTGGTCCGTCGTGGTGACCAGCTGCTCCTGGACGGCAAGGTCTCCGATGGCACCTTCCAGGCCGACGAGTCGCTGCTCACGGGGGAGTCGGACCGCATCCCCAAGACCCTCGGCTCGGAGGTGCTCTCCGGCAGCTTCTGCGTCGACGGAGAGGCGCGCTACATCGCGACCCGGGTGGGCGCCGGCACCTTCGCCAACCAGCTGACGGCCGGGGCTCGCGCCTTCCGGGCCGACCGGACCCCGCTGCAACAGGATGTCGCACGTGTGCTACGAGGCATGAGCCTGCTCGTCCTCGTCGCCGCGGTGCCGGTGCTCCTGCGGCTGTACGAGCAGTTCGGCCACCTGCCGGCGGTGGAGACCGCGCGCGCCGCGGCAGTGCTCGTCGCGCTCATCCCCCAGGGCCTGGTGGTCATGATCACGGTGACATACGCCATGGCCATCGTTCGTCTGGCGGGCCAGAAGGCCCTCATCCAGCGCTCCAACGCGGTTGAATCGATGAGCCGGGTGAGCGTCCTCTGCCTCGACAAGACCGGCACCCTGACGACGCCCGAGATCGAGGTGGCCGAGGTCCATCCGCTCGTCGACGAGGCGGAGCTCGCCCGCTGGCTGGGCAGCTTCGTTGCCTCGACCACGCTCCAGAACCGGTCCTCCGACGCCATCCGGGGGCGCTTCCCCGACGGCGCACCGGTGGCGGTCGCGGAGGAGGTGCCGTTCTCGTCGGAGCTGCGCTGGAGCGCCATCCGGACCGACGACGGCGATCTCGCCGGGGCCATGGTCCTGGGAGCCCCGGAGGTGCTGGGTCCGCGTCTGGTGAGCGCGCCGGATGGACATGAGGCGATGCACCGACTCGTGGCCGAGAAGGCCAGCCAGGGGCTGCGCGTGGTCCTCTTCGCGCGTCGCCGGGGCGCGGCGACGGCGCTCCTCGATGGCGAGGGCACGGCGGTGTTGCCGAACGACCTCGAGCCGATGGGCGTCCTGGTGCTCCAGGAGCAGATCCGGCCTGATGCGCGTGCCACGCTCGCCCGGTTCGCGGACGCGGGCGTGACGCTCAAGCTCATCTCGGGCGACAACCCGGTCACCGTGGCGGCGCTCGCACGCCAGGTCGGCCTCAGCCTGGATGGCGAGGCGATCTCCGGCCTGGAGCTGCAGCAGATGGACGACGCAGCCCTGGCAGAGGCGGTCCGCACCCGCTCGGTGTTCGGGCGGGTGCCGCCATCGCTCAAGGCGCGCCTCGTCGCCACCCTCCGGGAGAGTGGCGAGTGGGTGGCGATGGTCGGTGATGGCGTCAACGACATCCTGTCCCTGAAGCAGGCGCAGCTGGGCATCTCGATGCAGAGCGGCAGCCAGGCGACCCGTGCCGTTGCGGACATCGTGTTGCTCGAGGACTCCTTCTCGGCGCTGCCCGAGGCGGTCCTCGAGGGCCAGCGGATCATCGCGGGCATGCACGACAGCCTCGCGGTCTTCCTGACCCGTGTCCTGTACATGACGCTCGCCATCCTGGGCGCCGCGATCCTGGGCGTCTCGATGCCCGTCGACCCCAAGCTCAATACCGTCGTGGCGCTGCTCACGGTGGGCATCCCGGCGCTGTTCCTGGCGTTCTGGGCACGCCCGAGGCGCTCGTCCGCACAGGCGCTCCGGGAGATCCTGCGGCTGGTGACGCCACCCGCCGTGGCGCTCGTCGTGCTGGGCTTGCCGCTGTACCTGTGGGCGGATCCGTCGACGGACCTGGACGCGGCGCGCACCCTGTTCACCACGTTCGCGGTGTTCTGCGGGCTGGCGCTGCTCGTGCTGCTCCATCCGCCCGTGGGTCAGCGAAGGCGAGGCCGATGGCACCGGCGGACCAGACATCCGGCCGACCATCCTCGCGCTCGCGATGCTCGCCGTATACGCGCTGTTCTTCGTCATCGACCCGCTCCGGGACTTCTTCGAGCTGACGCCGCTGTCCTGGGGTGAGGTCGCCGTCACCGCGGTGCTGACCGTGGTGTGGGCGGGGGCCGTGATCGTGCTCTGGCGCATCGGCACATACGAGCGGGTGATGACCGCCATCGGCGCGCTTCGGGCGCGGATGGGTCCGTCAGCCGGCTGCCTGAGCCGGCGCCGCCCCCGCGACCCGGAGCGCGCGCTCGACATCTGCCACGCCGGCCAGGACCCCCTCGCGCAGCCGGTCGAGGCCGGCGTTGACCTCGCGTGAGGCCGTGCCGATCGAGGTCAGCTGCATCTTGAGCGCCCGGATGGCGTCCATCTGGCCGCGGACCGAGATGATGGCTGCGCCGATGGCGGCGGTATCCACCTCCAGCTCCCGCTCCGCGAGCGAGGCGATGCCGTGGAGCCTGGCGAGCCGGATCGCGGCATCCAGGATCGCGGCATCCGGGGCGTCAGGATCGATGACGCAGTAGACGTCCCCGAGCCGCACGTCGAAGGGGGCGATGCCCGCCGGGGCGTGGCTGGGCGTGAACACGACGAGCGCGACCTGGGCTGCCCGGTTGCGCTTCGCCTCCGCGAGCTCGTCACGCATCTGCTTGCCGGAGATGGCCCGATCCTTGCACTCGATGACCACACGCAGGTCGGCGCCCCGGGTGAGCGCCGGGTCGATGGTCAGCAGGAAGTCGCCCTTCCGGGAGCGGATGACGTCGCCCGTCTCCTCGCCGGTCCGGTCGACGGCATCACCTGTGCCCCGACACACCTCACCCAGGAGCGTGCCCACCAGCTCCTCGAAATCGGCGCCCTTCGCGGACGACCGCTGGCGCTCGCCGGCGCGCGCCGCTCCGGCGGCCTCGATGGCCGTGAGGCGCTCGTTGAGCCGTGAGAATCCGTCGCTCACCTCGGTCCGGAACTGGTGGAGCGGCGAGCCGAGACGCGTGGGATCGAGCAGCTGGGCCAGGCGCGACGCGTCACCGTCGAAATAGCTGCCGAGCATCGTCCGCATCCGGCCCATGGCGGAGTCCCGACGCGTCTCGTCGAACAGGTCCGTGACGAACGTCCGCAGCTGCCCCTTGTCACCCAGGAAGCGTTCCAGGGTCCGAGGCAGCCGTCCGTCGCCGTCCGCGAAGTTCTGGCGCAGCACTGCATCCAGGGCAGCGCCAGCGCGCTCGCTGGATGCCTCCGCCTGGCGCACCAGGCCTTCGAACTCGCGCCGCACGACATCCACATCGAGCGAGACGCCGGCATCCTGGAGTGCCGTGAGCCCGATGCGCAGGGCACGTTCCAGCAGCGCGGGCCGGTCCTCCTCCGGTCGGTCAGCGACGAACGCCGCGAGATGTGCGTCGGCGAGCACAAGGCGCTCGACGGTCAGCCGGTCGTGGTCGACCCGGATGACCGCGGGTGTCCGTTCGGGAGCGGGAAGCGGGACGAGTCGGACAGGTTCCATGCGCCGATCCTGGGTCCCGCGCGTGACAGCTAGCCTGTCACTCCATGCGCATCCGTACCCGACTGAGCGCAGTCCCCCCTGGCGGCACCGCCGCCCGTGCGATGCCGGCCGCGGTCGCCGGTCCGGGGAGTCGGGGAGCGCTCACACCCTCGCCACCGGCGACGACGATGGCCACGAGGAAGCCGACGAGGAGCACGATCCCACGGCGATACATGACCAGCCCACCCTACCCGATCGGGGTGCCGAGCGTCCATCGGGACCATCGGCTCACCGGGGTGGCTACCCTTGCATGATGCGTATCGTCCTCGCCCACGGCGCTTCCGGCAACGCGGCATCCATGCAGCCCCACGTCGATGGTCTGCGTCGTCGGGGGGTCGACGCCCTGGCCATCGACCTGCCGGTCCGAAAGGCCGAGACGGCCCTCGACGCCTATCGGGCGGCCGCGAGCCTCGACGCGCCGGACGCGCCACCCACGGTCATCGGGGGCCACTCGTACGGTGGCCGTGTGGCGAGCCTGGTGGCGGCGGATGACCACCTCGCCGTCGGCCTGGTGCTCATGAGCTACCCGCTCCATCGGCCGGGCGCTCCCGCATGGGAGGAGCGGAGCGTCCATTGGCCGCGCATCCGGGTGCCGGTGCTGCTGCTGTCCGGGGAGTCGGACCCGTTCGCGCGCATCGACCTGCTGCGGCACGCCGTCGACCTGCGACTTCCCGGTGCGGAGCTGGTCACGTATCCCAGGCTGGGGCACACGCTCAAGCCCGTCCTCGAGGACGTGCTCGACCGCATCGCGGCGTTCGTCAACCGACGCTGACGTCCTCGTCGAGCGATAGCCAGCCGCCGATGGGCACCACGCGCACGACGGTGGCAGGGGCCATCGTCGCCGCCAGCCGGGCGAATTCATGGGGTGGGTCGACCCGCGTCTCCGGTCGCAGCCGGCGAAGGCCGATGGGGTGGAGCGTGCCCCAGTGGATGGGCACCGCGACTCTTGGCCGCACCAGCTGGAGCGCCTGGGCGGCGCTCATCGGGTCGAGATGCTTGGGTGCCTCAGCCCGGGGCCCCCAGCCCCAGACCGGGATGAGCGCCAGGTCGATGCCCCGATCGAGGGCCGACATCCCCTCGAACAGGGCGGTATCGCCCGCGAAATAGACCGATCGGGTGCCAGCCACGAGGAAGCCCACCGCGAGCTCCGTGGGACCGATCGGCGGCCCGAATCCACGGTGGAGCGCCCGGACGACCTCGATGGTCAGGCCGGCGACCCGGATGTCGTCGCCGGGCACCACCTCGATCACGTCGCGGAAGCCGCGCGACCGAAGTCGGGCGGCCATGCCCCGGGGTACGACGAGTGGCACGTCGGGACCGAGCATCCGCAGTGAGCCATAGTCGAGGTGGTCCCAGTGCGAATGGGAGATGAGCACCACATCCACCCGACTCCAGGACCCGGGGTCGATGGGCGCCCCGGCACGCACCAGCGGACCCACCCGCCGACGCAGGATGGGATCGGTGAGCACCCGGACGCCCCCGATGTCGACGAGCACCGTGGAGTGCCCGAGGTAGGTCATCGAGAGCGACAGGGGTCGGACGTCCGGATCGTCGTGCACAGCGATGCCGAGTATCGGGCATGGGACGCTGCAGCGCGGCCCGGAGCGTGGGCCGCACGGCGGGGCCGCCGGGCGGGCCAGTCCTAGTGGAGCTGCAGCGTCTGCGTGGAACCCTGGCGCTCGCCACCCTTGTCGGTGCCGACGGCCCGGATGCGCAACGCGCCGGCCTTGCCGTCGGAACGGAGCCGGATGGTCGCCACGTATGCGGAGCCGACACGCCTCGTGGAGACGGCACGGTCGTGACCCGCCTGGGTGATGTGCAGTGTCGGCGCGTGCTTGAGGGGCTCCGTGCTGTACAACCGGATGCGGATCTTCTGGCCCCGGGCGGGCGTCGGGTCGGACGTCTCGATCCGGAATGCGCCGACCGCGATGGGACGGGTGACGCGGATGACACCCGCGGTGGTCCGGACGGTGATGACCGCACTGTACGCCCCGCCGCTCACGAACCGACCCTTCTGGTCGCGACCGTTCCAGACCCACGCGTGGCGACCGGCGCCGAGCGTCCTGCCGCCGATATGTGTCAGCACGGTCCGGCCCGACGCGTCACGGATGACCCAGGAGACGCGTGCCTTGCGGGTCAGCGTGAAGGCGATCCGGGTGGACGGGGCGAACCGGTCCTTGTCCGCGGCCAGGATCGATCGCCGTGACTGGCTGAGGGACTTGAGCGAGGTGAGCACCAGGGCGCTCACGGTCCGCGTCGCACCCCGGTTCCCGGCCTTGTCGCGTGGGGTGAGCGTGATCCTGTAGCTGCCGTCCCGGACGATGCGGCCGCCGTTATCGCGGCCGTCCCAGGTGATGGTGCCGCTGCCGCGCCGGCCGGCACGCGAGAACGCCCGGACCAGCTTGTCCTTGCGGTCGCGGACCTCGACCCGGACCGTGGCCCGCTCGGTCAGGGTGCGCCGGATGTGCAGGGAATCGTTCGTGCCGTCGCCATTGGGGCTGAACCGGACCACCGTGCCGGCACTGGCCAGTTCGGCCCCACTGCCCTGGACCTTGAGCACGGGCGCCCGGGTATCGGGTCCGGACGTCCCGCCACCGGCGATATCGCCGGCTCCCGCCCGGAACTCGGACGCGGTCATGCCCAGGTCTCCGGTCAGGGCACGGTAGTGGCCCTGCTTGGGGTGGGGATCCATGTGGAGACGGGCCCACCCGGTCCGGACCGAGTCTCGGTAGTAGTCGTCCTTGCCCACGAAGCCGTCGTACTGGTTGTCCGTGTTGGGGCTCTTGAAGATCGCGTCCATGGTTCGGTCGCCGTTCATCAGCGCGTTCGGGAGGTCGATCCGCTGGTCCGTGCCATAGGCGAAGACGGCCCGCGCGCCGATGTCCAGGAAGCCGGAGGCGAAGTTGTCCGCTCGCTTGGTGGCGAGTCCCTTGTCGAACTCGGGGCCCATGTATTCCTCGCCGTTGCCGCTCGCATAGCAGAGGTGCTCGAGGAGCACGACGGCATCCTTGGCGAGGTGGACCCGCTTGCGGAGCTTGTCCGCACCGTAGTAGTCGGCCGCATACGCGGAGCTGCCCTCATGGGGGTCGAGCCCGAAGCCGTCCTTGGTGTCCTCCTGGAACGGGCCATGCGGGCTGGGCCAGCCGTTGCCGTGGCCCAGGTAGACGACGAAGCTCGCGCCCTGGATCGCGTCGAGCACGTTCTGCCACGTGGCCTTGGGATGGAACACCTTGCGCACCCGCATGCCGGCGTCCTCGGCCTGGCGCGCGATGGCAGCGCCGTCCTTGAGGTTCTGGCTGGTCATGCTCGACGAAGGGCCGACGATGATCACGGCGAGCGGCGTGGCGGTGTCGGCGGCGGCCACGGGCATGACGCCCAGCGACGCCTGGGACGCGAGCACCACGATGGCGCCGACGAGGCTGGTGAGGATGCGTCCGGCCGAGGCACGACGCGCTGACCGTGCCGCGACGGCGATCGCGGGGTCACGGTGTCCAGCTCCTGCTGTTGACGCCCCCTGGGCGCCTCGCGCGTGCGTCGGCAATACGTTGCCTCCCATCTGCCGGAACATCGCGCTGGGGCGCGATGACGGTGACATGGGCCGACGACCAGGGGCAGCACGGAACGAACAGAGCGTGCGCCACATATCGAAGACCAGGGCTCGGCACGTCAGCGGTGACGTCCACCCTGGACACACACGCGACGCGGGGCACATCGTCCCGATGCACCGACTGGGCTTCGACGGGATCGGTCGCTGGGGCGGCTGGCATGCGTCGGACCCCCTCCGGGTCCAGCGCATCGATCCCTGGTCGAACGGCGGTCTTCGGTTGCTGGGGCCTTCCTCTCCCGGTGCGGGGTGCACCGGCTCCGTGGCCGAGGATACTCCCCGGGACGGGGCCTGTCACCGTACTGGAGCACCCTGCACCGCATCCCGGGAGCGGCCAGCTGCGGCTGCGACGAGCCGTGGCGGTCACCGGACCGGCTGCGCGACGTACCCTATCGAGCATGTCCATGCCGCTCGCCCCGACCGCCGAGACCGTGCGCGCTGCGCCCAAGGTGCTGCTCCATGACCACCTCGATGGCGGCCTGCGACCGCTCACGGTCATCGAGCTGGCGCACGAGTCAGGCTATGGCCGCCTGCCCACCGAGGATCCCGAGGCGCTCGGCAGCTGGTTCCGCCAGGGCGCCGACCGCAAGAGCCTGGAGCTGTACCTCGATGGCTTCGAGCACACGGTGGGTGTCATGCAGACCCCGCCCGCCATCGAACGGGTGGCCGCCGAGTGCGCCCAGGACCTCGCCGCGGACGGGGTCGTCTACGCCGAGGTCCGCTACGCCCCGGAGCTCTCGACACAGGGTGGCCTGGACCTGGACCAGGTGATGCTCGCCTGGCTGCGCGGCTTCGAGCGCGGCGCGGCGGCCGCGGCCGCGGCCGGTCACCCGATCACGATCCGCGCCATCGTGACCGCCATGCGCCAGTTCGCGCGATCGGTGGAGATCGCCGAGCTCGCGGTCCGGTACCGCGATGCCGGCGTGGTGGGCTTCGACATCGCCGGCCCGGAGGCTGGCTTCCCGCCCAGTCGCCACCTGGACGCGTTCCAGCTCATCCATCGGGCCGACTTCCACGTGACCATCCACGCGGGCGAGGCCTTCGGATTGCCGTCCATCTGGGAGGCACTCCAGTGGTGCGGCGCCGAGCGCCTGGGGCATGGGGTACGCATCGTCGACGACATCCACGTGGGGCCGGATGGGCGGTACACGCTGGGGCGGCTGGCGGCGTACATCCGGGATCGGCGGGTACCGCTCGAGATGTGCCCGACCTCCAACGTGCACACGGGCGCCGTGGCGACCATCGCCGAGCACCCCGTGGATCTGCTCCGACGACTCCGGTTCCGGATCACGGTGAACACGGACAACCGGCTCATGAGCGACGTGACCCTCAGCTCCGAGCTGGAGCTGCTGGCGCGCACCTTCGGCTTCGGCCTCGACGAGCTGCAGTGGCTGACGCTCAACGCGATGAAGAGCTCGTTCCTGTCGTTCGATGAGCGGCTGCGGCTCATCAACGGCACCATCAAGCCGGGATACGCTCGGCTCATGGCCGAGGCGACCGCGCTGGCGCCGACCCTGGTCTGATCAGGCGGCGAGCGGCAGCTCGTCCGCCGCGAGCACGACCTCCCGCGTCGTCAGGGCCGGCCCCACGGACAGCTCGACCCGTGTCGCGCATGCGGGGCAGGTGATGGAACCGGCCGCGAGGGCCTGCGGCTGGAGGCGGACCTGCTGGTCACACCAGGGACACGCGAAGCTGATCATGACGACCTCCGTGCGACCGCCGGTTGCGGTCGATGCCCTGAGAGTCGCCCGGGCGCGTGCCACCTTGTCTGTCACGAGCGCCTGCCGCCCACGGAATGGCCCGCGGATACCACCTCGCGCCCGATCTGCATCCGCCATCCGGCCTGGCGGCGTATCAGGGGCAGAGGCCCCATCATGTCGGCGTCGAGCCAGCCCGGAGGACCAGATGCATCACGAGCCCGCCCAGCCGGGACCTGTCGAACCAGTCCCGCTGACCCTGCGTACCTCCGGTGTCCGCCGTCGCGGAACCCGGATGGCACTCCTGGCGGGCGCCATCGCCATCGTGTTCGCGGCGGGCGTCGCGGTCGGCCAGGGCGCTCACCCGAGTGCCGTGATCGCGGGCTCCGATCCGCAGGCGTCCGATGCGGCGAACGCGACCCAGCCCCCCGGCGGGCCCGGCGACGTCGTCCCGGCCGATGCCCCGGAGGATTTCGGTGTCTTCTGGGAGGCACTCCAGCTGGTCAAGGACAAGTACGTCGATACCAGCAAGCTCGGCGACGAGAACCTCACCCGAGGTGCCATCCGGGGCATGGTCGAGTCGCTCGGTGACACCGGTCACACCGTCTTCCTGACGCCCGAGGAGGTCCAGGCGCAGAACGATCAGCTCAGCGGGCGCATCAGCGGCATCGGCATCATGGTCGATACGCGCTCGGGGATGCCGCTCATCATCTCGGTCTTCGATGGCTCACCCGCCGACAAGGTGGGGCTCCGTGCGGGCGACCTGATCATCAGCGTCGATGGGCAGCCAACCGAGCGGCTGACCGTCGACGAGGTCATCCAGCAGGTCCGGGGAGCCGCAGGGACGACCGTCACCATCGGCATCCGCCATCGGGACGGGACGACCGACGAGTACCCCATCGTGCGTGCCGAGATCGAGGTGCCCCAGGTCTCGTGGGCGTTCGTGCCCGGCACCAAGATCGCGGACATCCGGCTGGCCCAGTTCTCGCAGGGCGCGGCTGACGGTGTGCGGACCGCCCTGAACGAGGCGGTCGACCAGGGTGCGACGGGCATCGCGCTCGACCTGCGGGGCAACCCCGGTGGCCTGGTGGACGAAGCCGTTTCGATCGCCAGCCTGTTCCTGCCGGAGGGCACCGTCTACCAGGAGGAGGACCGATCCGGCAGCCGCCAGTCCGTGTCCGTGACCGGCTCACCGGTCGCGCCCGATGTGCCGCTGGTGGTCCTCGCCGACTACGGCAGCGCGAGCTCCGCAGAGATCGTCGCCGCGGCGCTCCAGGACAACGGGCGGGCGCAGGTCGTGGGGCAACGCACCTTCGGTACGGGCACGGTCCTGAACGTGTTCCCGCTGTCGGATGGGTCGGCCATCCGACTCGGCGTCATCGAGTGGCTGACGCCCGAGGGCAAGGGCATCTTCGACACCGGCATCACGCCCGATCTCGAGGTGGCCCTGCCGGCCGACGGGGCGCCCACCGAGCCGAGCGACCTCGAGGACGAGACCCGCAAGGAGTTCCGGCAGGGGACCGACACGCAGCTCCAGCGTGCCGTGCGAGTCGTTGACGTCAGCCCGCGAGCCCCGCACCCTGACGGATGCGGGTCCCTGACCGGGCCCGCGACGAACGCTCGGGTCAGATCAGGACGACCTGGACCTGGCGCTCCTCGACCCCCCGGACGACGGTGAGCTCCACCGCGCCACCTGCCGCAGCGAGCGCGTCCGCCAGCTCGTCGGCGTCGGGTACCGGCGTGCCACCCGCCGCCACGATGAGGTCGCCCACCGCGATGCCGGCGCGTGCCGCGTTGCCATCCGCATCGACATCACGGACGAGCAGCCCGTCACGCTCCGGCAGACCGACCGCGCGGCGCATCCGCCCGGCAGCCCAGGCTGGCGCGATGCCGATACCCAGTCGGGGCGTGATGGGCGACCTCGCCCTCGCCGAGCGCGGCGCACGCGTGCCCGGAGTGCCGCATCGGTCGGCAGCGCCAGGTAGAGGCCGCCCTCGAGGCGGTTGGTGTTGAGCCCCACCAGATGACCCGTGGCATCGACGAGGGCGCTGCCGGAGCTGCCGCGCGCCATCGGTGCCGTGTGCTCGATGGAACCCGCGATGCGTCGGCCACGCGGGCCCCGGAATGGACGCGCGACCGCCGACACCAGGCCGAACGTGACCCGGGGACCACCGTCCGTGCCCGTGACCGCGAACACCGGCATCCCGATCGTGACCGGCGACGCCGTCGGACCAGGGAAGGGCGGGGGCGTCACCGGTCCCGGCGTCCAGGACGGCGATGTCGCCATCGGTATCGACGCCGGCCACCGTCGCCTCCGCGGTCCGGCCATCCGCGAACCGCGCCGTGATCGAGCCGCGGTGCACGTTGTGGGCATTGGTAAGCACCCTGCCCAGGACCGATGACGACGCCGTTCGCACCGCGCCAGCCGCCCAGCCGCACCACGCCCGGACCCGCCGCGCTCCGCGACGCTCGCCACGCTCGCGGCGAGGTCATCCATCCATGTCGTCATCGGTGTCTCCTCAGTGACTTGCAAGATGCAAGTTACCACAGATGCCCAGCCGGCGGCGCGAGCACCCTCGGTGGCCGGGCTACCGCCGTGGCCGGGCTACCATCAGGCGCATGCCCCGTCCGCGACCCGTCTGCCCCCGCCACCGGACCGGCGGCCTCGTCGCGGGCGGATCGCCGCTCGAGAGCGCCCTGGATCGGGTCGGGGACCGCTGGTCGCTGCTGCTCGTGGAGGCGCTGCTCGACGGCGTCCGCCGCTTCGGCGAGCTGGGCGCCCTGGTGCCCGGCGATCGCGCCCAACATCCTCACCGACCGGCTGCGACGGCTGGATGCAGGCGGGGTCGTGGTGGCTGAGCCGTATACCACCCGACCGCTGCGGGTCCAGTACCGGCTGACCGTGGATGGGCAGGAGCTCGCCGGGCGTGCTGCGGCTGCTCGCCGCCTGGGGATCGACCCACGACGCGATCGGTCTCGATGGACAGCCGGAGCCCGCGGGCGCCGCAGGGCGCCACGAAGCCTGCGGCACGCCCCTGGAGGCGCGCTGGTACTGCCCGACCTGTGCCCGCGTCACTGGTGGGTGACACGAAGTCTCCGAGCTGCGCTACCTCTGAGCTACCATCGCGCCGGACCGCTGTCGACTCCGGACCCGTCCCGGGTCCGCGCGTGTCGGCATCCGAACATCACAGCACGGGGTATGCGATTCATGAAGGTCCTGCTCGTCGGCGTGGGTACGGTCGGGGAGGCGATCGCCAGGCTGAGTCGCGGTCGGCCGTGGCTGGAGCAGATGGTGCTCGCGGACTACGACCTCGACCGGGCGCGCCGGGTGCAGGCACTCGTCGGCGATACCGCCAGCCATCCCGCGGAGCGCATCGATGCCTCGAACGCGTCGGAGGTGGAGGCGCTGGCGCGTGCCTACGGGGTGGACCTGGTCATGAACGCGGTCGACCCGCGCTTCCTGATGCCCGTCTTCCGGGGTGCGCTCGCCGCGGACGTCGACTACATGGACATGGCCGTGAGCCTGTCCGAGCCGCATCCCACGGACCCGTACCACCTGCCGGGCATCAAGCTCGGGGACCGGCAGTTCGAGCTGGCAGCGGAGTGGGAGCGCCAGCGGCCGCCTTGCGCTGGTGGGCGTGGGCATGGACCCGGGTCTTTCGGAGGTCTTCGCGGCGCACGCCCAGAAGCACCTGTTCGACGAGGTCCACGAGATCAACGTCCGCGACGGCGGCGACCTGCGCATCGAGGACTACGGCTTCGCCACGGTGTTCTCCATCTGGACCACCATCGAGGAGTGCCTCAACCCGCCCATCGTGTGGCAGCGGGGGACCGGCTTCTCGACCATGGAGCCGTTCGCGGAGCCGGAGCGCTTCATCTTCCCGGAAGGCATCGGGCCCGTGGAATGCGTCCATGTGGAGCACGAGGAGGTCACCCTCGTGCCGCGCTGGCTGCGCCCACCAAGGTCACCTTCAAGTACGCCCTCGGCGACGAGTTCATCGGGGTGCTCAAGACGCTCCACAGCATCGGCCTCGACCGGAACGACCCCATCCGGGTGAAGGGCGTGGAGGTACGGCCGCGGGACGTGGTGGCGGCGCTCGTGCCCGACCCGGCGACCCTGGGCGAGCACATGCGCGGTCGGGCGGTCGTCGGCTCCTGGGTCACGGGCATC
The DNA here is from genome assembly GCA_963843335.1 of uncultured Chloroflexia bacterium. Classification (GTDB taxonomy): domain Bacteria; phylum Chloroflexota; class Limnocylindria; order Limnocylindrales; family CSP1-4; genus JAFMJV01. Next base: position 200,134 of record CAWJKF010000011.1, read on the forward strand.
AAGGACGGCAAGGCCCGCGAGGTCTACCTCTACCAGATGTGCGACGCCCAGGAGACGATGCGCGAGCATGGCCTCCAGCCGGTGGCGTGGCAGACCGGCTTCAACCCGGTCGTGGCCATGGAGCTGCTGGCCGACGGGGTCTGGTCAGGGCGCAGGAGTGCTGGGCACGGAAGCGTTCGATCCCGACCCGTACCTCGCCATCCTCGACCGCGACGGCATCCACCACGACATGATGGAGATCGAGCCGGGCCACGCCACGGCCTGACCCCCGTCGACTCAGCTGTCCGGCGACCTCGATGACCCGGTAGTGGATGTCGTTGCCGGGGTGTGGATGACGACCTCGTCGCCCGCCCGGTGGCCCAGGAGCGCCTTGCCCACGGGTGACACGTCGGAGATGCGGCCCTTGCCCGGGTCGGCCTCCGCGGAACCCACGATGTGGAGGTCACCCGCTGTCCCTCGGCGTCGACCACGATGCGCGAGCCCAGCGAGATGCTGGACGCATCCACGGTCTGGATGACGACCGCGTTCTTGATCATCGTCTCGAGGTCGCGGATGCGGCCCTCCAGGAACGACTGCTCGTTGCGGGCAGCCTCGTAGTCCGCGTTCTCGCGCAGGTCGCCCAGCTCGCGGGCGCTCTTGACCCGCAGGATCGACCTCCGGCCGCTTGACCGTGGTCAGCTCCAGCAGCTCCGCCTGGAGTGCCCGGAGACCCGCCGCGGTGACCATCGTCGGGCGGTACCCGGGAGGGCAGGCACGGTCACGTTGCGGCCCTTGGCCCCGAGCGGCTCGAGGGAGCGCGTGGCGCCGCCTGCTTCCGGGGTGGCTTGGGTGGCGCCGCGACCGGCTTCGGCGCGACCGCGGGGGCTTCGCCTTCGCCCAGCTGCGCGCCCGTGATGCCGGTGCGCTTGGGCTCGCCCGTGGCGGAGGTCAGGTTGGCCCAGGGCAGCACTGGTCCCAGTGCCGCGAGGTCGCCGCCGCGATGGACGTCTCGGTGTCGGCCGCGATGGCAGCCGCCAGGCCGTCCTCGTATTCCTCGGGAGCCGTGGTCTCGGCCCACCAGACGCGCACCTTGGCCAGGTCGCGGAGCGTCCACAGCCAGTGGCCGCCGGGATGCGGCTTGCGATCGCCGAGCGGGGTGTGGAACAGGGACGACACCCGGGCGGACAGCGACTTGCTCGTGCGGCCGACGTAGACGACCGTCTGGTCGGGCAGCCAGAAGGACTCGAGGCGGGCGACGAGCTGCGGACGCGGTCGGCCGCTCGCCATCGAGCCGGAGACCCGGCACGCGCTCCAGCCATTCGCGGACGGCCACGATATCGATGGGCGCCGTCTCACTCCGGGCGGGCACCTCCACGAGGAAGATGCCCGGGTGAGCGGCTGGGCAGGGCCTGGTCCCAGACGATCGGTCCGTCAGGCAGCAGGTCGAGGGAACGGATGAGTGCGACGGCGGACCGGGGTGACGACATGCCTCAAGCGTGACACACGCGGCGCCACCGCGTCAGGACGCCCGTCGCCGGTCGTATGCAGACTGCGCGATGGTGTATGCAGGAGACGCCCGCGTGGGGTAGCCTTCGCTGCCGATCCACGGCGATCCGGGGCAGCCGTGCCGAATACGGAGGTGCGGTTCGGTCATGTCTGTGATCCCGGTGTCGGGTCCGGCGCGCGACGTGCTGACCCGCGAGGAAGCGGCTGGTCGTCAGGCGCGGGTCCGGGACGTGCACTACGACCTCGCGTTCGACCTCGTCGGCTGGGTCGCCGGAGTATGTCGGTCGCGCCACCATCAGCTTCGAGGTGCTGCCGGGCGAGGCGCCCATCTGGCTCGACGCGACCAGCGGCGAGCCGTTCGTGACGCTCGATGGCCGGGCGCTGACGGACGCGTCGAAGGTCATCGGATCAGCGCTCCCGCGATGACATCGCGCCGGGACCGGCCGTGCGTCGAGATGGACTACCGCAACCGGTATGACGTCACCGGTGACGGGTTCCACCGGTTCATCGACCCCGAGGACGAGACCGAGTACGTCTACTCCAACTTCCAGCCGTTCGACGCCCACCGCCTGTTCCCGTGCTTCGACCAGCCGGACATCAAGGCCACCTATCCAGCTGACCGTCGATGCGCCCGCGGACTGGGCCGTCGTGAGCGCCTCGACCGGCCGCCGTCGAGCGCGCTGCCGGACGGCCGCCGGCGGCACCGCTTCGCGCGGACGCCGCGCTTCAGCACCTATCTGCTGCCGCTCATCGCGGGCCATTGGCACGCGGTCCACGAGGAGCGCGACGGCATGGCGCTGGGCCTGTACGCCCGGCGGTCCATGGCGCGACTCGTGGAGCGCGAGGCCGACGAGCTGTTCGAGGTGACGCGCCAGGGCTTCCGGTTCTACGCGGAGCTGTTCGACCAGCCGTTCCCGTTCGACAAGTACGACCAGCTGTTCGTGCCCGAGTTCAACGCGGGGGCGATGGAGAACGTGGGCGCCGTCACGTTCCATGACAGCTTCCTGTTCCGTGACCCGCCCACGGAGCCGGAGCGGCTCACCCGCGCGGAGGTCGTGCTCCACGAGCTCGCCCACATGTGGTTCGGCGACCTGGTCACCATGCGCTGGTGGGACGACCTGTGGCTCAACGAGTCGTTCGCGACGTACCTCTCGTTCCTGGCCCTCGACGAGGCGACCCGGTTCACGGCCGCCTGGCGGCGCTTCAACGGGGTGCTCAAGCCGCTCGCGTATCGCGACGACCAGCTCATCACCACCCATCCCATCGCCTCGGACGTGCGCGACACGGACGAGGCCGAGCTGGGCTTCGACGGCATCACCTACGAGAAGGGTGCATCGGTGCTCAAGCAGCTGGTGGCGACCATCGGTCGGCAGCCGTTCCGGGATGGCGTGCGCACCTACTTCCGGCGCCACGCGTGGGACAACGCCACGCTCGCGGACTTCCTCGACGCCCTCGCCTCCGCGGCCGGCCGGCCGCTCGACGAGTGGGCGCGAGGTCTGGATCAGCACCGCGTCCCTGAACACCATCGAGACCCGCTGGAGCGCCGTGGATGGCCGCATCGCCCGGATGAGCATCCACCAGACCGCACCCGCCGACCATCCCACGCTGCGACCGCACGCGATGACCATCGCCTCGTCGACCCGAGCCTGGGCGGCGACGCCGTCACCACCCAGGCGGCCATCATCGACGGGTGCCGGACGCGGACGTGCCGGCGGTCGTCGGGCCTGCCGGCACCGGCGTTCGTGTTCCCCAACCACGGCGACCACGACTACGCCAAGGTCATCCTCGACCCGGTCGTCGCTCGCCTTCGCCCGGGAGCGACTGGCCGAGATCGAGGACCCGTTGCTGCGCCAGCTGACCTGGTCGGCGCTCTGGGACATGGTCCGGGACGCGCGGCTGCGGTCGACCGAGTACCTCGCCATGGTCCGGCTGCAAGCTCCCGCCGAACGGGATGTGGCGCTCCTGGATGCCATCCTCGAGCACGCCGTCGCCGGCCTCCGGCGCTACGTGCCGGAGTCGATGCGCGCCGCGGAGAGCCACGCGCTGGTGACGACGGCGCTGACGCGCTCGCGAAGGGCCCCGTGGACATCGACGACGACCGTCGACTCTGGCTGCGGCTGGCCATCGCGTCGGCGACCTCCGCCGAGGATGTCGAGGCGTTGCTGGATATCGTCGATGGCACCGGCGCCGATGCGGGACCTGCCCGTCGACCAGGAGATGCGCTGGCAGCTCGCCGTGCGTCAGATGGCCCTTGGGCATGCCGGGTGCCCGGGAGCGGGTGGCGCTCGAGCGCGACCGGGACCCGTCGGACCGGGGACAGCGCCAGGCGCATCCGGGCGGAGGTGTCCCAGCCGGATGCGGAGGCCAAGCTCGAGGCGTGGCGCCGCATCCACGACGAGGGGTACGGCTCCGACTACCTCACCCGGGCCGCCCTCTCGGGGTTCCAGTGGCACCACCAGCGGGACCTCCTGCTGCCCTTCCGGGAGCCTTTCTTCGAGCGAGGTCCGGCGCGTCTACCGTGATCGCGACCTTGGCTTCGCGCGCTCCTACCTGGGCGCGCTCTTCCCCTCGGCGTGGGCGGAGGCGGAGGTCCTGGAGCGGGCCCGTGGGCTGCTGCTCGACCTGGGCGCCGGACGAGGTCCAGCTCCGACGTCACCTGCTCGAGATGTGCGACGACCTCGAGCGCACGATGCGGGTACGCGCGTACGCCGAAGGTCGCGACGCGTAGCGGTAGCCGGCTGCTCACGCAGAGCGGGAGGCTCACGCCTCCCGCTCCACGGATCCGGCAGCGGTCCCCAGACCGCAGCGGCCTTACTGGTACTGCGCCTCGATGAGCATGAAGCAGCCGTCGGTGTCGTCGGCCTGCTGGTACGGGTCTCCGACATCCAGCTTGGGCTGGAAGATGAGCTGGCGGTTGCCGCCCGAGTCGCAGCGCAGGACGCTGGTGCTCGAGGACTTGAAGGCGAGGACCTCGCCCTTGTTGACGTGCAGGCTCACGTTGAAGGACTCGACCTTGTAGCCGGAGATGTTGTCGGGCTGGCCGGTGTAGTGGATCGTGGGGCCCTTGCGCACGACCTTGGCCTTGGTGCCGTCCTTGATCTTCGCGATGTAGACGGTCAGCGAGCCGGACTCGCCGGCGATGAGCCGGACCTTGGCGATGGTGCCGTCCTTGGGCGCCTTGGGAGAGGTGCGGCCGTACGCCTGGCTCATGACCCGGGTACAGGACTGGCCGTGGATGGGGCACTGGTCCGCCGGCACGGAGTTCGAGGGCTGGGTGTTGGTGGTCAGCTTGGCGCCGAACCGCACCGGGCTCGACGCGCTCGCGGCGGAGGCGCTGACGGCGAGGAGCAGGAACGTGAACGTGGCTGCGGCCACGCGGGACATCGTTCGTCCGGGCATGCGGGAGCCTCCTGGGCTGGGTGGACCGTCGATATCGACGTTCGGTCTGGGCAGCGCACCCCGGCGGCTCCGGCCGGCCTGGTGCGCTCGATGCCGTCACAGTGGAGGGTGGCTGACCCGGGACGATCGGGCGGATGGCCTGAACCATGCGCGGACACTGGTCGTGCCCGCCGCGCGACGCTTGGCCCAGCCGGGCTACGTCGTCCGTCGCGCCCTGGTCGACTAGCGTGCGGCGGCTCGGCTGCGTGAGGCGCCGCCGGCGCTGCGCGGACGGCCGGTGCGGACCGGTCCCCCGGAGCGGGGAGCGCGGGGCGGCGGCACCGCTCGCGGGTCGAGCTCGAAGCCCCGCACCTGGCGCAGCGGCAGGTCCTTCTTCAGCAGCCGGTTGATGGACTTCAGCTGGTCCTCTTCCTCGAGCGAGACGAGCGAGATGGCGTGCCCGGGGATGCCGGCACGACCGGTCCGGCCGATGCGATGGACGTAGTCCTGTGCGTGGTACGGCAGCTCGAAGTTGACGACCTGGGGCAGCCCTTCGATATCCAGGCCACGGGCCGCCACGTCGGTGGCCACGAGCACCCGGACCTCGCCCGACTTGAACTGCTCGAGTGCCTTCTCGCGGTCGTTCTGGCTCCGGTCGCCATGGATGGCGGTCGAGTCCACGCCCACCCGGTCCAGCCAGGCTGCGAGGCGCGCCGCCATATGCTTGGTGCGCGTGAATACGAGCACCTGGCGCAGGTCGCGGCTGCGCACGAGGTGCGCGAGCAGCTCCCGCTTGTGGTCGGCATCGACGAGGTAGACCACCTGCTCCACCAGCTCCGCCGAGGAGACCTTGGGCTCGATGTCCACCTGCTTCGGGTCGTGCAGCAGGGTCTTGGCGAGCGCCCGGACCTCCGGATCGAAGGTGGCGCTGAAGAGCAGGTTCTGGCGCTTGGCCGGCAGCAGCGCGATGATCTTGCGGATGTCGTCGATGAAGCCCATATCCAGCATCCGGTCGGCCTCGTCCAGGACGAGCACCTCGACCTGGCCCAGGTTGACGGTCCGGCTGTTGGCATGGTCGAGCAGGCGACCGGGTGTGGCGACGAGGATCTCGATGCCGCCCAGCAGCGCCTTCTCCTGGGGCGGCATGGGCACGCCGCCGTAGACCACGGTCGTGCGCAACGGCAGGTGTCGACCGTACGCCTGGAAGCTGCGCTCGACCTGGACCGCCAGCTCGCGCGTGGGGGTGACGACGAGACAGCGGACCGGGTGGCGCGCCGGCGAGAAGCTGCTGTTGGCGTGCGCCTTGAGGCGCTCCAGGATGGGCAGCGCGAACGCAGCGGTCTTGCCGGTGCCGGTCTGGGCGCGGCCCATCAGGTCATGGCCGGCGAGCACGATGGGGATCGACTGCTCCTGGACGGGGGTGGGGATGGTGTAGCCCTCCTCATGGACGGCTCGCAGGATCTCGGGGCTGAGCCCCAGATCGTCGAAGGACAAGGCAGATGCTCCGTGGTTCGCACGATCCACCCGTGTGGCTCGGTCCAGGATCGTGGCGGATGCTTCTGGGTGCGCGGTAGGGCGCTGACGCCGGCCGAGAGGCGTCGAAGGTGGGTTCGCTCGGCAGAGTCTACGCGGTCACGTCGCTCCCGCGTGCGGGCGGAGGCGGAAGGCGGGTCCGGCGCCCAGTCGCTCGGCAGGCGTGCCATAGCGCAGGATGAGGGCCGTGACCGTGGCGGCCCGATCCGCGTCGTCGAGTGGCTCCGCGCGGTAGTCGCCACTGTGGTCGCCGATGGTCACCCGGCACTCCGGATCGGCGAGCAGGTTGAGGGCCCAGCCGGTGTGATCGTCGGAGGCGGCCACGAGCAGGCACCCCTCGGGCTCCGAGATGAATCCGACCGGGGTCGAGATGCGTCGTCCGGATCGCCGGCCACGTGCCTCGATCGACCGCGACCCAGCCCCAGGAGGCCAGCTCCGCAGCCATCGGGTCCAGCTCGGTCACCCGCGATCCGCAGCGGACGAACGCACGCTTGATGCGACGACCCGTTCGGTGGCCAGGGCGACATCCAGGCGGGCACGCTCGGCAGCCCGATCGAGCGGTCGTCGGTGGAGGGACAGCGAGGGGGCGCTGGCGTTCAGCCGCGCCACGGCCGCGTCGTGGCGATCGATGAGCCGATCGAGCTGGTCGTGGAGGCGATGCTGACCCAGTCGTCCCATGACGCCTCGGGCGCTCGCGGCACGTGCCTGGGCCAGGAGCCGGTCGCGCTCGTCGAGCGCCGCCCGGACCTCCTTGTCGGCTTCGATCCAGGGTGGCGCCGCACCGGCGTTCCGGAGCATGTGGAAGGCGAGCCCCATCTCGCCGGCACGGGGGTCGTCGTCGAGCGCGATGGGCTTGCCGTGGCCGGGCAGACCGTCGAAATCACCCCGTTCCTGCGCCTCACGGATGAGGCGTTCCGTGAGCGACTCCCAGGTCGGTGCCATGGACGTCACGCCGTCCGCGTCTCGCCGGATGGCGGGCCTCGACGCGCGTTCGCGAGGGATGTTCATGGGGCCGCGGCGGGCATCACCGGCCCATGGTGCCATCGACAGGGAGCGACGTCAGTGCGTCTCGCCCTGCGGCGGAGTCGCGGCCTTGCCGCCCAGCCAGCGGCGATTGCCGCAGATGTGGCATGTGGCCACCTGGCCGGACGGGTCGACGTCCATGAACGTCGGGCAGCCGTTGGTGGAGCAGAAGAGGTGACGGCTCGCAGCGGAGCGCCGGAGTCGTCGCTGGGCGGCGGCTCGCTGACCGAGTGCCACCGGCGTGGTATGTGAACGAGAGAGCATCCTGTGGACTTCCTTTGGGACCCACGCGCGTCTTCGCTGCGGGTCACCGATGTGTGATGTGATGGTCGCCGCTCGACGAACAGATGAGGCCGGAGCGGCGGGCTTGGTAGCGGAACGTTCACGTGGCGCGGGAGCAGAGGTTTGTATGCTCGGACCTGCGCACGACGACGAACGACCGGGGAACACTATAGCAGACGGACTCAGAACCCTCCGATGGTACGTTCGGCGAGTGAGCCGTGACCCTGCGAGGCGCGCGACAGGCTCAGCGGCGGCCGGACCTCGCGGCGGCCTCCACGGCCACGAGCGACACCAGCAGTCCCACCGCCAGCGCTGCGGCCCGTCGGAACCGCCCGAAGGCGCCATGCTGACCGGCCGCTGGAGCCGGTGGCATCGTGCGGGGGCTACGTCGCAGCTCCGTGATGGTGGCGTGGGGGAGGGCCGCCGGCATGCCCGATGCCACGGAGGTGGACATCGGGACGGACGTGATGACCATCGGGGCCGCGCGGCCCGCGGGTGGCTCCGGGCGCAGCCACGACAGGGGGACCTGGCACGTGGAGACCGTCACGCCAGCGAATGGGGTCAGCGGCTCACCCCAGGGCGCGGTCATGGCCGTCGGCTCCGCCCGGGGAGGCGCCACGACCTGGCCGGTCGCGGATCGGCCCCCATCGACAGGCAATGCGACACGACCCTTGGCTCGCGGGAGGCGGCGCACCACCGAGTCCGGCAGGCTCCGCGCACCGGGCCACCAAGCGACCGGCGTCGGCGGCGCCAGGGCCATCAGGCCCGCCGCACGCACCAGGGCTGCTACCACGTTCCCCTCCGTCGACCCCACATCTGGTAGTGCGGAGTAGCAGGAAAGTACTACAGATCGTGCCCGGAGGCAACACGTGGGCGCACCTGGTGCGTGGCGGCAACGGCCGGCCCGCGCGGTGGCCGGGGGTTGCACGGCGGCGTAGACTGGATGCCAGAGGTGATCCGAACCGTGAACGTCGATCATCGCCGCAACCGATATGGACGACGCCGGAACACGATCGATGGCGCCCTGCGGGGTGGCTCGATGTGGTTGTCGGCGACCGCGGACGAGTCGCACGGGACGAGCAACCTCCTGTCCAGGCCCCGAGCGGGCAACGTCAGCAGCGACATGCGAGCTGGCGCGTCGGGCGGTCGGAGCCCTGAGCCCCGGGTGCGCCTCTTCGGAATGACCCACGCGATGAGCGTGGGTCATCGCATGTCCGGCCAGGTCGTGCCAGGGGTGTCTAGACCTCCGGACGGGGCGTGCCCTTCGGCGGGTGGAAGTTCACGATGACCGACCACGGCCGCCCCTGGGGTTGCTCGGTGATGAGGTCGAAGGCGCCCGGATAGCGCGCCCGGAGCGCGACCCGCAGGCCCGCCAGCGTCCGGTCGAACAGCGCCTCATCCGCGATCCCACGGGCGTACTCGGAGAGCTCCTCGCGTGTCCGGAACCGGGCGCGCACATGGATCGCCTGATAGCCGTCAGCCTCCCATGCGATCCGGATCGAGCCGTCAGATTCGATGAGCACGGGCGCATCGTACGGCAGCCGACCGCGCGGCGCGACACCCCTCATTCGATGCCCCGTCGGCGATAGCTGACAGATTTTGGCAGGTACCCCCGATAGTCTCCGGATATCGGATCCGCAGCCGCCAGGGCAACCGGGCCGTCCGCACCAGGAGGTCGTCGCGATGGTCGACCATGAGCTCTCGGTCGTCATGCAGCAGGAGCGTGAGCGAGCGATCCGGGAAGCCAGGCTCCATCACCGGTTCGGCCTGGAGCCGGACCCATCGCTGCGCCAGCGGCTCATGGCGGCATTTCGCCGGCCGTTCGCCGGCCGGACGCCCCGGCAGGGTCAGGTGTTGCACGGCACGTCCACCACCGACACCCAGGCCGCTGCCTGCAGGACGCCGAGCACGCCATCCCGCTCACTGCCCGGTTGACGCGGCATCGCCACCTGCTCGGTCAGTGATCTCGCCCGTTCGGCGGCGGTCCGGCGCTCCCTCCGGCCGCCGCCGACACCAGCTCCCGGGGCGGCGCGGCGAGGTAGCGGGCCAGCAGGTCACGGGCGGATTCGATCGATCCGCTCCCGGAGCTCGGCTGGCTCGAGCACCTCGGCGTATGCACCGAGCGCGAGCATCCGGGCGTGGACGTCCCGGGGCCACTCGGCGACGAGCCGAAGGTGGATCCATCCCTCTGGATCATGGGTCTCCAGCCGGACGGCCGACTGGAGTGTCTCCTCGCCCAGCGCGTCCCCCAGCCAGCCGACGTGTTCCGGCTCGACCCGCAGATGGACCTCGAGACGCTCCGCACGCGCCTCGTACGCGGCCGTCGTCTCTGTCCAGAATTGCGCCAGGTCGAACGTGTCAGGGCGCTCGAAACGTGATTCCTCGAGCGTCACCGAGAGCACCCGCGAGACGCGATACGTCCGGGGCTGCCCCTCCGCGAGCGCCACGAGGTACCAGACGCCACCCTTGATGACCAGGCCCAGCGGGTCGAGCGACCGCTCCACGGACCGGTCGCCCCGGTCGTAGCCGATCCGGATCCGCCGGTCGTCCCAGACCGCATTGGCGAGCAGCTGGAGATGGGGGGTCGTCTCGGACGACTGGAACCATCCGGGCGCATCCAGGTGGAACCGCTGGCCCAGACGCGTCGCCCGGGAGCGCAGCTCCGGCGGCAGCGCCGCGAGCACCTTGAGCCGCGCCGCTGCGACGACCGTGCCCAGGCCCAGCTCCGCCGCCGGTCCCGGCAGCCCGGACAGGAACAGCGCCTCCGCCTCGTCCGAGGTGAGGCCCGTCAGGCGCGTCCGATAGCCGTCGACGAGCCGGATGCCGCCATGCGGTCCGCGCTCGGTGTACACGGGCACACCGGCCTCGCTGAGCGCCTCGACATCGCGGTAGACGGTCCGGACGGACACCTCCAGCTGTTCGGCCAGCTCGCCCGCGGTGAGCTGGCCACGCGTCTGGAGCAGCAACAGGGTGGACAGCAGTCGAGAGGCGCGCATCGTCCCCGAAGGCTAGCACGAACAGGACAACGATCGTCAGGTACCGGCGCCATTCCGCTTCGGGTCCGGTCGTTGCCCCTCGCGTTCGACGAGGCGTGCGACGAGCGCCTCGAGGGTCGCTCCGGCATCCTCGGTGAGACCGGTGTGGACCGCGGACGGCTGGACCATGGTGCTGCTGGGGGAGACGATCCAGTGGAAGCGCTCCGCCTGGTCGAGCAGCGCCAGCGGGCCGGCGTCCTCGTCCCCGGCGCACAGGCGGGGGATGAGGTCGAGATGCGCCCGGATGTGCCCCAGGTCAGCGCCGGGCGCCATCCGGAGCAGCAGGCCCTCGTCGAGGTGGATACGAGCCTGGAGGAACCGCCTCGGCCGGCAGAGCAGCACGAGGCCCGCGTTCAGCCGCTCACCGCGCTCCACGTCCGGGACGACGCGCAGCATCGCGTACTGGAACGGGCTGCGGTCAGGCATCCGCTCGTGCCGCTGCCCGATGTCGGCCAGGGCCGCGGGGCGCAGTGGCGCGCGCCTCCACTCGGGCGGCCTCCGCTTCCTCGAGGAAGGGTCGCGGTGCCTGGAGCCGTCGCGACAGGTAGCGCACGAACCGCTGCGCGGGGCACGCTCAGCCAGTCGTCGGGCACGTCATCGAGGATGGCTTCCAGCACCGCGTCGGGGAGCAGGGGCGCCAGGCGTGCATCGGCCTCGACGAGCGAGCCCGCTTCGGGCAGCAGGACGTGGTCCGCGGCCTGCGGGAATGGGCGGCGAGCGTGGGCGTCCGGATCCCGCCACGTGTGCTGGACATACAGCGCGGCGCCATGGTCGATGAGCCACAGGTCGTCCTGCCATGTGAGCAGGTTCGGGTTGCGGGGCGTCCGGTCGATGTTGGTGACGAGCGCATCCAGCCAGACGATGGCGGCGGCGACATCGCCCGGGGGTGGCTCGGTGACGCCCGGGCGGTAGGGCAGGGCGTGGGGCAGGAACCGAAGACCCGCATTGAGACCCGGGCTGCGTTCCAGCAGCTCCCGGATCTCCGGGTCGGGCTCCGCACGACCGAAGTCGGGAGCCAGGTCCACGAGCACGATCTCGGGCACCGTCAGGCCGAGCAGGCGGCCGATGGACCCGGCCACCACCTCCGCGATGAGCGCCCCCGGGCCCTGGCCGGCGCCCCGGAACTTGACCACGTACGCCTCGCCATCGTCGGCCTCCACGACCGCGGGCAGCGAGCCACCTTCCCGCAGTGGCGTGGCGTAGCGGAGGGCACGGACGATCCGGATCACGAGCCGAGTGTACGAGGACTGGCCGGCATCGCTGCCGGCCAGTCCGTCAAGGCAACAGGATGGGTGCCGCGGGCACCCGTTGGCTCAGTAGTCCGAGCCACCCGACGCGGCAGGTGATGCTCCTGGGCCGGGTGACGATCCGGCAGCGCCAGACGTCGCGGGCCCGCCACTCGACAGCGGCTGGCCGACGGCGATGACGCCGTGCTGGCCAAGGAACTGGTGGAGCGCACAGACGTATGCGAACTGACCCGCCGATGGGAAGGTCAGGGTGTATGCCGTGGGCGCGCCCGGTCCCGCGTTGAGGAGACCCGAGCTGTATTCGCTCGTGCCGTCGTAGACGTCGGTGCCGACCGGTGGCCCGAAGGGGTCGATGGTCGCCGGGATCCTGGCCCGAGGCCGGGAACGTGACGGTATGGGCGCCGATGGCCGACCAGTGCACGGTGTCACCGACCCCGATCTCGAGGCCCGTCGGCAGCATCTCGTACAGCTCGAGGTAGCCGGTGCCCCCGCCGGGCAGGTCGGCGGGCACGGTCGAGGCGTCCGCGAAGATGTTCCAGGTGGTCGTCCCGTCGGGGTTCTTGACGCTCTCGACATCGTCGAGACGTGCCTGGCGGACGGCGTCCTCCTGGCTCAGGAGCGCATCAGTCGAGGCTGCCGCTGCGGCATCCGCCTCGGCCTGCGTGGTGGCGCCGCCGGCGCCCGTCTCCACGACGTCGATCTCGCCCGACATGCCCGGGTGGATGACGCAGTCGAAGATGTAGGTGCCGGGGATGGGGAACGTCGCGGTCGCGCTCGACCCCTTCCACAGCAGCCCGGTGTTCATGAAGCTCGTGCCGTCATAGGAGGCGTCGCCCAGGTCGACCGGGGTCGGTGGCGTCGCCGCTGGCGCGGCCCAGCCGCTGACCGGCCACTGGTCGGGCGGCGATGTCCTCCGGCCCGACACCGAAGCGTCACCGAGTGAGGCTCGTCGGACGCGGTCGTGAACGTGACGCTGTCGCCGGCCTCGATGGTCACCTTGCCCGGCAGGTACGCCTGACCGGCGACCGTGCCGTGGCCGACGCCCAGCCTGGATCTTGAGCGGGTCAGCGGCGCTCGCGCCACTCGAGAACGCGATGGCGGCGAGGACCGCGAGACTGGTGGCGCCGATGCTCGCCATGGCCAGGCGTACCCCGGACATCCGCGACACGAGCGTGGTGGCGCTCTGGATCATCCCGATACTCCTTCTCTCTGGTGGCAACGACACCGGGGCCCGATGTGGTCCCGGCTCCCGGGCCGGGCGCCGTCCGATCGTACCCTGTCAGGCGACCGCGAAACACCCCCAGAAGTCCCGGTCAGGACGCCCCGGTCGAGCCGGTGGACGCGCGCGCGAGGTGCTCCCGGAGCCGCCGGTCGACGTCCGGCCACTCCTCCGCGAGGATGCGGAACCAGGCCGTGTCCCGGTTGCGGCCCTTGGTGATCCGGTGCTGCTCCTGGATGCCCTCGAACCGGAAGCCCATGGCCAGCGCGGCACGCCGCGACCGGATGTTGAGCGAGTCGCACTTCCACTCCAGGCGTCGATAGCCCAGGCCGAAAGCATGCCGGAGCAGCAGCCACGTCGCGTCCGTGTTGGCGCCGGTGCCCTGCGCGATGGGCCCGTACCAGATGCCCCCCAGCTCGATCTTCAGGTTCGCGGGATCGTTGCTCATGAGGTTGACGATCCCGATGGGAATACCCGTCGCACGCTCCACCACGGTCAGTGGCGTGGCGTCCTCGGCCACCGCCTGCGTGCGCAGCGATGCCTCGAGCGCCACCACGTCGGCGTAGGGTCCGCCGGGCATGTAGCGCCACACTAGGGCGTCCGCGTCATACGCGGCCACCGATCGGCCACCGATGGTCAACGCCCGGCCATCGCTGGCCGCGAAGAGCGGCGCCGCATCCGCCACCGGATCGGTGGGCCGGAGCGTCACCCGCTCGCCCTCGAGGACCACCGGTGCCGGCTTGCGCGGCAGCCGGTCGCGCAGCGCGAGCAGCCGGGCCTCGATGGGTGTCCCCAACCGCCCATGTTCCGTTGCCGTGCCCTCCATCCGCTCCGGTCAGGCAGCCTGCGGCGCAGCCCGCCGCAGGCAGGCTACACGGTCCACGCCACGCAGGGACCATCGTCCGGGTGCTGTCGGCACCACCGGCCTGGTGACTGGACGCACCGGGTCCGTGACCATCGCCGGGAGAGCGCCGTGCGACGGCGTGGGAGCACCGGCGATCCGGTGCGGACGGAGGTTCTGATCCAGCGTGCGGTCCCGCCTGTCACATCAGCGCGCTCGCGCCTCGTCACGGATCGTGGCGATGGTGGTCCTTACGCTCGTGCTCGGGGCATCGGTCGTCGCGGCGACGTCGGCGGACGCGGCCTCTGGCCTCATGGATGACCTTGGTGCGCTGGGGCGATCCCTGGGGGTCGAGGCGCCGGCCAGCCACGACAGCCGACCCCGGCTGTATCGCCGGTCAGGCATCGACGTCTCGCACTGGCAGGGGCGCATCGACTGGGACCAGGTCGCGGCCGCCAAGGTCGCGTTCGCGATCATCAAGGCGACGGACGGCAACGCGACGGTGGACGAGTGGTATTCCCGGAATCGTGTCCGCGCCAGACGGGTCGGCATCCTGACCACCGCGTACCACTTCGCCCGGCCCGGGTTGCTGGGCACGGGCAACCGGGAACAGCGCATCCGGCGGGATGCCCGGTCCGAGGCGCGGTTCTTCATCCGAACCGCCGCGCTGCGTCACACCGATCTCATCCCGGCGCTCGACCTGGAGCGGTCCGGCGGCCTGCGCGCGGGCGAGCTGCGCATCTGGACCTCGACGTTCCTGCGCACGGTCCAGGGCGCCATCGGTGCCCGGCCGATGGTCTACAGCACAGCTGCCTTCTGGCGCAGCCACCTGAGCGACACCGCCAAGATCGCGCGTGCCGGGTACGCGGTGTTCTGGGTGGCCCATTGGGACGCACAGACCCCGGACGTCCCCGGCCGCGAGTGGCTGGGGAGGGGCTGGACGTTCTGGCAATGGACCGACTGCGGGCGCGTGGCGGGCATCTACGACTGCGTCGACCGCAACACCTACACCAGCAGCCACGCCCTCCACAGCCTCACCATCCGGCGCCAGCAGCTGTCCCGGTCCCGCTAGCCTGCCGGCGGTCCGGCGCATCCGCCCCGGACCGGTGTACCGTCACCCGAGCGGTCGCGACGGTGCGGCTCGCACGACCGCATCCGGAGGCCACGATGTCCACCTTCATCGAAGCGCTCGACGCGCACTTGGTCAACGAGTACTCCGCGTCCCAGCAGTACATCGCCATCGCGGTCTGGTACGACGACCAGACGCTGCCACTCCTGGCCAGGCACTTCTACCGCCAGGCGGTGGAAGAGCGGAACCACGCCATGATCATCGTCCAGTACCTCATGGATGCCGGGGCGAAGGTCACCATCCCGGGCGTGCCGGCACCACGCCTGGACTTCCCGGATGCCATCGAGCCGGTGCGCCTGGCGCTGGCCCAGGAGAAGGAGGTCACGGGCCAGATCGAGGCGCTCGCGCGGCGTGCCCGTGAGGAGGGCGACCTCGTCGGTGAGCAGTTCCTCGCCTGGTTCCTGCGGGAGCAGCGGGAGGAGATGGCGAGCATGGCCGACCTGCTGCGGACGGTCGAGCGCGCCGCGGCGACGAACATCCTGCTCGCCGAGGCCTACCTGGCGCGCGAGACGCTGGGTGACGGCGGTCATTCGAGCGACGCGCCCGCGGCGGCTGGAGGGGCGCTCTAGCGCCTCACGTCGATCCTTCGGGCGTCCTGAGGTCCTCGGCCGAGGTCCGCTCCTCGTGCGCCGCCATCTTCGCGAGCATCGAGGCGAGGCGGGCGGCGCGCGCCTGACGCTCGGGGGTCGCTGGGCCGGCGATGACCGATGCCGCCGCCAGGGCGCGTACCTCCCCGGGATCCAGCCCGGCCTCCGCGAGGAGTTGGAACGTATGCTCGCCCAGCCCGGGCGCGGGGAGCGGCGGAGTGCCCTTGGCCGCAGCCCGGAGCGGCGTGACGATACGGGTCTGGTCACCCTCACCGACCACGATGCCACGCTCTCGGACCTGCGGGTCCGTCTCCGCCTGCGCCGGCAGGTTGACGCGGGCCACGCATGCGTCCTCGTCGAGCAGCTCCAGCCACTCATCGGCCGGGCGCGCTGACAGGCAGCCGGCGACCACGCCCACCGCGGTCGGGTCGTACTGTCGAGGCACCAGGTCCTCGCGACCGATCCCGCGGCAGAAGCTGACCCAGAACTGTGGCTCCAGGGCGCCGACGGCGAGCCAGACGCCGTCCGCCGCCTGGTAGACGGTGTAGCACGGGAAGGTCCCGCCCAGCGGGCCGCGATCGGTCGCCACCCTCGCGATGCCGGCGCCCAGCGGCGCCAGCCAGGAGACGATCGCGTCCAGCACCGCGACGTCCAGCGTGGCGCCCGCGCCGGTGCGGGCCCGTCGCACGAGGGCGGCCACGATCTCCAGGGCGGCCAGCGAACCCCCGGCGATGTCCGCGACCTGCAGACCCGGCGGCGTCGGACGCGAGCCGCTGGGACCCATGAGCGAGAGCAGCCCGCTCAGCGCGAGATAGTCCAGGTCATGGCCCGGGCGATCCCGATATGGCCCGTTCTGGCCGTAGCCCGAGAGCGAGCAGTAGACGATGCCCGGCGCGACCGCGTGGACATCGTCGGGCCCCAGGCCACGACGGATCATCTGGCCCGGCCGCGACGCCTCCAGGAACACGTCGGCAGTGGTGGCCAGGCGAAGCACGAGGTCGCGACCGCGTGGCAGTCGATAGTTGACCGCGAGGCTGCGCTTGCCCCGGTTGACGGCGTCGAAGATGCCGCCGAAGCCGAGCTCCGGTGGTGCCATCCGAGCGTAGTCGCCCGCCGTGGGGGTCTCGATCTTGATGACATCCGCGCCCAGGTCGGCGAGGAGCAGGGAGCAGTAAGGTCCCGGCAGCAACCTCGACAGGTCGATCACCCGGATGCCGGCCAGGGGCAGGGTCCCCGGTGGTGCCGGCGATGACGCGATGCCAGGGGTGCTCGTTGGGGCCGGGGTGTCGTCGATGGGATGCCTCCCATCGCCAGTCTCCAAGGATGGGGATCCACGGGCCAGTGCCGTTCGGCATGGTGACGGCGTTCGACCGCGAGCCGGGCCCGTCGACAGGGATGGGATAGTGCCCCTGACGGGATCGCGCCCGTCCGCCAGTCGGGGGTGGTGATGCCGGTCGAGACGTTCTACACGGTGGTGGGCGGGATCGCCTTCACGCTCCACGGCCTCTGGTGGGTGGTGGTCTCATCGCGTCGTGAGTGGCAGCAGAAGCCCGCGCGGCGGGCGCTCGCCTACGCGGTGGCGCTCCACCTGCTGCTCCTGGGCATGATGTCCATCCTGTCGCTCGTGGCGCCCGACCAGCCGATCGTCTGGCGCGCCATCTTCAGCCTGTCGGGGGCCGTCGGTGTGCTGGGCGTGCTGCTCCTGGAACGGGCCATCCGGGAGGACCACGATCGACCCCGGCTGGCCATGGCCATCGGCTGGTGCGTCCTGCCGCTGTACGTGGTCATCACCATCCTGGCGCTCCTGCCGACCATCCCGGCCTCCCTGGGCCTGTCGCTCAGCGCCATCCAGGTGGAGGCGATCATCGTCAGCCTGCTGCTGTTCCTGGGCGTGCAGGGCGCCTGGATCCTCATGGTCGAGCCGCAGCGCCCCACGCTGGAGGCCGAGGGCATGGCCACCGATGGCGGGCCGCGCAAGGACCGCTGATGGGCTCCCTGGCGGAGCGGGTCAGCCCCGGGCGTCAGTGCCCGCGCCGCGGTCGCGCAGGAAACGCTCGATATCGGAGATGAGCTCCGTGCCCGACGGCAGACGGGCCTCGTCCACCATCCCCTCGAGGCGCTCCACGTAGGCGTGTGTCTGGGGGTCGGCCGCGGCCGCGGCATCGAGGCGCGTCCGCAGCTGGCGCGCTTCCTCATCGAGGGAGCCGTGGGGGATGGTGATGCCCAGGTGCTGCTCGAGGATCGACAGCAGCTGGAGCGCGGCCGCGGGGTACTCCCCCGAGATGTAGTGGGGCACCTGGGCGAAGTAGCCGACCGCCGGTACCCCGGCCCCGGACAACGCCAGGTCGAGGATGGAGATCGCGGCGGCGGGCACGGTCATCGTGCCGATGGGCCCCGCCTCCACCTCCGCCCGCAGCAGCCCGTCGCGTGACGCGGTGCCGAAGACGGTCACCGGCCGGGTGTGGGGCACGGCTGCGGGGATGGCTCCCAGGCTGATCCACTCCTCGACCTCGAGCATCCGGGCAAGGTGGGCGAGCTCGTCGCCCAGCTGCTGCCACCGGAAGTCGGGCTCCGGTCCGGTGAGCACCAGGATGTCCCGGTCGTCCAGGCGGCGCCGGACGATCTTGAGCTCCGGCCAGGTGAGCTCCATGGGCATGCCGTTGATGATCTCGAGCGTCGGTCGACGGGCGCGATAGTCGTAGATGCGGTCGCTGTCGAACGTGGCGAGGGTGTCGCCCTCCTCGGCCAGGAGCGACGCGGCCGTGGTGGCGGCCGAGCCCGAGTCCACCCAGCCGTCCATGGCAGCCACGACGACCGGCGAATCGAGCGGTCCGGTGGCCACCAGGCGGACGAGGGTCATACCCGTTGAGGATACCCTGCCCCGCGACTGCCGCCGTCGGTCGACGGTCCTAGTGCGAGGGCCGCTCCTCGTGCACGACCGGCAGCACGAGCAGGAACCTGCCGTCCAGTCCGGGGTATCGGACGCCCGGTCGACGATAGGGCAGGTAATCCTGTGGCAGCCGCTCGAACCGGATCCAGGTGTCCGGCGGCGTGGAGGCACCCCAGATGGTGCTGATGCGCGGGTACCAGACGTCCTCGATGGCGACCGCGCTGACCCGGTAGCGGTCGGTGAGCGCCGGGTCGGCGGTGGCGCGGAAGCCGGACATGACCCACGAGTGGGCACCGCGCCAGGCGACGATGCCCACCGGCCGGCCGGTCATCCGGAGTGCCTTCGCCGCGACCATCGCAGCCCGGCGGTAGAGATCCATCTGGAACGGACCCGGGCGCGGGCGCGGATGCAGCCGCGGGGTGGGCTGCGGCGTGGCGGTCGGACGGGCCGTTCGTCGGGGGCTGGGCGAGGGTGTCGGTCGAGCGGACGGCGACGACGACACGGCTGGGAGCGTGGACCCGCGTGGCAGGGGTGACGAGGACTGGCCCGCGAGCGTCCCCGCGGCGATGAGGACCAGCATTCCCACGCCGACGAGCGCCACCACCGGGGAGGGGCTTCGACGACGCCGCGGGGGCGTCCGGTATCGATGGTGCATCCGCTGGCGATCTCCCGGGACGGACGGCGCTGGTGCGCTCGCCCGGCATGAGACGCCGAGGACCCGAAGCCGTTACCCGGTCCTCGCAGGGACGCGTGGCACCGTGCGGCCCGAAGCCGCCGGCCGTCAGTCGCTGAGGTCCCAGACCCGCAGCGTGTCGGGGGAGATCCGGAGCACGACGCCGTCCTCGGCGTAGGAGCGGTCGAACCGGTCGGGGGCATCCGGGCCCTCGTATCGCTCGGCGGTCCGGCGCAGCACGCCCCGGAAGTCGTCGCTGCTCACCGTGGCCCGTCCGACCACCTCGACACCCCGCCAGGGCGCCGTCTGCTCCGCGATGACGAGGCTGGCACGGGGATCGGCGAGCAGGTGGCGGACCTTGCCCTCCGTGATGCTGCCGCACCAGACCTGGAAGAGCCCGTCCCGATGCTCGAACCAGACCGGCGAGAGCAGCACCGTGCCGTCCCGTCGATACGTCGCGAGGACCGCGACGATGGGCAGCTCCAGCAGGTCCCCGATGTCAGCGAGCGTCAGTCCCATAGGCATCGGGACATGGTAATCGCGGCCGCCCGCCGGTGGGCGCGGGCTCGGCCAGACTCAGCCGGCTGGCCTGGGCCGGGTGCGTGCCGCGACGCGTGACATCGCTGCCGCCCAGCCGGCATCGAACGGCAGGCCAGGCACGTCCAGGTCGATGACGACGGGCGCGTGGTCGGAGGGGGTCGGTGGCCCCTTGCGCGCCTCGCGGTCGATCTCTGCCCACACGATGCGATCGGCGATCGACGAGCTCACGTACAGCAGGTCGATGCGCATGCCCATGTTCTTGTGGAACATGCCGGCTCGGTAGTCCCACCAGGAGAAGCGGCCGCCGGACGACTCGCGCTGCCGATAGCCATCGACCAGGCCGACCGCGCGCAGGTCGGCCAGGGCGGCCCGCTCCCGGGGCGAGACATGCGTCCCACCGTGCGCGGCGACCGCGTCCCAGACATCCTCGTCGGCGGGTGTCACGTTGTAGTCGCCGCCGATGACGAGGGGCGTGGCACCGGCCGCGGTCGCGGCGGCCCAGGCGCGCAGCCGCTCGAACCAACGAAGCTTGCCCTCGTAGAAGGGTGAGTCCACCACGCGACCGTTGGGGGCGTAGATGGACGCCACGCGGATGCCGCCGCAGACGGCAGACACCATGCGCGCCTCGTTGGACGGGTCGAAGTCCTCCTCCGACACCGCGACGCTGGCGCCCGAGCGGCTATCCCGGACCGGGCCATCCCCGAAGTTGGTGACCGGTTCGCTGATGCCGACTCGGCTCGCGATGGCGACCCCGTTCCAGCGGCCCTCGCCGTGATGGAGCAGCTCGTAGCCCGCGAGCTGGAAGGGCATGTGCGGCGCGTCCTCGTCCGAGAGCTTCGTCTCCTGCATCAGCAGCACATCCGGCTGGGCGCGTCCCAGCCACCGCTCGACGGCGTCCATGCGGGCCTTGAGGGAGTTCACGTTCCAGGTCGCGATGCGCATGGAGGGAGGGTAGCGGCTGCCCGGGATGGCGTGCCGGGCGCTGACCGCGCACACGGCCGGTGGTCAGCCGGGCGGGACGCTCGGCAGCAGCACCGACGGCATCACCGAGGGGCGGGGCGTGGACAGCGGATTGAGGACCGCCTTGGCCAGCCGGTTGGCGACCTTGTCCAGGTTCGCGAAGCCCACGTTGGCGAGGACGACGATGTCGACGTCCTCGTCCGGCAGGCGGTACATCACGGACAGGAAGCCGCGGAGCGAGCCACCGTGGCCATACCCGGGCCGGCCCGCCACGGTCTGCGTCCGGGCACCCAGCCCGTACCCGGAATCCTTGGAGAACCCGAGCATCTTCGACAGCGCGTCCGGCTCCAGCACCTGCCCGCCGTAGAGCGCCATCTCCCAGTCGAGCAGGTCTCGAGCACTGCCCTCCATGGCGCCCGCAGCCCAGGCGACCGTGGCCGCCGACGTGGTGGGTCGGAAGTCGGTGCCGTCGGACCACTCCCGGAAGCCCGACCCGGCCTTCCAGAACCCCTTGGCACCGACCAGGCCGACGGGTTGACCCGCCTGCTGGAAGACCGTGTCGTCCATGCCCAGGGGCGCCAGGAGCTGGTCGTGGATGAGCGTGGCGAGGGGCTGGCCGCTGAGCTGCTCCAGGATCAGGCCCAGGAGCACGTAGTTGGTGTTCGAGTAGTTGAAGCCCTTGCCGGGCGCGAACGCGCGTGGCCCGGTGAGCGCCAGGATCTCATCCGTCGTCCAGGCGTGCGTCGGCCGCTCGAAGACGAGCTTGGGGTAGTCCTTGTGCTGGAAGTAGTCGAAGATGCCACTGCGATGCGCCAGCAGCATCCGGACCGTGATGGCATCGGAGTCAGGGATCTGCGGCAGCCAGGCATCGATGGTCTGGTCGAGGTCCAGCTGTCCCGCCGACACCGCCCGGAGCGTCAGCGCCGCCACGAATGTCTTGGTGATGCTGCCCCACGCGAACGGGGTGTCGGGTGTCACCTTGGGTCCACCTGGCCAGAGCACGCCGTCAGTGCCGTACCAGACGCTGCCGTCGGGCAGCTTCACGGCGGCCGCGAGCCCGGGCGCGCGGACCTCCTTGGCCATCTGCTTGAAGGCGCGGTCGAGCCGCTTGCGCAATGCAGGGATGGGCCTCGGATACGTTTGGCCGGACGCCACCGGCCGGGGGGTGGGATCCGCGACCCCGGCAGTGCTCGGATCGACGAGCCCGGTCGGATCGCCCGACGTCCCCCCGTCCGATGGGCTCGCGCCGAGCACCGCGGCGGTGTCTGCCCTGGTCGGCGTCGCGGTCGCGCCGGGGCCGGGCCCCATGCCAGGCAGCGCCACGACCGCAAGGGCCACGATGGCCAGGACCACCAGCAGCGGCCCGAGCCACATCCATGTCGGCCGTCGCCGTGGTGGCTGGGCACCACGGACCATGCCCCCGGAGCGCCGCGGCTGGGGTCGGGGTCGTACCTGCGACCGCTTGGAAGGCTGCGCCACGCGCGGATGGTGGCATGCCGGTCCGGAAGCCGCTCGCGAGGGATGTCGGGCGGGGAGCACTCGGGGCGGGGACCGTCGCGTCGTCGCGACCCGGCAGACGACGTACGTCCGGCAGGGCCGAGCGTCGCGTGCGCTTCAGGACGCGCGGTCCATGGCTGGGCGGACGCGCTCGGCGACAGTGATGGCACACCCGAAAGGAGCCATCACATGGACCCCATGACCATCGACTCGATCGTCCTCTTCCTTGCCGCCGTCGTCATCCCGCTCATCGTCCTCGGCCTGTTCGCGAACCGCCTGGGAGCCGACAGCCGCGAGCTGTATCGCGACAGCTCCTCGCCCACACCCTGGTCCTGGTGACCAGCGCCAGACCCTGCGCAGCCGTCGGCCCGCGGCCTACCATCCGCGAGTGCCGACGCTGCTGCCCAAGCTCATCCTGACGCCGCTGCTCGTTGGTGGCGCCAGCCTCGCACAGCGCCGCTGGGGCGCCCAGATCGGCGGCTGGGTCGTCGCGCTGCCCCTGACATCGGGCCCCATCATCCTGTTCGTGGCCCTCGACCAGTCGCCGGCGCTGGCGGCGAACGTGGCCCATGGGGCGCTCGCCGGGGTCATCGCGGGCACTGCCTTCTGCCTCGCCTACGCGCGCACCTGCGCTCGCGCCGGCACCGTCGCGTCGCTCGCCGCGGGTGTCACCGGCTTCGTCGTCAGCGGGTTGCTGGTGCCGGACCTGGTGCCAGTGCTGACGTTCCTCATCGCCCTGCTGGCCATCGGTGCCGTGCTCCGGCTGCTGCCCGCGCTGCCCACCGATCCAGACCGGGCGCCCGTCGTGCCACCTGCCTGGGATGTGCCGGCGCGCATCGTCGTGGCCACGACGCTCGTGCTGCTGCTGACGGCCATCGCCCCGACCATCGGCGGCCGGGCGAGTGGGGTCATCGCGACGTTCCCGGTCTACGCCTCCGTGCTCACGACGTTCGCACAGCGCACCCGTGGCCCGGCGGAAGCGATCCTCGTGCTCCGGGGACTGCTGTTCGGGCTGCCGGGCTTCGCCACGTTCTGCCTCGTGGTGGGTGCCCTGCTGCTGACCATGAGCGTGGCCTTCGCATTCCTCATCGCGCTCGGGGCGGCGCTCGCGGTCCAGGGCACGACGTTGCTGGTGCTCATGAGCCGTGACCGGGCGGCGGCACGGGCAGGGTCCGATGCCACGGGCCGGACCGACTGATCGGGGAGCCCGCCCCGGCTAGCTCCCGTTGGAGCGGAAGGCCATGCTGGCTGACAGCGACAGCGGCTCCGGCGTGCAGCCGATGGGCTCCGGGGGGACGGCGATGGCGACGCTCGACTCGGGCTCGACCAGCGCATCCGCGCCCTCGGGCACCGGCGCAAGGGCCCGACGCCGGGTGACCTGGGGCATCGCCTCGTCGGCGAGCTCACCCAGCCGGGCGACGGTCGCGCTGTCGAGCACCTGGCTCGCACGCCCGATGCGGCCGGCCAGCTGCGATTCGCGGAGCAGCGGGATGCCCGCCACTGCGTGATGGAGCAGGGGCAGCTCCGCCTGGCGCATGCACACGATGGGCTCGACCCTCGCGCGGGTGCCCGCGAGGGTCGGCGCGAACGTGGCGCTCACGGCTGCCACCTGGGCGCGCAGATGGGTCGCGACGTCATGGCTGTGGCTGCCCACGATGAGCTGGTCGCCCCGGATCCGGACACGGCCCGGATGGTTCCTGGTCTCGACCACGAACACGCCGCCGGGCCCGATGACCAGGTGGCCGATGATGCCCGTGAGTCCAGGGGAGCGTCGGTCCGCGAGGACGAGATAGCCCTTGCCCGTAAGTCGTTCGAGGCTGTCGCCGGTCGTCCGCCGATCTTCCGCGCGTCGGACCAGGGCCGCGACGACCCCGAGCGAGATGGCCGCGATGAGCACGAACGCGACGAGCGGCGTGGCGGGCATGAGCAGCACGAGCACCGCGACCGCACCGATGGCCGACCCGATGACGACGCGAGCGGTGCGATCATCACCCGTGAGCACGCTGCTCGTGGGACGCGGCGGAGTCCTCCACCCGCGCGCGGCCATCCGCGGTGCGTCTGCCGTCGAGCCCTGCTGCGTCCGTCATGGGACAGTGAATCTCGTCCATCAGGGCCCGGACGCAAGGGGTCCGGGGGTCCGGTCCCGATCGGTCGAAGGTCCGGGGGATCGGGTGCTCCGGAGTAGGCCGGTCGTTTCCGGTCAGGTTAGGGGGAGCGGACGCCGGCGTCGGGAAGCTGGACGGGAGGCGCCGTATCCTTCCCTCGATGACCGACGAGATCGACCCCACCCGACTCTCACCCGAGCAGGCCGCCGCCGTCGCGGAGGCCCGGGACGTCAGCCGGTCGACGCGTCGTGTCGTCGCTCCGGCGCTCGAGGAGCTGCTGTACCAGCCGATCCCGGTCCTGGACAAGGGGTTCGTGCGGGTCATCGACTACATGGGCGACGACCACGCCATCGTCCAGGCGGCGAGGGTCTCGTACGGCGCCGGCACCAAGACCGTGCGCAGCGACGCCGGCCTCATCGACTACCTGATGCGTCACCAGCACACCTCGCCCTTCGAGATGTGCGACATCAAGCTGCATGTGAAGCTGCCGGTGTTCGTGGCGCGCCAGTGGATCCGACACCGGACCGCGAGCGTCAACGAGTACTCCGGGCGCTATTCGGAGATCGCCGACACGTTCTACGAGCCCGAGCCATCCGCCATCGGTCGCCAGTCGTCGCTCGAATCGACAGGGCAGCGCGGGCGCCGTCTCGCCCGAGGCCGCGGAGCGAGCCCTTGCCGCGTGGCGGGAGGCATCCGCGGCAGCCTACGAGCAGTACCAGGCACTCCTCTCGGACGCGGATGACGCGGTCGCGCGCGAGGTCGCGCGCATCGGGTTGCCGGTCAGCCACTACACGGAGTGGTACTGGAAGGTCAATCTCCACAACCTGCTGCGCTTCCTGGAGCTGCGCATGGACAGCCATGCCCAGTACGAGATCCGGGCTCTACGCGGAGGCCATCGGGCGCATCGTGGCGGCGTGGGTGCCGCTCACCTGGGCGTCCTTCCTGGACCAGCGCTTCGGGTCCGTCAGCGTGTCGGCGAAGGCCCTCGGGGTGCTCCGGGCCGAGCTCGCGGGCCGGCCGCTCGACCTCGAGGGTGCCGGCATGTCCAAGGGTGATGCGCGCGAGCTGCGCGAGGTGCTCGGGCTGGAGCCGCCGAGCTCGTGAGCTGGATGCGGGTCATGCGCGGGATATGCCTGGCCCGGCCGGTGATCGATGCGACGGAGGAAGGCGCCGGATCGTGGTGGTGCCTACCACGGACATCGCCTCGTCCTTCAGATCGACGCCCACGAGCGTCGGGTCGGCCCCTTGGGACAGGGAAACGTCCACTCGGGCCGATCCTGCCGGCCTCGAGTCCTGCGTCCTCCGTCGGATCGACCGCCCGGTGATCCGCCGACGCGCTGCGCTGGCGCGGACCCAGCGGCTACTGGTCGACCGTGCGGGTGGCGGAGGTCCACGCATGTGATCGTGCGTCGCGGGCGCCGAAGCGGAGGATGAGCCGCTGGCCCGCGGACGCGACCACGGAGTAGGCGAGACCGCCGTGGTCCTCGACCCCGAGTGTCGCCGCGTCGAAGGCCAGGAAGCCGTCGCGGGCGTACCGGGTGCGAGCGGGATCGGTGCTGCCGCCCGCCAGGTCCGCAGCACTGAGCCGGACCCGCGCCAGCGTCGTCCACGGCTGCCGCACGGCCTCGCGCTGCTGCTCGATGAGTCGGCCATGGCGGTGTCCGGCGAGACCCCAGACCCGGATGATGATGCGTCGCGTGCGGGTCCCGACCGCGATGCGCAGCGAATCGGAGGCCTCCGGCTCCCAGACCCAGGGCGACACCTCGACCGCAGCCGGCTCCCCGGCAGCCACGATGCTGACGCGATAGCCGACGTCGGGGGTGGCCGCCAGGGACGGCGCGACTCCCACGGACATCGACGCCACGACCAGGCTCGCGATGCAGGCGATGCGTCGGACGGACATGGAGGATGACACCTCGGATGCTGGGCTGGCACCGCGGCGGGATCCACCTCGAGGGATCCCGGTCGGCGCAGGACACATGCTCGCGACCCAGGCCCACCGGTTCGAGGGGGCGGTCGATCAAGGATCGACGCTGGATCGTGAACCTTCTGGCCGGCGGAGCCGGTCCGTTGTGTCGCTGTCAGTCCTCGTTCGTCGTGTGCGCTGGTGGTCCCAGCCCCGCCAGGATCGCCGCCGAGATGTCTTCCAGGTCCCGCAGCTGCTGCGCGGACAGGACGTCCGTGAACCAGCGCTGCACGGCCGCCCGGTAGCTGGGTGTCGCATCAGCGACGACCCCACGACCAAGGTCCGTGAGGGCAACGATAGCGGCTCGACCATCCTCCCTGCAGACGCCGCGCGCGAGCAGGCCGCGTCCCTCCATCCGACGCAGCTGGTGCGAGAGTCGACTCTTCTCCCAGCCGAGGGCGCAGCGGAGCCCCAGCGCCTGCAGCGAGCCGCCCGGTGTGGACGCGAGGGCCATCAGCACCTCGAGGTCGGCGTCCGAGAGGCCGCTCTCGCGTGCCAGCTCACGGCTGATGCGCGCCGCGAGCTGGATGCGCATCCGCTCGTACGCCCGCCAGGCGGCGTCGGACGCGGCCATCGTCACAGCTGTCCCGGGTACATGCCCACACGGGCGAGCGGCTCCACGAGCTGCTGCTCCTCGTACGAGAGATGGGAGAGCAGCGTGTCCGACAGCGAATCCATCGCCGCATCGATGGCGCTGAAGTCGCCCGGACTGCCGACGAAGGCCACGAGCGCGGCATCGACCTCCTCCAGCACCGCATGGATGACACGGTGCTCCACCTCCAGCCGGTCGATGACCGCCGCGATGCCCGCCTCGCGCTGGCGGAGGTGCGGGAAGAGCGAAGCGTCCTCGATCGAGTGATGGGTCGTGACGGTGCGACAGTACGAGGCGCAGTAGGCGCCCATGACCCAGTCGTTCTGGCGGATCGTCAGCTCCGCGATCTCGTCCCTCGCTGCCCCGGGGCTCACCGAGCCGTCCTGCACCTGGTCGACGATGTCCCGCACCTTGGCCAGCTCGGCCCGAAGGTGGTCATGGACGTCGATGAGGTGCTGGGCGACCTGGCGCCCGTCGTCCGTGTAGACGGTGTCTGGCGCGGGCGCCGGCGCTGTCGGTCGGGTGCGCTCATCCCAGCGCATGATCGATGACAAGCGGATGCCGGTGTCGGGTGTCGGCGTGACCCCCAGCGCGGTCGTCCGCGGTCCGGGTGTCGACACGGGCGCTGGTACGGTCCCGGCAGCGGGCGGCGGTGGGCTGGCGGACCGGTCATGCCGGGCCGCGGTCACGGCCGCACGGACCGCGGGCACGACCTCCGCCGCGAGACGGGCCAGGGTCGCGCTGTCATCGCCCATGAGGATGAAGGTGTCGATGCCATCCTCGAGGGCGAACGTACTCAGCTCCTCGACCCATTGGGAAACCGGCCCTTGGAGTCGACCGGTGCGGGTGGCGGCGAGCCGGCCATTGATGTTGAGCACGCGGCGGATGGCCGCGGGGCTCGCGACCGGCCTCGACCGCGGCGGCGTCGATGATGGCGTTGCCGCGCCCGAGGTCGCCATCCTTGAGATAGGGGAGGCTGGGCAGCCAGCCGTCCGCCGTGCGACCCGGTGAGCCGCAGCATCCGCGGCTTGTAGGCACCCAGCCAGATGGGGATGTCGTGCGCGGGCGCGGGCCCCCGTCGGGCACCCTTGACCGGGTAGTGGCTGCCCTCCGATCGCACGCCCGCGTGGCTGCTCGTGTCCCAGAGCGCCCGGATGATCGGGATCGCCTCCTCGAGCGCGTCGACCGCCTCCTTGCTCGTCAGTCGGCCGCCGCCCATCGCCTCGATGCCGTCCCAGAAGGCACCGCTGCCGAGCCCCAGGCACGAGCCGGCCGCCGCTGAGCAGGTCGAGGCTCGCGGCGGCCCGCGCCAGCACGGCCGGCGGCCGCAGGGGCAGGTTGAGCACGTTGGGAGCGATGTGGATCCGGGTCGTGGCGGCCGCCACGTACGCCATGAGCGTCCACGTGTCCAGGAACCCGGAGTTGTAGGGGTGGTCCTGGAACGTCACGAGGTCGAATCCGGCCGCCTCGGACCGGCGAGCGAGGTCGACCACGGCGGTGGGTCCGCGGCGGATGGGGTGACGAAGGTGCCGAAGCGGATGTCGTGACCGTAGTCGGGCAAGGGATCCTCGGGATCG
Organism: uncultured Chloroflexia bacterium; assembly: GCA_963843335.1. Taxonomy (GTDB): domain Bacteria; phylum Chloroflexota; class Limnocylindria; order Limnocylindrales; family CSP1-4; genus JAFMJV01. The sequence goes on from CAWJKF010000011.1 coordinate 228,693, forward strand.
CATGGGCGAAGGTTGATGTATCAACCATCCGAGCTCGGATCCGGGAGAGGGGCGGCCGTCGCGTGACCTCCGGCGCCGACTCGATAGCCGAACGGTGCCCTATGCGCCATCGACGTTCCTGCGCTATACACACAGTCGCGCGGGGCATCACATGACCCCGGGCGATCCTGGGAGGTAGACCGACACGTGTCCCTGGCGCACCTGACGACGGCACGTGGGCGGCTGTCCCTCGTGATCCTCGTGCTGCTCGCCACGATGATCGCACCCGAGGCAGCGTTGGCGGCACAGCCGCCACGCATCCCGGCGGGTCGGATGGGGACGACCACGACGCCCCGCGATCGAGGCGGGCCTGACGACCACGGCACGGGCACGGGGTGGGCGTGCGCGTCATCGTCCGGATGCGTGCCAGCGTGGCGCCGTCGACGATGCGCATGAGCAGCAGCCGCTCGACGGTCAAGCGTCAGCTGCGCGTCCGGTCCAACCGGGTCGGAACGCTCGCGCGCGCGACCGGTGGCTCGGTGGCACGCCGGTACACGTACCTGCCGTACGTCGTGCTCACCGCCACGCCCCGGACGATCACCCGGTTGCGGGCGTCCGCCGACGTCATGAGCGTGACCGCCGACCGGCTCAGCCTGCCCGAGTTGAACCAGAGCGTGCCGCTCGTCCAGGGCAACACGATGGCCGCGGCCGGCTGGGGCGGCGCGAACCAGATCGTGGCCGTGCTCGACACGGGGGTCCAGGCAGGACCACCCGTTCCTGGCCGGCAAGGTCGTCGATGAGGCGTGCTTCGCATCCGGAGGGGACCCGAACCAGGGCGATGGCATCCCAGGCCCCACCGGCAGCTGTCCCAACGGCCTCCAGACCCAGTTCGGTGCCGGCGCCGCCGCACCGTGTACCAGCGTCCCTGAGGAGTGCCTCCACGGCACGCACGTTGCAGGCATCGCGGTCGGTCGGCGGCTCGTGGGCGCCGGGCCCGGTCACTCCACGATCTCGGGTGTGGCACGGAACGCCTCGCTGCTGCCCATCCAGGTGTTCTCGACGTTCGATCCCATCCCGGGCGATCCGTTCATCGGCTCCTGGTCGAGCGACCAGGCAGCGGCCCTGGAATATGTGTACCAGCAGGAGCAGGCCGGGGCGTATGCCCCGAAGCACGTCGCGGCGGTCAACCTGAGCATCGGCGGCGACGCCACGTCGCACGTGTGCGACAGCGATCCGACGGAGGCGCCCATCCGGGATGCCGCCAACCTGCTCCGGACGCTCAAGGTCGCGACCATCTACGCCGCCGGCAACGACGGGTATGTCAACGCGACCTCGTTCCCGGCCTGCCTCTCGACCGTCATCAGCGTCAGCTCCACGACCGGGTCGGACCACCTGTCGTACTTCAGCGACATCGCCGCCTGGGTGGATCTCGCGGCACCCGGCAGCAACATCTACTCCTCGGTCCCAGGCGGTCGCTTTCGATCGCTGAGCGGCACGTCGATGGCCACGCCCCACGTCGCGGGTGCCTGGGCGGAGCTCAAGTCGCGCTTCCCGAACGCGTCCGTGGACATCGTGGAGAAGGCCCTCCAGGTGACCGGCGTACCGGTCAGGGATGACCGATACACGGGTTCCTACGCCCGCCTGACCAAGCCTCGGATCCTGGATCCTCAGCGCGGGCGACTGGATGGGCCAGACGCGGACCGGTTTGGCTTCGTCTGCGACCAGGGTCACCTCGGGCGCCTACGTGACGCTGACGGCCACGACGACGCGCCGCCACAGCGTCAGCCAGAAGCCGACGGGCAAGGTGGCGTTCAAGGTGAACGGCACGACCCTCGCGCGGGTGACCATCGATGCCGTGACGGGCATCGCGACGACGTCGGTGCGTATCGCGGGCAAGCACGGCGCCAAGGTCAAGGTCCAGGCGTTCTACAAGGGCGCCGGGCCATTCCTCGCGAGCGCCGGTCCGATCATCACCATCACCATCAAGTAGGCTCCGTGGGCTGACCCAGCAGCCCGGACGGGCCCATGGCGCCAGTGATGGAGGGAACCGGTGGATCGTGACGTCGCGCTGCTGTTCGCGACGCGCTGCCTCCGGATGTTCGGGTACGGGTTCCTCTCCACCGTCCTCGTCCTCTACCTCACCGGGCTGGGCCTCTCTGGCGGCGACGTCGGGCTGCTGCTGACCCTCACGCTGCTGGGCGACGCGGTCATCTCGCTGTGGCTGACGACCCACGCCGACCGGATCGGCCGGAAGCGGGTGCTGCTCGCGGGCGCCGGCCTCATGTTCGCGGCGGGGCTGGTGTTCGTGGCAACACCGGTCTTCGCGGTGCTCGCGGCGGCCGCGACGATCGGCGTCATCAGTCCCAGCGGCAACGAGGTCGGGCCATTCCTGGCGGTCGAGCAGGCATCGCTCAGCCAGCTGGTCCCCGACCGGCGACGGACGAGCCTCTTCGCCCGCTACCAGCTTGTGGGATCGTTCGCGACCGCCTCCGGCGCGCTCATCGCGGGTCTGGTCGCCCAGGCCGCCATCGATCGCGGCTGGACCGCAGTCGACGCCTATCGACTGGTCATCGTCGGGTACGCGGTCGTGGGCATCGTGCTGGCGCTGCTGTTCCTGCGCCTGGGACCCGGCATCGAGGTACCGCCGCGGGACGTGATGGACGTGCCCATCCGGACCCGCCTGGGGCTGCACAGGTCGCAGCGGATCGTGCTCAGCCTGTCGCTGCTGTTCGCCCTGGATGCGTTCGCGGGTGGCTTCGTGATCGCTGAGCTTCATCTCGCTGTGGTTCCAGGATCGATCGGCACCTGGACCCGGCGGCACTGGGCCTGCTGCTGTTCGGTGCCAACATCCTCGCCGGTCTGTCGGCGCTGGCGGCTGGGCCGCTGGCGGGTCGCTTCGGGCTCGTGAACACGATGGTGTTCACGCATCTGCCGTCGAACGTGCTGCTGCTGCTGGTGCCGTTCATGCCCACCATGGAGCTGGCGGTCATCGTGCTGCTCGTCCGCTTCTCCATCAGCCAGATGGACGTGCCGACGCGCCAGAGCTACACGATGGCCGTGGTGGATCCCGACGAGCGGTCCGCGGCGGCCGGGGTCACGGGAGTCGCGCGCAGCCTGGGCGTGGCCACGTCACCACTGATCGCGGGTCCGCTGTTCCTGAGCGCCGCGTTCGCAGGCGCGCCGTTCGTCATCGCGGGCGGCCTGAAGATCGTCTACGACCTGCTGCTGTATCGGCGGTTCCAGTCGGTGCGCCCGCCGGAGGAGCAGGTGAGCCGATAGGGCGGTGTCAGCCGGGCCGCGGCGCCAGGCGCGCGGCGCGGTCGGTGAGGTAGCGCTGCTCGGGGATGCTCTGGGTCAGGCGCGCCGCCGCGAGGTAGGCGCCTCGGGCGCCGGTGGGGTCGCCGGCCATCTCGAGCAGGTGCGCCCGGACCGCATCGAGCCGATGGTTGCCGGCCATCCGCTCATCCGCGTCGAGCGTGCCCAGCATCGCGAGCGCCGGCAGCGGACCGTGGACCATGGCCACCGCGACCGCGTGGTTGAGGGTCACCACGGGACCCGGTGAGACCCGCTCCAGCACTGCGTAGAAGGCAAGGATCTGGGGCCAGTCGGTGGCCTCGGCGGTCGGGGCCTCGTCGTGGATGGCGGCGATGGCCGCCTGGATCTGGTATGGCCCGACGGGACCGCGGCCCAGGGTCCGGGTCACGATGCCGACGCCCTCCGCGATCGTCGTCTGGTCCCAGCGGCCCCGATCCTGGTCGGCGAGCGCCACGAGGCCGCCATCGGGTGTCGTGCGGGCGGCCCGTCGCGCGTCGGTCAGGAGCATGAGCGCCAGGAGCCCGGCCACCTCGCCATCCCTGGGGAGCGTCCGATGGAGGGTCCGGGTCAGCCGGATCGCCTCGTTGGTCAGCTCGGCACGCTGGAGCTCACGGCCGGAGGAAGCCGCGTAGCCCTCGTTGAACACCAGGTACAGCACATGGAGGACGGCGCGCAACCGTGCCGCGTGCTCGTTGGGTGGCGGCAGCGTGAACCGGGCACCGGTGGCCTTGATGCGCGCCTTGGCTCGGCTGATGCGCTGCGCCATCGTCGCCTCCGGGACGAACCAGGCGCGGGCGATCTCCGCGGTCGTGAGACCGCCGAACGCGCGCAATGTGAGCGCGACCTGCGACGGCACCGACAGCTCCGGATGGCAGCAGAGGAAGAGCAGCGTCAGCGAATCGTCCGCGTCCGGGTCGTCGGCGTCCGCCGGGTCGGGCGCGAGCGACGCTTCCGGGAGGGCTCGGGTGGCGACGTCCACCTCGCGTCGCTGGCGCGCTTGCTCCGCGCGCAGCTCGTCCGTGAGGCGGCGGCTGGCGACGGTCAGGAGCCAGCCCCGGGGATTGTCCGGCACGCCATCCGTGGGCCACTGCGTGGCAGCCGCCAGGAGCGCTTCCTGGACAGCGTCCTCGCAGGCATCGAAGCGACCGCTGCGGTGGGCGAGGATGCCCAGCACCTGCGGCGCAAGATCGCGCAGCAGATGCTCGATACGGGCGTCGAGAGCGGCCGGGGGCTGCTGGGTCACGGGATGACCCCGATCACATCTCGGGCGGTGCGTCGCCGATACGTCGGATCTCCAGCGGCTCGGTCGTGAACGTCGACCACCCGGCGGGCGAGCTCGATGACCCGTGCCTCGCTCTCGACGTCGACGATCCAGAAGCCGGCCAGGACCTCCTTCGATTCCGTGTACGGGCCGTCCGTGACCGCGACGGCGCCGTCGGTGAAGCGGACGGTCTTGCCCTGCGATGAGTGCGTGAGCCCCTCGGCTGTCACCAGCTCACCGCTCCGGGTGATGTCCTCGTTGAATTGGTGCATGAACCGGACGAGCTCGGGGATGGTCCAATCCTTGTGGGCGATGGCTTCGGGCTCCGGGTCGCCGAACAGGATCATCATGTACTTCACGGTCGTCTCCCTGCGGTATCGATGCCCATCCTAGGGGCCCGTCACGAGCAGGTCGGAGCCGACGGCCGAATCTCGACATCCGCGGCCGACCGTCGATCCCAGGTTAGACGACGGATGCCCCGGATTCCTTCGCCGGTCCGCGCGCGACTCACGGTCGCTACGCTGCAGGCATGACGGCCACCGACTACGACGACGACATCCTGGGACCCATCATCGGCCGTGGACCCGACGATCCGGCTCGACTCTGGGAGCTCATCAGCAGCGTCGACGCCATCCACCAGACGTTCCTGGGTGCGCCCGAGCTGCAGGCGGCGCTCCAGCGGCTGGCGGCACGCGATCTCATCCGCGAGCTGCCCGGTCACGCCTATGTCGACGCCGAGTACGACACCGGCTCGGCGCAGCTGACCCCCCTCACCGAGTCACAGTGGCAGGCGGCCGTGGAGGAGTTCCAGGCGGAGTTCGAGCGGCTCAACGCAGAGGCGAGCGAACCATATCCGCGGCTGACGGTGGCCTACACCACCGTGGGTGGCGCGGCCCCCACCGATGCAGACATCGAGGGTGCCCGGACGCTGCGGGACCGGGTCATCGCCGTCCTCGCGGCTGGTGGCGTGACGTCCATGACCGGGGAGGTGGAGGCGGGTCCGGGTTCCATCACATTCTGGGTCGCCGGCTTCGAGGAGCCCGACCCGGACCGGATGGAGCGCCTGGTCGGCCCGATGCTCGCGGCCTCGGCCCCGTCCGGGTCGACCCTGACCATCGACATGTGGGACGCGCTGGCGGAGGACGAGCTGCCCACCGACTTCTGGGTCAGCGGCCCCGACGCGTAGCTCCCGGCGCCCGACCGCCCGGCGCCGGGGCGCTCAGCCACGCTATCGTCCCGGGCATGACCGACACCTTCCCGAGGCGCAACGCACGGACCCAGCGGTTCACCCTTGGCGTGCCACGTGACCTCAGCATCGCGCCGGATGGCAGCCGGGTCGTCTTCCTGCGTTCACGCACCGGCACGGACCCGGTGACGTGCCTCTGGGAGTACGAGGTCGCCAGAGGCGCCGAACGACTCGTGGTCGATCCGCGCGCGCTGGGGATCGCGCCCGGAGACGAGCCTTCGGCGGAAGAGCTGCCCGCGGAGGAGCTGCCCGCGGAGGAGCTGCCCGCGGAGGAGCGTGCCCGCCGCGAGCGTGCCCGCGAGCAGGCACGCGGCATCGTCGGGTATGTCGCGGATGATGCCCTGACGCGTGTGTGCTTCGCGCTCTCGGGTGGCCTCTGGGTCACCGACTCAGCCCCGGGCGCCACTCGTCGCCTCGTCACGCCCGAGGGTGTCATCGACCCACGCCTCTCCCCGGACGGCAGCCACGTGGCGTACGTCGCGGCTGGAGCGTTCCACCTCCAGGATCTCGCGACCGGGGTCGATGCCACGCTCGCCGAGCCAGACGGACCGGACATCAGCTGGGGGCTCGCGGAGTTCATCGCGGCGGAGGAGCTCGACCGGTACCGCGGCTCCTGGTGGTCCCCGGACAGCGAGATGCTCCTGGTGCAGCGCACGGACGAGGCGCACGTCGAACGGTGGCACATCGCGGACCCAGCGGACCCCGCCGCGGAGCCACGGGTGCTGGCCTACCCCGCGGCCGGGACCACGAACGCGACGGTGACCCTCTGGCTCATCGGGCTCGACGGGCGGCGCACCCCGGTGTACTTCGACGACGAGTACCTTGCGGAAGTCACCTGGGATCGGCACGCGTTGTCCATCACGACGCTCAGCCGGGACCAGCGCGACCTGCGCGTCTGGACGGTCGACCCGACGACCGGATCGACCCGCCTCGCCTGGTCGGGCAGTGATGCCGCGTGGATGGATGTCCGACCCGGCCTGCCGAAGCATCTCGCCGCTGGTGTGGCGGTCTGGCTGCTCGATTCCGAGGACACCTGCCGCCTGGTCATCGGGGACCGGCCGGTCACGCCGCCCGGTCTCCAGGTCCGGGAGGTGACGAGCGTCGATGGCGATTCGGTGGTCTTCAGTGCCAGCACCGACCCGACGAGCATCGAGCTGTGGCAGTACGACCGCGCGGATGGATCCCTCGTGCGGCTCAGCCCGGAGGGTCCGGGCACCTGGTCCGGACGGATGCGGGGCGGCACCCTCGTGATGGACGGCCAGACGTTGCGGTGGCCGGGGATCCAGGTCCAGGTGCGGGCGGCCGCCGGCATCACCGCCGCGATCCGGTCCGTGGCGGAGGATCCCGGGCTGCGGCCCGCACCTGCGATCCTGCGCACCGGGAGGCGACAGCTCGCCACGGCGATCCTCTTCCCGGCCGGCCACGTCCCCGGGTCGCGGCGGCTCCCGGTGCTCTTGGATCCATACGCGGGGCCGGGCCACCAGCGGGTGCTCGCGGCCAGCGGCGCATACCTGGGCTCCCAGTGGTTCGCGGACCAGGGCTACGCCGTGATCGTGGCGGACGGTCGTGGCGTGCCCGGGAGAGGGCCCGCGTTCGAGCGCGAGGTCCGCCGGGACCTGGCGAGCAAGGCGCTCGAGGACCAGGTGGACGCGCTCCACGGCGCTGCGGATGCCTGCCCCGACGACCTTGACCTGGGCCGGGTCGCCATCCGTGGCTGGTCGTTCGGTGGATTCCTCGCGGCGCTCGCCGTGCTCCGCCGCCCCGACGTCTTCCATGCCGCCGTCGCCGGCGCGCCGGTCACCGACTGGCGCCTCTACGACACCGCCTATACGGAGCGATACCTGGGGCATCCGGATATCGACCCCGACGCGTACGAGCGCTCATCGCTGCTGGTCGACGCGCCGCGTCTGGAACGTCCGCTGCTGCTCATCCACGGGCTCGCCGACGACAACGTGGTCGTGGCGCACACCCTGCGGCTGTCGTCCGCCCTCGTCGCGGCCGGTCGGCCACATACGGTCCTGCCGCTCCCGGGTGTCACGCACATGGCAGGCGACGAGATCGTCGCCGAGCACCTGCTCCTGCTGCAGCTCGAATTCCTTGCTCGCGCGCTCCGGATCTGAATCTGTACGCCACCGCGCGCAGGCCCTAGGCTGTTGCCCCGCGGTTCGACCGTGGGAGATGCACGGATCGCGACGGGGGGATGGATGCGCGTCGGTAGGTTCGGCTCGATGGTGGTCGCCGGGTCGGTGGTCGCCGCCGCGCTGCTGACGATCGCGGCAACCAGCCCGCTGCCGACCAGCCCGCTGCCCGCGAGCCCGCCAGCGTCGGACGCACCCGCGCCCGCTGGGTCCGCTGGTGCGTGCCCGGTCCCGTCGGCGGCTCCTGTGCCCAACCCGACCGCACCACTGGTGATGCCCGAGGACTACCGGCTGCAGCTGCTGGATTCGGTCTGGCAGCAGCTGGCCGATAGCTACGTGGATCCGGGCATGAACGGCCTCGACTGGCCGGCGCTCCACACCGACTACGCCCAGCGGATCCTCATCGCGGAGAACGCCTACGAGGACTACGCGATCCTCGAGGAGATGGTCGGCCTGCTCAAGGACCCGGACACGGCGTTCTTCAGTGCCCAGGCGCTGGCGTCCGTCCCCGCGCAGGATCCCAGCTACGGCGGCATCGGCATCCTCGTCGACTCCACGTCCACAGCGAACCCCGAGGACGGTCTGCGCGTCCTCTATGTCTTCCCGGGCGGGCCGGCAGCGGCTGCGGGCATCGCCCCACGTGACGCGATCCTGGCGGTCGGGGAGGATCCCTGCCCACGGCCGGACCTGGTCCGCGGGCCGGTCGGGACCGACGTCACCTTGCTCGTGCGGTCACCTGGCCAGGAGCCGCGGATGATCCAGGTCAGTCGCCAGCGCATCGCACCGGCGTACCCTCCGACCGCCATGCGCATCCCCGGCGCCCCGGGCATCGGCTACCTCCGGCTGCTGTCCCTCGCGGGCGATGATGTGCCGGCCGCCGTCACCACGGCGCTGACCGGGTTGCTGGACCCTGGCCCGCTCGACGGCCTCGTCATCGACCTGCGACACACCTCCCAGGGAGCCCCCGGCGTGACGACCAGCGTCCTGGGCCAGTTCGTGGGCGGGAACGTGGGCACGGTGATCGCCCATGACGGCGAGACCCCGTACGTGGTGCCAGCGGGCGAGCTGCACGACCGTCTCAAGCAGACGCCCCTTGCGGTCCTGGTGGACGCCCAGACGGACGGCGAGGCCGAGCGGATCGCGGCCATCCTGCAGGCCCAGGGCCGTGCCGTGGTCATCGGCCAGCGCACGCCAGGGCACACCCAGCTCATCCAGCAGCTGCCGTTGCCGGATGGTTCGTTGCTCCAGATGGTGGTCGGCGGGCTGATGACGTCCGACGGTACCCGCGTCGAAGGTCATGGGGTCATCCCCGACATCGCGATGACCGATGACTGGCTCGACCAGCCCGCTGACGCCGACAGCTGGGTGGATGCCGCGGTGCGGACGCTGGGCGATGCGTCCGGCGTACCAGGGAGTTCCCCGCGGTGACCGGTCGACGGGCCTTGCCCAGCGGTCGAGCCTCGCTCGTGGCGCTCGGCGTCCTCATGGCGAGCCTTGGTGTGCCCGGGGGGGCCGTCGGCCAGTCGCCATCCCCCGGCGCGTCCCTCGCGTCGCCGGGGGCGACGCCATCCGCCTCCCTCGATCCGGCGGCCATCGCGGCCGCGGCCAAGCGGCTCGGGGCGATGGCCGGCACGTTGGAGGCCGAGCGTCTGCTGCTCGCCGAGCTGCGCAAGCAGCTCCCACAGGACCGGGCGGAAGCGGAGGCATACCTGGCCAAGGTGGAGCAGCTGGCGCTCACCGCAGACCCGGCCCGCCTGGGCGTGGTCGTCAGCCGGGTGCGCGAGGCGGCGCCGGCCTACCTGGACTGGCGCGACCAGCAGTTCGCGACACCGGCGGAGGCCCAGGTCGCCTACATCGAAGGTGGTGCCGCGGCGTTCGATGCCACGTGGACGACCTTGCAGGACGCGATCCTGCTCACGGTCGCCAATCAGATCGACACCATCCTCGACGTCGTGGATGCGATGCAGGGCGGTCAGCGATGACCATCCCGGTCGCGATGGTCAGCAAGAGGGAGTGATCTCAGTGACGGACGGTGCCCGCAGGTCGATGGCCATCGGATCGGCGACGATCCTGGGAATGATGCTCGCGCTCGCCGGGGTCGCCTCCGCCCAGGAGGGCGACGGGGGAGAGGGTGGATCGGCGGCCCAGTACCCGGTGCCAGCGAACAAGGTCGACCTCCTCGCGCCCATCGAGACACGCCTCTCTGGTCGCGTCTGGCTCATGACCCAGGGGATGGAGCCTTCGAAGATCGTCGGACCCGGGGAAGGGGGTCCCACCGGCATCGACTGGTCGCAGCTCGACGGTGGCCTGGGCGCACCGGACGTCTCGTCCGGGCGCCTCCAGTCCGCTGGCGCGGGCGCGCTCGTGCCATACCGCGATCCGGCCCCGGCGTTCAGCACCAACCACCTCGTCACGCGCGACTTCAGCTCGCGGCCGTACCAGACCGAGCCCAACATCGCCATCGATCCGGCCGACCCCGAGCACATCGTGCTGGGCACCATCGACTACAACTTCCCGTCGATGTCGTCGTACGTGAGCTATGACGGCGGCGAGACCTGGGACGGCCCGTTCCAGTCGCCGTACGTGCTGGAGGACCAGTTCTCCGGCGGGGACCCATCCCTGGCCTTCGACCGTGCGGGATCGGTGTACATGACGAGCATCTCCATCGGTGAAGAGGACTTCACCGTAGGCCCGGTGGCCGTCACCCAGGACGTCTCGAGCATCGCGGTGGCGCGTTCCGACGATGGTGGCTATAGCTGGCCGGTGAACATCCCGACGGCGCGCAGCGCGGTGAGCACCAGCGGACTGACGCCCGACCGGTTCGGCCGCCTCCGGGGTGACCTGACCATCGGCTTCCTGGACAAGCCCTGGATCGCCATCGGTCCGGATGCCAAGGATCCCACCAAGGACGTCATCTACGTCACCTACACCGATTTCGAGACGGTGTACGAGGTGCTCTGGCTGGGCGAGTTCCCGACCCTCGTGCCGACCGCGACCAAGACCTCCATCCACCTGGTCAAGTCGACCGACGGAGGCAAGACCTGGAGCGACCCCGTTGCGGTGAGCCCCGTCGTGACCGAGGCATACGGTGAGACGTCGGGTGGTGACGCGCCCTCCGAGCTGACACCCAAGCGGTCGGTGCAGGGGTCCCAGCCGACGGTCACGCCCGACGGCACGGTCTACGTCGCCTGGGTCGACAGCACCGACGACGAGGCGATGAAGGGCCTTGGTGAGATCGACCTCGCCCGGTCCGACGACTCGGGAGCGTCGTTCGGCGCGCCGGTCACCGCCTCCACGTTCAACGAGCTCGGCTTCCGGCCCCGCACCGCCTTCTTCCGCTACTGGGGCTCGGAGTTCCCGCAGATCGCATCAGGTCCGGATGGCCAGGTCTACATCGTCTATGTCGCTCGACCGCCGGACGACGTGGCCGACGATGGCAACGTCTACCTCGTCTCCTCCACGGACAAGGGCCAGACGTGGACCCGGGCGACGCAGCTCAACGACGACACGGGCTCCGCGCTCCAGTTCTTCCCGTCGGTGGCCGTCGACCCGGATGGGGGCGTCCACGTCATGTGGGGCGATATGCGCGACGATCCTGCCCAGACGCGCTACGGCATCTACTACACGCGATCCCTGGACGGCGGCAAGACCTGGGGCTTCGAGGACACGACGCTGGGCATCACGACCCGCAACACCCGCGTCACGGACTTCGCCTCGAACCCCAATCGGGGCTTCCCCAACGGCCTCTTCCTGGGTGACTACTTCTCCATCCGCGCCGCCTCCAACGACGACGTCTACATGGTCTGGGCCGACACCCGTCTGGGTGAGTACGGCGCCCCCAACCAGAAGATCGGGTTCGCGCGACGGAAGGCCGTCCCGTCGCCGGAGGTCTACCTGTCACCCGCCACAGGCCCGGGCGGCCAGCAGGTGACCCTCCAGGGGTTCGGCTACCAGCCGGTCATGGACGTCTTCGTCCAGCTGGGTGACAGCACCATCGCGTATGCCCGGACGGACCAGAACGGCGACTTCACCTCGCAGCTGTACATGCCGGTCACCAGCGAGGGCGACCAGCAGATGACCGCGGTGGACCAGTCGGGCAACGCGGCGAGCACCTCGTTCTACACGGAGTACGGCATCGGCAACCTGCGCGACCAGAACGCCGACCTGGCACGACAGCTGGAGGAGATCCGCCAGCTGCTGACGTCGGGCGGCGGACAGCCGGCCGGTTCGCCCGCGCCGTCACCGTTGCCATGAGACGCGCCACCCTTGGTCTGGCCGGCCTGGCGGTCGGCCTCGGCCTCCTGGGCGGTGGCATCGCGCTGGCCCAGGATCCATCCCCGGCGATGTCGCCTGCGCCCGGCGCGGCGTCGCCGACGGGCTCCGCCCCGCCGGGACCCGCGGCAGACAAGGTCACCTTCCAGTCGGTGTTCGTGGATACCGCGCCCCTCCAGCTCCAGGCCGGCGACATCGACCTCTATCTGTACGGGCTGCGCACGGAGGCGGCCCAGAAGCTGCAGGGCACCCCGGGGGTCCAGGTGTTCCAGGCGCCCGCCACGGCGCTGTCGCTGGTGCTCAACCCTGCGCCCGCACCCGAGGGCAAGCTGAATCCGTTCGCCATCCCCGAGATCCGGACCGCCATGGAGTACCTGGTCGACAGGGACTTCATCAGCCAGGACATCTATCGCGGGCTGGCCCAGCCGATGATCACCCATGTCGCACCGTCGGACCTCGACTTCCAGACGGTGTACGACATCGATCGCGGCTCGGACATCCGGCATCGACCCGGACTACGCCCATCAGCAGATCACCGCTGCCATGACCGCCGCGGGCGCGCAGCTCGTCGACGGCGTCTGGCAGTTCGGTGGCCAGCCGGTGCGCATCAAGCTCATCGCCCGCGTCGAGGACGAGCGGCGCCAGATCGGCGACCTGGTCGCGACGGAGCTCAAGGACGCCGGGTTCGACGTCGCCGTGACCTACCAGCCGTTCGCGGCCGCCGTCCAGTCGGTGTATTCCAGCGACCCTGCCGCCTTCGAGTGGAACGTCTACACGGAAGGCTGGAGCCGTGGCTCGGCTCAGCGCTATGACGACTCGACCATCAACGCCATGGAGGCGCCCTGGATGGGCAACATGCCCGGCTGGCGCGAGCAGGGGTTCTGGCAGTACGAGGATCCGGAGATGGACGCCCTGGGCCAGAAGCTGTTCCGCGGCGAGTTCACGAGCGTCGACGAACGCAACGACCTGTATCGGCAGATGACCCAGAAGGAGCTCGTGGCTCCGGTGCGCATCTGGCTGGCGAGCGTGGTCAACACGTTCCCCGCCACGAGCGACCTCGCGGGTGCCACACAGGACGTCTCGGCAGGTCCCCGGTCTCCGTGGACCCTCCGGTCGGCCCACGTGCCGGGCACCGACGAGGTGAAGGTGGGCCATCTGTGGGTCTGGACGGAGCGCACCACCTGGAACCCCATCGGTGGCTTCGGCGACGTCTACAGCTCCGACATCTGGCGCAACCTGTTCGACCCGCCCATCGCCAACCACCCGTTCACGGGTGTGCCGGGACCCTTCCGGGCGAGCTACACCGTGGATACGGCCGGCCCGACCGGCAAGCTCGACGTGCCCGCCGACGCGGTCACCTGGGACGCCATCAACGATGCCTGGGTGCCGGTCAAGGCCGGGACGCAGGCGACCAGCGTCGTGACCTTCGACTACTCCCGCTACTTCGGGTCCCATTGGCATGACGGGCAGCCCATCACCATCGCGGATGTCGCCTACTCCATCGCGCAGGGCTTCGACCTCGCCTACGACCCTGACAAGGCAGCCATCGAGACCGCGCTCGCGGCCACGTCGCGGCCGTACCTGGACACGTTCAAGGGCTTCCGACTCACCGACGACGACAAGCTCGAGGTGTATGTCGACTACTGGCACTTCGACCAGGACCAGATCGCGGCGTATGCCAGCCCCACCTCGCTGAGCATGCCCTGGGAGATCCTCGCCGCGATGGACGACCTGGTGTTCGGGCAGCGCCGCGCGGCGTATACGGACACGGCCGCGGCGCGCTACAACGTCCCCTGGCTGAGCCTGGTCATGTCCCGGGACGCCAAGCTCGTGGACCGGACGCTGCGCCAGTCCCTGGGCCGCCACACGATGCCCGCGGGTGTGTTCCAGATGGGCAGCCGGACGCTGGTGACCCAGGACGAGGCGGACGCTCGCTACCAGGCGGCCCACGACTGGTTCGACCAGTACGGTCATCTGGTCATCAGCAACGGCCCCTTCTTCCTGGCCCGCTACGACCCCCCGGCGCAGTTCGCCGAGCTGGATGCGTTCCGCGACCCGACGTATCCGTTCACGGCAGCCGACTTCGACCTGGGGCCGTCGCCGACCCTCGCCATCGACCCCATCGATGGCGCCACGGCCGGCATCGGGCAGGAGGCATCGATCCCGGTGACCGTCCAGGGCCCCGGCACGCTGGCGCTCCGCTACCTGCTGCTCGATCCGGGCACGGGCACCATCGTCCAGAGCGGCGATGCTGCCCCCGGGTCGTCGCCGGGCTCGTTCACGGTGACGCTCGGCGCGGAGGTGACCGCGGGGCTCTTCCCGGGGCTGTATCGGCTGGACCTCGCCGCGTCGAGCGACGCCACGGCCCTCATCAGTGAGCGGGTGGTGGACCTCGAGGTGACGCCGTAGCCGGATCCGTTTGGCGGCCCCTGGCCGTTCGGGCGGCCAGCCTCCTGGGCGTGCTCCTCGTGGTCCTGGTCCTGCTGGTCGTGACCCTCGGCGCGACCGGCTACTCGGACCGGATCCTGGGTGCCGTCGTGAACGAGGAGATGCGCGGCCTGCGGACCTCGATGGCCCAGACCATCCGCGACCCGGCGGAGCTGGAGCAGGCGCTCGCGGTCCGGCAGACGGAGCTGGAGCAGTCGTATGGGCTGGACCAGCCCTGGTACCAGCGCCTGCCGGGGATGGTGGCGCGGGTGCTGACCCTCGACCTGGGGGAGGCGCGGACCGTCCGGACGTCGGATGGCAGCAGCCGCATCGTGGACATCGTCATGGAACGGCTGCCCGCCACGTTGCTGCTGCTGACGACCGCGCTGCTCATCACCGCCCTCATCGGCGTCACGGTGGGTGTCTGGCTCTCGACGCGCGTGGGCTCGCGGCTGGACCGGCTGGTGTCGTACGCGGCGGCCATCTCCTATGCCATGCCCGGCTGGTGGATGGGCATCCTGCTCATCCTCGTGTTCGGCTTCGCGCTCAAGGTCCTGCCCACGGGCGGCATGTACAGCACCCCGCCACCCACGGGCGGCCCGGAGCGGCTGCTCGACCTCGTCTGGCACGCACTGCTGCCCATCCTGACCCTGGTGCTGGTGAGCATCGGGCCGTCCATCTACGTCGTGCGCACCCTGACCCTCAACGTGGCACAGGACGACCACGTGACGCTCGCCCGCGCCAAGGGCATGTCCGAGGGTGTCGTACAACGGCGGCACATCCTGCGCGTCGCGGCGCCGCCCATCGTGACCGGTCTCATCCTGGGGCTCGCCGGTTCCATCGGCGGCGCCGATCCTGGTGGAGACCGTCTTCGGCTGGCAGGGGATGGGGCGGCTCTACTACGACGCCATCGCGGGCACGCCCGATGACGGCCTCATCGTCGGTCTGACGTTCATGTTCACGCTCGTCTATGTCATCGCCCGGATGGTGCTCGAGGTGCTCTACGTCTTCCTCGACCCGCGCGTCCGGTACAGCTCATGAACCGGAGCGAGGGATGAAGGACCGTGGCGTCCTGCGCCAGCTGCTCTCGTCGGGCCCGGGTCGGGTGGGACTGGTTCTGGCCGCCATCCTCACCATCGCCTCGGTCTACGTCGTGCTCAGCTACCCGTTCGACTACGGGCCGACCCGCTGGAGCAACCCCACGGTGTGGGCAGACAACCCGCACGCGGCGCCGCCCGCGTGGACCAACCTGTTCGGGCCTCGCAAGGCCGTCCACCGGGTGCTGAGCGCCGCCACGCCGAACGCCGTCACCACCGCAGGGGCGGCGCAGATCCGGACGTACTCGTTGCCGTTCTCGTACGCCGAGGACGAGCCACCGAGCTTCCTCTCCTTCGACCTGGGCCAGGTCACCTATCACGGGCGGCCGCCGTCCATGAGCATCGTCCTGGTCCGACCCGACGGACAGCAGGTGACGCTGTATCGCGACGTGGTGCGTGCCCCCAGGCCGGGCGAGGCCGCGCCGTACGTGCGCAACGCCGACGCACCGATGCGGGTCCTGCTGAGCTCGGAGTCGGCGACCGCCGACGCCGCCGCGAAGATGATCACTGATGCCTATGGCGTGCCCACCACGGCCGCGGACCTGGATGGCCACCCGGAGCGGGCGCTGTTCGGGGCGCCCGATGGATCGGGTGGCTTCACGCCACTCCGCGGCGACTACCGGGTCGAGGCTCGAATCGCGGTGGCCGACCCCGCAGACGAGGTGGGCCGCGTGGGGGTCGTGGTCGGCGGCAGCGTCTTCGGGCTCCTGGGGACCGATACCCAGGGACGGGACCTCGCGGAGGGGTTGCTGTTCGGATTGCCCATCGCGCTGGTGATCGGCATCGCGGCCGCCGTCGTGAGCACGGCCATCGGCACCGGCCTCGGGCTCCTGAGCGGCTATAAGGGCGGCAGGACCGACCTCGTCATCCAGCGTTCGGCGGACATCGTCAACAACATCCCGTTGCTGCCCCTGCTCATCTTCATGGTGTTCGTGCTCGGCTCCCAGCTGTGGCTCATCATGCTCGTGCTGGTGGCATTCAGCTGGCCGGGCCTGACCATCACCATCCGCTCGATGGTCCTTGGGTTGGGTACCAGCCAGGAGGTGGAGGCAGCCCGCGCGCTCGGCGCATCGACGCGCCAGGTCGTGCGTCGCCATCTCCTGCCCCACACGGCGCCGTACGTGTTCACGTCGCTCATCTTCTTCGTACCCGCGGCGATCCTGGCCGAGGCCGGGCTGTCCTTCCTGGGCCTGGGCGATCCGACCCTGCCGACCTGGGGGCAGGTCCTGGAGGATGGCTACAACACCGGAGCCGTCTACCTCGGCTACTGGTGGTGGGTCGTATCGCCGGGGCTGCTCATCATCATCACGGCCGTCACGTTCATGCTCCTGGCCATCGCGATGGAGCCCATCGTCCAGCCACGGCTCCGGCGCGGCGCATGACGCTGCTGTCCGTCGAAGGGCTCGTGGTCGAGTATGCCGGTGCGCGCGGTCCGGTCCGCGCCGTCGACGGGCTATCACTGACCGTGCATGGGCCGGGCGAGGCGGTGGGCATCATCGGGGAGTCGGGCAGCGGCAAGACGAGCCTCGCACTCGCGCTCATGCGTCTCCTGCCCCGGAACGCGACCATGCCCGCCGGCAGCATCGAGTTCCAGGGCCGGGACCTCACGGCGCTCTCGGACGAGGCATTCCGGCGCCAGGTGCGCTGGAGCGGGATGGCCATGGTGTTCCAGGGCGCGATGCATGCGCTCAACCCGGTCATCAGCGTCGGCGACCAGGTGGCGGAACGACTCCGTGCCGACGGCATGGGCCTGGGCGATGCGCGGGCGCGTGTGGACGCCCTCCTGGGCAGGGTCGGACTGCCCGCGGGCACATCGCGGCGCTACCCCCATGAGCTGTCGGGGGGCATGCGCCAACGGGTGATGATCGCCATGGCACTGACCCATGACCCGCCCCTGGTCATCCTCGACGAGCCCACGAGCGCGCTCGATGTCAGCGTCCAGGCACAGATCATGAACCTGCTCAAGGAGCTCAAGTGGGAGCGGGGCATCTCGATGCTGTTCATCACCCACGACCTGGCGCTCGCAAGCGACCTCTGTGACCGCATCGTGGTCGTGTACGCAGGACAGGTCCGCGAGGACGGACCGGCTGACGACGTGCTGGTGGCCGCCCGGGATCCGTACACCGGGGGGTTGCTGGCGAGCATCTCGCGGCTGCATGGTGACGCGATGCCGACCTTCCTGCCCGGCTCGCCGCCCGATCCGCTCGAGCCGCCGCCGGGGTGCCGGTTCGCGGCCCGGTGTCCAGCGGTGTTCGACCGATGCGCGGAGCCACCGCCACTCACCGAGGTCGTGCCGGGCCACCACGCGCGATGCTGGCTGGTGGTGCCGCCATGAGCTCGACGCCGGCTGGACTGCGGACGCGGCCACCCTGCGACCGTGCGACCGCTCCTGGACCTGTCGCACGTCAAGGTCACGTTCCTGGCCCGACAGGGGTTCCTGGGTTCGGTGCCCGTCACGATCCTCCAGGACGTCTCGGTATCGCTGGCGCGCGGCGAGACCCTGGCGGTGGTGGGGGAGTCCGGCAGCGGCAAGACCACGCTCGGTCGCGCATCCCTGCGTCTCGTGCGCCCGGCGGCCGGACGGGTGACCTTCGAGGGCATCGATGTCACCATGCTGCCGGATCGACAGCTGAAGCACTTCCGCCGACGCGCCCAGGCGGTGTTCCAGGATCCGTACTCCAGCCTCAGCCCGTACATGCGGGTAGAGGACATCGTGGCCGAGCCGCTCGTCATCCACGGTATCGGGTCCAGCGCTGATCGTCGTGACCGGGTGGTACAGGCGCTGGAGCTGGTGCGACTGCGCCCGGCCGCGGACCTCCTCGCGCGGTACCCGCACACCCTGTCGGGGGGCCAGCGGCAGCGGGTCAACATCGCGCGGGCGATGATCCTGGATCCGGCCTATGTCGTCGCCGACGAGCCGGTATCGATGATCGACGCCTCGAGCCGTGCCGAGCTGCTGGGGTTGCTGCACGACTTCCAGGTGGCCCGGGGTGTCTCGTACCTGTTCATCACCCATGACCTCGCGAGCGCCCGCCACTTCGCGGACCGGGTGGCCGTGATGTACCTGGGCCGCATCGTGGAGCTCGCGGATGCCCGCGAGCTCATCGACCACCCGATGCATCCCTATGCACGGGCGCTGCTGGATGCCGTACCGGAGCCCGATCCCGCGAATCGGCATCGCATCCGACCCGTGGTGAGCGGCGAGCCACCCAGCGTCATGGCGGCGCCGACCGGCTGTCCGTTCCATCCCCGCTGTCCGGTCGCGATCCCGGGCACCTGCGACGTGGTGGATCCGCCGCTCATCCAGCTGGCGCCACGGCACGACGTGGCCTGTCATCGCTACCCGGCTGCCGGGCCCAGCGATGCCTTGGCATCTACCGGGACATCGGGCGCTGTCGTGCTCGGCGACGCGCTACGGGCTGACGGAGCAGATGCCGGCGGGTGAGCTGCCGACCGTCGCGGTGTTGCCGGTCCAGGTGTTCGCCGTGCCGGCGGTCTTCGAGCCTGTCGTCGCGTCGCTGCAGATGCCGCCGTTCCCAGCGAACGTGTTCGACCGGATGAGGTTGTCCTGTGCGGCACCCGTCACCTGGATGCCGAATCCCTTGGCGGTGACGGCATTGCGCCGCACGGTGGACGTCCTCGCGTCACCCAGGACGACACCGAAGTTGGCGTTGGTGACCGTGTTGTCGTCCACGGTGATCTGGTCGACCTGGCCGATCCCGATGCCGTACAGCACGCGTCGGACCAGGTTGCCCTCGATCGCGATGGGACCGTTGCTGAAGCTCGGGGAGTTGGGGCCGTTGGTGCCCTGGACGGCGATGCCGTAGTAGAAGGAGCCACCTGCCGTGGGTCCCGTGGTCGCGCCCTGGACGACGTTCCCGCGCACGCTGCCCTTGGCACGCCCGAAGAGCGCGATGCCATAGAGGCTGGTGCCTCCGCCGAGCGCGGGTCGGCCGATGGCCGAGGTCCGACGGAGGCCTGCGGTCACGATCGCCGGGATCTGGCCGAAGTACGCCCGGACCGAGTTGTGGACGATATCGGTGGTGACCTCGCGGCTATCGCCGCCGACGCCGATGGCGACGTAGATCGCGTCCCGGACCTCGTTGTAGCCGATGGTCGCGCTGCTCGAGCGGGGATGGAGGCCCAGCCCGACCGCGCTATCGATGAGCACGATGCCGTCGATCTGCGCGCAGTGTGCCGAGAGGTCCATGCCCGGGGCGAGGAGCCGATTGCCACGGATCGAGGCGCGCCGCGAACCCGAGACGACGATCGTGCCCTGGACCGTCTCGCAGGTCCCATGGGTGCGGGTGACGGTCTTGAAGCCCCGGATGGTGACCCCGTCGACGCGATCGACGAGCACGAGGAAGGTGAACGCCCCCTGGTACTCGGACAGCGACGACGGCGTCTTGATGGTCGCCCCGTAGGGCTTGGACGATTCCAGCGTCAGACCGTCGCGATCGCCGGCGATGGTGACCTGCTCGGTGTAGGTGCCGGGGCAGACGATGACCGTGTCGCCGGGGCCGCTGGCATCCACCGCGGCCTGGATGTGCTTCCTCGCCGTTCCCGAGCTGCCGCACCCGCCTGGACCAGCATGGCCGTCACCATCCACCCAGCGGGTGGTGCCGCCGGCCGCTCCGGCCGGCGCGATGGACGTGGCAAGCGCTGCCACGAGGAGCAGGCCGACCGTCGTGAACCGTCGCTGACCGCGCATCCGTCTACTCCCTCCGCCTGCCTGTCCTGTGTGGGGCCACGATACGTGGCGGTGACCCGCTCGTTCGGCTGGTCTCGCACGGCTTGTCCCTGCCCGGCTGCGATCGTCCCTGCCCGGCCGCGTCAGGCGTTGGCTCTTGGTCGTATCTCCCGAGTCACGCCGGTGCATCAGGCCGACGTCCGGACCGTGTCCGGGCCCCACGCGATGCCAGCCCGCCTGCCGGGCCAGCCCACCTGCCGGGCCAGCCCGCCTGCCGGATCAGCCCACCTGCCGGGCCAGCCCACCTGCCGCATCAGGCCGCCTGCCGTATCAGGCCGCCGACCGGATCAGCCCGTGTACTGCTGATCGACGGCCTGGTGGACTGCAGGCGGCCACGCGGAGCGCAGGAAGGCCAGGTCGAGCGTGTCCGTCCCAGCTGGCGTCGCTCGGATCAGCCCTACCCATGCTCAGATGCTCGTTGCCGGTCCCGAGGTTCGAGCTTGGGCATCAGCCGGGCCGGCCGACCCTCGGATCAGGAGCTCGATCAGCACTACACGGGCTACCCAGGGCTGTGCGGCGCGACTCACGGGGACTGGCGAGCTGCGGCTGTACCGAGCGGTGATGCGCCGGCGCGACTCACGGGGCAGGGCGGCACGGTGGACCCGCGTCGCATCGCGCGCAACCGACGCCCGCGTCCGCAGCACCCGCCGCATCAGCGGCTGGCGCGCCGGGACCAGGCGTCCAGCCCGACGGCCAGCAGCAGGATGATGCCCAGGGTGACCTGCTGATAGAACGGGTCGAGACCGAGCAGGTTGAAGCCGTTGCCGATGAGCGCGATGAAGAGGCAGCCGATGGCCGTCCGCCACACGGCGCCCTCGCCGCCCATGATGCTGGTGCCTCCGACCACGATGCCGGCCAGGACCGTGAAGGTGAGGAACGAGCCGCTCGAGGACTGGGCGCTGAGCACCCGCGACGCGTCGAGCACGCCCGCGAACGCCGCCGCCGCCCCGCTGAGGGCGAAGGTCGCGACCTTGATGGTGTCCGTGCGCACGCCCGCCAGGCGGGCAGCATCCACATTGCCGCCCGTCGAGTAGACGTATCGCCCGAAGGTCGTCCGCGCCAGCAGCACGCCGATGGCGATGGTGGCGAGGATCATCATCCAGGCGGCGCTGGTGAGCCCCAGGAGCCGGGTCGACGCGAACGACTGGAACTCGGGATGGTCGAAGACGACCACGAGGTTGCCGCGCGTCACGAGCGCGCCGATGCCCGACAGCACGTACGTCATGGCCAGCGTCGCGATGAGCGCGTTGATCCGGAACCGGGTCACGAGGACACCGTTGGTGAGGCCGGCCACGAGGCCGATGCCGATGCCCACGAGGATCGCGAGTGGCGCCCCGATACCCGGCACGAGCTGGGTCGCGAATGCACCCGCAAGGCCGTAGACGGCGCCCACGGAGAGGTCGATGCCGCCGGCGATGAGCACCAGCGTGCCGGCCGCCGCCACGATGATGATGCCCGCCTGCTGGTCGAGGATGTTGGCCAGGTTCTGGGTGCGCAGGAACGGGCCGCTGATGATGCCCAGGATGACGAGCGTGATGAGGAACGGGATGAGGATGCCTGCCTGGCCGAGAGCGCTCCGCACGCGGCCGCCCATGGACGCGCCGGACGCCCCCGAGACGCCGGACGCGCCGGTCATGCCACCTCCGCGGCGATGCCGAAGGCGGCGTTGAGGATCGCGGACTCGGTCATCGTCTCGCCCGCCAGCTCGGCGACGACCCGGCCGCCACGCATGACGAGCGTCCGATGGGCAAGGCCCAGGACCTCCTCGATCTCGCTCGAGATGACGAGCACGGCCATGCCCCCCGCGGCGAGCTCCACGAGCAGCTGATAGATCTCCCGCTTGGCGCCGACATCGATGCCCCGGGTGGGCTCGTCCGCCAGCAGCAGCCGGGGCGACCCCAGCAATGCTCGCGCGAACATCACCTTCTGCTGGTTACCGCCGGACAGCGCGATGGCGGGCAGCTCGATGGTGGTCGGCCCAGTGACCGTCCCCAGGACGCTCGTGACCTGCTCCGCCTCGGTCCGCCGCCGCACGAAGCCCATCCGACTGAGCGCCGACAAGGTCGCGAGGCTGACGTTCTCGCGGATGGGTCGCCCCAGGCAGAGGCCATCGTCCTTGCGCGACTCGGGGATGAGTGCCACGCCGGCCTGGATCGCAGCGCCCGGCCCGCCACCGAGTCGCTCCCCGACGAGGAGCACCTCCCCACCGGTCAGACGCGAGGCGCCGAAGATGGCACGCGCGAGCTCGCTTCGGCCGGCGCCCACGAGCCCCGCGATGCACACGATCTCGCCGGCGCGGACCTGGAGCGAGACGCCATCGACGCCGAGGGCGCGGACGTCACGGACGTCGAGGACGATGGGTGCGTCGGGACCCACGAAGCGCCGTTCGGGCCACGCCTGATCGCCGACACGACCCAGCATGCCGGTGATGAGCGACGCCTCGGTCTCCGCGGAGGTCGGGCCGGTGCGCACGACGCGACCGTCGCGCAGGATCGTGACGGTGTCGGCGAGGTCGAGCACCTCACGCAGGAAATGAGAGACCAGCACGACCGTGCGACCGGCGGTGGCAAGGTCACGGACGATCTGCCGCAGCCGGTCGGCTTCCGCGCCGGAGAGGGACGCGGTCGGTTCGTCGAGCACGATGAGATCGGCATCCCGGGCGAGCGCCCGCAGGATCTCCACCTGCTGTCGCTGGCTGATGGGCAGCGTGCCGACCCGGGCATCGCCGGGGATGTCGAACCCGGCACGCGCGGCGAGCTCGTCGTACCGGGCGCGCAGCGCGTGCCGATCCACGAACGCTGCCCGCTGGGGTTCGACACCCAGGAAGACGTTCTGGGCGACGGTGAGCTGGGGGACGAGCGCAAGCTCCTGGGCGACGAGCGCGATGCCCCGTTCGAGCGCCTGGCGCGGCGATCCGAACGCGACCGGGCTGCCTCGCAGGACCAGCTCGCCCTGGTCCTGCGAGACGACACCCGCGATGATCTTGCCGAGCGTCGACTTGCCGGCCCCGTTCTCGCCCACGAAGGCGTGGACGGAGCCGGGTCGGATGGCGACCGAGACATCGTCAAGTGCCCGGGTATGCCCAAAGCTCTTGCCGATGCCCCGGATGTCGAGGTGGACGGGACCGCTGGAGGCGGTCATCCGCAGGACGAGGTCCCTGGCGTCAGCCCGGCCACTCGGCGAGGGTCAGGAAGTCCTGGACGTTGTCCTTGGTCACCACGCCGCCGTTCGCGAGCGTCGCGAGCGGATCGACGCCGGCGACCGGCGTCCCGGAGCGGATGGCCTGGATGAGCCCCTCGACGCCCATGCGACCCTCGGTCGCGGGCAGCTGCATCACGGTCGCGAACCGGTCACCCGCCGAGATGCCCTGGAGCGCCACGGCGCCGCCGCCGTAGCCCACGAGTCGGACCTTGTCTGCAACACCCTGCGCCTGGGTGGCCGTGAGGGCACCCGTGATGGCCTGGTCGGCACCGATGATGACGTCGATGTCGGGATGTGCCGTGAGCATGTCCTGGGCGGCCTTGAGGCCGAGTGCCGTCTGGTAGAACGACTCACCCTCGGCCACGACGCTGATGCCGGGCTTGGCAGCGATGGCCGCGTCGAACGCGGTCCGCAGGGCGCCATCGAGGCCCGACGCCTTGACGGAGTAGATGTAGCCCACCTCGCAGGGGTCAGCGGCCACGTCGGCGCAGGCCTGCACCACGAGGTTGCCCATCTTGGTGCCCATATCACTGGGCACGAACACGACGTTCGCGGCGAGGCCGTCCACCTGGGATGCAGCCGTGGTGAAGTCCGCGCCCAGGATCTGGTCGATATTGGCGACCGCGACGCCCTGCGAGATGGCGTCCTGGACGCCGGTCACGAGGCCGCCACCGTAGATCGGCTGGACCACGATGCCGTCGTACTTGCCGGACGCGACCGCGTCCTGCAGCTGGCGGGTCTGTGCGGCAGGGTCATTGTTCGCATCGAAGACGGTGATCGTCGCGCCCTGGGCCGCAGCAGCAGCCTGGGCCGCGGCGAGCATCGGAGCGTCATAGCTGTTCGCGATGGCGAACGACAGATAGGCCAGATCGAGCGGCGCGTTCGCCGATGGGCTCTGGGCCAGGGCACCGGTCCCGACCGATGCCGCGATGACCACGGACCCCGCGATGGACAGTCCCCAGAGTCGCCGCGACCCGCGTCGCGTCTGTGCAGCGTTGCTCACGCCATGCTCCTCCTCGAATGGTGCGCATCCAGGCCACGGGCCGGACATGCCGGCACCGACGTGCGTCGTGCCTTCGCCAGTGGCAGCTCCTCCGCATCGACGTCTGGCCGCCATCCGCCATGGCGCCCATCGTGGCCGCGAGTGTGCAGTGGCGATGTGGGCATGTCAACCAGACTGCTCAGGAATGGCCATCAGATACGGCTGTCGTGCAGTGTCACTGAACGGTGGCGCGGGTGTCGGTGCCGCGGGACATGCGACCCTCCCTCCGCGATGCACGTCGATGCATCAGCGGAGGGGTCGCGGACGCATCATCTGCGTCGGTCTCGAAGGAGCCAGGTCTCGGTGCGTCCCAGTCCCTTGATGTCGATGGGCCCTCGAGACTCCAAGCGATAGTCGCGGGCGAGCAGGTCGTGGGTGGCGCGACTGACCTGGATGCCGCCGGGCTCCCCCTGGGATTCGAGACGACTCGCCAGGTTCACCGCGGGACCCCACAGGTCCCACGCGAACTTGCGCTGACCGATGACACCCGCCACGACCTCGCCCGAGTGGAGTCCGATGCGCATCTGGATGGGGCAGTCCATGTCCGCGATGGCAGCATCGATGGCAGGCCCGAGGGCGAGGGCCATCTCGGCAGCGCGCTGGGCGTGGTCGGGTGTCGGGAGTGGCGCACCGGCTGCGGCCATGTAGCAGTCGCCGATGGTCTTGATCTTCTCCAGGCCGTGCTTGTCGGCGAGGGCGTCACAGGCACCGAAGACCCGGTCGAGCAGCTGGACGAGGCGCGCGGGTGTCAGCCGCTGGGCGACCATCGTGAACCCGACGATATCCGCGAACATGACAGTGACGCCATCCATCCGGTCTGCGATGGGTCGCTCCCCGCTCTTGAGCCGTTCCGCGATGGGGACGGGCAGCATGTTGCGCAACAGCTGGTCGGAACGGTCGCGCTCGCGGTCGAGGGCACGCACGAACGAGATGAGGACCAGGAACGTCACGAACGCGACGCCGAGGATGTCGAGCACGAAGAATGCCTGCTGGACCGCTCCCGGAAGCGGCTCCGCGCTGGCCGCGAGACTCGTGTCGAGAAGGCCGGACAGCACCGTGAGGCTCGCGAATGCGGCAAACGTCAGCCACGCGGCGCGAGCGCCCAGGAAGACCATGGCGCCCATCGGGGCCGCGAATGCCCAGACCATGACCGCCGAGCTGTCGACGAACCCGCCGAGGCTCCACTGGAGCAGGAATGGCAGGACCAGCATCAGGATCACCTGCAGCAGGCCGAACGTGCGCATGTCGCGGCGCCGCGAGAACCAGGCGAGACCGATGACCGTGCATACCTGGTAGGTGAACGGGATCAAAGCGGACACTGGCCGGTCGAGTGCCAGATAGATGCAGGTCCAGGCCGTGGCGAGCACCGTGATCGCGACAGAGGAACTGACGAGCGCGGACTTTCGCAGCCGCGTCTGCGGGTCGTCCCCTGGGGCCTGCCCGATCCGGGCGACGCGTGTCGCGCCAGCCAGGAGGCGAGTCTTCGATGTCGCCATGTCGTGGAGGATATGCGGCTTGGGCAGCCCTCCGTGTCGGCACCATGACGCCGTTACCCGCCATCCGGGCGAGTAGGCCGGTGGGCGCGGTTCCGGGCGGGCCACGGGCCGTCTGGGTGGCCGGATCGCCCGTATCGGGGGTGGATCGGCCACGAAGGCCCTCTGCGGCGGCGAGTTCGGGCGTGACATGGAGGCACAGCGGTCCACCCGCCCGCTGGCCGGGTAGCGGTACCGCGCCGGGGCCCGGCGGCACGACCACGGCGGCACGCTGCGTGAGCGAGCCAGTGGATTGCCACGGTGCGGCACGATAGGGTTCGCCGCGGCAGACGACGGAGGGAGCACCCTTGGCACGCATGGGCATCGACGGTTTCACGGGTGAGCTGGTCCTCCCCGGGGACCCGACCTACGACCGGCGCCGGACGCTCTGGAACGCGATGGTCGACCGACGACCCGCCGCGATCGCGCGCTGTGCCACGACCCAGGACGTGGCCGCGGCCATCCGATACGCGCGCGCCGCCAACCTGCCCATCGGCGTCCTCTGCGGTGGCCACGGCATCCTGGGTGCCGCGCTCCCGCAGGGCGGGCTGATGATCGACCTGCGCCCGATGAGCGACGTGACGGTCGACCCGGAGCGCCGGCGGGCTCGCGTCGGGGGCGGCGCGCTCCTGGGCGCGCTGGACCGTGCCGCGGAGCCGTACCAGCTCGCGACGACGGCCGGCGAGATCTCCCACACCGGGGTCGGTGGGCTGACGCTGGGTGGCGGCTTCGGCTGGCTCGGTCGCCAGTTCGGCATGTCCTGCGACAACGTCGAGACCTACACGGTCGTGACCGCCGATGGCGACCTGCTCCGGGCCTCGTCCACGGAGCACCCGGACCTCTACTGGGGGCTCCGGGGAGGGGGAGGGAACTTCGGCGTCGTGGTCGAGTTCGAGTTCCGACTCCACCCCATCACCGGGACCGCGCTCATGGCCGATCTCACCTTCGATGCCGCCGACGCGGTCGAGCCGATGCGCCGCTGGCGCGACCTGCTGCCCGAGGCGCCTCGGCAGGCGACGCTCCATTCGAGCGCCAACAACGCTCCGGACGGTCGCCCGATCGTGAGCGTCGGGTTCGTGTGGGTGGGCGACATGACCGGCGCGCGCGCGTACCTGCGGACGTTGCGTACCGTGGGCACGCCCCTGGCCGAGCACGTCGAGGAGCTGCCGTACGTCGTCCTGCAGACGCGGTTCGATCACCAGCTCGACCACGGGACGCGGCGCTACTCCAAGAGTCACTATCTGCCAGAGCTCACGGACGAGGCCATCGACCGATACCTGGCCCGCGGGGTCGCCCCCGGGACGACGCCCGTCGACTGGTCACGCGTCCCCGGCGGCGGCCTCGAGCTGCACGGCGGCGCCATCGCGGACATCCCCGATGACGCGGCCGCATACAGCGGCCGTGGCGCCCTCCTGGAATGGGCCGGCAGCACCGCCTGGAAGGATCCTGCGGAGGACGCGGCCCGCGTCGCCGCCGCACGCGCATACGGTGCCGCGATGGAGCCGTTCGCCAGCGGCGTCTACGTCAACAACCTGGGCGACGAAGGCGAAGCCGGGGTCCGACGAGCGTATCGACCGGACAAGCTCGCCCGTCTCCGGGATATCAAGCGCGTCTACGACCCCGACAACGTCTTCCGCGGCAACCAGAACATCCCGCCGGCCTGACGGAACCAGCCGGCCAGCGCGTCACGGCAGTCCAGACCTGACAGCCGATGGCAGGGTCGTGCGGTCAGATGGCGACCTCACATCCGGGGTCGCTGCCGCGTTTGCCCGATGGAGGCACTCGCACGTTCGGAGGACCATGACCAGGATCACCACCGGGGCGCGGCTCGACTGGCTGCTGTTCGTGGCACTCGGCTTCTTCTGGGGCAGCAGCTACCTGTTCATCAAGATCGGCGTCGACGCTGGGCTGCGACCGTTCACGCTCGTCGCGTTGCGGCTGCTGGTCGGGTTCCTGCTGCTCGCGGCCGTGGCCGCCATCGCCCGCGAGCGTCTGCCGCGCGAGCGGGGCACGTATGGCCATCTCGCGGTCATCGCGGTGCTCAGCGTCGCATTCCCGTTCTGCCTCATCAGCTGGGCGGAGCAGAGCGTCGACTCGACGCTCGCGGCGGTCATCAACGGCGCCATCCCGTTGTTCGTCATCGTCATCGCCGCGGCGGTGCTGCCGGACGAGCGGATGACCCTGCCCAAGGTCGCGGGGCTGCTCATCGGGTTCGTGGGCATCGCGATCCTCGTTGGCTTCGACCCCGCGGTCCTGTCGAGCACCGGACTGGTGCCGGTCGCCGCGCTCATGGGCTCGACCATCTCGTATGCCTCGGGCGGCGTCTACGCGCGCCGCTTCCTGGGCGGCGTCCGACCGATGATCCTGGCGCTCGGCGAGGTGGGTCTGGCGCTGCTCATGGTCACGCCCCTGGCGCTCATCTTCGACCGGGGCGAGGTGCTCCCCACGAGTTCGGACGCGTGGTTCGCGGTGCTCTGGCTGGGCCTCCTGGGCTCCGGGATGGCGTTCCTCATCTTCTTCCGGCTCCTCGGCCGATGGGGTGCGACCCGGACGTCCCTGGTGGCCTACATCATCCCCATCTTCGGGCTGGTGCTGGGTGCCGCCGTGCTCCACGAGCGCGTCGATGCCCGGATGATCCTGGGCACGACGCTCATCATCGGCGGCATCGCGCTCGTCAACCTGCGACGCCGGGTGGCGGAGATCCCGGTCGTGGCGGAGGAAACGACGGTCTGACCAGGGCGCCTGGCCCTCTCGTCAGCCGCAGGTCGTCTGCGCCACGACGATGGCAGCCCGAAGGTCAGCCACGGCGGTGTCGCCGTCCTTGATCGCACCGATGGCCTGGGTGTATCGGGGCTGGCTCGCGCCGATGGAGTAGTACTGGACGAGCAGGTCCGCCGCCTCGATGAAGTGGCCGTACGCGGTGAGCGCGAGCTCGTTGGCGGCCGCCGCCGCGCCGGGGGTCGACCCACCCTGCTGGTCCGCGAGCATCCGCCGGACCTCGCTGCCGAACCGCGGCAGCAACGCCTTGTAGCCATCGATATCGAGCCGGTCGAGCAGGTCGTTGGCTTCCGTCCGGATCTCCGTGATCCGGTCCAGGCGGGCATTCGTCGCATCCACCCAGGCCTCGAGCCCGACGCACGCCCGGTCTACGGGAGCGGGGGTCGGCGCGGGCGGTGTCTCGGGCAGCGTCAGGCCCGCGAGCAGCGCCTCACGTGCGGCGGCCTGTGCTGGGTAGAAAGCGGCGGGCGCCCGGTGCTGGATCCGGACCTGCACCGTGCCCGCCGTGCGGCACTCGTGGTACTCGGCCACATCGGATCCGTTGCCCTTGCTGTCGGTCGCCCGGTATCGATAGCCGACCCATGCTCGGGCGGCATCGCCGCCGGTGACCGGCGCGCCGGTGGCATCCTCAAGCGGCTCCAGGCCACCGATGTCGCCGTTGCGGAGCTGCTCGAGCAGGAAGTCCTCGGCCGCCCGGACGCAGTCCTGGGCATCCGGCGCCGGGTCGATGACGCCGGAGATGGCGACGCTGCTGACGCCGTTCGAGAGCCCGACCTGTTCGGCCCCGGGCAGGCCCTCGATGGGGTACTCGGTCCAGCCGCCATCCCATGTGAGGACGAACCCGACCGTGGGACCGGTATATGAACCGCCGGTGCCGGCCGGCTGGGGGGCGGGCGACTCCGGGCGAATCGGTACGAGCGTCCCGGCGGGGATGGCGCCACAGCCGGTGGCCGCCGTCATGTCCAGCCCCGCGTGCAGCGCAAGGACATGCGCGCCATCGGCGATGGTCTCGAACGGGTTGGGCACCGAGACTTGTATGTTGGCCCCGGCGCCGACATCGCCGAGCAGCGCCACGGGTGTCGGGTCGATGACCGCGCAGGTTCCCGGATGGATCACGGCGAACGTCTGCGCTGGCGCTCCGGCCGTCAGCACCTGGATGTCCGTGCCGCCGGACGCGGCGGGGGTGATGAGTGCGAGACCTGCGACACCCGTTGGCCCGACGGCCTCGATCTGGACCTGGAGACTCTTGGCTGGTGCCTGCGCTGCCGCGGGTGCGACCGCGCTCCCTGCGATGAGGACGGCCGCACTCACGATGGCTCCGACGACGGCGACGGGCGCACGCCAGACGCGCCGGGTGCTCGATCTGGGCATGGTCCCCCCTGACCGGACGCGAGCCTTCTGGGTAACGCGATCGGTGCAGCCATGCCCGCGACCGCCCGGATGATAGGGAGACGGTGGAGCGGGGGTCAAGGCATGGGCGGCCCGATACGCCCCCAGGTGAGCGTCAGGCGGCGCCTTCCGCGGCGTCGATGCTGTCCTGGATGCGATGGAGCACTTCGATGTAGGCGCGCAGCTCCGCGGTCGAGAGAGGGCTCATCCAGGCCTGCTCGTGCTTGTGGATGAGCGTCCGGACCTCCCCGAGGACGCTGATGCCGGTCGGGGTGATCTCGATGACCAGGCTTCGTCGGTCGTCCGGGTTCGGGGTCCTTCGGACAAGCCCTCGCCGCTCCAGCGAGTCGACCAGGCCGGTCACGGTGGCGCGGGTGACGATGAGCCGCTCGCTCAGGGTCGACGGCGACATCGCGCCGTGGTCGCGGAGCAGACCCAGGACCAGGCCGCCCGCGGCACTGACACCCAGGGGACGGAGCAGCACCGCGATGCGGTCGAAGAGCAGGTCGGCGGTCCGGATGGTGTTCATGACCGCCTCCGTCGCGTGGGCGTTCGCGTCGGGGGTCTGCTCGTAGTAGTCGTCGGGCATCTGGATGCGGGTCATGGCGCACATGATATGGGTATTGACAATACGGCGTCTAACCATATAGTCAGGGCCCTAAGGACCAGCCACCCGGCTGGTCCGTCAGCGGAAGGGATGCGCACCAGGATGGCCAAGGCGATCGTCCAGCACCATGTCGCGGACTACGACGCGTGGTTCAAGGTGTTCACGGAGCACGAGGCGGTCCGTCGGCAGCATGGCGCGACCGGTCATACGGTCAATCGGGCGGCGAGCGACCCGAACACCATCGTGATCATCAACGACTTCGGGTCCGTGGAGGGCGCCGTGGCCTTCACCCGGGACCCGTCGCTGCCCGCCGTCATGGCCCGCGCCGGCGTCGATGGCCCGCCCCAGATCTGGATCGTCGAAGAGGCCGACCACAAGCGGTACTAGACCTCGTCGATGACCCGGCCCGCCGAGGGGCCGGGTCTACACTCCGATCCCCTGCAGGAGGCACTCCGATGCTCAGCGACAGCCTGATCGTCCCGACCATCCCGGTCACCGACCTCGACCGCGCGAGGAGGTTCTATGTCGACGTCCTCGGCCTGACGCCCATCGACGAGAGCCCGTTCAGCATCCGGCTCCGCTGTGGCGGTGGCTCGCAGCTCTCGATCTTCAAGCGCGGCCCCGTCGAGCGTGGCCACACCATGGCCCACTTCGAGGTCGCCGACATCGAGGCAGAGGTCGCCGACCTGCGTAGTCGCGGCGCAGTCTTCGAGGAATACACGGAGGGGCCGCTCATCACGACCGGCGGCATCGCCCAGATCGGCCCCGCCAGGGGCGCCTGGCTGCGCGACCCCGACGGCAACTTCCTGGGCCTCCGCCAGGGTCCGGTCCCCGCCTGATCCACAGCGGCCGACCCCCGGCGTCACCGCTCGGTCAACCAGGCTCGGTGACCTGGCGAGCGAGCGTCTTCGGTGCGATGAGCCGATAGCTGCCGCGGACCAGCCCATCGACCTCGTCCCAATCGATGGGCTCGACCAGCTGCATCGTCAGCCAGCCGAACCGGCCGACGTACGCCGCCAGCGCGAAGCGCGGGTCGTCGAGCAGCCCGATGAGGGCGTCCTTGGGCACCTTGATGGTCATCGCCGTCTCGCCCGGGAAGCAGAAGATCTTGCCGCGCACCCGGAAGTTCAGGTCACTGCCCCAGGTGATCGCCTCGTGTGTCTCGGGCAGCGCAAGGCAGATCTCGCGCAGGCGCTCGATGGTGTCCGACATCGCGACCTCCTGGTGTCGTGTCACGCCGAGGATGGCAGGGTGTGGCGCCCCGACGCACGTCAGCGGTCCGACGGGCTCCCCGTGAGCCCGAGAAGTGCTGATCACGGGTGTTCCCCGGTTACCCGCGTCGGCGGCAGCGGCCTTGCGTCCCGACATCGCGCGGATCAGGCACTGTTGTGCTCATTCGTTCCGGCTGGATCGGGCTCGGGACGGTCGGAGCGCCCATAGACCCATCGATGGCCGCATCCAGGACCGGCGCGCCGCCAGATCAGCACTTCACGGGCTGATGGGGCACGCCGACGCTGCTCGTTAGTCGAGCGTGTCGCCCCAGCTGGCGATGTCGATGCCGTGACCGTCCGTGGAGGCGACGGTCCACCACGCAGGCGCGCGGCTGTCGTCAACGAGCCTGCCGCCGGCGGCCAGCACGGCAGCGACACGTGCCGGCGCCTGGTCTGCGGGTACCGACACGTCGATGTGGGTGCGGCCCCGGCCCTGAAGGTCCCCACGGATGGGATTGAACGCCAGCTGGGGCCCGCGCCGCAGGGGATCGAACGCATCCGTCTCACCCAAGGGGTCGTAGCCCAGCGCCGCTGTCCAGAACGGCCGGGTATCCGTGGCCGAGTGCTGCGCGACGTAGATGTCCACGGACTGGATACTGGACACGTCGGGCGTGAGGGCAAGGTCCGCGGCCGCTCGGGATACCTCAGCCGCGAACTCGGCGGCGCCTGCGGGGATCCGTTCGGCGCCGCGAGTGTGCACCCGGATGATGACTGCCTCCGCTCGGAGGTCGACGTCGGGCTCGATGAGCGGTCCGTTCGGCTGCCGCGATGATGGCGGGCAGGAATCGCGCACCCTGTGCGAGGGACGAGGACAGGAACACTGCCTGCGGGCCCCAATTGGTCACCCGCCAGTCGGCGACCCCTGGCTGCCGGTGGAAGCCCGCCGGGGTCAGGCCCGTGGGTCCGGCGTCGTCGGTCTCGTGCATCCGCTGACCTACCTCCTGGTGGGGGAGTCCTGGGTGGCGCGATAACGCAGGCCATCGATGACCAGGTCCAGCATCCGACCGACGTCGCGACGCCAATCGGGGCCGTCCGGCAGGAACCAGATGGCGCTCATGACGCGCATCACGTCGTCGGCGTCCGAGTCCGGGCGCAAGGTGCCCGAAGCCGCACCGGCCTCCAGCAGCAGCCGGAGTGCGCCGCTGATGCGCTGCTTCGTCTCCGCGAAGAAGGACGAGTCAGACGCCACCGCAGACCGGAGTGCGTCGCCCATGGCTCGCTTCGTTGCCACGTAGTCGGTGAAGCACACGGCCCATGTGCGAAGTGCCAGGTCGGCGGGCATCGTTGCGATCAGCTCCGGCGCGGACGCGCACAGGGAGTCGACCTCCTGCTGGTACGCCGCGACGATGAGTGCCTCGCGATTGGGGAAGTGGCGATACAGCGTCCCGATGCCCACGCCCGCGTGGGCCGCGATCGTCTCCAGGGGCACGTCCTGGCCATGCTCCGCGAACTCCGCCACGGCGACGCGGAGCACTCGCTCCCGATTGCGTTGCGCATCGGCGCGGGGAGGGCGGGCTACCAGGGTGGTCACGAGTTCCTCGATCGCTTGCTTGACAAACCGGAGGGTCCTCCGCTTATACTGTGCCAACAAACGGAGGAGGCTCCGGTTGAGCATACAGCGGCGGTGGCCGGAACGCCAGCCCCGCCGCCCAGGTAGAGGGAGGCCAGACCATGATCGCCATCCAGACACCCCGAGAGCCCTGCATCGAGCGCTACATCGCCGCCCTGGCCGCTGTCAGCACGCCCGACACCGATGCCGTCGACGCGACCGTCTTCGCGTTCACGACCCGCACGGCCGGACGCGTTCGCCCGGTCAAACTCATCCAGCACCCGTCGTTCGTGCGCGCTGCCGACCTGGGCCCGGACCCCCGGTTCACCCTGGCCGGTCGCGCATCGAGTGCCCTTGAGCAGGTATCTCGCGCCGCTTGACCTGGTGACGGTCCCTCCTGTGCAGGCGCCGCCCTTCAGTCGTAGTGCGACCACATCCGGAGCACCTTGATCACCTGCTCATCCTCGATGAGCTTCCCTCCTCCGAGCCAGGGCACGACTCCGGAGCAGCTGGACCGCACTATCGGTCCCGGTCACCATCCCGTTCAGCTGCAGCCGCTGGTGGAGCCGCAGTTGAGGCACTTGTAGCAGCTGCCGTTGCGAACCATGATGCTGCCGCAGTCGGCGCAGCTGGGTGAGTCGGCGCTGACGCTGAACGAGACCTTGGTGGTCGCGCCCAGGGACGCCGTGGCGACCGAGCCCGTGCCATGGCCGTTGCCGTTGCGTGCCCGTTCCCGTTCAGGACCGGGAGGGGGAGCGCAGGGGCGGCGACCGGAGCCGCGGGAGCGCCCTGGTCGAGGAGCGGCTCGTCGCCGACGGACGACGTCGCAGCAGCCGCCGGAGCCGGAGTCGCAGCCACTGCCGGGGCAGCGGCCAGCGCGCCACCGAACGCGATGCCACCCATGGGCGCATCACCGATGAGGCCGAGGGCCTCCCGGTCGCTCGCCGGCAGGAAGCGCGAACCCATCCATCGGAAGACGTAGTCGACGATCGACTTGGCGATCGGGATCTCGTTGTTGCCCGTGAACCCGGCGGGCTCGAAGCGGACATGGGCGAACTTGTTGACCAGGTCGCGCAGCGGCACGCCGTACTGGAGCGACACGGACGTCATCGTGGCGATGGTGTCCATGAGGCCGCTGATGGTGCTGCCTTCCTTGGCCATCTTGAGGAACAGCTCGCCCGGCTGGCCATCCTCGTACAGGCCGACGGTGATGTAGCCCTCGTGGCCGGCGACCTGGAACTTGTGGGTGACCGCCGCTCGCTCGGCGGGCAGGCGGCGCCGATAGGCCTTGGGCTCCCCAGTGAGTCCAAGGGCGCTCGACGCCGCTGCCACGGCAGCCTGCGAGTCGGCGGAGTCGTCTGACTTCTTCTTGCCGGTGGACAGCGGCTGGGACCGCTTGCTGCCGTCGCGATAGATGGCGATGGCCTTCAGGCCCAGCTTCCAGCCCTGGAGGTAGACATCCTCGATGTCCTCCGCCGTGGCGGCCTCGGGCATGTTCACGGTCTTGCTGATGGCGCCCGACAGGAACGGCTGCGTCGCGCCCATCATCCGGACGTGGCCCATGTAGTGGATGGACCGCTCGCCGTTGACGGGCTTGAAGGCGCAGTCGAAGACGGCCAGGTGCTCCGGCTTGAGGGCCGGCGCTCCCTCGATGGTCTCCCGCTCGTTGATGTAGCGGACGATCTCCTCCGTCTCGACAGGGGAGTAGCCCAGCTTGCGCAGGGCGCCCGGCACCGTGTTGTTGACGATCTTGAGGAAGCCCTCGCCGACCAGCTTCTTGTACTTGACGAGCGCGATGTCGGGCTCGATGCCGGTCGTATCGCAGTCCATCATGAACGCGATGGTGCCCGTGGGCGCGAGCACCGACACCTGCGCGTTGCGGTAGCCGTGCTGGCGACCCAGCTCGAGCGCCTCGTCCCAGGTCAGCCGCGCCGCATCGATGAGCGGCTTCGGGGCGGCGTCGCCGGGGATGTCATAGGCCGCGTCGCGGTGCTTGCCGATGACCCGCAGGAACGGCTGCTCGTTGATGGCGTAGTCGTTGAACGGGCCGCCGTGGTCGCGCGCGATGACCGCCGACTGGCGATACGCCTCGCCGGTCATGATCGCGGTCAGGGTCGCCGCGTACTGGCGACCCGCGTCGGAGTCGTAGGCCAGGCCGCGGCTCATGAGCAGCGCGCCCAGGTTGGCGTAGCCGATGCCCAGCGGCCGGAACCGGTGCGAGTTCTCCTCGATCTGGGGCGTCGGGTAGGACGCGTTGTCGACCAGGATCTCCTGGGCGGTGATGGTCACCCGGCTCGCGAACCGGTATGCCTCGACATCGAACTCGCCGTCCTCGCCCACGAACTTCATGAGGTTCATGGAGGCCAGGTTGCAGGCCGTGTCGTTGAGGAACATGTACTCGGAGCAGGGGTTGCTGGCGTAGATGCGGTCGCTGACCGCGCTCGTGTGCCAGTCGTTGATGGTCGTGTCGTACTGGATGCCCGGGTCGCCGCACAGCCAGGCGGCCTCCGCCATGTCGCGGAACACGGTGCGTGCCGGCAGCGTGTCGACGGCCTCGCCGGTGGTCACCTCGCGCGTGGTCCAGTCGCCGTCCTGCTCGACGGCGTGCATGAAGTCGTCCGTCACGCGCACCGAGTGGTTGGCGTTCTGGAAGAACACCGAGCCGTACGCCTCGCCCGTGAAGGAGGCGTCGTAGCCGGCCTCGATGAGGGCCCAGGCCTTGCGCTCCTCGTCCGCCTTGGAGTCGATGAAGTCCATGACGTCCGGATGGTCGGCGTCGAGGATGACCATCTTGGCCGCGCGGCGGGTCTTGCCGCCGCGACTTGACCACGCCCGCGAAGGCATCGAAGCCCTTCATGAAGCTGACCGGGCCGCTGGCGATGCCGCCGCCCGACATCTTCTCCTTGCTGCCCCGGATGGGCGACAGGTTGACGCCCGCGCCCGAGCCGTACTTGAACAGCATCGCCTCGGTCTTGGCGAGGTCCATGATCGAGGACATCGAGTCCTTGACGGAGTTGATGAAGCAGGCGGAGCACTGGGGCCGCTCTTCCACGCCGACGTTGAACCAGACCGGGCTGTTGAAGGCCATCTTCTGGTGGACCAGGAGATGGGTCAGCTCCGCCTTGAACGCCTGGAGGTCCTCGTCCGTGGCGAAGTAGTGCTGCGTGGCCGCCCATGCCGTGATGGTGTTGACGACCCGGTCGATGAGCTGCTTGACGCTCTTCTCGCGCTGGGGCGTGCCGATGTGACCGCGGAAGTACTTGCTGACGACGACGTTGGTGGCCAGCTGGCTCCAGGACGCGGGCACCTCGATGTCCGTCTGCTCGAACACGGTCTTGCCCGACTCGTTGGAGATGTTCGCGGTGCGCATCTCCCAGGTGATCTCGTCGTAGGGGTGGACGCCCGGCGTGGTCCAGCGGCGCTCGAAGGTGAGGCCCCTGGTCGCCCTCGCCCGTGAAGCGGTACTCGCTGTCCACGACCGGGGTCTGGAGGTGACCGGGGAGGCCGACGACTGCCTCCTCGATCACATCCCGGGCGCCGTCTGGCGGCGCCCTTGGCGGCCGTCTGGGCGACCGCCTTCGTGTCGGCCACGGCGGCCGTGCCACCCGTGGCCGCGATCGCGCTGAGCGCGGCGTCATCGAGCGAACCCGATCGTGCGGTCGGTTCCTGACCGAACGTGGTACCTGTCTCGATGACCTGGCTCATTCCCTCATCCTCCCGTTTCCGGTTCCCTCACGGCCCCTCCCAGGACCGGCGACCACGGCCTTCCGTGACATCTCGCAGACCGTTGAGACTACCCCTGCGCATGGGCCCTGTCAAGCCTCGAAATACGATCTGTGGGGGTGCCATTCGTACCCTGCCACTAGATGTAGGGGTACGGGCCGCGTCGCGAGCAGACGCCGACGGGCGCCTGTGGAACGTCTCGTGGAGCCTTCGTGGACGGCATGTGGACGCGCATCATACCGAACATATGTGCTATTCGCATGGCGCCCGCATGCCGCCTGCGTACCGCGCACCGCGCCTGCGTACCCGCCCGGCGCGCCGCGCCGCCCGCGTGCCCGCCCAGTGGGTGGGCAGGCCACGACGACGGCTTCGATGTCCGTTCTGCCCCCTCCGCGGGTGGGACGGCCGCGGAAGGGCCTGTCAAGCCGTCGTGCGTGGTCTCGGCGGTGCTTCGGTGGCCTCCTCACCCGCCAGGGGCATGACGGGGCGTCGGCCCCATGACCAGGAGCGCATCCGCACCCGGGTCGCCTCCTGCGAGGAGCGCCGACCACGCGGTCCGAGGAGGGCACGGGAACTCGGCCCGCAGAATGTCGGCCCCCGCTGCGATGGCGGCGCGGTTCCGATGCGTCCCGGCGACCAGCAGCACGATCCTGACCGGGCTGGCCGCGACGCGTTTCAGGGCGACCCGACGAAGCAGCGCCTGGACGTCGAAGATGCGTGTCTCGGCCTCCACCACGAACTCGACCCGGGTCCGACGATGGCGGCGCATGGGCATCCCAGGCGCGTTGGTCGCCCGCGGCGACTGGGATCTCGTAGCGCCATGCCCACGCAGGACCAAGTCGGTCGCGCAGCCTCGCAAGCAGCTGGACCTGCGCACCATCCCGGAGCACGCGTGGGCCGGCGTATCCGTTGATGACCACGTCCACGCCGACCATCGCGCCGATGATCGTCAACGTCTCGACCGACACCCGCCGGTTCTCGCCAAGCTCGATGCGTCCGAGCTGCGACTGCGATATCCGGGCGGCGATCGCGACATCGAGCTGGCTTCGTCCGGCCATCAGCCGCGCGGCCCGCAGCTCCGATCCCATGCGCCGCGTCGCTTGGTCCGCACGCTGTCGTGCTTGGTCGAATCTCCGCTCCGAGCTCGCCATCGTCACATCCTCGCGAGGAGGATCTACCGCGGCCTTATCGATGGTTGCGCGCTGATGACACAGTGCCATCCATGGTCCCGATCGTTCCTGACCCGCCGCTCGGCGATGGCGTCGTGACCCTGCGGCTACCGGACGAGCGCGACCTGGCGGCCATCGAACTCAGCATCAACGACCCGGACATCGTTCGCCGGTTCGGCCCGCCGGACGGCACGGCCATCGAGATGCTGGCGCTGAACCGGCGACGCTCGGCGGCCGGGTCTCCGACCCTCTCCATCTGCGAGCAGGACGACGCCTGCGTCGGACACGTCTGGGTCGACCGGAGCGCGGACGATACGGCGCACGGCGCGATCGGCTACTGGCTACTCCCGAGCGCACGCGGGAGGGGCCTCGCCACGAGATCCGTGCGGCTCATCACCCGATGGGCGTCCGATGAGCTCGGCATCACGCGCCTGAGCATCGGCGCCGACCTCGCGAACGAGCCCATCGCAACGGGTCGCAGAGCGCAGCGGGTTCGGACGCATTGGTCTCCTGGTCGGGTACATCGAGATCGACGGGTACCCGGAGGACCGGGTCGTGTTCGAGCTGCTGGGCGACGGCCATGCTCCCAGCGGGTGAGGAAGCCACCAAGGACGGTTTCCGTGGCCGATATGCCCGCAGTCCGCATGGATCGGCGTCCGAAGGCTCGAAATGACTTGTCGGAGGGCCCTCGGCGAGGCTTCGTTGGCCTGCTCACCCGCTGCCCGCATAGGCGGCCCCGGAGCGACCCCGGGCGCCCTGGGCCAACCCCGGGCCGCCGGCGCGGCCGCGGGCGCTTCTACGCGAAGACGCCGTCCGGGTCGTAGTGGGCGCGGATCCTGGGCGAGGCGTTCCATCCGTTCGGTCGGGGCCGTGCCCGCGGTGGACACCAGGATGCCGGGCTGGACCGGGAAGTTGGGATTGGATTCGGCCGCGATCCAGGGACGGATCGTCTGGCTGAACGCGGCGGCCTCCCCCGCCGCCACGCCGAACCGGCCCGGGTCGGCGGCGATGAGCATGAGCGTGTGATCGACCCCGCGTCCGGACACAGCCGACCCTTCCGGCACATCCCGGCGAGTGGCGGACCCGACGTGGCGCACCTCGGCCAGCAGCAGGGCGGAGTCCGTGCCCGGCCCCACGAGCGCCAGCAGCTCGGTCGCGAAGGCTTGGTCGACGCGGTCGAGGAGCATGCCCACGAGCCAGCTCGGGCCCGGATCGGGTGGGTCGTTGTGGATGCGCCCGACCTGGGTCGTGGGCATCTCGCCCAGCATGTCCATGTAGACGGGTGCGGCCGCCCGCAGCGGCGCCGCCAATCGCTCGCCCTCGGCCGTCGAGCCCGGATACGCGAATCGAAGGCTGAGCAGTCGTCGGCCGCGGAGCGGCGGCGGGATCGTCTCGAACGGCGGGAAGCGGAGGATCGCGATGCTCGTCGTGACGTCGGCAGGGGCACCGTCCTTCCAGTCCACCCAGGTCCGGAGCGCCCGTTCGATGTCCTCCTCGGCGAACATGAGCGCGCCGCCGTACAGCGTCCGGAGCTCCACCAATCGGACGCGCACCGCCAGCACGACGCCCATGACCGTCTTGCCGCCCCGATACGCCCAGAGC
Organism: uncultured Chloroflexia bacterium; assembly: GCA_963843335.1. Classification (GTDB taxonomy): domain Bacteria; phylum Chloroflexota; class Limnocylindria; order Limnocylindrales; family CSP1-4; genus JAFMJV01. The sequence goes on from CAWJKF010000011.1 coordinate 269,041, forward strand.
AGGTCGGGGTGGTGATCGGCCGAGACCTCGACCAGGTCGCCCTGGCCGGTGACGATGGTCAGCCCGACGACATAGTCGGACGAGAACCCGTGACTGCGCGCCAGCGGCCCCAGCCCGCCCCCCGAGAGGTAGCCGACGCAGCCGACGGTGGGGGAGGAGCCCGTGATGGGCGCGAGGCCGTGCTCGGCGGCCGCCGCCACGACCGCGGCCCATCGGACGCCCGCGCCGATGGTCGCGACGCGCCCGACCGGGTCGACGCTGAACTGGTCGAGCCGGCGGGTCGACAGCAGCACGCCGCCTGCGATAGCCTCGTCCGCGCCGTGGCCCGTGTTCTGGACATGGATCGGGTAGCCGTGCTCGCGAGCCACCCGGACCGTGCCGACGACGTCCTCCGTCGAGGTGGCCCCGACGGCCACGTCTGGTCGGTGGATCGTGGCGAGGTTGTGGGCGGCGATCTCCGCTGCGAAACCGGCGTCGCCGGGGAGGCAGACCGGCCCTGCGACTCGTTCGCGGAGGGCGGCCACGAGGTCCGCGATGCTGCTGCTCACGTGTTCTTCTCCTGTGATCATGGTCGGTCGGGACTACCCGGAAGTATCCCGCGACGGACGACGTCGCCGCTCGTACCATGCGCCGATGCGTCCTCGAACCGTGCCGGCCCTGACCGTCCTGACCCTGCTCCTGGCGGCCCTGCCTGTCGCGGCCCAGTCACCGACACCCGGCGGGGCGCCGCCAGACTCCGGGACAGCGCCACTCGCGACGACCGGGCCCTGTCCCAGGGACCAGGCCGAGGGCTTCGAGTGCGTCACGCTCACTGTCCCGCTCGACCACTTCCAGGACACCGGCGCGACCACGGACGTCACGTTCGCGATCAAGCGTCACACGGGCAAGGGGCCTGGCAAGGGTGTCTTCGTGACCGCGACCGGCGGACCCGGCACGTCCGGCATCCAGTCCGCCGTGAGCTACCGGGATAGCTTCGCGGCGTCGATCCAAAAGGACTACGACGTCGTCTTCTTCGACCAGCGGGGCGCCCATCTGTCGGGCGACCTGACCTGCCCGAACGCAGCGTCGGCCTTCTATCGCTCGACCTCTCGGCCAGCCGACTCCACGGCCACGACCGGGCTTGGTGCCGATGCCCAGGTATTCGTGGCCGCGTGCCTCGCGGAGTCGAAGGCGGACCCGTCGCTGCTGCCCTTCTACTCGACCCGCCAGGTCGCCGAGGATATCGACGCGTTCCGGCAGTACCTGGGCGTCGACACGATCCAGCTGTACGGCGAGAGCTATGGCACCCAGCTCGTCCAGACGTATGCCGCGGCTCATCCCGACCATCTCGCGGGGCTGTTCGTCGATGGCCCGGTCGACCTCAGCCGCTCGCTCATGGACTACTACCAGGAGCAGACGAAGGGCTTCGAGGAGGCGCTCGTCGGGACCCTGCTCGACTGCTCCACGCAGAAGGCCTGCACGGCCGATGTCGCGGGCGCGAACGCCTGGACGGCTTGGGACGCGCTCGACGCACGGCTGGAGGCCGGCGAGTCCCGTTCACGTTCCATGCCCGGGATGGGACCGAGGAGACGCGCGACTTCACGGGCAGCGACCTGCTCAATGCCGTGACGGCCTACCTCTACAGCGAGGGCGACCGGATGCTCCTCCAGCGGGCCATCGCGGCGGCGTCGCAGGGCGACCTCTGGTACCTGTCACGGCTGCTGTACAGCGGCCTCGAGATCGACCCCGAGACGCAGCAGCCGGTCCCGGACCCGAGCTACTCCGACGCGCTCTACTACGCGGTGGAATGCCTCGACTACGGGCTGCCGGGCGCGACCGCCGACGCGCGGTCGACGGCGTACCTCCAGGCCGGCCGCGACCGGGGTATGGAGACGGCCCAGATGGGCGACATCTTCTACGGCGACCTGCCCTGTGCCTACTGGCCCGCCCAGCCGGATGACACGACCCGTCCGGCCGACCTCACCGACGTGCCCTACCCGATGTTCGTGCTGGGCGCCACGCTCGATCCGGCCACGCCCTGGGCGAACGCCGAGCGCATCGTCGCGAACGCCGGTGACAACGCGTACCTCATCGTCAAGCCCGGCGGGCCGCACATCATCTTCGGCCGCGGCGAGGCCTGCCCGGATGACATCGTGACCGCGTTCCTGGAGACCGGCACCCTGCCGTCATCGAAGCGGACGGTCTGCCCGGGCGATGTCGCCGACGACTACGTGCCCATCCCGCCGCTCGATGCGACCACCTACCCCTCGACCAAGGCGGCGCTCGCCTCGGCCGACGACGAGATCGTCACCGCGGTCGACTACTGGGTCTGGGACGGCGAGTCGCGGCTCGAGACAGGCTGTCGATTCGGGGGCACCATCTCCTACACCCCCGTCAAGCGGGGTTCGGCGCTGCAGCTTGATGGCTGCTCCTGGTCGCAGGGGTTGGGGCTCACGGGCACGGGTCTCATCGATGACGACGCGGGTACCTTCTCGCTGCGCGTCTCCCAGGACGGCGTCGCAGCTGAAACCGTGCGCTACGACCGCAACGCGAAGGGCAAGATCACCGTCCACGGCGACCTGCCGATGTTCGCGGATCGATAGGGGGAAGTGATGTCCGGCTGGGTCATCGTCGTGGGATCCATCAACGTCGACCTGACGGTCCACGTGGCGACGCTGCCACGGCCGGGCGAGACGGTCGTGAACGGCACGCTCACGCGATCGGGGGGCGGCAAGAGCGCGAACCAGGCGTGTGCCGCGGCCCGATTCGGTGCCGCGACGCGGTATGTGGGTGCGGTCGGGGACGACGCCATGGCCGACGAGGCACTCGACAGCGTCGCGCGCGAGGGCATCGATATCAGCCGCTGCGTGCGGTTGCCGGGCGTGCCGACGGCCGTGGCGTTGATCATGGTCGATGTCGCGGGCGAGAACCAGATCGCGGTCGCGTCCGGCGCCAACGGCGCCCTGGATGGTCCGACCGTGACCGCGGCACTCGATGGGCTGGAGCCGCCGCCCGGGAGCGTGCTGCTCCTCGCGTTCGAGGTCTCGGACGAGGTCGTCATCGCGGCCGCCACGTGGGCCGCGCGGCGGGGCCTGACCGTCGTCGTCGATCCGGGACCGGCGCGAGTCCTCGCGCCGGAGCTCGTGGCGTTGCGGCCGATCCTCAAGCCCAACCAGACCGAGGCACTCCAGCTCACCGGCGAGCGCACCGCGCAGGCGGCCGCGGCCGCACTCCACGCGCAGACCGGGGCGCCGGTCATCGTCACCCTGGGGGCCGGTGGCGCGCTCCTGCTGGACCCCGGGCACGGCGGTCTCGACCACGTCCCGTCACCCCTCGTCGAGACCATCGACGCCACGGGGGCTGGCGACGTCCTCGCGGGCATCCTCGCCGCGTGCATCGCGTCCGGGGCACAGCTGCGTGCCGCCCTCTCGTGGGCCGTCACTGGTGCGGCCCTCTCGACCCTGGGTCCCGGCGCGCGTGGCGCCCTTCCCACGCAGCCCGAGATCGGCCAGCTCATGGGTATGGTCACCGGCTGAGGTCGGGCCGACCGGACGCCTCCGGCTGGTTCACGGGCCCTCGCAGGCAGCCTCGCCCTCCCGAGGCCGATCCTTCCCGAGTCGTGTCGGTGCATCACGCATGGCGCCAGGTGGCGCGGGGAGGCGGAAGGCCGGACCTATGCCCGCTGGGTGAGCGAATCCAACCATCGAGCGCCAACGGCGCCTGCCGGTCGTGCACGACCCGGGGCGGGCCGGTGTCCCGGACGCTCACCCGGTGCGCAGATCAGCCTTGCGATGCATCGGCGTGACTCGGGCAGGTACGGCCCGCCTGACCCGGCCTTGCGCCCGATCCCGGCCCATGGACGGCTCGCGCCGCGCCCGGCTTACAGCCCGCTGTACGCGTGCAGTCCCGAGAAGTAGAGGTTGCCGAAGTAGGTGAACAGCACGGCCACGAAGCCGATGACGAGGATGAGCGCCGCGGGCCGGCCGGACCAGCCGCGGAGGTTGCGCGCGTGGAGGTACACGGCGTAGATGAGCCACGTGACGAGCGCCGCGGTCTCCTTGGGATCCCAACCCCAGTAGCGGCCCCACGCGATCGACGCCCAGTAGCTGCCCAGGATGATGAGCGCCGCGAAGATCGGGAACCCGATGATGACCGCGCGATACGCGACCTCGTCGAGCACCTTGTGCGACGGCAGCCACGCGAACCGGTCGTTCTGGCCTTGTGCGAGATATCCCAGCGCCGCCGCGAAGCTCACCGCGAAGATGCCGTAGCTGATCATCGCCATCGACACGTGGATGGTGAGCAGCGGCGCATTGGCCAGTGCGGGCACCAGCGGCTCGATGGTCGACGGCAGCGTCGCGGCATAGCCGACCAGGAACAGCGCCACACCCAGGGGCACGAACGCGATGGCGCGGATCTGGTAGCGACGGGCGAGGAACAGGTAGCCACCCAGGATGCCGGTCGCGAACGCGATGGAGAACTCGTACATGTTGCCCCACGGCCCGCGACCCACGATGTAACCGCGCACGAGCAGTGACAGCGCGAAGCAGATGAACGCGACCCACGTGAACGCGTGGCCCAACGAGCCTGCGGTGGTCGTGGTCGTGTACGGCAGCGACCCGCCCGGCGAGCCACCCGGCCCGCTCGAGCCATCCCCTCCGCCCATCGACATCGTCCCGCCGGCGCCGGCCCCGGCCGGCATCATGGGACTCACGGCGGTCACCGGGGCTCGTCGACGCCCGACGGCGAGCAGGGTCGTATGGACGATATCGAGCACGAAGGCGACGACGAGCCCGATGGCGCCGATGGAGAAGAGATACAGCGAGACCTTGGCGAGCGTCATGCCGGTCGTAGCGTGTCGGGTCGCGTCAGGCGACCGCGGCACCACCTTGAGGCGGACCGCTGGGCCGGCTGACCAGGGCGGAGGTGCGGCCGGCGCCGAGCACGAAGCGCGTGCCGCAACCGCTGCAGACCTGGATGGATGCGTCACGCACCGTGCCGTCGACCGGGCATCGGACGCTCAGGTCCGTGCCGTCGATCTCGCACCGGATCGCGCTCGCGGGATAGATGAGACCGTGCTCCAGGCAGTAGGGCACGTTCGGCGGGAAGACCGGGTCGCCGTCGTCACCGATGGCCGCGAGTATGCCCTCCGGCTCCGCCCACTCCACCCGTGCTCGGGGCTTGCGCAGCCAGTGCCACACCCAGGCGAGCAGGATGAGCGTCAGGATCGGGGCGGTCACGCCCACGAACACCCAGAACGGCATCATGTTGACCAGCTCCGTCCAGTTGGGGACGACGACGGTGGTCAACCAGTCGAGGAATGTGGTCCACGGATCGGGTGCCGGCACGCCGCGTATCGTAGCGGAGCCGCCGGAACGTGATCAGTCCGACGAGCCTTTCGGCGCCTTCCGCGGATTGCCATGCTTGGTCGTGGCACCGCGGCCCGGCTTCCACGGCTCGGGAGCCGCTTCCCGGGGGTCGCGCTCGATGGGGGTGGTGGCATCCGGCGCGCGGGGCGGCCTGCCGCGACCGATGCCGACAGGAGGCTTCCCGAGGCGAGGCGCGGACGTGGCCGGCACGTGCCTGGCCAGCACCGGCGCTGTGCCGGCCGTTGTCGCCGCGACCCGGCCAGGCGCCGAGAGAGCGGCTGCGGCGCCCGGGTTGGGCCGGGCGAGCAGGTCGATGAGCCAATCCAGCCGGCGGACCAGCACCCCCGCGTACCGTGCCCGTTCGGAGAGCTGTCGGTCATCGGTGACCACCACCGTCCGGGTCCGCTCGGCGTAGCCGCGGGCGCGGACGAGGTCCACGATCGCGGTGTCGGCATCGATGCGACCCGAGTGCTGCATCTGGATGCCCGGCACGACCTGCTGTCGACGTCCGACACCCGGACCGGGCGAGCCATCGAGCATGAGCAGCACCTGGACCGCGGGCGGCCGCCACGCCTTGAGCCGCGGCAGCAGCCAGTGGATGCCCGCCTCATCGCGCATGCCCCGGACGCGGTGGAGGAGGTTGTCGCCGTCGATGACCAGCAGCTCCATGTCCGTCACCGGAGGCTGTGCGCGGTGGTAGCGGGGACCGCTCATGGTCGGTGCCGTTCCGCCGCTACCATCGGGCGATGCTGCTGCTCGTCGATCTGGATGGTGTCGTCTATCGCGGACCCGTGCCCGTGCCGGGCATGTCGGAGCTGCTCACGGAGCGCGCTTCGGCGGGCGACGTGGTGGTCTACGTGACGAACAACTCGCGATGGCATCGGACGGAGTATCACGCCCGGCTCCGTTCCATGGGCGCGCCGGTCTCCGATGACCGTGTCGTGTCGGCGGCCCGTGCGACGGCGCTCGCCCTGGCCGAGCGCCCGCAGCCGCCGCGGACCACGATGGTGCTGGGTGGCCCGGGGCTCACCCGCGAGATCCGGGACGCTGGCCTGCGGGCGGTGGCGGCGAGCCCCGTGGGCCTCGCGGCCGACCCTGACGCGATCGTGGTCGGGGTCGACTTCGGGCTCACCTACCGGCGATTGTCGATCGCGGCGGAGGTCGTCCGCCGGGGTGTCTTCTTCGTGGCCACCAACCGCGACCCGGTCTATCCCGCGGCTCACACCTTGGCGGCTGGCGCCGGCTCGATCGTGGCCGCGGTCGTCGTGGCCGGTCGTCGCGAGCCGGACCTCGTCATCGGCAAGCCGGAGCCCACGTTGTTCCGCGAAGCGGCCCGATCGATGGGCATCCCGGTCGAGGAGGCCATCGTCATCGGCGACGGTCTGGGTACGGACATCGCGGCCGCCCACGCCGTGGGCGCCCGTTCGGTGCTGATGCTCACCGGGGTATCGACACGGGCACATGCCGACGCGCTCTCACGGGAGGCTCGACCGACCTGGATCGCGGAGGACCCGGCCGAGCTGCGGCAGCTCCTGGAGCGCTTGAGCGCGTCTCCTCGCTGAACTTCGGCTCCCCGCCCGGCGTCATGCCCGCGCGCTGAGCAGCGGCTCGGTGGCGGCGAAGGCGTCGAACTGGGCGAGCAGGCTCGCCCGCAGTGGCTCGTCGTGGTGGAGGAAGGCGACCTCGAGCGCGTGCCGGTCGATCGCCCAGAGCTCCGGCAGGCGGAGGCCGATGGGGTCGATCGCGTTGGCGTACTCCCGGACGAGCGTCAGGCCGCTGACGGTGCGGTCGTCCGTGGACAGCGTCAGTGGGACGCCGGCTCGATACAGCCGCCCGAGCGGATGGCTGGCGACGGACGGCACGATGGCCGCCTGGACGTTGCTCGTCGGACACAGATCGAGCGTGACGTCTCGCTCGATGAGCTCCGCCATCAGGGATGGGTCGTCGATGGTGGGGGAGCCGTGGGCGATGCGTCGCGGTCCGACCTGGAGCGCGCGTCGCACTTGTGCGACACCACCCCATTCGCCGGCGTGGCAGGTGATGCCGAGGCCCGCATCGCGCGCGATGGCGAAAGCGGTCTCGAAGCGCATCGGGTCCGGGGCGTCGGCCTCGCGGCCGGCGCAGTCGAAGCCGGTCAGTCCATCGCCAAGGAAGTCGGCCGCGACCGCGGCCATGCACGCTTCGTCGTCCGGCTCGAGTGTCCGCAGCGCCACCGCGATGAGCCGGACCGCGACACCGCTCCGCCGCGCACCGGACGTAGCGCCCGCGACCACCGCCGCGATGCCATCCCTGAGGGAGAGGCCGCGCCGGCGGTGCAGTGACGGTGCCCAGCGGATCTCCGCATACAGGGTGCCGTCCGTGGCCACATCCTCCACGAGCTCGTGTGCCACACGTTCCAGCGCCGCCGCGTCCTGCAGCAGCTCGATGGGCAGGTCGAACGCCCGCAGCAGGTCGCGCTGGTCCAGGCAGGGCATCGGGGCCTGGAGCCGGACGCGCATCGCCGCCAGGTCAAGTCCGTCCGCGAGGCCGCGTTCCCGAGCGAGCTCCAGCGCGGTCGCGGGGCGGAGGCTGCCGTCGAGGTGGAGATGGAGCTCCGCCTTGGGCATCCGCCCGATGAGGTCGAGCGTCGGCGCGTCGAGGGGCATGGGCTGCGGATGGTAGTCGGCGGCGAGGACCCAGGCTGGCGCCTGATGCTGTGTGTCCGGCCCCGGTCATGTGTGTCCGGCCCCGGTCATGCGGGTCCGGCCCCGATCATGCGCCTGGCGCATGAGTAGGCCGCTGGCGCGTCGTCCCCTGACCATTCGAGTCGCGATGTGCGTCAGTGAGCCGTTGAGCGGCAGTTCGAGTCGCCAGGGGCATGAGACCGCCAACGACGGGATGTCCCGGGATGCCCCGGGAGGTCCGACCGCTGTCGCTGGCCTGCTCACCCGCGTGGCGGGCAGCCAGCCTAGGCGCCAGGCACAGCCGTGGCGCGTCACGCGTGACGTGGCGTGTCGCGCCCGTAGACTGCGCCCGATGACCGGCCAGCTCCCCGCCGACCCGAGGCCGCCCGCGACCGCACCCGCGAGCTCGCGTCCCGCCCGCGCGTCGTCGTCGCGCCGGGGGCCGCTCATGTTGGCATGGCTGGGGATGCTGCTCATCGTCTCGGTCGCGGGGGCCGGCCTCATCCTGTCTCTGGACCACCCCCCGACCGAAGAGGGCCGTCCAGAGCTGACCGCCAAGGGTCACGCCATCGTGGCGCCACGACTCGCCGCGATCGACACCGACATCGAGCAGCTCGCCGCCGCTGGCGACACCATCGCGGCCGCGGGCCGGGACACGCTCACGAGCCTGCGTGCCCTCGACGTCGACGCCGCGAACGCGGCCCTTGCGGCGGGCGACACCAGCATCACGGAGCTGGCCATGATCACCGAGCGCCTGGCCGCCCAACGCGCGGCACTCCTCGAGGGCACCAGGATGACGTCCCTGCCCGCCTCCGACCGGTTCCGCATCGGGACCATCGATGCGGCGATGGCCGCCGCGGGTCAGCTGCCCGGCTACTGGCAGGCGGTCGTGGCCGCCGGCTCCGGTCCGCTCGACCTCCTCCAGTCGATGCAGACCCACGATGCCACCGTGCTCGCGGCCACGACATCGGGTCGGAACGGGAAGTGGGCCGAAGCGCTCGCAGTGCTCGCCGACGCGAAGCGGCAGCTCGTGCCCGCGCACGCTGTCCGCGAGGTCGCCAGCAAGGCCGGCGCCGACGTCTCGACGCTCGATGACCTGCTCGTCCGCGTGGACGCCTACGACTCGGCGCTCGTAGACCTCTACTCCGCTCTCCAGGACTCCGGCGGCCAGACGAACGCCACGACCCGGGCTGCACTCGACCGCGTCAACGCTGCCCAGCAGAGCCTGCCCGCGGACCAGACCGCGATGGTCATCGTGATGTCCGACCTGGTCGGCCCGACCATCACCCCCATCCTGCTGTCCATCGAGTCCGCGCGGGGTGCACTGGCGGCGGCCATCGAGGCGGAGCCGCAGCCGACCGGCCCGCAGCCGACCGGCCCAGCGTCGACCCGGACGAACGGCGGCCCCGCGGCATCGGGTGCCGTGTCATCCTGATGCCCACCGTCGGCGATCGGCTCCCGTGCCGTCCGCCCATGCCATCTGAACCCTGAGCAAGGAGCCTTACCGGATGCAGACCCGTGTCGTCGTCGGCCAGCCGTGGGACGTGGAGGCGGACGTGCTCGCGCTGCCCATCGCCAGTGACAGCGAGCTCCCTGCGGCGGTCCTGGAGATCGACCGTCGGCTCGGCGGCGCGCTGTCGGCCTATCGGACCGTCGGCGAGCTGCGTGGCAAGCCCTGGTCATCGGCCCTGCTCCAGGGTCGCGAGACCGGGGCACCCTGGCTCTTGGCCATGGGCGTCGGCGAGTCAGGGTCGTTCGATCGCCTCACCGCCGTGCGCTTGGGCGGCGCCATCGAGCGACGACTCACGGATCGCGTCCTGACCCGTCTGGCTGTGCTCATCCCGAGCTCCCTGCTGGGCAGCCTCGACATCGCGGCCGCTGTGGAGCTCGTGACCCGGGGCGTGGTGGAGGGGAGCGCGGAGCCGGGCGCCATCTACCGTGATGGCTTCACCTCGCCGCCCGCGCTGGACGTGCTCACGATCGTGGTCGAGCAGGGCGACGCGACCGCGCTCGCCGCCGCGGCGGAGCGGGGCCGCATCATCGGCGAGGGTGGCAATCGCACCCGTCGGCTGTCGCAGCGATCGGCCAACGACGTCAGCCCCGAGGTCCTCGCGGACGAGGCGTCCGACCTGGCCCGTCAGCACGGCCTCCAGGTCGACATCCTGGGCCCCGAGCAGGCCGAGGCGCTGGGCATGGGCATGTTCATGGCCGTCGGTCGGGGCTCCTCGAACACCCCCCGCTTCATCGTCATCCGCAATGGCGCACCCGGGGCCACCGACTCCAAGGGTCGGCTGCTGGCGATGGTGGGCAAGGGCGTCTGCTTCGACTCCGGCGGCATCAGCCTCAAGCCCGCCGACCGGATGGATGAGATGAAGACCGACAAGACCGGTGCCTGCACCGTCATCTCGGCCATCGCGACGCTCAAGCAGCTGGCGCCGGACCTGCCCATCATGGCCGTGGCGCCGGCGGTCGAGAACATGCCCGGTCCCCACTCGACGCGCCCCGGCGACGTGGTCAAGGCGCTCAACGGCAAGACCGTGGAGATCACCAACACGGATGCGGAGGGCCGGCTCATCCTCGGTGACGCGTTCACGTGGGCGGAACGCAACGGCGCCACGCATCTCGTGGACGTGGCCACGCTCACTGGTGCGGTCGCGCGTGCGTTCGGTGACCAGATCACCGGCGGCTTCGGCAACCCCCAGGGATGGTGGGACGAGGTCGCGGCGGCCGGCGCCCGGCAGGGCGAGCGCTATTGGCAGATCCCGTTCGTGCCCGACTACCGGGTCGAGATGGACTCACCCTACGCTGACCTGCAGAACAGCGGCACCGCGGAGGGCTCGCTCATCAAGAGCGGCATGTTCCTCGCAGAGTTCGTCACCAGGCCCTGGGTCCACCTGGACATCGCCGGCTCGGCCTACTTCCGCAAGGCGCACCCGTGGGCGGCACGCGGCGCCACGGGCGTCAGCCACGCCACGCTCGTGGAGCTGGCGCTCGGCGGCGCCTGAGCCACTCCGACCCGTCCCGCCGATGAGCGCCGATCCGCTGCTGCTCGGGGCGGGCGCCGTCGTGGGGGGCCTCTTCGGGTTCGCCGCTGATCGGCTCGCCGCCCGCTGGCCGGCGCATGCCGACCGGACGGTCCGGGTCATCGACTGGCGGACCGTCGCGGTCGTCCTGGCGAGCGCCGTCACGCTCGCCGCGCTCCTCGTCCGCTGGCCGGAGACACAGGATCGGGTGGTGCTGGGCATCTATCTGGGGGCGCTCATGGTCCTCGCGGCCACGGACCTGGACCAGAAGCTGCTGCCCGATGTCATCACACTGCCGCTCATCCCGTTCGCGCTGCTGGCGGTCGTCCTGGGTCTCGACCCGCTGGTGGCGGGCAAGGACCTCGCGCTCGTCAGCGCGCTCGCTGCGGGCATCGGTGCTCCGCTGCTGCTCCTGCTCACCGACCGCCTCTTCGGTGGCGCGCTGGGCATGGGGGACGTCAAGCTCGCTGTCAGCCTGGGCCTGATGTCAGGTGTCTCCCGGCTGCTGGGGGGCTTCCTGGTCGCCTCCATCGCGGGGGCGGTCGTGCTGCTGGTGCTCATCGCGCTCCGGCGCATCAGCCTCAAGTCGGCCATCCCATTCGGGCCCGTGCTCATCGCCGCCGGGGTCATCGCCGCGCTCCTGCCGTAGTGGCGGGGCCGCTGCGGGCCTCCCTGACGACGCTGCATCGGGTCCGCGGGAAGTGGTGCGCGCTTGCGCCATATGGTCAAAGCGCCTATCCTCCAGTCGACTCGCACCATTCCGGCCGCCGTGCCCCAAGCCGTGGGTGGTGCATCGCAGATCGAGGGAGCAGCCTGCGAGTGGTGCGACCGTGAAGTGGTTCGGCGCGTCCGCGGCATCCGCGAACGGCCACCACATCCTCCAGAAGGCCGCCAAGGTCGGGATCCTGGTCGTCGTTTCCCTGGCCCTCCTTGGCTTGCCCACGGGCACCTCTCCCGCGTCCGCGAACGCCTTCTCCGACCAGATCGCCGCGGCCAAGTCACGCCAGGCCGCGCTCCGTCGGGACATCGACAAGCAGAACCGCCTGCTCTCGAACCTCCAGGGTGACGCGGCGGATGCGCGGAGCGCGCTGACCAAGACCAGCAACCAGCTCGATGGCATCAACGCCAACCTCGCGCAGGTGCGCAAGGAGATCCAGCACGCGACCGCGGCACTGCGCAAGGTCCAGACGCGTCGCCAGGCGCTCCAGGACGAGCTGCAGCAGCTGGACGAGACGCTCAACCTGCTGGAGCAGGAGATCGCCCAGGGGGCCGCAGAGCTCGACGCTCGACGGGAGGCCCTCGGCGCCCGCCTCGCGGACGCCTACCGCACCCAGAACACCAGCCTCCTGCAGCAGGTGCTGGACTCCGGCTCGTTCACGGATGTCCTGAGCGATGCCTCCGCCTACCTCGCGTACGGCGACCAGGACGCCCAGATGGCGCAGCAGATCTCGAACGACCAGGCGTCGCTCGACTCGCTGCGTGCGGTCACCGCCGCCACGCGCTATCGCACCGACCAGCTCCGGCGCGCGGCACAGGACTCCGCCACTGACCTGCGTGCCCAGAAGCAGAAGCTCGCCGACGCCAAGGCCCGCTACAAGAAGCTGGAGCGCCGGACCAAGGCCATCCAGCGGCGCCAGCTGGCCCGGGCGCACCAGATCGCGGCCAACCAGCGCCAGGCCCGGGCGTACATCCGTCGGCAGCAGATCGCCGACCGGAAGCTCAAGGCGCGGGTCGCGGGCCTGCTCAAGGCAGCCGAGCGCAAGGCCGCCCGGAATGCGCGCGGCAACGGTGGCTCGGGTGGCGGCAGCGGCAATGGCCAGTTCCTCTGGCCGACGTCGGGCATCGTGACCCAGGAGTACGGCTGCACGGGCTTCTACCTGGAGCCGCCCCGTGGCTCGTGCGCCCACTTCCATACCGGCATCGACATCGCCAACTCCTCGGGGACCCCCATCCGCGCCGCGGACGACGGGGTGGTGGCCTTCTCCGGCTGGACCTACGGTGGCAGCCAGGCGATCCTCATCGGCCACGCCGGCAACTTCGCGACGTTCTACGGCCACCTCTCGCGCGCCATCGTCCATGCCGGCCAGCGGGTGCGCCGGGGCCAGACCATCGGCTACATGGGGAACACGGGCAACTCCACCGGGCCCCATCTCCATTTCGAGGTCCAGCGGGGCAGCACCCCCGTCAACCCCCGCCTCTACACCTGAGCGCTGTCGCGTGGCCAGCCGACGCAGCAGCCACCGACAGTTGTAGGATCGTCAGGTGAAGCACGTGACCGCGATCGTCCTGGCCGGAGGCGAGGGCGAGCGGCTGTCGATCCTGTCGGCCGTTCGGGCCAAGCCCGCGGTGCCATTCGCGGGCAAGTACCGGATCATCGACTTCACGCTCAGCAATTGCGTCAACTCGGACATCAACGACGTCGTGGTGCTGACCCAGTACAACCCCCGGTCGCTCAACGACCACATCGGCGCCGGCCGTCCCTGGGACCTGGACCGCTCGACGGGCGGGGTGCGCATGATGCAGCCCTACATCGCCCGGAGCCGCCCCGCGGAGTGGTATCGGGGCACCGCGGACGCCGTCCTGCAGAACATCCACACCATCCGCGAGTCGCAGGCCGACCCCATCCTCATCCTCGCCGGCGACCACATCTACAAGATGGACTACGGACCGTTCATCCAGCAGCACCGACGCAAGCGGGCGGACGTGACCATCGCGGTCAAGCAGGTGCCGCTGGGCGAGGCGCATCGCTTCGGCATCCTGGCGCTCGATGACTCCGACCAGGTCACCGAGTGGCAGGAGAAGCCCAAGCAGCCCCGGAGCGACCTTGCGAGCCTGGGCATCTACGTGTTCTCGAAGCGGGCGCTGCTCAAGTGGCTCGCGGACGACCGGCCGGATTTCGGCGCCAACGTCATCCCGGCCATGCTCGATGGTGGCGCGCGGGTGTTCGGCTACCGGTTCGATGGCTACTGGCAGGACGTGGGCACCGTCGACAGCTACTGGCGTACCCAGATGGAGCTGCTGGACGATCACCCCCAGCTCGACCTCTACGACCGGTCGTGGGTCATCCACACTCGCTCGGAAGAGCGGGCGCCGGCGCGAATCGGCCCCACCGCGAGCGTCCATCGCAGCCTCATCAGCCACGGCTGCCTCATCGCGGGGACCGTGGAGCGCTCGATCCTCTCGCCGGGCGTGCGCGTGGACCCGGGGGCCATCGTGCGCGACAGCGTCATCATGTTCGACTGTCACATCCGGGCCGGCGCCGTCGTCGACCGGTCCATCCTGGACAAGTTCGTGTCCGTTGGGCCCAACTCGGTCATCGGCATGGGTGACGACTTCACGACGCCCAACAAGATGGAGCCGACGCGCCTGAACACCGGCATCACGCTCGTGGGCAAGGGCGCCAACATCCCGGCCGGTGCCCACATCGGCCGCAATGTGCGCATCGCGGAGGATGTCCGGCCGGCCGACTTCGTGTCCAAGACGGTCCGCAGCGGTGGCAGCGTCGTGCATCGCGAGCCGCGCGCGACGGCGCCCCGCAAGGCCGCCGCAGGGGCGTGACGCCCGCCGACATCGATGCCTGGCTCGGGGAGCTGGGGCTGCGCCCGGACGAGCGCGCCGACCGCGACGGCGTTACCAGCTGGGACCTGCTGCTCGACGGTGTCCGGCGCCACGACATCCGGGTCACGCTCATCCTCGATCCGGCGCTCGCGCTGCTGTGCTGGGTCCACTACGCGCCGCCCATCAGCGACTCGTTCCGGGTCTCGTATCGCAAGCTCCTGCGCTGGAACGACGAGCTGCCGTTCATCAAGTTCGCGGTCTCGGCCGATGAGCGACCAGTCCTGACCGCGGAGCTGCCGGTCGCGACCCTCGATCGCGACGCCCTGGGCGTGGCGCTGGCACGATTGGTCGCCGTGTGTGACCTGCTCCTCGACGACTCGCTCAAGTGGCTGCATCCGGGTGCCAAGGTCGCGCCGACGCCCACGCGGCCGTCGCGCCACGAGGCGCTCCTGGCGCGCTACGCCGACCACCTGGGGGAGCTGAGCGCGCCTGCCACCGATCCGGCGCAGCCCGCGGTCGATGAGGCGCCCGCAGCCACCTCGTGAGATACGGCGTCGTGCTGCGGGCCATCAACGTGGGGCGCCACAACCGGGTGCGCATGGACGCCCTCCGTGGCGCCTTGGTCGGGGCCGGCTTCGGTGAGGTGCGGAGCTACCTCCAGACCGGCAACCTGGCCCTCGATGCAGGGACGGCCGACGCCGAAGCCGTCGCGGCCACCATCGAATCGGTCATGGCCTCGCTCGGCCTGCGCGCGCCTTGCGCCGTGGTGCGGGCCTGGCCGGACTTCGTGGCACTCGCCGGGGAGCGGCCATTCGACGATGGGGCGGGGGAGCGACACGCGCTGACCGTCAGCTTCTGCCGCACCACGATCCCCACCCCGATCACCGAGCCGTGGCTGGAGCAGGGCCTCACGTTCGTGGGCGGGACGCCGTGGGCGATGTTCGCGGTCACGCCGCGCGACCTGGCACGGGCGCCATCTCCCAACGCGCTCATCGAGCGGCGGTGGGGGATCCTGGCGAGCACCCGCTACTGGCACGTGCTTACCGACTGGGTCCAACGAGAGGCGACGGCGGGCTGAGGGGTTCGATCCGCCAGGCCTGATGCCGGCTCCCATCGACCGCTGAGCCGCGCTCCGGCGACGCCGCCCTGGAGCAGGTCGGACGGGCTGTGCCCGCTGGTACACTCGGCCGGCCCGGCACGTCCCGTGGGGAGATCGGAAGGAGTCGCGCCGTTCCATGGATCGTCCGGTGATGCAGCGCCGCGTACCGTCGTCGAGCATCCTCACCGGTGACTCCGCCGACGTCTACTTCGCGCGCGCGGAGGAGATCCTGGCCAAGGAAGGTCTCGACCCCGTCGTGGTCATGGAGGTCTTCACCCGCCAGGAGGGCATCCTGTGCGGCATCGATGAGGCCAAGGTGCTCCTCGCCCACGTCCTCGGTGGCGCACGCGCGAGCGACGAGGTGCTGGTCGAGGCGCTCAGCGATGGCGACACCTTCAGCACCAAGGAGGTGGTGCTGCGCATCCGCGCGCGCTATCGGCAGTTCGGGCTGTACGAGACCGCGATCCTGGGGATGCTCAGCCAATCGACGGGCTGGGCCACTGCGGCCCGCGAGTGTGTGGAGGCGGCCGCTCCGGAGCCGGTCATCAGCTTCGGGGCGCGGCATGTCCACCCGGACATCACCGACACCCTCGACTACGCCGCCATCGTCGGTGGCTGCGTGGGTGCCTCCACCCCGGCCGGGGCCCGCCTCGCGGGTCTCGCCCCCACTGGCACGATGCCCCACTCGCTGGTGCTCATCTTCGGGGACACCGTGCGGGCTGCGGAGGCCTTCGACCGCCACCTCTCGACGGACGTGCCCCGCATCGTGCTCATCGACACCTTCAAGGATGAGGCCGAGGAGGCGCTGCGGGTCGCGACCGCGCTCGGCGACCGGCTGTACGGCGTCCGCCTCGACACCCCATCGGAGCGTGGGCGGGTGACCGCAGACCTGGTCCAGGAGGTCCGGGCACGACTGGACCAGGCCGGCTTCGGGCACGTCCGGATCATCATCAGCGGCGGCCTCGATCCCGAGCGCATCCGGTACTTCAAGGCGGCCGGCGCTGCGGTCGACTCATATGCGGTCGGCTCGTACATCAGCGGCGCCCGACCCATCGACTTCACGGGCGATCTCAAGCAGATCGACGGACGACCCATCGCCAAGCGCGGTCGCATCCCGGGTCTGACGCCGAGTCCCCGGCTGCAGCCCGTCGACCTGCAGGCATGGCGGGCCTCCAGCCCCGGCTGACTCGCCGCTCGGCCGGGTGCCCCGTTCCGCTGGAGGTCGGGCCTCCACGAAACCCATCGGTTGGGTGAGTTCGACACGCATGGCCCGCGGCGCGCAGCGATCACCCAGCCGATGACTCGAAACGTGCCAACGGTCAGGAGTCAACCACCCCACGCATCGTTGTAGCGATTCGCGGCCGGCGGACGTCGGACTCACCCGTGGGGTGGGTACGGACGCCTGATGCCGCAGCCCCACATCAGCCGCCACACGAAGGCCGCATCGGCAGCGGACACTATCCGCGGAAGGCGATCTCGTTGCGGGCCACGAGCCGGTCCAGCCACAGCAGGGCCAGCGATGCTCTTCGCGTCCTTGAGCCCGCCGCTGATGGCCATCTGGACCGCGTCCCGCCAGGGGACCCGCTCCAGGGCGAGCCGCTCATCCGCATCCGGGCCTGCGTAGCCGTCGATGGGCGACAGGTCCGTAGCCAGGTAGAGATGCATGTATTCGGTCGCGAAGCCAGGCGCGGTGTAGAAGCTGCCCAGGAGCTGCCAGGTCGCCGCGGCGTAGCCCGTCTCCTCGCCCAGCTCGCGCGGACCGGCGATGGCGGGGTCCTCCACGGACCCATCCGCGGACCGCTCGAGGGTCCCCGCGGGGATCTCGCGCATCACCAGTCCTGTCGGCGTCCGGTACTGATGGACCATGAGCACATCGCCGCCGTCGAGCGCCAGGATCGCCACCGCGCCAGGGTGATCCACGATGTCGCGCGTGTGCTCGCCGCCGTCCGCGTCCCGGATGGTGTCGACACGTACGGTGAGGTAGCGTCCGGTGTGGATGACGCGTGAAGCGATGGTCGTCTCGAGCAGTCGTGGGTCGTCCATGCGCTCGAGGATACGACCCCGGCGGTCGCCGCGCGCCAGGCCCGATGGCGGCCACAGCCCGCCATGAGGACCGATCGGTCATGGTACGGAATGGGGATGGAGGGTGCGCGGCCACGTCCGCATAGTCGGGGGCAGTCGGGGATGACCCGACCGGGCCAACCCGAGGACCACCCCGGGAGTCGTGCGGTCCGCCCACACCGACGACACCATGGAGCTATCGATCAGATGAACCGAACCGCATCCCTCGCCCTCCGCCTGGCCTCCCTGGCGGCATTCGCACTCGTGCTGGCGGCGCCCTTCCGCTGGTGGTGATCTCCGTACGCTGACGGGGACCGGCGGCAGTCGATCGCAGCCGCTGCCGCCGGGGACCCCCTGCATCTGTGCTCGCGGCGCGCCGCCCCGGCGCGCCGTTCGTGTTCCCGGCGCACTCGGCATCGCCCTGCCGACCAGATCTGGAGCGTTCCCGTGCTGCATCCTGCCCACCGAGCCGACGCCTGATGCTCCTGCTGTACGCCATCGTCATCGGGTTGCTCATCGGTCGAGCGGCCGGCGGTCGGGTCACGGCCCTGGCGGACATGCACATCCGCTGGTGGGGCCTCGCCCTGGGTGGGCTCGCGTTCCAGCTGGTGCTGTTCGGGCCCCCGCTGGCCGATCGGGTCGGTGACGCAGGCCCGCTGCTGTATGTCGCGTCGAGCGTCCTCGTATTCATCGCGATGCTCCGCAACCTCGACCTGCCCGGGTTCCCGCTGCTCGCCCTGGGCGCCGCGCTGAACATGCTCGTCATCGTCGCCAATGGCGGCTACATGCCGTCCGCGCCCGGCGCGTGGGAGATCCTCGATGGCATCGGTCGAGTGCCCACGACGGCATTCACCAACTCCATCCTCATCGGGCCGGGCACGACCCTGCCGTTCCTGGGTGACGTGTTCGCGCTTCCGCGACCGATACCGCTCGCCAACGTCTTCTCCCTTGGCGATGTCCTCATCGGTGTGGGTGCCGCCTGGTGCGTCATCCGGTCCATGGTGGTGCCGACCGCACGACGCTGGCGTCCGGGGTCACCCAGCCAGCCGCTCGCGACGCGGTGAGCGACCAGCGCATCGTCGGACTCCTGGGAGAGGTCAGCCGTGCCGTCGCGGCGGACCGTGGTGCGGGCCTGTTCATCGCCGATGGCGATGGGACGCTCCAGCTCGTGGCCTGGACGCCTGGATCCGCCGCCCGTCGTCCCGCCTCGTGGCTCACCCGGCTCCTGGGGCGCGCCGCCGACCCTGCGAGGCCGGCTCGCGGTCGAGCGGCATCGAGCGCCAACGCGCCGGACGAGTCGGAGTCACCCGCCGAGCAGCTGCTCGTGGTCGTGCCTGATGGCCGGATGGGCATCCTCGCGCTGGGTCGGGACCGCGACGAGCCATTCAGCTCGGATGATCGGGCGCTCGCACGGCTGTATGCGCGGCAGATCGCGACCCAGTCGTCGGGCCACGTGGTCGAAGCGGGTGCCGCACCTGCGTCTGCCTGGGGTCGTCAGCTCCAGGCGGTCCAGAGCATCGCCGCGCAGCTCACCCGTCTGTCCACCGTGGCCCAGATCGGGGCGGCGATCTGCACCGAGACGCGCCAGGTCGTGCCCTACGACAACGCGCGCGTGCACCTGCTCGCAGAGGACGGCGTGACCCTGGAGGCGATCGCGTTCAGCCACCACACCCAGGAGTACGCGGACGAGACGACCGACAGCCTTCGGCTGCGAGTGGGTGAGGGCATCACGGGCTGGGTCGTCGAGCAGGGACAAGGTGCCATCGTGCCGGACGCATCCCGGCATCCGCACGCAGTGCCGGTCCCCGGGACGCCGCTCATCCAGGAGGCGATGCTGCTCGTGCCGCTGCGTTACGAAGGGCACCCACGGGGCGCCATCGTGCTGTCGCGGGTGGGAACCGGCAGCTTCTCCGACGCCGACCTGCGGTTGGTACAAGTGCTCGCCGACCAGGCCGCCGTCGCCCTTGAGAATGCCCGGACGCTGGCCAGCCGGGACCGCCTGGTGCAGGAGCTCGAGGCGCTCCTGGAGATCAGCCGCGCCGGCTCGTCCGTCCATGACGAGGCAGGCCTGGCGGAGCTCGTCGCGGACATCCTGGTGCGCACCGCACGGGTGGACGCATGCGGGGTGTCGCGTTGGGACGAGGCGACGGCGACCCTCCAGCTGCTGTGCTCACGGGGACGCCTGGATTGCCGTGAGGCGGCGACCCGGGGTGACCTGGCGCGCTACCCATTGACCCGACGGGCGCTGCTCGACGGCACGCCCCAGCTCATCCAGATGGACGCGGGCGGAGGGGATGCGGGTGAGACGGCACTGCTCCGGCGCGTGGGCGCCGCGCAGCTGCTGCTGCTGCCGCTCACCGCATCCGGCCGGACGATCGGTCTCGTGGAGCTGTACCTGTCGAGCGCCGAGCGGACGTTCAGCGACCAGGAGACCGAGGTCTACGGGTCGATGGCCGCGCAGGCGGCGGTGGCGCTCCAGAACGTCCAGCTGCTCCGACACCTGCGCGCGGCGGCGGACGTGGACCAGGTCACCGGCGTCAACAATCACCGCTACCTGCAGGAGCGGCTGACCCAGGAGGTCGCCCGCAGCGCCCGGTCGCGATCACCCTTGAGCGTGCTCATGATCGACCTCGACGGCTTCAAGGCCATCAACGACGCCCACGGTCATGCTGATGGCGACCGGGTGCTCCGCAACGTCGCCGCCGGACTGCGGCTGGCGGTGCGCGCCAATGACATCGTCGCCCGCTACGGGGGTGACGAGTTCGTCGTCCTGATGCCGGACACGGACCTCGCCGCCGCCCAGCACGTGGCAGACCGGGTGGTCACGGGCGTCCGGAGCCAGCGACACCAGCTCGCGGATGGCACCGAAGGCAGCGTCGCCTGCAGCGCCGGCCTCGCGCTCTACCCGGACGATGGGCGGACCGCGACGCGCCTGCTGCGCACCGCCGACGCGGCGATGTATCGGGTCAAGCGCAATGGCGGTGACGCAGTCAGCCGTGAGCCTGCCGGGGTCCCGGTCGCCACCGGATAGCCCGGAGATCAGTTCGCCGCAGGTCGAGCCTGCGGCGAACCGGAGTGGCGAGGGACGTGCGGGTCAGCCGCCGCCGGGCCGCTGCTGCTCGGCCATCTGGCGCTCGACCTCGCTCTGGATCTGGTCGTCCCGGCGGGCCTTGCGGCGGCGGACCAGGAACCAGGCGATGACGATGGGCCAGAAGAACGAGGCGACCGCCCCGATGATGGCGGCCCAGATGTAGGCCTGGGTCGCGTCGCCGACCAGCCAGTAGGAGCCATCGCCCCGGATGAAGAACTCCAGCAACAGGAACGTGATGAGCGCTCCGATGCTGACTCCAAAGAACCGCTGCAGCATCCCTGATCCTCCGTGATGGCCGTGGTGGGGGCCCGTGGGCACGGACAGTGTATCCCCGCCGCACGCCGCCGAGACAGGCGGCACCGCAGGTGGCGTGCCCGGCGCCCTCGCGGCGCGACCGCGGTCCCGCGGCGCTACTGGAAGACGATGGTCTTGTTGCCCTGGATGAGCACCCGGTCCTCGAGGTGCCAGCGGACCGCCCTGGCGAGTACGGTCCGCTCGATGTCCCGGCCGCGTCGCACCAGGTCATCCACCGAATCACGGTGCGAGGCTCGCGTCACGTCCTGGTCGATGATGGGTCCATCGTCGAGCACCGTCGTCACGTAGTGGGCCGTCGCGCCGATGAGCTTGACGCCCCGCTCGTAGGCCTGGTGATACGGCCGCGCCCCGACGAACGCGGGCAGGAACGAGTGGTGGATGTTGATGGCCCGGCCCTGCCAGCGGGCGACGAATGCCGGGGACAGGATGCGCATGTAGCGGGCGAGCACGACCAGGTCGATGCCCGCCGCGTCCAGGAGCGCCTGCTGGGTCGCCTCCGCCTGCGCCACGCGGTCATCGGTCACGGGCACGAGGTGGAAGGGCACCCCGAACTGGGCGGCCACGGGCGCCAGCAGGTCGTGATTGCTGACGATGGCCCGGATGTCGCAGGGCAGCTCGCCCGAGCGGTGTCGGACGAGGAGGTCGTAGAGACAGTGCTCCTCGCGCGAGACGAAGATGGCGACCCGGCGGACGTCCGCGCGGTCGCGCATGCTCCAGTCGAGGTCCAGCCGGGCGCCCAGGGAGGCCATCGACGCACGCAGGGGCGCGATCCCGGGTGCACCGATCTCGAACCGGATGCGCTGGAAGAAGCGCCGGGTACCCGCGTCGTCGTGCTGGTCCGCTTCCAGGATGTTCGCGTCGTGCTCGAAGAGGGTGCCCGCGACACCGGCCACGAGGCCCGGTCGGTCGGCGGCGCTGACGAGGAGCGTCAGCGTATGGTCACGCGGTGTACCGCCCGAGCCGCTGGCGGCAGGCGGGTCGAGATCGGGCGTCTGGATGCTCATCGGGAGCGGCAGCATACCGGGACCGCGTCCCGGCCGACGCGGGGAGGGCGTCAGCCGGGCGGGATGAGATAGCGGTCGAAGCCCGGCGTCCAGACCTGCTGCGCATCGCTGGTGATGGCACACCCCGAGTAGCTCGGGATCGCGTCCAGCCAACCGAGCCCGGCACGGCCCATGGCGAATGCAGCGGTGGCGTACGCATCGGCCAACGCCAGCTCCGGACCCACGACGGTCATGCTTGCGAGGCCGGTCGGCAGCGCGCCCGCTCGCGCATCGAGGATGTGCTCCCCGCGTTCGTAGGTGCCGGAGGTGGCGATGGCGAAGTCCGTGCCGGCCACGACGGCAGCCACCTTGTCCCGGATGAACGGGTGCTGGATGCCGACGCGCCATGGTCGGTCGGGTGCCGGCCGGCCGCGCACGACCGCGTCCCCACCGGCATTCACGCTGAAGTCCGTGGCGCCCCACGCCTGCAGCATCGCGACCGCCCGGTCGACCGACCAGCCCTTGACCAGGCCCGTCGGATCGGGCAGGCCATCCGGACGATGGCGGCGGATGTCGAACACGCCGCCGCTCAGCACCTCGACCTCCTCGCACGCCGCGAGGACCTCGCGCAGGTCGTCGCTCAGCTGGTCCAGGCGGAGCTCGCCCCGCGCGAAACGGCTGACCTCGCTGTCGGGCTTCCAGGCGCTGAAGCGATCGTCGACCTGGCGGAACCACTCGAAGATCGCCTCGACCTGGTCGTCGGTCCCGTCATCCCCCCGGATGTCGACGGTCACCACCGTGCCCATGACGTGCAGGATGCGTGGGCCGCAGGATCGGGCTCCGGGCTCGCTCGGGGCATCCACCCTGCTCGCGCCGATGTCAGCTCACTTGCCTGAGGGCGGACTGCAGCGACCGGGCGTACCCGTCGCTGGTGTACGTGGCGCCGGAGATGAGGTCGATATTGGCGCTCTGCGCCTGGAGGGCTTCGCGGCGCAGATACGGCTGGACATACTGCGAGATCTCCGCGGAGTACTGCCGGTCAGACGGCAGCTGGAGCGCCTGGACGTCGGTGAGCTTGCCGTTCTTGACCGTGATCTCGACCTGGACCGGGCCGTACCGGGTGTTGACGACCTTGCCGTCGATGACCTGGGTGCTGGGTGTCGGCTTGGGTGTCCGCGTCCGCGTCGCGTCGGGGGTCGGGGTCGGCGCGGCATCGGTCGCCGCCGGGTCCGTCGCCGGAGGGTCCGTCGCAGGAGGGTCGGTGGCGGGGTCGGCGACAGCCACTCCACGCGGCTGCAGCGCGGCCGTGCCGGTCCCCGCGTCCGTGTTCGTGCTCCCGAGTGCACCGAGCTTGATGCCGCTCACCCCGAGGGTGGCCACGGCATCCGGTGTCCGGAAGCTCAGCAGGAGCGCGATCCCGGCGGTCGTCGCGAGGAGGGCGGCCGCACCACGCCGGGGGATGCGGCTCGGCGTGCGATCGTGGTCGGAGGGTCTACGAGAAGCGTTCGGCATGGATCTGCTTTCTGGGCACCTGCAGGGTGCGTAGGCTGGCGGCGACCTTGTCCATGAAGGACCCGGAGCCGCAATAGAAGATGTCGCGTTGCTGGATGTCGGGCACGAGGTGGAGGAGCCAGCGCGGCTCGAGCGGGTCGACGGGCATCTCGGGGGAGCCCCGGTGGCCGACGAGGAAGCGCACGACGGTGCCCGGGTGGCGGCCCAGGGCCTCCAGCTCCTGGCCGAAGACGACGTCGTCCCAGCTGCTGGCGCGGTAGAGGAGGACGACGTCATCGCGACCGTTCGGGCGCTCCTCGAGCATCGCGCGCAGCGGCGTGATGCCGATGCCGCCCGCGATGTACAGCGCCTTGCTGCCGTGCATCACCTCACGCGTGAAGGCGCCATACGGACCCTCCGCGAAGATGCGGGTGCCGGGCTGGAGACGGGCCATCCGCCCGGTGTCGTCACCCAGGTCCTTGACCGTCAGCCGGAGGGAGGCGCCGTTGGGCGCAGCTGAGATCGAGAACGGATGGTGGCGCCACCAACCGCCGCCGGTGAGGAAGCGGACCTGGAAGTACTGGCCGGCGCGGAGGGGCATCTTGTCGATGTCCCGGCCGGTGATGTTGATGGAGACGATGCCGGGTGCCTCCTGCACGACGCTGTCGACACGCAGACGATGGCGATAGGAGAAGGCGATCGGCTGGAGCAGCCGGAACGTGACGAGGAGGCCGATGGCGACGATGTAGAGGGCGACCCAGTAGCCGACCGCCACCTGGTCATTGACGAAGTCCGTGCCCACGACGAGCTCATGGAGGAACGCGAGCGCGATGCCCAGGTAGGCATACAGGTGGATGCCGAACCAGGTCTCGTACGAGAGCCGGCGCCGTGCGGCCCGCATCGACGTCACCGCCACCGCGATGAGCATCACGAGGCCGACCGTGGCCATGAGCACCCACTGATACGTGAACAGGAGCGTGCCGATCTCGCTCACGAAGCCAGAGCCGTCGAGCATGCCGAAGCCCAGCGTGGTGAACACCGCGTGCCCGACGAGCAGCCAGAGGCAGGCGAAGCCGACCCAGCGATGCCAGACCATGAGCCGCTCCGAGCCCAGGACCCGCTCCAGCCAGGGGCTCCGGGACATGAGCACCAGCTGCACCAGGGCCAGGTAGGTCCCCAGGAGGGCCGTGACCTGGCCGATCCCCGTGGCGATGCCGGCCGGCGTGTCGAGCTGCGCGAGGCCGCCATGGCGGACCCACATGCCCACGATGATGACCGCGTTGGCGATGAGGACGGCGAGGATGTCCCCGGGGGTGATGTGCCAGACACGCGGCCACGGCAGCCGTCGCTGCCACTGTCGGCCACGAGCGGTCCGGACGTCCTGGTAAGCCATCGAGCAGAGCCTCCTGTGCCCGTGCGGGCGTTCGTTGTGAGCAGCATCGAGCCCGAACCTGAGAAGCACATTTGATCCGCGTTGGGATCGCTGTCAGGGACGGAGGCGGTGCCGTAGGCTCTGCGGGCGATGGAGATGGCGGATCCGGCGGATGGCGACGGGCCCGATGAGCGCCTGCCCGGATGGCAGTACCTGGAGGTCGACTACGACACGCAGGATCGGACGCAGGTCCGCATCGACGGCGTGGCCACCGCCGACGGGCGCCCCGTTGGGGCGGTCATCGCGGAGCTGGGTGCCGCGGGCTGGGAGATGGTCAGCTCGGCCCCGGGCGGCGCGGGCGCCCAGGTGCTCTGGTTCCGGCGTCCAGCGGCCGCCGCCGCGCCAGATGCCCAAGAAGGGGACGCGGGCCGGCACACCGTGGTCCTCCAACGCATCGGGGATGCGCGGTATGACCCGGAGCGCCATGCCCTGCTGGTGGCGACCATCGCCCAGCTGACGGGCGAGAGCGGCTGGCGAGCGACGCGCATCGTGGACAAGGCCCCCCGGGTGGTCGCGGCGGACGTGTCGGCCGACGAGGCGGAGCGCATCCGGCTCGCCCTTGAGCGGCTCGGCGCGACCGTCGAGCTTCGTTGACGATGGCATCGGGAACCGGCCCGCGACCGGCCCCGGGTACGGGCCTGTGGGCGCAGTGGCGGGCGCCCTTCCGACGACCCGGCTACACGGCATACGCCGTGTCCTTCGGGGCGTCGGCGTTCGCGTGGGCGCTCAGCAGCGTCGTCTTCGCGTGGGTCACGCTCGTCATCACGACCGAGCCCCTCGCGGTGGGTGCCATCTTCGCGGTCCGGTTCCTGGCCATGCTCGTGTTCGGCATCCCCGCGGGCGTCCTCGCAGACCGGGTCGATCGACGGCGGCTGCTCGTCGTGGTGAGCCTGGGTGGGGCGGCCGTCGGGGGCGTGCTGGCACTCATCGCCTGGGTCGATGGCGGCAGCCTCTCGCTGCCGGTGCTCCTGGGCGGCTCCTTCGTGCTGGGCATCCTGGATGCGGGTCGGCTCGCGTCGGCCACGACCTACGCCTTCGACCTCGTCGGCCCTGCCCTGGCGACCGGCGCCATCGCCATCGGCAACCTGCTGGCCCAGGTGACGGCCATCGCCGGCAGCATCGTCGGCGGTGCGATCCTGTCCGCCTCCGGGATCCCGGCGGCGCTCGCGGTCATGGCCGCCAGCCTCCTCGGTGGTGCCCTGGTCCTGGGCCTGAGCCGCGCCCATCGGGCCCGCACCGACAACACGCCGAGACCCGCTCCCGCGGGCCTGCGGACGTCGCTGACGCTCCTCCGGCGGGATCGGCTGCTCGCCCTGCTGATGCTCGCCGTGATCCTGGTGGAGATCCTCGGCTTCTCGTCCATGACGCTCGTGCCG
This sequence comes from uncultured Chloroflexia bacterium, assembly GCA_963843335.1. Taxonomy (GTDB): domain Bacteria; phylum Chloroflexota; class Limnocylindria; order Limnocylindrales; family CSP1-4; genus JAFMJV01. Next base: position 295,481 of record CAWJKF010000011.1, read on the forward strand.
GTCTTCGCCCGCGATGTGTTCGGCCAGGGGCCGGATGCCTACGGCACGATGAACGCGGTGCGCTCGCTGGGTGGCGTGCTGGGATTGCTGGTCATCATCCGGGTCGGTGCCCGGGCGAGCCGCGGCCCGATCCTCATGGGTCTCGATGCGTTGTTCGGTGGCGCGCTCATCGCGTTCGCGTTGAGCCCCGGGTTCCTGCTCGCGCTCCTGCCGCTGCTCGTGGTGGGGGCCGCGGCGGCCGGCGCCGACTCACTCTCCCAGGCGCTCATGCAGCGCGCCACGAGCGATGCCGAGCGGGGTGCCGCCATGGGCATCTGGACCTTCGCGGTGGGATTCGGGCCCATCGGCCATCTCGTCGCGGGCGCCATGGCCGGTCATATCGGCGCGGTGGCCACCCAGGTGCTGTTCGGTGCGACCCTGATGATCGCAGCCGGGGCGCTGGCGTTCCAGCCGCTCATCCGGGCACTCGGGCGTGACGTCACCACGCCCGCCACCGCCGTCAGCCCGGATGTGCCCGGGATGACCGACCTGGAGATGCCACCCATCGCCTGACGGCTCGCGGCCGGATGCCTGCCCGTCCGGGGCGGATCGGGTACACTCCGCGGGTCCCCGGACGCGGCGCGCTGCGCCACGCTGCCGGCGGTCGCCGCGGTGGCCTTAGCTCAATCGGCAGAGCACTGGATTGTGGCTCCAGAGGTTACGGGTTCAATCCCCGTAGGCCACCCCACCACCTTGCCGGGAGAGACGCATGGCAGTCGATGGGTCCGCGTCACTCACCGCCGAGCTGGGTGCGTGGGCCGTTCCGGGCGGCCCCCTGGACGGCCTGCTCATCGGCCGCATCCAGCTCCCATCCGAACGCTGTCCGCAGGGCGTGGGTGGTCCCACCCCGGTCGCCATCCGGCGCGATGGTGCCTTCGACCTGCTGCCCCATGGCCCGACCGTCTCCGACCTGCTCGAGCGGGATGACCTGCCCCGGCTCATCCGTCGTCCGGACCTGCGACGGGTGGCGGAGCTGCCGGAGCTGCTCGAAGGGTCGTGGCATGCGACACGCCGGCCCGACGGACCCGCGCTGCTGGCGCCGTTCGACCTCCAGGTGGTCCGGGCGTGCGGTGTCACGTTCGCGGAGAGCCTCATCGAGCGGGTCATCGAGGAGGCTGCACGCGGTGATGCGGCACGGTCCCTGGAGCTGCGGCGGACGCTCGCCGACGCCATCGGTGCGGACCTGGGCCAGGTCGTGCCGGGGAGCGATGCCGCCGCGACCCTGAAGCGGGAGCTCATCGCCGCGGGCATCTGGTCGCAGTACCTGGAGGTAGGCATCGGCCCCGACGCGGAGATCTTCACCAAGGCACCCGTGCTCGCCTCCGTCGGGTACGGCGAACGGATCGGCGTCCGGCGGGACTCGGTCTGGAACAACCCGGAGCCGGAGGTCGTGCTGGCAGTCGATGCCCGGGGTGGCATCGTGGGTGCGACGCTCGGCAACGACGTCAACCTGCGCGACTTCGAGGGTCGCAGCGCGCTGCTCCTGCCGGAGGCGAAGGACAACAATGCGAGCAGCGCCATCGGTCCGTTCATCCGCCTCTTCGAGCCCGGATTCGGCCTCGACGACCTGATGGCGACGGACGTGGAGCTGGAGGTCCGTGGCGCGGACGGCTTCGTCACGGGCGGCCACAACCGCCTCTCGCGCATCAGCCGCGATCCCCGGGCGCTCGTGGCACAGGCGATGGGCCGGACGCATCAGTACCCCGACGGCCTGGCCCTCTTCCTGGGCACGATGTTCGTGCCCACGGCCGACCGTGGGGAGCCCGGGACGGGATTCACCCACCACGTCGGGGACCTGGTGCGGATCTCCAACCCGATGCTGGGCGCGCTCGTCAACGAGGTCGGCTACACAGACACATTGCCGCCCTGGACGACTGGCATCCGTGCCCTCTGGGCCAACGTGACCGCGCGCCCCTGAGCGTCGCCCCTTGAGCCAGCCGCCGGCCCCGGTCGGCGCGCGACCGTCAGACGCTCACCGACAGCATCGCAGCCATCGGCCGAGATGCGGCGGGGCTGCACTCGTGCCATGCGTCGGCGAGGCGGCGGATGCCCTCGCGGAGTCGGTCGGGCTCCTCGCCGACCGCGATCCGGAGGTGGTCCCGGAAGCCGCCCTGGGGTGAGGCGGCAGGGCCGGGTCGGACCAGGACGCCGTGCTGGGCCGCCACCCGCGAGAGCGTGACCGCGTCGCCGTCGGGCAGCGTGACCCAGAACGAGAGGCCGCCCTGGGGCATCGTCCAGCGCCAGTCCGGCAGATGCTGCCGAAGGGCGGCGGCAGCGACCTCGCGCCGGACCTGGGATTCGCGCTCCGCGCGCTCGCCGAACGCATCGCCCCGGGCGAGCATCCGGACCGCGACGGCCTGGGTCAGGGTGGGGGAGCCATGGTCGAACGTCGCCTTGCGCGCGGCCAGCCGGGTGATGAGCCGCGGCTCCGCGCGGATCCAGCCGATGCGCAGGCCGCCCCAGCCACCCTTGGACAGTGAGCCGATGGTGATGACCTGATCGGGGGCATACGTGGCGATGGGCGGCAGCATCCGGCGGCTCACGGTGGTCTCGGGCGCCAGGTCCTCGACCACGATGAGGTCGCGCCGCAGCGCGAGCTCCGCGAGCGTCCGGCGGGTGGCGTCGGGCATGACCGCGCCCGTCGGGTTATGGAACGTGGGCACCACGTAGAGGAACGCGGGCGAGACGCTGCCCAGGGAGCGGGCGAGGATGTCCACCCGGATGCCTTCCGGGCCGACCGGCACGGGCACCGTGCAGGCACCCACCGCCCGGATCGCGTCGAGCGCCCCGATGTAGGTGGGGTCCTCGATGGCCACCACGCCCTCGGCGCCTGCCAGCTGGTCGACGAGGAGGTGGATGGCCTGCTGGCCGCCGCCGGTGATGAGCACCTGCTCGACGGTCGTCGGCACGCCCGAGTCGGCCAGCATCCGCGCGACGGCTTCCCGGAGCGTCGGCAGGCCGAACGGGAGGTAGCCGTAGTCGTCGAGGAGCATCGACATGTCCTCGCGGACGGTCGCCTCGATGATGTCCCGGACACCGGACCAGCCACGCAGCGCCCCGATGGTCAGCGCGATGGGATCGGCGATGCCCGACGGGACCATCCGCTCACCCGGTACGGAGGCATCGCTGGCACCCAGCCGCCCGGGCAGGAACGAGGGCACGGCACCGACCCACGAGAGCGCCCCGGCTGGCTCCACGCCGGGTGCCACGCGGGAGCCGCTGCCCCGCCGAGACCTGATCATGCCGTCGCTCCGGAGTCGTTCGTAGGCGCTGACCACCGTCGTGCGCGACACACCCAGCTGCTCCGCCAGCTCGCGCTCCGCGGGCAGGCGCGCACCGGGCCGCAGGTCGCCCTGGCGGACGAGGCGCGCGATGGCGCTGGCCAGTTGCTCGTTGAGCGGCCCATCGCCGTCCGCCCAGCCTCCGAGGAGGGCGACCAGTCCGATCTGGATATTGGATTGGTTGACGGTCATGAGCCTCCATTTCCAGTCCAGTCGCCCATAGTGGCATCTTGTGGACTGGTATTCGCCCGATATGGTGGACCGGTATCGACGACGCGTCAAGTCCGCTCACCGAAGGAGCGGCTCGGGTCTGGCGATGGAACCTCGAAGGGAGGTCCACTCATGGGACAGCTGGCAGATGTGATGTGGGGCATCATCGCGTTCGTGGGGGTGCTCACCCTGATCGCGGCTGCGGCCCAGGCGTGGGGCGCGGACAGCCGACCGTGCGTGGGCGACAGCCATACCACCCACCAGGACCGGAGCTGGATCTGACGGTCCAGGTGGCATGGCCGGTCGCCGTACGAGCGCCACGGTCCCGCCGCGACGGCGTATCGTGCCCGGGTGAGCCAGAGCGCATCCGGGTACCCGCCCATCGAGTCGCTCGGGTTCCTGTCCGATGGCGTCGTCACCGCGCTGGTCTCGCCGACCGGGTCCGTCGAGTGGCTCTGCCTCCCGCGCATGGACGGCCCGAGCATCGTCGGGGCGATCCTCGACCGACGGGCCGGGCACTTCCGGGTAGGCCCGACAGGGGGGCCGGAGGCCACTTCCCGCCGGTACCTCCCTGGGAGCCTCGTGCTCGAGACGACCTGGCGGACCGACACCGGCACGCTCGTGCTCACCGATGCGCTCGTGGTCGACGAGCTGGGTCGGCCGGGTTCCAGGCTGGTCCGCTCGCTGGCCTGCACGACCGGCTCGGTCGTCGTGGATATCGACCTCGTGGCGGCACCCGACTATGGCGCGCCGTCGGTGGATCCATCGGTCAGCCCGCTTCGGCTGGGCGGCGACATCCCGGTCGTCTGGTCCGGGCGGACGGCCGCCGGCCGGACGGAGCTGCATGCCGGCGAGTCCGGTGTCGTGATCCTTGCCTGGGAGCGCCACGCCGCCCTGGACGTTGACCGCGACATGATCGCCACCACCCTGGGCTTCTGGCGCGACTGGCTGGCCGCGGGCATGATCCCGGAGGGTGACGCTCGCGTCCTCCTGGAGCGCTCCGCGCTGACCCTCAAGGGCCTCATCCACGCACCCACGGGTGCCCCCATGGCTGCGGCGACCACCTCCCTGCCGGAGACGCCCGGTGGCAGCCGGAACTGGGACTACCGCTACACCTGGATCCGTGACGGCGTCTGTACCCTCGCCGCGCTCCAGGACCTGGGCTTCCGCGACGAGGCGCATGCCTTCCTGCGATTCATCGCCGACCGGATGGACGAGGCGCCGCTGCAGGTGATGTATGGCATCGGTGGGGAGCGGGAGCTGCCCGAGTCCACCCTCGACCATCTCGACGGCTACGAAAGCGCGCGGCCCGTGCGCATCGGCAATGGCGCGGTCCACCAGCGCCAGCACGACGTCTGGGGCTGGCTCGCGCATCTCATCGACCGGGACCTGCGGCTCCGCGACGCCCCCGTCGACGACCGGACGTGGCGCATCGTTCGCCAGCTCGCCGCTGACGCCACCGCCGCGTGGCGGGTCCCGGACCAGGGCATCTGGGAGATGCGCGGCGCGCCCCGCCACTTCGGGTCGTCGAAGTTGATGGCGTGGGTCGCGCTCGACCGCGCGGCGAGCATCGCCGAGCGACGCGACGACCCGGCTACGGCCAGCCGCTGGCGGGGCGAGGCGACCGCCATCGCGGAGGACCTCCTGGGGTCCGGGCTCGATGCGCGCGGCGATCTTCACCCAGACGTACGGCGCACCGGCGCTGGACGCCTCGATGCTGCTCGTCGTCCTCATGGGTTTCCTCCCCCCGGATCGATCAACGGGTGCGCGCGACCGTGCTGGCGATCGCCGACGAGCTCACGGACGACGGCCTGGTGCTCCGATACCGACCCGCCGAGGCAGCCGACGGCATCTCGTCAGCGGAGGAGGGGACCTTCACCATCTGCTCCTTCTGGCTCGTCTCCGCGCTCGCGCGCATCGGCGAGACGGGACGCGCGCAGGTGCTCTTCGACCGGCTCGCAGCATTCGCGAGCCCGCTCGGGCTGTACGCCGAGGAGATCGAGCCCGCGACCGGCCGCCACCTGGGCAACATGCCCCAGGCGTTCAGCCACCTCGCGCTCATCGGTGCGGCACTGGACCTGGCGCGGGCGACCGCGCCGCAGGCTGCGGGCGGGTAGCGGGTTCGACCGACCGAGGTGAACCTCGGGCGCTACGCTGTGACCGATGCGTGTCCCTGGGTTCCTGGTCCGGCAGATCTACGTGGCGGGCAGCCTCCGCAACCACGGCACCGGGTTCTCGCTCCAGGCCCGCAACTCCATCGGCGACGGCTGGCTGGACGGCATCGGCGCCATCCGGGTCGATGGCCATGACATCCCCATCGCGGATATCTGCGCCACCCGCGAGGGTGACCCGACCGCATACCTCGCCGCCGATGTCACGCCTGCGACCCCCGTCCTCTTCCGGCGGGGTGACGTCGTCACCTTCTGGATCACCGGCTGGGCGCTCGATCCGGGGGACCATCGGCTGGAGGTCGAGCTGCACGAGCGACAGCTCGGTGACCTCTCGCTCGGCTTCGACGAGCGACTCAACGAGGCCTCGAGCGGATGAGCATCCCGGTTCGGGCCACCGTGCGTCATGGGGGCTGGTAGCATCAGCGGCGTGATCGCGACCCGTCTGAGCCGCGTGCCGCCATTCGAGCGTGGCCTCACCCTCGGCGACTTCCTCGTCCCCATCCGGCTGGGGGAGCGCGCGGCGGTCTGGCAGCGCAACCTGCTGATGGTGCTCGTGGGCACGGCCCTGCTCATCGTTGGCGCCTACGTCTCCTTCGACCTGCCGTCGTTCTCCATCGGCGACGTCTATGTCCCCGCCAACCCCTACGTGCCGGTCTCTGGCCAGACGCTCGCCGCGCTGCTCGTGGGCGCCACGCTCGGGTTCCGCCGCGGCGTGAGCTCCGCCTCGCTGTACCTCCTGCTCGGCTGCATCGGCCTGCCCGTGTTCGCGCTCAACAGCGCCGGCACGCACGAGTCGAGCGTGCGCACCATCGCCACCATCACGGACGGTCACCTCGTGCTGGGCACGACCGGTGGCTATCTCGTCGGGTTCGTGCTCGCGGCGGGTCTCGTCGGTCGTCTCGCCGAGCTCGGCTGGGATCGACGGCTGCGCGGTTCGATCGCGGCCATGGTGCTGGGCCTCGTGGTCATCTTCGCCTGCGGCATGACCTGGCTGTCCATCGCCGCCACCCTGAGCGTCTCCGACACGCTGCTGTACGGGCTCTGGCCGTTCCTGCCGGGCGAGGCCGTGAAGCTCGTCATCGCGGCGGGACTGCTGCCCATCGGCTGGCGACTGGTCGAGCGGCGGGACCACGACCTCTAGCCCGCCGCCCGTCGCGACGGCGGCCCCGACGGCGATGACAGCGGGCGCGCCACGGCCGGCGAGCCCGGTCATCCGTACCTCCGGGCTTGGCAAGCGCTATCCCACCGGCACGTGGCCGGCACGCCGCGGCGCGCCCGTCCGGGCCCTCGAAGGGCTGGACATCGAGGTCCGCCAGGGAGAGATCTTCGGCTTCCTGGGACCCAACGGCGCGGGCAAGAGCACGACCATCCGGATCCTGCTGGGCTTCCTCCACCCGACCGCCGGCTCGGCCACCATCCTCGGCCACGACATCGTCCGCGACAGCCTCGCCATCCGCGCCCAGGTCGGCTACCTGCCGGGCGGCATCGCGTTGTATGACTCGATGACCGGCATGGGGCTGCTGGAGTACCTCGCGGACCTCTACGGCCGCGAGGCGCCTCTGCGTGCCTCGCTCATCGACCGGCTGGAGCTCTCGGACGCCGACCTCCGCCGGCCGGTGCGCGACTACTCCCGGGGGATGCGCCAGAAGATCGGCATCATCCAGGCGCTCCAGCACGACCCCGAGCTGGCCATCCTCGATGAGCCGACAGAAGGCCTCGACCCGCTCATGCAGTACGCCTTCCTGTCGCTCCTCGAGGAGCGACGAGCGGCGGGTCGGACCGTGTTCTTCTCGTCGCATGTGCTGTCCGAGGTGGAGCGCGTCTGCGACCGGGTGGCCATCATCCGGGGCGGACAGCTCGTGGCCCAGGCGAGCGTCGGGACCTTGCTGGCGCATCGCCGGCGGCACGTCGAGATGCGGTTCGAGGGCCTGCCCCCACGCCTCGAGGGCGTGGCCGGCGTCTCGGCGGTGGAGATCCGCGACGGCCTGCTGCGCTGCGACCTCGAGGGGGATGTGGCTCCGTTCCTGGCGGCCATCGCCGGTGCGACCGTGCACGACCTGACCATCGAGCCGGCTCGCCTCGAAGAGGCGTTCCTGGAGTACTACGCGCCCGACCCTGGGACGGACCCGTGATCGCAGCACTCTTCCGCCGCACGATCGCCGCGAACCGGGTGCGGATCCTCGCCTGCATCATCGGTCTCGCGGTCTGGGGTGCGGTGCTGCCGTTGGTCTATGCCGGCTTCGGCGAGACCATCGGCTCGTTCATCCGCAACAGCAACAACCCGCTGATGGAGCAGTTCGCGAGCTTCGGGGGCGGTGACCTGTTCAGCCTCTCGGGAGCCATGGCGCTGGGCTTCATCCATCCCATCGCGATCGCCATCCTGGGCGTCATGTTCGTGGGATTCCCCATCCTGTCCATCGTCGGGGAGCGCCAGCGCGGCACGCTCGAGGTGCTCCTCTCGCGACCCATCTCACGCCACCAGCTGTACCTCGTGCTGTTCCTCGTCGGGGCACTGTCCCTGGGCCTGCTGCTCGCCGTCCAGCTCACGGCGAGCGTGGTGAGCGCGCAGTCCTCGGGCGTCCTCGACGAACTGGATGTCAGTCATGTGCCGCTGGTCTGGTTCATGGGTTGGCTGATGACGATGGCGTTCCTGGCCATCGGCTTCGCCGCATCCGTCTCCTTCGACCGGGTCATGCCGGCACTGGGCGTGACACTCGTGGTGGTGCTCGTCAGCTATCTGCTCGAGGTCGTGGGATCCATCTGGCCTTCCGCCGCGTGGGTCTCCGACTACTCCCTGTTCCACTACGTCCGGACCAAGCAGCTGCTCGATGGCCAGCTCCATCCGTTCGACGTCGCCGTGCTGGGCGGTGTGTTGGCCATCGCGGTCATCTACGCCTGGATCGTCTTCCCACGCCGGGACATCGCCGCTCCCAGCTGAGGCGGGTCCGGCGCGGCGGCGCCCCGGTGGCGCCGCGCGATCGGTTGCCGCACCGGTGCCAGAGGGAGCCTGCTCAGCCCGTGGGCGATCCAGCCAGCGGGCCGCGGTTCGGCGGCTGATCTGCCCTCCCGGTGAGCGTATCGGACACGCCGGGTCTGCGGGGGCTACGCGCTCCGTTGCTGCGGTGCGCTCTTCCTGCGCCGTGGCGCCCAGAGCCGACGGGGCAGGAGCAGCGGCTGTGCGCCGTACCGTCCGACCGTCCAGAACACGACCGCGTCGAAGCCCTTGGCCGCCTGCTCGACCCAGGCCTGCTCCTCCTGGCTCATCGCGCGCATCGCTGTCCACCGCGGACGGTGCCGGGACCGAGGGTGACTCGCACGTGCCGGAGGGTAGCAGTCCGGGGCGGTCATGGCGATCGCTTCTGACATCATCCGTCCCGCGACGGATGCCAGGAAGGACAAGAGCCCCGGACGTCGCCCCAGCGACATCCACGGGGCTCCCATCGGGGAGGAGGGAGAACGACCCTCATGACGCACGCGACCGACCGGCGGTTCCCTGGCCCGTCCTGGGGATGCGAGTGCGCTCAGCTGGTTGGGGAGCGGTATGTCGTGCCCGGGTCAGGACGCTCGCCACGGACCGATGCCGCCGATGCGCTCGATGCGGATGTGCGTCACGTATCCCGGTGGCGGGTCGGGCATCCCTGGGAAGATCGCATCCGGCCCGATGTACGTGTGCGCGAGTCGCTGGAGCAGCTCGGCGGCGCCGCCCTCCGTGATGCGCGCCGCTCCCTCCAGGACGAGGTACTCCTGCAGGCCCCATTCGTTGATGCGCTCGCCCAGCACCGTCAATGCGACCCGTGGGTGGCGTCGGATGTTGCGGAGCTTTCGCTGATCGCCCATGGTGCCGATGACCAGCTCGTCATCCTCGAGCCCGATCCAGGCGACGGTCAGATGGGGCGACCCATCGTCGTTCGTCGTGGCGAGGGTCGCCACCGCCGCGGAACGGAGCAGCGCGAGCGCGGCATCAGAGAGGAGAGGGTCCACGACGCAAGGATAGGGGCGCCGGCAAGGGCCCTCGACCCATCGTGATTCGAGAGGGCGAGCGGGCACGCCCAGAACGTGCCCGCTCGGAGCCCTCGATCCTCATGCTCACGGCAGTTCGGACCAGTACCGCGGACCTGGGGATCACGCGGGACCGAGTCCATGGTAGCCCCGTTGTCCAGCCCACCCGGCCGGAGCGCCCAGCCCCGCGCCTCGCCAGTGGCGCTGTCCGCGATGGGTGAGGGAGACCCATCGCGGGCCCGGGCCACGGGAGGCTGCAGGGCCAGGTCAGTCGGCGCCCCAGCGCTCGACATCCGGTGATACGTCGCCCGGTCCTCGGTGGATGTGTCGGGGACGCGATGCGCGCGCCCACGGATGCCCCCGTGCTGCGGCAGACTGGCAGGCATGGCGGACGGCGAGGTGCTCAAACGACTCGGCGGCGGCCGATGGAAGACGGCCGACGACCGCTTCTCCATCGAGCCGCAGTCGGGCAGCTGGGTCGTGGTCGACGCGGACCAGTCCGACGAGCTCGGCCTGCCCATCGTCCGTGGCCCCTTCCCGTCGCTCACGGCCGCCCGCGCGGCCATCGAGTCGGCCCGGGCGGAGGCCCCGCCGGTGTCGCCACTCGCCGAGCGGCTGGAGCAGGAGCGCCGCGATCCCCGTCCGGCGCGCGCGGTCCCGTCCGTTCGGCCGAAGGTCCCCGCCTCCCCGGCAGTCCCCGCCGCGCCGACGGTCGCATCGCGACCCGCGAAGCCAGGGCGCCCTCAAGCCCCGCCGCCCTCGCCGCCCTCGCCACCTCCGCCGCCCGAGCCGGCGTGGATCGGGGAGCTGCCGGCCGCGCGACGCAAGGTCGCCCGGACGCTCATCCGCCGGCTGGAGGATGCCGGCGTGACCGACGCCATGGAGGTCGCCCGGCTGGAGGTCGCCGATGACCAGCCAGCCGTCGCGGCCGTCGCCCTGGAGCGGCGACTGCGAGCCTTCCGGCGGCGGCACGCTGGGTCCGGCGAGATCATCGATCCGCTGGTCGACCTGCTGATCGCCGGAGAGGATCCGGAGCTCGAGGTGGAGTGGCGCCTCGTCGATGGACGGGGCCGCACGCTCCGCCTCCCAGGGCGGCAGAAGGGTCCCGAGCCGGGCTCCTGATCCGGCGCGGATCGATCAGCCCTTCGGCTGGACCACAGCGAGGACGTTGTGGCTGGGGTCGAGGAACCAGGCCGCCCACGAGTGGCCCATGTCCGCGACGCCGTCGACGGTGATGGGGTCGGGCGCCGTGTACTCCTCGATGCGGACCCCACGCGCGCGCAGGTCAGCCACCGCGGCCGCGATATCCGGCACGCGCCAGGCGAGCTGGGTCTGGGTATCCCGGGTGCCCATGGTGCTCCGGGTCACGACAAGCTGTGAGCCGCCGCCACTCCGGAACACGATCCGGTCGCCCGGATCCTCGCGGGCGATCTCCAGGCCCAGGGTGTCGTGGTAGAAGGCTCGACTCGCGTCCAGGTCCGTGGAGAGCAGGATGGGGAAGACCAGGTATTCGCCAAGCATCGTTGGGGACTCCTTCCCGCTTTCCGTGCCGCCAGTGGGTCCCGGCTCAGCGACCACCCGAAAGCTGGCGACAGGCGCACGATGCTACGCTCGACGCGTCGGTCGCTCGTTGCACGCAGGCAACGATCCGGTACCTTCGTACCGGGGACAGGGGGCCGGGCGACGAGCATCATCGGGACACGGGTCGGCCCTGAACCCATGGGGGCCGGCCTCCCTCCTCCTCGGCGACCGGGAGTCTCTCCTAACCCAGACTCCCGGTCGCGCCCTGTCTGGCGTCGCACCACCAGATCGCGGACGTCGTCGGCGTCGTGCCGCTCGGGGCATCCCCGCGGTCAGTCAGCTCCAGGCGGCTGCGTCGGTGGCGAGCCAGCACGTGGCCGCGGTGACCATGGCTTCGATGCCCGCTTCCATCGTCGGATGCTGGACCGGCGCGAAGCCCGCGGAGTGGTTGAAGGCGATGTCCCGTTCGATGCGGCCCGCGGCCGCGGCCTCGTTCCAGCGGTCGGGGTCCGTGCCGCCGACGAACCAGAAGACCGACGGGTATCCGCCGCGTCGCCCGAACATGCCGAAATCCTCGCTGCCGGTGGCCAACGGAGCCTGCAGCGATCGTCCGGGACCGAAGTGGGCGTCGAAGGCAGTCGCGACGACCTCGGTGGCGGCCGGGTCGTTCTCGGTCGCCGGGAATGCGTAGATGGTGTCCACATCGGGTGGTTGCGGGGCACCATAGGAAGCTGCTTCGCCCGCGGCGATCCGTTCGATGCTGGCCAGCACCCGGTCGCGTACCGCGGGCTCGAAGGTGCGAATGCTCAGGGTCAGCACGGCCGTATCCGGGATGATGTTCTCCTTGGTGCCCGCCTGGAGGGTGCCCACGGTGACGACCGCGGTGGCCCCGGGGTCGACGCCCCGCGACACGATGGTCTGGAGCTTCATCACCGTCGATGCGGCCATGACCACCGGGTCGATGGTCGTCTGGGGGGACGAGCCGTGGCCGCCCTGTCCGTGCAGCGTGATCCGCAGGGCATCACTTGCCGCCATGATGGGTCCGGACCGGTGGAGGACGGTGCCCGCGGGGGAGGGCACGACGTGCTGGCCGAGGGCGACCGATGGGGTACCGAATCGTTCGTAGAGACCATCATCGATCATCGCGTCGGCGCCGGTCCCGATCTCCTCGGCGGGTTGCAGCACGAACAGCAGACGTCCGTGCCACTGGTCGAGGTGACCCGCGAAGACCGTCGCGGCCCCGATCAGCCAGGTCGCGTGCATGTCGTGGCCGCACGCGTGGGCGACGGGCACCGTCTCACCGTCGTCGTTGATCGCAGTCGCGGCGCTGGCGTAGGCCAATCCGGTCGCCTCGTGCACCGGCAGCGCGTCGATATCGGCCCGGATGAGGACGGTGGGGCCCTGGCCGTTGCTGAGTGTCGCGACCACCCCGGTCCCGCCTACTCCCGTCGTGACCTCGTAGCCCAGCCTCTGCAGTCGGGCCGCCAGGATGGCGGCCGTGCGGTGCTCGGCGAACGACAGCTCTGGGTGTGCATGCAGGTCCTCGTACAGACCTTCCAGGTCGGCGATCGAGCGCGGGGATCGAATCGAGCATGTGGCGTACCTCTCGGAGTGTGCTCAGGGATGCTGCAGACCGTGGCATCCGAGCCTCGGTCGCGGACCGGATGCGCGATCGGGCGTCGGTCGGTCTGTCGTCTCAGGAGCCCTGGTCGTGAACAGTGGACGCGAAGATGTCCAACCCGAGCCGCCTGGACAGATACGCGGCGACCAGCTGGCCACGGACGCTGTTGCCCGCCTCGTCGAGCGGCGGTGAGAAGGTGCCGAGGCCGCCCTTGCCCGGCGATACCGTGACGATCCCGCCACCGATGCCGCTCTTGCCGGGAAGCCCGACCTGGTAGAGCCAGTCGCCTGATGTCTCATACAGACCGGCGGTGGTCATGACGGTGAGTCGGTCTGTTCGATCATCTTGGCTCGGGGAGCGGGGCGATGGCCCGGATGGGTTGGCCGGATCGCTACCAGTGTCGCGCACCTCGAGCCGCGATCGCGTGGGAGCGCACGAGGCGGTGGCCAAGCACTGCCGCGGACGCGGCGGCTGACGGGCGAGCCGCCGAGCCCAGGTCGTTCCTGAGCGCTCGCGCCGTATCGCGTAGCGTTACCCGATGAGCCGCGACACCGAGGACCTCAACCGGCGCTTGCTGCGTGCCCGGGATGCCATGGACCGCCACTATGCCGAGCCGCTGGACGTCCCCGCCGTCGCGGCCGTGGCCCACGTCTCGCCGGCGCACTTCAGCCGCAGCTTCCGCGACGTGTTCGGCGAGACGCCGCACCGCTACCTCCAGCGGCGACGCGTGGAGCGCGCCATGTTCCTTCTGCGTGAGACCGACCGCAGCGTCACCGATATCTGCTTCGACGTCGCCTTCACCAGCCTGGGGACCTTCAGCCGGACCTTCCGCGAGATCGTGGGCGAGACGCCATCCGGCTATCGCCGGGGCCACGGGCCGATCGTGGCGCCGCACTGCGTCCAGCTCTCGGCCATGCGCCCGCGAATGGCGTTCGGCGAGATGACGCGATCGAGCAGTTCTGGAGAAGCGGCGGCGACCGATCCGGCCTAGGGTGAGCGACATCCACATCGACACCAGGGAGATGCCAGGAGATGATCACCAGGCTCAACGTCGCCTCCATCTACGTCCTCGACAAGGACGAAGCGCTCGACTTCTATGTCAACAAGCTCGGCCTCGAGAAGGGCAATGACGTCCGCCAGGGCGAGTACCGCTGGCTGACGATCCGGGTGCCGGGCGAGCCTGGCACCGAGGTCTCCCTCGAGCAGCCGGGCCCGCCGCTGCACGACGAAGCCACCGCGGCGCTGCTCCGGGAGCTCATCACCAAGGGAGCGCTGGGCGGCCTCGTGTTCATCACGGACGACGCCCGGGACCTCTACGAGACGCTCCAGGAACGCGGTGTCACGGACTTCACGCAGGAGCCCACCGACCATTTCTACGGCACGGACATGGGCCTGCGCGATCCCTTCGGCAACCCCATCCGGATCCTCCAGCAGGGCAAGGTCGCCAAGACAGCGACAGCCTGAGCCACGACCTGACGAAGGAGAGCAAGACGATGCCCACCACACAGGGAACCAAGGCCCCGAAGACGGTCTGGACCGACGAAGAGCGCGCCGCCATGCAGGCGAGCGCTCGCGAGCGGAAGTCGGCGTCCAAGCGCAGCCCGGCCGAGGAGCGGGCTGAGGGCCTCCAGGACCTCCAGGACAGCATCGCGAAGATGCCGACGGACGACCGAGCCATGGCGGAGCGGATCCACGCCATCGTCACGGCAGCGGTGCCGTCACTGGTCCCCAAGACGTACTACGGCATGCCCGCGTACGCCAGGGAGGGCAAGGACGGCAAGGTCATCTGCTTCTTCAAGCCCAAGTCGAAGTTCAAGATGCGCTATTCGACGTTCGGCTTCCAGCCCGAGGCGAAGCTCGACGACGGCGACATGTGGCCGACGGAGTTCGCGGTCATCGACTCTGACGAAGGCGGTCGAGGCGCAGCTCGCGGAGCTGGTCAGGAAGGCCGCGGGCTGACCCTGGCTGCCGATCGGTGCGTCTGCGGCGCACTTGGCGGGAGCGCGGGACCTCGTTCGTCGCGCGCCGTCGTCGCGCGGCCACCGGCGACTGGGTACGATCGGGAGCATGACGCCGAATAGGCAGGCCCCGGTCAGCGCAGGCCCAACCTCCGACCTCGAGGAAGTGCCCGCGTCACCGGTGCCTGCCGAGCCCGTGACCGCGGACCACCGTCTCTTCGCCTTCACGCTGGAACGCATCGTGTTCTTCTCCGATGCGGTCATCGCGATCGCGATGACGCTGCTCGCCGTAGAGCTGCACATGCCAGAGCTCCCAGCGGGGCAGACGGACGCATCGTTCCTGGACGCCCTGTCCCGCGATGCCTCGGCGATCTTCGCGTTCGTGCTCAGCTTCACGGTCATCGCCGGGTTCTGGGTGGGCCACTATCGGACCTTCCGATATCTCGTCGACGCGGACGGCCGCCTGGTGGCCATCAACTTCGCGTTCCTGTTCTGCATCGCGATCCTGCCGTACCCGACCTCGATCATCGCGACCCAGGGCGATCTACCCAGCGCCACGATCGTGTACGCCCTCTTCGGGCTCGCGACGGGCCTGGTCTCGACGCTGCTGTGGGTGTACCCGACGCGGATCGCGCATCTGGTGTCGGCCGACGTCACGCCGGTGGTCGCTCGCTACGTCACGTGGCGAGTGGCCATCGTCCCCATCGTGTTCGGAGCATCCATCCCGGTCGCGGTCGTGGCGCCACATCTGGCGTGGCTGCTCTGGTTGCTCGTGGCTCCGGCGCAGGCGATCTTCACGCGCCGCTTCCGGACTGGCGGGTCGATCGGCATGGGGTCGGTCGAGGGCCGCGGCTCGGACCCGATCGGGCCTGGGTCGGCCGACGACGCGCCTGATGCATGACGGTCCTCCCGGACCAGCCGTCCGGCCCGGGATCGCGGGGTCAGCGCATCGTGGGGCTGATCCAGTCCGGCCGTGCTGGCACCTCGCCAGAGGCAAGCATGAGGCGCCAGGCCTCATCCGTGAGTCGTTGGCTGACCGGCTGGTGGAACTCGTAGTACGAGTAGACGCCGCCCAGCGCGACGTGGAACCGGTCCTTGTCATCCGGGACGAGCACCAGCAGCTGGTCGACGTAGCCAGTCGCGGTCTCGACCACGGTGATCGTGTCCGTCGCCTGGTCCCGGCCGCTCGCGATGTCCGCGACGACCCCAGACGGATCGTCCGGCGTGGGAAAGCCCGGCTGCCCGCTGGTCTGAACCTGCGACGTCCGCCACCACAGGTCCTCAAGTTCGCCGCCCATGTACAGCAGCCGGCCGTTGTCCGCCTTGTTGATGGACCGTCCAGCGAGCTCATCGGCCGCGACCCGTGCCAGGAAGCCGGCGAGGTCGCTGTAGTCGGCAAGGAGCTTGTCGAGCGGCTTGTTGAGCAGACCACGAGCCGACAGCCCCTGCCGCTCGAGGTCCGCCATCGCCTGCAGCCGTCCGAAGGGCACCGGGTCGGGCTCCACCCAGCTCCGGGGCGTCTTGTCCGGGCCGCCGCCGCCCATCTCGCCCACGGCCTGCTTGGTGTACAGGATCGTGTCGTGCTTCAGCTCCGCGTATGACCCAAAGCCGGTCTGCTGGTCCTTGGCCTTCCATGCGTCACCCTGCATGAAGTCCGGGAACGCGGTCCCATGGGGGAGCCACATCGGCTCGATGGCCGCCAGCCACGCGTCGTAGACGGTGCTGCCCCAGGCCTCGTCGGGTCGGGCCGCGACGGCGGCGCGCATCACGGCCATCTGGTCGTCGTAGTGCGCGTATGCGGTCTCACCCGCATCGCGCTGGATGGCGTAGGCGAAGTCCGACCCGAACGCAGCTGCCAGGTCCAGGGGTGACGGGAGGAGGCGTGGCTTTGACTCGGTGCCGACGTTCGGTGCCAGCAGCTGGTCCAGCACGAACGAGTCCACGACGAAACGGGTCCCCATCAGGCGGACGGCTGGACGCTCGGTGTCGATGCGCACCTGGCGTGCCGTGGTCAGCGCGGCCGCGATGGACTCGATCGTGGCGTCCTCGGCCAGGGGCGCCGGATCGGCCATGGCTCCTGGCTGTGTCGACTCGATGGCGGTCGCCAGCTCGAACGGGGTGTAGTCGTCCGAAAGTCCGACGAGGAAGGCTGTCGGCTCGTAGATGTCGCGCCACAGGCCCTCCAGCGTCTGGTCCCCGACGAGGGTGCGCGCCGCGAGCGCGGCCAGCCGAAGGCCGGAGTCGTCGGCACGGGTGCCGTCGTTCTGGAGCGCCCCGGGCAGCGCGAACGCGGTCTGGCCGAGCACGGACATGGCGAGGAAGAACCGGGTCAGCGTCTGGGTGCGCGTGTAATGACCGCGGGGGGTGTACAGGGAGTAGTCGATATCGGTGCCCAGGACTGGTGAGCGCGCCAGCCCGTCATGGGCGTTGATGAGCTGGAGCTCGGCACGACCGATGTCGGTGAGCGCTCCGACCTTGAGACCGAGCTTGCGTCCCGCGAGCTGGAGGAGGGTCACGACCCGCTCCGCGGGGTCGGCCAGGGGCGTCCCCCGGAGATCACGTGCCTGGCTGCGGGCGTTCGCGAGCATGCCTTTGACCAGTTGCTCGAGGCGCGGCAGGAGGACCTTCGACTCCACGCTCCGGAGCACCTTGTCGAATACCAGGTGCCACGTGTCGTAGGCGGCATCGGTGGTCATGAACACCGGCGTCCCGGAGTACATCTGGCTGTCGTATGCCGCGCTGAACCGGGGCACGTCGGAGGGAACGATGACGAACCCGTTGCGGAGCAGCGCCTTCCGTACGGCCGGGTCCTTCAGCAGATCCTTGACGTCGTCCTTGACGGACACGCCGGTCAGGGAGCGGGGCGTCGCCGGGCCCTGGTAGCGGTGCGCATCCGCGAGCAACGGGACGAGCGTGTAGGTGCCGAACGTCCCGTCGCCACCCGGCAGCGCCGGCGAGCCTGGGACGGTGGACGCACCCGGCGCCGGCGACGAGGCGCCCATGACCGGCGATGCGCTCGGGTCCGAGGCAGCGACGGGCACGGTCAGCACCACCATGAGTGCCAGCGCCACCATGAGTGCCAGGCTCACCTGCGGGGCGAACCGATGCGGCTGCATGTCCTAGCTCCTTTCCCTGACCGCGGCCTCGGGTCGGCCATCACGATCGATGTCGATGCATGTCGGTGTGCCGCGGCCGGGCAGCTCGGGCAGCGGCAGGAAGGCAAAGCCCTGCCAGCGCCAGGCACTCGTCGCCACGATCCTCGAGCGGCGCAACGTGGAATACGCGACCGCGAGGGCACCCGTGCACGCCGCCAGCCGGCGCACCGGCCGGACCAGCGTGCCGGCGACCCAGACCTCGGACAGGTCGGTGACGCGGTAGAGCCCGACGTGGGCGCTCAGGCCGTCCGCGTCCGTCCAGGACCGACGCGGCAGCGACGCGTTGAGCAGGGTCCTCCGGTACGGCCGCCGAAACGAGAGGGCGATGACGGGTGTGCCGTCTCCCGTGACATCGCCCGCCGAGACATCCACGAGGCGGCGCATCGCGGACACCGGGTCCCGTTCCAGCCGAGCGCGCAGATGGTCGGGTCCCGGGGAGGCGAGGGGCTCGTCGGCGAGGCGAGTGGGCCCCAGGATCCACCAGGCTCCGTCGAGCGCGACAGCATCTGCGCCATGACCCGGCTGCCACCACGTCGGCACGCGCAGCTCGTCGGGCGTGAGCTCCAGCAACCCTGTGCGGTACGCCACGATCCCCGTGGCATCCCCCAGCACCTCGATGACGGTCACCTGCGCCGGCGACGCCGAGCCGCTCGTGGCCGGCCGCACGGCAGCCTCGACGGCGACCCCAGCGTCGACCTGGACGCGGACCCGGCTGACCCCGGCACCGGGTGTCGCCGGCGGTTCGATGGTGACGTGCAGCGGGCCGACCGTGCGAGCCGGGTCTCCGGGGAGCATCACGACGGGGATCGCCGCGGGGTCCGCCACATGGAGGCGGGTCATCAGCGCCCCGAGCGAGGACGCTTCGGTCAGCGCATCGGCATCCGGCGCGGCGACCAGCAAGCGCAGGAGCGGGGCTCCTGGGTGCGGCGAGCCGGGTGGCGCGTCGGCGACCCTGGTGGTCTGGGTCACGCCCGTGCCAGCGACTGCCAGCGCGACGCTCAGGACCATCGATCCGAGCGTGGCCAGCATCTGTTCCACGCGGCTACTGTAGTCCCGCGGCACCGCCTCCACGGCCCGGCTACGTCATCCATGGGGCAGCGCGATCGGGGTGGAGGCTGCGGAGACGCGGTCCTGCGACAGCCCTACGGGTTCGGGCCCAGTCCCGCGAGCGGCCCATCCGGTCGGGGCCGCGGCAGGCCCGGCTCCGCGGTGGCGTCCGTGCCGAGGCGGGCGAGCTCTGCGTCGAGCTGCTCCGACAGCAGGGCCACACTGGACCGCATCGCCTGCTGGAAGAACGAGCCCATCTGCTCCAGGATGGCGCGCTCCTTCGTCGTGCGAGGCGCGCCGAACCGCCAGTGGATGAGGGTGCCGTTGGGCGTCGGCTCGAACTCCGTCGTCTCGAGCAGGCGGAGGGGACCCATGGGCGTCGGGATCGTGTTGCGGAAGGTGAAGTAGTCGTATGGTCGCCAGTCCAGGAGCTCCTCGATGCTGGCTTCCTTGCCGTGCAGGCAGTGGGTCGTGGTCCCGACGCCCCGGCGGTTGCCCGTCGCGATCACCTCGACCCCAGTGACCCCGAGCTGCCACGCGACCCGTCGTCCCGGCGTCGTCACGAACTCCCAGGCGACCTGCGCCGGCGCTGATGTCGGCACCGTCATCTGCATGCTCGCCTCGCGCTCCGCGACGATGACGCGGGTGCGCGACTCCTCTTCCGCCCACCGTCGCTCCAGGTCGTGGACCCACAGCGGCACCTCACCGATGTGCTCGTATGTCTCGCTGGTCCGGCGCATGCCGATCGCGGCCACGTCCACGTCCATGAGCTCGACGCACGCCTGGCTGAACGCTGCATACGCCTCGATCCCCAACGAGGCCACCACCTCGTTCTTGAGCAGGCGATGGACGATGATCACGTCAGCCCCGAGGAGCTCCTCGCGGCCGGCGACCCGCTGGCGCAGGATCTCGCCGTGGTGGATGACGAACTTCAGGTTGAGGTCCGGGATCCGCACACACGCGCGGCACTCGCAGGACGTCGCCTGGCGCACGTCGCGCCGCCGCCGCCGGAACCCGAAGTAGCAGCGCTCGATGGTGTCCAGCAGGAGGGATCCGTCGATCCGGTCGGTGACCGCGAAGGTGAACGCCGCATCGCCCTCGAGCTTGGCCAGCCGGAAGCCGGGTCGCAGCGCGCTGACGATGGTCCCCATCAGGTCGGCCAGGATGTCCTGCGCGTGGTCGAGCTCGACGCCCGCGAGATAGCCGGTGTACCCCGAGATGTCGGCGATCAGGAGACAGGCCGGCTCGGTAGCCATCCACGAACCTCCAGGCGCAGGGTCCGCCGATGCCACGGTTCGGACGGCGGATGCACGCGCACCGTATCACCCGCCAGCGCGGGTAACGAGGCCACCACCCGACGTGGCACCAACCGCAAGGTGCTGGCCTGGCGCGCGTCGGGACGATAGGGCTCGGTCGACCCAGGCACCGTGCTCCGGACTCGTCACCGTCCTACGCGCAAAGGCCCGCCTGTCTGGCGCGCCGGAGCTGGGAGAAGGTGTTGAGGCTGCGCAGATGGGTCAACTGGACGTTCACCACCCAGGCGAGCTCGACCGCGATGGTCGCGCCCAGTGCGCCGTAACACTTGATCTGCCCCAGCCTGGTCTGGACCGTGGTCTCGTATTCGGCCATCGCCGCCCCCGTCCCATCGTCCATGGTGTCCGTGGTCGCGCCCGTCGCCGGGTCCACCGTCCACCATCCGACCCGTGCTGCGCCACCGAGCTGGACGGGCTCCGCGGGGATGATGACGACATCCCCCGCGGCGACCGCCGCATCGATGGACCCGGTCGCCAGTGGCCCATAGGGGAGGGCATCGGGAAGCGTCCCACGCAGCACGATGGTCGGGATCCCTTGCGTCGCGGCGGCCTCGAAGACCGCTCCGACACTCACCTCACTCGGCGGGCCGGCTGGCCCGTCAACCAGCGCCTCGAGCGCGAACCGCTCTGCGACGTGGTCCGTGACCCCGGCGACGACCTGTGCCGTGCCGGGGGTGATCGACGGTCCCGCCAGCGGCAGGACCCCATGGCTCCGAAGCCAGATGTCGAGGCCGACGCGGACGTGGCCGCGGATGTCGGCCGCCGTCGCGTCCGGGTCGACGTCCACCGAGACCGACACGATGTTCGGGCTGTCGATGAACGTGCGAGCACCCGCGTCGAGGGCGATGTCCGCCGCCACGGCATCCCGCAGGTGGTGGTAGGCAAGCGCGAGCATCCCCAGGCCATCGTCCGATGCCGTGAGTACCGGGACCGCGCTGGTCGGCCCGGTGGCGATGGCGAACGCCTTGACGCCGCGCATCGGAGGGTAGTCGGCATCGCCGGCGCCATCGAGGTCGACGAGTGAGATCGGTTCGACCGACGCCACCGTGGGCGTCCCGGCCTGGCGGACGTCCTCGGGCAGGCGGTCGAACACGGTGCGACGGGCGACCTTCGGCTCCGATCCGGGCGGGGTGACGGTGACCTGGAGCCATTCGGCGGTCGCCTCGCCGTCCAGGGGACCAGCCCCCGGGGACGACTCGCTGCCGAAGATGTCCGTTGGCCCTCCGGTCGCCGGGAACGCGACGGAGCGATCGGCCACGGCTGATCGCGTCCCGATGGAGAGGGTGGGTCGGTAGTCGATCCAGCCATCCCCCAGCAGGGTGTTGATGGTGATGCCCAGCCGCTGGAGCGAGGAGGGCGTGACGTGGCCGAACATCACCGGCACCCCGGCGATCTGGTCGGCGAACTCATCGTCGGTGAGGACGCTGTCCGTGACCAGCTGGTCGCCCTGGACGCGCTCGACGAGCACCTCGAAGCGCACCTGGTAGCGGAGGTCATCGGGCAGCTGGTCGATGGTCTCCGACGGTGCGGTCAGCATCGCACCTGGCTGCGTGGCTGGCAGGGTGGGATCGAGGTCCACCCAGGACGTCCCGGTCGCCATCTCCACCCACGTATGGTCGGCGATCTCGGCCTCGGGCAGGGACACGCGATTGCCCGACGGCAGGGTGATGCCCGCTCCGCTCAGCGCGTCCGAGAGCATCGTGACGGTGTCCTGCACGCGCGCCTTGGCGAGATCGAAGCGCTGTGCGCCCTGGGTCGCGATCGCCGCTGCCTCCTGCGCGTCGGTCGCCGGAGGCGTACCGTCCGGCCCGGGTGCTGGCGAGGCCGCGGCCACGAGCTGGTCCAGCCCTCGCTCCAGGGGATCGAGCGCGGCCTGCCGCGCACCGGCGAGGTCGGTCGTCATGCCATCGACGATCCGGGCGGTGGTCGCGGTGTCCAGTGGTCCTCGCGCGAACCGGTAGCGGACCTGACCTGCGTCGAGCAGCGCCGCGAGCAGCAGCGCCTTGTCCACCGAGTTGCCCGCTCCGGCGGCCAGCGTGCCGGCCGGGCCGCGAAGGGCGCCCGGGTACGGCTCGTACCGGATCTCGTCCGCCACGTACCGGAACATCCGGTCGGCGTCGTATTCCAGCTTCCAGGCGAGGTCGGCGATCGGATCAGCCTGGAGCGCCGCCGATGCGGGCTGGCGCTGCGGGACGCCTGCTGTGCTCGATGCTGTCGTGCCGGGCCCGTTGACCACCAGCAGGATCGCCGCGAGCACCACGGCCAGGCGTGGGCCGTTCAGCAGGCAGCCGAACGACCGAGCTGTTCGTCTCGCGAGTCGACGCTCCATCGACCTTACTCCGTACGGGCTGGGCGACGGCTACGGTAGCAGCACCACGGCCGCCCGGGACCGTCTGGCGTGGGTTGCCGGCGTCACTCGCCGAGCGCGGCGAGCAACTCCTCGGCTGCCTTCCTCTTCACGAGGTTGCCCTTGCGTTGGAACGCATCGACCGCCTCGCGGATGGCGGCGGACGCTTCCCTCGACCGGCCTGCACGGCCAAGGACCTCGGCGAGGTCCAGCAGGGCCTGTCCACGCTTGTCCAGATCGTCGCTGCGACGAGCCATGTCTGCCGCCCCCGTGGCGAGCGCCAGGGCCTCGTCGAGCCGGCCGCCGCGGGCGAGGACCTTCGCCCGCACGCGACGCCAATGCACCTGTGCGTCCATGTCGTCCTCGATGCTCAGCCGCTCGGCCTCCTCGGTGAGCGACAGCGCCTCGTCGTCACGTCCCTGGGCATACAGGGCGTCGGCGAGGAGCGGCGCCAGGCTGGAGAGATGGCCGATGTCGCCGATATCGCGAAACGACCCGAGCACTCCAGCGAATTCATGCTCGGCTCTCACCGGATCGCCCTCGAGCATCGCCATCCGCCCGGCCGTGATCGAGCCCGTCAGCTGGTCCCCATCCAGGCCGAACTCCCTGGCCGACGCCTGTGACGCGGCCAGCAGCTCCCATCCGCGGTCGAAGTCGCCGCGCATCGCCTCGACATGGCCCCGGCGTCTGAGGGTCGCCGTGCGCAAGCGTGGATCGGCCCCTCCGGGTCCCTCGACGAGGAGCTGGAGCGTCATGACCAGCTCGTCCGCGGGCATCGGTCCTTCCACCTGGCAGTGGGAGCGGAACGCGAGCGCGCGGAACTCTCGACGGAGGTCGGCCGCGCGACGCGCGTGGTCGATGGCACGGTCCGCCGCTTCGACGGCCTGACTGGCACGCCCCGACCAGAACTCGATCTCACCACGGAAGATCCATCCGTCAGCCAGCCCTTCGTGGTCACCGAGCTCCTCGAAGGTCGCCATCGCCCGGTCGAGGTCTGGAAGGGCGTCCTTATTGGAGGAGAACCGACCGTTGTGCTCCTGGAGCCACAAGGAGCGGACGGTGGCGAGGGCCTCCGTGCGCCGGTCACCGGACAGACGCGCCAGCTCGACCGCCTCGTCCAGCACGGCCTCGGCATCGCCCCACGCGCCAGTCTCCGTCAGCACCTCGCCGAGCAATGGGAGCAAGCCCACCCGCGCGGGATCGGCAGCGGACCGCAGCTCCTTCGCCCTCGTCAGGAGGCTCACCGCCGCCGGCAGGTCGCCCCGGTCGGATGCCCGTCGTCCAGCGGCCGCAAGCCGTGTCGACGCCCGCGCCGCGATCTCCTGCCCCGCGCCGTCGACCGGTCCGAGCTCGGCAAGGTACCGGTGCGCCAGCTGAAGGTGGTAGCCGACGATCTCCTCGAACTCGCCGATGCGCGCACCGGCCGCCCGCTCGAGCCACGACGCGAACCGCTCGTGCAGATCTGCTCGCATCCGCTTGGGCGTCGAGCTGTATGCCGTGTCGTGCACGAGGATGTGGCTGAAGCGAAAGGCGTCGTCGCCCGCGAACGGCGAGGGCTCCGGCAGGATGAGCTCCTTGCGGACCAGCGTCTGGAGGCTGCCGCCGACCGTCACACGCGCTTCCTGGGGCGACAGTTCGGTCACGGCTCCCCAGTAGAAGACCTTGCCCACGACGGCGGCCCGCTGGATGACCGCGCGCTCGTCGTCGTCCAAACGGTCCAGCCGGGCGGCGATGAGCGCCTGGATGGTGCCCGGCATGGCGACCTCGGACAGATCGACCGTCGGGACCCAACGGCCGTCATCACGGCGCAGGGTGCCGTCGTCGATGAGCATCCGGAGCATCTCTTCGACGAACAGCGGATTGCCCTCGGCCGCTTCCATGACGCGGGCCTGGACATCGGTCGACAAGCGCACGTCCCCGAGGAGGTTGCGGACGAGCTCCTCGCTCTCAGCGGGGCCAAGCGGGCGGAGCGGGAGCGTCGTCCCGGCCTGCCCCCAACCCGGGCGGCCCTCGCGCAGCTCGGGCCTGGCCGTGCAGAGCAGCAGGAGCGGGAGGCCCCGGCTGAAGCCAGCGACGTACTCGATGAGGTCCAGGAGCGTGGGTTCGGCCCAGTGGATGTCGTCGATGACCGCGACGAGCGGCCCATCGAGCGCGAGGGTCTCGAGCAGACGACGGAACGCCCAGAATGTCTCCTGGATCACGCCCTGCGCCTGGCCGAGCCCGATCGCGGCCCCGACGCGCTCGGCGACGAGGCTCCCGTGTTCGGCGCCGCGGGCAGCGAGCATGGCACCGATCTTCGTGATCGCCGCCTCCGGTCGATCGATGTCGTCGATCCCAGCCGCCTGCCTCACGATCTCGGCCAGCGGCCAGAACGTGACGCCTTCCCCGTAGGGCAGGCACCGTCCCTCGAGGATCCGCGCACGGCCTGCCAGGCGGGAGGACACCTCGCGGATCAACCGGGACTTCCCGACCCCCGCGACCCCAACGATGGTGACGAGCTCACAGCCAGGTCCTCGCTCCGCTCGCTCGCACGCCTCGACGACGGCCGTCAGCTCTGCGTCGCGCCCGAGCATGGGCGAATCGAGCCGACGCACGAACGCGGGCGCGCCCGACAGGACCTCGATGAGGCGGAAGGCGGGCACCGGATCGGCCTTGCCCTTCAGCGACAGCGGTTCGACCGTCTCGACGCGAACGGCGTCCCGGACCAGCGCGAGCGTCTGCAGCCCGATCAGGATCTCGCCGGGCTCGGCCGCCTGCTCCAGACGGGCAGCGACGTTGACGGGGTCGCCGGATACGAACGACTGCCCGGACGCTGGGTGACCGGCCACGACGTTGCCGGTGTTGACACCGATCCGGACCTGCAGACGAGCACCCCAGCGCCGCTCCGCCTCGTCGCCGAGCTCGACGACCGAGGCTCGGAGCTCGACCGCTGCACGGGCGGCGCGCAGGGCGTCGTCCTCGTGCACCTCGGGCACGCCGAACACCGCCATCATCGCATCGCCGATGAACTTCTCGACCGTCCCGCCGTGGCGCTCGACCACGGTCCGCGCCACCTCGAAGTAGCGGCTCATCACGCTCCGAAGCGACTCCGCGTCCAGTCGCTCACCGAGCGATGTCGAGCCCGTGACGTCCGAGAACAGCACGGTCACGGTCTTGCGGACCTCCCTCCCGTCGACGGCGAGGGACGCGCCGCAGGAGCCGCAGAAGCGGAAGCCGTCCGAGTTCTCCGAGCCGCACCGTTGGCACACAAGCACGGCCGGAGTGTACGGTGCCGCGTTGGGGCCGTGACCGACCGCCCCGCGGGTCAGGTCCGCAGGACCATGTCCATCGCCTTGCCTTTGGCCAGCTCGTCCACGAGCTTGTCGAGGTAGCGGATGCGCTGCATCAGCGGGTCCGCGATGTCTTCCACCCGGACGCCACATACGACACCCGTGATGAGCGACGCACGCGGGTTGAGATGCCCCTGGTCGAAGAAGTCCTGGAAGGTCGTCCCCGCCTCGAGATGGTTCGCCAGCTCCGCATCGTCAAAGCCGGTCAGCCATTCGATGACCTGGTCGAGCTCCGCCTTCGTACGCCCCTTCTTCTCGACCTTGGCCACGTAATGCGGGTACACCGAGGCGACGGTCATGCGCGAGATCCTGTCCATCACGGGCAGGATAGCGGTCAGGTGTGCCGCTCAGCGCGAGACCGCGGTGGGTGCTGGCCCGACCGGGGTGCCTTCGACGTCACACGCCTCAGGACGCCGCCGCCGATGCGATCACGCGGTCACCGCGGCTGGACTCGCACGCGACCCGCACCGTCCAACCCGGCAGGATGTGCTGATACCCGAGGATCGAGTACCGACCTTGCGCGTCGGTGGTGCCCGCGTACGAACCCTTGAGCGTGCCATTCCTGTTCCGGATGGTGAGATACCAGGCGGTCTCAGGGAAGCAGCGCACGGAGTAGGAGGTGTCGTGCGCGGCCACCGAGACGCCTGGCCACGTCATCTTCGCGTCGCCCGCGAAGCTGGACAGGATGCGGTCCCCGACGTGGATGTTGATGGCCGCACCGTTCCTGCGGAATGTCCCCGAGGCGTTCTTGCATGCCCCCGAAACATGGAATGACAGGCTGGACCGCAAGGTCCCGTGGGCATCGAGCAACCGCACGGTGGTCGTGCCAGCCGACAGGCACGACAGGGACACCCTGTTCGGACTCGTGATGGTCATGAACGGAGCCTGGCCGTTGCGGTAGAACAGGTCGTCGTGGGAGGTCGTGTACAGCACGCGCACCAGGTCAGAGCCGTCGATGTCGATGGGCGACAGGTCCCGCCGGTAGCGCCCCTGAGAGTTGGCAGTCGTTGTGACGGGTGGTTCCTCGATGCATCGTCCCAACGCGTCGCAGTACAGGGAGTCGAGCTCGATGGTCTTGCCAGCCGGGGCATGGCCGCGAACGATGTTCGTGACGCGGTCGAGCGCGATGGTGAGGTCCGGCACCCCGACGGTCCGGTCCGTGGTCCAATGGATGAGCCGGACCTTGTTGCCCGTGACGGGGACGTGGGTCGAGGAGAAGCAGACCTGCCATTCGAGGTCCGTCGTGTCGTCATGGCGCGTCTGGATCACGCTGCCATCCGAACGCAGCAGCTTGACCGTGATGGGGTCCTCGG
Source organism: uncultured Chloroflexia bacterium (assembly GCA_963843335.1). Classification (GTDB taxonomy): domain Bacteria; phylum Chloroflexota; class Limnocylindria; order Limnocylindrales; family CSP1-4; genus JAFMJV01. The sequence continues at coordinate 322,785 of CAWJKF010000011.1, forward strand.
TCGTCTTGTGGCCGCTCACACACCGACTGCCGAGTCGCAGCTGCAGGGTCACCGGGCCGTCCGCCAGGGCCGGGAGCGGCGCCAGCGCCGTGACGGCGAGACTGACGATCGCGACGGTCACTGCGAGCACGCGAGTCATCGGACGTATCTGCATCCTGGCCCACCTTTCGCTGGCAGGGTGTCGCGCCGAGCAGGACGGGTTCGCTGGTCTGCCGCGGACACCCGGACAAGATCCACCGGGGAACGCCATCCTAGCGCCCGCCCGCCAGGTCCATGCGAGGCCGGCAGAGGCTGGACCCGCGGCCCCACCCAACCGCCTGGTGCTTCGGGACGTCTGGCCCTTGCTGCAAGGCGCTCGTGGCGCAATGCTTGGGTCCCGCCCCCGCCACCACCCGAAAGGTCAAGCCATGTCCCGTTCACTCCCGGCCGCGCTCGTCGTCACAGCCCTGCTCGGCGCCGTGCTCGCGGCGCCGACTGCCGCTCAGTCGCCCGCCCCGGCCGTTCCGCCGCCGGCCGCCGCCGTGACCATCGACTGCGACGCGTTCACCGCGACGCCGGATGCCGCCGCGGCCGTCGATGTGCCGGCCGGCAGCGCGGTCATCGTCAGCCTCTGCTCGAATCCGTCGACCGGCTTCCGCTGGGAGGATCCGGTCTCGTCCGATCCATCGATCGTGAGCGTCGGCGGCTGGACCTACGTGGCGCCCGCCGATGCGAGCCAGCCAGGCGCGGCCGGCACCGAGGAACTCACCTTCATCGCCGGCGCGACGGGCCACGCTACCGTCAGCGCGAGCTATGGCCAGCCGTGGGACGGCGGCCAGAAGGGTGCCTGGACGCTCACACTCGATGTCGTGGTGCGCGACGCGGTCCCGGTCGCGATCGACTGCGCTGCGTTCGACAAGTCCACCGCCGCGACCGCGTCGGTGGATGCGCCGGCAGGGAGTGCGGTCGTCTTGACCGTCTGCTCCAACGCGTCGACCGGGTTCACCTGGATGCCAGCGTCCTCCTCTGATCCGCGGTCGCGGTGCCCGGCGAGTGGGTCTCGGTGGCTCCGACGGAGCCGATGCCCGGCGCGGCCGGGTCCCAGGTGCTCACGATCGCGGCAGACTCGACCGGCACCGCCGTCATCTCCGCGAGCTACGACCAGCCGTGGAAGGGCGGCGAGAAGGGCGCCTGGACGCTCGCGCTCACCATCAACGTGCAGTAGCAGCCGGGCGGCATGCCCGTGCCCGACGACGACCCATCGCGCGCACTGCCTTTCGCCGGTGCCCGACGCTCCGGGTCCGGCGCGACCCCGGTCCATGGGCCCGCCGTCACGGGACCCGTGTTCAGGCCTGCTCGTCGAGCGGAGCGAGCTGGATCTGCTTCGCGAGCGCATAGGCGACATGCCAGTCATCGTCATCGGCGGCGAACACCCGACCGATGACGAGAGCGGAGCGATGCGGCACCTCGATCCGGGTCATCCCCTCTGGCACGCTCCCAGTCCACCTCCGCTCGCAAAGGAGGAAGTCGCCGGCGTCGGTCCCGGTGGTCCGCTTGCCGACATAGGCAACGTTGGCGCCACTGGTCGGGTCGGTGAACTGCACGCTGTAGTACCGTCCAGCCATCTGCGGCACATGCAACACCCGCGGCCCCGCGTCCAGGTCGAGCCAGCCGCCGACGTAGACGACATCGTCGGTGCCGACCGCCATCAGGCTGCCGCGCGAAGCGGACTGGGAGGAGCGGTCCGGCACGGCGTACAGGGTGTTGATGGGGATCGGGCCGCCGCCGAACCCGCGGTTGACGATCGCCCGCCTGAACCCGCCGACCGTGATCCGCGGCCAGAGGTCGATGAAGGCGAACGCCCCGAGCAGCCACACGACCACGGCCGCCACGGCGAGCGGGATGATCGCCTCCACGCCACGAGCGAGCCGCTGGGCCACGACCCAGGCGAGGATCAGCAGGATGACCGCGGAGATGGGGTAGCCGAATTGCAGGATCAGGCGATTCATGTCACGAGACCCTGACGATGGGCGGCACGTCGTAGCTGCCGTCCAGGATCGCCGCGCCAGGCAGGTAGGCGCGGAGCATCAGCTTGAACCTGCCGGTCGGTGTCGGCAGCCAGTTCTGTGCCAGGCCACTCGGCGCATGCGACTGGAGCAGGATGTCGACCGAGCCATCCGGTCTCGTCACGAGACCCGAATGATCATCCACGCTTGACCGACCGGTCGGACTGCTCACCATGTACCCGACCGTGTCCGTCGCGGTGAGCGACCAGAAGGCGTCATTCGGCGGGAGATGCCCTGGCGGGAAGTGCAGGCGGTACGCGTGCTCGCCACTGAGCTTCTTCCCTGCGCTGTCCACGCTCGTGGTCCAGTAGGCGGCCTCCTGGAACACGTTGACGACCGGCAGCGCCTTCTGCAATGCGGCACGCACCAACAGTCCGTTGCCGGGCTGACCGGCCCTGCGGATCGAACTCCAACCGTTGACGGTCGTCGTCTCCGCCTTCGCCACGAAGTCCAGGATCAGGATCGTCGTCAGGAACGCCAGGGTGGCACCGATGATCACACCCTGCACGACACCAGAACTTGCCACCCAGGAGAGGATGGCGCTCATCCGGATCGAGCCGTGACGACGGGCAAGGGGCTCGGGCGGTAGCTTTCGAACCTCAGGACCAGGCACATGACATCGCCAAACCTATCACTGGGCTGCGCCGGAGCTCTGAACCGGTGGCTCGAGACGGCGCGCCGCTGGTGAGCGCGTGACGGCTCATCCTGCCTCCTGGGGCTCCGAGAATGGCGCTGGTCGAAGTAGCCGACGGTCTGGGCCGGACCCTGCGACCCCATCTGCTCCAAGATCCCCGCCCCGACCCTCGGGTCGGCGTCACCGCCCGATCGACCGAGCCGGCGTCGTGGTAGTCGAGCCCTCTTGCGTCTGCCGTCCTGTGGGTGCATACTGAACCGTATGGTTCAGTATTGGAGCGGACGACTCGATGCCTCGTTCGCCGCGCTCTCCGATGCCACCCGACGTGGCGTCCTGGAGCGGCTCGGGCGTGCAGACGCTTCGATCACGGACCTGGCCAACGCGTTCCAGATGACCATCACGGGCATGAGGAAGCACGTCGGCGTACTGGAGCAGGCAGGGCTCGTCACCACGGAGAAGGTCGGGCGCGTGCGGACCTGCAAGCTCGGCCCGCGCCGACTGGAGGAGGAAGCTGCATGGATCGAGCGACACCGCCAGCTCTGGGAGGCACGTCTCGATGAGCTGGACAAGGTCGTCGAGGCATTGAAACGGAAGGAGAAGGTCGATGGACGAACGAAGCGAGAGTGAGGTTGCCCGCATGCAGAACAGGACGACGGTGGAGCGGACGTCCGAGCGTGAGCTCGTCGTCACGCGGACGTTCGACGCCCCGGCGCGCCTTGTGTTCGAGGCATGGACCAGGCCCGAGCTGTTCCGGCAGTGGTGGGTGCCAAAGTCGCTGGGAATGAACCTGCTCTCCTGCGAGATGGATGTTCGAGTCGGGGGCACGTATCGCGTGGCGTTCGCACTCGGAGACGCACAGGCGGCGTTCTTCGGCACGTACAGGGAAGTAGTACCGGACTCGCGCATCGTCTGGACCAATGAGGAAAGTGACGAAGGTTCCATCACGACGGTGACCTTCGAGGAACAAGGCGGCAAGACGTTGCTGGTCATGCACGAGCTGTATCCCTCGAAGGAAGCTCTCGACGCCGCAGGCGGAGCGGCGGATGCGATGGGAGAGACCTTCGAGCAATTGGACGAGATCCTCGTCACCCTGGGCACGAGCGCGGGACGGACATGACGTCATCACCGCCACCAGACAAGGCCCCTGACTCCACGACCTTGCTCGTCGCCATGACGGGCAAGGCGAGTCCCGCGAAGGCTGCGGAAGGCGATGAGCCCGCCTTCGCGTACATCGCCAGCCTGCCCCAACCGCAGCGTGGCATCGCAGAGCGGATCGATGCCCTGGCGGCGGTGCAGCTCCCGGGGCTCCGACGCGCGGTGAAGTGGGGGATGGCGTACTACGGCGTCGGAGGGGGATGGTGCTTCTCGTCGGGCGCCTTCGTCGGCCATGTGAAACTGATGTTCATCCGCGGCACGGAGCTCGAGCCGGAACCGCCGGTGACGCCGGTCGGGATGGGCAAGGCCACACGGGGTGTCGAGCTGGCATCCGTGGATGACCTCGACGAGCGCCTGGCCGCCTCATGGATGCGGCAGGCGGCAGGCAAGCCCTTCGTCGGTGGGAAGAAGCGATGACCAAGCGGGCAGCAAGGAGCGCCGGCTGGCGTCGGCCCGATATGACCGGACGAGCGGAAGGAGTCCCGTGCTGAGGCAGGTCGCGGAGGGCGTCCTGACGCACCAGAGCGAGCTGCTCCAGAACAATGCCGTTGTCGTGCAAGGCCGGGCCGGCGTGCTGCTCATCGACCCCGGGATCACGGACGACGAGATGACCTGCCTCGCGAACGACCTTCAGGAGTGGGGCCAGCCCGTCGTGGCAGGCTTCTCGACGCATCCTGACTGGGATCACGTGCTCTGGCACGCCAAGCTCGGCAACGCGCCCCGTTACGGCACCGCCCGCTGCGCGGCTGCCATGCGAGACCTGCTGTCCAAACCGGACTGGAAGGACCAGGTCGCGGAGGCAGTACCGCCGGAGATCGCCGAGGAGGTACCCCTGGACCTGTTCGGCCTCATCACCGGTCTGCCCGCCGGGGCGGCGCTGATCCCGTGGGATGGCCCCAGGGTCCGGATCATCGGGCATCCGGCGCATGCCCAGGGCCATGCGGCGCTGCTCATCGAGGAGCGCGGGGTTCTGGTCGCCGGCGACATGCTGTCGGACATCCTGATGCCGTTCCCTGACCTGGATGCCGCGGATCCGATCGAGGACTACCTCGTTGGGCTGCGGCTGCTCGAGAGCGTGGCGAACGACGTCGACGTGCTCATCCCAGGTCACGGGTCCGTTGGTGGAGCCGATCAGGTACGCGCACGGATCGAACTCGATCGCGCGTACGTGCGAGCCTTGCGAGACGGGCATGCTCCCGATGACCCGCGCATCGGCCCATCGGCCACGTTCGGCAATGATTGGCTGCCGGGCGTGTATGAATGGCAACGACAGCATTTCGCCCAGGGAAGCGAGCAGGACGGGACGCCCGCCTAGCCATCCGCATGCGGCACAAGGCAACACGAAGGCGAGCCAGCTTGGCCCGCTCGCTATGCTCCGTCGATGGCTGACGCCCCCAACCTCCCGAGCCAGATCGCGGACGAGCTCAAGGCGCACCGGACGGAGTTCGATCTCGAGGCCGCCCTGTGGAACGGCGACGTGGCCAATCTCGAGCGGTGGCCCGACTGGTCCGCGGCCGGCATCAACGCGAACATGGCCGGCCTGCTCGACATTGCCAGCCGTGCGGAGGCGGTCCCGACGACGGGCACGGCGAATCGGAACCTCGTCGAGGCCGTCGCCTTCAGCGCGCGCGCCGACGCCGCGATCCTCGAGATCCGACCGCATCTCCGCGCCTTGGATCCCGCCTTCGGGTTGCTGTCGGTGATGCAGACCTTCCTGCCCCGGTTCCCGCTCGTCACGGCCGACCAGGGTGCGCGCTATCACGAGAAGCTGCGAGCTTTCCCCGCGTTCGTGGATGGCTGGAGCGAACGACTCCGAGCAGCCGTGCCGGTCGGCGACGTCCCGATCCGGCACATCGTGCTGGAGCAGATCGGCCTGGTGGACGAGCTGCTGTCGACGCCGATGTCCTCGGGGCCATTCGGGCAACAGGCGGCTCCGACGCAGCTGGACGAGCCTGCCGCCGTCGCATGGACAGCCACCCTGTACCGACTCCTGGACACGGACGTCGCCGCCGGCCTCGCTGCGCTGCGGGCGACGCTGATCGAGCACACGCTGCCCGCCGCGATGCCGGACGACCGGCCCGGGCTGCTCCATCTCCCGGGTGGCGTCGATCGGTACGCTCGCCAGCTATGGGCTTCGACGAGCCTGGACATCACGCCCGACGAGGTGCACCGGATCGGGCTCGAGCAGGTCGCGCGCCTGGAGGGCGAGTACCGGCACATCGCGGGGCCGATCGCTGGCACGCGTGACGTCGCCGAGATCATGCGCCGCCTGCGAGACGATCCTGACCTCCACTACCGCGACGCGGAGACGCTGATCGCCGACGCTGAGGCTGCCCTGGCCAGGGCCACCGCCGCGGCTCCCGACTGGTTCGGCCACCTGCCGCGCGCGACCTGCACCGCTCATCCGACCAGGCGCGGAAGCCTTGGCATGTACTCGGCACCGACCGCCGACGGCACCAAGCAGGGCGAGTTCTTCGTGAACATCGCGGATCCGACGCTGTGGGGGACCTTCCTGCTTGACGCGTTCACCTTCCACGAGGGCATTCCCGGGCACCATCTGCAGGTCGCTCTGTCGAAGGAGCTGCCTGACGTGCACGCGATCCTCAGCGAGTACCTGGTGTCTTCCTACGACGAGGGCTGGGGGCTCTACGCCGAGCGGCTCGCCGACGAGATGGGGCTGTACCTCACCGACCTCGATCGGATCGGCATGCTGGCGGGGGACTCGATACGCGCGTGCCGGCTCGTCGTGGACACCGGCATCCACGCGCTGGGCTGGACTCGCGACCAGGGTATCGCGTACCTGCTCGCCAACGCCCCCGTCAGCGTCGGGCAGGCGATCAACGAGACCGACCGCTCCATCGGGATGCCCGGCCAGGCGTGCAGCTACATGCTGGGCCGCATCACGATCGACCAGGTCCGGGCGGATGCTGAAGCGCGGCTGGGCGACCGGTTCGACATCCGGGGGTTCCACGACCAGGTCCTCCGGACGGGGTCGATCCCGCTCGGTGCTCTCCGCCGGACGATCGGGGAATGGGCTGAACTCGAGGTTCGGCGCTGACGCTCGGACGTCTGGCAACGCTGGCGCGCCCGGAGGGCATCGGACGCGCAGGAACGACAAGCGACCCACTGGCGTGGTATGCCGAGTCGGAATGAGGCGGGGCGAGGTCACCGGCCGCCGTGGCGGCTGTCACCCGGTGGGTCGGGCAGCGGTCACGTGGTGGTGAGAACGTCCGCGTCCGGCTGCCGAACCATCGCGAGATGGTCCATCTCGTGCCAGTGATGAGCGGTTCGCCCATCGAGCACCAGGAATAGCTTCAGGCCAGTCACGCGGAACGGCCGGCCTGCCGGAGCCGATCCCTCGTCACCAGGGCGGTCCGCAAGCCTCGATCCACTAGCGAATCGGGACGCACCTGGTCGGGATCCCGAGCGGGCTGGCGCTCGGAGTGAGTGTCGGCATCGTGACCAGCAGGCCGGATGGGAGGGCTCGCACGTCCAGCGGTATCTCGAGCATCGGGCTTCCGGCGCGAGAGGCCCTGGCCCCCTTCCCATCGAGCGCGTCCACCTGGAGCACCCATGCGCCTGGCACTGACGGTGCGGTCACCCGGACGCGCAACGTCCGTCGCTCCCCGCCCTCGAGGGCGGGGAGGCGCCGACCACCGATGGTGGCTCCCGGTCGACCACGGCCCAGGTCCGTCGAGCCCGCGGGCTGCGCGCTGACCGCGAGCCGCCAGCCGCGCAGGTCCGTCGAACCCTGGTCGCGGACCTCGAGGTCGAGGTCGAACGTTGCACCCGGCTCGACCTCCGTGGGTGCGCACACGAGTGAGTAACCGACTTGGCTGCCTCGCCGTGACAGGTACTCGGCGATGGCCTCGTAGTAAGCGTTCGCCATCGCCTGACGGATACGTGGAAGCTTGAGCAGTCGGAGCTCGCGCGGGTTCGACAGGAACAGGCCCTCCGAGAGCACTGCCGGCATCCGCGACGGCCGGAGCAGGCGCGGCGGGTCGTAGTCGCGAAGCACGTAGTAGGGGTAGGTGAGCGTGCCATGATCGTACGGTCGCCAGCCGCCCCCGGCAGCCGACGCGAGCCCGGTGACCATGTTCGCTTGGACCAGCCGTGCGAGGAGCGCCGAACGGTCGCTGAAGGTCCGCGCGTCCGAGTAATAGGTGGATGGACCACCAGTGGCGTGATCGACGGCGAAGTTGTCGTGCACGGCGATGAACAGGTCCGCGCGAGCGGAGTTCGCGATATCGACACGCGTCGCGAGGTCGTCCGTGACATCGACGATCCCGTTCGGGATACGGTCGATGGGCGGCGCGTCGGCCACCCGGTCAGCGTCCCGGGTGAGGACCACCGTGACACCTGCCCCCTCCAGCATGCGTGCCAACCGCAGCCCCGTGTCGAGGTTCAGGTCCGCTTCGCGGGTACCGTCCGGGCCGACGGCGCCATCGAACGCGCCGCCGTGGCCCGGATCCACGACGACCGTGATGACCGACGGATCGACCGGGTAGATGGGCCGATCCGCCACGGTCGCCCATGCCTCGCCGCGGAGCGGCGTCGCATCCGGGGCGGCGCCGACGGGGGTCGCGATGGCCTCGACCCGATACGGTCCCGCAGCGACGAGTCGCCCGGCGGCGTCCCGGCCCCGCCAACTACGGGTCAGGGTCCCGGCCTGCCGACCGCCCTCGAACAGCACCCGCACCGCGCGGCCGTCGAAGTCGTCGACCCGGACCACCAGTGTCGACGGCATGGTCAGTGACACACGGATCGTGAGGCCATGGCCGGAGCCGTCGTCCTGGACCGGCGATCCCGATACCTCGAGGGATAGCCCGGATCCATCCGCAGACTGCCCGCGGGCGGTGCCTGCCCCGAGATGCGCGGCCATGATCACGAGCGCGACGGCGATGACGGACCAGGCGGCTGCACGACGTGTCACGGACCGCAGCATCGCACGGGTCGCCGGGCAACAGTGGACACGGTCGGCCCTCGGCAGATCCTGCCGTGGCGCGGTCCGCCGAGTCGGCGTAAGGCGCCTAGGTCGGGCCTGCGTCGGCCCGGCGTCGAAGACGATCGCAGGTTCGGGCAGGAAGTGGCGGCCCGGACGGCCCCGGCCGCCCGCAGCAGCGCAAGGTCATCGACTGGTACCTCGAGGTGTTTGGTGCCGCTCGAGGTCCTGCTCGCTAGAACATCCCGTTGTCGTTCTTCGCATCCGCCGGATCGGGCAGGACCTGGAGGACGTCCCAGTGTTCGACGACCTTGCCGTGGTCGTCGAACCGGAAGATGTCGATGCCCGCATAGTCGTGGTCGCCCGGCCAGTGCTGGTAGCAGTGGAGGACCACGTAGTCGTCCTCGGCGATAGCGCGCTTCACGTCGACCCGCTTGCCGGGATACTCGCGAGCCATTCGGTCGAAGTAGTCGATGAATGCTTCCTTGCCGTCACCCACGCCCGGGTTGTGCTGCCGGTAGTCCGCCCCGGTGTATCGCTCCTGTGCCTCTCGCGGCCGGTTGTCGTTGAACATCAGCTCGTAGAAGGCGATCGCGGTCTGCTTGTTCGCCTGCGGATCGCTCGATGGGCATTCCCCCTGTATCGGCACGGTCCATGTGCTCACGGTCGGTCACGAGTGGGGCGGTGATGACCTTTGGGTCACCCCATCGGCTCCACCCACGCGGCCCGCCACGCTGGCGCATCGAATGGCGGCGCGAAATACCAGGTCTCGCGATACACCTTGCCGTCCCGGAGTTGGATCAACGCGGACAGGAACCAGGTCGAGCCATCGGGGTAGAGGGTCGTCCCATCGGCGAACCAGTAGTCGCCACTACCGACGACACGGTGGATCGTATTCGAGGGTGTCGCGATCCATTGGTCCTCGCTTCCGACGACGCGGACCGCCAAGCCGCTCGGCCGTCCGCCCGGCCAGTTCTCCATGATCGCCCGGTCGTTCGCGGTGCCGCGAACCCGCTCGCCCGACTGGGGCCACTCACGCAACCAGTCCGGGTCGCGCAAGGCGCCGGCCGAGTCGTAGTCATGGGCGGCCAGCGTCTCGAAGTAGCGACGGACGAGCTCCTCGTTTGACGGCTTCGCCACGTTGTCTCCCTCTGGGTGCGATGAGATGCCACCGTGAAGGCGCCGGGCCGCGTGGTCAGCCGCCATGTTAGGGGTGCGGTGACGTGTCGCGCGGCCCTGGTTCGACGCTGCTCGCCAGAGGATATCGACGGCCCCGGAGGGACTCGAACGCGCAGGAACGACAACTGATCCCTTCGCCTCATACGTGGCATCCGCGTGAGATCAGGACCAGAGGTGGAGGCACAGCGTGGACGGCAGGATGGTCCTTGCGCGTGACCGGCAGCCATGGCAGATCGAACGACGAGGTCGGCGCCCTGTGTCCCCCCAGTCGGACCGGCCGAACGGTCCTGCCGACCGGCCACCGCGGTATCGGCGACGAGCTGTCGGGCTCAGGTTGCACCAGGCTCAGGAGTCTCCCATTCGCCAGGAAGTCCAGCAAACGACTCATTGACTCGACCTGCTGACGACGGTGAGTCTCAGCCCGCTGGTCGGCCCCTGGTCGAGGGGAGCTATGGCAGGCCGATCGATGACGAGGTCCCGGGGCTCACCGACCCGGCTCGGCTACGACGCTCTGCCAATCAGCGTGGCACCACCGGGGTTCATCCGGTGCTTCCGCTGCAAGACAGTCGACCCTGCCGTCTCTGGCCTACGGGGCGGACGAGGCGCCCGGCGAGCCTGCGGGGGTGACGCCCGCGATCGGGAGCGACGCGACGAGCATCGTCGCCTCGGCGTCCGTTTCGTTGCGCACGTGACCGGTGACGCCAGCCGGGACCGCGAAGAAGTCACCCTGGCGGAGCGTGGTCTGGGTGCCGGCGGTCGCGGTGTGCCCCGTGGTCCCGCCGCCGGAGTAGATGAGCACGTCGGAGGAGACGGTCCCGACCAGGGTACCGCTCTCGATTGTGGCCAGCGCCGCGTTCGGCTGCCCGTCGAGGTCGAAGCTCGCCCCGGGCTGGAACCGGAAACCCTGTCCCTCGATACTAGCCTAGAGGCTATGATGATGCCGGCCCGAGGGTCCGCCGCGGTACTCCCTCCCGGACACCGGACCCTCGGCCGCCAGGTCGGCCGCGCTCCGACAGTCTTGGGACGGAGGCATCGACGTGACAGAGCGGAGGGCCTCACTGGGCGAAATGAGACCCTGCTCGCCCATCCGCCTCCAGACATCAGCTCGTCCCCTGCGTCGCTTGGGACGCGGGGAGATCACACGACGCGCGTGCGGTCGTGCCCAGGCATTGGTGTCTCTGGCGCTTCTGCCGAGAGCGCCGCGAACGCCCTCGAAGGCAGGCGGCACGTCCGGCGTCGCGTTCATGGCGACCGTCCTCTCGATCCAGTCATCAACGCTCCCGGTAGCAGCCGGCTGAACGGCTCCTCGCCGTGCAGCGCACGCGCGTAGTCCTCGAAGGGACAGGCGCTCGGCAGGCCACAGCTCGGGATCGCGAAGCCGCTGCCACATCGCTGTCTGGATGTCGCCCGACGAGCCCTGGAGGGGCTCCATGAACCGCTTCTGGTCCTCATCGATGGACTCGATCTGTGGTCATAATACGTCATATGACCAATGAACTCGGCGTCGGGACGTCGGACGATGTCGATGGGGATCGCATGGGTCGGTCCGGTTGCTCGAGGGGGATGACACATGAACCACAGGTGGTACGAGGAATGAAGAGCAGGTTCGCGGCCGAGCGCCGCATGGATGTCCCGGCGCAGGTCGCCTACCACTGTCTCGCCGACTATCGCGAGCACCATCGACCGGGCGGGTTCCTGCCGCCGGCGTTCTCGGCCTTCGAGGTCCACCGGGGCGGCGTGGGCGCCGGCACCGAGGCGAGCTGGACGGTCGACCTCGGCCGCGGCCGCACCCGCCGGATGTCCGCCACCATCACCGAGCCGGAGCCAGGCCGCCGGTTGGTCGAGACCGGCGACGGCGTGGTCACCACGTTCACCGTGACGCCCGCGGGCGACGGGTGCGCGGTCCGCTTCGAGACGGTGTTCGATGAGCCGGGGCTGAGTGGCGCGCTCCTGCGGCTGATGATCGGGCGGATGCTCGGCCCGCTGTACGCGGACGAGCTCGCGCGGCTCGATGCCTATGCCCACACGCACGGCCCGGTGGCGGTCGCAGCGTGAGGCTGGACCGTTCCAGGTCGCGGGATCGATCCGCGATCCGATAGGAGGAGGACCGACGTGAGGATCGGCATCAACGGGGTCGGGATCGCCGGCCCGACGCTCGCGTACTGGCTGCGCGAGTACGGCCACGAACCAGTCCTGTTCGAGCAGGAGGACCGACTGCGGACCGAGGGCTATGTCGTCGACTTCTGGGGCCTCGGCTACGACGTGGCGGAACGGATGGGCATCATCGGCGACCTCCGCGCGAAGGCGACCGAGCAGGAGCGGCTCAGCTTCGTGGACCGTCACGGGAAGGAGGTCGCCCATCTCGATACCGGCAAGGTCCGGGAGCAGTGGAACGGCCGCTTCATCACGGTCCCTCGCGGCGCCATCTGCCAGGCGGCCTTCGACGCCTGTGGCGATGTGCGAGCCGAGTTCGGGGTGCACATCGTCGGCATCGAGGAGCGCGCCGACGGCGTCGAGGCGGTCCTGTCGGACGGCCGACGCGAACGGTTCGACGCGATCGTGGGGGCGGATGGCCTGCATTCGGCGACTCGCGAGCTGGTGTTCGGGCCCGTCGAGCCAGTTCGAGCACTTCCTCGACGCCTACGTGGCCGCCTACCGCGCTCCGGACTATCCGCATGTCCACCCGGGCTGGTACGTCGCCCACTCCATCGAGAACCGATGGGCGGCGCGGATCCAGCGGTTCGACGGGGTGACCATCATCCTGCTGGTCTTCCGGGCCGGGCTGCTTGGACCACGAGCCAGCGCACGACGAGGTCAAGGATGCATTGCGCCAGGTCTACGACGGCATGGGCTGGGAGGTCCCCGAGATGCTCGGGCATCTCGACGACGGTCCGGTGTATTTCGATCGGGTGAGCCAGATCCGGATGCCGACCTGGTCCAAGGGCCATGTCACGCTGGTCGGGGATGCCGCAGCCTGTCCGTCGCTGCTCGCAGGGGAGGGCACCGGTCTCGCGATGACCGAGGCCTACGTCCTCGCCGGGGAGCTCCACGCCGCGGGCGGCGACGTCGCGCTGGCGTTCCGACGGTACGAGGAGAAGCTCAAGCGCGTTCGTCGCCGGTGAGCAGAAGGGCGCGCTCATCTTCCGCTCGTTCTTCGTCCCATCGAGCCGCGTGGGCGTCGTGGCCCGCAACCTCGTCACCAAGGTCGCTGCCTTGCCGGGGATGACGAAGGTCGTCGCCGGGCGGACCGTCCCACCCTTCCCGCTCCAGGATTATCGGGCCGGCGCCGCCCCCGGTCGGTGACGTCGTCGGCGGACCGACCATGACAGCGCGGGCCATCGACCAGGCTCCGCCGAACCTTCGGGGCGGACTGCGCGATCTGTACCGCGGCCCGATCCGGCAGAGCGACGCCGGCCACGAAGACCTTGGCGACCATCGGCCCGATATGGAACAGATCGTTCTCGAATTCGATCGTCTGACCGCTCGCGTCTGCCGTACCGCGATCGTGCCGGCGGTCCTCGCCGATCGACCGCGGGTCGTTCACAGGTGTCAGTCCCGAGGCCGCCTGTTCGGACAGGATGGACGTCGCCGCATCCAGGTAGGCGGCGGCGTCCTCGGTGGTCGGGAACTGGATGCGGAAGTCGAACGCGGCCAGCATCGGGCCGGTGCTCGACCTCCAGGTCTGCAGGGCTACCAGCGGCGAGGCCTCGATGGCCGGCGGAACCGTGACACCTGCGGCACGCGGTTCCGCCACGGCAGGCTCCCAACCACGTCGATGGACCGGCAAGCCGTCTCTGGCCCGTGCGCGGCCCGGTCGGGTCAGGACGCCGGGGACGACACGTCCTCCGGGTCATCCTGCACTCGGGCTTCGACAGGTGTCACGGACTCACCCGCGGCGAGCTCCACCAAGCCAGCTGCGAGATCGGCAGCAGCCGTGTCGCCGAGGGGTGCCAGCAGACGCCAGACGTGGAAGTCGACGGCGACCCGCGACGCGGCTGAGACTCGTGGCTCGTCGGCGGCCCGGACGAGGTACGCGTCCGTCAGGATCCTGCGGACGTCGTCGAGGTAGCGGCCCAGCCCGCGTTCGATGATGGGCCGCAGCGCCGGGACCATCTCGACGTCCCGCAGGATATTGGCGGTCATGGGCTCGGTCTCCCGGTACCAGGCGTAGAGGTCCCGCAATCCACGCCGCAGCCGCTCGACCGGTGCGTCGATCGCGAGCCAGGGCGAGGGGTCGGGGGCCGGGTGCATGGAGCGCCAGTGGGCGGAGCAGGCGCCCAACAGCGTCGACTCATCGGGGAAGTGGTTGTAGACCGTGACGCGCTGGACACCCGCACGACGGGCGACCTCTGCGACGTGCGTCGCCGCAGGGCCGATGGTGCGATGGAGCTCGACGGTGGCCTCCACGATGCGACGGCGTGTGCCCTCCGTGGTCTCGGCTCGTCTCGGCTGCTGGGACGTGCCCGCACGCATTCTGGAATGCCGGGGACGAGCCCGCCCGGCTGTTGGAGCTCATCGCACCCGCCGGCTTCGAGGAGTACTTCCGGGACCTGGCGCCGGTCCTCGCCACCCCCGAGCCGGATCGGGACGCCATCGCTGCCATCGCGGCCCGACATCACCTGGACATCGACTTCGGGACGGTCCCGATCCTGGCCGAACGTCACGGCCTCAGACTCGGCGAGCGCTAGCGGGCCTCGCCCGCCACCAGCCGTTGTCGCACCTTTCCACGGCCAGTGCCGGGCACCTGGACTCACGTTTCCGCCGTTATCGCCAACATGGAGCCATGCAGGGTGACGAACGGCCGCGCTTCCACCTCACGCCTCCGGCGAACTGGATGAACGATCCCAACGGGTTGGTGTTCCGCGACGTACGGCTGCTGGTCGGGCTGTGTCGTCGAGGCGGATGCCGCGGCCACGATGTTCTACACGGGCGTGTCGCTCGACGGCGAGACGCGGCGAGCGACGATCTGCCGCGCGATCGGGGACGAGGACCTGACCGGATGGGTCAAGGACGAGAACGGGCCATGCATCGCGGCGCCGCCCGCGGGGATCGCCGTTGACGCATTCCGCGACCCGTTCGTGTTCCGGGACGACCGCGGATGGTCGATGCTGGTCGGCGGAGGGTCGACGGACGAGCGGGGAACCGTGCTCCTGTACCGCTCGCATGACCTCCGGGCCTGGGACTACGTGGGCCCATTCCTCTCGTCGGACGAGATAGCTCGGTCCGACGCTGCGGACGGACCTTGCTGGGAATGCCCGCAGCTCCTGAGCTTCGGGGGGGGCCGTCCTCATGGTCTCGGTCGTCGACCGCACGCCGGGTATCCGGCCTTCCCACGTGGCAGCTTTCGTCGGGAGGGTCGCGGGGGATAAGTTCGTCGTCGAACACACCGAGGAGCTCGGGATGGGCCCTGACTTCTACGCCCCGGCGACGACGGTGACGCCCGACGGGCGCAAGCTACTCTTCGGCTGGATCCCGGAGGACCCGGCCCACGATCCGACGATCCGCGACTGGACCGGGTCGCTGACCTTTCCGAGGGTCGTCTCCATCGGGCCCGTGCGTTGGCGCGGCGATGTCCGGTGGGCTCATTCCACGAGAACGATCCCGGCGACCCGCGGTAGCTGCGACCCCTCCAGGCTGCCGATACCCTCCAGCACCCCGTCCGCATGACCCGACGCCGCGTGGTAGATGGTCGGTCCCCGGAGGAATCGCAGCTCGGGGTGAGCGTTGGCGACGACGATGCCGACTGCCCCGACTCGAAGGAGGTCGCGGTCGTTGCCCGAGTCGCCGGCACAGACCACCTGACCCGGATCGATCGCCCAGCGCGACAGCAGGTGACGGGCGGCGGCACCCTTACCCGTGCTCCGGGGGATGATGTCGAGATTGCGTCCCTCGCTCCGCACCAATCGAGCCCGGACGCCGCACGATCGTAGTCGACGCGCGATGCGCGCGAGCTCCATGTGATGCAGCCGGGACGTGTGGAAGCTGACCTTGTAGGGCCCCTGCGAGGCCTGCTCCTGGAACGTGAGACCGGGCTCGCCACGAAGCTCCCTGCGGACGACGTCCGGGTCCCAGGAGTCGGACGGTATCGGCCAGTCCGACAGCTGACCATCCGGGTCGATGATCGACGTGCCGACATCCGCGATGATCGCGTCCGGAAGCGGCAGCAACGTCGTGCCGACCGCCCTCCGCACGGATGCGCCAGAGCGTCCCGTGGCGTAGACCAGCCGCCACGTCGCACGTTCACGGCGAGCCCACACAGCGAACCGTTCGAGCGCTCCATCATCACCGAGTAGGGTCCCGTCGAGGTCGGTCACGAGGACCCGTTGAGCCACGATGCACCTCCGAGCTCAGGGACATCGAGACTGGCGGGGGTGGCCCGCTCTGATGCGGGCAGGACCGTGCCGTCGAGGACCGATAGCAGTTGCTGCGCGATACCGTTCCAGGTGAACCGCGCCCGCGCCAGTTCGGCGCCGGCCCGGGACAGCTGTTCCGCCACCGGCTGGTACCGCAGCACCGTCGCGAGCGCATGACCGAAGGCCGCCGGATCGAACGGATCGGCATAGATGGCGTCGATGCCCCAGCGGACCATCTTCGAGAGGCCTCCCTCCGTGGTGATGACCGTCGGTGTACCGCAGGCCATCGCCTCCACGGCGGTCATGCCGAAGGGCTCGTAGCGGCTGCTGAGCGCGAACATATCCGCTGCCCGGTTTGCGACGTGAGGAACGGGGTCGGCGTCAGCATCCGCGGTCGTCTCCCAATCTTGTTGGGCGGCCCAACACCCGGTGTCTGGTCGGTCGCATGGCCGATCGAGGAGCTGGCTTGGGGTCAGGCGGAACACTCCACCCATCGACGTCCCTGCGCCGTTGATCAACCGATGCAGGGTGATACTAGCCTATCGGCTATCGATCGTACAGTCGCTCGTCGGGCGGATGGCAGACCGTTCCCCGGGTTGGTTGCGGGGTCCGGTCGTCGTTGGGTTCGCCCGCGCGCCTCCGTCCGGTCGGCAAAGACCTGGTTGTCTGGTGGAAGGCGGGCGGGACGCGGCCGCCCACGGGCACGGGATGTGGGTACGCCGACCTGGGAGGGATGTGCCTGACTCCGGCTGACACATTCGGACGGTCGGGGCGCGTGCCCTCATGCCTGACCAGCACGCCTCCGGGTCGACGAGCGCGACCGGTGGTGTGGCGGATCGCGGGCGTGCAGGGGGCTCGGGCGGACGCCCCCGGATCAGGCGTCGCCGAGGGCTGCCCTGACCGCAGGGAGGATGGTGGCCCCGTAGGCCTCCAGCTGCGCCTCCTCGTCCCCGTTCATGAGGTACAGGTTGAACTGGTCGACACCGGCCTCGTGGAGCTCCCTGAGCCGCCGCACGTGCTCCTCGGGCGGGCCGATGACCGCGAAGCGGTCCACGACATCGTCCCCGACGAACCCTGCGTCCACGGGGCCGACCTCGGCGTGCTGGCGATGGTCGTCGCTCGCTCGGCCCCGGATATACCCGGTCAGCGACTCGGGCAGCTGGTCGCTCGGGTAGCGGTTGACGAGGTCGACGACGTGGTTGCCGACGAGTGCCGGGAACCAGCGCACACGCTCACGGCACTCCTCGATGGGCCCGACGTGCGCGGGTGCCGCGGCCTGGACCCTGATCGACGCAGGATCGCGGCCCGCCTTGTCGGCTGCCTCGCGCATGGTGCCGGCCATCCAGCGGATGAGGTCAGGATCGGCCAGCTGCAGGATCAGGCCGTCGGCGATGCGGCCGGTCAGGGCGAGTGCCATCGGGCCGTAGCCGGCGATCCACACCGGCAACTTCCACCTGCCTGTCCAGGGCAGCCTGAGGTCAGCTCCCTCGTACTCGGTCGTGCGGCCCTCGACGAGGTCCCGGATGACCGTCACCGCCTCTTCCAGCGTCCGCATCGTCGTGGGTGCCTTGCCGAGCACCCGGACCGCGCTGTCGCCGCGTCCGATTCCGAGGTCCATACGGCCATCCGAGATCTCATCGAGCGTCGCGAGCGCGCTCGCTGTCACGCTCGGCTCCCTCGTGGCCGGATTCGTCACACAGGTGCCGAGGCGCATGCGCGTGGTGTTGATGGCCATCAGCGTGAGCAGGGGATACACCTCCCGGAACGGCACATGGGCATCGAACAGCCAGCCGTAGGCGAACCCGGCCGCCTCCGCCTGCTGGGTGAGGGCGATGGTGCGCTCGATGCTGTGCGCGGGCTTGAGCGTGAACCCGAATTCCATGGGTCGCAGCCTACACCGCGCTTTGCCGGCTCGACCCCGTCGGGCTGAACGTCGCGGGCGGGGACGACCGGTACAGGCCGGTGAGTGGATTGGCGAGCCGGCGATGGCTGCGCCGACGGCGGTCCAGCAGCCCACGCCACCGAAGGGTGTCCTCGCTTCCTGCTGGACCTGCCGCGCGATGTGTACCGAGCGCACCTCGGCGGCTTCCTGGGCCACCATGCTGGACGAAGTCAACCGCGCCAAGATCGTCATCACCAACTACCACGCCCTCAAGCCGCGCGAGCGGATCGACCTGTCGGCCGGAGGGCGGGCGCTGCTTCGCGGTCGCGGTGGTGATGAGCTCGACCCGCTGGAGGCCGAGGGCCAGATGATCCAGCGGGTCATGCCGGACCTCATGGGCATGAAGAACATCCTGGTCATCAACGACGAGGCGCACCACTGCTATCGCGAGAAGCCGGAAGGCGGCGAAGAGGCGGTCCTGACCACCGAGGAGAAGCAGGAGGCCAAGCGGAATGCCGAGGCCGCGCGGCTGTGGATCTCCGGTCTCGAAGCGGTCAAACGGAAGCTGGGCATCAGTCGCGTCTTCGACCTGTCGGCGACGCCCTTCTTCCTCAGCGGCTCGGGATACGCCGAGGGCACGCTGTTCCCCTGGACGATGAGCGACTTCTCGCTCATGGACGCCATCGAGTGCGGCATCGTCAAGCTTCCGCGCGTCCCGATGGCCGAGAACATCCCCGGTGGCGAGATGCCGATGTACCGGGACCTGTGGGCCAACATCCGCAAGGACATGCCCAGGAAGGGACGCGGCCAGGGCGGGGAGCTGGACCCACTGAAGCTGCCCACCCGCCTCCAGACGGCACTGGAGGCCCTGTACGGGCACTACGCGAAGACGTACGAGCTGTGGGCGGAGCGCGGCATCAGCGTGCCGCCGTGCTTCATCATCGTGTGCCAGAACACCTCCATCTCCAAGCTCGTCTACGACTACGTGTCGGGCTTCCATCGCGCCAACGATGACGGCACCACCACCCTGGAGAACGGGCGTCTGGCGCTCTTCCGGAACTTCGACGAGGTGACCGGCAACCCGCTGCCCCGTCCAAACACGCTGCTCATCGACAGCGAGCAGCTCGAAGCGGGATGCCCTCGATGAGGGCTTCCGGGCCATGGCTGCCGACGAGATCGAGCGGTTCCGCTGGGAGATCGTGGAGCGCACGGGTGACGCCAGGGCGGGCGACAACATCACCGACGAGGCGCTGCTCCGCGAGGTCATGAACACCGTCGGCAAGCCCGGCCAGCTCGGTGCGGCATCCGGTGCGTGGTCTCGGTCTCGATGCTCACCGAGGGCTGGGACGCGAACACGGTCACCCATGTCCTGGGCGTCCGCGCCTTCGGCACGCAACTCCTGTGCGAGCAGGTGATCGGGCGCGCGCTGCGTCGGCAGTCGTACGACCTCAACGACGAGGGGCTGTTCGACGTCGAGTACGCGGACGTGTTCGGCATCCCCTTCGACTTCACGGCCAAGCCTGTCGTCGCCCCGCCCCAACCGCCGCGCGAGACCGTGCAGGTCAAGGCGGTCCGCCCGGAACGGGATGCCCTGGAGATCCGCTTCCCGCGCGTCGAGGGCTACCGCGTCGAGCTGCCCAAGGAACGGCTCAGCGCCGACTTCAACGACGAGTCGATCCTGGAGCTGAACCCGGACCTCGTCGGTCCGTCGATCACCCGCAACTCCGGGATCATCGGTGAGAGCGTGAACCTGAACCTGGAGCACCTGGGCGACCTGCGGCCCTCGACGCTCGTGTTCAACCTCACCCAGCGGCTGCTGTACACGAAGTGGCGCGACCCTGGCGAGGAGCCCAAGCTGCACCTGTTCGGCCAGCTCAAACGGATCACCAAGGAGTGGCTCGACACCTGCCTCGACTGCACGGCGGCACCTACCCGGCGCAGCTCATGTACCAGGAGCTTGCGGACAGGGCGTGCATGGCCAGATAACGGCCTCGTGCGCCTTCTCTGTGTCTCCTGACTGCTATTGAGCCAGGTGGTGAGACCGCGAGGTGGTATGCGTCTGGGAAGGAGACCCGCCGGCTACCCGGAATGGCGCTCGTTCGTGCTCAGAAAGCTGGCGCGCCCGGAGGGACTCGAACCCCCGACCCTCTGATCCGAAGTCAGATGCTCTATCCGCTGAGCTACGGGCGCGTTCGGGCAGTATCGCATCGGCTGGCGACATCGGCGACAACATCGCCTCGCGGGTCCAGGACCTCACCGATCCTGTCGCCACCCACCATCCGACCCTATCAGGACTCGTCCAGGCTCCTGGCGGACTACCTCGCCGCCCAGGGCATGCCGACGAACACCACGGCCATCGTAGGCCCGCTATACGCCGCCATCGCCACACGCACACCGCGGTGCCACCCTCCACCCCGAGCTCGGGGACCCGGCTTCGACCGGGTCGACCCGGAAGGGCGGGGCGAATCGCCGGAAGTCAAGGTTTCGGTTCCGCCCATCGACGAAACTGCGATCGGCAGATGGCGGCAGCCCCGGTACGCCGGGGCTGCCGCCTGGCCGCCAAGGAGCCTGAGGTCGCTCTCGTCTGGCGACTACTTGGTCACGACGATGATGATGATGATCACGATGCCCAGCCAGCACTCAGCGTTGGATCCGGGGCGACAAGATCCATTCACGCAGATCGTGCACCAGGAATCATCGCCACTGCCCCCACCTGTGTTCTGGCGCATCGCGATGACTTGTTTGTCGGCTTCCTTGGAGAATCCGATGCCCGCTTCGGCTTCGGCGGCTGCGGAGAAGATGCGCCGGCGGAAGGTCGGGCTCTTCGCCATGCGGTTGTCAACCGCGAATGCGAGCTGCGCCCCAAAGTCGGGCTCGAGGCGCTTCATGGCCTTCAAGGCCTTGTCGGCCGCAGCAGCGAAGTCACCGACGCCATGGCCGGACAGGAGTGCCTGGCGCGCTCGCATGTAGCCGACCGTGAAGACCGGCGTGACCTGGGGCGAGAGCCCTCCGATGCGCGGACCCTCCTTCGCCACCCTTGGACTGAGGGAATGCTTCCCCATCTCCTGACCGATGGCCAGTAAGGCCTTGGCGAGGGCTGGGTCCTTGGAGCCGGCCTCTACGAACGCGTCCCGCAACGCGACGACGGGGTCGTCTTCCAAGGGTGAGAGGAAATCACGTACGTGGTCTGCGGTCGCCATGGTACGAGCCCTCCTAGGGGCGCGTCCGAACCACCAAGATGCGCGCCCGGACCACGAGTCTGCACCATCACGTCAAGTGGTTAGTAACTACTCGTCAAGTGGTGATATCCGCTGAGCTCCGGGCGCCTGCCTGGCCGCGAGGCATCGCACCACCAGGGCGGGGGTCGCTGCTGCGCCCTGGCTCCCATAGACTCGCCCTCGGCGTCGCGGTACGCGACCACGTAGTGAGGTGCTGCATTGGCTGGCTGGCCCGGTGGCGTGAGCGCCATCACGCTGTTCGTCGACGATCTCGCCGCGACGAAGCGCTTCTACGAGGAGGTCTTCGGCCTGCCGGTGCACTTCGAGGATGCCGAGTCGGTCGTGTTCTCGTTCGGCAACACCCTCATCAACCTGCTCGTGAGCACGGCTGCCACGGAGCTCATCGAGCCTGCGGTGGTCGCCGCCCAGTCCGCGGGTTCCCGCCTCCAGCTGACCCTGGACGTGGACGACGTCGACGCGACCTGCGCCGAGCTCCAACGCCGCGGCGTGCGGCTCATCAACGGGCCCATCGACCGGCCCTGGGGGATACGCACGGCCTGCTTCGCCGACCCCGCCGGCCACATCTGGGAGATCGCGCACTAGCTGGAGTCCCCACATACGTCGTCGACGGCCGAGCGCCTGGCAGGCGGCCCGGCTACCCATCCCAGGAATGGGTTCGACGGGTCTTTGGGCGAACGGGACCGGATCACCCACCGCTTGCATCGGGTGTGACGTTCGACCCACGGGGTGGGTCAGAGGTGCATCCGGGCGGTCAGGACGGACGGACTCACCCTCCCGGTGGGTCGTGGACCGTGGGACGGACGCGGCCCCGGTGATCCGAGGCACGCCTGCCCGGACCTTCGCGGACATTCGAGTCATCAAGGTCCGTGGGGATCGACCCCTAGGGCTGTCGGACTCCGGACCAGTTTTGTCACGTCCGTGTTATGACCTACTGGCCGCCCGTCCGGCAACATGGCCCAAGCCCGGTCGGACGCGACGCGTCCCAACGTCCGACCGGGCGCTGCACCGGCCGGTCAGCCGCCGCACCGGCCGATGGCACGCCCGGCGCGGGTACCGACCACCCGGTTCCAGCCATTCGGACCATATGGCTAGTACCCTGCCCCGGTGACCTGGAAGCGGAGTGCCAAGATCGCGTTCATCGGATCGCACGGGATCCGCAAGACCACGGCCGCCCACGCCTTCGCCGGCACCATCCAGCGGGCCGGCCGATCGGTGGAGTTCGGTCGCGAGGTCGTCCGCGACAACCCCCTGGGCATCAACGAGGGTGCGACCGGCGAGGCCCAGCTGTGGGTGCTCATGTCCCAGATCCGGCAGGAGCTGGAGCTCGCGAGCAAGGCGGAGGTGCTGGTGACCGACCGTGGCGTGATGGACAACCACGCGTACTACCTGCGTGCCTGCGGCGGCGATGACCGGTTCTCGGTGGGTCCGCTGGTGCGCGCCTGGGCCGGCACGTACGACCTGGTCGTCAGGCTGCTGCCAGACGTGGCGCTGCGCGCGGACGGCACGCGGTCCACCAATGATGTCTTCCGGGACGATATCGAGGCGATCCTCGACCGGACCCTGCCGGACCTGCTCCACCCGGACCGGCTCATGGTGATGGACGCGTCCGAGGTCACCGAGGGCCACGATTGGTGGCCCATCGCGGAACGACTCGCGGCCATCGTGGGGGAGCCGCTGTGCGCTCCCGGTGTTCGCCAGCCACGACGCGCCCGACCGCGGTCGCGGCCGGTCGCCGGGCCGGGACCCGCGGCCGTCGAACCGCAGCTGGAGCTGCATCTCGACGGTGAGCCGTAGATGGGTCGACCCTACATCGCCCTGGGCGCCGAGGCGGAACGCGCCCGGGTGCTCGCCGCCGACCGGGGCCTGCAGCCCTGGCGCCGGTGGCGGGCGGTCGCCGACGGACCGGTGTTCGTCATCGCCGACACCGAGCAGGGCGTCCGGCTCGAGATCTCCGCGACGCGCGGTCCCGAGACGACTGCATCGACGCATGCCCGTCCTGCGCCCGCGCCCGTCCAGCTGGTGTCCGCGACACCGACGTTCAGCTTCGTCGAAGCGACCCACTGGGTCGAGCCCGCCGGTGGGCCCGCTGCCGCCCACCCGTCGTCGGTTGAGCTCAGGATCAAGGCCGCGAAGCGTGGTCCCGAGGACATCGTGCTCCGGCTGGTGGTGGCGAATGGTGGTCCGGAGCCCGTCGTCGTGGGCGTCAGCGCGAAGCTGTCGATCACCGACGGAGAAGTCGCCGACGCCGTCGGGATGGGCGAGTCGGCCGGGGCGGCGCTTCTGCGGGCGACGCGACCCCTTGGCACCTGGTGGCTGGCGGCGGCAGATGGCGCGGCCGAGCGCCACATCGGGGACGGCATGGGCAAGGTGTCCGCGACGCTCAGGTTCGACCTGTGGGCGGACCCGGGGTCGACCGCCACCACCCAGCTGCGCCTCTGCCGGAGTGCCGAGCCGCGGCCCACGGTGGGACCGGACGCGGCGGCGACGCTCGGCGCGCGGGAGCGTGAGGCAGCCGCCTTCCACGACACGCTCCTGCCCCGCGACGCCACGGCCCAGGATCGTGCGGCCAGTCGCGCCGCGCTCGCGACGCTGCTCACTGGCCCTACGGGGAGCGGATCCCATACGGACCAGACGTTCAGCGCCCTCGCGCTCTCCGTGGCGGACCCGGAAGCGGCGAAGACCAGGCTCCGCGCCTCGCTCGATGATCGCCGGGACGCCCCCGGGAACCGGCTGGAGCCACCCATCGATGCGTGGGCGGCATTGCGCATCCATGAGCTCGGCGAGACCTTGGCTGGCGCGCTCGACCATGCATTCCTCGAGGAGGTCTTCCGCAGCCTGCTCGATGACTACTCGAGATGGGTGGATCGGGTCGACGACGACGGCCGGAACGCCCTCCAGGGCGGCGTCATCGGCCTCGATGGGACATCCGACTCCGTCGCGGGCACGGCCTGGATGGGCTGCTACAGCGTCTGGATGCTGGCGCTCGCCGTCGAGCTCGCGCGTGACGACCCGACATACGAGGACGTCGCGGTGACGTTCCTGGACATGTCGCTCGCGATGATCGGCGCCCTGAACGACCTCGGCGGCAGTGGCAACGGCATGTGGGACGAGTCGGCGGACGTCCACCGCGATGTCGCGCGGGCCCCTAACGGCGCGACGCTGGCGGTGCCCGGTCGTTCGGCCGTCGGGCTGGTGCCGCTCATCGGCCTCGCGGTCATCGAGCGGAGCGCGCTCGAGCGCCTGCCGGAGCTCGCGGTCCGGCTCAGCTGGTCGCTGCGCCATCGGCCGCAGCTCGCGGATGTGGTCGTGCGTGAGCGACGGAAGCACGGCGTGGCGGGCGACGCCCTGGTGACCCTGGTATCCGGTGAGCGCAGGATGCGATCGCTGGAGCAGCTCGTGTCGTGGCAGGTGCAGCTCTCACCGGCACTCACCTGCCTGCTGTTCGACACCGTGGACCGGCTGCGGGCATTCGGCTCCAACGTCCATCGGGACCACGAGTCCGGACATGACGCCCGACGCCTGGCCGTCATCGCGGACCAGCTCGCCGAGCATCTCGGTACGCATGCGCCAGGGCCGCCCTGGCTGGTGCTGCTCTCGGGGGTCATGCGCCGCTCCCGCTAGACTCGCCCGACATGTCCCAACCCGCCGTGCCCGACCGGACCGGCTACCCGCCAACGCCGTCATCCGACCCCGGGCGCGCAGGACCCCTGGACCCTGCCGTCGCCGTGGGTCTGCTGCAGCGTGCCCAGACGCTCGCGGAACAGGGCGACTGGCAGCTCGCTGCGAACACCTTCGCCCGTGTCGTCGGCAACAATGACCCCAACCTCCACGTCGCGGCGCTGCTGGGTCTCGCGGAGTGCCGCTACCGGATGGATGACGAGCCGGGTGCGCTCCAGTGCTGGATCAGCGCCACGCAGGCGCCCGAGGGCCCGCTCACGTGGCGTGCCTGGAAGCAGCTCGCGGCGTCCCGCGTCCGCTCCGGCGACCTGACCGGTGCCGCACGCGGCTATCGCGAGGCGGAGCGACGAGCCCCGCCCAACGAACGCGCCGAGATCGCCTCGCGCCTCGGCTGGCTGGCAAAGGAGACCGGCAACGAGCGCGCGGCGGGTCGCTACTTCGATCGATCCCGCGCCGGTGGCATGCCGGCGCCGTCGATGACCTGGGCCATCCTCGCGGTCACCGTGGCCATCGGCATCTCCTCGTTGCTCATGGGCCAGCAGCAACTCTGGTTCGACTGGCTCGCCCTGACCAAGACGGGCGTCGCGGCGGGCGAGTACTGGCGGCTGCTGTCCGTGGTGCTGGTCCACGCCGGCGTCATCCACCTCGCCTTCAACATGTATGCCCTCTACCTCATCGGTCCCACCGTGGAAGCCCTCTACGGGCCCGTCCGCTTCCTGCTCATCTACCTCATCTGCGGCGCGGCAGGGTCCGCGGCGAGCTATGTCTTCTCCAACGCCGAGGTATCGGTGGGCGCCAGCGGCGCCATCTTCGGCCTGTTCGGGGTGCTGCTGGTCGCGGACCGCGTCCACAAGCCGGCGCTCACCCGGCAGGCACGCGGCCTGACCATGCAGATCGGCGTGCTCATCGCGGTCAACCTGGTCATCGGCTTCTCGGTCACATCCATCGACAACGCCGCCCACATCGGCGGGTTGCTGGCGGGCTGCTGGCTGGGACTGACGCTCGTGCCGCGGGGCGCTGCGACGCTGTCGTCCTACTGGTCGCCGGGGACGTCCCCGGACGGCGTCGCGGCCGTTCGCGGCCGGTCGCCGGTGTCGACGCGGATGGCGGCCATCCTGGGTGTCGCCACGGTCGCGCTGTTCATCGCTGCAGCGATCGTGATCGGTCCGCTGCGATGGGGTCTGTGAGCAGGTCGTAGCGCTGCCCGAAGCGGTCGATGATGCGATATCGGTCGCGACGGCTGACCCGGTCGAGCCGCTCGGGCATCGTCCGCCCGTTCGTCGCATCGAGCAGCGAGATGGCCCGTCGCGGCGGCGCTTCCGGTCCCTCGTCACGCAGTACCAGGCTCCACCATGTGGCGAGCATCTCGGGGTCGCCGAACGCTTCGTCGACCGGGCCCCTTGCCAGCCCGTCCGTGGTCCGGAACGCCAACCCCGTCCATGCCACCGCCACCGGATCGCCGGCACCGGGGGCGATGGGCACGAGGTGGCGCAGGTCGGGAGAGGTCACCCCCCACCAGCCGGCCACCGCGACCGTGGGATCGTCGAGTACCGCGGTGAGGGCCGGGATCCGCCCCGCGGTCGCCTCGGCCGGCCAGCTCTCGCCGACGACCACGACGCCGCCGCGTGCCCGACGAAGCGCGATGGCGAGCGTGACGCCGGCTGTCGCCGCGGCCACGATGCGGATGACCTCCACCTCACCGTGGCCATCCAGCTCGTTCACGTCGCTGGGGAGCACGGCCGCCGCGTCCGCGACGAGGAGCCGCTGCGTGCCGGCCGGCGCGTCCGTCAGCCGCGACAGCAACCGGACCGTGTCGTCGGGGTCGGGGGTCGCGCGGGCGACGATGGTGATGGCACCGGCCGACCGCTCACCCTCGATCGCGGGCACGGACCCGGTCCAGCCATACCGGGTCGCGCCGTCGTCCTCGACGAGGTCCTCGGGATGAGCACGCACGACGCGGCCTTCCGCCCCCTTGTCGATGACCTTCCAGCCTGCCGCCTCGATGATCCCGCGCAACCGGTCGGCTTCCGCCCAGTCGTGGGCGCGTCGCGCTTCGGAGCGCTCGCGAGCAAGCGCCCGCAGCTCCGGCGGCGGCAGCTCCTCGCCGGTGCGGCGGGACAGGCGTGGCTTCGGGGTCGTCGATGGGTCGTCGGTCACGGCCGGTGGAGGATACCGGGCCAGCCGCGAGCGAGCGCCGGCGGCCTCCCCGGCGCGGCCCCTCCGCCTGCGCCGCCGGCATGGCCGCTCTGGGGTCGTGGACCACGTTGGGTGGCCGACCACCGTGCAGGAATGCGCATGATGGCAACGCCGACCGGCCCATGGTCGATCTCCGCCGCCCGTCCCACCCAGTTCTGCGCATCATCCGCAGGGTCGTCCGTCTGGGGGGCCGATCGGTGGCCTCTGACGCGCCGGGGGGGCCGATGGGCGCCTGAGCCTTCACATCATGGGCCAGGTGTCAGCACATCCCGGTCGGGTGCCACCTGTCGTGGCGAGCTGGAGGTGCCAGCTGCATCCCGGTCGCTAGGCTGCGGTAGTGCCGCTGGAGGGCGGTCCGGGACAAACGCGATCTGCGGCTGAGGAGCGCCGCGCGGCGATCGGTCCGGGTGGTCCCGTGGCGGAGCGCGAAGCGAGCGGATGCGCGCGCCGAGATGGGGGTCGAGCTCGGACACGTCCAGCTGTGGGTCGGATGGGCAGCCAGCTGCAGGATCGACGGAGGTACGTCTGGCGCGACGGCTCGCGGACGCTGCACCGAGCCCGCTGGTGCGGTCGCAGGTCGAGGACGCCACCGTCACGCTTCGGTGGTGGGATTGCGCGAGAGCGTCCTGGAAGCGGCATGGGGCTGTCGGGTGACGCGGTACGTCGGTGCCGGTGACGGACAGGCGCCATCGGTCCGGACCATCGGCCGCCGTGCTTGAGAGACGCGGGTTGCTCGATGGCCGGCGGCGAATCCGCCGGCCAGCCCCACCACCCGGCTGGTACCTCCCCCCGGTGGCACAGCGCCATGCAGAGCTGGACAGCTTCGATTTCGTCGAGTCGCTCAAGATCGCGGACGGCCCACTCGTGGATGTGTTCACCGGCGTGTCGCTGCATGGTGGGCTCACCGCCGCGTGGCCGCGCGCGGTGCCGTGGACGGGTCCGCTCGTGGTCGAGGCGCTGCTGGAGCACTGGTCCCGGGTCGGACTGCCTGGCTACGCCCACGACAACGACCCGCGCTTCCATGGCAGCTACGCGTACCGGGACCACCCCGGGCCGGTCATCCGCCGCTGCCTCACCCTCGGTGTGGTGCCGGTGTTCGTGCCGGTCAGCGAGCACGGCATCCAGGCCGCCATCGAGAGCTTCAATGGACGCTGGCAGACCCAGGTGTGGAACCGCTACCGCGTGACCTCGGTGACCGAGCTGGCCGGGCGGTCGACGGCCTATGTGGCCGAGCACCGGCGCCGGAGGGCGGGCCGGATCGAGGCGGCCCCGGCACGACGACCGCTCCCCGATACCCTGCCGCTTCCGGCGCTGGGGATCCCCACCACCGGGACGGTCGTCTACCTGCGCCGCACCAGCGAGCTCGGCAGCGTCTCGATCCTCGGCCGGACGTACCCCGTCGATCCGCACTGGCTGCATCGACTGGTGCGTGCCGAGCTCGACTACACCGGCGGGCGCATCCGCTTCTTCGCGCTCCGCCGGCGGGAACCCACCGACCAGCCGCTCCTGGCCGAGATCGAGTATGTCCCGCGCCCCGAGCGGCACTACCGCAGCTGACCGGGATCAGCTGGCACATCCTGCTCGCCACGACAGGTGGCACCCGACCGGGATGTACTGACACCTGGCCCATCATGCGCAGGAGTCGACGCCGGCCTCGGCCGGGCCCGCAGGGTCGACGCCGACCTCGGCCGGGCCCGCAGGGTCGACGCCGACCTCGGCCGGGCCCGCAGGGTCGACGCCGACCTCGGCAGGGTCCCGACGATCGAGCATCGACTCGGCGGAGCCCGTGCGCGCGGCAGGCCCGCGATGACCTACGATCGGGCGATGAGCGACGAGGCGATCCAGCACGGCAATCGCATCGGCGGTGAGTGGCATGCGGCGAACTCGGGGATGGTGTTCGAGTCGCGTGACCCGGCTGACGACCGCCGGGTCATCGGCACGTACGCGGCATCCGACGCGTCGGACGTCGCGCATGCCATCCGCGCGGCCGGCGACGCGAGCGAGGCGTGGAGACGTACGCCGGCCCCCAGGCGCGGCGAGATCCTGTACGCCTTCGGTGCGCTCATGGCGCAGCACAAGGAACGCCTGGCGCGCCACATGACCCTCGAGATGGGCAAGGTCCTCGACGAGGCGCGTGGCGATGTCCAGGAGGGCATCGACATCGCGTACCTGATGGCAGGGGAGGGCCGCCGGCTGTTCGGGGACACGGTGCCCTCGGAGCTGCCCGACAAGTGGGCGATGAGCATCCGGGAGCCCATCGGCGTGGCGGGGCTCATCACCCCCTGGAACTTCCCGATGGCCATCCCGTGCTGGAAGATGATGCCGGCGCTCATCAGCGGCAACACCGTCATCCTCAAGCCCGCGTCGGACACGCCCGGCTGTGCGGCCTGCTCCTCGTGGAGCTGCTGGAGGAGGCCGGCCTGCCGCCGGGCGTCGTCAACCTGGTCACCGGACCGGGTGAGCACCGCGGGCATGGCCCTCGTGGAGAGTCCGGACGTGCCGGTCATCAGCTTCACGGGCAATGGCGCGACCGGCAGGCGCATCGCGGAGACGGCCGGGCGGCGGCTCAAGCGGCTGTCGCTGGAGCTGGGCGGCAAGAACGCCATCGTGGTGCTGGCGGACGCGGACCTCGACCTCGCCGTGGAGGGCATCCTCTGGTCCGCGTTCGGCACCACCGGCCAGCGCTGCACCGCGTGCAGCCGGGTCGTGGTCCAGGAGTCGGTCGCGGACGCGCTCGTCCAGCGGCTCGTCGACCGGGCGGCGGCGCTGCGGCTGGGCTCGGGCCTCGATCCTGCGGACCCAGGTCGGTCCGCTCATCAATGCCGCAGCGCTGGCCAAGGTCGCGGACTACGTCGGGCATCGGCCAGGAGGAGGGCGCGCAGCTGCTCACCGGCGGCGGCCGCCGCGACCGGTCCGGGCCTGGAGCACGGCCACTTCTTCCAGCCGACCATCTTCGACCGGGTCGACCCGATGTGCCGGCTGGGCCAGGAGGAGATCTTCGGGCCCGTGCTGTCGGTCATCCGGGTGCCCGACTACGCGCCGCCGTCACGGTCGTCAACCAGGTCCGCTACGGCCTCTCATCGAGCATCTACACCCGCGACGTCAACGTCGCCTTCCGGGCGATGCGCGACCTGGCCACGGGCATCGTGTACGTCAACGCGGGCACCATCGGCGCCGAGACGCACCTGCCGTTCGGCGGCACGCGCCAGACCGGCAACGGCCATCGCGAGGCGGGCCACGCGGCGCTGGACACGTTCACGGAGTGGAAGTCGGTCTATGTCGACTATTCCGGGCGCCTCCAGCGCGCCCAGATCGACAACCAGCCGGCGTGAGCCGGACACCATGAGCCGACCCGTGAGCCGCGCGCGAGCCGCACGCCGTGAGCCGCAGCGACCGCGCAGCGAGTCGCGAACGCCCGAGGAGGCGCTGGCTTCGATCATCGAGTCCGCCCAGCGGATGGGCGATCGAGCTCGACCGGGACGAGGCGATGCGCTGGATGGCGGCCATGACCGCGGGCGAGCGCCGAGCCCATCGCCGTCGATGTCGACAGCGGCGTCTACGGCCACCGGGTGTCGATGGCCGACCACAGCGACGTCGGACCTCGCCCACATCCGGCGCGTGGCGCCATCGTGGGCCTGCCCGACCGGCCGCCGACCGTGATGACGGCACTGGCCCTGTCGGGGTCCGCGGCGCAGGGCAAGATCCAGCGCTATCCCGCCGACTGCGACTTCTTCGAGCGGGTCCACATCCTGCGCCGACAGCCGCGAGGCGGCCCTCGACATCCTGGGCGAGACGCTCCGGGAGCACGCCCTGCGCACGCTCGCAGGTCCCGGCCACCGGCTCTGGGAGGCGAAGTGGGGCACCCACGACGAGGCGGGCACGGTCCGTGGCGCCGAGGTGAAGCCAGGCTCCTGGATCTCGTGGGATCCGGCGGAGGTCGTGGCGGGCGTCCAGGAGCCTGGTCCGCCCGGATGGCTCGGTCCGGCGCATCGACTGGGCGAACGCACCCGGCCGGCCCGGCTGGGCGAAGCTCGACTGGCTCGTGGGCGACCGGACGCGAGGCATCCTGGCCAACGCCTCGAACGTCATCGACCCGACGTGGGAGGCGCCGGACGGCACCATCGTGCCCCTCGACGGGTTCCTCGACCCGTACTTCCAGGAGGTCTATCTCGACGCCGAGTCCATCCCGCTGTTCACGCGCCTCGTGGCGGGCATCGGCGCGGACGCGGTCGACGACTATGTCGAGCAGCTGGAGCACGAGGTCTGGAAGTACACCGTCGTGACACCCAACCACGGCAAGGCCGCGCGCCGGATGTACAACGTGTTCCGGCTGTCGGGACGCTACCCGGAGGCGGCGTACCTCCGGGAGCTGTTCGACGAGCCGGTGACCGCGCTGTACCAGCTGGCCGCGCTGCTGCAGACGGTCGCGGACGCGGCCACGACCGGGGACGAGGTGTTCGACCGGGAGCTGCTGCTCGCCCAGGTGGACCAGCTCATCATGTCCGCCATCGCGGCGCTCGATGGTCCGGATGAGGCGCTCATGGTCGAGCGGCTGCGGCGGTTCCGGGAGGCGATCGCCGTGGGCGAGGAGCGGCGACGCGACGACCGCCGGGCTCGACCCGGTGGACATGTCGACCGCCCGCGCCGCGGCGCTGGCCGAGGTCGACGCCTACTTCCGGCGGGTGCTGCGGGCCGTGCCGAGCATCGCGGACTACCTCGACGAGCTCGCCGCCCGACCTGCCTGAAGCGACGCCCGGATGGCCGCGTTGAGCAGCGCGCCGTCGGTCGAGAGGCTGAAGAAGGTGTAGCCGAGGGCGGCGTAGCGGGCCGCCTCCTCCGGCTTCCAGAGCATGATGCCCGCAGCCTTGCCATGGGTCGTGCGGCATCCGCGACGGTGCGGACGGCCGCCTCGAAGTCGGGATGGTCGAGCTGCCCCCGGATGCCCAGCGCATGCGACAGGTCAGCAGGTCCCACGAACAGGACGTCGATGCCCTCGATGGCCGCCATGTCCGCGGCCGCCGCGACACCCTCGCGGGATTCGACCTGGACGATGCCCACGATCGTCGCGTTGCGGGTATCGACCGAGTCGTGGCCACCGGCGCCGTAGGCGAGTCCCCGGGTGAACAGCGCCACGCCGCGCTTGCCGGCCGGGGGGAAGCGCAGCCAGGCCGCGATGTCCGCCGCGGCCGCCGCGCTGCTGACCTGGGGCACCATGACGCCCTCCGCGCCCAGGTCGAGGGCGCGTCCGATGCGCAGGCGGGTGCCTTCCTCGACCCGCACGAGGGCCGTGGCCCCCGACCCGGCCCCGGCGATGGCGGCCAGCTGGGGCAACAGGTCGGCTTCGGTCCCCGCGCCGTGCTCCAGGTCGACGAGCACCCAGTCGAGGCCCGCGCGGGCGCACACCTCGGCCGCCTGGACGGAGCCCAGGTTGAGGAAGGTGCCGAAGAGCGTCTCGCCGGCAAGGATGCGGGAGCGCAGGGGAGCGGACCGGGTCATGGGTCGGTGTCGCCTCGTGGGTGCGGGTCGCGAATGGCTGGATCGGTCACTCGCATCGTACGGGACGGTGGTGGTCCAGGCCGGCGCGCCAGCGCTCCCATCCCCGTCTCACCTGCCTCTCACGTCTCATGTGCCTCTCAGACCCAGGGCGGAGGCTGCTCCCGTGGTCGTCCTGCGGACGCCGGTCGACCGGGCGCCCGGTGCGCCACCAGCCACGGAGAACCCTTCGATGCCACTCGATCCGTACCCCGATCCTGCCGACCATATCCCCGGCGAAGCCCTCCTCGGCCCCGTCGCCCCCCATGCCTCGGCCTCGACTTCGGCCGTGCCCGGTGGCCCAGCGGTCGGCGCATCTCGGTCGCGCTCGCGCCATGACCTCCGACGGCGAGGCCTGGGCCTCGCGGTGATGTCGGCAGGCACGACGGCGCTGCTGCTGGGCTTCCAGAGCCCCGGCCTCGGCGCGACCCCGACCGACAGCGCGGTCGTTGACGCGAGCCCAACGGTATCCGCGTCGGCCGAGCCGTGTGCCTCGGTGTCGCCGGCCACCTCGCCCACCGCGTCACTCGCGCCGGCTGGTTCGCCCGCCGCGTCGGCTGTGCCCTGCGCGCCGGTCGCAAGCCCGGCCGCGAGCGTGCCGGTCGCGGTCGACCAGGTGCTCGCGGGCCAGGTGGTCCAGACGCGCTACGGCGATATCCAGGTCCAGATCACCGTCAATGGGACCCAGATCACGGACGTGCAGGCGCTCCAGCTGCCGCACGACCGGGACTACTCGGCCCAGATCAGCGACTACGTGGCGCCCTACCTCCGGCAGATGGCGCTCCAGGCCCAGAGCGCCCAGATCGACGTCATCTCCGGGGCCACGTACACCAGCGAGGGCTATGCCGCGTCGCTGCAATCGGCGATCGACCAGATGGCCACGGTGCAGTAGCAGGCGGCATGACTCCCGCCTGGCCACGCCCGAGGGGCCGGCACGATAGAATGCGCGACTGGGCCGGTAGCTCAATGGCAGAGCAAGTGACTCTTAATCACTTGGTTGAAGGTTCGAGTCCTTCCCGGCTCACCAGCTTCCCCTCGTGCGATGCCCGAAACAGGCCCCGAGGAGGGGCTCCGCCCCGAATGCCACGGCGATGTAGCCGGTCCGGATCTAGGGTGAACTGCCCCCGAGTTCTCCCGACACCAGGGAGCGGATCCGCCGGGTAGGCAATGGCGCCGTCACCCCATGCTTGTCGTGTCTTACGCGATGAGCAGGAGGGTCGGCGCCGTGGTCGATGATGACGTGCTGTATCGGTTCCGGCTGCGGCTGTTCGCGCTGGCCGAGGAGCTGGGCAACGTGCGCGAGGCATGCCGCATCTTCGGGGTCCACCACTCGACCTACTACCGCTGGCGGGGACCGGTGCTGCGGAGTGGCCTCGAGATGCTCCGGCCCCGGGAGCGCCGGTCGCCCCGGATGCCCAACCAGACGAGCCAGCTCGTCGAGCAGCGGGTCGTCGCCTTCGCGCTCGGCCAGCCGGGGCTCGGTCCGCGACGCATCAGCGCCAGCCTCGCCCAGGAGCGCTGGGGCGGCATCCTCATCAGTCCCAATGGTGTCTGGCGGGTGCTCCGGCGCCATGGCCTGTCCCGGCGCATCAGCCGGTTGTCGCTCGTCGCGGGCTATGCCGCACCACCGGGACCCGAGCCCACCGAGCCGCCGCTCGAGCGCCACGTGCAGGTCGACCACCCGGGCGAGCTGGTCGGCTTCGACTGCTTCCATGTGGGGCGCCTGAGTGGCACCACGGGGAGGGTCTGGCAGTACACCGCCATCGACCTCGCCTCCTCCTTCGTCTGGGCGGAGCTGCACACGACGCCGCTCAACCCGTCGGCGGCGAAGACGAGCCAGCTGGCGAAGCGGGTGGCAGCCGACCTCGCGAGGCACGGCTGGCGTCTCGAGCGGGTGCTCACGGACAACGGATCGAGTTCCGCTCCTCGACCTTCGGTCACACCATCCGGGACCTCGGTGCCACGCAGACGTTCATCCGGGCGGGTCGTCCGGCCACCAATGGTGCGGTCGAGCGGGTCCAGCGGACCATCCTCGAGGAATGCTGGCGA
The DNA here is from genome assembly GCA_963843335.1 of uncultured Chloroflexia bacterium. Taxonomy (GTDB): domain Bacteria; phylum Chloroflexota; class Limnocylindria; order Limnocylindrales; family CSP1-4; genus JAFMJV01. Next base: position 357,669 of record CAWJKF010000011.1, read on the forward strand.
CCGGCCTTCGCCCGGAGCCTGGTGCCCAAGCTGACGGGCCTCGGCCGGGACCTCGCGGGCTACCTCGCCTTCTACAACCACGAGCGTGCCCACACCGGTCGCCTCACCCGCGGCAGGACCCCCTACGAGGCGCTGGTCGGAGCGCGCAAGATGAGGCCGAGATGACCGAGAAGTGTCGCCACATCTCGGGGGCCGTTCAATCTGAGGGGGACGGCCCAGGCGATGCCCACAGCCCTCGACCCGCCTCCCGTGCGGCCTGCTCCGCGTCCACGAACTGCGCGGCGTACTTGACGTCGGGCGGGTAGGTCAGGACGTTCGCGTAGCCCATCCGGACGAGCTCCACGTTGACCATCGTCCAGCCAGCGCCCTCCCTCAGCCAGACGTATCGCAGGAGCCGTCCGTAGCGGTCCGTCTCCGAGACGTCCTTCTCGAGCACGACGTCACGGTCCGCCACGAGCGCAGCGTTCGCGGCGGACGCAGCCCTGGCGTACGGTTCGACCGAAGTCCCCGGTTTGACGGACTCGGGGGTGTCCATCCCGATGTACCGGAGTCGGTAGTCATCACCGTCGATGTCGACGTGGATAGTGTCGCCGTCGGTGATCTTGGTGACGTGGGCGACCTGGGTCGGACCGGTCGGACCCATCGACAGGCTGCTCCCGGGTGGCTCGGTCCGCAGCGGCGTCCCGAACGCACATGCGGCGAGCATCGAGGCGAGGACCACGGACCCGAGACCGCGGACCAGCCGATACCCCGGCCTCACCCCCCTGGGCGAAGGTCCCATCGACAGGCTCGGTCGGCCGCCGCCCGACCCATCCAACGTCGGCGCCCCACACTCGGCGGGTGCGTCTCGGATGCTCGTGGGCATCGTGTCGCGATCCTCTGCTCGCACTGGCGTCCGCAGGTCACGCCCGTGGGCGGCTCATGAACCAGATGAGGCTGGCCACCAGCAGGCCGATGAACCAGACGAAGGCGAGACCCAGGGACAGGGCGGCCTGCCTGACCAAGGTCAGCGTCTCGTCGTCGACGCCGTCGAGCGTCGCGTGCGTCCACGGCACGATCGCGAGCCAGAGCAGCACGAACCCCACATTCCAGAAGACGATCAGCCACGTCGCCTTCCGGAGCCCTCGCCGACGCCGCCTCGGCGTCGGGGTGCCCGCCCATCCGGAGCCGAACTCAAAGGTGACCCGGTAGCCCGCGGGCTCCGACGCCCGTGACACCACCCTCCACCCATGGGCGGCCGCATCCGCTTCGTCCCGCTGCTGTGCCTGGCGCCCGTGGTAGACCTTTGTGCGCATCTCGGCCACGTCCATCCTCCAGCCGAGTCTCGTGGCTCAGCGGTGCCTTGTCTGTCGGCGTAGCTGCCTTCCACCCGGTCCACCGAGCAGCTGTCCACGATCCGTTGCCGCGCGAGGGATGGCCCCGACCGGTGCCGACCGCCACTTCCAGTCTGGCAGGCCGGGCACCACCGCGCACGCGACAGCGGGTCAGCCACGACCCGGTGGGGACTGCTCCGCTGAGCGCTCTCGCGCTGAGCCCCGCCGGATCTCACTATCATCGACGGCGTGTTTCGCCGACCTCGGGATGTCGCCGCGCTCGTGCTCGCGATGACGTTCGGGGCGGCCGCGGTTTCGGGTGCCCAGAGCCCGGAGGCGAGGCGATCCGTCCGTGCCGGAGACCGTGTCGGGGACCACCTTCGACACGTCGGGCCGGCCCCTGCCCGGCGCGTCGCTCTGGATCGAGACCGAGCTCGTGAATGGCACGCCCGGCCGCGCCACCACCGGCCCGGATGGGCGGTACCTCGTGACGGACCTCTCGCCCTTCTACGTCTATTCGGCCCATGCCCGCTATCCGGTGGAGTACGCCGGCCAGTCGTGGTGCCTGCGGCTGGCTCCGCGTACGTGGGGCGACGATGCGGCGTTCTCGGGCAAGGTCGGCGCGGTCCGCGACTTCGACTGGCGGCTGAGCGGCCCGGTCGACGGGGCGTTCGTGCCACCCACCGAGGACGGCGCGTGGTGGGGAGGCACCATCCGCCTGTTCCCGAGCTTCGCCGACGGTGTCTACGACCGGGTGATCGATCTGACGCTCGAGCCCACCGGGCCGCTCGTCGACGGCTCGACGGGCTCCACCGTGGTACGCACCGTCGACCTGGCCGAGACCGTGTTCGTGTTCGACGTCCCACTCGGGACGTACCAAGTGACCGCGGCCATCGTGGAACCCGACGGCGGACGCACGCCGTTGTTGGTGGCGCGATCGGGGGAGCCGCCCGTCGCCAGCGCTGCATTCGAGTTCGAGCCGGAGGACTGGTCGAGCGGTTGCGCGGGGAGCTCGTCGGGCACCGGCATCGCCCGGGGATTCATGGACGTGGTGCTGCCCTGACTTGATGCCGACGGCGCGCCCTGTCATTGACGGTCGATCCGACGGATGCGCGCGGGGAGGGAGCCCAGGTCCCAGAAACCGGCTCGACCTCCGCCACGGCCCGCGCAGTCTCGCACGGAACCTCACAAGACCTCCACTCCGCATTCCTGCGTATGCGGACGAAACGGAGGTGCGGTCGGGTCGGTCCACCGGGTCAGATGACCTGCGGCGTCCCGTTCGCTTGGCGCCGTGGGCGTTCATCGCGCTGTCGTGGCCGGTACACTGGGCGGTGCCGTCGACCGCGTCGCCTGGGCGGACGCCCATGATCGCTGACCGGACGATGTCCCTTCGCTCCCGGACCACGACTGGCCCACGTTTGGACCGTTTCGGCCATACGTACTTCTGCTGGTAGGCAGGTGGTGTGGGGGTGCGGTCTGATGCGGTTGGCCAGTGGGGGACCGGCCGCGTCTTGCGCGTTCCCAAGTCGGTCCGCCACTGGTCAGTCGGCACTGTAGCGGACACCCGCACGTCGAGCTGGGGCCCCGCAGCGCCCATGACCATCGGGTCATGTCGCCGCCGCGGGCCCGCGAGTGAGGCTATGTGGGGAACGCGCACCTCTGGGTATGGGTGTGTCGGATATGGTGCTTCTGGACGGGTCCGGTGGCTACGAGGACTCGCTGCGCTCGCTGGGTGCATTCCTGGACACGCATCACGCGCGGTCCGTCTACATCCGCGAGGTGCCGACCGGGCTCATCGTCCGTGCGCGGGTCGTCCAGGATGTGACCCACCGACTCGACGGCGATTGGAAGTCGCTCGAGCGCACCTTCTCCGCGGACGACATCGAAGCTGAACGGGCGGCCGCACGCGGGCGGCGTGGCTCGGGGCACGTCGCGGGACCCATCGAGCGCGCGCTGCGGCTCATCGGTCACCAGGCCCACGATCGGCGCGTCGCAGGTCTGACCATCATCCAGCACCACACCGACGATGGCTGGCTCGTCTGGCATGACGATCACGCCCCGGGTCGCGCCGACCTGTTCTCCCTGACCGCGGCCGAGATCATGACGCTCGATGCCGTCACGCGCGCATCCGTTGGACGGCAGCCCCTGGCGGCGGAGCTGTAGACCGGCTCGTCCACCCAGTGCCATCGCCGCCGACACAGGCTCACCTGGGTACCGACGCGCCCAGTACGTCCAGGAATTGACTCACAGATCAGAAATACCTGACAATCGGCGGACTGGCATGGTCCCTTGGTCCCGTTGCAGCGGTGCAACGTTCGGATGATCATCGACCTCCAGGAGTCTCCCCGGCTTCGTCCTTGTCCGGGGAGCTGAGGCCCGGCGGGCTCGGAACCACGCCGGGCCTCCCTGTGAGTGACGGGCGTGGCTCGTCAGACCTGGACGCTGAGATGGATGGTGACCGTGTCACCCACCTCGAGTCCTTCCGCCCGTCGCACCCAGAGCTTGAGGGGCACGATGTACTGGCCGTCCTTGGGCCACAGCGCGGTCGTCCAGCTGGTGTCCCCGATGCGCAGGCTGACCGGGATCATGCCCCAGCCATATGTCACCGATGACGCGACGGCGCGCAGCCGCCGGGACCCACTGACGGGCACGGTCACGAAATGGTGTGGCGCGGGCCCGCGCCAGGTCCAGATCTCGCCGGTGACCGTGAGCTCCATCCGCGGAGGATACGAGACGCCGACGCGGGCACGGGTGCCCGAGGTCCGCGGTCAGCGCCGGTCCGTCGCGTCGAAGGTGAGACGTCCGCCGGGACTCCGGCACGCCCACCAGCAGTCCTCTGGCGCAGGCTCCGTCGGGGTCCCCAGGACCAGCAGGTCGGCCCGCTCCCAGGGTCGGTCCGCGGCGAGCAGGGGCCGTTCCTCTGCTTGCCACTCGTCCCAGAACCGCTGTGCGGCGGCATCGCCACCGTCACGCAGGACACCCCGTCGCTCTTGCTCGACCAGGTCACCCGCGACCCAGATCGTCGCATCCAGCAGGTCCGCGAGCTCCCGTCGGCTGGCGCTGACGCCTTCGACCATCACGATGGGGGACGCGGGCACGTCGATCGACCCGCCCCGGCCACGAGCGACCCAGCTCGGCGGCCGCCAATGGACCGACTGGCCGGACCGGATGGGCAGCAGCAACGCCTCCCGCATCAACGGCCACCAGTCGAAGAATGAGTGGTGCCACGCGACATCATCGGTGTGGATGACGGGCGCGCCATCGAGTCGCGCACGGAGATCGGATGCCACCGTCGACTTGCCGCTGCCCGACCGTCCGTCGACCGCCACGATGACCGGCCGCGCGACGCTGCGTGCGATGGCACGGACCCCGGTCGCGACGGTCGCGATCGAGAGCGCCGTCCAATGCTCGGTACCGGACATCTCGGTGCTCATCGGTCGATGATGCGCCCGCTGCGACCGCCGGACACGGCCGAGCGTCCGCTCGACTACCCTGACGCGCGATGACCACACCCCAACTGCCCTACCCGCCTGCGCCCCTGCCCCCGACCGACCAGCCGCCACCCCAGCAGCAGCGCTCCCGGGGCGTCGGCTGGGTCGTCGAGATCGTCGTCACGGTGGGTCTCGCGATCGCGCTCTACTTCGTGATCCAGACGTTCATCGTCCAGACCTACCGGGTGGAAGGCCAGTCGATGGACCGGACCCTCGCGGACGGGCAGCACCTGCTCATCGACAAGCTCACGCCCCGCTTCGACAGCTACAGCCGGGGGGACGTCGTCGTCCTCCATCCGCCCGACCAGGACGAGGCATCGACGCCCTACATCAAGCGCGTCATCGGGGTGCCCGGGGACCACGTCGAGATCCGGGACGGCGGGGTGTGGATCAACGGGGTCCGCCTCGACGAGCCGTATGTGCCGGACGGGGACGCCACCCGGTCCGAGGACCCGGGATTCGACACGGTGGACCTGGGCCCGGACGAGGTCTGGGTCATGGGTGACAACCGCCAGCACTCGGTCGACTCCCGGACCTTCGGTCCGGTCAAGACCAGCGAGATCATCGGCCGAGCCTGGCTGCGGTTCTGGCCGCTCGACAGCATCGGCATCCTGCAGACCCCGACCTATCCGGACCTGCCGCAGGTCCCCGCGCCCTCGGTGTCACCGGTTCCCTGACCCGCGCCACGCGCCCTGAGAAATGAACGACCCCTCCGTCGAGCTTCCTCGGCGGAGGGGTCTTCGGCATCCACCACCCTGGGTCGTGGCGGCTCCGATCATGTGACGCGGTGAGCGTGCACCGTCGTGGGGTCGGCGCCCGCTTCAGCGCTCTCCCGACATCCCGCATGCTGACAGCACGATCGTCCCCTGTCCCCCCGTACGTTGGTACCCGCCCGGCGACGGTACCGCTCCGGACCACCCCGGGCCGTACGTGACAGCCCGTCAGTCGAGCGGCAGGCGCTGCAGCAGCACCAGCAGCGGGCGGACCGGGCCGACCGCGGCCGGGGCCACCGGCAGCCGCAGCCACGCGTCCGCGGCAACGCCCGGCCGCCATGTCGCATCGAGGCGTCGTGCCGAGATGCCCTCGATGCCCATGGCCGCCGCCGCCGCGGCCAGCGTCTCGCCCTCGCCCCGGAGACCCCGGCTGACGAGGAAGCGGTCGCCGTCCGCGACGACCTCCAGCAACCGCCCGCGCCGGGTCGCGAAGGGGTGCCCGACGAGCGGTCCGTGCTCCCAGCTCACCAGGTCGGCGGCGATGAACGCCCCGCTGCCTCGCCGCGCCTCCGGGTCCGCCAGGCGCATCCGGAGCGCCTCGGCGTCCGGCCGGCCGTCCGCATCGAGCACGAGCAGCGTGCCCGCGATGACCGCCTGCCGCGCTGCCACCTGCTGGGGCATCAGGGCCAGCTCCGGGAACGCGGGGAGGGGGTCACCCAGCTGGGCCGTCCGAAGGCTGACATGCGTGCCATCGACGACGACGGTGGCCGGGATGCCCGGCCACCAGGGCTCGAAGAACCAGGCGTCATCGTCGAATGGGCCATCGCCGACCCCCGGCAGCATCTGGGCGGACCACGGATGCGTCCAGACATCGTCCCTCGCGCCGACCGGGGCGTCGAGAGGGAGCGCCAGCTGGTCGGGTGCTGCCCGGGCCCGGGCGGTCACGGGACGGGCGGTCACGGGACGGGCGGGACGGTCACGGGACCGGCCACGTCAGGCCGACTTGCGGCGTCGCTGCGGAGTGGCGGCCTTCGCCTCCGTCGCCGTCTCGGCCTCGTCTGCGGCGCTCGCCTTCGGCTTGGCCTTGGCACGGCTGCGCGTGACCGGGATGGGCTCCTCGGCTTCGGCCTTCGCTGCAGCGGCCGGGGCGGCCTTGCGCGAGTCGCGGGCGGCCGCGACGCTCGCCTCGAGGACAGCCATGAGGTCGGTGAGGCCCTTCGATTCGGCGATCGGCTCGGGCATCGCCACGGGTTGCCCGTCCACCTTGGCCTCGATGACCTTGAGCAGCGCCTCGCGATACTCGTCGCGGTAGCGCTCGGGCTCGAACTCACCGGTCATGGCCGCGACCAGCTGCTTGGCCATCGCGATCTCGGCTGGCTTCGGCTCCGCTTCCTCGACGGGGATATCCAGCTCGCCCAGGTCGCGGACCTCGTCCGGCCAGTAGATGGTCGAGAGCAGCATCGTGGACTGGTAGGGGTCGAGCACCGACAGCTGCTCGCGGTCCTTGAGCACGATCTTGCAGATGCCCTGGAGGCCCGACTCCGCGAGCACGGTCTTGAGCAACCCGAACGCCTTGCGGCCGACCGGCTCAGGCTCGAGGTAGTAGGCCTGCTTGACGAAGATGGGCGCGCTCCGCTGCGCGGTGGTCTCCACGAACTGGTCGATCTCGATGGCGCGCACGGTGCGCAGGGGCACGGCCTCGAAGTCGGACTCCTCGATGATCACGTACTGGCCCTTGCTCCACTCGTAGCCCCGCAGCGTGTCCGAGCGGGGGATCTCGCCGTGCTCCGGACAGTACGTCTTCATCTGGATGCGCCGGAGGCAGGGCACGACCTTGCCGTCCTCCTTGGCCTCCTTGTGGAGCAGGTTGAAGGACAGTCCGCCGCGCGACTCGGTCGCCAGGTAGAGGCGCACCGGGATGGTGACCAGCCCGAACTGGATGGCTCCGCGCCACATCGATCGCGCCACGTGGACCTCCAGTCTCGTACCTGCCGTACGTCGTGATCCGTCGACCGGCCGGTCGCGTCGGATGCACGATGGCGTCGAGGATACCGGTCAGGGGCAAACCCACCCGTGCGGGGGCCTCTCCGGACACCCGCGCTATCCTCGCGCCAGTGCGTCGTCCCCCTGTGTTCCCCCGGTCGCTCGCCATCGTGATGCTCGTTCCGATGCTGCTCGCCGGCTGCGCCGGCATCCCCTCGAGCGGGCCGGCCGGGTCGCCCGAGGCATTGCCGACGGGCCTCGTCGGGCCGGTCGCGCCGACCGTCGGGCCAGGGGCGCTGCGCTATGTCGTCCTGGGCGATTCGTACAGCTTCGGTGACGGGGTCAAGCAGGCCGACCGCTGGCCCAACCAGCTGGCGCGCATCCTGCGACCGGACCTGGACCTGGACATCGTGGCCAACCTCGCCGGACGCAGCAGCACCAGCCGCGAGGTCATCGACGACCAGCTGCCACAGCTCATGGAGCTCCAGCCCCAGTTCGTGAGCGTCCAGGTGGGTGTCAACGATGTCATCTTCCCGATACCCGCGGCCACCTACAGCGCCAATATGGCGCAGATCCTCGACACCGTGCTGACGCTCGTGGACCCGGACCGGGTCGTGGTGGTCACGACACCCGACTACACGCTCATGCCCGACGGCGCCATCTTCGGGGAGCCCGAGGTGAAACGCGCCCGGATCAAGGAGTTCAACGAGCTGCTGCGCGCCGAAGCGGAGGCGCGCGGCATCGCCGTGGTGGACATCTCGCCCATCAGCGACCGCGTCCAGGAGGATCCATCGCTCGTAGCGGTCCCGGTCGACGGGCGCGACCTGCACCCGTCGGGCAAGCAGTACGCGGGCTGGGCGGACCTGGTCGCGGAGACGGTCCGTCGGCTGTTCCGTGAGGCGTCCGCGTCGACGGACCCATCGGACGCGTCGCGTGCGCTGCGGCCGCCGGTGACGGCATCCCCGGCGGTATCACCGGGTACGTCGGCAGCATCGGTGTCACCATGAGGCGGACGGGATGCCCGGCCGGCCCAGGCCGCACCTAGGGCAAGGGAGAGCGCGACGATGACTGTGATGAGGCTGCCGCACGTGGATGCCGATCCGCTGCGTGACGTGGTGCGCGACCTGCGGGAGCTGGACATGTCCCGCCTCGCCGCGCTGCGGGACGACCTTGCCGAACGGGACCTGCCGACGGCCGCCGACCTGCGCCGGGAGCTCGATCGCATCGACCTGCCCGGAACGTTGGGTGACCTGCGCCATGTGGTCGCCGGTATCGATATCCAGCATCTGGGCATCGAGCGGCCACACTTCGCGGTCTCCGCGCTGCGTCGGCTGCTCGGACTGCCGCAGCGACACGGCTCGCTTGGCCCGGCCTTGGCGCTGGGGGTGGTGGTGCTGGTCGTGGGTGCCACGGTCGGTGGTGTCCTCGCCTGGCTGCTCCACCCGAAGGCCGGTCCGCGACGCCGCAAGGCCGTCCGGCGGCGGATGGCCCGGCTCCAGCGCAAGGCGCAGCACATCCGCTGATCGCCACCCGCGCGCCGGGTCGTCACCGGCCCCTGGCGGGTCGCTCGTGCTAGGCTACCCAGCATCTCTTGCATGACCGGTCCCGTGAGGCCGGATGCGGTCCAGAGAGGCCGGCAAGGAGGGGTCCTGTTGCGCATGTCCTGTCACGACCACCACCGCAAGACGGCCGGTGGTCGTTCTGTGTCCGCCTGCCCGATGACCCTCATCGGAGGTCCGGACGTGCCGGGTGCGCTTCAGCGCCCCGGTACCCGCGGATGCCGTCGTGGACCCACGCATCGGCGCCCATGGCCCGGCGCTGCTGGCCCTCGAGGACGGCACCGTCTTCCACGGCGTCTGCGTTCGGTGCGCCGGTCGCAGCGGGTGGCGACCTGGTGGTCAACACCTCCCAGACCGGGTACCAGGAGGTCTGCACCGACCCCTCGTACGCCGGACAGGTCGTGGTGATGACCTACCCGCTCATCGGCAATCACGGCCGGTTCGCCGGCGACGACCAGTCCGAGCGGCCCTGGCTGCGCGGTCTGGTGGTCAGCCACGCGACCGCCGCGGTGCTCGGCCGGGCCCGCCAGATCGTCCACCTGCTGCGCTCCGAGGGCGTGCCGGCGATCGCTGGCCTGGACACCCGGGCGCTGGCGCGCCACCTGCGCGAGACCGGCTGCCAGCGGGCGATCATCACGGCGCCCGGCGAGACGGACGAGGAGCGCGCCGTCGCGCGTGCGCGCGCCCTGCCGCGCTGGGAGGACCAGGACTTCGTCAGCCGGGTGTCGGTGGCCGCGCCCTACGAGGCGGGCGACCGGGGGCCGCTCGTGACGGTCGTCGACTACGGGCTCAAGGCGAACATCGTGCGCTCGCTCCGACGACGCGGCGCACGCGTCCGGGTGCTGCCGCATACCGCGACCGCCGCGGATGTGCTGCGCCCGGACGTGGCCGGGCGTGGTGCTGTCGCCCGGCCCCGGTGACCCGGTGCGGCTGGACGGCCCGATCGCGCTGGCGCGCGGCGATCATCGCCGATGGCCGGCCGCTCCTGGGCATCTGCCTGGGCCACCAGATCGTGGCCCGCGCCGCGGGCGCCGAGACGCGCCGCCTGCGCTTCGGGCATCACGGCGCGAACCATCCGGTGGAGGACCTGGGCACCGGAAGGGTGCAGGTCACGGCCCAGAACCACGAGGTCACGGTGGACGCCGACTCGCTGCCACGCGGCTCCGGCTTCGCGGTCAGCCAGCGCAACCTCAACGACGGCAGCGTCGAGGGGCTGCGCCACGACGACGCTGCCCATCGAGACCGTGCAGTACCACCCGGAGGGTTCGCCCGGGCCGCTCGATGCGGTCGAGGTCTTCGACCGCTTCCTGGCCCGCATCGGGGCCGCCGGATGAGCGAGCCGACCCGGGTCGCGGCGGCACCCCGGACGACGCCGCCGCCCAAGCCGGCCTCGGTGCTCATCATCGGCTCCGGGCCGGTGGTCATCGGCCAGGCGGCCGAGTTCGACTACGCCGGCACCCAGGCCTGCCGCGCGCTCCGCGAGGAGGGCATCCGGACCATCCTGCTCAACTCCAACCCGGCCACGATCATGACCGACCCCGGGGTCGCGGACGCGGTCTATCTCGAGCCGCTCACCGTCGCGTCGGTGGAGCGCATCCTGGAGCGCGAGCGACCCGGAGGGCATCCTCGCCGGCCTGGGCGGCCAGACCGCGCTCAACCTGGCCGTGGACGTCGCCCATGCCGGGCTGCTCGAGCGCTACGGCACGCGGCTGCTGGGCACGTCCATCGAGGCCATCGAGATGGCCGAGGACCGGGAGCGGTTCCGGGACCTGCTCGACCGCATCGGCCAGCCGTACGCGCCGTCGGTGATCATCCAGGGGGCCACGGACGACGGCGCGCCAGGCGGGCATCGACGACGCGCTGCGGAGTCATCGGCCTGCCCGCCGTCATCCGGCCCGCCTTCACGCTCGGCGGCACGGGCGGCGGCATCGTGGACACCGAGGAGGCGTACCGGGAGCGCGTGTCGCGCCGGGCTGCGGCTGAGCCCCATCGGCCAGGTCATGGTCGAGCGCTGCCTCGTGGGCTGGCAGGAGATCGAGTACGAGGTCATGCGCGACGCGGACGACACCTGCATCGCGGTCTGCTCCATGGAGAACGTCGACCCGCTGGGCGTCCACACCGGCGACTCGATCGTGGTGGCGCCGGTCCAGACGCTGCCCGACCCGGTCCACCAGCGGCTGCGCTCCGCGGCGCTGGCCATCATCCGGGCGCTCGGCGTCGAGGGCGGCTGCAACGTCCAGTTCGCGCTCTCGCCCGACTCCAACGACTACGCGGTCATCGAGGTCAACCCGCGCGTCGTCGCGATCGTCGGCGCTGGCCTCCAAGGCGACCGGCTACCCCATCGCCCGGGTGGCGGCCCAGATCGCCATCGGTCGGCGGCTCGGCAGAGATCCCCAACGCCATCACGCGGACCACGGTCGCGGCGTTCGAGCCGGCGCTCGACTACGTGGTCGTCAAGCTGCCGCGCTTCCCGTTCGACAAGTTCCCGGGCGCCGACCGCTCGCTGGGCTCGCAGATGAAGGCGACCGGCGAGGTGATGGCCATCGACCGCACCTTCGGCGCGGCGCTCAACAAGGCGCTGCGTGGCCTGGAGCAGGCCGGTGCCGGCTTCCTGGCCGAGGATCCGGCCTGGGACGCTGACCTGCGCGGCGCTGTCCGGGCCTGCCATCGGGCGGGCGCGTCGCCTCTCGTCCACGGCTGCTCAAGGAGTTCCTGGCGCCATCCGACTCGCGCCTGTGGCGCCTGCTGGCGCTGCTGCGCCGGGGTGTCCAGGCCGCCGAGCTGCACCAGGTGACCGGCATCGCGCCGTGGTTCCTGGCGGAGATGGAGCGCCTCGTCGACCTGGCCCACCGGATGACCGAGGAGGGGAGCGCCTCACCGACGGCCTGCTCGTGTCGGCCAAGCGCGCCTCGTTCGGCGACCGGGACATCGCGACCCTGACCGGCCTGTCGCAGCGCGCCGTCGCCGAGCGACGCGTCGCCATCGGGCTGCGGCCGGGCTTCGCCATGGTGGATACCTGTGCCGCGGAGTTCGCGGCCGAGACGCCCTACTTCTACGCCACCTATGCGGCGACCGGCTCGCCGCCCGAGGCGCCGCCGGTCGACCCGGCCGGCGGCGCTGGTCATCGGCTCCGGCCCGGTGCGCATCGGCCAGGGCATCGAGTTCGACTACTGCGCCGTGCAGGCCGCCGATGCGCTCCGCGCGGGTCGGCTGGGAGGCGGTGATGGTCAACTCCAACCCGGAGACCGTCTCGACCGACTTCGACGCGTCGTCGCGGCTCTACTTCGAGCCGCTCGACGCGGAGAGCGTGCTGGAGGTCATCCACGCCGAGACGCGAGCCGGGGGAGGCGCCGCTGCCCGGCGCTCGTCCAGTTCGGTGGCCAGACGCCCCTCAACCTCGCCGCCTCGCTCGTGGCGGCGGGCGTGGACCTGCCGGGCCTGTCGCTCGAGACCATCGACCTCGCCGAGGAGCGGACGCGCTTCGCGAACCTCGTCGAGCGGCTGGGCATCCCGCAGCCCCAGGGCGGCATGGCGACCTCGCATCGAGGAGGCCCTCGCGGTCGCCGACCGGGTGGGCTACCCGGTCATCGTGCGGCCCAGCTTCGTCATCGGCGGCCTCGCCATCGAGTTCTGCTACGGACCCGAGGACCTGACGCGCCAGCTGGCGCTCGCGACGGCGGTGGATGAGGACCGGCCGGTGCGCATCGACGCCTATCTCGAGGGCCTCGAGGTCGACGTCGATGCCGTCTGCGACGGCGTCGAGGTGCTCATCCCGGGGCTCATGGAGCACGTCGAGCGGGCCGGCGTCCACTCCGGCGACTCGGTGGCGGTCTTCCCGCCGCAGCGCCTGTCGGGCGCCGACCAGGGCCTCATCGTCGACGCCATGACCCGGGTCGCCCTGGCCATCGGCGTCAAGGGGCTCATCAACGCCCAGTTCATCGTCCGCGACGACGGCGTGTACCTGCTGGAGGTCAACCCGCGCGCGAGCCGCACCGTGCCGTTCCTGTCCAAGGTCACGGGCGTGCCCATGGTGGAGCTGGCGACCCGCGTCGCGCTGGGTGCGACGCTGGCGGAGCTGGGCTGGTCGGGTGGGCTGCGGCCGCAGCCGGCGGTCGTGGCCGTCAAGGCGCCGGTGTTCTCGACGAGCAAGCTCAAGGGGGTCGATCCGGCCGTCGGCCCCGGCATGCGCTCCACGGGCGAGGTCATCGGCATCCACACCGACGAGCGGGTGGCGCTGGCCAAGGCGCTCCTGGCGGCCTCCCTCCGGCCACCGGTGCCGGGGCCCGACGGCGCGCTCGTGCTGGTGTCCATCTCCGACCGTGACAAGCCCCGGCTGCCGGAGCTCGCGGCATCGCTGGCCGCGGTCGGCTACCGGTTCGCGGCGACGGCGGGCACGGCCGCCGCGCTCCGGGCCAGTGGCTACGAGGTCATGGACGTGACGCCGCTCGCGGGCGCGGCAGGGTCCGCGGGCGTGGCGGGCGCGCCGCTCATCCTCGACGTCATCGCCTCGGGCACGGTGTCGCTGGTCGTCAACACCCCATCACCGCGGTCGGGACCGGTGCGTGACGCGGCCGCCATCCGGCTGGCGGCGGTGTCGGAGGGGATCCTGTGCCTGACGAGCATGGACACGGCCATCGCCGCCGCTCGCTCGCTCGACGCCTCGGTGCAGGCGCAGGTGTCGGACGTCCGTCCGCTCGATGCCTGGTTGCTGGAGCGGGTGCCTGCGGCCTGAGCGTCAGGGCAGCGCCGACGGCGACGTGACCACCGTCCCGCCTCGCCCGGGGTACGCTCCGGATGTGGCCGACCCGCGTATCCCGCCTGACGCGCTGGTGCTGCTCATCGGGCCGGCGGCATCGGGGAAGTCGACGTGGGCGGCGGCCCACGTCCGGTCGTCCGCGGTGCTGTCCAGCGATGCCTTCCGGGAGATGGTCGCCGACCGTGCAGGGGACCAGTCGGCATCCGCGGATGCGTTCCGGCTGCTCCATGCGGCCGCCGCCGCACGCCTCAAGCGCGGCCTGCTGACGGTCATCGACGCCACCAACCTGCAGGCCAGCGCCCGGAAGCCATACCTCGCACTCGCCCGCCGGTTCGGACGCCCGACCGTCGCGGTCGTGTTCGACGCGCCCATCGACGTGCTGCTCGAACGCAACGCGCGACGCGCACGAACGGTCCCTGACGATGTCCTCCGGCGCCATCACGACCAGATGGCCGCGGTCATCGACGACATCAGCATCGAAGGGTACGCGCTCATCGAGCCGGCCTGACGACCTGCGAGACCCGTCCAGGCGGCTGATAGCATCCGGGCCTGATGGCTCGCTCGTGAGCCACGCGAGGAGGTCACGACGATGTCCCGGCCACGCCGATCCGCATCGGTCATCGCCACGATGGCGCTCCTGATCAGCGCCATGGGCGCCAGCCCGGTCGCCGCCACCGCGGCCCCGGTCACGGTGAATGTGGTGATCGGGAACGCGTGCGTGCAGGAGTCCAAGCCGGCCGGACACCTCGTCAAGCTCGTCCTGCGCACCAGCAACGGCACCTATCTCGGATCGCAGGAGGACGCGGGTTCCGTTGGCTCCTACGCCTTCTGCTTCGCGCATCGGGTCAAGTCCGGATACCGGGTGCTCATCACGGACGGCGACAGCTCACGGCGCGTCACCGTCCCGGTCCTGACCATCGCCGCGGACCGGATCACGGACGTGGTCAGCGGTCGCGGTCCGGCGTCGAAGCTCGTGACCATCAAGTATTCCGATTGCAGCCTGACCGGCTGTGCTGGGTACTCGTCGGTGGCCCGAACGGTGGACAGCCGGGGTCGGTATCACCGCGACCTGACGAGCCGCCTCGATCTCCAGGGCGCCGACCGCCTCGCGCTGACCTACACGGACAGCCACGGGGATTCCTTCAGCACGCCCGAGGTGCACGTGCCCTATCTCGAGCTGTCGCCACCCAACAAGGTCCACATCGAATGCCAGCCCGACCGCGCCGTGAGCGTCACGCTCAAGAGCGCCGCCGGACGGCTACGTGCCAGTCGCTCGTTCGCGACGGCGGGCGGTTGTGCGCGGCCGGACGGGACGTTCCGGAGGAACGGGTCGGCCGTGAACATCGGGTTCGGCAACATCATCCGCTCCGACCTGGCCAGCGACGCGAAGGTGGTCTGGCCCGATCTCGGGGTGGCATGGAGCGTCACTGGGGCGGTGGCGGCAGACTGCCTGCCGAGCGCCCCGATCGCGATCCGGGTCGTTCGCACGGGAACGCAGGCGTTCCTGTTCGCCGCCACGACGGACGCGCTCGGACACCTCGCGTACCCGACGACCGGCTTCGACAGCGCCTCGGGCGACGTCCTCGAGGTAACCTGCGCCACCGCCAAGGGCGATCGCATCACGTTCACGAACACGGTCACCTGAGTCGGCAGGAACATGCGGCCGACCGCTGGTACGATCGCCCGCATGTCCCTCATCCCCGCCGATATCGCCCCTGACCTGCCCAACGTCCGGTTCACCCAGCGCCGGCTGGACAATGGCCTCCGCGTCATCGTCGCGCCCGAGCACCTGGCGCCGGTCGTGGCCATCAACCTCTGGTATGACGTGGGGTCCCGACACGAGGTCCCGGGCAAGACCGGCTTCGCCCACCTGTTCGAGCACTTCATGTTCCAGGGATCCCGCCACGTCTCCAAGTCAGAGCACATGTCCATCATCCAGGGGGCGGGCGGCGTCAACAACGCGACCACCTTCTTCGACCGCACCAACTACTTCGAGACGCTGCCGTCGCACCAGCTCGACCTCGGCCTGTGGCTGGAGGCCGACCGGATGGCCACGCTGCTCGATGCGCTGTCCCAGGAGAACCTCGACAACCAGCGCGAGGTGGTCAAGAACGAGAAGCGCCAGAGCTACGACAACCGGCCCTACGGCTCGTTCTACGAGAAGCTGATGGCCGCGGTGTTCCCCGCGGACCAGCCGTACCACCACACGCCCATCGGTTCGATGGCGGACCTGGATGCGGCCAGCCTGGACGACGTGACCAGCTTCTTCCGGGCCTGGTACGCGCCCAACAACGCGGTGCTGACGATCGCGGGCGACGTGGACGAGGAGGCCGCATTCGCGGCCGCGGAGCGCTGGTTCGGGCCCATCCCCGCCAACCCGACGCTGGGTCGATCGTGGCCGGCGCCGCTGCCGCCCATCATCGGCCACGAGATCCGCGAGACGGTGCCGGATGCGGTGCCCCTGGTGCGGGTCCATCTCGGCTACCGGATGCCGGCGTTCGGCACGCACGAGTTCGATGCCCTCGAGGTCGGCACCCAGATCCTCGCCGGTGGTCGCGGGTCGCGCCTCTACCAGCGCCTGGTGCGCGAGGAGCGGGTCGCCCAGGACGTGGCCGCGTTCACGCTGCCACTGGTCGGCGGCTCGGCCATCCTCGCCGGCTGGGTGACGGCCCGCCCCGAGAGCGACGCGGAGACCGTGGAGCGTATCTGGCACGAGGAGACCCATCGACTGGCCACGGAGCCGGTCAGCGACGACGAGCTGGCCCGGGCCCACGCGCTCATCGAGTCCGCCGAGCTCGGCGCCATCGGGCGGGTGGAGGAGGTCGCCGACCGACTGTCGCAGTACGCGACCTACTTCGATCGGCCGGAGCTCATCAACGAGCAGCTGGGTCGATATCTCGCGGTCGATGCCGATCGGCATCCAGGCGGCCGCGGCCGCCGTCTTCCGGCCCGATAACCGGGCCGTCATCACGTACGTGCCGGCGGATGGCGCGGCGCAGGACGAGGAGAGCGCAGCATGACCGCGGCGACCACGGACGCCTCCGACCCGCTCGCGCACCTCGACGAGCGCCCCGTCCCGGGCTCGCCACGCGACTACCGGTTCCCGCCATTCACGCGCTCGAGCCTCGACAACGGGCTGACGCTGCTCACCGCGCACCTGCCCGGACGGCCGCTGCTCGTCGCCAACCTGCTGCTCCATGGCGAGGGATCGGGTGTGACCGGCGAGCCTGCCGCGCAGGCCGGTGCGACCGTGCTGGCCGCACGGGCCATGACCGAGGGCACCGCGAACCACGATGCCGTGTCGCTCATCGAGGCGTCCGAGCGGCTGGGCGCGGAGCTGTCCGCGGACGCGGGCTGGGAGACGCTTCGCGGTCTCGGTGGACGTGCCCCGGTCGCGGATCGCGCCCGCGCTGGCGCTGCTCGCAGAGGTCGCGCTCCAGCCCAGCTTCCCGTCCGAGGAGGTGGAGCGGCTCCGGGAGGAGCGTCTCAACGACCTGCTCCAGGCGCGTGCCGAGCCGCGTCGCCGTGTCGAGCGTGCCTTCGCGGAGACGGTCTACGCCGATGGCGCCGCCTATCGCCGCTCGATGGGTGGCGACGAGTCCACGGTGCCGGGCATCGCCCGGGACGACCTCGTGGCCCGCCACGCATCGCTCATGCGTCCATCGAAGGCGACCCTGCTCCTGGTCGGTGACCTGACGGGCATCGACCCGCGGCGCCTGGCCGAGGACAGCCTGGGTCACTGGGCCGAGTCGGGCGCACCACGGCCGACACGGGGTGTCGCGGATGCCGCCGCAACGGGCGGCCGGCGCATCGTGGTCGTCGACCGACCCGGATCGCCCCAGTCGGAGCTGCGCATCGGCCATGTCGGGGTGCGCAGGCGGAATCCGGACTTCCATGCCATCGGCGTCCTCAACGCGCTGCTCGGTGGCCTCTTCGGGTCCCGGCTGAACGCGCTGCTGCGGGAGCAGAAGGGCTACACCTACGGCGTCCACTCCACGTTCGACATGCGTGTCGGTGCGGGTCCGTTCGCGGTGCGCACGGCGGTCCAGACGGAGTTCACGGTGCCCTCGGTGGTGGAGACCCTGGGCGAGCTGCAGCGTATCCGTGATGGCCTCGCGACGGAGGAGGAGCTGACCATCGCCCGCGATTACCTGGTGGGCGTCTTCCCGCTGCGCTACGAGACGTCGGGACAGGTCGCGGCAGCCATCGCGGGACTCGTCGCCCATGACCTGCCGGACGACGAGCTCGACCGGTATCGACCGGCCATCGCGGCGGTCACCGCCGAGCAGGTGCTGGCGGCCGCCAACCGCTACATCCGCCCCGACGAGGCGTCGGTGGTCATCGTCGGCGACGCCGATGCGTTCGCGCCGGCCCTGCAGGACGCCGGCCTGGGCGAGGTCGAGGTGGTCCGCGAGGAGGTTCCCGAGGCCGGAGCGTGAGCGCGGAGCCGAAGCCGCTCGAGCCGGTCGCCGAGCCGGCGGCCGCGCCGCACCCTGAGCCGACGGTCATCTGGTCGGAGGGCATCCTGGCCTACGATTTCGGACCCAGCCACCCGCTGACCCCGCGTCGCTTCGGCCCGGGCATCGAGCTGGTCCGGGACGTCGGTGCCACACGGTTCCTGGAGCCGACCGAGGCGACCGAGGACCAGCTCGCCCGACTCCACGAGCGACGCTACATCCGCCAGGTCCAGTCGTTCTCGGTCGATCCTGGCAGCCACCGGCGATGGGCATCGGTCCGGGTGACTGCCCGCCGTTCCACGGCGTCCACGAGGCGGCAGCGCTCGTCGCGGGCGGTTCGATCGGCGCCGCGGAGCGCATCCTCGCGGGCGATACGACGCACGCATTCAACCCCGGGGGCGGTCTCCATCACGCCATGGCCGCGCGGGCGTCGGGCTTCTGCATCTACAACGATGTCGCCCTGGGGGTGGCCGTGGCCCGCGACGCCGGCCACCGGGTCCTGTATCTCGATCTCGACGTCCATCACGGCGACGGGACCCAGGAGCTGTTCCAGGACGACCCCGATGTGCTCACGTTCTCGATCCATGAGTCGGGCCGGTCGCTGTTCCCGGGCACCGGCGACCTGGACGAGGTCGGTGGCCCGGGCGCCCGCGGCTCGGCGGTGAACATCCCGCTCGAGGCGTACTCGGGCGACACGAGCTGGCTGGCCGCGGTCGAGTCGGTGATCCCCAGGCTTGCGGCGGCGTTCCGGCCGACATTCCTCGTCAGCCAGCACGGCTGCGACAGCCACGTGCTCGATCCGCTCGCCCACCTGCGCGTGACCACCGCGGCGTACGAGCGGGCCGCACGCCTCCTCGACGGTATCGCCCACGAGTGGTGCGAGGGTCGCTGGCTGGCCACGGGCGGTGGCGGCTACGAGGCGTATCGGGTCGTGCCGCGGTCCTGGGCGCTCATCTGGCTGGCGCAGGCACACCGCGAGGTGCCAGGGTCGATGCCGGATGCCTGGCGCTCGCGCTGGTCGCGGGAGGCGCAGCGCTACGACGAGTCGCCGCTGCCGGAACGCTTCATCGATGGGCCGGACTCTGCGCCCGCGGAGCCGGCCGGGGCACGGGAGCGCAACGCGCATACGGCGCAACTGGCGCTCGACCAGGCGCTGGAGCTGCTCGGCCGCCGCTGACGCTCATCGGCGGCCATGCGTGGTCGCTCGGCCATGTCGTGAAGCAGCCGGCCGCTGCCGGAGTCCATCCCGACCGCCCAGCGGCAGGCCCATCCTGTGGGTGAGTTCGACACGACGAGCCCATTCGCGACGCACCTGATGCGCGGGGTGGGACATGCGTGCACGATGTGATCCCGATCGCTCCAATCGGCCCATCCGGCGGGTCGGATCGGCGATCCGCGGTCCCGACATGTCGGGCTCACCCAAGGCTTGGGTCGCCGGTCTTGTGGCGGACTGGGTTGGGTGTGGTCCGGCACCGTCGCAGGTGGAGCAGGTCGGACGCGTACCGGTGCCGGTCCGTACCTGTGGGTGGCTGCACCAGCGTGCTGCGTGCCGACCATGCAGCGTGTGGTCCACTCATCGCCGGTCACTCGTCTCCTGCGGCTGCTGGTCGCCGTGCTCATCGCTGGTCTCGTGCTCATCACCAACCTGCCGATGCCGACCCGGGCCGCCGACGGCCCGACCACGGCACAGCTGCGCGCCGCCGAGACGCTGGTCCTGCAGCTCATCAACCACGAGCGGGACGCCTTCGGTCTGCGGCATATCCGGATGGACGGGCGCATCCGCTCGGTGGCCCAGGCGCGCTCGCTGGATATGGCCGAACGGGACTACTTCGACCACCTCGACCCCGATGGCAAGTGGCCCTGGGACCACCTGAACGATGCGGGGATCGGGTACTCCGAGGCGGGCGAGATCATCGCCTGGAACATGACCTCGCCCATCGATGATGCGGCCGCGACCGCCGTGAGCCAATGGATGCACTCGACGATGGGTCACCGGGAGCAGGTGCTCAGCGGCGACCACAACTACGCCGGCGTCGGTGTGGCCATCGATGGCGCCCGGAGCATCTGGACCGTGATCTTCATCCAGGGCCCCGACCGGACCCCACCCAGGGCCTCCCTGACCAAGGCATCGAGCCCGACCGGCAGCCGGACGATCTCGCTGGCATGGTCCGGCAGCGACCCGCTGCTCGTGGCCCGGACGGCAGGACTTGCCTCCTACGACCTGGCGCGGCGTAAGCCGGGCGGCGCCTGGTCGGTCATCAGGTCCGCGACCATGAGGCGGTCCTTGACCCTGACGGCCGCGAAGGGCACCCGGTTCGAGTTCCGGGTCCGCGCTCGGGATGCCGCGGGGAACGTCGGTGCCTGGTCGACAGCGAGGCTCGTCACGGTCCGGTAACCCGGGCGACCAACGCATCGGGCCCGGTGGTAGTGCCCCGGTGCCGTCCGCGCCCGGTCGGTGACTCACCCCGCGAGGCAGCCGACCGACGGGGCGGAGCTGGCGGGGGTCCCCGGCGACGATCCGGGGGCGCGGGTGCCATCGTCGAGGCTGGTCCCGTCCCGATCGCCCACCAGGCGGGCCAAGTGGCCATCGAGCAGGGGCGCGGCGTCGGCGTGTCGAGGTTCCGCCGCCCCTTGACTCGCGTGATGAGCCAAAGAGGGAGGGCTCGCCCAAGCCGGTACGGGCCCGGACGCCCACGATAGAACGGTCGTTCTATACCCGGCCTGGCCGGATATACTGGACCGTCCAGTGCCCCGACGATCCGCGGCAGCGATGCCCTCGACCCCGCCCGATCCGCTCGACGCCTTCCGCCCTGCGACGCGCGACTGGTTCCGGTCGTCGTTCGAGGGCCCGACGGCGGCCCAGGGGCTGGGCTGGCCGGCCATCGCGGCCGGTGAGCACACCCTCATCTGTGCCCCCACCGGCAGCGGCAAGACCCTTGCCGCGTTCCTCTGGTGCCTGGACCGGCTGATGGGGGATCCGGTGCCCGTGGAGCCGCTGGACCGGCTGCGGGTGCTGTACGTGTCGCCGCTCAAGGCGCTCGTCCATGACGTGGACCGCAACCTCCGCTCGCCGATGGCCGGCATCGCGCTGGCCGCACAGGGGAGGGGTTACACGACGACGCCCATCCGGGTCGGCATCCGGACGGGGGACACGCCGGCCGACGAACGGCGGGCGTTCGGCAAGCACCCGCCGGACATCCTCGTCACGACCCCGGAGTCGCTGTACCTCCTGCTCACCTCCGCTGCCCGGGAGGCGCTCAGGTCGGTGGAGTGGGTCATCATCGACGAGATCCACGCCATGGCGGGCACGAAGCGCGGCGCCCACCTGGCGCTCTCGATGGAGCGGCTGACGGCCCTGACCCGGCGGCCACCGCAGCGCATCGGCCTGTCAGCGACGCAGCGGCCGTTGAGCACGGTCGCGGCCTTCCTGGGTGGCCGCGATGCCAGCGATGGTGGCGCACCCGCCGCGGCACGGCCCGTGACCATCGTCGATGCCGGGGTGCGCAAGCCGCTCCAGCTGCAGGTGGTCGTGCCCGTCGACGACATGAGCCGGCTGGGGGAGCCCATCCCGCTCGAGGAGGCGCCCGGTGGTCCCGCCGCGGCCGGGGAGCAGCGCACGAGCATCTGGCCCTCGGTGTATCCCCGGATCCTGGAGCTCATCCGGTCACATCGCAGCACCATCGTGTTCGCCAACAGCCGGCGGCTGGCCGAACGGCTGGCGCTCAAGCTCAACGAGCTGGCCGGGGAGGACCTGGTCCGGGCGCACCACGGCTCGCTCGCACGTGAGCAGCGCCTGATCATCGAGGAGATGCTCAAGGAGGGTCGCCTGCCGGCCCTCGTGGCGACCAGCTCCCTGGAGCTGGGCATCGACATGGGTGCGGTGGACCTGGTCATCCAGGTCGAGTCGCCCCTCTCGGTCGCCCGCGGCCTGCAGCGGGTCGGCCGCGCCGGGCACCAGGTGGGCGAGCCATCGAAAGGCGTCATCTTCCCCAAGTACCGGGGCGACCTGCTGGAGTGCGCCGTGGTCACGCGGCTGATGCACGAGGGCGCCATCGAGCCGACGGTCGTGCCGCGCAACCCGCTCGACGTGCTCGCCCAGCAGATCGTGGCCGCGTGCGTCGAGCGGCCCTGGACCGCGGATGAGCTGTACGCCCTGGCGCGTGGTGCCGAGAACTACGCGGAGCTCGGCCGGGAGTCGTTCGAGGCGGTCCTGGGCATGCTCGCTGGCCAGTACCCCAGCGACGAGTTCGCGGAGCTGCGGCCACGAGTCATCTGGGACCGCGCGGCCGGCACCGTCCGGTCGCGCGGCGATGCCCGCACGGTCGCGGTCATCTCCGGCGGCACCATCCCGGAGCGCGGCCTCTTCCCGGTGTACCTCGCCGATGACGACATGACCGCGTCCGACCGGGACGGACCAGGCACACGGGCCCGGGCGGCCCGTGCCGGCGGGCGGCGGGTCGGGGAGCTCGATGAGGAGATGGTCTACGAGGCCCGGGAGGGAGAGGTCATCCTGCTCGGCGCGTCAGCGTGGCGGATCGAGTCGATCGGTCATGACCGGGTCCTGGTGTCGCCCGCGCCCGGCGAGCCGGGCAAGGTGCCCTTCTGGAAGGGGGACGGGGTCGGCAGGCCGGTGGACCTCGGCCGGGCGCTCGGCGCCTTCACCCGGGAGATGGGCGAGCTGGCGGCATCGGGGACGCGTGGCCAGGAGCGGGCGGTCGCCACGCTTCGGGAGCACCACGACCTCGATGCGCTGGCCGCGACCAACCTGCTCGCCTACCTCGCCGAGGAGCGGAGCGTCACGGGGACCCTGCCGACGGACCGGACCATCGTCCTCCAGCGATTCCGGGATGAGCTCGGCGATTGGCGCGTCTGCCTGCTCAGCCCGTTCGGCGCCCGCGTCCATGCGCCGTGGGCGCTCGCCATCGAGGCCCGCCTCCGGGAGCGGCTGGGCGTCGAGGTGCAGCCCATCTGGTCCGATGACGGCATCGTCGTCCGGCTGCCATCCGCAGAGGAGGGGACCGGCTGGACCGCCGACGACGAGACGCTCGACCGGGTCGCCTCGGGTCGGGACGCGACCGCTGCCGCTGAGGCCGCGGTGCTCATCGCCTCGGACGAGGTGGAGGAGCTGGTCGTCGGCGCGGTCGGCTCGTCGGCGCTGTTCGCCAGCCGGTTCCGGGAGAACGCCGCGCGGGCGTTGCTGCTGCCCCGGCGACGACCGGGCAGTCGGACGCCGCTGTGGCAGATGCGCCAGCGATCGTCGCAGCTGCTCGCAGTGGCCAGCCGCTACGGCTCCTTCCCCATCATCCTCGAGACGTACCGGGAGTGCCTCCAGGACGTGTTCGACCTGCCCGCGCTGCGGGAGCTGCTGGCGGCCATCGAGCGGCGGGAGGTGCGGGTCGTGAGCGTCGAGACGCCGCGCGCCTCGCCGTTCGCGAGCTCCCTGCTGTTCGACTACATCGCCGCCTACATGTACGAGGGCGACGCGCCGCTCGTCGACCGTCGGGCGCAGGCGCTGGCGCTCGATCGGGACCTGCTGCGCGAGCTCCTGGGCGCGGAGGAGCTGCGGGAGCTGCTCGATGCCGATGCGCTCGCAGAGCTGGAGCTGGAGCTCCAGGCACTGACGCTGGAGCGGGCCGCAGGCTCCGCGGACCAGGTCCAGGATCTGTTGCGCGGCCTGGGGGACCTGTCGACGGCGGAGGTCGCGGACCGTGTCCGGGGCACGGACGCCACGACCCGGGCACGCGCTGCCGGGGAGTGGCTGGGCGCGCTGGCCGCGGACCGGCGTGCGGTCGAGGTGCGCATCGCTGGGGAGGCGCGCTGGATCGCGACCGAGGATGTCGGGCGATACCGGGATGGCGTCGGCGTGGTGCCGCCACGGGGCGTCCCGGAGGCATTCCTGGCGGCCACCCGTGACGCGCTCGGCGGGCTGCTGTCACGGTACGCGCGTCGGCATGGTCCGTTCCTGCCCATCGGACCGGCGACCCGCTGGGGTCTGCCGGGTGGCGTCGTGGAGACGGGCCTGGAGCACCTCATGGCGGCCGGGGTGCTCGTGCGTGGCGAGTTCCGGCCAGGTGGCGTCGAGCGGGAGTGGTGCGACCCCGAGGTCCTCCGGATGCTGCGCCGCCGATCGCTCGCGAGGCTCCGACGCGAGGTGGAGCCGGTCGAGCCCCGGGCCCTCGGGCGCTTCCTGCCGGCCTGGCAGGGCGTCGGGTCATCGCTGGGTGGCGCCGACCGGCTGCTCGAGGTCGTCAGCCAGCTGGAGGGCCTGGCGCTGCCCGCCAGCGTCCTGGAACGGGACATCCTGCCGGCGCGCGTCGGGCGATACAACGCCCGGATGCTCGATGAGCTCCTTGCCGCGGGCGAGGTGGCCTGGGTCGGCGCCGGCTCCCTCGGTCGCGACGATGGCCGGGTGTCCCTGTGGCGATCGGAGCGACTGGCGCTCCTGGGAGCCTCGCAGGGAGCCGCGGCTTCGTCGCCGGAGAGCGGTGAGAGGCTGTCGGCGGTCATCCTCCGGCAGCTGACTGATCGGGGTGCGTCGTTCTACCGGGACATCCTCGCGGCAGTGCTCCGGGCAGCCGCCGAGACGGGTGCCCGACCACCCAGCCAGCGGGAGCTGCTCGACGCGCTCTGGGACCTGATCTGGACGGGTCGGCTGACCAACGATACGTTCCTGCCCATCCGGGCGCTGCGATGGCCACGCGCCGGGCGTGACCGTCCGGCGTCGCGACCGCGGATGGGCGCAACCGGCCGCGTGGGCCCGCCGGAAGGCGCCGGGCGCTGGTCGCTCGTGTCGGAGGCCGTTGGCACTGCGGTGGCCATCGGCGGCGGTGCACCCCCGTCGGACACGGAGCGGCGCCACGCGCTCGCGCTCCGGCTGCTCGATCGCAATGGCATCCTCACCCGGGACGGGGCCGCCGCGGAGGAGGTGCCCGGTGGCTTCTCCGCCATCTACCCTATCCTGCGCGAGATGGAGGACCGGGGGCGGATCCGGCGGGGCTACTTCATCGAAGGCCTGGGCGGTGCCCAGTTCGCGTTGCCGGGTGCCCTCGACCGACTCCGTGCCGGTCGCTCGGCGCCGGGCGACAGCGGCGGGGGCACATTCGGGGAACGGGAGGTGCTGCTGCTCGCGGCCACCGATCCGGCCAATCCGTATGGCGTGACGCTGCCCTGGCCCTCGCCCGGAGACGACGGTGCCCGGGCCACGTTCCCGCGGGCGGCCGGTGCCTACGTGGTCCTCGTCGACGGTGACCCGGTGGTCTACCTCGAGCGAGGCGGCCGGGCCATCCGAACACTGCCAGCGTTCGCCGACGCGGCCACTGCCGAGCTCGCCCTGCGGGCCCTCGCCACCCTCGTCACCGATGGCCGGGTGCGCACGCTCCAGGTGTCCCGCATCGACGGCGAGACGATCGCCGCCTCGCCGCATCGAGCCTCGCTGCAGGCAGCCGGGTTCGAGGCCGGCTATCGCGGAATGTCCATCCGCACCGTCGCCGGGAGGCCGGGTGCCTGAGGGCGACACCCTCTTCCGGACTGCGACCGTGCTCCGGGAGGTCCTGCTCGAGCGGCAGGTGAGGGCAGCGCGTGCGCGGCCCGGCGGCGCGGCCATGGGTCGGGTGGTGGGCAGTCGGATCGACCGAGTCGTTGCCCAGGGCAAGCATCTGCTCATCGGCTTCGATGTCGGACTCACCCTCCACACGCACCTGCGGATGAACGGATCGTGGCACCGCTACCGACCGGGTGAGCCCTGGCGTCGGAGCCCTGCGCGTGCCGTATGCGTCATCGAGGTGCCCGATGCGGTCGCGGTCTGCTTCGATGCGCCCGTCGTGGAGCTCCTCGACACGCGGGCGCTCGCCATCCATCCCGCCCTCGCGGCGCTGGGTCCGGACCTGCTCGCGGTGATGCCGGATATCGCGGGCGCCCTTGATCGACTCCGCGCGCCGGGCCGCTTCGCGATGCCGGTGGGTGAGGCGCTGCTCGACCAGCGGGCACTCGCGGGTCTGGGCAACGTCTATCGCAGCGAACTGTGCTTCCTGGAGCGTGTCGATCCGTTCCTGCAAGTGGGACAGGTCGACAACAGGGTCATCGAACGACTGGTGCGGTCGGGCGCTCGACTGCTCCGGGCCAATCAGGGTGGACCAGCTCGGACGACCGTGCCCGACGCTCTGGGTGCCGTCCCTGGGGCGGATGGGCGCAGCGCCACGCTCGTGCGGCGCGATGGTGACCGTCTCTGGGTGTACGGCCGGACCGGTCGCCCGTGCCGCCGGTGCGGCACCCTCATCCGGAGCGAGGTGACCGGGGCATTGCCGCGTCGTGTCTGGTGGTGCCCGGGGTGTCAGCCGCCGGGCGCGGGAGCCGTGGGTTCCGGATCGGCGTCCCGCGAGACCCCGGCGGGCGCAGCATCGGCGTCCAGCGGAGCCCCGGCGGATGTCGGCCCCGTGGAGACACCCAGGGACGAGCGGGTGTGAAGGACGACCCAAGCCACCGCGGCGGCGAGCGGGCGGTCCGCTGAGCGGATGCCCGCCCACTCGCGGCGGATGGACGCGCGCGTCTCACGGAGCAGCGGTCGCCATTCGTTCGGTTCCAGCAATCGGGGTCGCGCCCAGACCCAGGGCACACATGCCCACAGCAGCAGCAGGTAGTCCAGCCGGAATGGTCGAGGGAACGCGACGGCGGCCTGGATCTGGGCGACCGTCTGGGGCCACGTCGCGAGCGACAGGAGGGCTGCCAGCGCCATCCAGATGAGGCCCCAGAGCCGCGCGCGTGCCGGCAGGATGAGCCAGAGCGGTGCCGGGAACCACTTGAGCACGGTCGCGAGGGCCCAGAGTCCACCACCCAGTCGCGGGCCGACGAATTGCGCGGCCCAGATGCCGAGCGCACACAGGAGGGTGATATTCCCGGTGTCCAGGGTCGCTGCGATGGGTGCCGCGAGGACGCACAGCAGGATCGCGGTGGCGAGGGGGTGCTGCCGGTACGCCCACGACGCTGACCACAGCAGCAGCAGGACATTGACGCCCCGCCACACGAACCAGGCGACGTCCCAGGGCAGCAGCGCCCAGGGCATGAAGAAGGGCACGGACCAGGGGGCGTAGACGTACGGCAGGTATGGCGCAGGCGGGGTGATCGGGCTGCCACCATCGAGCCAGACCCGAACGCCACCCCAGTAGGCACGCGCGTCGGCACCAGCCAGCTCCCCACGCGCCACGAGGAAGACCACGACCGCGGTGCCGGCCAGGCTGATGAGCAGGATGGCCAGGACGCGGCGCCGTTCCTGCAGGAAGTCGAACGTACCGGGCGCGATCTGCATCGCAGGCATCCTAACGGCCCGCGGCCCGCCCATGACGACGGGTTACGGTGGAGCCGTGCCCATGCTGGGCCTCATCTGACCCGGATGCTGCTTGCCAGCCGCTCGTGCCTCAATTGACGGTGGCACAGACCGCATAGGCGGTAAGCGTGAAGTTGTTCCCGCGGCTGATCGCCTCGACCCTCCAGGTGTTGTTGTCCAGGGGACTGCTGCGAAGGATGACGACGTCCGAGGGACTCCCGGAAGTGTCGAAGCCGCCTCCAAGGACCCGTCCGGACACGCAGTTTGCGTTGACGCCCTCGACCGCCTGCCCGATGGTCGCCGTGCCACCGGTCACCCGGTCCCAGCCACTCACGCCGTCTGCGCCGGCCGGACCACGCGCACCGTCGTCGCCCTTGGCTCCCCTGGCGCCGTCCGCCCCGGGGTCGCCCTTGGGCCCGGTGTTGCCGGTGTCGCCCTTGGGCCCGGTGTTGCCGGTGTCGCCCTTGGGCCCGGTGTCGCCAGTATCGCCCTTTGGGCCGGCTGGCCCAGCCGTACCCCTGGCGCCGTCCGCCCCGGTGTCGCCCTTGGGCCCGGTGTTGCCGGTGTCGCCCTTTGGGCCGGCTGGCCCAGCCGTACCCCTGGCGCCGTCCGCCCCGGTGTCGCCCTTGGGCCCGGCTGGCCCTGCAGGACCTGCTGGCCCCCGAGCTCCGCCCGCTCCATCAGCGCCCCTGGGACCTTGCGGCCCCACGGGACCGGTCGCCCCGATGAGGCCTGTCGCCCCCGTCAGGCCTGTCGCCCCCGTCAGGCCTGTCGCCCCGGTCCGGCCGGTCGCCCCGGTGAGGCCGGTGAAGCCTCGCAGTCCTTGGATTCCTCTCAGGCCCTGAGGTCCGATGGGGCCGCGTTCGCCGGTGGCACCCTTTGCGCCCTGGGGCCCAACTGGACCGCGAGCGCCGATCGGGCCGCGCTGCCCAGTAGCACCCTTCGGACCAACGGGACCGATGAACGACCTCAGCGCGAGGGCATTGCCAGTGACGACGGCGGCTCCTGGAGGGCCCTGCGGGCCTGTCGCACCAGTGTCGCCCTTCGGGCCCTGGGCACCGGTCGCGCCGGTGGCGCCCGGGTCGCCCTTCGGACCCTGGGCGCCGGTCGCACCGGTCGTACCGGTCGCGCCCGTGTCGCCCTTGAGGCCGGTCGCGCCGGTGGCGCCCGGGTCGCCCTTCGGACCCTGGGCGCCGGTCGCGCCAGTCGCGCCTGTGTCGCCCTTGAGGCCCGGAGCCCCGGTCAAGCCGGTGTCGCCCTTCGGGCCCTGGGCGCCGGTCGCGCCAGTCGCACCGGTCGCACCGGTATCGCCCTTGAGGCCCGGAGCCCCGGTCAAGCCGGTGTCGCCCTGCGGCCCCGCGGGTCCGACTGCGCCGGTATCACCCTTCGGTCCGGCAGGGCCTGCTGGCCCGGTGTCGCCCTGGGCGCCGCGCAGGCCGATCGGTCCAGTCGCGCCCTGCGGTCCGGCCGGTCCGGCCGGACCCGTCTCTCCTTGTGGTCCGATGGGTCCGACCGGTCCCGTATCCCCCTTGGGTCCTGGTGGGCCCTGGGTTCCGACGGTCACCGAGCCATCCCCGGTGGCGGCGATTGCCGCGATGGCCGGCGGATCAGTCGGCTTGGGTGTCGGGGCGACGGCCAACGCTGTCGGCGTGGGCGCCACGGCGGTCGGCGTGGGCGCCACGGCGGTCGGGGTAGGCGCGGCTGCGGTCGGCATGTGGGTCGGCTTGGCAGCCGTCGGCGTCTGCGCGACGGGCGTGGAGTTCGGTGACACCCCGGTCGGGGACGGTACGACGGCCGTGGGGGTCGCGGAAGCTCCGGCATTCGCGGCGGTGCCATTTCGTGGTCGGTTGCCCGACGCCGGACTGCCGGCGGCGACCATCAACGCGACCAGCGCCCCGACGAGGGCACAGCTGACGACCACGGCGAGCAAGGTGGCCAGGAACCTGAGGGGTGACGGCACGATCTTTCCCTCCGCACTGCTCGGCATGTCCCCCGGCGGACACTCCAGGGACGCGGGCAGCGCTTCCGGATGGTACTGCAGTCATGGCCCAGAAGTACCACGGAGGCCAGGAACGAGCGCGTCGCGCGAGCAAGACCTGGAGCGGCCGGGCACACAGCTCGCTGGCGCCGACGCCTGGAGGTGCATCGCCCGATTCGGGTCGTCGGAGGGAGCGGTCTCAACGAGGGGGCATGCCGGGGGAACCCGCGTCGAAGAGTGGCGCGACCTCACCCGTCGGCAGGACGCGATACATCCAAGTGTGCCGCCAGTCGCACGGATCCCTGGAAACCGGGAACGTGACCTCGGTTGGGCAATCAGCCACGAGCATCACCTCGACCATCCGGCCGAGTCCGCTCCAGGCAGGATCGCCGAGGAAGTCGGACCGTGCCGCGAACTCATCGAACGTTGGCAGCACGTGGATCCACGAGCCAGCCAGCATGGGCGTGAGGTCGAAGGAGGAAGACACCTGGCGGCTGACGTCGGCGTAGTCGGGAAGGTCCGCGAAACGGGGGTCAAGGCCTCGGGCCGCCGCGAGGGCAGGGTCGTTGGCGTGCAGCGGGTTGGTGAGAGGCTCGGGTGATGCACCCATCGCGGACTCGCTGGCCTCACGATGGTGGTGAAGAACCGGTTCGCGCGGCGGAACTGGCCGTTCGCGCAGAAATGGGCTGCCGACGGCTCTCCACAGGCGTTCTACGCGATGTCGGTCGCCACTGCAGCTCGGTGGCGCGAGGCGGCGATCCAACTCGATGCGGAACAGTCGGACACGTCGGTGGAGGGTGACGTCGGCGACGACCCGGCGACCCACAATGTCGCCCCTTCTTCTGCGTGATGACGGGCGCAGTCTCGGTGCGAGCGGCTGCTCATCCTACCGGTTCGCGGCAGTGGCTCCGGCATCCGAGGCGAGAGGATCCACACGAACTGGGCCGTGTCCGCCGCGCGCCGCCTTCGACCGCGCGTTCGGCAAGTGGTGCGTGACGGCCGAATACGAGAGGCCCAAGCTGGCGGGCTGCGCCGATGGAAAGCGGTTGCCTGCCCACTCTCGGGTAATGCCTCCCACCTAGAGAGCATCTGCCGGTGACCCACCTCCGCCTCACCCACCCTGGCCTCGACTTCTGGATCGAAGTCCGGCTGCGCGAGTTCGACGGGCGCTGGCTGGCCCTGGCGGACCTTGCTGACGAACCGGACATCGGGGTGGGGAATCAGCGAAGGAGGTGCTGCGGGGTGCGCTGGCGTCGTTGGGTGAAGGGCTGGCGGGGGAGCTCCTGGCCGGGGCGAGGAAGTGCCACCAGCGACCGAACCCGATCCCGCCTGATTATCGTGATCGTCTCCCGCATCGATGGAGACTGACAAAGTCACTGAGCAGTTAGCCTGACAGAGTCGCTGAGCAACGACACCGCGCTTCCGAGGGCTTGACGTGGGGATGACACTACGGGGACCCTTGGAGGCGGCTCGATGGTCCCGGTCCGACGGTCCACGGTCTTCATCGCCTTGCTCGCACTCATGGGCGTCCCGAGTGGCGCCATCGCGCAATCGCCCTCGCCGGACGAGGGGTTCGATGCCACGCTCGCCGCCGTCGAACTCATGAACAAGGTCCCGGCGGGCGTGATGGAGACGTGCGTCCCCGGGTCGCCCTCGCTCGAGGGACAGTACGCAGTCGCGCAGTGCCGTCTTGGCGCCGACACCGTCATCTACGCGAGCTTCCGGGATGTAGCGAGCATGGCGGCCGCGTACGACAGCATCACCGCGGGCGTGTCCATCGAGGGGGGTGGTACCTCGTGCGCCGATGGGCCCTTCGAGGGGACCTACCGCGCGGTCGACGGCGCTGAGGCGGGGATGGTCATCTGCCAAGCGGGCGACCCTAGCCTGCTGCTGGCCTGGACGGATGTCCGCAATGCCGTGGTGGGCCTGCTGGCGCTGGCCGATGAGCCGGACTTCGGCGTGCTCCACGAGCGGTGGCTCCGCGTCCGGCTCGACGCGCCCGCCACCGCTGCGGCATCGCCCTCGGCGGCCATCCCGCCCGGCTCCCCGCCCGCGCCAAGCGGGTCCGCGGGCGGGATGACCCTGTGGCCTGCCAGCGCGGTCGCCAGCAGCGAGTACTCCTCCGGTGACTGGTCCGCGAGCCAGGCGACCGGCGTCCCGGACACGACCTCGTACGGTGACCATCCGACGGCCTGGGCGCCGGCAGCGTCCGAGGGCGGCGAGGAGTGGATCGAGCTGACGTACGAACGGGCGCTCGTGCCCACCGCGGTGGACATCCGGGAGAGCAGCGGCGCGGGCTGCGTGATCCGGGTCGAGGCCTGGGACGACGGAGCCGACGGGTGGGTGGTCCTGTGGGAGGGGATGGACCCCTCGCCGGACGAGCTCACGGTCTTCAGCCCGCCGCTCGATGCGGTGACGATCACGACCCAGCGCATCCGGATCACCATCGACGCGAGCGTGCCTGGATGGAACGAGATCGACGCTGTCTCGCTGGTCGGCACCCCGCGCTGATCCCCGGGCGCCACGTGCGGGGTGAGTCACAGAGGTGGGTATCGTGGTGATGGCGCGAGGAGTCTGTCCACCCTCGCCGAGCACCGAGGTTGGCCATGAAGTGCTCCAAGTACGCTGCCACGCTCACGGGCGCAGCGATCCTCGCCATCGTCGCGGGCGGCGGGCCGGGGATGGCCCAAAGTCCCGCGCCGCCTGCCGCCATCGATGACGCGGTTCTGGAGCAGTTGTGCCGTGCCAACACCTCCACGGACTTGGAGCTCTCCATCTGCCTGACCGTGGTCCACGACATCCTCGTCCCAGGCTCCAGGACGATCGCCGTGGGTCCTGAGCCTGGTCCAAGTGCGGCGACCGCCTCCCAGGACACGTTCGGTGACGGGACCTTCGTCGTCCCCGACGAGGTGCGCCCCGGGACATACAAGGGTCGCAGTGAGGGCAGCTGCTATTGGCAGAGGCTTAGCGGATTCAGTGGCGACGACACGATCGAGAATGACTTCGTGGCCAGCACCGGTCCGGTGATCGTGACCGTCAAGCAGTCCGACTCTGGTTTCAGCTCGCAGGACTGTGGCCCGTGGGTACGAATCGGGAAGTAGGCTCGAGCTAGGGTGCGGGCCTTCCACCCGCCGTTGCCGACTGCCGGTTCGCCGAAGCCGCCCTCCACCCGGAGTCCGGGGACCCGGCCCAGATCGGGACGGGCGCGGAGGGGCGAGGCGGGTCG
Source organism: uncultured Chloroflexia bacterium (assembly GCA_963843335.1). Lineage (GTDB taxonomy): Bacteria > Chloroflexota > Limnocylindria > Limnocylindrales > CSP1-4 > JAFMJV01. Next base: position 390,464 of record CAWJKF010000011.1, read on the forward strand.
CGGAAGGGCCCTGCCGAGGGTCTCGGCGGTCTGTCCTGGCTCTGCCCCGGACCTCGAGGGTTGGGGGCCCCAGGCGGCGCGGCTCGGCTAGACTTCGATTCCCTCGGGCGGGGCCAAATTCGCCGGGAGACACCATTGCGTGTCCGATTCCGTTGCCCGCTCACCGACCGGCTCGTCCCCACCGGCCGCGAGGTGGACGACGTCCCTCATGCCCGGCGAGAGGTGCCAGCAAGTGGCGTCGTGCTGTACTGCGAGGCATGTGGTCGCCGCCACGCATGGCACCGAGCCGAGGTGGTGTTCGTGAGACAGGACGATCCCGGACCCTCGTCCTGACCGCGCCAGCCGTCGGCCGCTAGACTGGCCTCATAGGCGCACGTCGGGTCGTCCGCCCCGCTCTGGCGGCCCGCAGCCGAGGCCCTGGCCTCTTGTCGGGACGCGTGGTCCCGGGTCGGCAGTGCCCCGAGAAAGGTCCCAACCATGCGCAGTCCGAAAACGGACAAGGTGCGGCAGCCATCGAGGCGCATCGCGGTCCTCGCGGCAGTCGTGCTGGCCGCCATGCTCCCCTTGGCCGGACCGGCGGCGGCCAGCGACCCCGACCAATGGGACCGGTACACCGACGGGAACGGCTTCCAGGTCGGCGCCTGGTACCAGTGCAACGACGGCATCGCGAACGTCGCGGTGGTGATCCTCTATGAGGACGTGAAGGACCACCGGGGCTGGGGAGACAGCCGGAAGTTCTGCCTCAATGCCGGCGACCGCAGTATCTCCTTCAAGTCCTTCTGCGATGACGTTCCCGGCGAACGCTGGGAGGCCCTCCCATTCACGTGCGGTACGGCGTTCGACGACTCGTTCAACGACCGCACGTCGTTCGTCCGCATCGCTCTGATGTCCGGCTCCGCGTCGGTCAGGCTCTGCCAGAACGCGGGCTACCATGGACCCTGCCTGAGCGCGGACGACGGCGGTGATAAGGACTTCTCGAGCGGGGGAAGGCCGGGCCCATCCTGGAACGACACCATCTCGTCGATGTGGATACGCCAGTAGCCCTGCGTTGGGCCTCGGGTTCATCGACGAGGCCGACTTAGGCACTATGCGCCCGGCAACGCCGCCATGGCGGCGGCCATGCTGGCCGTGGCAGCGGCCGGTGGCACGAACGCGCGCACCGTGGTCCTGCTCACCCCCGAAGAGGTGGACAGCGCCGTGAAGCTCGGGCCCGATTACCGCGCGCCAGGCGCCTGACCAGTTGCTCGTGGTCGCCTCTCCCTGCCGGACGTTCCGGCAAGGGAGGTGGGAACCTCTAACGGGCCATGGCCCGCGTGGGACACCGATGTCAGGGCCCATCCCCGAGACCACCGATCGCTGGGCGGACGGCGAGGTCGTCCGCTGCCTGCCCCAGGACCGCATCAGTCGGTCCATCAATCCGACGACCGTCCGGCGCGGTGATGACCCGGCGGCTACGTGGCCGGGCGGAGGGCACATGCCACCCGGCTCAACGCGCCGAGATGGGGAGCGGACGTCCGTGCACGTCCTCGGGTCTAGAGTGAACGGCCCCCGAGATGTGGCGACACATCCCGCTCATCGTGGCCTCATCTTGCGCGCCCCGATCAGGGTCTCGTAGGGGGACCTGTAAGCCCCGAGCAAGAGCCGCCCACCCCACACGCACCCCGCGGCGCCGCCCGACACCCCCGAGCTCGGGGACCCGGCCGAGACCGGGACGGGCGCGGAGGGGCGAGGCGGGCCGCATCCCGCGATGACCTCAGGGGTCCGGTGGCGGTCCAGCGCCACCGGACGCATCAGTGTCCGCACGTCGTAAACCGAGGCGGTCAGAGTGGACCTGGCAAGCCAAGGCAGGTCGCTGCCCTCAGCCGGACTCGCCTGCCTGCCCTGCGTCCCCTTTGGCCTCCGTGTCGGTCAGGTGCAGCTCGACGACATAGCGGACCTCCGGCTCCCACCAGTCCTGTCCCCAGGCCTCGGCGGCTGCCGCCTCCGCGGTCGCGCCCTCACCCCGGGTGACCCCCCAGCTGCCGCCATCCTCGACCCGGTGGATGAGCTCGGCCGTCCATCTCGCCATCGTGCCCCTCCCGTCGGCGTGTCAGAGGTGCATTGTCCCGCGCCCGGCTACCCTCCGACGTGACGGGCAGCGGACGCCCGGACGAGCAGACAGGAGGTTCGAGGTGGGCATGATCGCGGACTCCGTGACCGACAACGGGCTGCGGGCACAGGCCGAGGTGGCGATGCGCATCATGGGCGACATCGGGCGGGAGGTGGCCATCCTCCAGGATGTCGGGACCCGCATCGCCGCACCTCTGGAGCTGTGGTGTGCGACTGAGCTCGGGGTGCATCACCTGTCGGTGGAGGTGGTGCCCGCCGACCCTGAGGTCGGGGCGGTCACGACCTACGCGTACACGCGCTGGCAGGACCTTGGCCCGGTGACCACCGACATCACCTTCGCGAACGCCGAGGATGTCGAGCCCCTGGTCCATGTGACCATCGCGGACCTCGGCATCGACATGGAGGCACGCAGCGGTTCGGACAGCGCCGGGGTCCTGGCCTTCGCCCGGGAGTGCGCGGTGCGGAGGGGCGAGGCGGGCCGCTGAGAGATCACGGCCTGCTACCGCTTCGGCTCGCCTGCCTCCGATCGTCGCTGTGCGGCGGACTCGGCAGCTCGGTAGCGTTCGTGGGCCTCCGCCTCGTCGACCTCGGCCATCGCGAGATCGGATTCAGCGTCGGCATGGTCGGCCCGGGTCGCCTCGATGACCACTCGAGCCGCCGATGCCGTGCGCGCCGCGGACGCCTCCGCCATCGTCGAGGCCACCAGCGCGGCCTTGGCCGCCTCCGCGGTGGCGATGGCCGCCTCGGCCGCCTGCGCCGCAGCAGTGGCTGCACTCTCGGCTGCCAGCCTGCTCCGGCGCGCGACCGCAACCACCCGCTCCGCCGCGCGCCACTGCTGGAGTGCCTCGGACATGGACTTGATGTCCGCTGGCGTGTCCTGCGCCATGTCCCGCTCCCCGAAGCCGAGCCGATTGGGTACCGCGTCATGCCCACCGTACACCGTGCCCGCTCGCACTCGCTGGACCAGTCGGTCACCGAGTCATCCTGGAGGCGGCCGAGGGGTTGACACCCGGGGACAGACTTGCGCCCCGACGGTGGGCACGCTCTTGCGGCCGTCGGGGTCGGGCCGGGTAGAGCGCACCGTCCTTCCGGTTGCCGCTCCCCGACCCGTCTAACCATCTACCGTCAGGCCCGCCGCGCTGGCCGGTGTGGCGGGTCTGGTCCGGAGGCATCGACCGCCGCTTCGGGGGCCGTGCGACACGACCCGACCGCTACGGCCTCCCGCCCCCGAGGAACAAGAGGATGCCGATGAGCATCACCGACAGGCTGATGATCGTCGGCCAGCGAGAACGGAGCACTTGGCACACCCGGAGTCGACGCGCCGGTGGCCGCCTCTGGGATACTTGACGGCCGACGCGACCCTGCCACGGAGCATCCCCTGGGTCCAGCACCAGCGCCCGTCGACCGTTGACGGCGCGCACCGGATTCGGCCAGGGTGCGCAGGTGCTGGCCTCGTCCGGCCGGTGAGGCTCGTGGGGAGGGAGCCCCGCACCCAGTTTGCTGGCTCGACCTCCGCCACGGCTCGGGGAATGTGCACCGGACCAGACCGGACTGGTACTACGTAGTCCTGCGCAGGGGCGACGCGACCGGGCGAGGCGGGCCGCATGCCGAGTCTGGTTAGAGGCCTTCCAGTAGCATGGCGTGGAGCGCCACACGGGCAGCGTTGCGCCGCTGCAATGCTGAGTCCAGGTTCGCCCGCTGGTCAGGGGTCAGCGGCCCTACGGCCTCCCCTCGGACGAGCTCGCCGGTGTGCCCGAGATGGTCGACCTCGAGCTCAGCGACGCTGACGTCGATCATGAGCTCCCGGAAGCGCGCCAGGCGTTCGGCATCGGTCATCTCGTCTCCTGTTGCTGCGCCGCCTCGGTCATCAGCCCCGCCTGCACCAGCCGGTTCCGGATGACCCGCGCCTGGTGCTCGAAGATGGATTGACCGGTCAGCCGGCCGCACGCCCGGCACTGGTCGGGCGTCACGGTCCCCGTGCGGGCCACGACCCCAAGGTCGAGCAGCTGGTCGCTGATGATGCGCTCGGCATCGAGCGGCGGGGCGATGGAGTAGCGGGTGTCGGCCATTGGCCGAGGGGAGCACCGGGATCGTGCGCGCCGACCGCGGGCATCCGAAACGTAAGGGTTCTCCGGGCCCGTGCTCGCGTATCCTTCGCAGATGACCAATCGACGGGACGTATAAGTCTATGGCCGAGGGGCACATCATGGTCATCGGGGGCGCCGAGGACAAGGTCCGCGAGCGCGTCATCCTGACCCGGTTCGTCGCCCTTGCCGGTGGTCCTGATGCCCGCATCGCGGTCATCAGCAGCGCCTCCTCCCTGGGCCCCCTGGCGGGCGAGATGTATCGCAAGGTGTTCACGGAGCTCGGTGCCGCCCAGGTCTCGCCCATCCATGCGACGACCCGGGAGCAGGCCAACGACGACCACGCCGCGCGCATCGTGCGCGATTCGACCGGGGTGTTCATGACCGGTGGCAACCAGCTGCGACTCTCGTCGACCATCGGTGGCACCGCCATCGCGCAGGCGATCGCGGACCGGCACCGCCACGGCTCGGTGGTCGCCGGCACGAGCGCGGGCGCCTCCGCGATGAGCACCCACATGGTCGCATTCGGTGCCAGCGGCGGCACGCCCAAGCAGCGCATGGTCCAGATGGCCGCCGGCCTGGGCGTCCTGCCCGGGGTCATCGTCGACCAGCACTTCCAGCAGCGCAACCGGCTCGGGCGACTCCTTGCCACCATCGCCCAGAACCCGGCCCTCCTCGGCCTGGGTATCGACGAGGACACCTGCGGGGTCGTCTCGCCGGACATGGTCATGGAGGTCATCGGACGACGGAGCGTCACCATCGTCGACGGGCAGGCTTCCGAGACGGATGCCTGGGAGGTCCGCGCGCACCGACCCATCATGATCAGCAACGTCGTGCTCCACTCGCTGCCCGTGGGCTACCGATTCGACCTTCGGCGACGGGTCCGGGTCGCAGCGCCGATGCTGCGGGCGCTCGATACCGATGCCGTGGCGTCCAGCTGACCCGATGCCGGAACCCAAGCCGACCGCCGAGCCGCTGCCACCCCTGGCGCCGACCCTGCGCGTGCTCGAGACGCGGGTGCTCCGGGGGCCCAATGTGTGGGTCAAGAAGCCGGTCATCCGGATGTCGGTCGACCTGGGCGTCCTGGAGCAGTACCCGTCCAACACCATCCCGGGCTTCAACGAGGCGCTCATCGAGCTGCTGCCCACGATGGAGGAGCACGCCTGCTCCCTGGGTCGGCGGGGCGGGTTCTTCAGCCGGCTCGCCGATGGCACCTGGATGGGCCACGTCGCGGAGCACATCGCGCTCGAGCTCCAGTGCCTCGCGGGCACGGAGGTGCGCATCGGCAAGACGCGCTCCTCGGGCAGCACCGGACGCTACGAGGTCATCTACGAGTATCGCGAGGAGCAGGTCGGGCTCGAGGCCGGGCGGATCGCGGTGGCGCTCGTCAACTTCCTCGTCGCGCCCGACGACCCGGAGTCGTACCTCGACCTGCCGGCTGCCCTGGAGCGACTCATCCGGATCGCGGAGCGGTCCGCGTTCGGGCCCTCCACGCAGGCCATCATCGACGAGGCGGTGTCCCGGGACATCCCCTGGATCCGCCTCGACCGGCACAGCCTGGTGCAGCTCGGCCAGGGCAAGTACCAGCAGCGCATCCGGGCGACGATGACATCCCAGACATCGGCGATCGCGGTCGACATCGCGTCGGACAAGGCGCTCACGAACCAGCTGCTGTCGGCGGCCGGCCTGCCGGTGCCGCGATCGGAGACCGTGGATACCGAGGACGACGCGGTCGCCGCGGCGCGTGGGATCGGCTTTCCCGTGGTGGTCAAGCCGCTCGACGGCAACCACGGCCGAGGGGTCTGCCTCGACCTGCGCTCGGAGGATGACGTCCGGAAGGCATTCCCGATCGCGCTCCGCGAGAGCCGGGGCGGTGACGTCGTGGTCGAGACCTACGTCCATGGCGCGGACCATCGGGCGCTCATCATCGGTGGCCGGATGGTGGCCATCGCGGAGCGGGTACCCGCGGGCGTCAACGCGGATGGCAGCCATACGGTGCGCGAGCTCGTGGAGCTGGAGAACGCGGACGTGCGGCGCGGCTTCGGCCACGAGAAGGTGCTCACCCGCATCCGCCTCGACGACGCTGCCCTGGAGCTCATCGCGAAGCAGGGCTTCACGCTCGATTCGGTGCCCGATGCGGGCACCCGCGTCCAGCTCGCGCTCACCGGCAACATGTCCACCGGGGGAACCGCCATCGACCGCACGATGGAGACCCACCCGGAGAACGTCGAGATCGCAGAGACCGCGGCGCAGGTGGTGGGCCTGGACATCGCGGGCATCGACATGGTCGTGCCCGATATCGGGGTGCCCATCCGGGAGCAGGGCGGCGCGATCGTGGAGGTCAATGCGGCGCCCGGGTTCCGGATGCACACCCACCCCACCGAGGGCGAGCCACAGTACGTGGCCAAGCCGGTCATCGACCTGCTGTTCCCGGCCGGCTCCAACGCGCGCATCCCGATCGTCGGTGTCACGGGCACGAACGGCAAGACCACCACGGTCCGGATGATCGCCCACATCCTCAAGCTCATGGGTCGCCGGGTGGGCATGACCACCACCGATGGCATCGTCATCGACGGTCGATTGACCCGCAAGGGCGACATGAGCGGTCCCCGCTCGGCCCGGACCGTGCTCCAGAACCCGCTCGTGGATACGGCGGTGTTCGAGGTCGCGCGTGGCGGGCTCCTGCGCGAGGGTCTGGGCTACGACCGCAACGATGTCGCCGTCGTCACCAACGTGACCGGCGACCACCTGGGACTCCATGGCATCGATACGGTCGCCCAGCTGGCGGCCGTCAAGAGCGTCCTGGTCGACGCCGTCCCCCGCAACGGCACCGCGGTGCTCAATGCGGACGATCCACTCGTGGCGCGGATGGCACGTCAGTCCGACGGCCGGGTCATCTACTTCTCGATGGAGACCCGCAAGGGCGAGGCGGGGTTCGACCGGGTCGATGGGCACTGTGGGCGCGGCGGCGCGGCCATGGTCATCCTGGAGACCGACGACGGCGAGCTGCTGGCGCTGCGCCAGGGGCCGCGCACGATGCCGCTCATCCACTCGCACCTCATCCCGGCCACGCTCGACGGGCGCGCGCGCATGAATGTCGCGAACGCGCTGGCCGCCGCAGCGGCCGCCTGGGCCACCGGCGCGCACCTCCACGACATCCGCCAGGGCCTGCGGACCTTCAGCACCTCGTTCTTCCAGGCGCCAGGTCGCCTCAACGAGGTGGACGTCCGTGGCTTCAAGGTCGTCATCGACTATTGCCACAACGTCGACGGCATGCGCCGCCTGGGGGAGTTCGTGGACCTGACCATGACCGGTGCCGGCAGACGTGGACGCCGCGATGCCAAGTCGGGCCAGGTGTCGAACCCTGGCGAGCGGCACGGCCGGGCCATCGGCATCATCGGCATCCCCGGTGACCGGCGTGACGAGGACCAGCTGGGATACGGTGCCCTGGCGGCCGCCTCGTTCGACGAGATCTATCGTCCGAGAGGACAAGAACCTCCGCGGTCGCAAGCCGGGCGAGAGCGCGGCGAACGTGCTGAACGGGATCCACGAGGCGCGCGCGGCCGGGGCTCGCTGCGCCAGGGCCGTCGCCATCCTCGATGAGCTCGAGGCGGCCGAGGCGGGCATGCGGCGGGCGCATCCGGGTGACCTGGTGGTCATCTGCGCTGACGACTCGAGCCAGGTGTACCGGGCGGCCATGGCATTCGACCGGGGCACGGACATCGCGATCACGGCGCCCGGGGAGCTGTCCGTCCCCGAGGGCTGAGCCTGCGCGGTGCCGTTCGGCGAGCGGGGCATCGTGCCGTTCAGGGCGTGTCGGGCCGGGGACGTCGGACAGACTCACGCTCTCGGACTACACGCCGAACGTAGCGCAATGTCGGTGCGGCTACGGTGCCCGAACCGGCGTGGCCCTCTGGGCGTGGAACGAGCACGCTTCGTCCCGGGTGCGGCCACACGACCGCGACCCCGGGCGATTCCGGCGGCGAGCAGTCCACGGCCGCGAGTCTGTCGAATCCCAGTGGGCCCGCATTCGGACAGTTCTGCGGGAAGAGGGCCGAAGGCCGTCGAGGTGCCGTCGCGCGCGCCCGGTCTCAGACTGGGTCGAAGCCGCGCTCCCGGAGCGCGGCGACGACACCGCTGCGATCCTGGTGGCACATCACCACGAGCACGCCCGGCAGTTCGTCCGGCGCCAGCAGCCCCGACTCGTCGAGCTCGCCGCGGATGGCGGACGGCTCATCCGGATACAGCACGGCATGGCGACCCGCGCCACCACCGGCAGTGATGCCTGCCCGCAGCTCACCCACGATCGACTCCCGGGTGCGACCCCGGAGGTAGTCGAGGGTCTCCTTGATGACCACCCGATCGGCGAGCTCGGCCGAGATGCGCGCGATGCCCCGCAGCGTGTCGTCGGGTCGATCGCCCGCGGTGCCCACGGCGATGGTCAGGCACCGCCGCCCGGCTCGGGCCGCGCGATCGCCGATGAGTCCCTGGGCGACCTCCAGGACGGCGCGGACGCCTGCCTCGTTGTGGGCGAAGTCGACGATGACCGTGGTCGCTTCCCGCCGATAGAGGTCCAGTCGGCCGTTGCGCTGGCCGCCGGCGGCACCGAAGTCGCGGAGGCCGGCAGCCACCTCCGCCAGCGTGGCGCCCATCGCCCGGGCACCAGCCGCGGCGGCCAGGGCGTTCGCGACGTTGTGGCGGGCGAGCCCGCCGAGGGTCGCCGGGACGTCGACCACGGCGACGATGGGCCAGCGTGCCGGGCCGTCGTACTCGACCAGCTGTCCGTCTTCGAGGAGGTATGCGCGACCGCCCAGCGCCAGGTCGCGCCGGACGCGTCCGGAGTTGGGGAGCATCGAGAACCACCAGACGGGGGCCCGCACATGGCGCGCCATCGCCGCCACGAGCGGATCGTCCGCGTTGAGCACCGCGACACCATCCGACCGGGTGATCCGGCTGATGACCGACTTGACCTCGGCCAGCTCCGGGAGGGTGTGGATCCCGTAGAGGTCCATGTGGTCGGAGCTGATGTTGGTGATGACCGAGGCATCGTTCGACTCGTAGCCCACGCCCCGGAGCATCATGCCGCCCCGCGCGGTCTCGAGCACCGCGACATCGATCCCGGGATCGGCCAGCACCAGCCGCGCCCCGTAGGGGCCGGTCAGGTCGCCCGATTCGCGCATCCGGTCATCGAACAGGACGCCGTCCGAGGTCGTCATGCCCACATGTCGACCACCCTGGCGCAGGATGTGGCCGATCATCCGGGTGGTCGTCGTCTTGCCGTTGGTGCCGCTGATGCTGATCGCGGGCAGCCGCCGATCCGGGTCGCGGATCCAGGCGGGTGCTCGGGTGCCCGCATCGCTGATGCTGCGCAACGCGCGGGTGAGCGTCCGGGAGCGGCCCTGGCGGCCGGCCGTCCGACGGGTCGCTGGTCGGGTGGCATGCGGGTCCAGGTCCAGCTCCACGAGCCGGAGGGCAGCCTCCGCGATGACCCGCGCGCGGCCATCCTCACGCCAGGGGAAGGCAACGACCCACACACCCGGCTCCGAGGTCCGATGGATGTGCACCGGTATCCGGGCGCGCGACCGTGACGCCGCGCGTCCCTCGTCGATCAGCCACGCGTCGGCGCCCGAGAGGCGATGCAGCGCGGCGATCCACGCCGCGAGATCGGCCACGGAGCGCGGCGCCGCGCTCCGTGGGACCGGCGCTCCCAGGCGGACCCTGGCGTGGGTCCCTGGCAGCCGCTGCCCGAACCACGTCCGTCGACGGCCGACCGCCACCTCGACCTTTACGGTCGGCTCGAGGCGATAGACGTTGGGGCCATCCAGGAGTCTGATCTCGACGAGTCGCACGGCCGCGAGGATAGCGGTCCACGGCTGGCGGCGACACGTCTGCTACGCTGCCGATCGTGCGCATCGCGGTCGTCGGAGCAGGCCCCGCTGGTCTCACGGCCGCCTATCGCCTTCGCGCCTCGGGACACGAGCCGATGGTGCTGGAATCGGAGCCCGTGGCCGGCGGACGGACCCACACCGAGCACTTCGGTCCGGGCCACTGGAGCGACGACGGTGCCGGCTGGCTGGGCACGTTCTACCCGGACACGCTCGCGCTGCTGGAGGACCTTGACCTTCGGGATGACCTGCGGGTGCTGCAGCTGCGGGGCGGTGGGGACCTGCTCACCGATGGCCGCCTCCACCCCAACCCGAACTCGGTGCGGCGGATCCTGACCACGGACCTCCTGTCGCCGGGTGACAAGGTCCGGTTCCTCGCCTGGATGGCACGGTTGTTCCTGACCCAACCGGGCGCCCTCCGGATCGACGAGCGATATGACTCGACGACCGCGGGAGACGCCCTTCGCTCGGCCGGGGCGGCTGCGACCCAATGGGTCGTTCGACCGTCCTTCGAGGGCCCGTTCTTCTCCCGCCTCGAGGAGCTCTCCGCCGCGCTGGTCCGATCCTGGATGCGGGCCCTCTCGATCGGCACCTTCTACCAGGTGGAGGGCGGCATGGACAGCCCGTGGCGGAACCTCGGGGAGCGGCTGGGGATCCGGACCGGGGCGACCGTCGAACATGTCGCGCCGATGGCCGGCGGGGTGCAGGTCGTGGTCGATGGCGTCGAGGAACGATATGACGGCGCGATCGTGGCCGTGCCCGCGCCGATCGCGGCTCGGATCGTGGCACCGGAAGCGCTGCCGGCGGTGGTCGGGGACATCGAATACGCGCCGCACGTGCGGCTCTACCTGGCGCGACGGGGCGCTGGTCCGGCGCGCTCCGGGATCCACGCGTTCCCGAACGAGACGGTCGCCACGGTCGAGCTCGGCTCGGGCGGTGATGGGTCGTGGGGGCGTGTCCCGGTGGGGTGGCAGTGGGCGCTCCTGTGCGCCCCGGCCGCCTCCAGTGGTCGACTCCTGGACCTGTCCGACGACGACCTCGCGGCGGAGCTCTGGGCGGCCGGGGCACGCATCGACGACCGCCTCTTCCCGCTGGCATCGGCGGAGATCAGGCACGTCGTCCGTTGGCGATACGCGGTCCCCAAGGTCGGGGTCGGCTACCACGCGCGGATCCGACGCATCGAGCAGCATCCGCCGATCGTCTTCGCCGGCGACTGGCTGGTGCAGCCCTGTGTCGAGGGAGCGGTCCGGTCGGGCAACGCCGCGGCGGCCACGTTCGGATCGTCGACGGCATAGACTCGACCGAGTGTCACCCTCACCCATGACCCACAGCGTCGGTCCGGCCGACACCGAGCGACTCACGGAGCTCATGTCCGGTCATCTGGCGGCCTACGTGGCCGATCTCCAGCGACTCGTGGACATCGACTGTGGCTCATACACCAAGGCGGGTGTGGACGAGGTGGGCCGCTGGGTGGCAGCGGCCTTCCGGGACCTGGGCGGATCGGTGGAGGTGGTCCCCAACGAAGCCTTCGGGGACACGCTCGTGGGCACCTTCGGGGCGGGTGCGGACGGCGGCCCGGCATTGCTGATGGTGGGCCACCTGGACACGGTGTTCGATCCGGGCACCGTCGCCGAGCGCCCATTCGTCATCCGCGACGGCCGGGCCATGGGGCCCGGGGTCTCGGACATGAAGGGCGGACTGCTCGCGGGGCTGTACGCGCTGCGCATCCTGCGCGAGCTCGGCGGTGGTGGGGCGGACGTGTGGCCATTCGGACGCATCGTGTTCGTGGCGAATCCCGACGAGGAGATCGGCTCCCCGGTCAGCACGCCGGTCATCAGCGCCCAGGCGCGGACGGTGGACGTGGCGCTGGTGATGGAAGGGGCGCGTGCCAACGGCGACATCGTGAGCTCCCGCAAGGGGATCGCGGACTTCGAGCTGCGCATCACCGGTCGTGCGGCACATGCGGGAGTGGAACCCGAGAAGGGACGCAGCGCGATCCTGGAGGCGGCGCACAAGATCGTCGCGTTGCACGCCCTCAACGGCCGCTGGCCGGGTGTCACCGTGAATGCCGGTGTCGTCCGTGGCGGCACCCGCCCGAACGTGGTCGCCGCCGAGACGATCATCCAGGTGGACCTGCGCTCGGTCCAGCGCAGCACCCTGGAGGCGGCCGAGGCCGCGATCCGAGCCATCGCCGAGACGAGCACTGTCCCCGACACGACCTGTGAGGTGGCGGTCATGGGCCGCTTCTGGCCCATGGAGAAGCTGGAGCGGTCCGGGCGGCTCGTCGACCACGCCGTCGCGGTCGCCGCCGCGCTCGACTTCCCGCTCCACGACGCGGCGACCGGCGGAGCGTCCGACGCCAACACGATCGCCGGCCTGGGCGTGCCCGTGATCGACGGCCTGGGGCCCATCGGGGGCAGCGATCACTCGCCGGCCGAATACCTGGAGGTCGACTCCATCGTGCCCCGGACCGTGTTGCTCGCCGGGCTCATCCTGGCGCTCGGGCGTGACCCGGTCGTGGCCGGGTGGTCCGCGGAGCGACGCGTCCGCTCGTGAGGGTCGCCGATCGAGCTCGGTCCTGAGGGTCTGGCCGGGTGTTCCCTGAGTCGCGCCGGTGCATCAGGTGGGTCGCGCCTGTCGCGCCTGTCGCGTAGGCTGGCTGCCCGTCCAGCGGGCGAGTGGACCGGCGAGCACCGTCGGCCGGTCCCTGCGAGGCGATTCGGAGCTTCTCGCCGGCCGAATTACCCGCTACACGGGTGATTAGGCCACCGAGACCGCCATCTGAGCCCCCCTATCCGGCCTTGTCGTCCCACTCGCCCGCCTGCCGGGTAAGAGGCGCATCCCCGGGAGCGGGACCGCGTGACGACCGTGGGGTTGGTCAAGAGCGTGCCCGGATCAAGATGCACCGGCGCGACTCGGGAAGGGGAGGCCCCTGCCGAGAGGGCGCGCCCAGTGGCCAACGAGACCCGGGCGATCGGAGTCAGCGCCTGGCCGCCCCAGGACCACACGGGCGACCTAGCGGAGATAGGTGTCCCCGTGCGTGTCGCAGACGGCATAGAGGCCGTGTCGCTCCAGGGCGTAGCCTGCGACGTGGAGGCGCCCGGAGAAGTCCCCCTTGGGGCAGACCCAGATCCACCAGCGCGCGGGTGCGCCGTGATCCGCAGCCTCGACCTCGCCGAGTGGCGACGACTCCGCGGCGACCTTGTCGCGCAGCCCCTCGAAGGCGCCGAACGCACGGTCGACGGCCGCTGCACGCTGTGCCTCGGTCTCGCTGCCGGCAGGGTAGCTCTGGCTGATGTTCGAGCTCAACGCGGATTCTCCGGTTGGACAGGACGAAGGGTCGACGGGCCGCGGTCACCGTGCCAGCGGCCGCTGTGCCAGGGCTGCTGTCCCGACCGAGGCGACGAACCGACGATGGGCCAGCCGCGGAGGTCGTGAGCGCGGCGCGACCGGCCGGCTGGAGTATACCGGCTACCAGGCTCCCGGCAGGCCCTCGGAGCGGGGGTCCGTGGCCACGGCGAACGTCAGTGCCGATCCTTCTTCCCCTTTCGCGCCACCCGGATCACCGTCCCGGACGAGCTCGATCGCATGGGCGTGACCCATCGACGAGGACCAGGGGTCGAGGAGCCGCGGCGTATGGCCGCGCGCTCGAAGGCCGGCCACGACCTCCGGTCGATACCGCGACTCGAGCACGGTCAGCGAGGGCGAACCAAGATGCCGCGGTACATCGGCCGCCCAGCGGGGCGCACCGACAGCCGTCGCCACGTCCACGCCGCCATCGACGATCGCCGACACGACCTGTGCGAACACCTGGGGCTGGATCTCGCCACCCATCGATCCGTGGACGATCCAGGGTCGCCCGTCGCGGAGCAGCATCCCCGGCGTGAGCGTATGGAGCGTCCGCTTCCGGGGCGCCAGCGAATTGGCGTGGCCCAGGTCCAACCGGAAGAAGGCACCGCGGTTCTGGTAGCCGATACCGGTCGCGGGGTCGACGAGTCCGGAACCGAAGCCGGCGTAGTTCGATTCGATGAGGCTCACGGCACCCCCACCCCGGTCCGCGGTGGCGAGGTAGATCGTGCCCCCACCTGCCGGCAATGTGGATGGCGCCACCGGGCCGACACGGTCGGGATCGATGGCCGCGGCCAGGCCCCGGGCTCGGTCACGGTCGAGGAACCGCTCGAGCGCGCCCGGCTCCATCGCGTCGAGGTCGGTGAGCCAGCGGTCCCGGTCCGCGAGCGCCTGCCGCGACGCTTCCAGGCCGAGATGCACCCATCGCGCATCGGCGACCCCAAGGCCATCGAACGCAGACGCTGGCGGCGGTTCGAGATGGTCGAGGATGGCCAGGGTCTCGAGGGCCACGGCACCACAGCTGTTGGGCGGGTGGCTCATGGCAGTGAGCCCGCGGTAGGCCGTGCTGATGGGCGTTCCCCAGTCGGAACGATGGGCGACGAGGTCGGCGAGGCGGATGGGTGACCCGGCACCCTCGAGGTATGTGGCCGAGCGACGGGCAAGGTCCCCTGTGGCGAGCACCTGCGGTCCGTCGGCGGCGATGACCCGGAGGGTGTGGCCGAGGGCCGACAGGCGGACCCGTTCCCCCGGCCTCCACGGCCGACCATGCGGCCGATAGACGCCTGCCCAGTCCCCGTCCGTGCCGAAGATGGACGCCGCTCGTTCCACGGCAGCGATCCAGCCCGTGCTTGCCGGGAAGCCATCGGCAAGCTCGATGGCGGGGCCGAGCAGGTCGGCCCATCCCAGCCGTCCATACCGCTGATGGGCTGCGCCCCAGGAGTCGACGGCGCCCGGTACGGTCACGGTCCACGGGCCACGCTCGGGCATCGCATCGAGACCCGCGGCGTATGCCGCCTCGACGGTCGCGCCGGCCGCGGATCGGCCGCTGCCATTGAGTGCCACGACCTGGCCCGTGGCCGGGTCATGGATGAGCCAGAACGCATCCCCACCCAGGCCGCAGGAGTAGCCCGCGACGACCGCGAGCGCCGCGTTCGTCGCGATCGCGGCGTCCACGGCACTGCCACCCGCCCGCAGGATGTCGACACCGACGCCTGTGGCGAGGTGATGCGGGCTCGCCACGGCCCCATTGGCGCCACGGGCCATTGGCACCGGCATCGTCGCTGCGATCCGTTCCGTCATGCCCATTAGGGTAGGGGTTCCGAGCCGCGGTCCATCGATGGACCCGATCGCGGCGGCGACTGCCACGGGGTACCCTGCGCCGGTGTTCGCGACGCTCATCGGTCCCTATCCCCAGGTCCACGGCACGCCCGAGGAGCGTCTCCGGGCGACCATCGCCGACCAGCTGGAGGCCGGTCTGGGGATGCTCAGCGACGGCCGGCTGCATGGGGTCGCCAACGCGGCCGACGTCGGGACAGCCCTGGCCGCGTGGCGTGCCGCCGATCGCGTCGGGCACCATCTGGCGGCGGAGCTGGGCATCGACCCGCCGCTCATCAAGGCGTGTCTCATCGGTCCATGGACCGCCGGGGCGGGCGCACCAGGTCCCGTGCATGCCGCACTGGAACACGTTCGGGCTGCGGCCGAGGCGCTGTTCGAAGCCGGTGCGCCAGTGGTCCAGGTCACCGAGCCCGGTATCGGCGGGATCGAGCCCGATGATGCGGCGGCCGTGTCAGGCCTCGAGGAGGTCCTCAGCGCACTCGCCGTGCGCATCGACGGCCATCTGAGCCTCGCCCTCGCGGGTGGCCGGCCGACCCGCGTCCCTGCCGAGCGTCTGTTCGCGGCGCCGTTCGCGAGCTACCTGTTCGACCTCATCCATGCGCCCGACGACTGGGGTCTGTGCGTCCGGACGCCGCCCGCCGCCGGCCTCATCGTCGGCGTCGCCGACGCGCGGACCGAGGATCCCGACACGGCCGCCGTGACCATCTGGGGTGCCCGATACGCGGCATCCCTGGGCGGCCGCGGTCCGTCGCGCGTGGGCCTGACGACGTCCGCGGGGCTGGAGCGGCTGCCACGCGTGGTCGCCCGGGCCAAGCTCAGTGCCCTGGCCGAGGCGGGACGCCAGGCCGAGCTGCCGGACGCGGAGCTGGCCAGGGTCATCGACCCGCGGGCCATCGATGCCCGGTCCGCGGCACTGGGGCGCTACGAACCACCCCGGCGGCCGTAGCGTACGCTGGCGCGGTGACCGTACCCGCCTTGGCCGACCCGGACGCGCTGCGACCCACGGTGGCCGCCGCCGCCGCGGCGTGGACCACCCGCGTCCTCGCGGAGCGCGCCCAGACGGACCGCTGCCGGGAGGTGGCCGATCCGGAGGACTTCTACAGCCCGACGGCCAGCCGGTTCCGGTTCCTGCCGGACGCGCCCCTCGATGCCGCCGGCCAGGACTCGAGTCGCGGGCCCGACCGCGGGACACGTGGCTGGACATCGGGGCCGGCGGCGGCCGATACGCGCTGCCCATCGCGCGCCTCACGCGGCGTGTCATCGCGGTCGAGCCGTCACCCGCGATGCGCGACGTGCTGCGAGCGGGGATGGCCGACGCCGACATCACCAACGTGGACATCGTGGAGGCGCGCTGGCCGCCCGAGGGATGGACCGATGACGCGACCGCGCTGGAGCCGTTCCGCGCGGATGTGTCGCTCATGGCGCATGTGGGGTATGACATCGAGGATGTCGGCCCGTTCCTGGACGCGCTCGAGGCCGTGACCCGCCGGCGCTGCGTTGCGGTGATGGGCGAGAGTGCCATGACCACGGTCGGCGCCCGCTACTGGGAGCCCATCCACGGCGAGCGACGCGTCGCGTTGCCGGCCCTGCCGGAGCTGCTCATGCTGATCGTGGCGCGCGGCCACCTGCCCGAGGTCCGGCTGGTGGACCGTCCATCACCGACCTACGAGTCGTTCGATGCCCTCCACGAGCGGGCGCGACGTCAACTCTGGCTGCGGCTGGATTCGGACCGGGACCAGGCCCTTGCCACGATGCTCCGAGCCGACGCTCGGGAGGCCGATGGGGTCTGGACGCTGCCCGATGACGTGGCGCGCATCGGCATCGTCAGCTGGTCGCCAGGCGACTGACCGCACTGCCCGTACCGTTGGGGGAGAAGAGGGGTGGGGCTGGGTCAGCGTCGCGGGAGGCGGAAGATCCACAGCGATCCATCCCGGCGCCGTCCACCGCGCAGCTCACCGGACCATCGCCGCTCGCGCGACTCCCGCTCCAGGTCCTGCTGCTTCGCTCGAACGAACTCGTGGTTCTGACCGTACATCTTCGGCCTCCTTCCTCCGCGCCCGGGTGGGTGCGGTCGATGAAGGAAGGATGCCGGTCGGTGCCCGCCGGACCATCGGGCAGAGGTCGTGAAGGTGGCCGCGACAGAGGACGTCGCCGACCCTACGTCATGCGTCGCGACAGTCGGCTCAGGTTCGGGGCGTGACCATCTTGTGCTCGACCGCGTAGAGCGCCGCCTGGGTCCGGCTCGACAGGCCGAGCTTGCCCAGGATGTTGCTGACGTGGGTCCGCGCCGTACGCTCGGTGATGAACAGCGCGGCGGCGATCTCCTTGTTGCTCGCGCCCTGGCCCACCAGCGAGAGGACCTCCTTCTCGCGCTCCGTGAGCGGCTCGACGGGCTGGGGCGCGGTCTTGCGCTCGCGCATCCGTTGCGCCAGGAGGCGCGCCACGGCCGGGTCCAGATGCACCTCGCCGGCGTGGGCCGCGCGGACCGCGTCCGCGACCGCGTCCGCGTCGGCATCCTTGAGCAGGTAGCCGCTGGCACCCGCCTCGAGCGCCGCGGTCACCTTGTCCTCCTCGATGAAGCTCGTGACCGCCACGATCTCCACCTCGGGCTGCGCCTGCTTGATGGCGGAGATCGCGGAGACGCCGTCGAGCACCGGCATCATCAGGTCCATGAGCACCACATCGGGTGCCAGCGAGCGAGCGAGCGCGACCCCGGCGGCCCCATCGGCGGCTTCACCCACCACCTCGATGTCGGACTGCAGGTCGAGGAAGGTGCGCAGCCCACGCCGGACGACCTGGTGGTCATCCACCAGGAGTACCCGGATGCGGCCGTCCGCATCGGGCTGGTCGCTGGGGTCGGCGGTCGTCGCGTCACTCACGGCTGCCCTCATCTGCGCTCGGGAGGTGTCGAGCGGATCATCCGTCGACCTGGGAGCCCTCACCGGTCACGACCAAGGATGCCTCATCGCGCGCCGCCCGGCCACAGGTCCGCAGCGTGTCCACCAGGATCCTCCGGCTGGGCCGACTTGGACACGAAGGCGAGCGCACCGCTGCCCATCGCGGATCTCTCCGCACCCTCGAGGCAGCTCATGGCCACGATCGCGATGCCCGGCCAGCGACGATGGAGCTCCGCGAGGAGCGCGAGACCCATCTCCGCTTCGGGCAGCCGCGGATCGATGAGCAGCACGTCCGCTCGGTCGTGCTCGAGGAGTGCCATGGTGCTCGCCGGGTCGGCAGCGACACCACACAGGTCCAGCCCGTCCGAGACGCGGATGAGGCCGGCGAGACTCTGGCGCACGCGCCGGTCCGAGTCGACCACGAGCACACGCACTGGGTCGGAGGGGCCGGTCACACCCCGAATGTGGGGCCGCGTCAACGTGATCGTCATCGGCCGGACGACCGGTCATCGCCTACGTCGGATGACGTAGGCGGCACCGACCCCTGCCCGCCGCTCTGCCGCGTTCCCTGCTGGTCAGCCCTCGGTCCCCGCCAGCCGTTCCAGGGGCACCAGGACCTCGATGCGGGTGCCCGAACCGGGCGCGCTCGTGACCTCGATGGTGGCGCCGATCTGGCTCGCCCGCGCGCGCATGCCCGCGAGCCCGAGGTGCCCCGCCGGGATGACGTCCGGATCGAAGCCGGTGCCGTCATCCTCCACCGAGAGGCGCAGCCCGGTGCCGAGGGCACCGACGAGGCGGATGGTCACGGTCGTTGCGTCCGCGTGCTTGACGACGTTATGGAGCGCCTCCTGGGTGATTCGGTACAGGGCCGTCTCCACATCCAGCGGCGCGCGATGGTCCGGCACCTCGCAGTCCACGCGCACGGAGAGTCCGACCCGACCCTGGATGCCCGCCGCGTGCGTCCGGATGGCCTGGACCAGCCCGTCCTGCTCCAGGTTGGCCGGTCGCAGCTCGAAGATGAGCGCCCGCATCTCCGCGAGTGCCTCACGTTCCAGCTGGCGCAGCTCACCCAGCATCTGCCGCGCGGCTGCCGGGTCGCGGTCCATGAGCAGCTCCACGCTGCGCGTCGTGAGGGTCATGCTGAACAACGCCTGGGTGACCGAATCGTGGAGGTCCTGGGCGAGCTTCGCGCGCTCCCGGGCCGAGCCCAGGTCCGCGGCCTGGCGCCGCAGGTCGTCCTCGAGCCGGACCTGGTCCCGCAGGTCGCGCATGATGCCGTGGGCCCCGGCATAGCTGCCGTCGGACACGTCCGCGACGGCACGCATCTCCACCGGCACCGGCAGTCCCTCCCAGTCGCGCACATAGCAGCGGTATGACTGGGGCGGGAAGGGCTCCACGCTGATGCGCCGGTACGCCTCCTCCGGGATCGTGCCCGAGTCGGGATGGACGACGGTCGCGAAGTGTCGGCCGAGCAGGTCGGCCGATGACTCCCCGGTGATCCGCGCGAAGCTGTGGCTCAGGAACGTGAACCGGCCCTCGCGGTCCGTCTGCCAGACGATGTCCGGGGAGTTGCTCAACAGGTAGTGGTAGCGACGCTCCGAGTCACGGAGCTCCTGGTACAGCCGTGAGTTCGCGACCGCGATGGCCGCCACGTCCGCGAGGCCCTGGAGCAGCTCCTGGTCGCGCTCCGGGAAGTCGCGTGGCTCCCGGTACGAGATGGCGAGCGTGCCGATGATGTCCCGATTGCCTCGGAGTGGCGCTGCGGCCATGCAGCCGAGGCCCATCCGGATGGCTACCTCCCGGTCCTCGGGGTCCTGGGGGATGCGCTCGTCGTTGAGGTAGTCGCGGGTCCACACCACCCGTCGCTCCGATGCCGCGAGGCCATTGATGCCGCCACCGAGCGGGAACTCCATCGCCCCGAGCCAGGCGATGGTCTCGGCATCGGTGGTGTCCGCCATGACGGCGGGCACCAGGTAGTCGCCGACCTCGGACATCAGGGTGAGGTGCGCCCCGTCGGCGCCGAGCAGGCGGCGTGATTCGTCGACGATCCGCTGCAGGACCTCCGTGGGCTCCTGCAGGACGGCGATACGGGCGGTGATGGCGCGCAGGGTCGCCTCCTGCTCGACCCGTCGGGCCAGCTCCTCCTGGGAGCCGGCGAGCTGGTCGATGAGGCGGGCGCGGGCGAGCGACGACGCGGCATGGTCGGCGAGCGCCCGGACGAGCGAGGCATCACGCTCGCCGAATGCCCCGGCCCTGGCGCTGTAGACGCCCAGGGCGCCCATCTCCTCGTCCTCGTTGATGAGCGGGGCCACCACCATCGACCGGATCGACGCGCTGCGTACCACCTGGTCGGTCATCCAGGCGTGGGAGAAGGTGGTGTCCGCGGGATAGTCGGCCGTGATGCGCACCGCGCCGTCGGCGACGGCCGCGCCGAACATGCCCACGCCCCGGGGAAGCACGAGCGAGCGCATCCAGGCACGTTCCTCGGGCGCGCTGATGCCCGCATCCGCCACCCAGCGCAGGGACCCGTCGGCCTGGTCCAGCAGGTAGACGATCGCGCCGTCGGCGTGCAGCAGCCGGGCGGCCTCGTCCACGGCATGCCGGAGCGGATCGGACTGCGTTCGATGCGGGTCGCCTGACGGTGCCACGGGTCGGACTATGCCAGATGGCGCGAGATGTTCGGGTCCCCCGCGTCCCGGCCACGAGACCGGGCGCCCCGATGGGCAGCTGGCCCGAAGGGCGGCCCCATGGGCAACCGCCCCATAGGCAGCCCCGTCAGCCGGTCGCGTCAGGCGGCGGCGGGCGTGACCGCTGCGGAGTCGTGCTTCGGGCGCGCCACCAGGACCGAGCTGTGCGCGTGCAGCAGCACGGCGCGGGCCGTGCTGCCGAGCATGAGCCGGTCCCAGCCGTGACGGCCGTGCGTGCCGACCACGATGAGGTCCGCCGCGCAGGCATCCGCCTCGGACAGGATGACCGCGGGCGGGTCGCCTTCCCAGTGGTTGCCGGATGCCGGGCGACCAGCTGCCGTCAGCCGGGCGACCGCGTGCGCCTGGACCTCGGTGGCCCGCTCACGGGCCCGACCGATGCTCGCGTCCGGATGCTCCCGGTGGGAAGGCGGCGTGAGGTGCGCGAGGGCCGCACGCCAGGCCGCTGGCAGATGCGCGACCGAGAGCACCTCGACCGGGATGCCCTCGAACATCGACCAGGTCGCGACCGCGTCCTCGGCTGCCAGCGCAGGCCCGGTGCCATCGTCGGCGAGGAGGGCCTGGCGGAGCGTCGTCCGGCGGGCCACGAGCACCGGGCACGGCGCGCGGTCGGCGAGGCCGGCGGAGACCGAGCCGAGCATCAGCACGGCGAGCTCGCCGTGCCCCCGGCTGCCGCAGACGATGAGGTCGGCGCCCGTGGCTGCCGCGTGGCGGATGAGGGTCTCCACAGGGGAGCCCGTGAGCAACGTGGCGGTAACCTCCAGGCCGCGTATCCGCAGCTCCTCCGCGGTGAGCTCCAGCGTGCGGCGAAGGTCCGCGTACAGCGAATCCTCGAGCGGCTGGGCATCGGCGGGGGTGGGCGAGAAGGGCGCCGGCAGGAGCGACAGGACGTCCAGTGCCGAGACGACCTCGACGGTGGTGCCGGCCGGCCAGCGCCGCTCGGCGACGAATCCCGTCGCGATCGCCGCGGCCGGTGACCCGTCCGTGGCAAGCATCACGCGCATGACGACACCTTCCCGTCCGTGTGCGGACCCCGGCGGGCCCACGTTCGCATGCCCACACCCTAGCCTCGTGCGACGCACCGCGCGAGGGCCGATGGTCACCTTCTGCGGGTCGGAGGACCCACCGCGAGCGACGCGGATGGAACCACCACCGGTGGCGCAGGACTCCCCCAGGAGGTCGTGGCGACGACTTCGCAAGCCGACTTGACAACGTCAGCTCCGACTCCGTACGCTCTTTGTCCAGAGAGTTGCCAAAGTGGTGGGGCCACGTGGGGACGTCTGTGCCGCGTTCGGAGGAGGAACGTCGCAGGATGCGATCGCTGACCAAGGCGACCCACCAGGACACGCGCGAGCACAATGTGCGGCTCGTCATGCGCGCCCTGGCCGGTTTGGGGCCGATCAGCCGGGCGGACATCGCGCGCCGGACGGACCTGACCCGCACGACGGTCTCGGACGTCGTCAACCAGCTCGCGGCGGCGGGCCTGGTCCAGGAGATCGGCCGAGGTCCGTCCAGTGGTGGCAAGGCCCCCATCCTGCTGCAGATCCCGCGGGATGCCCGCCAGCTCATCGGCGTCCACGTGGGGGAGGGCCAGGTCCGCGGGGCCATCGTCAACCTCGCGGGCGAGATCAGCCATCGCGAGCAGCTCACCCTGGAGGGTCGCGACGGTGACGATGCCCTCCACCGCCTCGAGGAGCTGCTCGACCGATTGCTCGTGCTTGCCGCGCAGCCGCCACTGGGTATCGGCATCGGCACGTCCGGCCTCGTGGACACGAGTGCCGGCACGGTGCGCTGGGCGGTCCACCTCGACTGGCGTGACCTGCGCCTGGCGGCCCGGCTCCGGAGCCGCACCGGGCTGCCGGTCTATGTCGCCAACGACTCCCAGGCGGCGGCACTCGCGGAATGGACGTTCGGCGGCCATACCCCGGCTCGGGGCATGATCGTCATCAAGGTCGGCAATGGCATCGGGGCGGGCATCATCATCGACGATCGTCTGTACCAGGGCGATAGCTCCGGTGCGGGGAGATCGGCCACGTCTCGGTGGTCGCCAATGATGTGCGCTGCCGTTGCGGTCGTACGGGCTGCCTGGAGACGGTCGCGAGCCTTCGGGCGGTCGACGGGCGGATCCAGGCCGTCGCCCACGGGCCCGACGAGCGGCCGGAGCCGATGTCCAACGATCCCGGTGCGCTCGAGCGGAGCCTCGACGCCTACCTCACCGGCGACGAACAGGTGCGTGGCATCGTGGTCGAGGCAGGCCAGGCGCTCGGCCGGATGGTGGGCTACCTCGTGGGGGCGCTCGACATCCATGACATCGTGCTCATCGGCTCCATGACCGCGTTCGGCGACCCCTGGCTCGACGCGGTCAGGAACGAGGCGCAACGGAGCGCCCTGCCGCTGCTCTTCGACTCGACCCGCATCGGGCTCGGCCGGCTGGGCTCGGACATCGTGGAGCTGGGTGCTGCAGCACTGCTGATGACCACCGAGCTGGGTCTGAGCCAGGCCGCATGACCATGCTCCCCGACGCCACCCTGGCTCCCGTCCGGACCGAACCGGTCGTCGATGCGGCCAGCCACCACGAGGGCGTCATCGTGGGCATCGACATCGGTGGCACGAAGACCGCAGCGCTCGTCGTGGACGGCAGCGACCGTGTCCTGGGCCGCGCGGAACGGGCCACCGATCGCCACCGGCCGGTGGAGGTCGCGGTCGAGGTCGCGCGGGCGGCCATGTCGGCCGCGGGGGAGCGTCCCGTGCGGGCGATCGGCGTCGCCGTACCGGGTGAGGTCGATGGCCGCAGTGGCATGGTGCGGCTGGCGGTCAACCTTGACGCCCGCGACCTGCCGCTCGGGCCGCTGCTGACCCAGGCGCTCGGGGTGCCCTGCTTCGTCGAGCACGATGCCCGCGCGGCCGCCGTCTGGCTGGGCGCCCGGCCCGGGTCCAGCGGTGACCTCGCCTACCTGAGCATCGGCACCGGCATCGCCGCGGGCGTCATCCTCGATGGCCAGCCGCTGGCCGGTGACAACGGGCTCGCGGGCGAGATCGGCCATTGCGTGGCCGACCCCGACGGGCCGCTCTGTCCCTGCGGGTTGCAGGGCTGCCTGGAGGCGATCGCCTCGGGCCCGGCCGTGGCGCGCGCGGCGCAGGCGGCCATCGACGCGGGTGAGCCGACGCTGCTCCGGGACCATCCGGGTACCGGATCCCTGACGGCGGTGGATGTCTACGCCGCAGCCGCCGCGGGTGACCCGCTTGCCGTCCGGGTCACGGCCATCGCGGCCGCCGCCATCGCCCGCGCAGCCCGCTCGCTGGTGCTCAGCTACGGCGTCGCGACGGTGGTCATCGGCGGTGGGCCCAGCCGCGCCGGCGAGGCGTTCAGCCGTCCGCTCATGCGCTCCCTCGCGGAGGAGCGGACCGCGTCCGCCCTCGTGCGGCGCGCGTTCCTGGGCACCGTTGAGGTCCTGGCGCCGGATGCGCAGCCGACCGCCTGGGGTGCCATCTCCGTCGCCCGATTCGGGCTTCAGCAGACACTTCACATCGACAGCGAGAGGAGGCAGGCCAGGTCCGACGACAGGTGATGAACGGTACCGAACCGGATGCGCGATGCATGCCGATCGGTGGATGCTATGCGGGTCGGCGATGTCCGACCGCGTACGGAGGAGAGACATGATCAGATCTCAGAAGGCAACGCTGCTGGCAGGGCTGGCAGTCGTGGCCACGGCGCTCGGCGGTGGTGCCGGGAGCGTCATCGCACAATCCCCTGCGGCGAGCAGCGCCCCGGCCCTCAACCTGCCGGCGGTCCCGAGCGGCTACACCGAGCTTGACCAGGCGCTCACGCCGAACGCAGACGGGACCTTGCCGTTCGCGGGCAAGAAGGTCTCCATCCAGACGCAGTGGACCGGCGGCGAGGGCATCGGCTTCGCCAACGCCCTCGCCGACTTCCAGAAGGCGACCGGCATCACGATCCAGGTCGACAGCATCGCCTCGAGCCACGAGACCGTGCTCAAGACCCGGATCGAGGGCGGCGCCCCGCCGGACATGGCCGCGCTGGCGCAGCCGACCGGCGTGCTCGCGTATGCGGCCGACGGCAAGGTCGTCGACGTTGCCACGTTCATGGATGCCGCGAAGCTCAAGGCCGACTTCCCGTCGACCATCGGCCTCACGAGCGACGGCGATCACATCTGGAGCATCCCGACCAAGGCCGACGTCAAGTCGATCGATCTGGTACCCGGTCAAGGCCTTCGCGGCCAAGGGCTACGAGGTTCCCAAGACCTGGGACGAGCTCGTAACCCTGGCCGACAAGATCGTCGCTGACGGCAGCCACCCGTTCTGCGTCAGTGCCGGCGGTCCCGGCACGGCGACCGGTTGGGAGCTGACGGACTGGGTCGAGGAGGTCCTCCTCAAGACCGAGGATCCGCAGGTGACCAACGACTGGATCAGCCACAAGATCACGTTCGAGGACCCCAAGATCAAGGCCGCCTTCGACAAGGTTGGCTCGCTCCTGTTCAAGGACGGCTATGTCGATGGCGGTGGCCAGGCCATCGTGAACAACGATCTCCGGACCGTGATGGATCCGATGTTCAACGAGGACACGGCCAATCCGGGCTGCTGGATGCAGAAGATCCCCGTCTGGTACGGCCCGGACTTCTTCCCGGATCGGCGCGTCAACGGCGGTGACTCCAAGTACACCATCGGCGACGACGGCGACATCGGGATCTTCCCGTTCCCGACGATCAGTGACACCTACAAGGGTGTCGAGGGTTCCGCCGACTCGTTCATGGTCCTCAACGACCGCCCCGAGGTCCGCGCGGTCGCGGAGTTCCTGGCGACGCCGGAAGGCCTTGAAGGCTGGATCAAGAGCGTCGGCGTGCTGTCGCCGAACGTCAACGTGCCGGCCGAGTGGTATGCCGACAACTACAAGCTGAGCGTTGCCAACTCCATCCTCGGCAGCGGCACCGCCGTCGGCTTCGACGCGTCGGACCTGATGCCTCCGGCCGTCGGCCAGGGCAGCTTCTGGACCGGCACCGTCGACTGGGCCAACGCGAACGGCACGAACACGGACGACGTGCTGAAGGCCATCGACGACAGCTGGCCCCAGTAGTCGGCACATCGTCAGGTAACTGACTGGCGGGGCGTCCCACCACACCGGTGGGCGCCCCGCTACCATTCCGGCAACGTTCACGGGAGGGACGAGGTGGCGGAGGAGCGCACCCAAGGGTCGGCCTCGTACGGCACGTCGCGCAGCGTGCTGGTCGGCAGCCTCATCGGGCTGCTGCTGGCTGCCATTGGCATCGCCATCCTGATCGACAAGGAGGGTGGCCAGAAGCTCCTCGCCTCGATCTACGACCTGACCGGCAATACTGCGGGCGCCGAGGCCCTCCGGAACGGGCTGGGCGACCAGTTCTTCGCGAAGCTGTTGCTGGCGGCCATCGCGCTGCTGGTCGGTGTGGGCGGGATCTGGCTCCTGTTCACGGGCGCGAGCGCACTGGTCGAACGCACGCGACCAGGCATCCGTGACCGCGTCCTTCCGTGGGTCTTCATCGGGCCGGCCGTGGTGCTGCTCGGGATCTATCTCGTGTATCCGGCGGTCGTCACGGTGATCGGCAGCTTCCAGGACAAGAACGGTGCCTTCACGCTCGCCAATTGGCAGAGTCTCACCACCCCCCCGTTCGTCGAGATCATGCGCAACAACGTCCTGTGGCTCCTGATCGGGACGACCGGCAGCGTTCTGCTCGGCCTGCTCACGGCCGGCCTCTTCGATCGCATCAGGCGCGAGTCCCTGGCCAAGATCTTCATCTTCCTGCCGCTCGCCATCTCGCTGGTGGGCGCGACCGTCATCTGGAAGTTCGTGTACGCCTGGCAGCCACCGAGCCAGCCGCAGTACGGGCTCCTGAACGCCGTCTGGACGGCATTCGGCGGCACGCCGATCCCGTGGGCAACGCAGTTCCCCATCAACCTCCCGTCGGAGATGGTGATCCTCATCTGGCTCCAGACAGGCTTCGCCATGGTCGTGTTCTCGGCGGCCATCAAGGGGGTGTCCACCGAGACCATCGAGGCGGCCAGGCTCGACGGCGCCACGGAGCGCCAGGTGTTCCTCAAGGTGATCGTGCCGATCGATCCGCGGCACGATCGTGACGGTGACCACGACGGTCGCGATCGCCACGCTCAAGATCTTCGACATCGTCATGTCGGTCAGCGGGGGGCTCAACCACGACGACGTCGTCGCGGTGCGCATGTTCAAGGAGATGTTCCAGTACTTCAATGATGGGCGCGCCGCGGCGCTGGCGACCGTCCTGTTCATCGCCGTGCTGCCGGTGATGATCCTCAACCTGCGCAACTTCCGACGTCAGGCGGCGATGTGATGACTGCACCTGCCCAGCCGATCGCACGGACATCCAAGGGGCGAACACGCTTCTGGCGGGCGCCGATGCTCCAGAGCGCCCCGCTGCGCATCTCCGTCGTCATCATCTGCCTCCTGTGGACCCTGCCCACCGCGGGGCTGCTCGTCAGCTCCTTCCGGAACCCCCAGCTCATCACCCAGAGCGGCTGGTGGACGGCACTCATCCACCCGTTCGAACAGGGGTGGACACTGCAGAACTACCAGCAGGTGATCTCGTCCAACGGCATGGGCGAGGCGTTCCTCAACAGCCTCATCGTGACCATCCCGGCCACGGTCATCCCGATCACGATCGCCGCGTTCGCCGCGTACGCCTTCGCCTGGGTCCCATTCCGCGGCCGGGGCATCCTGTTCATCATCGTCGTGGCGCTGCTGGTCGTGCCTCTCCAGATGGCGCTCATCCCCATCCTCAAGCTCTACAGCGGCCTGTCCCTGTACGGCACCTTCATCGGGATCTGGCTGGCCCACACGGCATTCGGGCTGCCCCTCGCCATCTTCCTGCTGTACAACTTCATGTCGCAGCTGCCGCGCGACCTGTTCGAGTCTGCCTCGATCGACGGCGCATCCGTGTTCCAGACGTTCATCCGGATCGTGCTGCCGCTGTCGGTCCCGGCCCTCGGTGCCTTCGCGATCTTCCAGTTCCTGTGGGTCTGGAACGACCTGCTCGTGGCCCTCGTCTTCCTCGGGCCGGGGGCTGACGTCCGAGTCATGCCGACGGCGCTGTTCAACCTGCTGGGTGCCTACGGCGGCGCGTGGCACCTGCTCACCGCGGGCGCGTTCCTGACGATGATCGTGCCATTGCTCGTGTTCCTCGCACTCCAGCGCTTCTTCGTCCGGGGCATCCTGTCCGGGTCGGTCAAGGGCTAGCGTGACCAACGGCACGTTCCCGGCGCTGCCGATCCTGCGGGCATTCCAGGGCCGGATGCCGCCCATGGAGGTGCTCGACGCGATCAGGGCCGGTGAGGCCGCCGGCGTGGCGCTGTATCGCGCCCTCAACGTCGAGTCACCCGCCCAGCTGCGGCAGCTGAGCCTCGCGGTCCAGCGCGCCGCCCTGGAGGGTGGTCAACCGACCGCCATCGTGGCCATCGACCAGGAGGGCGGCCAGCTCATGGGTGTCGGTCCGCCGGCGACCCAGTTCGCAGGCAACATGGCGGTCGCCGCCGTCGGTTCCGCCGACCTCGCGCGGCGGGTCGGGGCGGCGATGGGCCTGGAGCTCGCCGCGATGGGCTGCAATGTCTCGTGGGCGCCGGACCTCGACCTCGCCACGCTGCCCTCGAGCCCGGCTGTCGGTGCCCGTTCCTTCGGGGATGACGCGGCGCTCACGGCCAGCCTGGGCGCCGCGACGATCGAGGGGCTGCAGGCTTCAGGGGTCGCCGCCGCCGCGAAGCACTTCCCGGGGAGCGGTGAGACGCTCGCCGACCCGCACCATGGCCTGCCCATCGTGGACGTCCCGGCGGATGTCCTGGCGACCCGGGAGCTGGAGCCGTTCCGGGCTGCGGTGAAGGCGGGCGTGCGCATGGTCATGGTGTCCCATGCCGCGTACCCCGCCCTGGAGCCGGACGCAGCGACCGACCGGCCCGCGCTACGCTCGCCGGCCATCCTGGGCGAGCTGCTCCGGGGTCGGATCGGCTTCGGAGGGGTCGTCGTCACGGACGCCCTGGACATGGCCGCGGTCGACCAGTCGGACGTGGCGAGCGCGTCGTTGGCGGCCGTCGGCGCGGGTGTCGACCTGCTGCTCGCCGGCCCTGCCCAGGCGGACCGACCCCGCGAGCTCGCGCGCCTGGTGTCGGCGCTGCGTGACGCGCCAGCGGCGGCGGTCGCTGCCGATCGCGTCGCGGCCCTGCGGCGCTGGCTCGGGCGAAGCACGCCGCCGCCGCTCTCGGTGGTGGGCTGCGCGGAGCATGCCAAGCTCGCCAACGAGCTGGCGCGCCGCTCGATCACGTGGGTGCGGGATGACGCGGGCCTCCTCCCGTTGCGACCCTCGGGTACGTCGAGGCTGCTCGTGCTCAGCCCGACGCCGACGGACCTGACGCCGGCCGACACCTCCTCGACCGTGGTCCTGGAGCTGCTCGATGCCGTTCGTCGGCGCCATGCCCGGACCGAGACCTTCACGGTATCCATCGACCCGTCCGCCGACGAGATCGAATCCGCCCGCGGGGCGGTGCTGGCCGCCGATCTCGTCATCCTGTGCACCATCGACGCGTTTCGGCACGAGGGGCAGCAGGAGCTCGCACGGCTCATCGAGCAGCAAGGCCGACCCATCGTGCTGGTGGCGCTCCGGATGCCGAGCGACGCGGACCTGCTCGACGACCTGCCGACCGCGCTCGCGTGCTACTCCATCCACCGCCCCTCGACGGATGCCGTGGCGGCGGTCATCTTCGGTGAGATCGAGGCCGCGGGCCGGATGCCCCTGACCGAGGTCGCCCGATCGCATCACCGTCCGCCGGGTGCGGTCCTCGTCCCGCACCGCGAGGAGTGGCCGTGAGCCTCCGCGATGAGATCTGCGAGCAGCCGGACGTCGCCGCGCGGCTGTTGTCCGGGCAGCGGGCCGCGGTCGAGCGCATCGCGGTAGCGCTCGAGGGTCGGACCATCGATCTGGTGCTCATCGCGGCGCGCGGCAGCTCGGACCACGCCGCGATCTATGCCCAGTATCTGTTCGGGGTGCTCCACCGGCTCCCGGTCGCGCTCGCCGCGCCGGCCATCACCTCGGTCTACGGCGTCACGCCGCTGCTCGGGCACGCGCTCGTCATCGGCATCTCCCAATCGGGCCGGTCACCGGATGTCGTGGGCGTCCTGGATGTCGCCCGTGCCCAGGGCGCGCCAACGGTGGCCATCACCAACGACCCAGGACTCCGACCTGGCGCAGGCCGCGGACCACGTCATCGACATCGGTGCCGGTGCCGAACGGGCGACCGCCGCGACCAAGACCTACACCATGAGCCTGCTCGCGGTGGCGATGCTGGTGGCGGCCATGGAGGGCGGCACGGGGGTGGCGGGCGACCGAGCCGCCCGGACCGCGGCGCTCGACGCGCTGCCGCAGGTGATGGCGCGTGCCCTCGCGACGGAGTCGGACGTGCGCGCGGTCGCCGAGAGCCGTGCTGACCAGGACCGGTGCATCGTGCTCGGCCGCGGCTTCGAATACGCCACCGCCCGGGAATGGGCGCTCAAGCTCAAGGAGCTGGCCCAGGTGGCTGCCGACCCATATTCCGCGGCGGACTTCCAGCATGGTCCGCTGGCCCTGGTCGAGCCTGGCTACCCGATCCTCGCGGTCGCACCCAGCGGTGCCACGCTGGCGGGCATGCGCAGCCTGCTGCAGCGCCTCCGCGACGAGCATGGGGTGGACCTCACCGTCATCTCGGACGATGCGCCGACCCGGCAGCTTGGCGCAGCCTCGCTCGCCACGCCGCAGGCGCCTGCCGAGTGGCTGAGCCCGCTCGTCTCGACGCTGCCCGCCCAGCTCTACGCGTACCACGTGACGCGGGCGCGGGGCCAGGATACCGAGCAGCCCCGCTGGATCAGCAAGGTCACGCTCACCCGGTAGGGCCACGGCAGGGCCATTCGCGTGGCGCCCGGCATGGCCGATGGCGCGGCGCTCCGCGCCGGCTAGAGGTCGACGGTCTCCCCCGGGTCCGGAGCGACGACCCGGACGTGGCCCAGGCCGGCAGCCGAGAGCGCCGAGCGCAGCTCGGCGGGCGTGCCGGCGAGCGCCGGGAAGGTACCGTAGTGGATGGGTACCACCGTGCGCACGCCCAGCAGGCCCACGGCCTTGGCGGCGCCCAGGGGACCCATGGTGTAGTGGCCGCCGATGGGCAGGAGTGCGATATCCGGACGATGGAGCTCCCCGATGAGCGCCATGTCACCGAACACGTCCGTGTCCCCCGCGTGGTAGACGCGCTTGCCGCCCGCGACCCCGACGATGAACCCGACGGGCTCACCCAGGTAGGTCGCACCGGCACCTTCGACCGGACCGCCGGAGGAATGCTCAGCGCGGACCATCGTGACCTGCAGCCCGGCCGCCTCCACGCTGCCGCCCTTGTTCATGCCCACGAGTCCGGAGTCCTCGCCGAGCTGCGGCTCGAGCCAGAGGCTCAGCTCGTGGATGGCCGGCCATGCGGGCGTCAGCCGCTGCGCGATGTCGACGGCGTCACCCAGGTGATCGCCATGGCCGTGGGTCACGAGCAGCAGGTCGCACGCGTCGATGGAGGCCGCGCCGCGAGGAGAGCGGGGGTTGCCGAACCAGGGGTCGATGAGCACCCGTGTCCCGCTCCCGAACCGCAGCTCCACGCAGGCGTGCCCGAACCAGGTGAACCGCAGGTCGTGCTCCGTGGTCATCCCATCCTCCGTGCGGCGACGATGCGGCCAGTATCCTGCCGGGGTGGAACTGCTGCACCGGGTGACCGGCCCCGTCAACACCAATGTCTGGATCCTGGGGGACGAGGCAAGTCGCGAGGCGCTGTGCATCGATGCGGCGACCCCCTCGGTCGCCTGGATCACCGCCTCGCTCGCCGCGCGAGGCTGGACGCTCAAGCTCGTGGTCAGCAGCCATCGCCACTGGGACCACATCGGTGACAACGCCGCGGTCGTGGACCAGACCGGGGCGACGCTGGCGGCGCACGTCCTCGACCGGCATGGGCTGGAGGATCCGCGTCCGACGTTCCCGCCGCCCTTCCCGATCGCGCCCAGCGTGCCGGCGCTCGACCTGATGGAGGGCAGCGTCATCCGCTTCGGAGGCATCCGGCTGGACGTCCTCCACACCCCCGGTCACACCGAGGGATCGGTGTGCCTGCTGGCGAACGACGAGCGACTGCTGTTCACGGGTGACACCCTCTTCGCTGGCGCGTGGGGTCGCACGGACCTGCCGGGTGGGTCGGTTGCACAGATGGTGGCGTCGCTTGGCCGGCTGGCGGTCCTCGATGCCGATCTCGCGGTCCTGCCGGGTCACGGGCAGCGGAGCACCATCGGCCGCGAGCAGCCGTGGCTGGAGCAGGTGGTCCGGGAGCGACGACTGCCGATGTGATGCCGCGGACCCGTGGTCGTGTCGCGCCTCCCGGGCCTCGCGCGCGCCTCGGTCGGGGGTCGAGTCGCAGCCCTCAGCGGACGATGATGGCCAGCACGAGCGCCACGACCGCGATGGCAAGGGCGACCGCCACGAGGCCGAAGGCCTGGCGAAGGCGTGCATCCTGGGTCGCCACGGCCGCCTCGAGCCGGGTGAGCGTGGCGCGCAGGTCGGCGACGTCGCTGGCGCTCGCGGGCGGGTCCCGGGGCGGAGCGTCCACGGCTGACTCGAGCCGCCCGACCCGCTCGTCGAGGTCGATGAGACGGGCGGCGGTCGTCCCGGGCCGCGGTGCCGTCGGTGCCTCGGTCGGCGCGCCCATGACCTCCGGCTCGGGCTCCAGCTCGGACAGCAGCTCCGTGATGCGCTTCATGCCCGCGAGCACCGGGATGTCCAGGTCCTGATCACCCAACCGGCCATCGGCGAAGGCCGCCTTGATCTCCGCCCGGCTCACCGCTCGCGGGTCGTCGTGGAGCAGCCGCAGCAGCTGATCCCGGCTGTGGCGGCGCGTCCCGTCTGGTCCTGCTGCCTCATCGTTCATGCCGTCGAGGGTACGTGCCTTGGCATCCGGCTGTCGAGCCGTCACGCGCTACGTCGTTCGTCGCGGCGGGCGGGTGGCGCATGTCGGGCGGCGTGACGTGACGGCTGACGGACGACCGCGCCTCCGAGCCCTGCATACGGTAGGAGGGTCATCCGCAGCCACCCCGGAGGTCCTCACGATGCGCGTCCGCGCTCTCGCACTCATCATGGCCCTCGGCCGCCCTGGCACCTGCGACCACGGCCGGAGCCGCGCCTGCAGCGGGCGCACAGGCAGGCGGCGGCGCCATCCCGGCCGAGGCGGCGGTCCTCGCCGGCAGCTGGTTCGACGGCTCCATCTCGTCCATCCAGTTCTACGACCGCGACACGGGGGTCTTCACCGATCCGAACGGGGAGGGGTTGACCTTCATCCTCGAGCCCGACGGCACCTACCGTGAGGGTGCCGTGATCTCCGATACCCAGTACAGCTGCTCGATGCGCCTCCTGGGCGAGAACCAGGGGACCTGGACAGCAGATGCCACGACCCTCGTGCTCGACCAGGCGGGCGGTTCCATCAGCATCACCAACACCTGTGGCGACTCGGGCATCTACGCGCAACCGACGCGGCAGACGGTCTACACCTGGGCGGTCGGGCGGGACGACTACGGCATGGAGACGCTGTCGCTGTCGACGACGGACGGGGCGCCCTACGGACGGTTCCACCGATGGGCTGACTGAGCGGCCCAGGCCGTGGGTGGGCGACGCGCCACCTCAACCGCTGGGGGCGGGTGCCCGGTCCCACGACCGGAAGGTCGTGAAGCGGCGGAAGCCGAGCCGCCGGTACACCCCCTCGGCCATCTCGCTCGGCTGGAGCACGGCCGGGATGGCCGGCCCTCCCAGCACCGTCCAGCGGGTGAGCGCGGTCGCGATCCCCTGGCGCCGCGCGTCGGGTACGGTCGCGACACCGTAGACCCCCAGGACCCCGGCCTCGGCGAAGCCCATGGCGACCCCCACGGTCCGGTCGCCCATCCGGCCACGCCACACCTGGAGCCGCGGATCGAGCAGGATCCCTGGCGCATGCCACGTGAACGCGGGCTGGACCGGTGACCCGAAGCCGATGGCCGCGGTCCGCTCGAAATCCGCGAGCGCATCCGCATCCCGGACCGCCTCGATGCGGAGGCCGGGCGGCCCGGCGTGGTCCGTCCCTGTGGACGCACCCGCGGCCCGCGGGGCCGCCTCGGCCGGGTCGGGGTCGCGGACCATCCAGGCGTGGTCGCCCCCACAGCTGTACCCGATCCCCGAGAGCGCGAGGTCGCTCCACGGGTCTGAGACGGCCGACCAGCCCTGCGGCGCCACGCCGGCAGCGATGCTGGCGGGACCTGCGCCGGGCCGGACGGCGATGGCGTGGAAGAAGATGGCGGGCACGCGGTCGGGCGTCAGCCAGAGGCCGTCGCGCCACTCGGTGGCGAAACCGAGGGCACGCAGGTGGAGATCGTGCCAGCCCGCGAGGTTCGCGGCGGACGCGGCGGTGAGCAGCCCTCGTTGCGGCAGCGACGGCGCGTGGCTGGTGGTCACCAGCCAGCCCGCTTCCGTGCTGCGGCGTCGCTCGCCTCGCGTGACATGCGGCCCCAGGTGCGGGCGTTGGCGCGCTTCGCGGCTGCATCAGAGGCCTGGACGACCAGACCCAGCTCGCGCTGGAGCTTGCGACGCGCATACAACCGGTCAGGTTCGATCTCCCCTGCCTCCATGGCGGCGCGCACCGCGCAGCCGGGCTCGACCTCGTGCGAACAATCGCTGAATCGGCACCCTGCGGCGAGGGCTTCGATGTCCGCGAAGGTGTGGTCCAGGCCTTCCTGGACGTCCGACAGCTCCAGCGAGCGCATACCCGGTGTGTCGATGAGCAGCCCGCCACCGGGCAGCTCGAACAGCTCCCGTGCGGTCGTGGTGTGACGGCCCCGGGAGTCGTCCTCGCGAACATCGCGGATGAGCTGCCGCTCCACACCCAGCAGCGCGTTGGTGATGGTCGACTTGCCGACCCCGGACGAGCCCAGCAGGACCATGGTCTGGCCCGGGCGCAGCCACGGCGTGAGGCGGTCGAGCCCATCCCCGTGGATGGCGCTCGCGGTCAGCACCGGGGCATCGCCGGTGATGGCACGGACCTCGGCGACGCGCGCGTTCAGGTCATCGCACAGGTCGGACTTGTTGAGCAGGACCACCGGTGCCGCGCCGCTTGCCCAGGCGAGCGCCAGGTAACGTTCCAGCCGTCGAAGGTTGTGGTCGTGGGTGAGCGCCGACACGATGACCACCGTGTCAACGTTGGCCGCGATCACCTGCACCTGTGCGCCGCCGGCAGTGCTGTGTGCGAAATGGTCGCCGCGCGCGAACCGGCTGGTTCGCGGCAGCACCCCTCGGAGGGCGGCCCGGCCCCCGTCGACCGGTTCGAGCGCGAGCCAGTCCCCGACCACGGGGTAGTCAGCGCCCGCCAGCGCGTGGCGGCGGAATGCGCGCTGGACGATGACATTGATGTCGTGGGTGGCGGTTCGCGCCCGGATGGAGTCGCGCGCCGCAGCCACGACCCGCGCCGGGAACAGGCCGGCATCGGCCTGGGGAGCGAAGGCGGCCTCGCGGTCCTGGGTCCAGCCCAGTCCCGCGAGGCGGTTTGCCATGTGGGTCGACATCAGCCGACCCGCTTGAGCTTGCCGGTCTTCTTGGCGTAGCGCTCTGCGCGGCCGAAGATCCAGATGCCGAGGGGGATGAACACGACCGCCATGATGAGCAGTGGCCAGACATCGGCCCACAGGTCGGTGATGGGCACCCCATCGATGAGGCCTGCGCGGACGCCCTCGAGGACGTACGTCGCCGGCGAGAACTTGGACAGGAACTGCATCCAGTCGGGCAGCACCGTCACGCTGTAGTAGACGCCGCTCACCAGCAGCAGCAGCGACTGGAGCACGAACGTCATCTGGGCACCGCGTTCGACGTACAGCAGCGGCAGGACCGCGGCCATCATGCCGATGCCGATGAACGACGCCGAGCCGAGCACCATCATCACGGCCGCCGTGCCGAAGTTCGCGCTCGACAGGTCGAGCCCGAAGAACAGCGTCAGCACGATGAGGATGACGGTCGTATGGACCAGGCCATACATGACCGCGAACATCGTGGAACCGAGCAGCTGCACCCAGCGCCGGATGGGCGCCATGAAGGTGTACTCGAGCGTCCCCTCCCAGCGTTCCCAGGCGACCGTCTCGGCGATGAAGCCGAATACGATCGAGAGGTAGTTCCAGAAGATGGCGCCGATCATCAGCGACAGCAGCAGCTCTTCGTTCTGCTGCTCTGCACCGATGAAGGTGATGGCGAGCGCGCCCGCCACGGCATAGACCAGGAAGGCGAACTCCCAGCCCCAGTAGCGCTTGACCAGGAACAGGTTGCGTTCGATGAACGCGTAGCTGCCCCGGAACTCGCGTGCCAACGTGGTCACGGGGTTGGGGCTCCGCAGCTCGGGGATGGAGCCGGAATGATCGACTCATCGCGATCGTGCCGGCTGCAGGGAAGCCGGCTCGGCGTCAGCGCCAAGGGCATGGCCGACGCGGACGAACAGCCGACCGACATGCCGAAGCAGGGGACGACGGTGCATCCGAGCCCGAGCGGCCTGGCCGAGCCGGTGCTCAGCCGCGTGCGCGAGCTGTTCCTCGCGGTATTGCTGGGCGCGTATCAACGCGTACGGGTCGTACGACATCGGGATGGTCTCCAATGGGCTGTGTGATGTATGCGATAGCGGGTCTCCAGGTGTCGCTGGGGGGTTCGATCATTCGTTGTCATCGTCGTCCTCCTCTTCGGTGTCGTCGTCCAGGGACCGGCCGGTCCAGGTCATGAACACGCTCTCGAGCGTGGGTGGCTGGTTGTGCTCGCGTGCGACCCGCTCCACGAGCTCCTCGGGTGTCCCTTCCGCGACCATCCGGCCGTCGTTGAGGATCCCGATGCGGTCGCACAGGCGCTCGGCCTCCGCGAGGTCGTGGGTGGTGAGCACGATGGTCGCGTCGTGGGCCTCGCGGATCTCCTCGATGAAGGTCTGGACCTCCAGCTTGGAGCGCGGATCGAGGCCCGTGGTCGGCTCGTCCATGAGCAGCAGCGTCGGGCTCGTCAGGAGCGCCCTGGCGATGGCGACCTTCTGCTGCATGCCCCGGCTCATCTGCTCCAGCGGCCGGCCGAGGCGCTTCTCCGAGATGCCCAGCCGGGCCAGGATCGCGATCGCGTCCTGCTTGGCGGCGCCTGCATCGAGCCCGTACAGGCGCGCCGCGTAGATGAGGTTCTCGTAGGGCGACAGCTTCTTGAAGAAGGCGGCGTCCACCGAGACTCGGTTGATGACTCGCTTGACGGCCATCTCATCGCGCTCGATGTCGTGGCCGAACACCTCGACCCGTCCGGTGTCGAGCGTCAGCAGCGTGCTGACGAGCCGGATGAGGGTCGACTTGCCGCCCCCATTGGCGCCGAGGATGCCGTACGTCTCGCCCCGTGCGATGCGGATCGAGACGTCGTCCACGGCGAGGACAGGCTTCTTCTTGCGGCCGACCACGAACCGCTTGGTGACGTGCTCGATGAGCAGCGCCGGGACCGCGCCACGTTCTGGCGCCGGGCGTCGGACGCTGGGTGTGGGCCGCGGATCCGGCGCGCTCGGCAGGCCGGGCGGCGGTGCCGGGCGGAGGGGCTCCAGGGTCGGTACCACTTCGTTGCTCCCTGAGGGACTGGTGCCGGGCACTGCCGGCGTGACTGCCAACATGGATCGGCGTCGCCGCCGAAGGTCCAGGGCCCCGGTGTCGTCCACGGGAGGGTCGGCGATCGGTCCCTCGCGGTCGCGAGGCAAACAAAAAGCCGGGGGGCCCTCGTGGCCCTCCGGCTGGTACCGCTACGGCGCTGAGCGCCTGGGGGCACCTACGAAGGGCACACGTCTCCCGCGTCCGCGGCGCCGAACGGCGCGCGCGTTCGCAGCATCCCTGCTGCGACGCTGGTGAAGCTGATGTTCTTCATCTCGCTTCGGCTCCTTCCTGGTCCCGGCGCGTGGAGGTGTGAGGTGAGCAGCCACCGCGCCGGCTCGCAGACTACCCGGCCGGTCAACGGGCTGTCAACAGGACAGATGACGTAGACGCGGCCGTGCCCGTGCCCGCGCCGCGGCCCTGCCCGTGCCCGCGGCCCTGGGCCGTGCCCGCGGCCCTGCCTCCCGGCGCCGCGTATGCAAGCTCAGCGGGTGAGCGAGCCAACGAACAACTTTGGAAGGTCCCCAGCGCCCGCTTCATTGGCCAATTCGGTCTCCCGGTGCATCGATCGGCCAACGACGGGCCCGTTTCGAGGGCTCCTGGGGGCTTCGTTGTCCCGCTCATGCGCCTGGCGGATGCCGGACCGCGGTCAGGCCTCGGGACCTTGCCGGCACGCCCCGACCTGGATGGCACGCCCTCTCGCCCGGCACGCTGGCGCGCTCCGCGAGCTTCTACACCGGGAACGTTCGACGGAGCGTGCCCATGGGGGCGTAGAGCCAGCGTGGCAGGACACGCGCCGCGTAGACCAGCTCCCGGCAGATGCGCTCGGCTGTCATCGGCTCCAGCAGCCGCTCGTCGAGGAGCTCGGAGCGTCCGCTCTCGCGCAACCCCTGGCGGTAGGCGTCCAGGAAGTCGGTCTGCGCCCATCGGATCCAGCGTTCGATGTCCCGGATGGCGGTCCCCCCGGTGCGCAGGTCCGCCACCCGACCGACATGGTCGAGGCTGCAGGTCATCTGCGCCACGTCACGGGCGACCGGTAGCGGTCGACCCCGGTCCGCGACATCGATGGAGATGTCGTCATCCAGATCGATGACCGCCAGCCCGCGCTCCGAGCGGAGGATCTGGCCGACGTGGAGATCGCCGTGGATGTGCTCGATGACGGTCGAGGGGATCTTCCCCATCTCGCCGATCCAGGCGCGAAGCCTGGGTGCCCGGATGGCGAGCTCGGCTCGGGCATCGACGGGCAGCAGGTCCAGCGCATCCTCGAGGGCTCCCAGGGCCGAGCTCGCCCAGGTCGCGATCGACGCAGCATCGGCGGCCGTGGCTGGTATCGGGATGACCTCCGACGGCGTTGCCAGCGCGAGATGCAGTCCCGCGGTCAGACGTCCGAGCTCCCCCGGGGAGGCCATCGCGCCGCAGTCGGCAGGGCACGAACCCGGCTGGTGGTCAAGATGTCCCAGCAGGTCCTGGACGCACCAGTCCCAGCCGTCCCGGGCGTCGGGCAGCCACTCCGTCAGGAAGGCGAGGGTCGCTCGCCGCCCTGCCTCGTCGCTCCAGACGAGCGAGCCCAGTGGCCGCGGCACGCCCTGATAGCCCACGGCGGCGAGGTGTGCCTGGAGGTCGGGCACCGCCGCCGGACGCAGGGCCGGCTCGGCCAGCCACTTGACGACCACGGAGCCGCCGACGACCACCGATTCGTTGGTCTGGTCGACGCCGATGGCGCGCTCACCCTGGAGCTGTCCGACCGGGGCGAGCTTGACCAGCTCGAACCCGGCATCGAGGGCCTGATGCGTGGCCAGCGCCGTCACCAGCGCAGCAGAGGCCCCATCGCGTGGGCGGGCACGACGCCAGCCGCTGCCCTCGCGGACCAGTGGGGCGAGCGTCAAGCGGCCGAACGGTCCCTTGGCGACGACCACGGCCAGGCCCCGGCCACCGCTGGAGCCGAGCGACATCGCGACGACCGGGCGGGTGCTCGCGAGGGCCAGCCGCCGGTAGCCATTGACCGGTGCATCCTCGGCCGGCGGCCACGCCTCCCGCAGCGCTTCGAGCAGTGACACGTTATGCGACACCCTGGCTCTCGGGACCCAGGGTCGGACCATCCGACGGGCATCCCGCGACGCGGCACATGATGACCGACCCGCCCACGGGAGCGACGCTGGCTATGCTCTGGGCGATGCATGACCCGACGGACACGATCTCCGACGTCCTTGACGCCCACCTTGCCGTGGCCCAGCGCACCCGGGCGTCGCTCGTTGCGGACATCGCTGCGTTGGCGACCGACGTGTGCGCGTCGCTCGAGCGAGGCGGCAGGCTGTTGACGTTCGGCAACGGCGGGAGCGCGGCCGATGCCCAACATTTCGCCGCCGAGCTCACCGGTCACTTCCTCGCGGACCGGGGCCCGTTGCCGGCGGCGGCCCTGACGGTCGATACCTCCGCCCTCACCGCGATCGCCAACGACTACGGGTACGGCGAGGTGTTCGCCCGGCAGGTGACCGCGCTGTGCCGACCCGACGACCTGGTCGTGGGAATCAGCACGAGCGGTGGTGCGCTGAGCGTCGCCAACGGCATCGCCGCGGCACGCGCGAACGGCGCCCGGACCTGGGCGCTGACCGGCGGCAGCGGGGGTCGGCTGGTGCCACTCGCGGACCGCGCCATCGTCGTGCCGTCGACAGAGACGGCTCGCATCCAGGAGCTCCACATCACCATCATCCATGCGGTCTGTGCCATCGTCGACGAATGGTGGGTCGCGGGCGGCCGGCCAGGCCGGAGACCATGAGCGGCTCCGATCCCTCGCTCATCGATGTCGTCGCCGACGGAAGCGTCGACGCGGAGCTGGCGGCGCTCCTCTGGCTGCTCGTGGAAGGTGGCGTGCCCGTGACTGTGAGCGGCCCCGCGTCACGCGCCGCGCGGGAGCGGCTGGCGACATCGATCCTGTCCACTCCGCCCGGCACGCACTGGGTGCTCCTCGACGCCGATCGCGAGCGACCGGACGTCGCGACGCTCGGCGCCCGCATCCGGGGAGGGGTGCGGGTCGGACTGACGCTGGAGGCGGCCGACCTGCGGGATGCGCTCGATCGACTGGCGGCAGCGCCGGACGGGTTGCCCGATGACGCCGTGCGCCGGCTGGGGGTGGTGCTCGTGGCCGCCGAGGTCCCGTCGACCGCGGTCGGGCCCATCGTCGATCGTGCCCGGGTCATCGCCGCACACTATCTGCGCCCGACAGAGCGGGACGCGCAGGGGCACGTCCAGCGCCGACCACCCGCGGTGCTCGCGACCTGGGTGCCGGAGACGGACACGTTCGATCACTTCGCGTGGGGCCTCACCCCGGAGCTCGCGGACCTCGTCGACCGGACCCAGGCCAGCTTCGAGGAGCTCCAGGCGAGCCGCGCCGCCGCGCTGCGACGGTTGGCGCGCGTGCCGCCGGACCCTCACCCGGATGCGGCGGAGCGCTCGCAGCGATCCTGGCGGCCGAGCCGCCCCGGCGACCGGCGTCCCAACCCGGGGTCGCCCGAGCCGCGAACGTGCGCAACCCGCTCACCGACCCCCACGTCCACTAGCGCCCAGGCATCCGCTCGATCGTTGCCCGCCCGAGGCGCGCGGAGGCGTCGACGGCGACGGATGGTAGGCTCGTCACGGGCCGCATCATTCTCCTGTCGAGGACTCCCATGGACCAGCCAGCCACGCACGACCGCCCCGCCACGCTGGGTGCCCTGCGCGCCAGCGGCTACACGCCGCGGAGCGTCAAGCAGGAGCTGCGCTCGAACCTCATGGCCGCGCTGGCTGCCGGCGAGCCGGTGTTCGCGGGCATCGTCGGCTACGAGCAGAGCGTCATCCCATCGGTCGAGAACGCCATCCTCGCCGGCCAGGACTTCGTGCTCCTCGGGGAGCGGGGCCAGGCCAAGACCCGGCTCGCCCGTACCCTCGTGGGCCTGCTGGACGAGGCGATCCCGGTCGTCGATGGCTCGGACCTCAACGAGGACCCGTTCCATCCGATCCTGGGCACGACCCAGGCGCTCATGGACGAGCGGGGCGATGCGACGCCCATCGCGTGGCTGCCACGCGACCGGCGCTACGGCGAGAAGCTGGCCACGCCGGACATCACCATCGCGGACCTCATCGGCGAGGTGGACCCCATCAAGGTGGCCGAGGGCCGCTACCTGTCGGACGCCTCGACCATCGCGTTCGGGCTCATCCCGCGCACGAACCGCGGCATCTTCACCCTCAACGAGCTGCCGGACCTTGCGGAGCGCATCCAGGTCGGCCTGCTCAACATCCTCGAGGAGCGGGACGTCCAGGTGCGCGGCCACAACCTGCGTCTGCCGCTCGACCTGTTCTTCGTGGCCAGCGCCAACCCCGAGGACTACACCAGCCGCGGCCGCATCATCACGCCCCTCAAGGACCGGCTGGGATCCCAGATCCGGACCCACTACCCGCGGACCATCGAGCACGAGCTGCTCATCATGGACCAGGAGCGCGCCCGGTTCGACGACGGCGGGCTGGTCATGGAGGAGCCTGACTTCATGCTCGAGATCGTGGCCGAGCTGTCGCATCTCGCCCGACGCGCGGCAGAGGTGAGCCAGCGGTCGGGCGTCAGCGTCCGGGTGAGCATCTCCAACCTCGAGACGTTGCTCGCCAACGCCACCCGGCGCGCGGTGCGCCTCGGCGAGACATCCGCGGCGCCACGCATGAGCGACCTGGGTGCGCTCATCCCGTCCACCATCGGCAAGCTGGAGCTGGAGTCGCTGAGCGACGAGGTGCCCGAGGAGCGGGTCGTCGACCGGCTGCTGGCGCGGGCGATCCATGACGTCTTCGGGCGGAGGGTGGAGATGGCGACCCTCGCCGAGGTCGTGGAGGCGTTCGAGTCGGGGCTCGTCATCCGGACCGGCGAGTCGGTGCCCTCCCGCGACTACGTCCGCTGGATGCGGGAGACGCCGGGCATGCCCGCGGCCGTCGGCCGCCTGGGTGTCGGCGAGTCGCCTGCGGCGATCGCGTCCGCGGTCGAGTTCCTGCTGGAGGGCCTCCATCTCCATCGACGCCTGAACAAGGACCGGGCGTCGACCGGCGGGCTGTACCGGGGCTGACGATGGCTGGACCCGGACCCCTCGATCGATCCGGCGCGGGCGCGGACGACTGGGCGAGCTATCTGGGCTCGGACTATCGATACGCCCGCTGGGATGGCTCCCAGCGCCTGCCCGACCTGACCGCGGATGACGTCCTCGACGCGCTCTCGGACGACCTGGTCGAGGAAGGCGACATCGAGGGCGCGCTCATGCGACTGCTGCGACGTGGGATGCCTCCGCGCGATGGCGCTGTGGGCGATGGCATCCGGGGACTCGATGCGCTCCGGCGGCGACTCGCCCAGGAGCGCAAGGCGGCCCTGTCGCGCTATCGGCTCGACGACGTGCTCGGTGACATCCGCGAGGAGCTGGAGGGCATCGTCGCGGCCGAGCGGCGGGGCATCGAGCGTCGGATGGCCGGCAACGCCGGCGAGGACCCCGGCCTGGAACGGCTGGCGGCGGACCTCGCGGCACGGCGCCAGGAGCGGCTCGACGCGCTGCCGGACGATGTCGGCGAGCGCATCCGTGCCCTGGGTGAGTACGACTTCCTGGAGCCGGACGCCCGGGATCGATACCGCGCGCTCGTGGAACGGCTGCAGGGCCAGGTGCTCGACGCCGCGTTCCAGGGCATGTCGGATGCCATCCGGGGTGCCACGCCGGAGCAGCTCGCCGCGAACCGCGAGATGGTCCGCGACCTGGACCGGCTGCTCAGCCGCCGTCTCGCTGGTGACGAGCCGCCCCAGGCGGAGGTCGATGCCTTCCTCGGGCAGCACGGCGGCTTCTTCCCGGGCGCCCAGGACCTCGATGATGTCATCGCCCAGCTCGCAGAGCGGATGGCTGCCATGCAGTCGCTCATGCGCTCCCTCTCGCCGGAGCAGCGTGCAGAGCTCGACTCGATGATGGATGCGCTGCTGCGTGACGACCGGCTCCGCTGGGACCTCGCCCAGCTGGCATCCACCCTGGACCAGCTGCTGCCCGGCGGGCTCGGCGACCGGATGCGCTTCCGGGGCCAGGAGTCGCTGGGGCTCGATGGCGCGCTCGCGCAGCTCGCCCGCATCGGGCGCATGGATCGACTGGCAGAGCAGCTGTCGGGCCTCGAGGAGCCGATGGCCATCGATGACATCGATGACGCACGAGGTGCGTGAGCTGCTCGGGGAGGAGGCGGCCGAGGACGTCGGGGCGCTGCGGGCCCTGGCGCGTCGCCTGGAGGAGAGTGGCTACATCGAGCGTGAGGGCGAGCGGCTGGAGCTGACGCCACGGGGAGCGCGGCGGTTGGGCCAGCGGGTCCTCGATCAGCTGTTCGCGCGCCTCTCGCGGGACGCGTTCGGCGACCATGCCCTCCAGCGGACGGGCGCGGCAGGGGAGCGAGCCGAGACGTCCAGGCCCTGGGAGTTCGGTCGACCCTTCGACCTTGACCTGCGGGCGACCCTCTCGGAGGCCCTCGGGCGACCCGAGAACGCACCCGGGATCGCCGCGCCGCGTGTCGCGAACGGGGGTCGGCGGATCGTCCTATCGCCGGGGGACTTCATGGTCCACGACGGCGAGGACCGCTCCGATGCGGCGACGGTGCTGCTCCTGGACATGAGCCGATCGATGCTCCTCCGAGGCTGCGCCCTGGCTGCCAAGAAGGTGGCCCTCGCGCTGCAGGCGCTCATCCGCAGCCGCTTCCCGCGGGACACCCTCCACATCGTGAGCTTCTCGTATGCCGCGCGCGAGATCCCAGCGGATGCCCTGGCGACCGTCAGCTGGGATGCCTACGAGTACGGCACCAACCTCCAACACGGCCTGATGGTCGCGCGCCGGCTGCTGGCGACCTCCCACTCCGCCAACCGGTCGGTGCTGGTCATCACCGACGGCGAGCCGAC
Organism: uncultured Chloroflexia bacterium; assembly: GCA_963843335.1. Classification (GTDB taxonomy): domain Bacteria; phylum Chloroflexota; class Limnocylindria; order Limnocylindrales; family CSP1-4; genus JAFMJV01. The sequence goes on from CAWJKF010000011.1 coordinate 434,958, forward strand.
GGCGCACATCGAGGACGGCCGGGTCGAGTTCTCCTATCCACCGACGCGACGGACCATCAGCGAGACCCTCAAGGAGGTCGTCCGCTGTACCCGGGAAGGCATCGTCATCAACACCTTCATGCTCGAGCAGTCGCCGGCCCTCAGTGCGTTCGTGGAGCACCTCACGCGCCTCAACCGCGGCCGTTCGTTCCATGCCGATCCGGCCGACCTGGGCGAGTACGTCCTGGTCGACTATGTCGGCCGCCGGACTGGGCCGTCGGTAGGGGCGTGAGGTGCATCGCCGTTCGCGACGCGGGTCGATGTCGAGCGGTTCGCCACGCGGGTCGATGCGCCCAGCGACTGATCGGACCGATCGGCGCGGCCGCTCGATCACCGATCGGCCTGTCCAGCTGGCCACCGACTCGGAACGCCGCTGGGCAGCCCTGCCATGCGCCCGCGACTCGGAAGGCCGTTGACCAGGCTGTCGGCCAAGTCCCGACGGCCTGATCATGCACCGGGCGACTCGGCCCCGGACGCGGCTCGAGCGACTCGGCCCCGGGCCCAGGGCGGCTCGGGGCCCATCGCAGGTGCGGACCCTCGGTGAGCGTCGCCCTAGCCTCGGATGGCGCTGATGACCGTGAGCACGCCGAACAGGGCGATGATGACCCCGGAGGCGACCGTGATGCCGCGCAGCAGACGGGGTGAGGTGCGCGTCCGAAGGCCCGCCACGAGCGGTACCAGCACCAGCCACCAGCCGACCGAGCCAAGTGCGAGACCCAGCCAGAGCGAGGCGGCCCCGACCGTGCTGTCCGGCACGCCGACGCTCACGACGAGCGCGCCGTACAGCAGGATGGTCAGCGGGTTGGTGAGCGTCAGCCCCAGGATCGAGACGTAGGCCCCGGCGAGGCCTCGGGTCGTCGTGGGGGTCGCGTCGGGCGGGAGTTGCGAGCCGCGGATCGTCCGGATGCCAGCCACGAGCAACACGCTGCCGCCGATGAGCCCGAGCGGTCGGGACAGTGACACGAGCAGGTCGGAGAGGGCGCTGATGCCGAATGCGGCGATGGCGCCGTACGCGGCATCAGCCGTCGCGACCCCGAAGCCGGAGGCGAGCCCGATCGCCCACCCTGACCCCAGCGTGCGGCGGATGACGAGCAGCGTGATGGGGCCGACGGCGGCCGCGATGGTGAAGCCCAGGACCAGTCCCCGGCGCAGGAGCTCGGTATCCACGGATCTCCCCTGATGGAGGCTGGCGGCAGCAACGAGGAACGCCCCCAGCAGTGCTGAGGGCGTTCCCCTGACCCGGTCGGAGTGTGCGCTGGGATGGGCAGCGCGGACGCGTCAGGTGGAGCGGCCCCTCACACGGGACCGCTGCTGGTTACGGGACGTCGCGACCATCCGATGCATCGTCCGCGGATGGTGGGGTGCCGGCGAACCGCTGTCAAGGCGGCCGGATCCGCCGGCCGCGCCCGGCTCAGGCCGCCGGCGACCCGGAGGGCGCGGGCGCGGACGCCGGCGCGCCCAGTGGCTGGTCGACGGCAAGCGTCAGCCGGACGGCGCCGGTCGAGTCGAGCAGGTCGATACCGCCGTCATAGGCGGCGCGGGCCGCGGTCGATGCCTCGAGGTCAGCCATGATCGCCGTCTCGCGGGCCATCACCTCGGCTGGCTCGCAGGCCATCTTGGTCGACATCAGGGGGCCGATGCGCCAGCGTGTCGCCGTCCTGCGTCCAGCCGCCGCTGAAGCCATTGCAGCCGGCGTTGCCGCTGACCGTCGTGGCGTCGAACACGAGCGTCACCGCGGCACCGTCGATCGACACCAGGTTGCCGGTCGCATCCGCATATCCCGTGACCCCCCACGTGCCCATCGGACTGGGCGTCGGCAGGACCGTGTAGGCGAGGACCGGTTGCCCGTCATCAGCGGACAGGGTCAGGGTCGTGCCATCGATGGCCCATGCGGCGACCGCCGGCAGGTCCGCGAAGTAGAAGGTCTCGATGGTGCCGCCGTCGCCCGCGCACAGCATCAACGTGGAGCCAACGGTCCCGAACGTCAGGCTCGACCCGTCGAGCGTGTACTCCGCGAACCACTGGTTGCAGCCACCGGATCCACCGGCGTGGCCGTCCCTGAGCACGAGGGTCGCGAAGACCGAGGACGGGATCGGCGCGTACGCACCCGACAGGCGCGCGTTGGTGAGCTGCCACATCGTCCCCTCGAGGGGCACCGCGGTGGGTCGGGTGGCATCGGGCGAGCCGGATGGCTCGGCGGCAACGGTGGGCATGGAGCCCAGCGCGAGCAGGCTTCCCAGCAGCAGGGCGACGGAGGACGTGGTGCGGCGCATGGTGAACCTCGGATGGGGGATGGACGCGTGCCACAGACGTGACCGATGGCCGGTCGGTTCCCTGACATACCCGATCCGTTCGGCACTGGGCCGACCCTGAGCGGGCCGGGTAGGATGATCCCGAAACCAATGGCGGTACGTGACCGCGACCCAGGAGGATCGTCCCCATGACCCAACCCCGCGTGGCCACATCCGTGGCCGCCCTGACCGAGCTGCTCGTCGGTGTCGCCCACGTCGACGGCGAGCGCCTGGTCATCGATGACGAGACACGCTTCCGTGACGGCGGCATCCGGGATGTCGTCTGGACCGCGACCTTCAGCGAGGACGCGGATGCGGTCGAGGCCGCGCGCTGGATCGTGTGGGAGGCATCCCAGGAGCTGGGTGCGCCGTCGGCCAGCATCCACGACCTGTACATGGCACGCGGACGCGGCGAGGTCAGCGGCTTCACCGTGCCGGCCATCAACCTGCGCACGCAGGTGTTCGACATGGCGCGCGTCATCGCCCAGGCATCGATGGCCATCGACTCAGGGGCGGTCATCTTCGAGCTCGCCCGCAGCGAGCAGGAGTACACCTATCAGCGTCCGGGGGAGTACATCACGAGCATCCTCGCGGGCGTCATCGCGGCCGGCTGGCAGGGACCCGTCTTCGTCCAGGGCGACCACTATCAGTTCAACGCCAAGAAGTACGCGGCCGATGCCGAGGGCGTGACGCAGACGCTGCGCAAGGCCACAGTCGACGCGCTGGGTGTGGGCTACGGCAACATCGACATCGATTCCTCCACGCTCGTGGATCTCTCCCTCGGCGAGGTGGACGCACAGCAGCGCACGAACTACCAGCGCGCCGCAGAGCTGTCAGCCCTCATCCGGGAGCACCAGGCCGACGGCCTGGTCGTCTCCATCGGTGGTGAGATCGGCGAGGTGGGCAAGGAGAACTCCACCGAGGCTGAGCTGCGTGCCTATCTCGACGGCTACCGACGGGAGCTCGACGCACGGGCTGGCGCGGGCACCATCGGGCTGTCCAAGGTGAGCGTCCAGACCGGCACCTCGCACGGCGGCGTGCCGCTGCCGGGCGGTGGCGTGGCGGAGGTCAAGCTGGACTTCGGCACCCTCGAACGGCTCTCGGCGGTGTGCCGGTCGTACGGGCTCGCGGGCGCCGTGCAGCATGGTGCGTCGACGTTGCCGGACGCGCTGTTCCATCGCTTCCCCCAGGTCGAGACCGCGGAGATCCACCTCGCGACCGGCTTCCAGAACGCGCTGTATGACCACCCCGACTTCCCGCCCGCGCTCCACTCGGAGATCGAGTCCTGGTGCTTCGCGAACGCGGCGGACGAGCGCTCGGCGGCCGAGACGGACTCCCAGTTCGTCTACAAGACCCGCAAGAAGGCGCTCGGTGCGCACAAGCGCGCACTGTGGGAGCTGTCGACCAAGGACGCCATCCTGGCGAGCCAGGCCAAGCACGTCACCTATCTCGCCCAGCAGCTGGGCGTCCCCGGGAGCCGGGCGATGGTCGAGCGCTACGTGACGGCGCCGGTGCGGCATCAGCCGCTCCCGGCGTCGCTCAAGGGCTGACCGCGGTTCAGTCGCCCGTCGTCGCGGCGGCGAACCGGCGCAGCTCGCCGCCCTGGGCGTCGAGCAGCACCAGGTCGCCGGCATCGATGGCCCACGATCGCGCGGCGGCGATCTGGGCCAGGAAGTCCTGCTCCAGCGTCAGATCGGGGCAGGCCATCATGGTCGTCGCGATGGGTCCGACCGAGAGCGTCGTCCCATCGAGCGTGTAGGGCGCCGAGAACTGGTTGCAGGGGGCCTGGCCCGAGACGGTGCCGTCCAGGAACGCGATGGTGACGACCGCCGCGGGCGTGGGCTCGTCGCCCCCGAACATGGGGACCCACGTCCAGCCTTCCAGGGTGCGGTAGCCCAACCGGATGTTGCCCGACGCGTCCAGCAGGTCCAGCTCGCCATCGCTGGCCACCCGGTATCCGGCGACCTCGGCGAGCGAGGCCCGGACCGCCATGTCCTGGCCGGTGTTGGCGCTCGTGCAGGCGCGGGCGGAGTAGATCAGGGGACCGATGGACATACGGGTGCCATCCTGGGTCCAGGGACCGTGGAAGTCGTTGCAGCCGGTGGTCCCGGACACCTCCGCCTCGAAGCGGATGGTGGCCGGGGAGTCGGGGCCGGTGTAGCCGCCGTCCTCCGCGAGGTACGACCTCAGGAACCAAGTCGGCCCAGCGAGCGGCGTGCCGGGCACGGGTGCCACGGGCGCGGGAGACTCGGGGGAGGGGGACTCGGCCATGGCTGCGCCACTGGTCAGCAGCGCGACGGTCGCGGCCAGCATCGCCGCTCGTTGCAGGGTTCGCATCGGTGTGTCCTCCTGACGTCGGGTCGGTCGCCCGTCGGCCGAGATGGTGCCAGATCGCCGGCCGCCATGGCATTGGACATCTGACGCATCCTGCGCTCGGGCAGGTGTCGCCCTCCCTGGCACGGTTCAGGGAGCCCGCGGATCCCCGCTCGGTCCCCGGCTCGCCGCCAGCTCGTCCGCCAGCAAGCAGGCAGCGAGGTGCCCGTGCGCGACCTCGACCTGGGGCGGCTCCTCGACCCGGCACCGGTCGAACGCCACGGGACAGCGGGTGTGGAAGCGGCAGCCGGGAGGCACCCTCGACGCGTCGGGTGTCTCGCCCTTGAGGATCTGGCGCTCGCGACGGTGCGCCGGGTCCGGCGATGGCATCACCGAGAGCAGGGCGCGGGTGTAGGGGTGGCGCGGGTCGTGCACCAGCTGCTCGGCGGGTCCGATCTCCACGATGCGCCCGAGGTACATGACCGCGATCCGGTCGGCGATGAGCCATGCGAGGGAGAGGTCGTGGGTGATGAACAGGATGCCGATGCCGCGCTTCGCACGGAGATCGAGCATCACCCGCAGGATGCCGCTGCGGAGCGACACATCGAGCATCGAGACCGGCTCATCCGCGACCAGCACGTCCGGGCCGAGCGCCATGGCGCAGGCGATGGCGACACGCTGGCGCTGGCCACCCGACAGCTCATGCGGGAAGCGGTCGCGGAAGCGCCACGCGGGACGCATGCCCGCGTCCTCGAGCGCCTGGTCGACCCGTGCGGCGCGTTCGGTGGCGGAGCCGATGCCGTGGACCGCGAGCGGCTCGGCCACCTGGTCGCCGATGCTGCGGCGGGGGTCGAGGCTCTCGTAGGGGTCCTGGAAGATGATCTGGACGCGTCGCCGATAGTCGCGCAGCTCGGCTGCCGCTGATGCGGGTGACATCGCGGCCCTCGAGCAGCACGCTGGCCGTCCGGTGATGGGCGCCAGCCGGACAAGGGCGCGACCCGGTGGTCGTCTTGCCGGAGCCCGACTCGCCCACGAGCGCCACGATCTCGCCCTCGGCCGAGCTGGAGATCGATGCCATCCACGGCCCGGACCTGGCCGACCGGCTCGCGGCGGAGCCACGCGGACAGCGACCGGCGAAGCGGGAAATGGACGTGCAGGCCCCGGAGCTCGATCATCCGGCCGCCCGTCGTGGTCGACGCGACCGGCGAGCAGGTCGCCATCGGCGATGGCGCCGGCGCCTCGGGGTCAGGAGGCGGCAGCTCGGCGCCTGCGCGGCCGCGGTCGACGAGCAGCGCCGGCCGATGCCAGGAGCGGCAGCTCCGTGGGCGCCTGCAGACGGCCGTCAGCGGTCACCGCGTGACAGGCGACGCGATGCGTGTCACCGAAGGTCGCGCTCGCCGGGGATGTCGTGGTGCAGATGGCCATCGCGTGGTCGCAGCGGGGATGGAAGCGGCAGCCGGCGACCGGCGACATCAGGGCTGGGCGGCTGGCCGGGGATGCCCTCGGGCAGGACCCGCTCGCCCCGGATGTCGGGCACCGAGCCCAGCAGCCGGACGCTGTACGGGTGGAGCGGCCGGTCATGCAGCTGGGCTCACGGCCCGTCTCGGCCAGCTGGCCGGCATACATGACCACGGCCCGATCGCAGGTCTCGGCAACCACCGACAGGTCGTGGGTGATGAGGATGATGGCGAGCCCCAACTCCCGCCGGAGGCGCTCCAGGAGGTCCAGGATCTGCGCCTGGACCATGACGTCGAGGGCGGTCGTCGGCTCATCGCCGATGACCAGCCGGGGCCGGCAGGCGAGGGCCATCGCGATCATCACCCGCTGGCGCATGCCGCCGCTGAACTGGTGGGGATACTCGCGGCGACGGTCGGGGTTGATGCCCACCATCTCGAACAGCTCACCGACGCGTGCTGCCAGGCGGCGTCGCCGCGCCGACGCCCGGCTCGTGGAGCGCGATGGGCTCCGCGACCTGGTCGCCGACCCGCCGAACGGGGTTGAGGGCGTTCATGGCGCCCTGGAAGATGATGCTCATGTCGGTCCAGCGGCGCGCCGGAAGGCGGCCGGGTCGAGCGCGCTGAGCTCCTCGCCCGTCGAACCAGATCGAGCCTCCCGCGATGCGCCCGTTCTCGGGCAGCAGGCGGATGATGGCCAGCGCGGTCGTGGTCTTGCCGCAGCCCGACTCGCCCACGAGGCCGACCGCCTCGCCTGCCGTCGACATCGAAGCTGATGCCATCGACCGCCCGTGCCGTGCGACCTGGCACGATACCGAACTCGACCACAAGGTCGCGGACCTCCAGGAGCGCCATCTCAGCGGTCGCCCACGCTTGACCGGCACGTCCTCGGCTTCCTCGGCGCTGATGCGTGACCTCCATCGGCAGCACGTCCTCGGCGCCCGTCGGCGCCGCCCCCGTGGCGTCGCCGCAGCCGGGGATCGAACACCTCGTCGAGGGCGGCGCCGATCATCGTGAACGCGAGCACCACGAGCACGACCGCGACGCCGGGCGGCACGAACCAGGCCCACAGACCCAGGGTCAGCGCGCCGGCCTCGAACGAGTCCTCCAGGATGCGACCCCAGGAGTAGGTGTCCCGCGGTCCGACGCCCAGGAACGACAGCGTCGTCTCGAGGAAGATGGCGGCCGCGATGGTCAGCGTCGTGTTGGCGAGGACCAGGCCCATGACGTTGGGCAGCACCTGCCGGCGCATGATGCGGCTGCTGCTGGAGCCATAGGCCCGCGCCCGGTCCACGAACATCCGCTCCCGGATGGACAGCGTCTGCGAGCGGATGACACGTGCGGTCGATGGCCACGAGGTGATGGCGATGACGATGATGACGTTGACCAGGCTGGGTCCCAGGATGGCGGCCAGCACGATGGCCAGCACCAGCGTCGGCAGGACGTAGAAGAAGTCCGTGATGGCCATCAGCCAGCCGTCCCAGCGGCCGCCGAGGTAGCCCGCGGCGATGCCCACGGCGGTGCCGATGACCATGGCCATGATGCTGGCCAGGACCCCCACGAGCAGGCTGATGCGCGACGCCCAGACGTTGGTCACGAACAGGTCGCGGCCGGCGCGGTCCGTGCCGAAGTAGTGCTCCAGCGATGGCGGCAGCAGCGGCTTGAACGTGCCCGGCTTGTCGATGGGACCCGACGATGAACGGCCCAACGACGGCGATGAGCGTGAACGCCAGCAGGATGGCGAGGCCGATGGTGCCCTGGCGGTGGCTGCGGATGATGGCCAGCGCCGTCGAGGGCACGCGTGGCGCGCGTCCGCGGCGACCGGCCGCGTCGTCGCGGCGGCGGTCACGTGCGCACCCGGGGATCGAGCCGCCCATAGATGATCTCCGCGATGAGGTTGGCGACGATGACGCACACCGCGATGACCAGGAAGACACCCTGGAGCACCGGGAAGTCCTTGGTCGTGGATGGCGTTCACGATGAGCGTGCCCATGCCCGGCCAGGCGTAGACCTCCTCCACGCCGATGGCGCCGCCCAGGACGTAGCCGAACGTGAGGGCGATGACGGTGACCGTGGGCAGGAGCGCGTTGGGGATGGCGTGGCGGCGCACGATCTGGCGCTCGGTGAGACCCTTGGCCCGGGCCGTCGTGATGTAGTCGTCGCGCAGGGTCTCGATCATGGAGCTGCGCATGATCAGGGCGTTGCCCGCGATGAGACCCAGGGCGAGGGTCGCGGCGGGCAGGATGAGGTGGCGGAGCACGTCCACCCAGTAGGCGACGCGGGTCGGTGTAGCGGACCCCGGGCGTGACCATCTGCTGGCCGGGCAGGAGCACGATGCCGCTGCGGCGTCGCGAACAGGTAGAGCAGCAGCATGCCCAGCCAGAACAGGGGCACGGCGTACAGCACCAGGGAGCTGTTGATGCTGACGCTGTCGAAGCGGCTGCCTCGTTTCCAGCCGGCCCGGATGCCGATGAGGATGCCGACCACGAGCGCGATGGCCTCCGCGGTGCCCACCAGCAGCACCGTCGGCCAGAACGCGTCGGCGATGACCTGCGTGACGGGCTTGCGCTGTGCGAACGACATGCCCGAGGTCAAGGACCAGCAGGTTGCCCATGCTGGTCAGGAACTGGTTGTGGAGCAGGCTGTCGGGCAGCGTCGAGGTGTCGATGGAGAAGCGGCCGTCCTTGGACCGCACGATGCCGGGGAAGACGGGCTGGTCCAGGCCCAGGCTCTGGCGCAGCGCGGCCTTCTGCGCGGTGCTGACGTTGCGCGGCAGGAGGCTGTTGACCGGGTCGCCCGGGCAGCATCCGGAACAGGAAGAAGTTGAGGACCGCGATGGCGACCAGGGTCAGCAGCGCGGCGCCCGACCTTGCGCCACAGGAACGAGCCACCCACGGCAGGCGCCCTGGCTGACCCGATGCGACCGATCCTACGGGGTCGCCGAGGCTCCGGCGGCGGGCCACGGCGGCGGGGTGCCACCGGCGGCCCCGATGGGGCCCACGCTCAGGCGGCTGCCCCACGGGCCCCAGGCCGTAGGCGGACCAGAGTGAGCCGCCACCCGGCGGGCACGGCATTGAAGCCCTCGAAGCGGTCGGAGCGGTACGCCTCGAGGGTGTTCGGGGTACCAGAGCACCGCGTATGGCGCGTCGTGATAGACCTTGTCCTGCAGCGCCTTGACGATGGTCGCGCGCTCCGGGATCGAGGTCGCCGCGCCCTCCTGACGGTACATCTCGTCATAGGCCGGGTCGCAGTAGTTGGCGTCGGCCCAGCCGTTGATCTGGTTGCAGGCGAAGATGCTGAGGATGAACTGCGGATCGGGGTCGGGTCCGTAGTGCCAGATGTACATGTCGTAGTCCGCGTTGGAGGTCGACGGGTAGGTGACCCGGATCAGCACGTCCTCGCTGACCGGGCTGAACCGGCGTCGATGCCTGCAGCCTGGAGCCAGGTCGCGATGAGGTCACCGGCGAGCGTCTGGTCCGTGTGGTCCTCGCGGGCGATGATGCGGAGGCTCCAGTCCTGGCCGGCGCCCTCGGGGTCGAATGCGGTCGAAGCGGGGTCGCTGGGCACGTTGAGGATGCCGTTGCCGTCCGTGTCCGCGAAGCCCAGCCCGGTCATCGACCGCGAGGAAGCGCTGGCGCGCGGCATCGGTGGCGACAGCCTGGCTGGCATCGTCGGTGTAGTCGGGGAAGGTGACCGGGTCACCGGCGGGTGGCACATAGGCGTACGTTGGCGTGAGCGGCGACACGATGGACAGGCCGGGCTCGGCGTAGCCGCCGACCGCCTGGGCGATGAGCGCCTTCTTGTCGATGAGCCCCGCGATCGCCGCGCGGACCTCCGGCTTGGTCAGCCACGGGTTGCCCAGGGAACCGGTGGTGGGGCCCTTGGCGCAGTCGGCGACAGCCCTCGGCGGTGAACCGCTCGGGGGTCGGATCCCAGCTGTTGAAGCCGAGCTCCACGAAGTCGTTGGCCTTGGCGGTGTTGACCGTGACACCCGGGGCGTTGCGCAGCGGGTCCACGAGCGTGGTCGGGAACTCGTCGAGGAAGTCCACATCGCCGTTGATGAGCGCGTTGATCTTGGCCTCGTCGTTGCCGAAGACCTGGTAGATGAGCTGGTCGACATGGGGTGGCCCGGCCCAGAAGCCCTTGTTGGCGTTGAGCACGACGACCTGCTGCGGATCGAAGGACTCGATCTGGAACGGTCCGGTGCCGATCGCCTGCTCGGGCGTCAGTCCGTTCACGGACGCGTCGGCGAACGTGATGTCCTGCCAGATGTGCTTGGGCAGGATGGGGAACTGGAGGTTGGCGAGGGTCGCCATCGGCTCGGAGGTGGTGATCACGACGGTCGAAGTCGTCCGGCGCCGTGATGCTCTTGATGCGGGTGTTCTCGAAGCCCGCATCAAGGTCCAGGTAGGAGTCGAACAGCGAGAGCGGATGGTCAGCCGCGCCATCGGGGGTGGCGTTGCCGTCGCCATCGGTGAGGTCGTTGCCATCCGGGGCCTGTGGTCCCCGGTAGGCGGGGTCGTGGCTGTCGAAGATGTACTGGAGCTGGAATCGGACGTCCTCCGCCGTGAACGGCGTGCCGTCCTGCCAGGTCACGCCAGGGCGCAGGTGATAGGTCCAGGTCAGTCCGTCGGCGCTGACCTCCCAGCTCTCGGCCAGGCCGGGCGCCGGCTCCAGGGTCGGCGACAGCTCGACGAGCTGGTCGTACATGTCGCTGATGAGGTAGTAGTCGGACGCCTTGATGGCGAGGTATGGATTGAGGCCTGTGGCGCTCGGCGCCTGGGTGATGCCGACCCGGAACGCGACGGGGTCCTGGGCCTGCGCCATGGTCGCCAGCGAGCCTGCCAGCAGGCCCGCTACCGCCGCTCCCGCCACCAGCACACGGGGGATCCGAACCGTCCTGCCCATCACGCCTCCTCCTGCACGTCCATACGCTCGGACGCGGCGCGAGTATCCCACACGGTCGCGCGTCTCCCGGAGCGTGATCGGTGGCCCGATGCGGGGCCCTCGGCATCCCTAGACTGGGTGGCATGCTCATGGAGCAACGCGCTGACGTCATGTTCGTGAGCGGCCGGGTCTGGACCGGGGTGGAGCGCCGAGGGGCGCTGGACACCGTAGCCATCCGGCAGGGCCGGGTCGTGGGCATGGGCAGCCTCGCCGATCTCGCCTGGGCGCGCGGCCCACGGACCCGGGTCATCCCGCTCGCGGGCCGGCTGCTGGTGCCTGTGTTCGGGGATGCCCATGTGCACCCGCTCGCGGCCGGGCTGGCCATGACCCGCTGCTGGCTGCACGATGCCGTCGAGGAGGCCGCGGCCTACCAGGAGGTCGTAGCAGCATATGCTGCGGCGCATCCCGAGCGGCCCTGGGTCATCGGTGAGGGGTGGGCACTCAACGCGTTCCCGCCCGGATCGCCGACCGCGGAGCAGCTGGATGCCATCGTCCCCGGCCGACCGGCCTATCTTGAGAGCGTCGATGGCTACGCGGCGTGGGTGAACAGCGCGGCCCTCTCGATGGCCGGCATCGACGCGGGGACACCCGATCCGCCTGCCGGACGCATCGCCCGCTCCGATGACGGTACACCGCTGGGCACCCTCCACGGCGCCGCTGTGGAGCTGGTCCGGACGCTGATGCCGACGGTCACCGCCGCCGAACGCGAGGACGGGCTCCGGCGCGGCCAGGCTGCGCTCCATCAGGTGGGCATCGGTTCCTGGCAGGATGCCAACGTGGACCCGGACGACGAGCGCGCCTACGTCGCGCTCGCGGGGCGGGGTGAGCTCACTGGGCGGGCCGCGCTGGCGCTGCGCTGGGAGCCGGGTCGAGGGCTGGCGCAGCTGCCCGACCTGCTCGATCGTCAGCAGGCGCTGGCCGATATGGATGTGGGCCGTCTGAGCGCCCCGACCGTCAAGCTGTTCCAGGACGGCGTGGTCGAGGATGCCACTGCCGCGATGATCGAGCCGTACCTCGACGGGGATGGCCGCCCGGGTCCCGACCGGGGCGAGAGCCGCTACCACCCGGCGGCGCTCCGGGACATCTGCATCGCGCTCGATGACGCCCGCTTCGCGGTCCATGCGCATGCCATCGGCGACCGGGCGGTCCGGGAGGTGCTCGACGCCCTCACCGCGGCGCGCAAGGTCAACGGACCCCGGGACAGTCGTCACCAGATCGCCCACCTCCAGTTCATCGACCCGGCGGACATGCCCCGGTTCCGGGCACTGGGTGTCATCGCGAATTGCCAGCCCTACTGGGCCGCGCATGGTGCATACGCCGATGACCTCGCGGGGCCGCTCGTGGGTGCCGACCGGGTCGACCGGATGTACCCGTTCGGGAGCCTCGCCCGGCAGGGCGCCACGCTCGCGCTGGGCAGTGACTGGAGCGTCTCCACGCCCGACCCGATGCGTATCCTCGAGGTCGCCACGCGTCGTATCGACCCGGACCTGCGGGATGCGCTGCCCCTGGGCCCACCATCGGAGCGGCTGTCGGGCGAAGCCGCCATGCGTGCCTTCACCCGGGGCTCGGCCCACGCCAACGGGTTCGAGGACGTGACCGGGATCATCGAGGAGGGCCGACCCGCGGACCTGGTGCTCCTCGACCGCGACCCGTTGACGACCCCGGGCACGCCCTTCGGCGATACCCGGGTGCTGCTCACCATGGTCGACGGCCGCGTGGTGTGGGAGGATCCGGGACTCGGGGCGTAGCCACGGCCATGCCGACCGGGCGGTCCACGATCGTGTGACCCGGGAAGTCGTGTACCGTCTGCCGATGGCCGTCGCCCGGAGGCATCACGCGACCCGCCGCCGTTCGCTGTCGCTGTGCGCGGTGGTGCTCGCGTGGCTCGCCACCCTCGTTCCCGCGGGCCAGGGCGCCTTCGCCCAGTCGGGCATCGACGATCCTCTCCGTGCCAGGCTCCAGGATGTCCTCGACCAGGCGCGTCCCGCCGAGCCCGTGCCCGGCATCTCGGCGGCCATCGAGACGCCCGACTCGCTCTGGACCGGGGTCATCGGGAAGTCCTCGCTCGATCCGCGGCGTCCCGTGGTCGCGGACACGCCCTTCTCCATCGGCAGCGTGACCAAGACGTTCGTGGCCGCGGTCATCCTGCAGCTCCGCGAAGAGGGGAAGCTGTCCCTCAGCGACCACCTCTCACGCTGGGAGACGAAGGTGCCCAACGCGTCCCGGATCACCATCCGGCAGCTGCTGTCGCACACCAGCGGGGTCCGGGACATGTGGTGGGACCCGCACTACACGCGACGGGTCGAGGGACGACCAACGCATGTCTGGACCTACGCGGAGGTCCGGGCGATGATCGGCCCGCCCCGGTTCGCGCCCGGCTCTCGCTTCGAGTACTCCAACTCCAACTACGTGCTCCTGGGTCGGATCATCGCGCTCGTGACCGGCCATACCGTGGCGCAGGAGATCCGGACACGCTTCCTCGACCCGCTCGGCCTCGATGACACCTGGTACCAGGGTGCGGAGCACGGACCGCGGCGGGTGGCGATGGGCTACCTGCGCCGGGGCGGCACCTGGGTCCCCCAGGGCAACGGGTCCGGCCTCCGCCCCACGACGTCGATCGCGACCTTCTTCGGGGCGTCCGGAGCGATGGTCTCCACCCCCACGGACCTCGCCCGCTGGGCGCGCGCGTTGTACGGCGGACACGTGCTCGATCCGGGGTCGCTCCAGCTCATGACCGCGTTCAACAGCCACGGCTATGGCCTGGGCACCCGACAGGTCGACATGGGCGGGCGTCCGGCGTGGGGTCATGGCGGCTCGCTCGACGGGTTCGAGACGTCGATGTGGTACCTGCCGAGCATCGACAGCTCCGTCGTGGTCATCTGGAACCGGCGTGGAGACGACACCGATCCGACGGCTCGCAAGCTCGCCCGTCGGCTGGCGGATGCCCTCGATCCAGATGTCACGCCGCCGATCATCGGCGTGCCGCGTGTCTCGATCCGGGCCGCTGCGGATGTGCCTCCGGGACGAGCGCCCATCCTCGTGACCTGGCCCGCGGCCCAGGACAGCCAGGGATCCATCGCGCGCTACGAGCTGCGTCGCCGGACCGCGGGCGGGCCCTGGCAGACCGTCCGCCTCTCGTCATCGCTGGCCCGCAGCGCCACGCTGACGGTCGCCACGGGGTCGACGCTGGATCTCCAGGTCCGCGCGTGGGACGGGCGGCAGAACGCCAGCAGCTGGGTCGCGGCGACCCCGGTGGTCGCGCGCTTCATCGACGACGATGCCTCGAGCGTCCAGGCCGACGCTGGCTGGCGCCGGCGTTCCGTGGCGGATGCCCTGGGTGGTGGCTGGCTGGAGAGCGTCACCCCGGGGAGTCGGCTGACCTTCACGGACGAGGCGCTGTCGATGGCGGTCGTGACCCCGCGAAGCCGATCCCTGACGAGCGCGTCGGTGCGGCTCGATGCCCTGCCGGGCGTCGTCGTGCGGCTGGCCGCGCCCCAGCGCCAGGCGCACCGGTCGCTCCTGGCGCATCGCTGGAGTGGGCCGGTGGCCAGCCACTCGATGCGCATCATCGTGCGGCCCGCCGGCCATCCACGCGTGGATATCGATGGCTTCCTCGTGCTCGAGCCGGCCCCGCCGAGCCCCTGAGCCGGTTGCCGGCCGACCCGCGCCGGTTGCCGGCCGACCTGCGCCCGGTCGGCCGCTCAGCCGGGCCTGGGCTCAGGCGCCTGCAGCCACCAGGGAGTCGCTGATGATGCGGATGGCCTGGTCCACCTCTGCCGGGGTGGTGACGAGCGGCGGGATGATGCGCACGCACTGACCCCAGGAGCCCGCCGACAGCAGGATGAGGTGCCTCCCGAGCGCCTCCGCCAGGACCCGCTTGACCATCGCCGGGTCGGGCGTGCGCGGATCGGCCGCCCCCGGGTCCACGAACTCGAGCGCGACCATGGCACCCAAGCCGCGGACATCGCCCAGTCGGGGATGCCGGTCACGGAGCGGTCGGAGCCCATCGAGCAGCTGCTGCCCGCGCGCGGCAGCATTCGCCACGAGCGACTCCCGTTCGATGACGTCGAGCGTAGCGAGCGCCGCGGCACAGGCCACCACGTTGCCGCCGTACGTGCCCCCGTGGGCACCCGGTGACCAACGGGCGAGCATCTCCCGGGGCGCGAGGATGCCGGAGAGCGGCAACCCGGACGCGATGCCCTTGGCCATGACGATGATGTCCGGCGTCACGCCCCAATGCTCCATCGCCCAGAACCGGCCGGTCCGGCCGTAGCCCGTCTGGACCTCGTCCGCGATGAGCAGCATCCCGTGCTGGGTGGCGATCTCCCGCAGCCGGGGCAGGAACCAGGAGGGCGGCACGATGTAGCCGCCTTCGCCGATGACCGGCTCGATGATGACCGCGGCCACCCGGCGCGGGTCGACGAGCTGCGCGAAGAGCGACGACATGGCCGCCTCCCAGTCCGCGCGCAACTGGACATCATCCCCGCCACGGTATGGGTCCGGGTACGGTGCGTGATAGACGGAGCCGGGCAGCGGCTCGAAGTCCGCGCGCACGGTGACCCGCGAGGTCGTGAGCGACATGGCCTGCGCGGTCCGACCATGGAAGCCGCCCCGGAATGCCAGCACCACCGGCCGACCCGTGGCGACGCGGGCCAGCTTGACGGCAGCCTCCACCGCTTCCGCGCCACTGTTGGCGAGGAAGGCTCCCCAGCCAGCCGCGGGTGCCAGGTCGGCGAGCCGTTGGTGGAGCCGCAGCCCTGGCTCGTGGTAGACGATGTTCTGCTGGCCGTGGAGCAGCTTCACCGCCTGGGCGGCAACAGCCTCAGCGACCTGCGGATGGGCATGGCCGGTGTTGGTGACCCCGATGCCCGACGTGTAGTCGAGGTAGCGTTCGCCGTCCGTGGCCACCAGCCACGAACCCTCGCCGTGGTCGATGACCAGGTCCGTGTAGCGCGCCCAGACCGCGGGCACGACCGAACGGTCGGGCAGGGGAGTCGCCCCGCCGGTGACATCGGTCGCGGCAGGCGTCTGCGTGGTCATCATCCCTCCTTGCGACCGATCGCCGCAGCGTCGACGGGGTCGGTCTGTTGTCGCCGTGACATCACGGTGGTGAACACGACGAAGCCCACGGCGGTCAGGAAGATGACCGTGCCGATGACGTTGACCTGGACCGGGATGCCCCGCTGCTGGGCGCCGAAGATGTACAGCGGGAACGTCACGGTCTGCCCGGAGGTGAAGGCGGTGATGACATAGTCATCGATCGAGAGGCTGAAGGCCAGGAGGGCTGCCGCGATGACACCCGGCAGGATGAGCGGGAAGGTCACCTTCCAGAAGGTCGTCCAGTCGTCGGCGAAGAGGTCGCGGGCGGCTTCCTCGAGATGGCTGGGAAAGCCCAGCAGCCGGGCGCGCACCGTGACCACCACGAAGCTCACGTTGAACATGACGTGGGCGATGAGGATGCTCGTCATGCCCAGCGGATAGACGACGCCCTTGGGCACGAACGACCATTGGACCGATGCGATGAAGAGCGTCAGCAGCGAGGTGCCGAGCACGATCTCGGGTGTGGACATGGGCAGGAAGACCAGCAGATTCGTGGCCGCCCGGCCCCGGAAGGAATGCCGCACGAGCGCGAGCGCCATGAGCACCCCGATCGTCGTCGCGATGAGCGTCGAGAGTGCCGCGATGACGATGCTCCGGAATACCGCCTCGCCGAGGCCCGCCGGTCCCAGCGGATTGAGCCAGGCGTCGATGGAGAACCCTTGCCACACGAGGTTCGCACGCCCCACGGGGTCGTTGAAGCTGAACGCGATCATCACCAGCACCGGCAGCGCGAGGTACGCCACGGCCACGAATGCGTAGACCGGCAGGGACCAGCGCGACACGAAGCGCCGGAAGCGCTGCCATGGCGTCCCTGCCGGCCGCACGAGATCCGTGGTCCTGGCTGGTGCGGGCGACACGGTCATCAGGCCTTCGCCCCATAGAGCTGCTCCGTGCCAGCCATGCGGGCATAGATGAGCACGGCGGCGAGGATGGCGAACATGAGCGTGAACGACAGCGCGGCGCCGGCGGGATAGTCGGTCGCCTTGAGGAACTTGGCCTCGATGATGTTGCCGATCATCTGGGATTTGGGGTTGCCCAGGAGCTCGGCATTGACGAAGTCACCCACCGCGGGGATGAAGGTGAGCAGCGAACCCGCCACCACCCCCGGCAGGGCCATCGGGAACGTGACCCGCCAGAAGCGCGCGGCAGTCCCGGCGTAGAGGTCGGCGGATGCCTCGAGGATGCTGATGGGGACCTTCTCGAGGGCCACGTAGAGCGGCAGGGTCATGAACGGCAGGAAGTTGTAGGTGATGCCCGCGATGACCGCCACCGGGGTCGCCAGCAGGCGGAACGAGTCCGGCAGCAGCCCGATGTCCTTGAGGGGACCGAGCAGCATGCCGTTGTCCGCGAAGATCGATCTTCCAGCTCAGGGTCCGGAGCAGGAAGCTGGTGAAGAACGGGGCGATGATGAGGAACAGCAGCAGGCTCTTGTAGCGCCCGCCCCGGAACGCGATGAAGTAGGCGAGCGGGAAGCCCAGCGCCAGGCACAGCAGGGTGGCCAGCCCGCCGAACGCGATCGAGCGCACGAATTCGTCCCAGTACTTGGCGATCTGCTGCGGGTAGATCGACAGGTTCCAGGTCTGCTGGTAGCCGGTCCCCAGGGACCCGGTCTGCATCGACACCAGGAACATCTGGACCGTGGGCACGATGTAGAAGACGCCCAGGTACAGCAGGCCGGGGGCGAGCAGGAGCCACGCCACCGCACCCGGGTGGCGCCGGAAGAAGCTGCTCACGGGATGGGCCGCGCGCGGGTGGCGGCGAGCGACGACGGACGCGAGGTCAGAGTCCCGCCACCTGGTTGAAGGCCGCTTCCCAGGCCGAGGCCGTATCGAGGTCGAGGCTCCGGAACTGGTACAGCCGCTTGGCCATGTCCGCGTCCGGGAAGATGAGCGTGTTCGCGGCCAGGGCGGGGTCGATGGTCACCATCGCCTCGTCCGCGCCCTTGACCGGGCAGACGTAGTTCACCGCGGCTGCGATCTCAGCCGCGTTGGCCGGCGCGTAGTACCAGTTCAGGAAGACCTGGGCCTGCGCCTGGTTCAGCGCTCCCTTGGGGATGGCCATGTTGTCCGACCAGAGCATCCCGCCCTGGTCCGCGAGGGTCCACTGGAAGTCCTGGTCCGGGGACTGGCTGGGCACCAGGAGGGTCGAGACGTCACCCGACCAGGCGATCGCAAGCACGACGTCACCAGTGGCCATCGACTGGATGTAGTCGTTGCCGGTGATGGCACGCACGATGCCCGAGTCGACGGCCTTCTGGACGTCCGCCAGCGAGGCGTCCCACTGCTCCTGGGTGAGGGTGCTGGGGTCGTAGCCCAGCCGGAGGGCCGAGAGGCCCACCGTGTCCCGGGGGTCGCTGAGGTACGTCAGGCGCCCGGAGTACTGGTCCGAGAAGAGGATGTCGAGGTTGGTGAGCGGACCAGTCACCTTCTGGTCATAGCCCAGGCCGGTCATGCCCGAGACGTATGGTGCCGCGAGCAGGTTGCCGGGATCCCAGTCACGGGTCTGGTAGATCGGCTGCAGGTTGGCGGGGTAGTTGGGCGTCGCTGTCGTGTCGAACGGGGTCAGCCAGCCGTAGTTGACGAGCCGCTGGATCATCCAGTCCGTCAGGACGACGAGGTCCCAGCCGGTCGGCAGGCCCGCCTGGAGAGGGCCCTGCAGCTGCGAGGCGAAGAAGGCCTCGTTATCGTTGACCGCCTCCTGGTAGTCGATCTGGATGCCGGTCTCGGCAATGAAGCGGTCGAGCGCCGCGCTCTTGCCGTTCGCGTCCCAGTCCATGTAGCCGATCCAGGTGGCCATCTTGAAGCCGCCCGTGACGGGGGCTGCGGGTGATTGCGCGGCGACGCGGGCCGCGCTGGTCCCGCCAAGGAATGCCGCGGCGCCCGCGGCGGCCGCGACCTGGAGCGCCCTGCGACGGCTGATGGGCGTCGCCAGCGCCTGCGCGATGGGAGTGGCGGGTTCGGTGGGCACGGTGGCCTCCTCTGGTGCTGCCTGGGGCGAGTGGGTCAGGACGATGTCTCGACGGGTGCGGCCATGCCCATCATCTCCGCATCGGACGCATCCGAGGTCGCCGGCGGGTCGACAGCGAAGGTGTCGTCAGGTGACCACGAGAGCACGACCTCCTCGGCGACCTGCCATTGGGTCGAGGTACGCGCCCGCTCGAGGTTCTGCTCATAGACCACGACGCCGGAGCCGTTGGTGAGGTCCACCTGGTACTGGGTGCTGACGCCCGTATACAGGGCGCTGCGGACCTTGCCGGGGAGGGTATTGGCACCCGCGGGCACCGGGTCGGAGGTCTCCAGCATCCTGATCTTCTCTGGCCGCACGCCGAGGTCGACGCGACCGCGGCCTGCCACTGCCGATGTGGACACCCGGACGACGACATCGCCGTCCAGCCGGACCGCGGTGTAGCTGCCGTCGACACCTTCGATGCGTCCCCGCAGCAGGTTGCTGGCGCCCAGGAACCCGGCCACGAAGCGGGTCGCCGGCCGTTCGTAGAGGTCGGCCGGTGCGCCCAGCTGCTCGTACCGGCCGCGGTTCATGACCGCGACCCGGTCGGACATGGTCATGGCTTCTTCCTGGTCATGGGTGACGTAGATGAAGGTGATGCCCACCTCCTGCTGGATGCGCTTGAGCTCCACCTGCATCTGCTTGCGCAGCTTGAGGTCCAGGGCGCCCAGCGGCTCGTCCAGCAGCAGCACGGCGGGCCGGTTGATGAGCGCCCGGGCGAGCGCCACGCGCTGCGCCTGGCCGCCTGAGATCTGGGCCGGCTTGCGCTGGTCGAAGCCGCGCAGCTCCACGAGCTCCAGCATCTCGGGGACGCGCTTCTTCACCTCGGCATCGGACACCTTGCGGCGGCGCAGGCCGAACGCGACATTCTCGTAGATGGTCAGGTGGGGGAAGAGGGCGTAGTTCTGGAACACGGTGTTGACGTTGCGCTTGAACGGCGGCAGCCACGTCACGTCCTGTCCCTGGAGCTCGATGAGTCCGCTCGTCGGTTCCTCGAAGCCGCCGATCATCCGCAGGGTCGTGGTCTTGCCGCAGCCCGAGGGACCGAGGAGCGAGAAGAACTCGCCGTCGAAGACCTCCAGGCTGATGTGGTCGACCGCCACCGCATCGGGACCAAAGGCCTTCGTGACGTCGACCAGACGGACGTCGATATCGGGCACTCGCCACTCCTCCTCTGAAGGGCGACCAGCCGGGATCGGCTGCCGACCACGCTCGACAGGGTGCTTCGGATGGCTGGGAGCGGCCAGTATACGGGCTACGCGAGGCCGAGCCAGCGTGCGATGGCGACCAGCGCGGCCGCCGCGATCAGGCCCAGCAGCAGGGATCGGCGCCAGGCAACGACCGCCACGCAGACGAGCACGGCGAGCAGCTCCAGGCCGAGGTGGAGCTGGTACGAGCCATTCGGCGCCGTGAGCACCAGGACATCCACCGCCGCGAGCGAGGCAAGGATGCCCGGCCCGATGAGTCGCAGGTACTCGTCCACGATGGGCGGCAGCCGGTCGAACCCCGGCAGCAGCATCGGCACGGCCCGTGACGGATAGGTCACAGCCGCCATGAGGACCGCCAACGCGACCAGGTCCAGGCTCACGGCATGCCCACCGGGGCTTCCGCGGCAGCCTCAGCCGCCGCGATCTCGGCGCGGCTCTCGGGCACCAGCAGCGCCACGGCGGGACCCACCAGGCCACCCGTGACGATGCCCACCGACGGCCCCACCACGAGCGCGACGCCGACGCCCACCACGATCCCGACGACCGCCGCGGTGGCCGCCCGTCGATCGACCACGAGGGCCATCGCCAGCCCTGCCATGGCCGCTGGGAAGACGACGTCGAGGCCGAGCGTCGTGGGTGCCGGCAGCAGCTCCCCGAACAGCATCCCCACGAGCGTGGCGCTGACCCAGGGCACGAACGTGAAGCCGGCCGCGATGAGATAGGTGCGTCGGTCATGGCGACCGAGCGCCCGGAAGGCGGGCATCGTGAGCGCGAACGCCTCATCGGTGAGGATGTACGCGGAGAGAGCCCGCTCCTTCCGCGACCGGCCCGAGAACCAGGGCGCGAGCGACGCCGCGTACAGCAGGTGGCGGGCGTTGAGGATCGCGGTGAGCACGATGATGCCCACCCACGGCACGCCCTGGGCGAGCAGGCCGAGGGCCGAGAACTGGGCCGCGCCCGCGAACGCGACGGCGCTCATCGCGAGGCCCTCGACGAGCGACAGGCCGGCCTGTCGGGCGGCGAGCCCATAGACGATCGCGAATGCGATGACCGAGACGGCGATGCCGGTCCCATCGGTCATGAGTCGGCGCCGGATGGCGCCGATATCGGGCGCGCTGGTGGCGGGCTGTCGGGGCGTCGTGTCCGCGTCAGGGACGCCAGGCTCGCTGGGCGCTCCGGGTGCTCCGGCCTCGCTTGAAGCGCCGCCCCGGTATGATCGATCCATGCTCACCGAGTCTGTCGTCTACGAGGTCTTGCGTCGCGTCCAGGAGCCGGAGCTCGGACGGGACATCGTGACGCTCGAGATGGTCAAGGGCGTGACCATCTCGGATGGTCGCGTCGACCTGACCATCGAGCTCACCACTCCGGCGTGCCCCCTGAAGGACGAGATCGAACGAGACGTGCGCTCCGTGCTCGTGGAGGCCGGCGCGTCGGGCGTCGGCATCACCTGGGGAGCGATGGTCCGGCGCGCCAGCACCAGCACCGGGCCCACGATGGTGCCGGGTGTCAAGAACCTGCTCGCGGTCGCCTCGGGCAAGGGTGGCGTGGGCAAGAGCACGGTGTCCACCAACCTCGCCGTCTCGCTGGCGCTCGACGGCGCCACGGTCGGCCTCCTCGACGCGGATATCACGGGCCCCAACATCCCCTTGATGATGGGCCTTGAGGGCGCACCAGCCGCGAGCGCCGGTGGCAAGATCGTGCCCCTGGAGCGGTATGGGGTCAAGGTCATCTCCATCCAGTTCTTCGTGCCCCAGGGCCAGCCGATCGTATGGCGTGGGCCGCTGGTTGGTGGCGCCATCCAGCAGTTCCTGCGGGATGTGGACTGGGGCGAGCTCGACTACCTCGTCATCGACCTGCCACCGGGCACGTCCGATGCGCAGCTGACCCTTGCCCAGTCGGTGCCCATCAGCGGCTCCGTGCTCGTGACGACACCCCAGGACGTGGCGCTGCTGGACGTGGACAAGGCACTCTCGATGTTCCGCCGGCTGTCGGTGCCGGTCATCGGCCTGGTCGAGAACATGAGCGCGTTCATCTGCCCGCATTGTGGCGAGGCGACCGAGATCTTCGGTCGGGGCGGCGGGGAGCGCTTCTGCCGTGAGCACGACCTGGAGTTCCTGGGTGCCATCCCGCTCGACGTCAAGGTCCGCCAGGGCGCCGACGCGGGCATCCCCGCGGTCGCCCAGCGTGAACCGGGTCCCGCTGCGGACGTCATGCGGGCCTTCGCGCGCACGGTCGCGGCACGCATGAGCGTCCGCGCCGCGCGCCAGGTGCCGGTGCTCACCATCAGCTAGCGCCATCGCGGGCCAAACCGGCCGCGCCGGATGCCCGGCGGTGCCCGGCCGCGCCGGATGCCCGGCGGTGCCCGGCCGCGCCGGATGCCCGGCGGTGCCCGGCCGCGCCGGATGCCCGGCGGTGCCCGGCCGCGCCGGATCGGCGGTCCGCCGCGATGCCCGATGCCCGATGCCCGATACCCGGCGCGCGGTCGCGCGTCGCGGCTTGCCCGGCTGGAGGGTGAGTGCGCCGTCGGGCGGTCTGTGCCCGGGCTGGGAGGCTGCTGGAACCGTGCTCGGTGGCCGGTATCCCGCGAGCCGGGTGAGTAAGCGCACGAAGCCGACTGGAACCCCGTTGAGAGTGCGGGTTCGAGTCCTCCGCCTGCCCATTCACCCGCTGCGCGGGCAGGAGGGAGCGGCTGGACCGCCTGTCCTCGGTCGGCCGAACGGTGACCCGGCACGACCGGGAGCACGCCCGCCGGGCCAGTTCCTGAGATATGCGTGAGGCACGGCTGAGATCGCTCGCGTTGAGCCTGGCCCGCGGCCCCAGGACCGCGCGGTCCGCTGCGCATCCCTTGCCGTTCTGGTACATGATGCGCCGTCAGTCGCGCCCGATCCGGGCTGCCGGACCCGTCGCGCGACATCGAACAACCGTCCGCGCGACGCGGATGCCGGTCTGCCGTGGCCGGCCTCAGTGGCGCGCGACCACATCCAGGCGCTTCGGCGCCGTGTCACAACCGGAGAGGTCGCAGATCAGATGCGTCTACGCTCAGGTGGCATCCGCCGTTCCGTCGCTGCGCTCGCCCTGGTGGCCGTGGCAGCGTCATCCCTTGGGGGCACCTCGGTCCTGGCCCAGACGGCCACGCCCACACCCGGTGCACCGCCCACGACCCTCACGCTCAGCACCACCTACCCATCGATCACCGTCGATCCCGGCGGCACCGCCAAGTTCCCGCTCCAGGTCACCTCGCCCGTCGTCGAGCGGGTGGACCTGACGGTCAACGGCGCCCCGGAGGGCTACACCACGACGCTCAAGGGCGGTGGCCTCATCGTGGGCAGCGTCACCACCACTGGCACCGACCAGTCGCCGCCGCTCGAGCTCGACGTCAAGGTGCCCGACGGGCACCGTCCCGGGCACCCAGCAGCTGACGGTGCATGCCAAGTCGCCGTCCGGCCAGTCCGATCTCGTCGTGGATGTCGTCATCGCGGATACATCCGGCGGTGACGTGTCGCTGACGACCGATGTCATCGGCCAGCGCGGCAGCTCCACCACCACCTTCACGTTCAACCTGAAGCTCACCAACAACACCGCCCAGGAGCTGACCTTCGGCTTCGAGGGCACCGGTCCAGATGGCTGGGACGGTCACGGTCCAGCCCAGCAGCCAGGCGCAGGCGGCGAGCGTGGTGGTCGGGGCAGGGGACACCGAGAACCTGACCGCGACCGTCAAGCCGGCGATCGATGCCACGGCGGCCGACTATCCCATCACGGTGTCCGCGTCCGCGGGCGACTACTCGGCGCAGGCCCAGCTCGTCGTCCAGATCACGGGCAGCTACTCGTTCCTGATGACCTCGGTCGATGGCCGGCTGAACACGAGCGCCACCGCCGGCAGCGTCAGCCACGTACCAGGTGACCATCAGCAACACCGGCTCCGCCGACCTCGCCAACGTCGCCCTGACCGCGACCCCGCCCACCGGCTGGACCGCGACCTGGGACACGCCCACCATCCCGACCATCCCGGTCGGTCAGACGGCGAACGCCACGGTGAGCATCACGCCCGCCAGCAACGCGATCGCCGGCGACTACATCGTGACCCTCAGCGCCCGCGCCGACCAGGTCACCACACCCGAGACCATCCAGCTGCGCACCACCGTCGAGACGTCCTCCATCTGGGGCTTCGTGGGCATCGCGCTCATCGTCCTGGTGCTCATCGGCCTCTTCGTGGTCTTCCGCCGGTACGGGAGGCGCTGACCATGGCCGGCTCCCGCTGGTCATCCGCACCCGTGGGCTGGAGAAGCGGTATCCCCAGGAGGGGTCCGGCGAGGACAAGGTCGCCGTGCGGTCCCTGGACCTGGATATCCGCCAGGGCGAGGTCTTCGGTCTCCTCGGCCCCAACGGTGCGGGCAAGACCACGACCATCCTCATGCTCCTGGGCCTGACCGAGCCCAGTGGCGGCACCGCCGAGGTGCTCGGCTTCGACCCGTTGCGTGACCCGCTCCAGGTCAAGCGGCATGTGGGCTACCTGCCCGGACAACGTCGGGTTCTACGGCGCGATGACGGGCCGCGAGAACCTTCGCTACACGGCCCGGCTGAACGGCATCCCGGACAAGCGAGTCCGACGGCCGGATCATCCGAGCTGCTCGACCGCGTCGGCCTGCCCGACGCCGGCGACCAGCCGGTGGAGACCTACTCGCGGGGCATGCGCCAGCGTCTCGGCCTCGCCGACGTGCTGGTCAAGGACCCGGCCGTCGTCATCCTCGACGAGCCCACCACGTCCATCGATCCGGTGGGCGTGATGGAGGTGCTGGAGCTGGTGCGCAGCCTCGCCCGCGACCATGGCGTCTCGGTGCTGCTGTCGAGCCACCTGCTGCACCAGGTGCAGCAGGTGTGCGACCGGATCGCCATCTTCGTCGCTGGTGACGTGGTCGCCATGGGCACCGTGGCGGAGATCGCCGGTCGTCAGCAGCGGGGCGCCAACGTCACCGTCGATGTCGGCGTGGACGCGGACACCCCGGACGTCCCGGAGATCATCCGTGCGGTGCCCGGCGTCGTGAGCGTCGGTCCCCGATCCGACCGACCGTCGGATGTGGAGTGTCAGCCTGCCCGCCTGAGACCCGTGGGGCGGTGCTCTCGACGCTCATCGCATCCGGCCACGTGCCGTGGACGGTGCGTGACCGGGGGATGGAGCTGGACGAGATCTATCAGCGCTACTTCGCGACCGCCTCGGCGGCGCAGGAGGTCGCCGCATGACGCGCCATGCAGGCAACCGCCGTCGAGGGTGGCGGCTCGGACGAGGGCGCCACCGTCCGCCTGGAGTCGGTCC
This sequence comes from uncultured Chloroflexia bacterium, assembly GCA_963843335.1. Lineage (GTDB taxonomy): Bacteria > Chloroflexota > Limnocylindria > Limnocylindrales > CSP1-4 > JAFMJV01. The sequence goes on from CAWJKF010000011.1 coordinate 460,627, forward strand.
GGGCCATCCCCGCCGGCTGGCGGGTCATCGGTTCGCGGGAGTTCACGGAGCACCTGCTGAGCGTCCGGTTCATCGTGCTGCTGCTCGTCCTGGGGCTCGCGGGGATGCTCGCCATCTATGCCGTCGCGGGTACGTTCCGGGACGCTGCCAGCGCCATCGCGGCAGGCCGCCAAGCAGCCTCACCGGTCAGCAGCTGCCGGTCTTCCCGCTGCTTGTTCACCACAGTCGCCGTCCATCCCGGGCATCACCGGCCAGACCTTCCCCTCGTTCGCGGGGCTGGTCGCGCTGCTGGGCCCGGTCCTGGGCATCGCCTTCGGGTTCGATGCCATCAGCTGCGAGCGGTCCGAGGGCACCCTGCCGCGGCTCGTCTCGCAGCCCATCCATCGCGACGACGTCATCAATGGCAAGTTCGTCGCCGGCCTCGCGGTCATCACCATGATCCTGGGCGCCGTCATCCTGATGCTGTCCGGTGTGGGCATCATCCGCCTGGGCATCGTGCCCGACGCGGACGTGGCCCTCCGGCTGCTGACGTGGTTCTTCGTGGCGGCGTTTACGTGGCGTTCTGGCTGGCCCTGGCGACGCTCGCGTCGGTCGTCTTCCGGCGTGCGGCGACAGCGGCCCTCGTGGTCATCGCCATCTGGCTCGTGCTCACCTTCTTCGGCAGCCAGATCGTGAGCGTCGTGGCGGGCTATCTCCGGCCGCTGCCGGCCAGCCCGACCTCGGCCGAGTCGCTGGCCAACGCCCAGATGCTCGCCGACCTTGGGCGGCTGTCCCCCATCACCCTCTTCCGGGAGATGACGCAGGCGCTCCTGGACCCGACCGTCCAGTCGCTCGATCCCTACTTCACCGATCCGACCAACCGGGCGGTGGTCACCATGGCCTGCCGTACGGCCAGAGCCTGTTGCTCATCTGGCCGCAGGTGGTGCTGCTGCTCGCGGGCACGGTCGTCTGCTTCGCAGCCGGCTACATCTCGTTCATGCGCCAGGAGATCCGGGCCTAGCCTGGTTCCCGGTCAGCTGTTCACGGGCCGAGGGCCCCGCTCCTCGACGACGGTATCGATGCCGCGGTCGCAGGGTCGGGGCCTTCATCGTCCTGCGGGGCCGTCGGCGTGGCCCAGGCCCGACGCCATGGTCCGCTCGTCCTGGGTGTGCTTCCCACGGACCTTGTCGACTTGAACGTCGGCGAAGGTCCGGGCAGGCGTGCCTCGCATCACCGGGGTCGCGTCCGTCCTGCGGTCCACGACCCACCGGGTGGGTGAGCTCGACCGTCCTGACCGCCCAGATGCACGTCCTACCCACCCCGTGGACCGAACGTCACACCCGATGCCCGCGGTGGGTGATCCGGTCCCGTTCGGCCGAAGACCCGTCGAACCCATCCATGGGATGGGTAGCCGCGCCGCGTGCCAGGCTCTCAGCTGTCAACAACGTGTGTGGGAACCACAGCTATGGCGCCGGGTCGCCTGGAGCCAGCCATCGCCACAGCTCCGTAGCGGCCAGGTTCGCGGCACGGCGACGGCCCTGCTCACCCGCCAGGAACGCGGTCCGTGTCACTGACGCGGCACGCCCGCCGTCGGTGATGGCGATGTCCACGAGCATGTCGCCGCTCGACTCCCGGGCGCGGACGCACATCCCGATGTCCGAGCCACCCGCCTGCCGGACCGCCGTCGCGTACGTGACGGCCTCAGCGTGGGCTTGGGCGAGCGCGCTCACCGGCGCGATCACCTCGTCGAACACGAGCCATGGCTCGGCGCCGAGGAGTGCGACGACCTGACCAGCGGTGCCGATCTCGACCACAGACACGGTCCGGCCGCGGAGCCTTCGTCCGACTGCCGCCGGCCAGCCCTCGTCCCCGCGCGCGAAGACGTACCGACCGAGCGCCGGCATCAGCCGCGCGACCTGCTCGTCGACCAGCTCCCGGGCGCTCCGGCCGCCCTCCTGCATCGCGCTCACCCGGACATCCACCGCGTCGACACGGGCATACGTCGCGACCTCCGGATTGCGACGTCGAAGGACGTCCTCGCCGATGGCGTCGACGAGCAGGGACTCGCCGATGCCGGACAGCCGAAGCGTCTCGAATGCCCGGTCCGCTCCCAGGCCGCGCTCACGAAGCCGGGGCAGCACATGGTCGCGCCACATCGGCCGCATCTCTCGGGGAGGGCCGGGCAGCGCGATGACCACCCGCCCATCCGGGCGGTCCACCCACCAACCCGGCGCGGTGCCGTTGGGATTGGGCAGCGAGGTCGCACTGGCGATGAGCCACGCCTGCTTGCGGTTGGCATCGGAGTACTGGATGCCTCGTCGCTGGAACAGGTCCCGGAGCCAGGCCTCGATGGTCGGGTCGACCACGGGCGACTCGCCACAGACCCGGGCGATCGCCTCCCGCGTCAGGTCATCGGGCGTCGGCCCGAGGCCACCGGTGGTGACCACGAGGTCGGCACGACCCAGGGCGTCCCTGAGGGCATCGGAGACCACGTCCAGTCGGTCCGGGAGGGCGGAGATGCGCACCGACCTCGACGCCCAGCGTCGTGAGCTCCCGGGCGACCTCTCCCGAGTTGGTGTCCTGGGTCTCCCCGACGAGCAGCTCCGCACCCACCGCGAGCATCTCGGCGCTCTCGATGCGCCGCCCATCCGTCATCCAACCGCCCCCTGCTCTGCCGCCCCGATCGTCCGGGTCGTCCGAGTGTGCCACGAGCCCGCGTCGTCGCCGGGCGAGGCCAGACCCAGGCACGCCGGCGCCGCGAGGATGCGCGGGGCGCAGCAGCGGCAGGGTCTGGAGGTCGAAGGCGCCCGGGTATCGAAGCTCGATGCCCCCGAACCCGGCCTTGAACTGGTCGATCCCGCCGTGGGCGATGCCCCACATGTCGTATCGGAGCGCGCCAGCTGCTGCGGCCTCCGTCATGGCCTCCCACTTGAGGAGGTAGTTGGCACGCGTCGTCGCGCCCTCCTCGTCCATGCCCCCGCTGGGCTCCGCGACCGTGCCACCGCAGCGGACGAGGAGCAGCCCGGCGACCGCCCGCCCGCCAGCGGTGCGTGCCATCAGCAGGTGGGCATCGTCCTGCGGCGAAGACCTCGAGGATGCGCCGATACGCGTCCGCGTCGCGATAGATGAAGCCGGCGCGCTCGGCCGTGGCGACGAGCAGGGCGTGGAACTCGGCCATGCGATCCGCCGCCCTCCCGTCCGACGGTGATGCCGGCGCTGCGTGCGGACTTGATGTAGCGCTGGGTCCGGGGCCGGACCTCGGCCCACATCCGATCGGCGTCTTCCAGGTCGACGATGCGCGTCCGGTCGTGCTGGACCGGTCGTCGCTTCGGCGCCAGCCTGCCGCAGCAGGAGCCCGGACGACCGGGGAGGTGCCCGTCGTCTGTCGGCGGCGGGTCCACCCAGCCCGGGTCGATGGTGATGTGGCTCAGGCGCTCGCGGCGACCCAGTGCCGCCAGCTGGTCCGTGAGCAGCCGGAGGCTGCTCGGGTCGATCCGCACCGACCGGACCCCGCGGGGCGTATCCGATGCTGAACGGCGTCGGGCCGAGTCGACGGATGAGCAGCTGGAGGCCTGCCGGGCCCGTTGCCGGCGTCGACCACGATCCGCCTCGCGCGCCAGCCGTTGGCGGCCTTGACGGTGGCCCAGCCGGTGAGCTGGAGGTAGCTGCCCGTGGCGGCTTCGCGGACGAAGGCGTCCCATGCCGCATCGTCCGTGCGCAGGGATCGGCGCTCGGCGGCGCATCGGTGGGCATGGCCCAAGTATGGCGTCACGGACCGCGTCGTCGCCCGGTCGAGCGATCCGACGACAGCAGGCTCGGCCTGCGCACGTTCGGTTAGCGCTCTCACCGCGAGAGTGCTAACCTGAGGGCGTGCTCCACGGGAGAGCACACCAGTCAACCAGGGACCGCCCCCGACCCGTGCGGGTCGCGCGGTGGCAGTCCCGCCACTGAGTCCGACCGCAGCTGCGGTCGGCGATCGACGGAGGACACACGGCAGCATGCCCAAGCTCATCATCTACGACGAGGAGGCCCGGGGCGCCCTCAAGCGCGGCATCGACGCGCTTGCGGACGCGGTCGGCACCACGCTCGGGCCCAAGGGCCGCAACGTCGGTCTGGACAAGAAGTTCGGCGCCCCCACGGTGACCCACGACGGCGTCACGGTGGCTCGTGACATCGAGCTGTCGGACCCGTTCGAGAACATGGGAGCGCAGCTGCTCAAGGAAGCCGCGACCAAGACCGAGGATGTGGCCGGCGACGGCACCACGACCGCCACGGTGCTGGCGCGGGAGATCATCACCGAGGGCCTCAAGAACGTGGCGGCGGGCGCCAACCCGATGCAGATGAAGATCGGCATCGACGCCGCCGAGAAGGCGCTCTCGGCGGCCATCAAGGCCGCGGCCGTGCCCGTCAAGGGCCACGACGAGATCGCCCAGGTCGCGACCGTCAGCGCCGCGGACTCCGCCATCGGGGACCTCATCGCGGACGTCTTCGACAAGACCGGCAAGGACGGCGTCATCACGGTCGAGGAATCGAAGTCGATGAACTTCGAGACCGAGTACGTGGAGGGCATGCAGTTCGACCGGGGCTACCTCTCGGCGTACTTCGTGACCGATCCCGGCCGGATGGAAGCCGCCCTCGACGATCCGTACATCCTCATCACGGACAAGAAGATCTCGTCCGTCCAGGACATGCTGCCGGCACTGGAGAAGGCGCTCCAGACCGGCAAGAAGGACGTCCTCATCATCGCCGAGGACGTCGACGGCGAGGCACTCGCGACCCTGGTCGTGAACAAGCTCCGGGGCATCATCAACGTCCTCGCGGTCAAGGCGCCGGGCTTCGGTGACCGCCGCAAGGAGATGCTGCGCGACATCGCCATCCTCACCGGTGCGCAGGTCATCAGCGAGGAGGTCGGGCGCAAGCTCGACGCGGTGGAGCTCATCGGATCTCGGACGCGCACGCCGGGTCGTCTCCAACAAGGACAACACGACCATCATCGAGGGCAAGGGCGACCAGGCCCAGATCGATGCGCGCATGAAGGCCATCAAGGCGCAGATCGAGGAGACCACCTCGGACTACGACAAGGAGAAGCTCCAGGAGCGCCTCGCCAAGCTGGCCGGTGGCGTCGCCATCATCAAGGTCGGTGCCGGCACGGAGGTCGAGCTCAAGGAGAAGAAGCACCGGGTCGAGGACGCGCTGTCCGCGACGCGGGCGGCGCTGGAGGAGGGCATCGTGCCCGGTGGCGGTGTCGCACTCCTGAACGTCCAGAAGGCGCTCGACGGCATCAAGCTCGAGGGTGACGCGCAGACGGGCGTCAACATCGTGCGCCGCTCGCTCGACGAGCCCCTTCGGCGGCTCGCCGAGAACGCCGGCCTCGACGGCAACGTCGTCATCGACAACGTTCGGCGGGCCCAGGTCGAGCAGAAGTCGACCACCATCGGCTACAACGTGATGACCGGCGAGTACGTCGACATGCTCGAGGCGGGCATCGTCGACCCGGCCAAGGTCACCCGGTCGGCGGTGGAGAACGCCGCGTCCATCGCGGCGATGGTGCTGACCACCGAGGTCATGATCACCGACAAGCCGGAGCCCAAGGGCGCCATGCCGCAGATGCCGCCCGGAGGCGGCATGGACTTCTAGCCGATCCCTCGCGTCCGCGGGACACCGCGGGCGCCAAGACCAACGTCACAACGTCATCAGAGCCGGGCGTCCCTCGCTGGATGCCCGGCTCTGATGCATGTGGTCCTCGTGCGACCAGGCCCATCAGCGGCGGTCGCGGTCGTCGGGGATACCGGTCGCGGCTCAGCCAGCGCCGGCCGTGCCCAAGGCGGCTTCGACCGGATCGAGGTGGAGGGCGCGGTGCGCGGACCGGTCGAGGTTCCGGCCCAGGCCCGCATCCTGCGCGGCCTGGACCAGCGAGTCCGGCAGGCCGGCCACGTGGGCATCGCAATCCGCGGCTGCCAGCCGGACGAGCGCCCGCCGCTCGGCGTGGGGGAGGGCAGCCCACTGGCCGACCTGCGCGTCGTTGATGAGATCGGTCAGCGGATCGCCGACCGAGACGGGCACCGGCCTGCCGGACCGCACCGTCTCCAGCCACCGAAGGAGCGTGAAGCGATCCCAGAAGGCGAGATGCGCGAGATGGACCCCGATGGGCCAGCCGTTCACCTCCAGGGCGAGCTGCTCCTCGGTCAGGGTGTCGACGAGGCGCTCGAGGCGCGCCCGGGAAGCGTCGTTGCGGGCGATGTGGCTGCGGTCCATGGGGACTCCTGTCTGGTTCCTGCGGCGCCGGCTGGCGAGCGCTGTGCGAGGCTACCAAAGCCCGGTGCCGGGCTCCTCGAGGTCGAGCTCCCAGAGGGTCTCATCGAAGGCCCGCGCCCGCGCGCAGGGTCCGCACAGCGGTCCTGTGGGGAGGTCCGGCAGGTCGTCAGCGTCGTCGCCGAGCGGCGTCCCGCAGACCCCGCAGATGCAGGGTCCCGAGCCAGGCTCCGCTGACGGCGGCGTTGCCCACCAGGGACCGATCAGTGAGCGTCGTGGGTCCATGGCTCGATATTCCAGCGCACCCGTGCCAGCTTGCGTGTCATGGTTGCGTCGATGGGCATGATCCGCTCGCTGCTGCTGGCCGTCTCACTCGTCGGGTTCCTGCTCCTGTCGCTCGCTGCCAACGGAGGCCTCTGGGCACTCTCGACGTTCCTCGACAGCGATGCCTTCGCCGCCACGACCGCGCGCATCATCGAGCAGCCCCAGGTGCGCCGTCTGCTCGCGGAGCGGCTCGCCGAGCGACTGACCGACCTGGTGGTGCCGCCGTCCGGCCGGGTCCCGGTCCTCGTGCGCCGGAGCCTGGGACTCGATGCTGGGGTGACACCGGCCGAGGTGGAGTCAGGGCTCGCCGATGCCATCGAGGCGCAGCTCGCCGACCCGACCATGGTGCAGGTGCAGCAGGACGCCCTCGCCGACCTGCATCGGGCCGTGCTCGCGGTCATCGCCGACCCGGCGACCGGCGCGACCGGTCACGCCGCCATCACGCTCGACCTTGGCGCCGTCGTGGCGGCCCTGGCCGCCCACCTGGACCCCGGCGGGAGCGGCTTCCTGGGCCAGGCTGTGCCAGCTGGCCTGCCGACCCTGACCCTGGTCCAGGCCGACGGGCTGGACACGGTGGCCAGGGTGCTGCAGATCCTGGAGGCGCTGCGCTGGCTGCTGCCCGCCCTGTGCCTCATGTCGGCGCTGCTGGTGCTGATCCTGGCACGGGCGCGACTCCACGCCATCGCGTGGCTGGGGCTGTGCCTGCTGGTCGTGGGCGCGGCGTCGCTGCTGGCGGCCTCGGCAGCACCCGTCGTGGCAGCCAGGCTGCTCGGGGCGCACGCCGATACGTTGTCGTCCGTGGAGGGCACCCTGGACGGCCTGCTCGGACAGCTGATGACCCAATCCGCGGTACTGGCGGGCCTGGGGCTCGCGATGCTCGTCGCGGGCGTGACTGCGGGCATCGTCACCGGTCGGGACGCGGTCCGGCGCACCGACGACAGGTACGCGTGATATCCCCAGCACACGCCGACCCGCTATCCTCAGCGTGTCCCCACCGGGTCGCGGGCATCCGGGATAGGCAGCCGAGCACGTCCGCCGCATCGAACCGAGGTCCCCCCTGAGCGCTGAGCCAGGCATCCCATCCCCCGAGCCGGCCCCGTCCGGGCCGGACGCCGCTGGGAGCGTGCCCGGTGGTGGCGCCGATGCGGCACCTGGCGTCGCCGAGTCGATCGGGCGTGTCCGCTTCGGCATCATGCGCCTGCTCGTGGCGCATATCGACCTGCTCAAGGCCGAGCTCGCCGTCACAGGTCGCGACCTGGGCATCATCGTCGCGATGGGCATCGGGGCCGTCAGCCTCGTCCTCGTGGCACTGTTGCTCATCGCCATCGGCACGTTCCTGTTCCTCGGGGAGTGGCTGTTCGGGTCCATGGCCTGGGGCATCCTCCACGGCAGCCTCTTCCTGGCGCTGCTGATCGTGCCCATCGCCATCGACCTCGCGGGCGGCTGGAACGGCGCCTGGATCAGCGCCGTGGCCGTGGGCCTCGTGACCACGCTGGTGCTCTGGATCCTGTTCGCGAGCAACGTGCTCCGCGACACCGCGGTCAACGTGGGCGTATCGCTGGAATCGAGCGTCCGGCTCGAGCCCGCTGTGCTGCCCACGCTCGTGGGCCTCGTTGCCGGGGCGGTCCTGTTCGGCGTCGTCCTGGCCCTCGTCGGTAGCCGATCCTCCATGGGCGTCCGGCTGGGCGTGACCGGCCTCATCCTCGGTGCCATCGTGGGTGCGATCCTGGGCTCGGTGACGTTTGATACGAAGGGCGCGCTCGCGGTCGCGTACACCATCGGCCTCGTGACGGCGATCGCTGACCGTCGATCCTGTTCGCCGTCCGTCGTGGCTTCGACCCGGAGCGTCGGTACTCGCGTCTCGTGCCGCGTGAATCGATCGCGATGGCGGAGGAGACCCGGAAGTACCTCGAGCGGCAGTGGCGGCGACAGCGCCGGAAGGTGGTCGGCCGGTGAGCGATACCAGGGACACGACCGATGCGGCGCTCGCCGTGAGTGAGGTGGAACGGGACCTGCTGCCCCATCGGCAGCCCATCACGCCGGAGGTGGCGCGAGCCCGCAGACAGGTATACGCAGCGCACGGTGCGCTGGAGGACGACCTGGATGCGCTCTCGGAAGCCACCCACTCGGCGCTCGATATCCCCGCCAAGGTCCGCCGCAACCCGGTGAAGTCGGTCGCGCTCGCGGGCGGCGCTGGGTTCCTGCTGCTCGGGGGGCCTCGTCGGATCGTCCGGTCCGCCGCCTCGCGTCTGTTCCCCCAGCGGCGTGACCCGTACGAAGGGCTGCTACCGGACGAGGTGGAGCGCATCCTGCGTCGATCGGGCGCGTGGAACGAGCCCGGCGTCCGTGAAGCGCTCGATGCCGACTTCGCCGAGTACCTCAAGCACAAGGGGCGCCAGCCCGTCCCGCCGTCCGCGACGACGTCGTTCTGGCGGACATACGACGCATTGCTCGGGCCGCTCGGCACGGTCGGTGCGCGTCTCCTCGTGGAGCGGCTGTTCGCCGCGGACCGGGACCGGAACAAGCGCTGATCGTCGTCGGCCTGGGGCCATCGTCGCGGTCTGGTGCGGGAGGGGGGATTCGAACCCCCACGCCTCGCGGCACTGGCTCCTAAGGCCAGCGTGTCTGCCGTTCCACCACTCCCGCGTCGGGGGCAGTGTAGGGGGAGTCGCGCCTGCGATGCGTCGTACCCAGGACACCTCGGGCGTGCCTGGCGGGCGGCCGACCGCGTCCGTCCGTATACTCGAACGTCCATGTCGAACCACCTTCTGTACACCCGACCGTGAAGGTCACGTCCACCCCTGGCGACCGCAGCACCGTGGTGCTGGAGGTCGAGGTCGATGCGCAGCAGCTGCAGCGAGCCATCGATGAGGCCGTCCGCCACCAGTCCCGCCGCATCCGCGTCCCAGGCTTCCGCCCGGGCAAGGTGCCGCGCTCGATGCTCGAGCGCGCGATGGGCATCCACCGGGATGACCCCGAGGCACCCGATCCCATCTACGACGATGCCCGGGAGCACCTCTACCAGCGCAGCGTCGTGGACGCGGTGCGCGAGGAAGGGGTCGACGTGCTGGAGCTGCCGGCGGCACCGGAATGGCTCTCGTTCGAGGAGGGGACCGGCGCCGCGTACCGCGTGACGGCGCCCGTGCGACCGGCCGTGGAGCTGGGCGACTTCACCGGCTTCCCGTTCTCGCCCCAGGTCGATGAGCCGGATGACGCCCGCGTGGATGCCGTCGTGGAGCAGCTGCGCGAGCAGCAGGCCAGCCTCATCCCCGTGGAGGACCGAGGTGTCCAGGAGGGCGACTTCGCGGTCATCTCGTTCGAGGGACGCAGGGATGGCGAGCTCGTCGAGGGAGCCGCGTCCGAGCGGTTCCCGCTGGTCGTCGGCAAGCGAGCGCATGGTGCCCGGGTTCGAGGATGCCCTCATCGGCATGCGCGAGGATGAGAGAGCGGACGTTCAGCGGTCACGTTCCCCGAGGACTACCGGGAGACGGAGCTGGCCGGCCAGCCCGTCGAGTTCACGGCGACCCTGCGCGAGCTGCGCGAGCGCCGGCTGCCGGAGCTCGACGACAGCCTTCGCCCAGTCGATGGGTGCCTTCGAGGACGTGGCCGGGCTGCGCGCGGACATCCAGGTGCGCCTCCACCGCAACGCTCTGGACCGCGCCCGCCACGCGTTCGCTGACCGGATCATCGAGTACGCCGTCGCCAATGCGACCGTCACCCCGCCGGACCTCCTGGTCGAGCGCGAGATCGACGTCATGATCGACGAGCTGAAGGTCCGCCTCACCCAGCAGCAGATCGAGTTCGAGGAGTACCTCAAGGTCACGGAGCGTGACGAGGCGAGCCCTGCGCGAGGAGTCCCGAGAGGGTGCCGAGCACCGGGTCAAGGTGCTGCTGGTGCTCGGCGCCGTCGCTGACAAGGAGGGTGTGGAGATCCCGGACGGCGTGGTGGACGACGGAGATCGAGAAGACACGCCGCTCGAACCCCGACGACCGGCGGCTCATCGAGTACCTCGAGTCACCGCGCGGTCGGTCCTACGTTCGCTCCACCCTCCGCCGCTCGCAGGTCATCGAGCGCATCATCGACACGCTGGATCGAGGCCCATCCCACGTTCGCGGATGTGCGCCACACGGAGGACCAGCCGGTGGCAGACCGACGACCAGGTCGAGGCGGCGACGGACGCGCTGGAGCCGATGACCTGGACGAGGCCGACGCGGCCCTGGAGGCCGAGCTGGCCGCCGCCGGTGTCGGTGGCGGCAACCCCGCGGTCCTCGACCCGAGGAGGAGAGCCACGTCATGACCGGAGCCCAGGTCCCCGACCGATGGCGGCACTCGCCGCCGCTCGCCACACGTCCGCCGCGCTCGAGACCGCACTGGAGGCACGCGCGATGCTCGTGCCGATGGTCATCGAGACCTCCAGCCGCGGCGAGCGCGCCTATGACATCTACAGCCGGCTGCTGCGGGAGCGGATCATCTTCCTCGGTGACGCCATCGAGGATCACATCGCGAACCTCATCATCGCCCAGCTGCTGTTCCTCGACGCCGAGGACCCGGAGCGTGACATCAGCCTGTACATCAACTCGCCCGGTGGCGTGGTCACGTCCGGGCTCGCCATCTACGACACGATGCAGTACCTGCGGGCGCCGGTGAGCACCATCTGCATCGGCATGGCTGCGTCCATGGCGTCGGTGCTGCTGGCGGCGGGTGCCAAGGGCAAGCGCTACGCGCTGCCGAACTCCCGGATCATGATCCACCAGGGTTCGGCCGGGTTCCGCGGCAACACCCCCGACGTGTTCATCCAGGTCAAGGAGCTGGAAGAGCTCAACAAGAGCCTCAACAAGATCCTCGCCGACCACACCGGTCAGACCGAGGAGAAGGTCAACAGGGACACGGACCGGGACTACTTCATGTCCGCCGAACAGGCCCGTGCTTATGGCATCATCGACGAGGTCTATGCCGAGCGTGATCGCCGCCGGTGGCTCCGACCCCGACGCGTGAGCGCCCGTCGAGCCGCGCAGCGGAGAAGCGATCGCACCCGGACGAGCCGGAGAAGAATCCACGGTGACGATCCGAGGGTCCGCGGGCGGGCTAGGCTACAAGGGAAGCGTCCATGTCCACGGCGTCCGGCAAGGGGACCAAGGTCCCCTACGGTGCAGCTTCTGCGGCAAGAGCCAGGAGCAGGTGCGCAAGCTCATCGCGGGTCAGGGCGTCTACATCTGCGACGAGTGCATCAACCTCTGCCAGGAGATCATCGAAGAGGAGATGCAGGAGACGCCGCGGCCCCGTCCGCACGCGGCGAAGCTGCCCAACCCGCACCAGATCAAGAGCGCCCTGGACGAGTACGTCATCAGCCAGGAACGGGCCAAGCGGGTCCTCTCGGTGGCCGTCTACAACCACTACAAGCGGGTCAACGCCGGCAACCAGATCGACGATGTCGAGCTCCAGAAGTCGAACGTGCTGCTCGTGGGACCGACCGGCAGCGGCAAGACGCTGCTCGCCCAGACGCTCGCGCGCGTGCTGGACGTGCCCTTCTGCATCGCGGACGCCACGTCGCTCACGGAGGCCGGCTATGTCGGCGAGGATGTCGAGAACATCCTGCTGCGGCTCATCCAGGCCGCCGACTTCGATGTGGCTCGCGCCCAGCGGGGCATCATCTACATCGATGAGATCGACAAGATCGCGCGCAAGGCGGACAACCCGTCCATCACCCGCGACGTGTCGGGCGAGGGCGTCCAGCAGGGCCTGCTGAAGATCCTCGAGGGCACCGTCGCGAACGTGCCGCCGCAGGGTGGCCGGAAGCATCCCCACCAGGACTTCATCCAGATCGACACCACCAACGTGCTGTTCATCTGTGGCGGTGCGTTCGAGGGCCTCGAGCGCATCATCGAGGAGCGGGTCGGGTCGTCGGTCGATGGGCTTCGGGGCGGAGGGTGGCTTCGACCCGGTGGAGCGCGAGAAGCTCCTGGAGCACCTGATGCCCGAGGACCTGCTGAAGTTCGGGCTCATCCCCGAGTTCGTGGGTCGGCTGCCGGTGACCGTGACGCTCAGCGCCCTCACCCGCGAAGACCTGATGCGCGTGCTGACCGAGCCCCGCAACGCGGTCACCCGCCAGTTCCAGAAGTTCCTGCAGCTGGACAAGGTGGACCTGGTGTTCACCGATGGCGCCATCGCCGCCGCGTCGGAGCTGGCCCAGGCGCGCAAGACCGGTGCCCGGGCGCTGCGTTCCATCGTCGAGGAGTCGCTCCTGGACGTCATGTATGACATCCCGGAGCGGACCGATGTGCGCCGCTGCATCATCACCGAGGAGACCATCCGCGAGGGTCGCGCGCCGCTGCTGCTGACCAAGGCGGAGGTCGACCGGGGCGTGGACGAGACCAACTACGAGACGCTCCGCCTGGAGCGCGGCGCCTAGCCCCCGGTCCGGGGCGGACTCCCGGGTGGCTGCCCAGATGACGGATCCGAGCGGCCCGGGCTGAGTCGCCCGGCGCATCACCGCCGGCCGCTGCCCACGCAGCGGTGTTGCTCGGCGACGGTCTCTCGACCACGCCGGCCCGATAGGATGCCCCGATGCAGCGATGGACCGGCATCACCCTCGGCATCGTGGCGTGCATCGTCTATCTCGTGGTGGGACCGAACCAGGACGCGACCGACTCGCACTGGCCCATCGCGCAGGCATTCGTCGCCGGCCGGCTCCACCTCGTGGATGCGATCCCCTGGGTGGAGCTCGTGCCGCGCCCCGGCGGCGGCTGGTTCTCGCCCTTCCCGCCGCTGCTCTCGGTGCTCCTGGTGCCGTTCGCGGCCATCGGCTTGCCGGTCTGGACCGACCTCAGCGCCGCGGTCTTCGGAGGCGTCTCGGTGGTGCTCATGTGGGAGCTGCTGGGACGGCTGGACGTGGCCCAGGTGCCGCGGATGGCGCTGACGCTCGCCTGGGCGTTCGGGTCCGAGGTGCTCTGGGTCGCCGGCACCGGAGGCCAGCACCTCGCGCCCCAGATCCTTGCGGCGACGCTGCTGCTGGCGCTCGCTCATCCTCGGCTTCGACCGGCGCTGGCCGCTCCTGGCCGGGCTGCTGCTGGGTGCGGCGGCGGCGGCGCGCCTGCCGGTCGGCCTCGCCTTCCCGTTGCTGCTGTACCTCTACGGCCGCGATGGCTGGGGCGGGTGCTGGTCGGTCTCGCGATCCCGGCGCTGCTCGTCGCGGGCTACAACGCGGCGCGCTTCGGCAACCCCCTGGAGTTCGGCTACGGGATCATCGCGGGACGTGGACGGCAACAGCGTCCTCGACGAGTCGTGGTACCCCCACGGCATCGACTCCATCTGGTACATCCCCCAGGGCCTGTGCACGATGCTGCTCAAGGGCGCTCGACTGGCAGGACGAGGTGCCGTGGGTGCTGCCTGGCTGGGGCGGCACCTCGGTGCTGCTGATGATGCCCATCCTGTGGTGGGTGGTGGAGGCCCGTGGCCGGCTGGCGCTCATCACGGGCATCTGCGCGGTGCTCGTGCATCCTGCCGGACCTGGCCCACGGCAACCCCGGCTTCGCCCAGGTCGGCTATCGCTTCATCGTCGACGCGCTGCCGTTGCTCTGGATCCTGCTCGCCATCACCTTCCGGGATGGCCTGACCCGGGCCGCGGGCGTGGCGCTGGCGTGCGGGGAGCGCGCTCACCATCTGGCTGTGCGGCGTCGTCTGGATGGGCTACCAGGGCTGACGCTCAGGGCACCGGGCCGGCGCCCTCCCACCACAGGTAGAGACCGGGCGCATCGAGCGACGGCGAGACCGCCACGGAGACGGATCGAGAGCCGGTCGTCGGACCACATGATCGCCTGCCCGGCACCCTCCTGCCAGCAGGTCAGCTGGCCGACCGGCTCGTTGTCCAGCTGGTACGAGCCGGAGAAGGTACCCGCGTCGCAGGTGTCGGCCATGTTCGGAGAGGTCGATGGTGTCGAGCGACGACTGGTATGCGGCGCCCATGTGATCGGCGGTGTCGAAGCCGCTGTAGGTGACCTCGACGTCCGCGTCGGTCGGGGCACAGACGAGCGTCACGACCTCCCCCTCCCAGAGACGCTGGCTGTCGGGTGACGCAGGTCGACGCGATGTCTGCCGGGATGTGGGCGAGCAGCAGGGACACCAGGTCACCGCTCGGCAGCGGCACGGGACTGCCGCTGGGCGCGGGCGTCGGAGTCGGCGCCGGGCGCGGGTGAGCCGGGGGCTGGCGTGCCAGCGGCCCCCATGCGCGCCGCGGCCGCGCGGGCGATGGCCTCCGCCTGGGCGGCACTGATGGTCGCACCCCCGGCGAGGACCTTGGCCACGACCGGAGCCGACGCGGAAGATGTAATCCCGGATGCTCACCGGGCCGCTGTCGCCCTGGGTGTCCAGGCCATAGACATGGGTCTCGTCGCCCAGGGCCGGCGGACCCGGTGGGGAGGGGCTGCAGGCCCGTGCGTCGTCGACTCGGAGAGGGTCGGCAGCGCAGCCGCGAGATAGGCGGAGGCGTGCCTCCGGTGTCGGGAACTGCATCCGGAAGTCGAACACGATGGAGGTACCCGCGGGGTCGTCCATGCCCCATGTCCGGGACACGATGCGGGTGCCATCCTGGTTGCCACGAACGCGGCATCGTCGATGTCGTAGTCGGTGCCCTCCTGACCACGTCCTCGCGGCGACCATGCCGGCGGGCAGGTCGGGGCCTGGAGCAGCCCGTCGACCAGGGGGTCGACGGGACCGGGCTCGCGGCTACAGACGGCGCCACGGGGCCGCGGACGCGGCAAGCGACGAAGGCGGGGCCGTCGACGGCGACTGGGCCGCGGCCGCGACCGCGACCAGGCAGCAGCCGATCGCGATGGTGGCGACGGTGGCCAGGCGGGCGGCTGCGATCCGACCATCCGGGGAGTATGCGCCGGGGGCGCTGCGGTACACTCGGCGTCCCGGCCCGCACGCTGCTCGCTGGTCCCGCGACCCTGTCGTCCCGAGCGACGAGCGGGGTGTCCAACGCGTCGCGCCCTCAGGAACGACCAGATGACCCAGACCCTGCCCGATATCGGCTCCACGTATCGACCCGCCGAGGTCGAGGAGCGTGTGCGCGCGTCCTGGGATGCCGCGGATGTGTTCGCGCCGGACGGTGCCGGGTCGCGTGCGCTCGCCTCCCTGCCACCGTTCGTGGTCATCCAGCCGCCGCCCAACGTGACCGGTGCCCTGCATGTCGGGCACGCCCTGCACGGCCGCGCTCGAGGACGCGATGGTGCGCCGTGCGCGCATGATCGGGCATCCCACGCTCTGGCTGCCGGGCGTCGACCATGCCTCCATCGCTGCCCAGGTGGTGCTCGACCGGATCCTCGCCTCGGAGGGGAGTCCCGGGCCAGCCTGGGCCGTGAGCGCTACCTCGAGCGCATGTGGCAGTTCATGGAGTCGACACGGGACGTCATCACCGAGCAGCATCGCCGTCTCGGCGCATCCGCTGACTGGAGTCGCCAGCGCTTCACCATGGACGCGGGCTCGGCGCAGGCGGTGCGGACGGCGTTCAAGCGCCTGTACGACGACGGCCTCGCCTACCGCGATGAGCAGCTCATCAACTGGTGTCCCGGCTGCCGGACCAGCCTCTCCGACCTCGAGGTCGTCTCCCGGCCCCAGACCGGCACGCTCTGGTCGGTGCGCTACCACCTTGTGCGGCCCGGATGGATCCGCCGATCCCGACCGGACGCATCACGGTCGCCACGACGCGGCCGGAGACCATCGTCGGTGACATGGCGGTGGCGGTCCACCCCGACGACCCGCGCTACGCGGCGCTCGTCGGGCAGCGGCTGTCGATCCCCTTCGTGGACCGGCTCGTGCCCATCATCGCTGATGACGTCGTGGAGCCCGGGTTCGGCACGGGCGCGGTCGAAGATCACGCCGGCGCATGACCATGCGGACTTCGCGACGGGACGACGGCATGGGTCTGCCGGTCATCGACGTGATGACCGACGACGGGCGCATGAACGACGCTGCGGGCCCCTACGCGGGGCTGACCCGGGAGGTGGCACGCACGCGCATCCTGGCGGACCTGGAGGCACGCGGCGACCTCGTCGAGGCGAAGCCACACGAGATGGTCATCGGCCATTGCGACCGGAGCGGCGATGTCGTCGAGCCGCGCATCAAGACCCAGTGGTTCATCAACGTCAAGCCGATGGCCGAGCTGGCCATGGCGGCGGTCCGCGCAGGGTCGCACCGGTTCGTGACCCGGAGCTTCGAGAAGACCTTCTTCGACTGGATGGAGGACATCCACGACTGGAACGTCAGCCGCCAGCTGTGGTGGGGGCACCGCATCCCTGCCTGGTACTGCCCCGACGGCCATGTCAGCGTGTCGGACGCGGGAGTCCGGGCCCGAGCGCTGCTCCGGCTGCGACCGTGGCCCGGGCCGAGCTGCGCCAGGACCCGGACATCTTCGACACCTGGTTCTAGCAGCGGTCTGTGGCCGTTCTCCACCCTCGGTTGGCCGGAGGCGACGCCGGACCTGGACCGGTTCTATCCCGGCACGGTGATGGAGACCGGCTACGACATCATCTTCTTCTGGGTCGCCCGGATGATGATGCTGGGCGAGTGGCTGACGGGCCGGGAGCCGTTCGGCATCGTCTACCTCCACGGCATGGTGCGCGACCCCGAGGGCGCCAAGATGTCCAAGACGCGGGGCAATGTCGTCGACCCGCTGGGTGTCATCGACGAGGTCGGCGCGGATGCGCTCCGCTTCGCGCTCGTCAACGGCACGGCACCGGGCATGGACCAGAGGCTGTCGCCGAGCAAGCTGGAGGGCGCCCGCAACTTCGCCAACAAGATCTGGAACGCCAGCCGCTACGTGCTCTCCCAGCGCCCGGCGGAGCTGCCGCGGACGCCATCCTGTCGCTGCCCGGCAAGGACGCGCTGGGGCCCGCGGAGCACTGGATCCTGGCTCGCTGCGCCGCCGACCCTGCGGGAGGTCGATGCGGCCTATGCATCGTTCCAGTTCGCCGAGGCGACCCGGCTGCTGCATGCCGCGATCTGGAGCGAGTACTGCGACTGGTACCTGGAGCTGGCCAAGGCGCAGCTGGCGCCGGAGCGGCCGGCGGCCACGCGGGTGGCGACGTGGCAGGTGCTCGCCTGGGTGCTCGACCGGTACCTGCGGGTGCTGCATCCGGTCATGCCCCACATCACCGAGCACGTCTGGGCGTTCCTGCCCAAGAGCCCCGACGATCCCGACCTGCTCATCGTGGCGCGCTGGCCGGATCCGGCGGCCGGGGACGTCGCCGACGCTGCGGTGGCGGCCGGCGTGCGCGACCTGCTGGAGCTCATCACCGCCATCCGGAACGCCCGCTCGGACGCGGGCATCGACGTCAGCACCTGGCTGGCGGCGACGGTCGTCCCCCGGAACGACGGCGCTGCGCGACGCGCTCGTGGCACTCGACGAGTCGGTGTCCCGGCTGGCGCGGGTGCATGTGGCCGTCGCGGACGAACCCGTCGTGCTCGACAGCGTGCCCAACGCCCTGGCCGTGGTCACCGACGCCGCGGAAGCGCGGCTGGCCGCGACCGAGGGTGACCGGGAGCGTGACCGGGCCCGCGTGGAGCGGGAGCTCGCGGAAGCCGCTGCAGCACCTCGAGGCGTGCGCGAGCCCGGCTGGCCGACCCACGCTTCACCGAGCGCGCGCCCGGCCGCCGTCGTGGAGGGCGCCCGGCAGCGCGCCAGCGAGCTCGAGGACCGCGTGGCGCGGCTCCAGGACCATCTGGACCGGTCCGCCGAATGACGGCACCCGGTGGCGCAGCCCAAGGACGCGGTACCATGCCGCCCAGTCAGCCGGCTCACGTGCCGGATCGAGGAAGGAGACCGTCGCATTGGACTTCCTGAAGAAGATGATGGGCCGTGGGGAAGAGCCTCCTGCGCCCCTGCCGGATGCCCCGACCGACGGACTCCAGGCCGAGGATCACGAGCTCAAGCTCACGTACCGCGCCAAGAGCAGCCAGGGCGTGCGCATGACCGCCGGCCCGAACGCGCTCGCGACGCTGCCGGAGATGCTCGCGGATGTGTCGCAGGGCCGGGTGACGATGGTGCCCCCGCTCGACTCTGGGGTGCACACCGCGGCACCCGACCTGTTGCGCCCGGAGGAGGCGGAGGCGTGGTTGCACGCCACCCGTGACCAGCCGCCGGACATCCGCCACGGCCTGATGATCCTCGCCTCGCTCGATGCCATCGACCCCGCCTTCGAGACGAGCGCCCTGTCCCAGCTCTCGGGCGAGACGGACACGTCCGGCTACCCTGCCTACGACGCGATCGTGGGCGGTGTCGTCTCCCACTGGGACGAGCAGACCGGGGACATGATCGTGCGGGGCGTGGTGGGCTGGGGCGGCCGGGGCGTCCGCGGTGACACGGACCGGACCGCGTATCGGCTGCTCGCCTCGCTGCTGTCCAACATCCTCGCCAACAAGGACGCGGTCGGCATCGCGTCGGTCGACCGTCCGCTGCCCAAGGCGGGTGCCGGCGGCCTGGTCTGCGCGCACTGCGGCTTCGGGTCGGCGCACGAGCGCGCCTTCTACTGCCCCAAGTGCGGCATGCGCATGGTCCGGGGGTAGCGGGTGCCGGTCTACGAATACGAGTGCACGGCCTGCGGCCATCCGGTGGAGGTGATGCACTCCTTCACCGCGTCCGGGCCCGCAGGTGCTGCGAGCGCTGTGGCGCACCGATGCGCAAGCTGCTCTCGACGCCCGCCATCGTGTTCAAGGGCTCCGGCTGGGCCAAGAAGGACCACCGCGACAAGGTCCACGCATCGACCACGGCGGCCGCCAAGACGACGGCCGACGCTGCTGCCACGGCCTCCTCGGCGGCCGGCGACACGCGCAGCTGCGGCCGGCGGAGGGGAGCGCGACCCCGTCGCCCGCTGGCCCAGCCGCCGGCACGACCGCCACTCCGGCGGCGACGCCAGCCACGACCCCGGCGCCGTCAGCGGCAGCCGCGCCCTCGAAGGCCGCCTCGACGGGCACGGGCTGAAGGGAATCCGCGGCCGTGTCGAGCGGCAGCGTCGGTGTGGCGCGGCTGATGGCACGTCCGGGCCTCTCCATCCGGGAGCGGTTGGGTGCCATCGAGCGTCGTGCCCGGCGGTTCCCGCCCATCCGGGGCCTGATGACCATCAACGACGCCTACAACGCGACGGGCGGTGGCCTGCTCGCGTCGGGTCTCGCGTTCTCGGCGCTGTTCGCCGTCATCCCCGGCATCCTGCTCGTGGTGAGCGTGCTCATCCTCGTCGCCGCTGACCCGGCGACCCAGCAGCAGTTCGTCCACTGGATCGCGACCCAGGTCCCGCCGCTCGCGGACGTCGCGGAGCAGATCGTGTCCAGCGTCAAGGACAGTGCCCGCGTCGGTACGGTCATCGGCATCGTCGGCTTCGTGTGGGGTGCCAGTGGCTTCTACCTCGCGCTGGAGAACGCCCTCGGGCGGTTCTTCCCGTCACGCCGGGGACGCGACCCGATCCTGGGACGGGCACGCAGCCTCGTAGCCGTGCTGCTCGTGGTCGGCGGTGTGCTCGCCGCCTTCGGCGTCAGCGTGGTCCTCGCGCTGCTCGGTGACGGCATCGTGACACTGCTGTCGCCGCTCATCGCCGTCGTCGGCGGCGTCGCTCATCTGCCTCGCGTGCTACCGGCTCGTGCCGGTCGAACCACCGCAGCTGCAGGCCGCAGCTCCCGCGGCCCTGCTCGCGGGCATCTTCATCGGTGTCCTGACGGCCCTGTTCGGGTACATCTCGGCGAACTTCTTCGGCGGTCTGGTTGCCGTCAAGGCGCTCTCGTCGGTGTTCCTGGCGCTCATCTGGTTCGGGTATGTGTTCCAGGCGCTGCTCTACGGCGCGGCATACGCTCGGATGCGCGACAGCCAGGCGCGTGCGCAGCAGGGTCCGCCGGCGGTGTAGGCGGGCGGCTCAGGCCTGGGGCAGGCCGCACCGTCGGCAGAAGCGCGCCTGGCCCGAGAGCGGCAGGTCGCAACGCGGGCAGGGCCGAACGACGCCCTTGACGGGTCCCGGGACGGGCGCCGCTGCGAAGCCGGACCGTGAGTGGCGGCCGTTCGTCTTCGCGGGTGCTCCGCGCATCGCGGCGGGCGGGATCCAGCCTGGAGGTGGTGCCGGCGGCGGCCACGGAGCGCCCGGAGCCGTGGGCGGCGCGGTGATCTGCCAGGCGACCTGCGGCGGTGGCTGCTGCGGCATATACGGCGCCATCATCGGCGCCTGGTCGGGTGTCCAGCCAGGCGGCGGTGCCGTCGGTGGTGGAGGCGCCATCGGTGCCACCGGTGCGACCGGTGCGACCGGTGCGACCGGGGGCATGATGGGGACCGAGGTCGGCTCGACCGCTGCGGCAGGTGGCGCGGGTGGCGCAGCGGTAGGTTCGCTGAAGACGACCGGAGCCAGGAGCTCGGACGGCAGGTTCGGCATCGATGGCGGCGCGCTGGCGGCCAACGGCTCGGGTTCGTCCAGAAGGTCGGGCGCCACCACGAGCTCCGGCGTATGCGCGGCCGGCGGTGGTGCCGCCTCAGGCACCCGATCCGGCTCGGGCGCGGTCCCTTCGGAGGGGATTGCCGTATCCACGGCCGCCGTCATCTCGGGCCCGGGCGAGGCCTCGACGGCGCGGGCCTGGTACGCCAGCATGGCGAGCGCGGCTTCCTGGGCCAGCCGGCTCTGGTCGATGTCGGGCTGGGCCTCGAACGGCACCTGGGCCTCGTACGCCGGCTGGGCCTCGTACGCCGGCTGGGCCTCGTACGCCGGCTGGGCCTCGAACGGCACCTGCGCCTCGTACGCCGGCTGGGCCTCGAACGGCACCTGCGCCTCGTACGGCACCTGCGCCTCGTACGCCGGCTGGGCCTCGAACGGCACCTGCGCCTCGAACGGCAGCTGGGCCTCGAACGGCACCTGCGCCTCGTACGCCGGCTGGGCCTCGTACGCCGGCTGGGCCTCGTAGACGGGCTGGGCCTCGAACGGCACCTGGGCCTCGTACGCCGGCTGGGCCTCGTACGCCGGCTGGGCCTCGAACGGCACCTGGGCCTCGTACGCCGGCTGGGCCTCGTACGCCGGCTGGGCCTCGTACGCCGGCTGGGCCTCGTACGCCGGCTGGGCCTCGTACGCCGGCTGGGCCTCGTACGCCGGCTGGGCCTCGAACGGCACCTGGGCCGCATAGAGCGCCCCGTACGGCAGCTGATCGCCAGCCTGGGCGAGCCGGATCTGCTCCGCCTGCTCTGCGACGAGCTGCTCTTCCTGAAGATGCAGCTCCTCGGCCAGCCGCTGTTGCTCCGCTACGGCCTGCGCCCGCTCGGCCTCGGCGGCCGCCTTGGCACCCAGCGCGGCGAGGCCGGCCTCGATCATCGGGCTCAGGTCGTCCGAGGGGGTATCCGTCAGCTCCGATGGTGCAGCCCAGATCTCGGCCCGTGGTGCCGGCGGTGGCTCCAGCTGGAGCCAGGCCTCGGAGCTGCCCAGCGCCAGCAGGCTATCGAGCGCCGCCTGCAGGACCGCCTCCATCTCTGGGTCCGGCACGTGCTCCGGCAGCGGCTCGAAGTCGCTCGACCCCGTGGCCATGGCACAACTGCGGCAGAACCCGGCCTCGGTGTCCCAGCAGGACGGGCACGTGAATCGGCGGCACTCGAGGCAGAAGTGGAAGGCGCCGTGGAAGGGGTCGCGGGAGACGACCAGAGCGCTCGAGTCGATGTCGGCCTCATCGGGCAGGATGCCCACCAAGCGGCCGACGCGGACCAGATGGCGCCCACGCGGTCGGCGCGGCTCGAACGCATAGCGCGTGCCGCAGCTCTCGCAGAACGATTCGACCTGGGTCGCGGTGGTCATCTGGGCGGGCATCCTCCGATGGATAGGAGCGCACGCTACGCCGGCAGGTACTGTGCGACACGGGGGCATCGGTACCGGTCGACCGGTGCGAAGGTCCTGTCGGGCCGTGTCAGGGGTCGTTCGGGAGGCTCTGGTAGGCTTCGCCGCCGATGTCCCGACCGTTCGCCGCAGTCGAAAGCTTCCTCGAACGCATCCTTGAGCGACCGGCTGCGCGACTGTTCCACGCGCACCCGCAGCCGGTGCAGCTGGAGCGTCGCATCGAGCGTGCCATGATCGCCCAGAAGATGGTCCGCGGCGGTCATACCTATGTCCCCAGTCGGTATCGCATCATCCTCAACCCGGCGGACCTCGTCGCACTCCAGGAAGCGAGTGACCAGCTGCCCGACGACCTTGCGGACGCCATCCTCCAACGTGCGCGAGCGCAGGGCTACTGGCTGGTCGCGCGGCCCGATGTGGTGCTCGTGCCTTCGGAGCGCATCATCCAGGGGGACCTGGAGGTGGATGCCGAGGCCCTGGACCCGAGCCTGGTGAGTTCGGCGGCGGCCGGGCTCCGCCCGGTCGAGCTGGAGGGACCCCGCCCGCCGCGGCCACCGATCCCGGGCACGGGTGTCGTGCCGGACCCTGTATCCCTGCCCCAGGTCCCAGGCGCGACGCCGGTGGTACCCGACGCACCAGCGCCATCCGTGGCCGAGCCAGCCGTGGCGGGACTCCCGGCACCGGCCGACGCGGATCCGCCGCCACCACCATGGTCATTGGCATCCAGGACCGTCGAGGTCTCGCCTGGTGCCTCGTCGCCGATCGAGCCGCCGGGTGCGGCGGCGCAGGCGGAAGCGGCGGCCAAGGCTTCCGAAGGCAAGGAGAAGGTGCCGACCCCGAAGTCGTGGGTGCCCCAGGAGTCGACCGTGCCGCCGCCGGATCCGTTCCTCGTGGCGCCGGTGATCGCCGCCGAGCCTGGCCTGGAGCCGGCCGCGGAGTCCCCCGTCGTGGCCGCAGGACCATCTGCATCGGTCGTCGTCCAGGCGGGCCCTCGCGAGGCAGGCCCGGTCGCCGCGCCCCGAGCCGCCGCGAGCGCGGCGAGCGAGGCCAGCGAGGCCTCGAAGAGCCCAGTGACGATCCCGGTGGTCGCGGCGGACGCGGTGCGAACGCCGCCCGCCACACCGAAGCCGGCCGATGCACCCAGGCCGCTCGCCACACCGAAGCCGGCCGATGCACCCAAGCCGCCCGCGGCCGGGCGGTTGGCGGCGTCTGAGCCTGTCGTCCGTGCCCGGATCGAGGTCCGGTCGCCTGACCGGCCTCCCTCGGTCGTCGACTTCGGGGGTGGAACCCTGCGCGTGGGACGGGGCACGGACAACGAGATCGTGATCCTGGACGAACGGGTGTCGCGCCACCACGGTCGGTTCGCCGCGCGCCATGGGGTCCTCGTGTACACCGATCTGGACAGCACCAACGGGTCGCTCGTGAACGGGCTGCGCGTCCACGAGGCCGGTCTGGGCGTGGGCGACGTGGTCCGACTGGGACGCACCACGCTGACCGTCCGACCGCACCCCTAACGGGCGCGTCTACGCTCC
This sequence comes from uncultured Chloroflexia bacterium, assembly GCA_963843335.1. Classification (GTDB taxonomy): domain Bacteria; phylum Chloroflexota; class Limnocylindria; order Limnocylindrales; family CSP1-4; genus JAFMJV01. Next base: position 484,554 of record CAWJKF010000011.1, read on the forward strand.
GTGGACGCGTTCACGCTTGCGCTGTGGGTCCTGCGCATCGGATTCGTCGTCGGCCTCTACGTCTTCCTCGCGGTGGTCGTGCGGACCCTCTGGCGTGACCTGCGAACCGCGGTCGCCACGTCGGCACCCTCCGTTGGCCGCCTCATCGTGCTCGCGTCCCCACTCGGGCAGCCGGCTGTCGGCACCTCGATCCCCATCGACGCGGTCACGAGCCTGGGCGGCGACGTGAACAACACGCTCGTGGTGGAGGACCCGGAGGTGGCCAGCCAGCACGGCCTGCTGACGTTCCGGGGTCGTGCCTGGTACCTCGAGGACCGGGGCGACGGGACCGCGATGCGTGTCAACGGCGAGGTCGTCGAGGGCGCCGCGACCGTCCGCTTCGGCGACGAGATCGGCCTTGGGCGTGTCCGGCTACGCCTCGAGCGGCCACATGAGCCGGCGCCGACATGAGGCCATCGCGCCCCCGGCTGGCGATGCGACCAAGGAGCCGGGACCGGGAACTCCGCCTGTTGCTCGCGGTGGCCCTGACCCTGTGCGTCGGCTGGGTGAGCCTGGCCTCGACCCGGGCTGGGGCGCTGACCATCGGCGACCCGATGCCGCTCGTGTGCTGGCTGCTGGCGGTCGGCGGCCTCCATCTCGCGTTCGTCATCAGCGGTCGGGACCTGGACCAGGTGCTGCTGCCCATCGTGGGCATGCTCGGCGGCCTGTCCCTGCTGCTCATGGAGCGGCTGCCGCAGGGTCTCGTCGTCCAGCACATCGGCGACCGGACGCTCGAGCTCGCTGACCTCCAGCTCCTGTGGCTGCTGCTGGGCGCGGGCATCCTGGGCGTGACGGCCATCAGCGTCCGCAGCGTGCGATGGCTGCGGGAGTACCGCTACACCTGGGCGTCCCTCGGCATCGCCCTCCTGGCCGGGGTGTTCTTCCTGGGCGATGAGGTCAACGGGGCACGGCTGTCGATCCGGCTGGGGCCGCTCAGCGGACAGCCGTCGGAGCTGCTGAAGGTGATCCTGGTGGTCTTCCTGGCCGCGTATCTCGCCGATAATCGGCCGATGCTCGCGCGCACGAGCACCCGGCTGGGGCCTATCTCCCTGCCGCCGCTGCCGTACCTGCTGCCGATGCTCGCGATGTGGGGCATCGCGCTCGCCCTGGTCATCGTCCAGCGTGACCTGGGAGCGGCTCTGCTGCTCTTCAGCGTCTTCCTGGCCCTGCTCTATATCGCCACCCGGCGTGGCTCGTACGTCGTGCTGGGTCTCATCCTCTTCCTCCTCGGCGCGGCCCTCCTCTACAGCCAGCTGGGTCACGTCCGGACCAGGGTCGACATCTGGCTCGACCCCTGGGCGGACCCGTTGGGCGCGGGCTACCAGGTCATCCGCGCGTTGTACGCGTTCGGTCGTGGCGGCATCCTGGGGACCGGCCTGGGCGCCGGTCTGCCGGCCATCGGCAATGTGCCTGCCATCCCCCTGGTGCACACGGACTTCGCCTTCGCGGCCCTGGGCGAGGAGCTGGGTCTCATGGGTGCGCTCGCCATCGGCGCCTGCTACCTGGTCCTCGCCGAGCGAGGGCTGCGCATCGCGGCCAGGGCACCCGATGAGTTCCAGGCGCTGCTCGCCGCCGGGCTCACGCTCGTCGTCGTGCTCCAGGCGGCGCTCATCATGGCCGCCAACCTGCGCCTCGTGCCACTCACCGGGGTGACCCTGCCCCTCGTCAGCTACGGCGGGTCGTCGCTGCTGACGAACGCCCTCGTCATCGGACTGCTGCTCGCCCTCAGCGACCGGCGAGCCGTCCGGGGCGTGCCCGCCCGGGCGTTCCGCATCGGCAGGCCGGTGGTTGCCTGATGCCGGCCCCGGGCATCGGCAGCGGGCTGCTGCGGGTCGGACTGGTCATCTGCCTCGCGTACGCGCTCATCGCGGTCGGGGCGGGCTGGCTGCAGGTGGTCCAGGCGGGTCCGCTCACGCTCGATCCGCGCAACCCGCTCACGCTGGCCGCGGAGCGGGGGACGCCGCGTGGCCGGATCCTCGACGCGCGCGGCGTGGTGGTCGCGGACAACGCCCGCGAGCAGGACGGTGTCCGTCGGCGTCGCTACCCGCACCCGGCGATGGCGCCCATCACGGGCTACAAGAGTCCTTCGTTCGGGACCGCCGGCCTGGAGCGGACATACGACCGGGAGCTCGCTGGTCTGGATCAGCCGGGGCCGGCGAGCGAGCTGCTGCGCAAGTTCCGCAGTCGGCCCTACGACCCCAGCGACCTGCAGCTGTCCGTGGACGTCCGGTTCCAGGAGCTCGCGGCGCGCCTGCTGGGCGATGAGCGCGGTGCCGTCGTCGCCATCGAGCCGTCGACGGGTCGCGTCCTGGCCCTCGTGAGCACCCCTGGGTACGACCCGACCCGCCTGGTCGACCCCGCGACGGCACGAGCGTACCTTGCTGATCTCACCCGGGACCGGGACGCGCCGCTGCTTGACCGGGCCACCCAGGGCCGGTACGTGCCCGGCTCGGTGTTCAAGCTGGTCACGGCTGCCGCGGGCCTGGAGTCGGGCGCCATCGACACCGACACCACCTTCCCCGAGCAGCCCACACAGTCCCGGAACGGCTTCAAGCTCGACGGCTTCCGCATCCGGGACGCGGCGAGGGACGTGCAGCTCGACCATCCGCTCGACCTGTTCGAGGCGCTCGAGGTGTCCAGCAACATCTGGTTCGCCCATGCCGGCCTGACGACCGGTGCCCAGGCACTCACGGAGGTGGCCCGGCGCTTCGGCTTCGGGTCGGCCATCGACTTCGAGCTGCCGACGGCGTCCAGCCAGGTGAGCGGCGGCGACGGTCCGCTCGATGGGTTCGCTGACCGGGTCGAGCTCGCCAACGCGTCCTACGGGCAGGCGGAGGTCCTCGCGACACCGCTCCAGATGGCACTCGTGGCAGCTGGCATCGCCAACGGTGGTGTACTCATGGCCCCGACCCTCGTCGACCGGCTCATCTCGGCGGACGGTGCGTTGACCAGCACCGACCCGCGGTCCCTCGGTCGGGTGCTGACGACCCAGGACGCGGCGCTCCTCCGGGACGCCATGGTCCAGGCCGTCGAGGGGCGGTTCGCGGATCGACTATGCCGGGGGTGCCAAGGTGCCCGGCATCCACACGGCGGGCAAGAGTGGCACCGCCCAGCTCGGGCCCGGGCAGGCGCCCCATTCCTGGTTCGTGGGCTTCGCACCCGCCGAGCAGCCACGCATCGCCATCGCGGTCGTGGTCGAGAACGCTGGCAGCGGCAGCGAGCGGGCCGTGCCCATGGGCGGGCGCCTCATGACCGCGTACCTCAAGCGCTTTGCGCCAGACGCCACTCCCTGAGCTCGCGCTGAGGCTTCGCAGATCGCCCTCGGGCTGCGGCGAGCCGCGTCGATCGCGGCGCCACGCATCCGCACGGCGTACCATCCGCCGGAACGTGTCCAGCCTGCCGGGCCCAGCGCAGGCCCTTCGCGCGGTCCACACACCCACGAGGAAGCTGCGTGTCCAAGATCCAGGAGTCGGCTGAGCGGGTCGCCGCCAACGTCGAGCGGGTCATCGTCGGCAAGCACGCCGAGGTGCGTCTCGCCCTCGTGGCACTCATGTGCCAGGGCCATCTGCTCATCGAGGACGTCCCGGGGACGGGCAAGACGATGCTGGCGAAGGCGATCGCTCGGTCGCTCGGTTGCTCCTTCCGGCGCATCCAGTTCACGCCGGACCTGCTGCCGACCGACGTCACGGGGCTCTCCATCTACAACCAGAAGACCCAGGAGTTCGAGTTCCGGCCAGGTCCCATCGTGAGCCAGATCGTGCTCGCCGACGAGATCAACCGGGCCACGCCCAAGACCCAGTCGGCGCTCCTCGAGTGTATGGAGGAGCGCCATATGACCGTGGATGGCATCACGTACCAGATGCCCAGCCCGTTCCTGGTCATCGCCACCCAGAACCCCATCGAGTACGAGGGCACCTTCGCGCTGCCAGAGGCGCAGCTCGACCGGTTCATGCTGCGGATCCGGCTGGGGTATCCGGCGCCGCTCCAGGAGATCGTCATCCTCGACGAGCAGAAGCGCAGCCATCCGCTGGACCAGCTGCCGGTCGTGGCACAGGTGGAGGAGCTGGTGGAGATGCAGACGGGTGTGCGGGAGATCTACGTCGACTCCGCCATCTCGGACTACATCGTCCGCCTGGTGAACGCCACCCGGACGCATCCGGACGTGTACCTCGGGGCGTCGCCGCGTGGATCGCTCGCGCTCTACCGCGCGGGCCAGGCGTACGCGGCGATCTCGGGCCGTGACTTCGTCATCCCCGATGACATCAAGATGCTCGCCGAGCCGGCGCTGGCCCATCGGCTCATCGTGCGCACCTCCGCCACCATCCGGGATGTCGCGGCCGGGTCGATCGTGCGCGAGCTCCTCGACGTGGTGCCCATCGATGGCCGGGTGCCCGCGTCAGGCGATCGTGGACCGCTGCCCGTCTGAGGCCGAGCCTCACGCGCTCGCGGCATCCGGTCGGCGGCGCTGATGCGTCGCCTTCAGTTGACCGTGGCGCTCGTGGCGCTCGGCATCGCGTCCATCGCGGCGAGCTCGAACGCGCTCGCGTTCCTGTTCTACCTGCTGGTGCTCGTGGTCGGCGGCTGCTGGCTCCTGACGCGGATCTCGCTGCGTGGCCTCGAGGCCGGGTTCGCGCTCGACCGGGCCACCGCCCAGGTGGGTGACTCGATGACCGTCAGCTACACCGTCCGCGACCGCAGCCGGCTGCCGAAGCTGTGGCTGGACGTGCACAACCCGTCCGCGCTCGCGGTGCGCATCCCGGGCTGTGCGCTCAGCCTGCGACCGGGGGAGCAGCGCAGCTGGTCGGTGCCCGTCGCGCTGACCCGCCGGGGGCATCACCGCATCGATCCGATGGTCATCCGCACTGGCGACCCGCTGGGTCTCTACGAGGCGTACGCGACGGTGGGACCCGGCACCACGGTCGTGGTCACGCCGCGGGTGGAGCCGCTGCCGCTGCTGCAGCTCCCCGCGGCCATGATCGAGGGCGTGGCAGCCCGACCGGAGCGCGCCACCCAGACCACGCCGCTCGTCACGGGCGTCCGGCCGTACGTGCCGACCGACTCGTTCAACCGCATCCATTGGCGGTCGAGCGCCCGACATGGGGAGCTCCAGGTCAAGGAGTTCGAGGTCCAGCGTACCGCCGACCTGTGGCTCTACCTCGACCTCGATCGGTCCGTCCAGGTGGGCCTGGACGATGCCTCGACCGTGGAGACCGCGGTCCGGGTCGCGGCGGCGATCACGGCACGTGCCATCGACGGCGGCCGTGCCACCGGTCTCGAGGCCTACGGCATCCGCCGCGCGGTGCTGCCCGCCGACCGTGGTGTCCGCCAGCGCCAGAAGATCCTCCATCTCCTCGCCGCGGTCAGCGGCGACGGCTCGACGCCCCTGCGCGAGGTCCTCGTCGACGGCCTGGGGCGCCTTCGACGAGGGACCACGGCCGTGGTCATCACGCCCTCGCTCGATCCAGGCTGGGTCCGGCCGTTGTCGGGTCTGCGCCGACGGGGCGTCGCCACCCTCGTGTGCATCATCGATCCGCTCGCACACGACGCCCAGACCCGGCTGCTCGCGGGTGCCCCTGACCTGGGCGCGGACGGTCGCGAGGCCTGGGCACGCGACGTCCGCGTCATCCGTCACGCGCTCGCCGAGCAGGACATCCCGACCCTGCTCGTGGATCCCATCCGGCCGCTCGGCGTCCAGCTGGTGCTGCCCGCCGCATCTGCCGCGGAGCGGGTCGCGTGACCGCTGTCGCCCGATCATCGCCGGGCTGGCTGCGGACCACTGCTGCGCGGTGGGCGGCCGGCCCCCGGCAGGGGTGGAGCAGCCTCGTGCTGCTGCTCGTGATGCTCGCGGCCACGGGTCTCGCGATCGACGGCTCGCGATGGATGGGCATCGACCCCGACGGTGGTGGCAGCCCGACCGCGATGCTGCCGTGGTTGATGGTCGCGGCGGGTCTCACCGGGGCGCTCCTGGCTTCGAGCCGGCTGTCGCTGGGCTGGGTAGACCTCATCGCGGCCATCCTGGGCACGGTCGCCGGCTTGCTGCTGGCGTCTGCCGTCGTCTCCGATGCCCCGACGCTGTGGGATCGCCTGCGGGAGCTCGACCGATCGCTGGCCACCTTCCTCCAGGACGCGCTGGTGCACGGCACGCGCAGCCACGAGACCCCCGCGTTCCTGCTCACGGTCAGTGCCCTCACATGGACCTCGGGCGTCTTCGCGGCCATCAGCATCTTCCGGCGCTCCAATGCTGCCGGCGCCATCGTCGCCATCGGCGCCGTCATGATCTTCGACGTCCTCGCCACGCAGCGACCCCAGGACCTGTGGCTGGTGGTGTTCACGGGCGCCTCGCTGCTGCTCGTCCTCCGGCTGGACCTGGAGGCGCAGCGTGACCGCTGGCAGCGCCGCCGGATGGTGGGTGGCCAGGGCGTCGGCAGGCTGTTCCTGCGGGGTGGCGCCGGGGTCGTGGCGCTCATGCTCATCGGTTCCTGGTTCCTCGCCAGCGTCGCCGGCACCTCGTCGGTGACCGCTGCCTTCCCCCAGCTCGACGCGGCGGTCGGCGACCTCGCATCCCGGCTGCAGGAGCTCGTGGGGGTCGTCCCAGGCGCACCGGGTGGCGGCGGCGGCGTCTATCCCGACCGGCGACTGGTCAGCCAGTCGTGGACCACCGATGACACGCCGGTGTTCGTCGCCGAGCCGCTCGATGGTGGCGGCCACTACTGGCGGGGCGCCGCCTACGACACGTTCGACGGGCACACCTGGTCGATGACCGGCCACGTCGTGGAGCCGGTACCCGAGGGCGAAGACCTGCTCGAGTCGAGCGTGGACACGGTCGGCGATGGCTCGACGGGCCACCTCCTCGTGCTGGCCACGATCACGTCCAAGACGCTCGATGGCCACCAGCTGCCGGCACCGCAGGGCACCACCCGGCTGGACCGCGACGCGCGGGTGACGCTGATGGGTACGGGCGGCCCGTTCCAGTCCCTCGCGGCATCCGCGCCCGTCGAGCCGGACCAGCAGTACCAGGTGAGCGCCTGGGAGCCGGCCATCCGTGACCCCGACGGTATCGAGGGCCTGACCGTCTACCGGGTCAACGCCGGCGGCGACGAGTACGCGCCCTGGCTCACGCCGTTCCTGGCCCCGGCGCCCAAGGGCACCGCGCCACTGACCGTCAAGGCCGCAGCGCGGATCATGCAGAAGACCAGCCAGCATGACCCCTATCACCTGGCCGAGGCGACGCAACGGTACCTCTCGACCGACCCGCACTTCCACTACCAGGTGGACATCCGGAACGGTGTGTGCCTCGCCGGCGAGACGGTCCCGGAGTGCCTGCTGCGCACCGGCAAGGGGTTCTGCCAGCAGTACGCCACGACCATGGTCATGATCCTGCGCACCCTCGGCGTCCCGGCCCGCTACGTCGAGGGCTACCTGCCCGGCCGGCGGATCGGTGACGACCAGTTCGAGGTCGATGCGAGTGCGGCGCACGCGTGGGTGGAGGTCTGGTTCAACGAGGTCGGCTGGATCCCGTTCGACCCTACCCCCGCCAAGCAGGCGCTCACGGACCTCGGCCAGGTCCAGACGAAGCTGCCGCAGGGCGAGCCCATCGGGAGCCCACGGCCCGGCGACAGCCCCGGACCCGACGCCACGGACGGGCTCGCGACGGATGACCCGGGCGAGACGGCGGCCCCGTCCGACGGACCCGAGGCGTCAGCCTCCCCGGACGTCGGCGCCGGTGCCACGACCGATGACGGGGTGCCACCCGCCGCCGTCCTGGCGCTCGGCGGCATCGGCGGTGCGCTGCTCGTCGTCGGTGGTGCGGCCTGGCTGTGGTTCCGGCGCTTCCCCGGTCAGGAGCCCGATCTTGCCTGGCGGGGCGTCACGACCCTCGCGACGCGCCTGGGCTTCGGACCACGGCCCAGCCAGACACCCTACGAGTACAGCGTGACCCTGTCCCGGGTCGTGCCACGCGTCGCCCGCGACCTGCGGGTCGTCGCGGATGCCAAGGTGGAATCGAGCTACTCCGGACCGACACGCCAGCCGCGACCCATCGGGCCGCTCCGCGATGCCTATCGACGCAGCCGCGCAGGGCTGCTGCGGCTCCTCTTCCGGCGTGGCCCCTGACGGTCGGCCGTCCGGCGGCGTGCGCCGAGGGCTAGCCTGGCAGGTGCTCGGCGAGGTTGTGGGCGCGCAGCCGGGCGCGGCCGTTGCGGATCTCGACGACCGTGATGGAGCACAACCCGAAGGGCAGTGACCAGTAGTGGTCGATGGGGATGTCGAGGAGGTGCATGAGCACCAGCCGCAGGATGCCGTCGTGGGCGACCACGATGGACCATGCGTCATCCATCGGCGGGGCCGCGTCCGCGGGCCCGCCGGTCGTGGGGTCGACATAGCCCAGGACCGGTGACCGATCGATGAGCTCGGCGTCCGGCAGCGTCCCCAGGCGGCTCCCGAGGTCGGCCAGGATGCGCTCGGTCGCGATCGCAGCACGGGTCGCGGCGACCGGCAGCGCTTCACCGCCCGGCGCGTGATGGTGGAGTGGGTCGGCGCGCCAGGCGGCAAGCTCCGCCGGCCATCGTGCCTGCACCTCGCCGTGGGTCAGGCCCTCCCAGGCGCCCTGTGCCAGCTCCGAGAGCGCCGGCTCCGTGGAGCGTGGGGTCGGCTCGCCGCCGGCTGTCCAGATGGCCCGGGCGGTCGCTGCCGCTCGCGCCAACGGCGAGTGCCAGATGCGCCGCGGGGTGCCCGGCGGGATGGGCAGTGGCGACGAGGCCCGGTCGGCGAGTCGGTGGGCCACGGCCGCCGCCTGGCGCTCGCCGAGCGCCGACAGCGGCGGGTCGGAGCTGCCCTGGAAGCGGCCTTCGGCGACCCAGGTGGTCTGCCCGTGCCGCACGAGCACAAGGGTCGCGTCGGTCATCCGGCGCTGGCCGCCGTGAGCGGTGCCCCTGACTGCGCGCCTGCCGCGGCCGCCCGACGCGCGGCATCGACGGCCACACCCAGGCGGATGGGCACGCCCAGCGCGATCGCGGCCGCCTCGAAGGTCTCGAGCGCTCGCACGATGTCCTCGAGGTGCACGTCACCCAGATGGCCGACCCGGAAGATGCGGCCCGCCAGGGCTCCCTGGCCGCCCGCGAGGACCAGGCCCCGGTCGCGCAGCTCGCGGCTGAGCACGGGCCACTCGACGCCGTCCGGCACCACCGCGGATGTGACCGTGTCCGATGCGAAGGCCGGGTCCGCGAACAACCCGATGCCCATCGCGTGGAGGCCCGCGCGCGTGGCCGCGGCCACGGCCGCGTGGCGCGCGAAGATCGCCGGGTACCCCTCCGCGGCGATGAGCTGGAGCGCCTCGTCCAGGGCGAAGCAGATGCTGACCGCGGGGGTCCAGGGTGTCTCACCCTTGAGGGCGGCATCACGCGCTCGCTGGAGGTCGAAGTAGAAGCGTGGCAGCGAGGCCGTCGCGTTGGCGGCCCAGGCGCGCTGCGAGACGCCGATCATGGCCAGGCCGGGCGGCACCATCCAGCTCTTCTGGGACCCGGTCGTGACCACGTCCAGGCCCCAGCCGTCCATCTCGAAGGGGACCGCACCGACGCCGCTGATGCCATCGACGATGATGAGTGCGTCCGGGGCGTTTGCGTGAACCGCTGCCGCGATGGCCTCGAGGGGGTTCGTGACCCCGGTGGATGTCTCGTTGTGCGTGACGAGGACCGCGCGAGCGGGTGTGCCGGCCGCCTGGAGCGTCCGCAGGTGGTCCGCGACGACCCGGGGATCGGCCGCCTGGCCCCACTCGACGGCGTACCTCGCGACGTTGACGCCATACCGGGCCGCGATGGCCGCGATGCGATCACCGAAGACCCCGATGGTCACCGCCAGCACCTGGTCGCCGGGGGACAGGAAGTTGACCACGGACGCCTCGAGCGCGCCGGTCCCGGAGGCGGTCAGGAGCAGCACCTCATCGCGGGTCCGGAGGCCCGCCTGGACGCCGGCGGTGACGCGACCGAGCAGCGCCTTGAACTCCGGCCCGCGATGGTTGATCATCTGGCGCGCACCCGCGTCGCGGACCGATGCCGGCAGCGGTGTGGGACCGGGGATGCGCAGGTCGCTCGGGTCGGCCACGTCGGGGGACTCCTCTGGGTCGGCGTCGGTGGCCGGCAGGCGCGTCCACAGGCTCGTCCGGCGGCGCCCGCCGATGGTACCCGGGATGGGACGCGCGGACCGGGACGCCTACACTCGTGGGATGCCCGCCCGTCGTCCGCCGGCCAGCGATCCCGGTGCCCTGTCGTTGCCCATCGGTGTCGGTGCCGCGGCCCACGCACCGCTCGCCGCCCGGATGCGACCCGCGAACCTTGCGGAGGTCGTCGGCCAGGACGCCCTCATCGGGGAGCGGGGGGCGCTGCGGCGGATGCTCGACCGCGGCACCCTCGTGTCGATGATCCTGTGGGGTCCGCCGGGCGTCGGCAAGACGACGCTCGCCCGGCTGATGGCGGACCAGGTCGACGCGCCATACGCGACCCTGTCCGCGGTCATGAGCGGCGTCGCGGACCTTCGAGCGGTCATCGCTCGTGCGCGCGAGTGGATCGACCGGGGTGGCACGGCCACGGTCCTGTTCGTGGACGAGATCCACCGCTTCAACAAGGGCCAGCAGGATGCGCTCCTGCCCCAGGTCGAGGACGGCACGCTGACGCTCATCGGGGCCACGACCGAGAATCCCTACTTCTCGGTCAACTCGGCGCTCCTCTCCCGGCTGCGGGTGTTCCGCCTGGAGCCACTCTCGGATGCCGAGCTGGGCGCGCTCGTCGACCGGGCGCTGCTCGACGACCGGGGGCTGCACGGCTCGGCCGAGCTCGAGCCGGAGGCGCGCGAGCACCTGGTGGCCATCAGCGCGGGTGACGCGCGTGCGGCGCTCAACGTGCTCGAGGCGGCCGCCGGCATGGCCGGCGTCGCGGACGAGATGGGTGCCGGCGACGGCCCCGAGGCGCCGATATCACGACCCATCACCCTGGAGCTCATCGAGGCCGCGGCGCAGCAGCGCATCCTGGCCTACGACCGGACCGGCGACGGGCACTACGGCACGGTCTCCGCGTTCATCAAGAGCATGCGTGGCAATGACGTCGACGCCACCCTCTACTGGCTCGCCACGATGGTGGCGGCGGGGGAGGACCCTCGCTTCATCATGCGTCGCATCGTCATCTGCGCCAGCGAGGATGTCGGCAACGCCGACCCGCGCGCGCTCCAGGTGGCGACCGCCGCAGCCGCTGCGCTCGAGCTGGTGGGACTGCCCGAGGCCCAGTACGCGCTCGCCCAGGCGGCGGCGTATGTCGCGAGCGCGCCCAAGTCCAACCGTGTCGGACAGGCGTACTTCGCCGCATTGGCGGATGTCGAGGCCCACGGATCCCAGCCCGTGCCGTCGCATCTCATGAACGCGTCGCATCCGCGGATGCGGACCCATGGCATCGGGGTCGGCTACCGCCTGCCCCATGACTACGAAGGCGGCGACGTCGACCAGCAGTACCTGCCGGACCTGCTGGCAGACCGCCGCTACTACATTCCCACGGACCGGGGCATGGAGAAGCTCATCGGGGAGCGCCTGGAGCGACTGCGGGCCGCTCGCGCGCAAGGTCCGCCCCGGAAGGGCGATCGGGTGCCATAGCTGTGGTTCCCACACACGTTGGTGACAGCTGAGAGCCTGGCAAGAGGCGCGGCTACCCATCCCATGGATGGGTTCGACGGGTCTTCGGCCGAACGGGACCGGATCACCCACCGCGGGCATCGGGTGTGACGTTCGGTCCACGGGGTGGGTAGGACGTGCATCTGGGCGGTCAAGACGGTCGAGCTCACCCACCCGGTGGGTCGTGGACCGCAGGACGGACGCGACCCCGGTGATGCGAGGCACGCCTGCCCGGACCTTCGGGTGCCGTTCGTGTCAACAAGGTCCCTGGGGATCACAGCTAGAGCGGCAGCCACTGCGGGCATCAGCGAACACGTCCATCCCCTGCGGTCACGCGATACGTGGTCCCCGGTGGGCCGACTGCATGCCGATCGAAATGCACCCGGGCGGAGCGGCAGGCGCTCCGGTGCGGTCCATCCGACGACACTCGAACGTGTCGACGGCCGGCGGCAGGGCCGAGATACGCGGCACACCGGACCGAAAGGAGTCGAGCATGAGGACGGCACGCGGAACGTTCGAGGTGGTGTCGTGGGAGGAGGAGCCCTTCGAGCAGCTGGAGGAGGGGGCCAAGCTCACCCGCGCGCGAGTGACGCAGCGGTTCACCGGGGACATCACCGGCCAGGGATCGGTCCAGTGGCTGATGGCATACGCCGGGGACGGGACGGCCCGTTTCGTCGGGCTCCAGCGCGTCACGGGGGCCATCGACGACCGTGCGGGGACGTTCGTGATCCAGGCCATCGGTGTCTTCGATGGGACCGTCGCGACGTGGACCGGGACGGTGCTCGATGGGATGGCGTCCGGGGCCCTCACGGGTCTGCGGGGCGACGGCTCGTTCGGGGCGCCGCATGGCTCGACCGCGTCATATGAGCTGGAGTACGAGCTTGACTAGGGGATAGGCCCTCCGTCGCGTCCGCCGCAGCGGCTCGGACCGCCGGAGGCTAGTAGAGGCCGAAGACGTTGGCGACCACGACGATGAGCCACAGCACGATGAGCACGATGAACAGGGAGGTGCCCACGATCGCGATGTGGCGGAGGTCCTCGCCGACGTAGACGTACTCCTCGGCCACCCTCGACGCGAGCGCGCTGTTGGGCTTCATCTTCACGTGGCCACGCTGACGGCTCGCGACGGGCGCGCGCGTCGTCGCGACGGCCGCGTTGGCGGGCGGGGCATCGGCGAGCACGATCGCGGCGTCGAGGTCGCTCGGCTGGGGTGCGGCTCCCGGGATGGCGGCAGGCGGCTGGGTCCCGGGCTTCGCGGAGCTGGTCGACGCCACGCTTCGCTTGACCGGGGCCTGACCCGGCCGATACGCCGAGGTCGGGGTGACGCCGCGGGTGCGCTTGGCCACGAGCTGGAGGTCCTCCTGTCACGCCGGTCGGCCCCGCGGGCCGACGGCCGGTGCTTCGATGGGGAAGGATAGCATCGCGCCGGGGTACGATCGATGCTCCGACCCTCCGCAGCTCGATGGGGACCCGATCGATGCAGTCGCTGCTTGACGCGCTCCAGTCTGCGGCGGGTGTCATGGCCCTCGCGGCGCTCGTCATCGCCCTCGCGGCGCTCGTCGTGGGCCTCACCCGGGGTCGGCGCCAGCCACCCGCCGGGCAGGCACCGTACACGGTCGATGACCCTATCCTCGACCACCTGCTGGCGTCCCAGATGCAGCGCCTGGATGGCGTCGCGGATGAGCTGATGGCACAGGGTGCCCGTCTCCGGACCATCGAGACCAATGGTCGCCGGGCGGTGCAGCGGGTCGGGCTCGTTCGCTACAACCCGTTCGAGGACACGGGTGGCAACCAGAGCTTCGCGCTCGCCCTGCTCGACGCCGATGCGAACGGCGTCATGCTCACGAGCCTCCATTCGCGCCAGGCCACCCGCGTCTACCTGCGGACCATCGTGGCAGGTCGGTGCGACGCGGCGCTCGCCGCCGAGGAGGCGGAGGCCCTGCGCCAGGCCGGGGTCAGCGTCGACCGCTGAGGATCGTGCCAGGGTAGGTGGCACGACCGGGCGGCAGCATCCCGGTCATGATCGCAGAACGCCCCGGATCCACGCTCACCGTCCTCGAGTCGCCGCCCCTGATCGAGACCACGGCCCCGGTCTCCATCCGCTCGGTGCAGGCGCTGCTGCGTGGCCTCGATCGTGACCAGCGCCGGGCCGTCACCCACCGTGGCGGGCCGCTGCTGGTCGTTGCCGGACCGGGGACCGGGAAGACGGAGGTCATCACCCGTCGCATCGCGTGGCTCATCGCCACCAAGCGTGCCCGTCCGCAGCAGATCCTCGCCTTGACGTTCACGGACAAGGCCGCCACGGAGATGCAGGGACGCGTCGACCTCCTCGTACCGTATGGACAGGCGGAGTCGACGATCCTGACCTTCCATGCCTTCGGGGACCAGGTGCTCCGCGAGTTCGGGCACGAGCTGGGCCTGCCGGACGCTCCCCGGGTCATCGGTCGCGCCGACCAGGTGGTCCTGCTTCGGGAGCACCTGTTCGAGCTGGGCCTGCAGCGCTACCTGCCCCTTGGGGACCCGACCCGGTTCCTGGGATCGCTCGCCGACCTGTTCGGCCGTGCCAAGGACGTAGGTATCACGCCCGCCGACCTCGAGGCGGCGGCCCTGGAGCTGGCCGCCGGGGCGGCGGCAGCGCTCGCCATGTCTCCAGATGCGACCGCCGCGTCCGTCGCTGGCACGCTCGTGGACGAGGCGGCGGGCCAGGTAGAGCTCGCGGTCGCGTATAGCCGCTACCAGCAGCTGATGCTCGACCGCGGCCTGCTGGATTTCGGGGACCAGGTGTCGCTCGCGACCCGGCTGCTGCGCGAACGGCCAGCGGTGGCGGGTGCGCTCACGGGTCGATACCGCTATGTGCTCGTGGATGAGGCCCAGGACATCGACCCCGTCCAGCTGGAGCTGCTGCGGCTCCTGGCACCCCATCGGGAGCTGACCCTGGTGGGGGACGACGACCAGGCGATCTACACCTTCCGGGGCGGCGCCATCGATCACCTGCTCGAGCTCAGCGACGAGCCGGACATGCGGCGCATCGTGCTGCGGACGAGCCACCGGTCCCATGCGCCCATCCTGGCCGCTGCGCAACGGCTCATCCGGCATAACGACCCGCATCGGCTGGAGGTCCGCCACGGACTGGACAAGCAGCTTCGGGCCCGCCGCCGCGCGCGCCGGCCCCTGCCGGTCCGCGAGCACGCGTTCCCGACCGCGGCAGCGGAGGCGGACGCGGTGGCCGCAGAGATCGCGAGCCGGATCCTGGCGGGCGAACGGGCCTCCGACTTCGCGGTCCTGGTGCGCACGAACGCGGACGCGGCACCGATGCTCCGAAGCCTCGAGATGCAGGGCGTGCCCTCGCGGACCGCGACCGGGAGCCGGCTGGTCAGCGCCCCGGAGGTGCGGGAGCTGCTCGCGTTCCTGCGGGTCATCGGTGACCCCGAGTCGTCCACGGACCTGTATGCCACCGCGACCGGGGCCCCGTATGGCCTGGGGGGCGAGGACCTCACCGCCATCATGGGCATGGCCGGTCGTCGGCATCGATCCCTGTGGTCCGTGGTGTGCGAGCTCCAGGAGCAGCCGGGCCTGCTGCGGCTCGCGGACCGCACCCGGGCCGCCCTGGGTCGACTCGTCGGTGACGTCCGGACGGCCATCGATGCCTCGCACCGGGAGCCCGCAGGCAACGTCCTCTACGGGCACCTCCGCCGGAGTGGTCGATACGCCAGTCTCGTGGCGGCCGCCGAGCAGGGGGATGACGCGCCGCTCCGACGGGTCGCCCGTCTGTTCGAGATCGATCACGTCGCGATCCGCGCTGCTCGCCGACGACCGGTTGGCGGCGCTGCTGCCCCACCTCGGCGCGCTCCTCGATGCCGGCGAGGGGTCCGGCGAGGACGACAGCGTGCCGGGGGTGGAGGCGGTCTCGGTGCTCACGGTGCACAAGGCGAAGGGTCTCGAGTACCGAGTGGTCTTCCTCATCGGGCTCGTAGACGGCCGCTTCCCGCTGCGAGGGCGGCCCGACCGGCTGACGCTCCCGCAGGCCTTCGGGCGACCCGCGCCGAGCGATGAGAGTCCCTGGGCGGAGGAACGGCGTCTGTGCTTCGTGGCCATGACCCGGGCGCGCGATGAGCTCGTCCTCAGCCATTCGGCGGAGTCAGGGACGGGTCGGGCGCGTCGCCCGTCACCCTTCATCGCGGAGGCGCTCGATCGACTGGCGTCCGTGCCCGTGAGCGCGATGCCGGACCTCGCGAGCTTCCTCGAGCCCTCGCCGGCATCCAGCCTGGCGACCGGGCAGGCACCGGCGACGTCGGCGGGGGTGGCGGCCGCGGGTTCCCTGACCCTCAGCCACTCCCAGGTCGACGACTACCTCACGTGCCCCCTCAAGTACCGGCTGCGGCACATCGCACGGGTACCTACCCCTCCGCACCACGCCCTGATCCTCGGCAACGCGCTCCATCAGGCGGTCGCCGCCTGGCACCTTGGCCAGCTGCGCGGACGGCCGCTGGACCTTGCGGGCGTGCTGGCCGCGTTCAGCGCCCATTGGTCCAGCGAAGGATTCCTGTCGCGTCATCACGAGGAAGCACGCTTCGAGGCCGGGCAGGCGGCGCTCCGTCGCTTCGTGGGCACGTCGGCTGACCCGGCGCGCAGGACCATCGCCGTGGAGCGCAGCTTCGGGGTCCGTCTTGGGACCGACGTGGTCCGGGGGCGCTACGACCGCGTGGACATGACCGACGATGGCGCGGTCATCACGGATTACAAGTCGAGCGACGTCCGGGACCAGCAGCGAGCCGATGAACGGGCGCGCGAGTCGCTCCAGCTGCAGGTCTACGCGCTCGCCTGGGAGGCGGAGACCGGTGCGCTCCCCGCCCGGATGGAGCTCCACTTCCTCGACAGCGGCGTGGTGGGCCACGTGCTGCCGGAGCCGAAGCGTCTCGAGCGAGCGCGTCGGATCCTCGGCCAGGCTGCGGACGGCATCCGGTCCGGGCACTTCCCTGCGAAGCCGGACATGGTCGGCTGTGGCTATTGCCCCTACCGGGAGATCTGCCCGTCCTCCGCGGCGTAGGGGTGCCGGTACTTCCCGGTCACCATCCTCTTCGTCGGGGTCGCGTAGCATGGGCTGGCGCGTCCCGCTGGATCCCGGCGGAAACCGGCGACGCGCCCCGCGAGGGCTGCGTCATGTCCCCATCAGATGCTCGTCCGGAGTCCGATCACGGCCACGCCAACGGTTGGGACGCTGCGTATCCCGACATCGATCCTGCGGATCTGCCAGCGTACGTCGGACCGATCGCGTTCTGCGGCCGGCCGGTGATCACGGATGTCGCGGCCCTCCGCCTGCGAGCCCCCGACGTGGCCATCGTGGGCATCCCGTTCGACGACCGGGTGAGCTACCGACCCGGTGCCAGGTTCGGGCCGAGAGCCATCCGCCAGGCGACCTCGACCCGCGGCGAGCACTCGCTGGCGCTGGACGTGGAGCCATTCCGGGTCCTCGATGTCGTCGATGCCGGCGACGCGGACATCATCCCGGCATGGCCGGAGCGTGGCCACGCGATGGCATACCGGCGCATCCTCGATGTCATGTCCAGCGGTGCTGTGCCCATCGTCCTCGGTGGCGACCACTCCATCACCTGGCCGGTCGTGAGCGCGGTGGCCCAGACGCTCGCACCACGGCGGGTCGGCATGATCCATTTCGATGCCCATGCGGACACCGCCGACGATGAGGGTGGCGTCCGGGCGGGCCACGGCACCCCGATGCGCCGGCTCATCGAGTCGGGCGCGCTCGCCGGGGAGGCGCTCGTCCAGGTGGGCCTCCGCGGGTACTGGCCTTCACCGGCGACCTTCGACTGGATGCGCTCGCAGGGGATGCGCTGGCACCTGATGCGGGAGATCGAGGAGCGGGGCGTCGATGCCGTCATCGACGATGCCATCCGCGAGGTCATGGAGCACGCGGACGTCGTCTATATCTCGGTCGATATCGACGTCGTCGACCCCGGCATGGCACCTGGGACCGGGACCCCTGAGCCGGGCGGGATGCTGTCGCGCGAGCTGCTGCGAGCGGTGCGTCGGATCGCCTCGTCCGTGGACATCGCCGGGATGGACGTGATGGAGGTCGCGCCGCCCTACGACCACGCCGAGGTCACGGCCATGGTCGCCCATCGGTGCGTGCTCGAGACGCTCAGCGGGATGGCCTTCCGACGGCAGGGTCGGTCCCGTCGGCGGTCCGCTGGCGCGGCCGTCTCCGTCCGGCCCAGCCCGGGCCCGGTCGCGGTGGGCACCGGGCGCCCATGACGAGCGAGGCCGAGACCATCCCGGACCTCTCGATGCACGCGCAGCTCGCCGCGATCATCCGTGACCAGGCGGCCGCCATCCTGGACGTGTCGCGCCGGATCCACGCCGACCCGGAGGTCGCGTTCGAGGAGCACCATGCCGCCGCCCTCGTGGCGGACGTCGTGGAGGCACACGGCTACACCGTCGAGCGTGGCGCCGGCTCCCTGCCGACCGCGGTCCGGGGCGTCCTCACCGGTGGCCGTGGCCCGCACGGTCCGACCGTCGGGGTGCTCGCCGAGTACGACGCGCTCCCCGGGCTGGGCCACGGGTGTGGCCACAACCTCATGGCCGCGAGCGGTGTCGGCGCGGCCATCGCGCTCGCCGCCGTCCGGCCGCGGTTCGCCGGACGCATCGTCTTCCTCGGCACGCCGGCGGAGGAGTTCGGCTCGGGCAAGGTCCAGATGATCCGTGACGGCCTGTTCGACGGCCTCGATGCGGCCCTTCTGTTCCATCCCTCGGACGTGGACACGGCCGCATGCCAGCTGCTTGCGGTCGGGGAGTGGGACATCGTCTTCCGGGGGCTCCAGGCGCATGCGGCGTCCGATCCGTGGATGGGTCGCAATGCCCTGGACGCGCTCATCCTCCTGTTCAGCTCCATCGGGCTGTGGCGGCAGCAGCTGCGGCCGGACGCCCGCGTCCACGGCATCGTGCTCGAAGGAGGGAGCGCCGCGAACATCATCCCTGATCGCGCCGTCGGCCGATTCATGGTCCGCAGCCCTCGCCAGGAGGAGTTCGAGCGGATGCGCGACCGGTTCTTCCGCCTCGCGCGGAGCGCGGCCGAAGCTGCCGACGTCGAGGTCGAGATCAGCGACAAGGGTGCCTCCGCGACCATGTGCGAGGCGGGCATCCTCCGTGACCTGTGGCGCGATCATGCGACCGCCGCGGGCGTGGTCGACCGTCCCGTCCCCCTCGACCGCCTCGGGTCGTCGGACATGGGCGACGTTTCGTGGGTGGTGCCCGCCATCCACCCCCAGCTCGCGATCTGCGACGAAGGTGTCGCGGGTCACTCCATCGAGTTCCGCGACGCGGCCGCGTCTCCCCGCGCCGAGGAGGTCGCCCTGCTCGCCGCGACGCTCGTCGCGCAGACGGCGTGGGACCTGCTCGCCGACCCGTCCCTCGTCGCCGCCGCGTGGCAGGAGCACCGCCGTGGCTGACACGACCGGGGAGACGACGGCAGACCTGCTCGCGCGGTACTACGACCTTGACCTCGAGGACGACCAGGGCGATATCGATCTGTACCTGGCGATGGCCGAGCGGACCGGTGGCCCCATCCTCGAGCTCGCCGCCGGCAGCGGCCGCATCGCCGTCCCGCTCGCACGTGCCGGCTACCGGGTCACGGCGGTCGACAACGACCCCGCGATGCTCCGTCGACTGGCCGACGCCTGGGCCGCCGCGCGACCCGGCACGCGCCGCCGGCCCGCGGGGGACGTGGAGCTGGTGGAGGCCGACCTGACGGGCCTGTCGCTGCAACGCGGCTTCGGTCTGGGGATCATCGGGCTCAACAGCCTGCTGCTGCTCGAGGGACCGGCGGCGCAACGCCAGGCCATGCGGGTGCTCGCGGCGCACCTCCGGCCGGGGGGCATCGCGATCGTCGATGTCGTCGTGCTCGATGCGGGGGACCTGGCCGCCTATGACTCGCGCATCTTCCTGGACTGGATGCGCCCGGATCCCAGCACCGGCGACATGATCGAGCAAGCTCTCGAGCGCCCGTCATGACGCCGCGACCGCCACCGTCACCGTCACCAGCATGTTCGACCGGGCGCCCGCGGATGGTGGTCCGCTCACACGGGTCACGCGGGTGGACGAGCTCCATCTCCGGAACGCCGCGGACCTGGTGCTCGATGCCACCGATGCAGGGCTCGAGGTGGAGCTCGTGGCGGGCGACTATCACGGCACACCGTTCGGGCCCGGGTCCGAGCGGATCGTGCTCATCGCCGTTTCTGTATAGTCGCGCGGTGTCCGGCTCCACGGCGCATGTTCGCCTGCTCCTCGTCGAGGACGTCGCCCAGGTCTCGCAGTACATCCGGAACCTGTTGAATGCGCAGGATCAGGTGCAGCTGCTGGAAGTCCTGACCGACGGTCGCCAAGCATTGGACGCGGTCGCCCAGATGCGCCCGGACGTGCTCATGATCGACAGCCTGCTGCAGGGCAAGATGAGCGGTCTCCAGCTGCTCGAGCGGGTCCGGGCTGCCGGCGTCGACCTGCCCATCATCCTCATCACGGTGCCTCAGCGGCCGGTCAAGGTCACGCCGGAGATGGGCGTGGTGCGCATCCTGTCGATGCCCTTCAGCGGTTTCGACTTCATGAACGCGGTCCAGGGCGCCAAGCAGGAGTACCTGGCCCGGTCGCCCGACTCGACCTCGAAGACCTTCGTCGTCTACGGACCGAAGGGCGGCCTGGGCAAGACCACGCTCGCCTTCAACCTGGCGGTGGCCATGGCCCAGATGCCGGGGCTCCGGGTCGCGCTCGTCGATGGCAGCCTCCAGTTCGGAGACATCCGGGCCCTGCTGCGGGTCCCCGACAGCGCGCCATCGATGCTCCAGCTGCCGACCGACCGGGTATCGGAGGCGGACCTCGAATCGGTGGTCTGGCGGGACCCCTCGGGCATCGACATCCTGCTGGCTCCGCCCCGCGTCGAGATGGCCGAGATGGTCACGGTCCGGGACATGGAGAAGACGCTGTCGCTGCTCAAGCGCGTGTACAACATCGTGGTCATCGACACGCCCACAGTGGTCAATGACATGGTGCTGGCCTTCTTCGACGCGAGCGATGTCATCGTCGAGCTGGTGACCGCCGACTGGACGGCGGTGCGCAACACGCGCCTCATGGCCCAGACCTTCGAGGCCATCGGCTACCCGATGGAGCGGGTCTGCTACGTGCTCAATCGTGCCGGTGCGCCGGGGAGCATCGATCCGCGGGTGGTCGTGGAGCAGCTCGGGCGTATCCCCGACTTCACCTTGCCGAGCGACGGACGGCTCGTGGTCGACGCCAACAACCAGGGCGTGCCCTTCGTCCTCGTCGAGCCGCGGGCTCCCGTGAGCCTCGACGTCGTGCGCATCGCCACCGCGCTCGCGACCCGGCCGGTGCCCGCCACGGGCGTGGCCGCCGTCCGATGAGCGCCTCGGCCCTCCGGACCATGCGCGCATGTTGAGGTCGCGATGAGCGACCCGCGGCCGATCGGCCTCTTCGACTCGGGCGTCGGCGGCCTGACGGTGCTGCGTGAGGTCCGCCGCCGCCTGCCGCGGGAAAGCACCATCTACCTGGGTGACAACGCCCGAGCCCCGTACGGGCCGCGTCGGGATGACGAGGTCATCCGCTTCAGCGGTGAATGCCTCGACCACCTCGTGCGCCAGGACGTCAAGGCCATCGTCGTCGCCTGCAACACCTCCTCGTCGGTCGCCCTCTCGTGGCTGCGACGGCGCTCCGACCTGCCCATCCTCGGCGTCGTCCGGCCCGGCGCCATCGCGGCGGCCGCGGCCACCCGCAATGGGCGCATCGGGGTCATCGCGACCGAGGCCACCATCCGCTCCGGTGCCTATCCCCGGGCCATCGCAGAGGAGCGACCGGAGGCAGACATCCGCGCTCACGCCACCCCGGCGCTCGTGCCCCTGGTGGAGGCCGGCCACCTTGACGGCGACCATGTCGTCGCCGTGGTCGCGAAGGCGCTGGCACCGCTGCTCGACCCGGACCTCGCGAGCATCGACACGCTGCTCCTTGGCTGCACCCACTACCCGTTGCTGGAGCCGGTCATCATGACCGCCGTCGGGCCCGCCATCGCGGTCATCGACTCCGCATCCGCGACGGCCGCGGCCCTCGCGGCGGTCCTGGAGGTCGACGGCATCGGTGCCCCGCCTGACCAGGAGCCGACCCACCAGCTGCTCACCACGGGTGACGTCGGGGCGTTCCAGCGGACCACGGCCCTGCTGTTCGGTGACCCCGCGCCAGGGGTCGACCTGGTGCACCTCGCGGCCGTCGCTGCAAGGCTCGTCGGGGTCGGGTCCGGGGGAACCGGCACATGACCCAGGCCCTGACCGCGCAATCGATGCTCAGCCGTGCCCGCCTGGCGCGCGCGGCGGCCGTGGGCGTGGCGCTCGGTGCCGGTCTCGCCGCGCGCCATCTCGTCCGCCGCGGCAACGGCGCGCCGGTGGACGGCGGTCATGGCGTCGTGGACTGGACGACCGCGCATGCCATCGCGGCACGCCGACTCCGCAACGCGCCCGGCAGCCTGAGCGCCGCCGAGCTGGCCATGACGGCACCCGCCTACGCCCGGGCGATGACCCGCATCGTGCCGCTCCTCGAGCAGCGTCTGGGCGCGGCCCTGCCGGGAGTCGTGGAGCGTCACGAGGTGGTGGACCGTGTCGGCTGGGCACGCGCCAACGCGAGCGTCTTCCGCGACCTCGTCGACCATCTCGAGGCCGCGACGTTGAGCGGCATCCGGACCTCGCGGCTCGGCAAGCGTCGCGATGCGCGCCAACCGGTTCCTGGCAACGCGCCAGGTGGGTTACCTGCTGGGCTATCTCGGCACCCGCGTCCTAGGCCAGTACGACATCGCGTTGCTGTCCGCGGAGGGATCCCCGGGTCGGCTCCTGTTCGTGGAGGAGAACATCCGGGCGAGCGCCCGGTCGCTGGGCATCCCCCTGGGTGACTTCCGCACCTGGATCGCGCTCCACGAGGCGACCCACGCCTTCGAGATGGAGGCCCATCCCTGGCTGCGGCCGTACCTCCGGGAGCGGCTGGAGCGCCAGATCGGTGGCTTCATCGGCGAGGCGCGCGAGCTCCAGGCCGGTGGCCTCCGGAAGCTGCTGGAGCGCTGGCGTGCAGCGGCCTCGGAGGGGTCCATCGCGGGCTTCATGTCCGCCGAGCAGCGTGGCCTGCTGCGCGAGACGCAGCTGGTCATGAGCCTCATGGAAGGCTTCAGCGACTGGGTCATGGACGAGGTCGGGGAGCAGGTGCTGTCGGATGTGGCCGGCATCCGCAGCCGGTTCGAGGCGCGCCGTCGGCAGCGCCGCCGGGGCATCGACCGGATCATCGCGCGGCTCACGGGTCTGGACCTGAAGCTGGAGCAGTACCGGCGGGGCGAGCGCTTCGTGGCGGGCGTGTTCGCGGCCGGCGGGGATGCGGCCATCGCACGCCTGTGGGACGGTCCGGCGTCGCTGCCCACGGACCTCGAGATGGACGAGCCCCACCGCTGGGTCGCGCGCATCCTGCCCGCGGACCGGGCCGGGACGCCCGGTCCGGACGACGCATCGGCCGCGTCGCCGAACGCGCCCGCCTGATGCCCGGCTCGGGACCCGGTGGTGTGCCGGCGGCCATCGGGCTGACGCCCATCCTGTCGGCCCGTTACCGCGAGACCGACCTGGAGCGCATCTCCGCCGCGGCGCCCGGCGCCCGGCTCGTGACCATCTCGCTCGAGGGCCTCGCGGACGGATCACTCGACGACGTGGAGGTGATGCTCCGTGGCCCGCTGCCCGCGGCGACCTTCGAGCGCATCCTCGCCCGGGCGCCACGCCTGACATGGGTCCACTCCGCCACCGCTGGCGTCGAGCGGCTGCTCGTGCCCGCGGCCGCCAGCCGAGGGCTGGTCATCACCAATGCCCGGGGGGTCTTCTCGGAGCCCATCGCGGAATACGTGATGATGATGATCCTGGCCACCATCCGGCGGCTGCCGGAGCTGCTGGAGCTCCAGCGCGAGCGGACGTGGCAGCCGCTCTCCGCGACGGAGATGCGCGACATCACGGTGGGCGTCGTCGGGCTGGGGTCGATCGGCCGCAGCGTGGCGTCCCGAGCGCTCGCCTTCGGGTCCCGGGTCATCGCCATCCGACGCTCGGACGCCGGACGGCCGGAGGGCGTCGGCCTCGAGGGCATCGACCGGGTGCTGCACCCGGACCAGCTGCCGGAGCTGCTCGCGGAGAGCGACATGGTGGTCCTGGCGCTGCCCCTGACACGTGACACCAGCAACCTGTTCGATGCCCGGATGCTCGCCCGGATGCGCCCCGGGTCATGGCTCATCAACGTGGCACGTGGTGGGCTCGTCGATGAGCGAGCGCTGCTCCGCGCGCTGCGTGACGGGCCGATGGCGGGCGCCATCCTGGACGCCTTCAAGGAAGAGCCGCTGCCCCCCGACTCGGCGCTGTACGGCCTGCCACAACCTCATCGTCACCCCGCATACCTCCTGGACCAGCGGCCGGGTCCTCGACCGGACCATCGAGCTGTTCCGGGACAACCTCCTCCGGTACATCAGCGGCGAGCCGCTCCACAACATCGTCGACGTCACCAAGGGGTACTGACACCGGATGCAGATCGCCATCGTGGGACTTGCCAGGGCGGGCAAGACCACCGTCTTCAACACGCTCACACGCGGCCATGCCGAGACTGGCGGCTTCGGTGGCCTGACCGTGAACACGGGTGTCGTGAAGGTCCCCGATGACCGGCTGACGCAGCTCACGACGCACTTCAAGCCCAAGCGCGAGGTGCCCGCCGACGTGACCTACGTCGACCTGCCCGCGCCGCCCCTCGCAGCGGATGGGGCGACCGCCCCGGACATCCCGGCCGATCAGCTGGCGCGCCTCCGGACCGCGGACGCGTTGCTGCATGTCGTGCGCGCCTTCAGCGACCCGTCGGTACCCCACCCAGACGGTTCGGTCGATCCCTGGCGGGACATCGAGCGGCTGGAGCTGGAGTTCGTGCTCGCGGACCTGACGGTCGTCGAGAAGCGGGTGGAGAAGCTGCGGACGAGCGGCCGCCACGGCACGCCCGCGGAGCGGGAATCGAACGAACGCGAGCAGGAGGTCCTGGAGCGCATCCTGCCGGCGCTCACGTCCGGCCGGCCGATCCGGGACATGGACCTGCCCGAGGACGACGCGAAGCGCATCCGTGGCTTCCGCTTCCTGACCGAGAAGCCGGTCCTGGTGTTGCTCAACATCGGGGAGGCGGACATCGCGCGCCACGCGCAGATCGTCGCTGGCATCGCGGCGCAGGTGCCTCACAAGGCGACCCTCGTGGAGGCGCTCTCGGCGCGCATCGAGATGGAGGTCGGCGAGCTCTCCGAGGAGGAGGCCGCCGTCTTCCGTGACGATCTGGGGCTCGAGGACTCCAGCCTGGAGCGTGTCATCCGGTTGAGCTACCAGCTGCTGGGGCTCATCTCGTTCTTCACCGCCGGGCCGGACGAGACCCGGGCCTGGACCATCCCGGACGGCGCGACCGCGGTCGACGCCGCGGGCGCCATCCACTCCGACCTGGCACGCGGCTTCATCCGCGCGGAGATCGTCGGCTGGGAGGACCTGCTCGCGCTCGGCTCGACGGCGGAGGCGCGCAAGGCGGGCAAGCTGCGCTCGGAGGGGAAGACCTACCGGATGCGCGACGGCGACGTGGCGGAGATCCTGTTCAACGTCTGAGCGGCCGTCCCGGGTCGCCGCTCAGTCGGTGCCCCAGAGCCGCTCCTCGGGCTCGATGTCGATGAGGATGCTCCGGTGGTCGTCGTCATCATCTCGACCCACCGGTCCCAGGTCCACGCTCGCGACCGCGGTCTCGCCTTCCTGTGCAGAGACGTTGATGGCCACCCGGAGCTGGGTGTCGTCCACGACCAGGAACCCATGGCGTTTGGCGAGCTCGTTGGCGATCGCCTCGCTCAGGGTGTCCTCGGTATATGTCTCGAGCACGGCCGTGCGCGCCTCGAGCACCAGCTCCAGCAGCTCCTGGTCGTCATACTCCGTGTCATGCGCGAGCAGGACATCGGCGTAGACGTCGTCATCGCCTTCATGCAGCTCGTAGAACCAGACCGGTTCGCCATCGCGGATACTCATCGCGGCCGAGTATAGGGTGGCTGGCGACAGGGGAGGTCCGATGGCCCACGATGGCGACCCGGCTCGAGCCGGTATCCCGGATGTCGTCGTCGTAGGGTCGGCGGCGCGCGACATCGATGAGACGGACCCGCGCGGCTGGCGCATCGGCGGTGGTGTGACCTATGGCGCGCTGGCGTGCGCGCGGCTGGGCATCCGGACCGGCGCGCTCGTCGGCGTTGACGCCCAGGCCGCCGGCGCGTGGGAGCTCGACCTGCTCCTCGACGCGGGGGTCGACCTCGTGCGCATCCCGCTGCCTAGCGGGCCGGTCTTCCACAATCACGAGCGCCCGCAGGGCCGCATCCAGGTGAGCCTCGCGCCCGGGGTCCCGGTGCCCGTGGACGGCGTCCCGGATGCCTGGCTGGCCGCTCCTGCCTGGATCATGGCGCCCGTCGCCGACGAGCTGCCCGCGGCCTGGGCGGCCGTCCCGTCGCCGGCCGCCTGCGTGGCGCTCGCCTGGCAGGGGGCGCTTCGCCGGCTGGTCGCGGGCGAGCGGGTGACGCCGCTGCCGCCGGGTCCCACCGCGCTGCTGGCTCGCGCCGACATCGTCGGAGCGAGCATCCATGACCTGGGCGGTGCGCCTGCCTGGGGCGACATCTTCGGCTGGCTGCGCCCGTCCGCGGAGGTGCTCCTGACGGCCGGCCCGCGGGGCGGCATCCTGCTCCATCGCGGTGCGCGCGGCGGTGTCGCCGGCCGTCGCTTCCCGGCTCTCCCGGCCCGGGTGGAGCTGGATGCGACCGGTGCCGGGGACTCGACGCTCGCGGCGTTCGTCTGCGCACGCATCGCGGGCGGCGCCGCGGCGCGGGCCGGGGGTCTCGACCTGCGTCTCGCGGCGGCCGTCGGCAGCCTCATCGTGGAGGCCCCCGGACTCGACGCGGTGCCCACCTTCCACGCCGTCACGCGGCGGTTCCATCCCGGGAGCGAGCGATGACTACCTTCGATCCGATGACCGTCCGGGGCCAGTTCCCAGCCCTCGCGCTGGAGCAGGACGGTCGCCCGGTCGTCTATCTCGATGGCCCCGGCGGCACCCAGGTCCCCCAGCGGGTCATCGACGCGGTCGTGGGCTACTACCGGACGATGAACGCCAACGACGGCGGGGCATTCCTGACGAGCCGGCGGAGCGGCGAGATGGTGCAGGCGGCACGCGCGGCCGTCGCCGACCTGCTGGGCGCGACATCCCCCGGCCAGGTCCATTTCGGCGCCAACATGACGACCCTCACCTTCCACGTGAGCCGCTCCATCGGAGCGTCGCTCGGCGCGGGGGATGAGATCGTGGTCACGACCCTCGACCACGAGGCCAACGTCTCGCCCTGGCGGGCGCTCGCCCAGGACCGCGACCTCGTGGTCCGGACGGTCGATATCCACGCCGAGGATGGCACCCTGGACATGGAGCAGCTCGGCTCGCTCCTGGGACCCCGGACGCGGCTCGTGGCGGTGGGTCTGGCGTCCAATGCCCTGGGCACCATCAACGCGGTGGCGCCCATCGCGGCGATGGCCCACGCGCAGGGTGCCCTGGTGTTCGTGGATGCGGTCCATTCCGTCCCCCACGTGAGCATCGATGTGTCGACCCTGGGAGCGGACCTCCTGGTGACCTCCCCCTACAAGTGGTATCGGACCGCACGCGGGTGTCCTCTGGGCCGCGGACGGTGTGCTGGAGCGCCTGCCGACCTACAAGGTCCGGCCGGCACATAGCCCGATCGCCACCGGGACGCCCGCGTTCGAGCTCATCGCGGGGGTGGCGGCCGCGGTCGACTACCTCGCCGACCTTGGCGACGACGCCACCCTGTCGCGACGACAGCGGCTGGTGCGCGCCCTCGAGCGCATCCAGGAGCACGAAGCCGGCCTGTCGCGGCGGTTCTTGGCGGGTCTTGCCGCGATCCCGGACCTGCGGCTGTGGGGCATCACCGATCCGGGTCGGGTCGCGGATCGCACGCCCACGTTCGGCATCACGAGTGGCCGCCGGACACCGGAGGAGCTGGCGACCGAGCTGGGACGCGCCGGCATCTTCACCTGGAACGGCCATTTCTATGCCCAGGCGCTCATCGAGCGGCTGGGCCTGGCCTCGACGGGGGGCCTGCTGCGCATCGGCTTCGTGCACTACACGACGGAGGCGGAGGTGGACCGCACGCTGGAGGCACTCGAGGTGATCGCCGGGGGCTGACCCGGCTGGGCGTCACGACGGCGTTCCCGCCACGTTCGTGGTCAGGCCGCAGACGCGGCCGTCCCCTGCAGCCGGGCCAGCCGAAGGAGGCGTGGCAGCCGCCGCGCGAGGTCACGTTCCACGTGCGGTTGCGGTTGGCCGAGGAAACGCAGCCGGAAGGCGAGCGTATCCGCGCGCCTGGCCGCCCGGAGCGCCGCCACGGGGTCCCGGGTCGCATGCTCGAGCGATTTGGCGACCGCGATCCAGGCGATGGGTGCCAGGGGACCGCCATCGAGCGCGACGGCCTCCCATGCGCTCGCGGCCTCGGCGCGCCGGCCCAGCCGTCCGAGTGCCCGTGCCCGGTCGGCCGCCACGACGCTCTGGGCATCGCGATCGCGCCCGGGGTTGGCCAGCCGTTCCAGCGCCTGGTCGAAGCAGCTGAGTGCGGCATCGGCTCGCCCGCGACGCGCGTACAGCCGGCCGAGGCCGGCCAGGTCCCGCGCTTGGACGGCGCCCCCGGAGGCACGCCCGTCCAGCTCCGGGAGCACCTCCTGGGCCAGCAGCCGCAACAGGAGCGCGAGCGACACCACGTCCTGCCGGTTGTGTTCCAGCACCTCGAGGAAGAGATCCGCGCGTCCCGTCCGGAGCCAGCCGAAGTAGCGCTCGGGGATGAGGGCACCGGGCAGGTCCTCGTGGCGCCGAACGCCGCAGATGCCGGACTCGACACTGCCAAGACGGGCATCCGGCAGTCGGTGGCGCCACACCTGCCGGGCGAGTGGCAGCAGGTCCAGGTGCGCGGCATGGGCGGGCGGTGGTCGGCCATGCAGCCGGAAGCGACTGGTCAGGAGCGGCCAGTCGAAGGCACGGCCGTTGTAGCTGACCAGCGACGCATCTGGCGGGATGTGCCGTTCCAGGATCTCCAGGAGCGTCGGCTCATCGGGGTGGTCCGGTAGCAGCAGCTGACGGACGACGAACGCGTCTGCCTGCCAGCGTCCCAGGGCGATGAGGAACGGGACCGTCCCTGCGGCGGTGCCGAGTCCGGTCGTCTCCGTGTCCAGGCACACGATGGGTCGGTCTGGCGCAGATCGGGTCCGGCAGGTCCCGGAGTCTGGCGAGGTCCGCCGGCAGCGGGATGCGGGTCTCCACGATCGGCGATCGATCCCGTGGCCGTTCCCACGACATGTCCGCCGAGCACCCGCGCGAGCTCATGCGCCGGGTCGATGCATCCGTGCGACGGGGGGTCCCCAGCACCGGCCCCGCGGCAGGGCTGGGCGAGGAGGTCCGTTCGCGCAGCCGGTCGAGGCGCTGGGCGCGCACGGACCCGGTCAGGTCGCGGAGCGCGCCAGCAGGTTCGGTCATGCCCGGACGGTCACGGATGTGCGTGACAGCTTGGTCGTCACGCGGCGAGCGACATGCCCTGGAGCTGGGTCAGCAGGCGCTCCGCGAGCGTCCGTGCCGACACGCCGCCGGTCCCTTCCCCGGACGGGCCCACGCAGGCCGGACAGCCTTCGTCGCAGTCACAGCTGACGATGAGGTCCAGGGCCGCGGTGAGCAGCTCGCCGGTGCGGTCGAACAGCCGCGTCGCGAGGCCGACGCCGCCCGGGACCGTCTCCCAGAGATAGACCACCGGGCGCCCCAGATGCGGCGACCGTACCTGGGCGACCACGCCCAGGTCCCGCGGGTCGCTCATGAGCAGCAGGCAGGCGACGGTGCGCAATGCCCGGCCGGCACCCACCAGCGCCCGGTCGAGCTCATCGCGGACCCACCCGGCCGTGGCGGCGGGGGAGAGGCTCAGCCACCAGGCCGTGCTATGGAGCTCCGTCTCGGGCAGGTGGATGCGACCCCAGCCGAGGTTCTCATGGGTGTCCATCTTCAGCTTCTTGTAGATCGTCGCGAGCGACGAGACCATCACCTCGCCATGCGCCCGGGCGGCATCGCCGAGGTCCGCCTGTGCGAAGACATCGAGCGGCTTGAGCGTGACCGCGAGCTCGGCCTGGGTGTAGTGGTCGACATCCACCGGGCGGACGTACGCCTTCCGCTCCTCCCAGTCGAGCCGGTCCACGTGGTACTGGCGCGACTCGTGGAGATAGATGGCCTCTTCGTGGACGAGGGTCGGCGCCGAGAACAGGTCGACCTCGCCGATGACCCGCGGCCGGTCCGGCCCGGTGTCGATGATGAGCACGTTCTCCGGCGCTGCGACGCGAAGGCTGATCTCGGATGCCGGGAAGTTCTCGCTCGCCCAGTACCAGCGCTGGTCGTCCGCCTGCCGGACATGCCCTTCCTCGGCGAGGAAGGCGAGCAGGTCGTCGGCATCCGCGGACCCGAAGCGCTCCCCGGCCTCGAACGGCAGCTCGAACGTGGCCGCCCGGAGATGGGCCAGCAGGACATGGATGTTCTCGGGGTCCAGACGGGCCTCCTCCGCGGTGCCCTCGAACAGGTACTCCGGGTGGCTGGCCACGTAGCGGTCGAGCGAGCCGGCGCCAGCGACCAGGATGGCCACGCTCACGTCCTGCCGACGGCCGGCCCGGCCGATCTGCTGCCAGGTACCCGAGATGGTGCCCGGGTAGCCCGCGATGACCGCCACGTCGAGACGGCCGATATCGATGCCCAGCTCCAGGGCGGTCGTGCTGACGACGCCGAGGATATCGCCAGAGCGCAGCCCCGCCTCGATGGCCCGCCGCTCCGAGGGCAGGTAGCCGCCTCGATACCCACGCACCCGGTCGAGCGGACCGCGGCCCGCGCGGAGCTGTTCCCGGAGTGCGGTGAGCATCAGCTCCACCTGGACCCGGGACCGGCCGAAGACGATGGTCTGGCGTCCGGCCCGGAGGAACGCGAGGGCCGAGCGCTGGGCGAGGCCCGACGGTCCTGGTCGGGCGCCCGTCCGGCTGTCCCGGATGGGCGGGTCGAGCACCACCACATGCTTCTCGCCGGATGGCGCGCCATTGCGGTCGATGACCCGGACCGAGCGCCCGGTGAGGGTCCGCGCCAGCTCCCCGGGGTTGCCCACCGTCGCCGAGCAGCAGATCGATCCGGGGCGTCGATCCGTAGTGGGCGCAGATCCGGGCGAGCCGGCGGAGGACGTTCGCGACGTGGCTGCCGAAGATCCCCCGGTAGCTGTGCGCCTCGTCCACCACGATGTAGCGGAGCTGTTCGAACAGCTGGAACCACGCGGTGTGGTGGGGGAGGATGGCCGCGTGGAGCATGTCCGGGTTGGTGACCACCACCTGGCCCGCGGCGCGGATCCGCCCCCGCAGCGGGGCGGGGGTGTCGCCGTCGTAGACATCCGCGACGAGGCGGAGCCCGGCTCGATCGCCCAGCTCGCGTACCTCGGCGAGCTGGTCGCGACTGAGCGCCTTGGTCGGGAACAGGTACAACGCCCGGGCGGACGGGTCCTCCGCGATGGCCTGGAGGACCGGCAAGTGGTAGCAGAGGGACTTGCCGGACGCGGTCGGTGTCGACACCAGGATGTCCTGGCCATCGCGGAGCGCTTCCAGCGCCTCCACCTGGTGGCGATACAGCCTGCCCATGCCCCGTTCCTCGAGGGCACCCTGGAGCCGCGGGTCGAGCCAGCCGGGGATCGGCGATGTCTCCGCGGGTCGCGCCGGCAGCACCCGATGTGCCGTGACGGCAGCGGCGATCGCCGGCGCAGCGAGCAGGTTGCCCAGGACGTCGATGGCGGGCATCGGTTGGTGGATGCGCATGGTCTCCTCCGGTCGGCGGAACGGTAGCGCCGCGGCGTGTATCATACCGACCATCCGTTCGGTTTGATAGGTCGGGGATCAGCGCCCCGGAGGGCTGGTCATCGGGCCTGCTCGTGCTCGATGCGAGCGGTCCAGGCCGGTTTGACACGGGTCGTGAGCGCAGCTACGCTTGGGCCAGATGCGACTCCTGTCGGCGCGGCCCCAGCCTGCTCCTACCGCGGGTACCACCCAGCGGGTGTCCGCGACCGTCGCACCCCCCTCCGCCAGTGGCACGACTGCCTCGGCGCAGCCGCATCGCAGGACCCGCATCAGCCGTCTGGAACGCCGGGTGCTCGTCGTGGCGGGGGTCATGTTCGCGGGTGTCATCGGTGCCGCGGTGCTCGCAGGATCGCTCTCGGACGCCATGTCGGCGCGGGCGGCGCTGGCCCAGGTGAGTCGGGAGAACGCCGCCATCAGCGCCCAGGTCGAGGCCGCGCGCACGGAGGTCGATTTCGCCAAGACCGAGGCATTCCGGGGCTTCACCGCGCGCGCGTACGGCTTCGGGCACGGTCGCGAGCAGCCGTTCGCTCTGCAATCGGGTGGTCCGCCACCCCCGTCCATCGAGCCCCTTGGCGCGGGCGGGCTCGTCTCGCCGCCCAGGGACCCCCTCGGGGCTGTGCTGGATCTGCTGTTCGATCGCTGAGCGGAGCCGGGCTCAGTCTCCCGGGCTGTCGCCCGGTCCCTCCTCAGGCGAGGGGCCGCCCGTATCCGGGGCCGGCAGGTCCCAGGCATCCCTGCGGACCCGCAGGTCGAAGTAGAGCACCGAGCAGACGACCACGGCCACCGGTGCGAACAGCACCGCGATGGCAGCGGCGAACAGCGTGTCGAAGGTCTGGACCATGCCCAGGCTCGCGCCGATGGTGTCCGAGATGGTCACCCCCAGGAGCTGTCCCAGCAGCGCCGCCAGGACGGAGACGATGAAGGCCACGATGGCCAGCACCGCGAACGTGCGCCAGGCATTGCCGCCGGTCAGGTGCCAGCTCCGATGGAGACCCGTCCGGGCGCCGACCTGCTCGACGGCGACGGCCACGGTGGCCAGCGACAGACGCACCAGGATCGTCACGGCGATGAGGGTGCCGCCGACCGCGATGACGAGCGCGATGAAGGCGCCGATGCCTCCGACCCCGCCGCCGGACCCCGGCAGGATCGCCACGGCCAGCGACCGCGAGCGCGACGGTGGCCGCGATCGCCGCCAGCGCCGCGAGTGAGGCCAGCACGGACGCGATGACCGCTGGGAGGGCCCGCCGCAACGCGACGGCAAGCACCTCGCCGATGACCGACGGTCGAGCGTGATAGTCATTGGCGACGACCCGTGCATAGCCCACGGTCGCGATGGCGCCCAGGACCAGCGACACGAGGGTCGCTGCAGCGACCAGGACCACGGCGCCGATGATGGCGCGCGCCTGATCATCGGTGGGCGTCAGCAGCTGGGGCGAGTCGGTGTCCATGCCCACCAGCAACGGGCTGACGGTGGTGCCCAGGAGCTCCTGCGCCGAGGCGACGAGGACGGCGCCGGCGAGCTGGATGGTGAGCGCGATGACCAGCAGCAGTGGCGCGTGCCGCCGGATGATCCGGGCGCTGACCTCGAACAGGCCACCGATGGGCATCGGGCCGAGCCGCCGGCCAGCTGGCGCGGCTGGGGGCCGAGGTGCCGAGAGTCCCCAGGGATCGATCGGATCCCGGTCGGGTCACTCGCGGGAGGACCGGGACTCAGCCTCTTCGTCGTCGAAGCCGTGGCCGAACCGGCTCACGACGGAGTAGCCGATCGCCACGCCAGCGCCACCGAACACGACGAGGGTGGAGACGAGACTGCGCAGCCGGAGCAGGAACCCGGTGCGGGCGATCCGCAGGCGCCAGGTGAGCAGGGACATGATCGAAGCGACAGGTCGCATGCCGCGAGTCTGACACGTCGCGCCGCGATGGTCGATGTGAGCCAGGGCCGATGTCGGCGGCGCCTTCCGGTGCTCGGCAGGGATGTCGGAGCCTGCTGTACCATCCCCGGGCGCTGGACGCGCGGTCGCGACGCCTCGGTGCGCAGGGCTAGTGCCCGCGTGCGGACGGCGGTCCGTCCGCTCACGGACCCGCGTCATGCACATCCCGGTGAAGCAGCGTGTTCCGGGGCGGGGTAGCTCAGTGGCAGAGCAGCGGACTCATAAGCCGTCGGTCGGGAGTTCAAATCTCCCCCCCGCTACCAACCTTCGTCCGTGCTTCCGGTCCGGTACCCTACTGCGGGCCGGACGGCGTACCGGTGGCGGATAGCCCACCAGGGCGGTCGTCCAGCAGGCTGGAGTCTGTATAGTCCGTGCCCGTGGCGTGAGCGGCGGTGGCCGGGTCCCACCATCGGGTGCGCCGCTCGTTCGCGATATCGATACCCAGAGTCGCTGGTGGGAAAGGTCCACATCCCCCGCACCACCGACCTCATCGTGGAGCACAGCATCGTGGCCTCGAACCCGCCGCCTTCCGGTCCTGGACAGCCCTGGCAGGGTCTGCCGACGGACACCCCTGCTTCCGGTACGCCGACCGGTGGCACGCCGCCCCCGAACCAGTGGGCGCAGCCTGCGCCGAACCAATGGGCGCAGCCGGCTCCCAACCAGTGGGGCCAGCAGCCGCCGCAGGGCCAATGGCCACCACGACCTCCGGCCGCGCAGCCACAGCAGGGCCAGTGGAACCAGCCCGCAGCAGGGCCAGTGGAACCAGCCCCAGCAGGGCCAGTGGAACCAGCCCCAGCAGGGGCAGTGGCCGCCGCCTGCCGGCCAGCCCCAGCAAGGCCAGTGGAACCAGCCGCCGCAGCAGGGCCAGTGGGGCCAACAGCCGACGCAATGGCCACCGCAACAGCCGCCACCGAATCAGTGGGCCCCGGCCATCGCCGCCTCGGGCTGGGGTGACCCGGAGCTCGCATTCACCTCCGATTACCCGGTGGACCTGCGCTTCACGCCGGAGGCCCCCATCGGTCGCTTCTGGGGCATCCTCTGGTTCGGGATGTGGCTTCGCCTCCTGCTCGTCATCCCACACCTCATCGTGCTCTACGTGCTCGGCGTGCTGGCCTTCCTGGCAACGTGGCTGACCTGGATCCCGGTGCTGGTCACGGGCAGGTATCCGGGATGGGGCTACACGCTCGTCGGTGGCTACCTGAGATGGGCGACACGGGTCGGGGCGTACGTGACGCTGCTCTCGGGCACCTATCCGGCGTTCACGGGAGCGGATCGCGACGACCAGCACGTCCGGGTGCTGGTGGACCAGGAGCGTCCGGTCGGCCGGTTCTGGGGCATCCCCATCCTCGGCATCCTCATCCGCTACATCATCCTCATCCCGCACTTCATCGTGCTCTGGCTGCTGGGCATCCTCGCCTGGATCCTCATCATCTTTGCCTGGATCCCCGTCCTGATCCACGGACGCCAGGCGGACATCGTCTACAACGTCGTCGGCGGCTGGATGCGCTGGTACCTCCGGGTCATCGCCTACCTGCTGCTGCTCACCGGGCCGTACCCGCCGTTCCGGCTGGACTGACTCCGAACGACGCTCGCGGTGCGTCGATGCACAGGCCGTTGACGATGTAAGCCGCGCCGCGACTGGGTGTCCGGGGTGCGGTGCTAATATCGATCCCCCGCCGTGTCGCGTGGCGGCTTCCCAGCCCGGAGGCACCTCCCCCTTGAACAACCGATTCCTTCGCAACGGCCTCCTGACCCTGGTGCTCGTCGTGGGCACCGCGGCGTTGCTGTACATGTTCCTGTTCCAGCCAACGCCCAGTGTGGACATCAACTACAGCGGTGGCACTGCCACCGATCCATCCCCCAGCCTCCAGGTCCGCGTTGGGGAAGGCCAGGTGGCCAGCGTCATCCAGCGTGGCGACGTGCTTGAAGTCACCCTGAACGGCAAGGACGCGACTGGCAAGGAAACCGTGCTCACCAGCCGCGTGCCCAGCGCGCTGACGCAGGTCTCGACGGACCTCGCGCTCTGGTGCAACACGTCGGGATCCTCGTGCCAGGTCGTGCCGCCGCTCAAGGCAGAGCCCGCCAACGACGGCAGCGCGTGGCTCGGCGTCCTGTTCGCGTCGCTGCTGCCGGTCCTGCTCATCGGCGTCTTCCTGTACTTCATGTTCCGCCAGGCACAGGGCACCAACAACCAGGCCATGTCTTTCGGCAAGAGCCGGGCGCGGATGTTCCTGGGCAACAAGACCGTGGTCACCTTCGGCGACGTCGCGGGTGTCGATGAGGCGAAGACGGAGCTCCAGGAGATCGTGGAGTTCCTCAAGTACCCCGAGAAGTTCAACTCCCTGGGTGCCCGCATCCCGCGGGGCGTGCTGCTCGTCGGCCCGCCAGGGACCGGCAAGACCCTCCTCGCCCGCGCGGTAGCCGGGGAGGCAGGCGTGCCCTTCTTCAGCATCTCCGGCTCGGAGTTCGTGGAGATGTTCGTGGGCGTGGGCGCCAGCCGGGTGCGCGACCTCTTCGACCAGGCCAAGCGCAACAGCCCCTGCATCGTGTTCGTGGACGAGATCGACGCCGTCGGCCGTCAGCGTGGGGCGGGCCTGGGCGGCTCGCATGACGAGCGCGAGCAGACCCTCAACCAGATCCTGGTCGAGATGGACGGCTTCGACACCAACACCAACGTCATCGTGGTCGCGGCGACGAACCGGCCGGACGTGCTCGACCCGGCGCTCCTGCGCCCGGGACGCTTCGACCGGCAGGTCATCCTCGACCGTCCCGACATGAAGGGACGCCTGGAGATCCTCAAGGTCCACAGCAAGGGCAAGCCGCTCGACAAGGCCATCGACCTCCAGTCGGTCGCCAAGCAGTCACCCGGGTTCTCGGGTGCGGACCTCGCGAACCTCGTGAACGAGGCCGCCATCCTCGCGGCGCGCCGGAACAAGAAGGTCATCACGACCTCCGAGTTCAACGAGGCGCTCGAGCGCGTCGTGGCCGGCCCGGAGCGCAAGAGCCGCATCATCAGCGACTCCGAGAAGATCATCATCGCCTACCACGAGGGTGGCCACGCCCTCGTCCAGCGGGTGCTTCCCAAGTGTGACCCGGTGGCCAAGGTGAGCATCATCAGCCGGGGCATGGCGCTCGGCTACACCATGGGCCTGCCCATGGAGGACCGCTACCTCCAGAGCAAGGCCGAGTTCGAGGACAAGATCGCGGGCATGCTCGGTGGCAACGCGTCCGAGCGGCTCATCTTCGGCGACACCACGACCGGCTCCTCCAATGACATCGAGAAGGCGACCAACGTCGCGCGACGGATGGTCACGGAGTTCGGCATGAGCGACCGGATGGGTCCGCTGGCGCTGGGCAAGCGGGAGGAGATGATCTTCCTGGGCCGCGACATCGGCGAGCAGCGCAACTACTCGGACGACGTGGCGCGTCAGATCGACGAAGAGGTCCGGGCCATCATCGACAAGGCATACGCTCGGGCGACCGAGGTGCTCACGACCCACAAGGACCGGCTCATCCAGCTCGCCGAGTTCCTGGTGGCCAAGGAGACCATCGAGCACGAGGAGTTCGACGCGATGTTCGCGGACCTGCCCGACCCCCGGAAGGATGCGGGCAGCGGCGGCGGCATCACGTCCCTGCCGCTCCACCAGCGCGACCTGCCACCCGCGGAGCCGCGGGCACCGGCACCGGCGCCGAATCCGGCCCCGCAGCCGGCCTGACGGCCGGCCGGGACACCTGCGCTCGGCGGCGACCGCCGAGGCCATTCGAGACCATGACCGCCCGGTGCATCCGCATCGGGCGGGTCCCTATCCGAGAGGACATCGTCCCCAGCCATGACCAGCGACATCTCGCGCATCGATGCCTTCCTCGACCGGACCGCCGACGAGCGACTCGCGGACTACGTGGACTTCCTGCGGATCCCGAGCATCGGCACGCTCTCCGAGCACCGCGACGACATGGCGACGGCGGCCCGGTTCGTCGCGGAGCGCCTGGAACGATGGGGGCTGGAGCATGCCGAGGTCTCGCCCACGGGTGGTCACCCGGTGGTCTACGCCGATTGGCTCCATGCAGCGGGCGCCCCGACGGTGCTCGTCTACGGCCACTACGACGTCCAGCCGGTCGACCCGCTCGACCTCTGGATACGGCCGCCCTTCGAGCCACGCGTCGAAGGGGGACGCATCTACGCCCGTGGCGCCGCGGATGACAAGGGCCAGGTCCACCTGCATCTCTGGGCCGCGCGCGCCTGGCTGGAGACCGTCGGCAGCCTGCCCATCAATCTCCGGTTCGTGTTCGAGGGGGAGGAGGAGTCCGGCTCGACCCACTTCGAAGGCTGGCTGGAGGCGAACCGGCAGCGCTTGGATGCCGACCTCGCGGTCATCAGCGACACGGGCTTCCTGGAGGGCAACCTGCCCGCCATCACGGTCGGCTTGCGGGGCCTCATGTATGCCCAGATCGATGTCACCGGACCCACCGTCGACCTCCACTCCGGGACCTGGGGCGGCAACGTCCAGAACCCGGCCATCGCCCTGGCACGCATCGTCACCGCCCTCAAGCGGCCGGATGGCAGCGTGGCCGTGCCCGGCTTCTACGACGAGGTCCGACCGCTCAGCGAGCGGGGCCACGACGAGTTCCTGCGACTGCCCTTCGACGAGGCGGACGTGACCGCGCAGATCGGCGTGCCGGAGCTGTTCGGTGAGCCCGACTTCCTGGCCCTCGAGCGCCGCGGCGCACGACCCACCCTCGAGGTCAATGGCATCTGGGGCGGCTTCCAGGGGGAGGGGAGCAAGACCATCATCCCGGCCCATGCCCACGCCAAGATCAGCTGCCGCCTGGTCGCGGACATGGACCCCGGGCGCACCTTCGAGCGGGTCCGCGCCGCCATCACGGCCGTGGACGTGCCCGGTGTCCGGGTCGAGGTGCGGCTGCTGAGTCACGGCATGTGGAGCCAGACACCCATCGACCACCCCGCCACGCAGGCGGCCGCCAGCAGCCTGCGCGAGGTCTTCGGCGCTGATCCCTACTACCTGTTCGAAGGCGGCTCGATCCCGGCTGCCGCATCGTTCTCCTCGATGTTCGGCCTGCCGGTCGTGCTCCTCGGCTTCACCAACCCCGACGATCAGGCCCACGCGCCCAACGAGAACATGGTGCTGGCCAACTACGAGGGCGGCATCCGGAGCATCGCGCGTTACTGGTCAGCGCTCCGCGACCTGCCCCGGTAGCGGCCGCGCGGGGCATCGCGTCGCCGCTCGGGGCATCACGGCGGGGGCCGACCCGGCGCCTAGGTGGTGTCCTCGCGCGTCATGACCCCGGTGTCGGTTGGTACCGATGGAGTGCGGAGATAGGAGGTTCGGCCGCTGCCTTCCGGCCCGAGGCACTGATACGGTCGTTCCCGGCGACGCCTGTCGCGCGCAGTAGCTGCGAGAAGCCGTGAATCTGAGCCGAAACCGGACCGCCGCACCCCAGACGCCTGACCAGGCGCCCGGTGCCCAGGATGGCAACCCCCAGGCTGGCTGGGCGACCGCCACCGCGACCACCCCAGCGGATGCTGGATATGGCCAACTCCAGGGGCCTGGCCCCAACCCCGGGGTCCCCTGGACCGGTGGTCCGCCGCCAGGCTGGGACCCCAGCATGGGCCCGCCTCCCGGCTACGCACCCGGCTATCCCGGTCCAGGTGGCTACCCCCAGCAGCCGGGCTACCCCGGTGCCGAGGGATATCCGCCCCAGGGTGGGTATCCGGGCCCGAACGGCTACCCGCCGGAGGGTTACCCCGACCAGGACGGCTACGCGCCCGCGCCCGCTGGTCCCATGGATCCCATCGCCATCGACTGGTCGGTGGGCGGCATGCTGGGCCCGGTCGCACCACGGAGCGCGAGCGAGGTCCTGGGCACCCTGGCCGGCAAGGTGGCCGCCGGCGACGTCGACCAGTACCAGCCGGTGCCGCTCGGCTTCACACCCCTCGACAAGACCATCGGTGGCGGGCTGCGTGCCGGCGAGCTGCTGCTCATCGGCGGTGCCCAAGGCACAGGCAAGACCACGATGGCCGTCCAGATGGCACGCAACATCGTCATGGGTGGCCAGGCGAGCGTGCTGTACGTCTGCTACGAGCATGACGAGGAGTACCTGCTCAATCGCATCATCGCCATGGAATCGGCCCTCCAGCACCTGCCGGGTCGTGTCAACGGCGTCAAGCTCCAGGACGTGCGCAAGGAGATCCTGAGCACCTGGCTGGCCCAGGGCGAGGGCTTCGCCGACCTGATGGCCAACCCCCGCCTCCGCCCTGCGCTGGAGCGCGTCAACCGGTACGGGCCGAACCTGTTCATGCTGCGGGGCTCACAGACGAAGAACACCGTCGAGAACCTCCACGCACTCGTGCAGCGGTACAAGGAGCTGTCGGGCGACCGCCGCCTGGTGGTGTTCATCGACTACATGCAGAAGGTGCCGGTCATCCCCGACCCGGCCACCGAGGCCGAGAAGGTGACCTTCGTGGTCAACGGTCTCAAGGACCTGGCGCTCCAGATGGAGGTGCCCATGATCTCCATCGTGGCCGCCGACAAGGAGGGCCTCAAGGCGGCGCGACTGCGCAACCACCATCTGCGAGGCTCGTCCGCCATCAACTACGAGGCGGACATCATCCTCATCCTCAACGAGAAGTACCAGATCGTGGCCAAGGTGAACATCGAGTTCAACCCGTACCAGGCACAGCGATTCCGTGACTGGGTCATCGTGAGCGTCGAGAAGAACCGTGGTGGCCAGAACGCGGTCGACCTGGAGTTCGAGAAGCACTTCGAGTACTCCTGCTTCGATGCCAACGGCCGGACGGTCCAGGAGAAGCTCATCGAGGAGCGGCTCTACAACGACTAGCGCCGCGCCGGCGCGGCCGCACCGGCCCGCGGGCGGCGCCACATCGCAGGGCAAGCTCGCGCCGCGCCCTGAGTCGCGCGCCATGCCCTGAGTCGCGTGGCGCATGAACGGGCCACCAAGACCCCCTATCCGCGTCGTCGACGCGCTTCGTTGGCCCGTCCATGCGTCCAGCGCATGAGCCGGCCACGGAAGCCCCGGTCGGGCCCGCGGACCTCCCTTCATTGGCCCGCTCACCCGCGTGGCGCATGAGCCGGCCACGGAAGCCCCGGTCGGGTCCGCGGACCTCCCTTCGTTGGCCCGCGTACCCGCACAGCGCATGAGCCGGGACGTCGAGGGATGCGACCCCGCCTGAAGCCTTGGACAGCGCGGGCCGCTCCTTGCCCTCAGGGCGCCTCGCACCGCGCCCGCTCGTTGGGTGCCGGATAGACTCCGGGTGATGCCTGCCACCGTCCTCGACCCGTGCCCGTCCGTCGTCTTCCTCGATCTCGGCGACACGCTCATACGCGCGCATCCTTCGTGGTCCGCGGTCTACCGACGGGTCCTCGCGGAGCACGGGGTCGTCGTCGATGCCGACGCCCTCCGGGCGGCCCTGGAGGACACGTTCGGCAAGCACGGTGACCATGTCGAGGGCCCTTTCGAGGCAAGCGAGGCGGCGTCCTACGAACGACTCAAGCGCTTCGACACCCGGGTGCTCGAAGCGCTCGGCGCGACGGTGCCTGCTGATGCGTTCTTCCGCTCCCTCGAGGCCGCGTTCGCCGAGCGCGCCGCCTGGTGGATCTTCGATGATGTGCCCGGCGCGCTGGACCGGCTGCAAGCCGCGGGATCCGCCTGGCCGTCATCTCCAACTGGGGCTGGGCGGCACCGGAGCTGCTGCACACCCTCGAGCTGGCGCGCCACTTCGAGGCCGTCGTGGTCAGCGACCGGGTCGGCTACCTCAAGCCCTCGTACGGCATCTTCCAGCATGCCCTGGCGCTCATGGATGTGGCGCCCACCGACGCCGTGCACGTGGGCGACTCCATCATGGCGGACGTCGCCGGCGCTCACGGCGCGGGCATCCGGGCCGTGCTCATCGAGCGCGTCACGCGTGGTCACGGCCTGCCCGCGGACGATCCGGACCTCGCGGATATCCCGGACGTGCCACGCATCACCGACCTGTGGGGTCTGGTCGACCTGCTGGGTCTCGACCGACCCGCGGTCGCTGCCTCGCGCTCCTGAGACGCGATCCCATGACCGATCCGCCCCCGAGCTCGCTCGAGCGCCCCTGGCGGCTGTTCATCGCGCTGCCGATGCCCAGCGATGTCGCTGGCCGCCTCGAGGCTGCGCTCGCCCCGTACCGGGAGGCATTCCCGGGCGCCCGCTGGCAACACCCGGATGCGTTCCACGTGACCTTGCGCTTCCTGGGGTCCACGCCTCCGGAGCGCGTCGATGCACTCACGCTGGGCATGGCGCGTTGCGGAGCGACAGCCAGCTCCTTCCGGTTGGCGACCGACGGCAGTGACGGGATCGTCCGCCGATCGGGCGGGGTCGCGTGGCTGCGCATCGGTACCGGTGGCGCGCAGGTGGGCAGCCTTGCCCGCTGCCTGGTCGAGGACGCCGTTGCCGACGACCCGCGCATCCCGGACCGTGGCAGCGCACCCGCGCCACACGTGACCATCGCCCGGCGCGCCGACCGGGTACTCATCGATGCCCTTGGCCGCCGGTCGCTGGGCGACGTCTCGGCGCGTTGGCTCGCGGACCGGGTCGTGCTCTATCGCTCGCATACCGGGACCCCGGCCGGATCGAGCTATGTGCCCCTTGCCGAGGTGCGTCTGTGACCCGGGTTCCCGCGTGATGTCGTCGAGCGGCCCGGGCCTCGCGGAGCGGGGCGCCGTGGTGCGGACCCAGGGACTGCGCAAGACGTACGGCCGACACGTGGCGCTCGAATCGCTGGACCTGACCGTCGGGCCGGGCCAGGTCATCGGCTTGCTGGGCCCCAACGGCGCGGGCAAGACGACCGCGGTCAAGCTGCTGCTCGGGCTGTCGCGGCCCACCAGCGGTGGCGGCACGCTCCTCGGGCGACCCCTTGGCGACCGGATCGCGCGCCGCTCGGTGGGCTATCTGCCGGAGCTGTTCCGGTATCCCCAGTGGCTGTCGGCTCGGGAGGTCGTGCGGCTCCATTGCCAGCTGGCCGGCATGCCCCGCGCGAGCTGGCCGGCATGGACCGACCAGGCGCTCGCCACTGTCGGCCTCGGCCATCGGGCGAAGGACCGGGTGGGCACGTTCTCGAAGGGCATGCAGCAGCGCCTCGGCCTCGGCCTCGCGCTCCTGGGCGACCCGGACCTGGTCATCCTCGATGAGCCGACCTCGGCGCTCGATCCGGTCGGTCGCGATGACGTCCGCTCGATCATCCGGAAGGCCCGGGCACGGGGTGCCTCCGTGATCCTCAACTCGCATCTCCTGGGCGAGGTGGAGCGCGTCTGTGACGAGGTGGTCATCGTCCATCGCGGACGGGTCATCGCTGCCGGCGGCCTGCGCCAGCTGCTCGGCGCGCCGTCGCTGCGTCTCGCCATCTCGGGTCTTGCCGACCCGGTCTCGCTGCTGCAGCGGTTCGCGCCGCTCCACCCCGACGCCGACCGATGGGTGCTCCACCCGCTCGACCCGGCACGGATCCCCGACGTCGTCGCGGCCGTCATCGCCGCCGGCGGCAGGGTCCACGCGGTCGAGCCGGTCCAGCGGTCGCTCGAGGACCTGTTCCTGGAGCTCGTCCGCAGCGGGGTCACGGAGATGACCGAGTCCTTCCGGCTGCCGAGCATCAGCCCGCCATGAGCGCCCGGGCGGTCCTCGCCATCTCGCTGCTCACCGTGCGTGAGGTCGCCCGTCGCCGGTTGCTGTGGGTGCTGCTCGCGCTGTCGGTCGTGAGCGTCATCCTCGTGGGCTGGGTGGTCACCCAGCTCGTCGACTACGCCCGGCACGGAGGCATGAACGAGGCCCGTATCGCGCTCGGCGTCTCCCAGGTGCTGGTGTTCGTGGCCTTCATGTTCAGCTTCGTGCTGGCCATGTCCGCAGCATTCCTCGCGGCACCCGCGATCGCGTCGGACGTGGAGTCCGGCACGCTGCTCGCGATGCTGGCGCGACCCATCAGCCGCGCGGACCTGGTCATCGGGCGCTGGATCGGCCTCGCCAGCATCGTGGCGACATATGCCGTCGCGTCCGGCTTCCTGGCCATCGGGGTCGTCGCGCAGGTATCCGGATATGTGCCGCCCGATCCGGGTGTGGCGGTCGCCTGCCTCACCGGCGAGGCGCTCGCGACCCTGACCCTCGCGCTCGCGCTGGGGACGCGCCTGCCGGCCATCGCGGCGGGCTC
The DNA here is from genome assembly GCA_963843335.1 of uncultured Chloroflexia bacterium. Taxonomy (GTDB): domain Bacteria; phylum Chloroflexota; class Limnocylindria; order Limnocylindrales; family CSP1-4; genus JAFMJV01. The sequence goes on from CAWJKF010000011.1 coordinate 528,402, forward strand.
CATCACGGTGGTGGTGTTCGGCATGAGCTGGTTCGGGGGCGTGCTCGCGTCGGCCGCCGGGCTGTTGCGTGCCGAGGCACTCGTGCCCAGCCTGGACGCGCTGCGCCTGGTGATGCCCACGGACCTGCTCTGGCGGGGGGTCATCCATGCGCTCGAGCCACCTCTGGTGCTGCTCATCGCCCGGGGCATCGACCCCTCGGGATTCGCGTCGGACCCGTTCTTCGCCCGACTGCCGCTGTCGCTCGGCGATCTCGCGTGGGCGCTGGCCTGGACCGCCATCGCCCTGGTGGGCGGCGTCATCGCGTTCGGCCGGCGGGAGCTGTAGCGCACGGCCGAGACGCCCCGGATGCCGGATACTGGAGGCGACCGGGCCCGTGGGGCCGCACCATCCGAGGAGACGAGCGTGGGCGTGCAGCAGACGAAGTTCATCCTGCCCGAGGACCGCATCCCGCGCGCCTGGTACAACATCGCCGCCGACCTGCCAGTGCCGCTCCCCCCATCGCTGCACCCGGGTACGGGTCAGCCCATCGGGCCCGCCGACCTGGCGCCGCTGTTCCCCATGGGTCTCATCCTCCAGGAGGTGAGCCAGGAACGGGAGGTGGAGATCCCCGAGCCCGTGCGCGAGGCGTACTCGATGTACCGGCCGTCGCCGCTGTATCGGGCGCACCGGCTGGAGCGGGCGCTGGGCACCACCGCCAAGATCTACTACAAGTACGAAGGGGTGAGCCCGGCGGGCAGCCACAAGCCGAATACCGCGATCCCGCAGGCTTGGTACAACCAGCAGGAAGGCGTGAAGCGCCTCGCCACCGAGACTGGTGCTGGCCAGTGGGGGACCGCCCTCAGCCTCGCGGGCGCGATCTACGGGCTCGAGGTCAAGGTCTACATGGTGCGTGCTTCGTACGACCAGAAGCCGTATCGCCGCAACCTCATGGAGGTCTACGGCGCCCAGGTCGTGGCGAGCCCGTCCCCCGACACCAACTACGGCAGGTCCGTGCTCGCGGAGACGCCCGATAGCCCCGGCTCGCTGGGCATGGCCATCAGCGAGGCGGTCGAGGACGCGGCCACCCGGGACGACACCAGGTACGCGCTCGGGTCCGTGCTCAACCACGTGCTGATGCATCAGACCGTCATCGGGCTCGAGGCGATGGAGCAGATGGCGATGGCCGGCGACAAGCCGGACATCCTGGTGGCCTGCACCGGTGGCGGCTCCAACTTCGCGGGTCTGACCTTCCCGTTCCTGGGCCAGAAGCTGCGGGGCGAGGCGGACTACCGGATCATCGCGGTGGAGCCGGAGGCGGCGCCGAGCCTGACCCGTGGCGTCTACCGCTACGACTTCGGGGACACCGGCAAGATGGCGCCCATCGTCAAGATGCACACGCTGGGTCACGACTTCATGCCCGAACCCATCCACGCTGGTGGCCTGCGGTATCACGGCATGGCGCCCCTGGTGAGCCTGGTCAAGGAGCTGGGCCTCATCGAGGCGCAGGCGGTCCACCAGCGCCGGACGTTCGAGTCGGGCGTCCGCTTCGCACGCGCGGAGGGGATCCTGCCCGCGCCCGAGCCGGCCCACGCCATCAGCGTCGTCATCGACGAGGCGCTCAAGGCGAAGGAGGCCGGCACCAGCCCGGTCATCCTGTTCAACCTGTGCGGTCATGGCCACTTCGACCTCTCGGCATACGAGCGGTACCTCTCGGGGGCGATGCAGGACTACGAGTTCCCGGCGGAGAAGGTCCGGGTCGCCCTCGAGGGCCTGGAGGCGCTGCCGGTCTGAGGAGCGTCCTGGCTGGGCGGGTGGCGCTGGCGCCCCCGCCCGGTCCGCTCAGGCGTCCTTCGAGGACCCGAACGCGTCCTGGATGACGGACGTCGGGAACATGCCCGAGCCTTCCCCGGTCGCCGCGAACCGGTAGACCGAGGCGGTGAAGATCGCCTCCAGGGTGGTGCTCACGAGGGCGAGCGCGGCGAGGATGACGACGACCAGCACGACGACCGCTGCCGCCGCGTAGCTGCTGATGTCCACGACGAGCGAGAAGATGGCCGCGCCGGCCGCGAACGCCACGACCATCATCAGGCCGAACACGAGGCTGATGCCCACGTTGCCGGCCACCTGCTCGCCCCAGGTGCTGCGCAGCAGGGTGGAGCTGCGGACGATGGCCCGCAACGGGCCCACGCCTTCCACGACCAGCACGGGCGCCACCAGGAACGTGGCCAGGCTCCAGGCGACCCCCAGGCCACCCAGCACGAGCCGGCCGACGACGCCGGTGCGTTCCGCCACGTACCGTAAGACGACGCCCACGGTGGCGGCGATGGCGGCGTAGCCGATGATGGCCGGCAGCCGGTCGAACGCCGCGCCGAAGCCGTCGCTGATGGTCGGATCGGCACCCTGCAGCCGGATGAGCGCGCCCGCCACCACCGCGACGTTGCAGAAGATGACCACGGAGTAGACCGTCAGGTAGTAGAGGAATCCGACGACGATCATGACCAGGTCCACCTGGCCGGCGGCGAGGTCGGCGAGGCGCCCGCTGGCCCAGAACGGCACCAGGAAGCCGATGGAGACGAGGATCGTGACCACGAACGAGGCTGCCGGGAAGACCAGCAGCTCCCGGTCCGACCGCAGCACCCGCCAGCTCGCCCTGGCCATCGCCACGCCACCGATGAAGCGTCCCATCGTTCGTCGCCCTTCCGTCTTCTGGTCCTGTCGACACGAGCGTGCCAGTGCTGCACCGCACCGTTCCATACCCATGTCGTACTGGCCCGAACGGATCGTCAGACGCTCAAGCTCGATCGCTGGCGGCCTGCAATGCCGCCTCGACCGCGGCCGACCCCGCCGGGTCGGCGAGCAGCGCTGGCAGGGGGATCGGTTCCGACGGGGGATCGGCGAGCGCGGGCTGCAGAGGCATGCCGAGCCAGGTGACGCTCCACCATGCCCCGAGCTTGTAGCCGACCCGCTCGAAGGTGCCGACCGGGACCATCCCGATGGTTCGGTGGAGCGCCATGCTTCCCGGGTTCGGCGGGGTGATGCCAGCGTAGGCATGCTGGAAGCGCTGGAGCCGCAGGATGGGCACGAGCGCCCCATAGAGCTGCCGGCCGATGCCCTCACCCTGGCGGCCGTCTGCCACGTACACCGACAGGTCGACGGCCCAGCGATAGCCCGCTCGCTCCCGGTGGCGGGTCGCGTAGGCATAGCCGACCGGGACCTGGACGCCGCCCTCGTCGGCGCACGCGACGAGCCAGGGCGTCCAGCCAAGGGTCGTGCGGATGCGCGACGACATCTCCAGCCCATCCGGTGCCACGAGCTCGAACGAGGCGGCGGTGTGCTCCACCGACGGCCGGTAGATGGCCGCGACCGCGGCGCCGTCGCGCATGGCATCGGCGAGACGGATGGCGACCCGGTGACCCATCTCGCGATGGTACCGGCTCGGCCCGGGTCGTCCGACGAACACCCGGGGACGTGCATCGGACGACCCATCCCGGACGAACGTACGGCTTGACCGAAGCACCCCGGACCGGTCTTATCCGGACATGGACCTGCCTGTCGAGCCCGACGGACCAGCCGTGCCGGTCGCGGGGTCGGGAGGGACGGACCCCTCGCTGCCCCTCGCCCCGGACCCGACCGAGCGTGCCGACCCGGGCACCGGCCCACGGGTCGTGGTGGTCGACCCCGACCCGGCATCGTCGCGATATGTCAGCCACGTCCTGCGGCGGATGGGCGGTCATCGGGTGACCGCGTTCGAGGACCCCGGCACGGCGCTGCGATATCTCGACGTCTCCGGCACGGACCTGTTGCTCACCGACCTCGACCTGCCCGGGATGTCGGGCCTGGAGCTCATCCGTCGCGCCCGGTCGCGGATGCCCTCCCTGCCGGTCATGGTCATGGCCACCGCGCCCAGCGTGGAGTCCGCCGTCGAGGCGGTCCGGGCCCGGGTGGACGACTTCCTCGTCAAGCCGGTCGCACCCACGGAGCTCCTGGACAAGATCGCGGACGCGATCGCGCGCGCCGGGTCGACGACACGCGAGCGGATCCTGGCCGTGGGCGCCCACCCCGACGATGTGGAGATCGGGGCCGGTGGCACACTCCTGGCGCATCGGGTCGCGGGCGACTCGGTGACCATCCTGACGCTCAGCGGTGGCGCCCGGGGCGGAGACGCGGCGCAGCGACGGAGCGAGGCGGAGGCGGCGGCTGCCATCGTCGGCGCCCGGCTGCTGATGGAGGACCTCGAGGACACCCGCATCCGCGAGGGCGATCCCACGGTCTCCATCATCGAGCGGGTCATCGGCGACGTGAAGCCCACCATCATGTACACCCACTCCATCAACGACGTGCACCAGGACCACCGCAACACCCACTCGGCAGCGATGGTCGCCGCCCGCCGGGTGCCCTACGTGCTCTGCTTCCAGAGCCCGTCGGCGACCATCGACTTCCGGCCCAGCCGGTTCGTGAGCATCGAGGCGGTCATGGACGGCAAGCTCGAGGCCATCGCCGCCTTCGCCTCCCAGGCCTCCACCCGCGAGTACCTCGACGAAGACCTGCTGCGCGCCACGGCACGCTACTGGGCGCGGTTCGGGGGCGGCTCGGCGGTCGAGCCGTTCGAGGTCGTCCGCGATCGGCGGCGGCCAGGTCCGGCGTCGATGCTCTCGGCGCCGCCCGTGCCCCTCGGGCGCGAGGTGCGGGTGGTCGTCGGTGGCTGACCGCCCCGTGGCGGGCGAGCGCACGAAGGTGCTCGTGACCGGGGCCGGGGGCCCCTCCGCCATCTCCATCATGAAGTCGCTGGCGCGCATCGACGGCGTGACCCTCTGGGCCGCGGACATCGACCCGTATGCCGCGGGCCTCTACCTCGTGCCACCGGGCCGGCGGCTGCTGCTGCCGCGGGGCGACGCACCCGGGTTCGTGGCCGCGCTCATCGAGTGGTGCCGGAGTGCCGCCATCGACATCGTCATCCCGACCGTCGACCAGGAGCTGCTGCCGCTCGCCCGCGCCCGGGATGCCGTGGAGGCGATGGGTGTCACGCTCGTGCTGGCAGGCGCCCGCACGCTGGAGGATTGCCTCGACAAGTGGCGGCTCTACCTGCTGTGTCGGGACCGCGTGCCGGCGCCCCGGACGGCGCTCCTGGATGCCGACCTCCGTGCGTCGGACTGGACGCTGCCGGTCATCGTCAAGCCGCGATCGGGGAGCGGCTCACGGGACATCGCGCTCATCACGGATGCGGCTGACCTCGATCGGTATGCCCGGGATGGCCGCTTCCTCGTCCAGGAGTACCTGCCAGGGGAGGAGCACTCGCTGGATGTGCTCGCGTCACCCACGGGCGATGTCCTCGCGGTCGTCCCCCGGGTGCGCCTGAAGGTGGACTCGGGCGTGGCGGTGGCCGGCCGGACCCTCCACGACCCCGAGCTGGAGCGGCTGGGCCGGGATGTGGCGGCGGCCATCGGGCTGTCGTGGGTCGGCAACGTGCAGAGTCGCCGGGATGCCCAGGGTGTGGCGCGGCTGCTGGAGGTCAATCCCCGCTTCCCGGGCACGATGCCGCTGACCGTCGCCGCGGGCGTGGATATGCCCGCCATCTGCCTCGCCATGGCCCGCGGCGAGCCGGCGCCCGCGGGTCTCACGTTCCGTGATGTGGCCATGATCCGGTACCTGGAGGAGCGATTCCTCGACCCCGCCGACCTGGACGCCATCCCCACGAGGCCGGCGCTCGAGCTCGCGCCGGCACGCTGATGTCGGACCGGTCCGAATCCGGCCGGGTGGGTCCGGGAGCGACTGCGGTCGGACGGCCACGTCCACTCGATCTTCTCCGATGGCCGGGACGACCCGGCGGCGAACCTCGCCGCCGGCGTGGCTGCCGGCCTCACGTCGCTGGTCATGGCCGACCACGTCCGTCGCTCCACCGACTGGCTGCAGCGCTTCGTGGACACGGTCGACCAGGTGCGTCGCGATGCACCGATGGCCATCCGCATCGGCGTCGAGACCAAGATGCTGGACACCACCGGCTCGCTCGACCTGCCGACGACCCTCCCCGGCATCGAGCTGCTGCTCATCGCCGACCACCAGCTGCCGACCCCGCGGGGTCCGGCCGACCCATCGACCGTGCGCGCGATGCTGGCGACCGGCGCGGTCGATGCTGCGGCTATTACGCGCCAGCTCATCGGCGCCACGATGGCCGCGATGAGCACCGCCGAGCTGCCTGCGGTCGTGGTCCACGCATTCAGCATCCTGCCCAAGATCGGGCTCTCGGAGGACGACGTCCCGGACGACGCCCTCCGCGGATTGGCTGCGCGTTGCCGCGAGACCGGCACCCGGGTCGAGGTGAACGAGAAGTGGGGGTGCCCCGGCACGCGTGTCCTGCGCATCCTGCTCGACTCCGGCGTGGACCTCGTCGCCGGATCGGATGCGCACACGAGCGGCGCGGTCGGCCGCTATGACGTGGTCGACCGGCTCCTGCGCACGGTGGCGCCTGCCGGGGTGGAGGCGTGAGCCCGTTGACGATGGTGCTCGTCGCCGTCGTGATGCTGGGAGCGCTCGCGCCGCTCGTCGGTGCCTGGCAATACCTGCTCATCGGACTGCATGCGATCCGGAACCACATCCGGCCGAGCCAGCCATTCCTGCCCCGGACAGCGGTCCTCATCCCGGCCTGGAACGAGGCCGCCGTCATCGGGGCGTCCATCGATCGTCTCCTGGGCATGGACTATCCCGAGGAGCGGCTGCGCATCGTGGTCGTGGACGACGCGAGCACCGACGCGACCCCGGATGTCATCCGCGACCGCGCGGCGGCGCACCCGGGCCGCGTGCTCCACGTGCGCACCACTGTCGGCGGCAAGGGCAAGGCCGACGCGCTCAACGAAGGGCTCGCCCAGGTCCTTGCCGATGACTGGGCGGAGGCCATCCTCATCGCGGATGCGGACGTCCAGTTCGAGCCCGGGACACTCCGCCGGATGACCCGACACCTGGCCGATCCGGGGGTCGGCGCCGTGACCGCGTACATCAAGGAGGGCACCCATCAACCGGGCTATCTCGACCGGTTCATCGCCTACGAGTACGTGACCGCCCAGGCGGCCGCGCGCCGGACCCAGAACGTGCTCGGGGGCATGGCCTGCCTCGCGGGCGGCGCCCAGCTCCACGCACGTGACAGCCTCATGGCCATCGGCGGCCGCATCGACACCACGACGCTCGCCGAGGACACCGTGGCCACGTTCGAGACGCAGCTCCACGGCCGGCGGGCGGTCTTCGAACCGCATGCGGTCGTGTGGGCGGAGGAGCCCGATGAGCTTCGGGCACTGTGGAAGCAGCGGCTGCGCTGGAGTCGCGGCAATCTCCAGGTGACGCGGCGCTACCGGGGCGTCTGGTTCCGGCCGTTCCGTCGACTGGGGCTGGGAGGTATCACCTTCGGGCTCGCCTGGTTCACGGTCCTGCTGCAGCCCCTGTCGATGATCGCGGCGTCCATCGCCCTGGTGTCCCTGCTCGTCATCGGGGATGCGCAGGCGTGGGCCGCGTTCCACCTGCTGTGGATCGTCAACGCCGTGTGCTACCTGTTCACGACGGCGTTCTCGTTCGCCATCGACCCGCGGGTGGCACGCTCGGCGTGGCGGGAGGGATCCTCTTCCCGGGCATCGTGTCGGTGGCCATCATCGTCATCACCTGCCTGCCCGGATCGGTGGGCACGGGCCCACCGCTGGGCGGCTCGGTGCTGGGCTGGTTCCTGTGCATCTGGCTGGCCGCCTGCATGGCGGTGGCGTGGTTGGCGCTCCAGGTGGAGCACCGTCGCGGCGGCCGGGTCGTCTCCCGGCTGCTCATCTACGTCAGCGGCTACGGCGCCTTCCTGTGTCTCGTGACCCTCACGGCGTATGTGCGTGAGATCCGGGGCACGGAGCAGCGCTGGGACAAGACCGAGAAGCGCGGTCGGGCGCTCCTGGCGCCATGAAGCGCACTGCCAGCGTCCTTCCGCCGACCACCGCACCCGCGGAGGTGCGCCGCCGACACACGCCGTCCGCCATCGAGACCCGCCCGGTCGAGGTCGAGCGCTTCCTTTCGGAGCGTGATGCCGACCTGCGGGCCGAACGGATGCTGCTGGCCCGGGAGGCCTGCATCGTCATCGCCACCCTGGTCTGCCTGGTGATCCTCAGGGTCCTCGTGGTCTGAGGGTGGCCCTGAACAGCGGCAGTACACTGGACGCATGGCGACCCAGACGTCGGGGTCCAGCAGCGCCTCGCGTGAGCTCGTGCTGGGGCTCCCCAGGAGCGCGGTGCCGGGCGGCCTCGACTGGCGGGGCATCCGGGAGGCGGGCATGACCGAGGTCATCCGCGCGGTGGACGCGGTGGGCGAGTTCCGTGTCCGTGCCGAGGTCGAGGACGATCCCTCGTTCCAGCAGCTCATCCCGTACGTCGTCGTGACGGACCGGGGTCGGCTGTGGCTCATGCGCCGGCTGCGGGCAGGTGCCGACACGCGGCTGCATGACCGGTACTCGATCGGGGTCGGCGGCCACGTCGGCGCCGGTGACGGAGGGCTCGCGGGCGGTCTCGCCCGGGAGTGGTCGGAGGAGCTCATCGCGGACTGGGAGCCGGACTTCGTGCCGGTCGGCCTCCTCAACGACGACACCGATCCGGTCGGCGCGGTGCACCTGGGCCTGGTCTATCGCGTGGAGGCCGCGGGGCGCGCCGTGGCCATCCGTGAGACCCACAAGCTCGAGGGCAGCTTCGCGACACCGGACGAGGTCGACGCGCTCGGGGAGCGGCTCGAGACCTGGAGCCAGCTGTGCCTCGACCACCTCATGTCCCAGGTGGACGCATGACCCCCTCCACGGTCGCGCCGGGGCACACGCTGGGGCGTCTCGGGCGTCTCGGGCGTCTGGGGCGCGTCGCCGCGCTGGTCGGCGCCCTGATGCTGCTGCTGGCATCGTTCGCGCAGGCCGCGGCGCCCGGCACGGTCGTCGTGCTGCCCACCACGGGCATCGTCGACCAGGTGATGTCCGGCTATCTCCATGACGGCATCGCCTCCGCCGCCGCGGCTGGCGCGCCGGCCGTGGTCATCGAGCTGGATACGCCCGGCGGCTCGCTCGACGCGACGCACGCCATCGTCCAGACGCTGCTCGAGGCGCCGCTGCCGGTCATCGTCTGGGTCGCTCCGTCGGGAGCCCGGGCAGCGAGCGCGGGCACCTTCATCACGCTCGCCGGCAACATCGCGGCGATGGCGCCCGGCACCAACATCGGCGCGGCGTCACCCGTGGGCAGCGGCGGCCAGGATATCGGCGGCACGCTTGGCACCAAGGTCATGAACGACGCGGTCGCGTCCATCACGGCCATCGCGGACGCGCGCGGGCGACCCGTGGACTGGGCCGTGAGCACCGTCGCGAATGCGTCCTCCTACACGGTCGACGAGGCGCTCGCGGCGGGAGCGGTGGACGTCAAGTCGGCCTCGCTCGATGACCTCCTGAACCAGGTGGACGGGCGCACGGTCACGGTCGCGGGGGAGCCGTGGATCCTGGAGACGGCGGGCGCGCCGACCACGGAGTCGGGCCTGACCCTGGTCCAGGGGTTCCTCCACCTGCTGGCTGACCCGAACATCGCCTTCATCCTGTTCACGCTCGGGTTCCTGGGGCTGTTGCTGGAGCTCCACAGCCCGAACCTGGTGACCGGGATCCTGGGCGCCTTCGCCATCATCCTCGCGTTCATCGGCTTCGGCAGCCTGCCCCTCAATATCGGCGGTCTGCTGCTCATCATCCTGGCCATCGTGCTGTTCGTGCTCGAGGTCACGGTCACGAGCCACGGCCTGCTTGCCATCGGCGGCCTCATCGCCTTCGTGTTGGGAGCCTCGGCGCTGTATACCCAGGCCGGACCGCCGACCGAGCCGGACGTGGCGGTGGCGCTGCCTATCCTCGTGGCCATGACGGCCCTCGCGGCGGGCTTCGTCGGTCTCGTCGTGTACGCCGCGATGCGCTCCCGCCGGATGCCCCCAGCGAACGTCGGCGTCCAGAGCGTCTCGGTGCCCACACAGCTCATCGGCATGGACTCCGAGGTGCGCCACGCCCTCATCCCGACCGGGACCGTCTATGCTGCCGGGGAGGAATGGACCGCCCGGAGCGCGGACGGCCGCAGCCTGGAGCGCGGCACGCCGGTGCGGATCGTGGGTCGGGATGGCCTGATCCTCGATCGTCGACCCGCTCCAGCGGTGAAGGGGAGGGTTCCGTGTTCGAGACCGTGACGCTGGGTGGGCTCATCCTCATCATCGTCGTGCTGGTGGTCCTGCTCTACCTGAGCGTCCGCATCGTCACCGAGTACGATCGGTTGGTGGTCTTCCGGCTGGGTCGTACCGGGCCGGACAAGATCAAGGGTCCCGGACTGGTGTTCCTCATCCCGATCGTGGACCGGCCGGTGCGGGTCGACCTGCGGGAGCAGTTCATCGAGGTCCCCAGCCAGACCACGATCACCAAGGACAACGCGCCCATCAGCATCGACTTCCTCATCTACTGGCGCATCAGCGACCCGCTGCGGTCGATCGTCAACGTGGCGTACTTCGCGGGCGCCCTCCAGGGCATCGCGACCACGACCCTGCGCGCGGTCATCGGTGACATCCTGCTCGACGACGTGCTGTCCAAGCGCGACCAGATCAACGAGGTGCTGCGCACCAAGCTCGATGAGCAGACCGAGCGATGGGGCGGCAAGGTGACGACCGTGGAGATCCGGGAGATCACGCCGCCACGCGATGTCCAGGACGCCATGAACCGGATGCTCTCCGCGGAGCGGAACCGGCGTGCCGTCATCACCGAGTCCGAAGGCGCCCGCCAGTCGTCCATCAACGTCGCCGAGGGCGAGAAGCAGTCCTCGATCCTGCGTGCGGAAGGCAAGCGCCAGTCGGCCATCCTGGAGGCCGAGGGCTTCAGCCAGGCGCTGGAGCGCATCTACGGCGCGGCGCGCTCCATCGATGAGCGGACCATGCTGCTGCAGTACCTCGAGACGCTCAAGGCGATCGGCGCCAGCCCCTCGACCAAGTACGTCCTGCCCATGGAGCTCACCCGGCTGGCGGCCCAGGTCGGTGACCTGGTGGACCGCACCTTCGACGAGTCCACGCCCCAGCTCGATGGCGGCGTGATCCGGCCACAGGCCGCCCAGTCTCCGGATGCGCCCTCGATGGGCACCACCGGCGGGCTGCGCTCCATCCGTTCCGAGCCGGGGACGCCGGAGATCGACCCCGGCACCGCCGCCCATCGCGCCCGATACCGGTGGCATCCATGACGCACCCCCGGAGCCGCCGGCAGGGCCATCCGAAGGCTGACGCCAGCGGCGGTCGGGACGAGCGTATCGCCCGGTAGGTGGTGTCACACCGGACCGCACCAGACCCATCCATAGCCCTTCCGGGATGGTCCGATCGGGACCTTCGGGGACCCATCGCCCCGACCTGGGCAGGATTAGCATCGCGGCGATGGCTGCACTGATCCTTGTCGTGACCGATGACCTTGGCCTCCAGCGCCTGCTGAGCACTGCCCTCGAGGGCGAGGACCGCCAGGTCCGCCTCGTGGCCAACGGTGACCAGGCGGCCGCCCTCTGGGCGAGCGAGCCGCCCCATCTCGCCGTCATCGACTGCAGTCTGCCCAGCCTCGACGCGTGGTCACTGCTGGGCAAGGTGCGCGCGACGGAAGGTCGGGCGCACGTGCCGGTCATCCTGCTCGGCCCCGATGATGCCGCTGCCAAGGTGCGCGGGCTGCGCGCCGGCGCGGACGACTACCAGGTCCAGCCGGTCCATCCCGCCGAGCTCGTCGCGCGAGTGCGCCGGCTGCTCCTCCGATTCCCGCCGACAGCCGCGCCCCAGGCACGACCCGCCCCGGCACCGCCGCCTCCGCCAGAGCCGGTCGAGGCACCCCAGGCCCGGACCCTCGGCCAGGTGGTCGCGTTCTATGGCGCCAAGGGTGGCGTGGGCACGACGACCCTGGCCATCAACTCGGCCATCGCGTTCCATCGGCAGCTCAAGCGCAACGTCGTGCTCGTCGATGCCAATCTCCAGTTCGGTGACCACCGGGTGTTCCTGGACGTCGGCAACGACCGCTACTCGATCGTGGATGCGGTGACCTCGCCGGGCATCGATGCGGACCTGCTGCGGACGCTCGTCGTCCATCACGATTCGGGCATCGACCTGCTCGTGGCGCCGACCCGGCCCGAGGAGGCCGAGCACGTGAGCGCCGAGCGGCACCACATGGCGACCATCATCGAGACGCTCCGGCGCATGTACGACTACGTCGTCGTCGACCTCGATGACCGCCTCGATGACCACAGCCTGGACGTCATCACGGCCGCGGATCGCTTGCTCGTGGTCATGACCGCGGACCTGTCGTGCATCAAGAACGTGCGCCTGGTCATGGAGACCATGACCCAGATCGGCATCCCCGATGAGATGGTGGAGCTGCTGCTCAATCGCAGCAACGCATATACCGGGATCGGGCCGCGCTCCATCGAGGCGGTCCTCAAGCGGACCATCACCTACCAGGTGGTCAACGACTACCGGACAGCCATCAGCGCCCTCAACAGCGGTGAGCCCTTCCTCCAGGCCCGCCCGGATGCGCCGGTCGCCCGTTCCATCACGGACGTCGTACGGGCGATCGACAGCCACCCGCGGGAGCGCCGCACGGCCACCGGCCAGTTCCTCATCCCTTCGGGGATCTAGGCGGGTCGGTCCCGAACTCGATCCTCGCCTCGCGCGTCCTCGCCTCGCGCGTCCTCGCCTCGCGCGGCCGGCGTAGGCTGCGCTCGATGGTCCCCGGTCATCGTCGCGACGGCCGGACCAGCCGACCGAGGGCCTCCGATGCGCGTCGAGTACCAGCACATCCCGCATCCCCGGATCGCGGCCCGCCAGCGGTCCGGGCCACCCAAGACCACGGATGCACCCGTAGGACTCAACGGCCGCATCGGTCTCGCGTTGACGACCATCGTGGGCACCATGTGGTGCGCCTATGCGTTCGCCTGCCTCGCGCTCGTGGCGCTGCCGTCCGCAGCGGGCGGTGGGATCCTGGCGCTCATCCAGTGGCTGAGCCAGACCTTCATCCAGCTGGTGATGCTGTCGGTGATCATGGTCGGCCAGAACATCCTGAGCCGGGCGGCTGACCGCCGCTCCGACATGACCTACCAGGACGCGGACGCCACGCTCCGCGAAGCGGTCCAGATCCAGGCGCACCTCCAGGCGCAGGACGATGCCGTGAACGTGCTGCTGGCCAAGATCGAGCGACTGGAGGCGGCCCTCGCCAAGGCGTGACGCTGAGCGCGTGGCGTGGGGAGCGGCCCGAGACCCGGCCGCGAGGCCGCCCGGCGCCCAGAAGACCGGCGCCGAGCTTGCCCGCGGCGCCATCGCGCGGCTGGACGCGGCAGCCCGTCTCATCCTCCGGGACGCGGAGCTCGCGCGCGACGCGGTCCAGGAGGCACTCATGCAGGCCTGGCAGGACCTGCCGGGGTTACGCGACCCCGACCGGTTCGACGCCTGGCTGCATCGACTGACCGTGCACTCCTGCTTCGACGCCGCACGGCGTCGCAAGCGGCGGATCGTGGAGGTGGAGCTTGACTCCCTTCGACGGGCCGACCGTGAGCGACACCGCATCGTTCGTCGCCGATCGTGACCTGCTCGATCGTGCGCTCGCTGGCCTGGAACCAGAGGCGCGCGGGCTCATCGTCATGCACTACTTCCTGGGCATGTCCGTGCCGGATTCCGCCGACTCCCTGGGCATCCCACTCGGCACCGCGAAGTCCCGGCTCCATCCGTCCCTGGCCGCGATGCGCGTCATGGTCACCAAGGATGGGCCGGGCACCGACGTGTCTCCCCCCGGAGGCAGGTCTCGTGACGCCTATCGACCGGTTCGAGCGTCATCTTCCCGATGGGCTCACCGACCTCGCCAGCCCCCAGGTGCCGGGCTACCTCGACGACATCCTCGCGGACACCGCCCGCAAGCGGCAGCGGCCCGCGTGGTCCTTCCTGGAAAGGTGGCTTCCGATGACCCTCGTCTTGCGACGACCCGCGACCGCGCCCCCGCTGCGGGCGTCCTGGGTCCTTGTGCTCGCATCCCTCCTCGCGCTGGCCCTCGTGGGCACTGCCCTCGTGGCGGGCTCCGCGATCCTGTCCAGTCGCCCGCCGACCGGTGCACGAGCGCTGCCTCCGACGAACTGCCCGGCCGGTACGCCGCTGCCGAGTGGCACCATCGCCACTATCGCAGGCACCGGTGTCGCCGGCGCGTCCGGCGATGGTGGTCCCGCGACGGCCGCCACGATCCAGATGGGCCAAGGCCTCGCCATCGACGATGCGGGCAACCTCTACTTCGGCGACAGCGCCGCCAATGCCGTCCGCCGCATCCGCCCCGACGGCGTCATCGAGACGTTCGCGTCGGGCTTGACCGCTCCGAGCGGCATGGCCTTCGATGCGGCGGGCAACCTCTACGTCAAGGTCGGTCTCTTCACCATCAAGAGGATCGACCCCGCCGGCAGCGTCACGACATTCGCGGGGACCGGCGTGGACCCCTCGACGCTCGAGGGGGCCGACGGTGATGGCGGACCGGCGATCGATGCCCAGATCGGTGCGGCCACTCTGGCCATCGGCCCTGATGGGTCCCTGTACTTCGACGACTACAACAGGTACCGGACCATCGATCCGGCGGGCATGATCCGCACCTTCGCAGGCACCGGAGCGACGGGCTTCTCAGGCGACGGTGGTCCCGCCACGGACGCGACGTTCGGGAACTTCCAGTTCGGGACGGTCGGCGTAGCGGTGGCTGCGGACGGCAGCGTCTACCTGGGTGACGGCGGCAACTACCGGATCCGCAAGGTCGACCCGTCCGGGACCATCTCCACCACCGTGGGGAGCGGGTTACCGGGCCACACTGGAGATGGTGGCAAGGCGATGACGCCACCATCAACTCCAGCCCGTACGGCCTCGCGGTCGACGCGGCGGGCGACCTCTACATCGTGGACTGGAACAACGCCGACGTCCGCAAGGTCGACGCTGCCGGGATCATCACGACGGTGGCCGGCAACGGATCAGGGCAATACGGCGGGGACTGCGGGCCCGCCATGGACGCAGCTCTGAACGGACCGACCTCCGTCGCGTCCCGCGACGGCGCGCTGTTCATCGGCGACAGCTACAACTATCGCATCCGGATGGTCGTTCCCTAGCCTTCTCTGGGGTACGGGACGCATCGGACCCCAGCGGAGTATCGCCGGGGTCCGCACCGCTCTTCTGGCCCATCTGCCGCGACCAGCATGGATGCCGCAGAAGCCGGTGATCAGGACCGCATAAGCCAGCGGTGAGTGCCCGTCGCCAGACTGGTTCGCATGCTTGCGACGCTGGTGACCGCGGTGATCAACGGGCTCCGGGGCGAGCTCGTGCGGGTAGAGGTGGATGTGGCACCGGGGCTGCCGGTGTGCCACATCGTCGGCCTGCCGGATGCCGCCCTGTCGGAGGCTCGGGAACGGGTGCGCGGTGCGCTCCGGAACTCGGGCTTCGAGTATCCGCTGAGCCGGATCACGGTCAACCTCGCACCCGCGGACCTGCGCAAGCGGGGTGCCGCGTATGACGTCGCGATCGCCATCGGCATCCTGGTCGCCTCCGGCCAGATCCGTGCGGCGGGCGGACCGTGGGCGGTCGTGGGCGAGCTGTCCCTCGGCGGCCAGGTACTGCCGGTGCCCGGGATGCTGCCGATGGTGTCGACGCTCGCGCGCCAGGGACATCGACGCGTGGCGGTGCCCGCGGACGAATCTCGATGAGGCGCGGATGGTCGAGGGTGTGGAGCTCGTGGGGGCCGACGGCCTCGACGACGTCGCCCGCCTCGTGGCGGGTCCCCGGGGTCGGACGGCCGGAGCCGCTCGTCGCCGACCGTCGACCCAGGTCTCGGGTCCGGGGGACGCACGGGATGCTGCCGTCGGCCACACGGCGTCCAGCGCGCTGGAGCCGGGCCTGCCGCCCGCGGACCTGTCGGACGTGCGCGGCCAGGCGATGGCCCGCTGGGCGCTGGAGGTGGCGCTCGCGGGTGGACACGACCTGCTCCTGGTCGGGTCGCCGGGTGCCGGCAAGACGCTGCTCGCACGCACGGTGCCCGGGCTGCTGCCGCCGCTCGACGACCGCGAGGCGCAGGAGGTGGCGGTCATCCGCAGCGTCGCGGGCCTGCGGCCAGACCCCGCCGAGCGACGGGTGCGTCCGTTCCGGAGCCCGCATCACACGACGTCCTATGCGGCGATGGTCGGCGGCGGGCCACTGCTCCAGCCGGGGTTGGTCACCCTGGCGCATCGGGGCGTCCTGTTCCTCGACGAGCTCGCGGAGTTCGACCGGAATGTGCTCGATGCCCTGCGCCAGCCACTCGAGGATGGGACCGTGGAGATCGCCCGCGCCCACGGGCACGTGCGGTACCCGGCGCGGCTCCAGCTCATCGCGGCGATGAATCCCTGCCGCTGTGGCTGGTATGGCGAACCCGACGCCCGCTGCCGGTGCCGGCCCGCGGAGGCCCTCGCATACCAGCGCCGCGTCAGCGGACCGCTGCTCGACCGGATCGACCTGCGGGTCGTCATGAGCCGGGTGCCGCCGGAGGTGCTCATCGGTGGTCCCCATCCCGAGGCATCGTCGGTGGTCGCGGCACGCATCGCCACGGGCGCGCACCGTCGCGCTGGCGCGCGCCGACGTCGCCAACGCTCGTCTGACCGCTGGCCGCGTGGTCGAGGTGTGCCGCCTGGAGCCGGCCGCTGGACGGCTGCTCACGGAGCTGTCGAGCAGCGCCGGCATGACCGCGCGGGGCATCCACCGTGCGCTGCGTGTCGCACGCACCGTCGCGGATCTGGCCGGACAGGATCGGGTGGGACTGGAGGCGGTGGCCGCGGCCATCTCGCTGCGCGAGGACGGCGCCAGCCGGATCGCCGCATGACGGACGGCTCCGGGACCGACGAGCGGACGGCCTGGATCGCGCTCGCCGCGGTCGACGGGCTGGGCGAGCAGCTCGTACCCCGGCTCGCGGCGGCCTTCGGCGGCGCGGCGACGCTCCTGGACGTGGCGCGGCGCATGGATGTCGCGAGGTTCGGCAGACAGCTCCGCCGAGCGGCGGAGACAGGCTTGCGACCGGCGACCATCGAGCAGGTCTGGCATGCCGCGCGGGATCCCGTGGCGGTCCTGCGCCGCCTCACCGAGCTCGATGGCTGGGTCCTGACACCCTGGGATCCGGGCTATCCACCGGCGTTGCGGGTCATCGATCCGCCACCACCCGCGCTGTTCGGCGTCGGCGACCCGGCGGCGCTCCGACGCGAGCCCCTCATCGCCATCGTGGGGACCCGGCGGCCGACGCCGCTGGGACGGGCGTTCACGGGGCGGGTCGCGGCGGCACTGGCGACCCGTGGCGCCACCGTGGTCAGCGGCCTCGCCATCGGCATCGACGGTGCCGCCCATGCGGCGACCCTCGAGGCGGGCGGCACGACCGTGGCGGTCATCGGGGGCGGCATCACCCGGGGCGTGCCGAGGTCGCATGCCACGCTCGCGGGCGCCATCCGCGCAGGTGGTGGTGCCGTCGTCGGCGAGCATCCGCCGGACACGCAGCCCACCCAGGGCACGTTCCCGCGTCGCAACCGGATCATCAGTGGGCTGAGCCGGGCCACCCTCGTCATCGAGGCACCCCTGGGGAGTGGCGCGCTCATCACCGCCCGGCACGCTCTGGAGCAGGGTCGCGCCGTGTTCGCGGCCCCGGGTCGGCCGACGGACCCCGCCACGAGCGGCTGCCTGGCGCTGCTCCGCGAGACGCCCGCCCGTCCACTGGTGACCATCGACGCGCTCCTCGTCGACCTCGATCTCGATGGATCGCAGCCCATAGGGCGATCGGGCACACCCAGCGGCCGCCCGATGGACGCCGCGGATGCCCTCTCGGTGCTGGGGCCCGTCGAGCGCGCCATCGCGGAGCTGCTGCTCGCCGGACCGGTCTCATCGGACGCCCTGGTGCGCGGCACGGGACAGACGCCAGCGGTCGTGGCCGGCGCCCTGACCCTGCTCCAGCTGCGCGGCTGGGTGGTCCCCATGGGGCCGCTGCAGGTCGCGGCGGGTCCGCTGTTGGTGCGCGTCCCTGGCCCCCCGGCTGCCACCCGACAGGACCCTCCATGAGTGCACCGCACCCTGACCTCCGTACCGGTCCGGATCGACCATCGGTCTGCCTATCCTGCTGGGGTGATCCGCGACGCCGTCATCCACATGAACAACGAGCAGCCACTCGTGTGCGACCTGCGGGAGATGCCCGCCGCCGAGGACGTCAGCCTCGTGTGCACCAACCTGCGTCTGGTGGACGGCAAGAAGCCGACCTTCATCGACCGCATCGACTCCTGGTTCGCCATCCCGATGCACATCATCCGGTTCATCGAGATCCCGCTCCTCGCGGTCGAGGCGAGCTCCATCCTGGCGCTGCCATCCGGACCGCTCCCCGATCCGGATGCTCCGACGGCCGAAGAGGCCGAGGAGGACGAGGCCGCCGAGGAGCTGCTCCAGCGCATCCGGGACGTGTGACCGTCGCGCCCGCGGGCGCACGTTGCAGCCTCGCGTCCCCAAAGGGGACGCGCTCCGGAATCGCCCGGACCCGGTGCTACACTCCGGCCCGATGAACAAGGATCTGGTGATCGTCGAGTCACCTGCGAAGGCCAAGACGATCGAGCGTTACCTGGGCGACGGCTATACGGTCCTCGCTTCCAAGGGCCATGTACGTGATCTTCCCGAGAATCCCGGCAAGGGCAAGCTGGGTGTGGACGTGGAGCACGACTTCGCCCCCGACTATGTGATCAGCGAGGACCGCCGCCGGGAGGTGGCGAGCATCACCAAGGCCGCCGGCCGGGCGGGCACCGTCTATCTCGCCACCGACCTCGACCGTGAGGGCGAAGCCATCGCCTGGCATGTGGCCGAGGCGGCCGAGATCCCGGTCGCCAAGCAGCGGCGGGTGACCTTCTCGGAGATCGACCGAGCCCGCCATCCGGGAGGCCTTCGCGCATCCCCGGGACATCGACATGCACCTCGTCGATGCCCAGCAGGCGCGGCGCGTGGTCGACCGGCTCGTCGGCTACACCCTCAGCCCGCTGCTCGCCCGCAAGGTCCGAAGCGGGCTCTCCGCCGGCCGGGTGCAGTCGGTGGCGGTGCGTCTCGTGGTGGAGCGCGAGCGGGAGGTCACCGCCTTCGTCGCGAGGGAGTACTGGACGCTCCAGGCTCAGCTTCGGACCAGCGACGGCGCGACGTTCCCCGCGGACCTCGTGCGCATCGACGGCGAGGCGCTCGACGTCACGGACGAGACCACGGCCCAGGCGCACGCCGATGCACTCCGGACGGCCCGGCCCGAGGTCACCAAGGTCAGCATCCGCCAGCAGAAGCGGTCGCCGGCAGCGCCCTTCACGACGAGCACGCTCCAGCAGGAGGCGAGCCGGAAGCTCGGCTTCAGCCCCCGCCGGACGATGTCCGTCGCCCAACGGCTGTACGAGGGCATCGAGGTCGAGGGCGAGAGCGTCGGCCTCACGACGTACATGCGCACCGACTCCACGTCCATGGCGGGTGTGGCCATGGGCGAGGCGCGCGAGGTCATCGGCAGCCGCTTCGGTCCCGAGTACACGATGCCCAAGGGTCGGGTCTACAAGACCAAGGCGAAGGGAGCCCAGGAGGCCCACGAGGCGATCCGGCCGACGAGCTTCCAGCGCGACCCCGATTCGATCGCCCGCTGGCTGTCGTCGGAGGAGCTGCGCCTCTACCGGCTCATCTGGCAGCGTGCCCTGGCCTCGCAGATGACCGAGAAGCGTCTCGAGACCACCTCCGTGGACCTGACCGCTGGCCGATACGGCCTGCGTGCCTCCGCGACACGGACGCTGTTCGATGGCTTCTCCCGGGTGTACACCGAGGGCCGCGACGACGACACCGAGGAGGACGAGGCGCAGGCGGGCCTGCCGGACCTGGTCGAGGGCCAGGTGACGAGCGTCACGGACGTCACGCCCACCCAGCACTTCACGGAGCCACCGCCCCGATTCACCGAGGCGACGCTCATCCGGGCGCTCGAGGAGCACGGCATCGGCCGGCCCTCGACGTACGCAGCGACCATCTCGACCATCATCGATCGCGGCTACGTCGTGGTGAAGGAGAAGCGGCTCCACCCGGAGCTGGTCGCGTTCATCGTCACGGACCTGCTGGTGGAGCATTTCGGCGAGTTCGTGGACGTGGAGTTCACGGCACGCATGGAGCAGCGCCTGGACGAGGTCGCCCGCGGCGAGCGTGCGTGGGTGCCCCTGCTGCGGGAGTTCTACGGGCCGTTCAAGGAGCTCGTGGACGTCA
Source organism: uncultured Chloroflexia bacterium (assembly GCA_963843335.1). GTDB lineage: Bacteria > Chloroflexota > Limnocylindria > Limnocylindrales > CSP1-4 > JAFMJV01. Next base: position 548,671 of record CAWJKF010000011.1, read on the forward strand.
AGCGCAAGGAGCTCAAGCGCGCCGACATCACCACCGAGCCGAGCGACGAGCTGTGCTCCGAGGGTCACCCGATGGTCATCCGGCTGGGCCGGAACGGCCGGTTCCTGAGCTGCTCGCTGTATCCCGAGCACAAGGAGTCGCGGCCCATCCCCGGCGAGGAGCCGGAGGTGGTGGCCATGGCCGGGGAGGGCGAGACCTGTCCCGAGTGCCACGAAGGGACGCTCGTCCAGAAGCGCGGGCGCTTCGGGGCCTTCGTGGGTTGCTCCCGATACCCCGACTGCAAGTACATCCGCAAGGACGGCCCGCCGCCGCCGGCGCAGCTGCCGTTCGAGGTCGCCTGCCCCACCTGTCACGACGGGCACCTGGTGGCCCGGCGCGCCCGCCGGACGGGCAGCGTCTTCTGGGGCTGCTCGCGGTACCCCAAGTGCAGCTTCACCACGTCCCGTGAGCCGGTCGGGGCGGTCCACGACGCGGATGCGGGCGTCGTCGCGCGGAACGCGGACGGTACGGGCATCTGCCTCGCCTGCGGCGCCGCGATCCCGTTGCCGACCGTGGTCGGGGTCGGCGAGATGCTCGCCGGTGGCCCGCCCGACCCGGCGGCCATCGCCCCGTCGGCGCGACGTGGTGGACGCCCCGCGAGCACCGGGCGCGCCAAGGCAGCAGGATCGAAGACGTCGGCCGTCCCCCGCAAGCCCAAGGCGAGCGCCACCGCGGACGTGGCCATCAAGCCGGCGAAACGTCCCGCGGCCTGATGGACAGGGACGACGTGCCCGTCGGGCGATGACCGGCGACGAGGCGCTCGCGGGATTCCTGCTGGCGCTCAGCGCCCGCGACACGTCACCGCATACCCAGCGGGCGTATGGCACGGCCGTTCGTGGCTTCCTCGCCTGGATCGACGCCCAGCCTGGCGCGGACTGGCGCGCGCCATCGCGACGCGAGCTTCGGGCCTGGCTTGCAGCGCTGTCCGCGGACGGCCTTGGGCGGTCATCGATCGCGGCGCGGCTTGCCGCCATGCGCTCGTTCTACCGCCATGCCCGACGTGCCGGATGGGTGGAGAAGGATCCGTGGGCGGCCATCGTCACCCCCCGTCGGTCGAAGCGACTGCCGCGGGTGCTCGATGCGGGGGATGTCGAGCTGCTGCTCGATGTCGTGCCTGGTTCGGCCGATCGGCACACGGGTGGTGCGCTGCGTGCCGGGACCGCTGCCGCGATCGAGCTCCGCGACCGGGCCATCATCGAGACGGCCTACGGCGCTGGCCTGCGCATCAGCGAGCTCGCAGGTGCCGACTGCTCCGACCTCGACCTGCGCCGGGGGGAGATCCGGGTGCTCGGCAAGCGGCGCAAGCCGCGCATCGGGCTGCTCGGGGGGCCTGCGCTCGATGCGCTCGGTGCGTGGCTCGAGGTCGGCCGAGCGCAGCTTCGGGAGCACGCCGCGACCGCTGATGACGGGGCGCTGTTCCTGAGCACGACCGGCAGCCGCCTGGGTGTCCGCGGGATGCGCGAGCGGATCGACCGGCTGGTCCGGCGGGCCGGGCTGCCCGATGGGGTCTCGCCCCATACCCTGCGGCACTCATTCGCCAGTCACCTGCTCGACGGTGGCGCCGACCTGCGGGTCGTCCAGGAGCTGCTCGGTCACGCGAGCCTGGCCACCACCCAGGTCTATACCCATGTCTCGCCAGCCCGGTTGCAGCGCGCCTACCGGGCGGCGCATCCACGGGCGACCACGTCGGAGCCAACGACACCGCCGCACACGTGACCGGCGCCGTCAACCGAGGGCTGGCGCGTGCAGGACTCGTGGTCACGTTCGCGTTCCTCGCCTCGCGCCTGCTCGGCTGGCTCCGGTTCGTGGTCATGTCGGCGCAGTTCCCGGCGCAGGGACAGCTGGACCCGTACTTCGCGGCCTTCCGGATCCCGGACCTCATCTACCAGCTGGTGGCGGCGGGGGCCGTGGGCTCCGCGCTCATCCCGGTGCTCACGACGCTCATCGCAGAGGGTGCGCCGCGCCGAGCCTGGCGGGTGGCCTCGACGGTCATCAACCTCATGCTCGCGGGCCTCCTGGTGTTCGCGGTCATCGTGTTCGTCTGGGCGCCGGAGATCGTGCCTCTCATCACGCCCGGCTTCGATGCCGCCGCCACGGACAGCACCATCGCACTGACCCGGATCATGCTCCTGTCGCCCATCTTCCTCGCGCTCGGCGCGCTGGCGTCAGCGATCCTCAACAGCCAGCAGCGGTTCGGCATCGCCGCCTTCGCGCCCGTCGTCTACAACCTCGCCATCATCATCGGCTGCGTGACCCTGGGGGCGGTGTGGGGTCTCGACGGTCTGGCCTTCAGCGTGGTCATCGGCTCGTTCCTGATGCTCGCGGTGCAGCTGCCGCTGCTGCGCCGTCGGTTCCACTACGACCCCATCATCGATCTGCGCGATCCGCCCGCACGCAAGGCCCTCGCGCTCATGGTCCCCCGGGCCATCGGCCTCGGCATCACCCAGATCACGTTCGTGGTCAATACCACCCTCGCCACGACCCTCGTCGTGGGATCCGTGACCGCCTACAACCTCTCGTTCACGATCCTGCAGATCCCGCTGGGCGTCATCGGCTTCCCGATGGGCGTGGTGCTCCTGCCGTCGCTCTCGCGTGCCATCGCCCTCGGCGACATGCTCGACTTCCGCAGGCTGGTCGACAGCTCCATGCGTCTGCTGCTGTGGGTGACCATCTACCTCTCGGTCGTGGGCATCGTCCTTCGCACGCCGACAGCGGCACTGCTGTTCGGCAACGCGGCGGCAGGCGTCGTGGCCCTCACCGCGAGCACCTTCGGCTGGTTCATGCTGGGACTGCCGGCGCATACCCTCAACGTGGTCCTCACCCGGGCCTTCTACAGCGCTCAGGACACGCGCACGCCGGTGGGCATCGCCATCTGCTCGGTGGGCGTCAATGTGGTCGTGTCGGTGGCCCTCGTGGGCAGCATGGGCCTCGCCGGCCTGGCCCTCGGCATCGCGCTGGGCGGCTGGTTCGAGACGGTGGTCCTGTCGCTCATCCTCTGGCGTCGGACACACGCGGTGCCGTTGCGCTCCATCAGCATCGCGGGCCTCGGCTATGTCGTGGGGGCGCTCATCGCGGGCGGGGTGGCGTTCGTGACCCTGGCCTGGGTCAGCGGCTGGCTGGGGACATCGACCGGTCGGCTCGATGCCCTCATCACGCTCGTCATCGTGGGTCCGGTCTCCCTGGCCACGTACCTGCTGTACAGTCGGCTGATGCGCATCCCGGAGCTGTCGCAGTCCGTCCGGCTGGTCCGTTCGGCCCTCCACCGAGGGTGACCGCATGACCACCGACGAGGTGGCTGCGGCCGATGGAGCCACGAGTCCAGGGATGCCGGATGCCGCGCTCGACCCGCGGACCGAGCCACCCGCCACGCCCACGGGGCTGGACGTGGCTGTCCTGCGATCCGACGACGCGGCATGGGACCGGTTCGTGGCCGCGGCGCCCGGGGGCTCCTATCCCCAGCTGAGCGCATGGGCGGAGGCGAACGCCGCCAAGGGCTGGAGCGCGCGACGCATCGTCGTCGGTGCGCCCGGCGGACCGGTCGGCGCCCAGGTGCTGCTCCATCGGATGCGACCCGGACCGTTCCAGCGCGGCTACGCGACCCGTGGCCCGGTCACCACGACGCTCGACCGGCCGGCGATCGCCGCGTTCACGGGAGCCCTGCAGCGGGTCGCATCGGGCCTGCGGCTGTCGCACGTGGTCATCGATCCCGAGGTCGAGCCGGGGCCCATCGAGGGCTGGCTGCTGGAGCTCGGCTGGCGGCGCATCCCGGCCATCCAGATCGACCGCACCCGCCTCATCGACCTCGGCCGCACGGAGGCCGAGCTGTGGTCCGACCTCCGCTCGAGCGCACGCTGGTCGGTGAACAAGGCCCGGCGCACCGGCCACACGGTCGAGGATGCGGGCGCGGCCGGGCTCGACGCCTTCGGGGAGCTGTACCTCGAGACCGCCCGGCGTGTCGGATTCGAGGCCAACGCGGCATTCCGGGAGACGTATCACGCGTTCGATCGGGACGGTGGCGCGCGCCTCCTGCTCGCCCGTGACACGGACGGTCGAGCGGTGGCCACCCTGATGCTGCTCGACTGCGGTGACCGGGTCATCGAGCGCTACGGCGCGTCGAGCACCGAGGGTGCCGCCGCGCGCGCCAACTACCTTGTGAAGTGGGAGTCGATCCGGAGCTCGCGTGAGCGGGGGATGGCGCGCTACGACATGTGGGGCACGGACCACGAGGGGGTGGCCACGTTCAAGGCCTCGTTCGGTGGTCACGAGCGGCAGTACATCGGCGCGTGGGAGCTGGTCACCAACCGGCTGGTCCACGGCGGCTTCGCAGGCATCGCCCGGGTCCGCGACCGGGGACGACCGGCCACGGCAGCGCCGGCCGCGGCGCCCGGCGGCGGTCTGCGGGTGACTGAGATGACGACCGAGCCTCCCGACGGCTGGGATGCCCGGGTCGTCGACGCCCCCGGCGGACACGTCATGCAGGGCACGGCGTGGGCCGCCCATCGCCGGTCGCAGGGTGCCGATCCGCGGTTCGTGACCTTCAGCGACGGTCATGGCGTCCTGGTGGTGCTGCGCCAGCAGCCGCTGTCGCCTGGCAGCATCGCGACGGTCCGGCGCGGGCCGGCGCATGCGGGTGGCGACGGCGCCGATCTCGCCGCCCATGTCGGGGTGCTCGGGGCGGCGCTCGCGGATCGATGGCGCACGGGAGCTGTTCGTCGATCCCGAGCTCGACGCCGACCCGGGCTACGAGGCCGCGATGGACGCCCTGGGTGCGCAGGTCACCGCGGAGTACCAGCCGTCCATCCACGTCATGCGCCTGGGACTGCCACCCGGCACCACGGAGGATGGGATCTGGGCCGGCGTGGCCAAGACCACCAGGCAACGGGTGCGGGCGGCCGAGCGACTGGGCACGACCGTGCGTCATGACGACACCGGGACGCTGCTGGATGCCTTCGGGGAGCTGCTCGTCGAGCGCGCGGACGCCCTGGGCATCGCCATGCGCCCGGAGCTGGGCTATCTCGCCGCCTGGCGACGGCTGCTGGCGGCCGGTCAGGCACGGCTGCTCATCGCGGAGCACGAGGGCGAGCTTGCGGGCGGGTTGCTCATCTTCCGTCAGGGCGGCATCCACTCGACCGCCTACTCCGCCGATCGCGCATCCCTTCGGCGGGCGCTGCCGGGCACGATGCACCTGGTCCGCTGGACGGCCATCCGGGAGGCCATCGCCGACGGGGCGACCGCCATCGAGCTGGGTGGGGTCGACCTGCCGGGGCACCGGGACCCGCCGGGACCCGACGACCCGAACCATGGGTTGTTCATGCACAAGGCGTCCTTCGGTGCCGAGTGGGTCGTGCGCACGCCGGCCCGGCGGCTCGTCCTGCGACCGCGTGCGGTCCAGGTGGCCGCAGCACGGGACCGCATCCTCGACATCGGGCGGGGAGCGTTCCGGCAGCTGCCGGGCGGGGGTCGGTGAGCGCCTCGAACACGTCGCCGGGCGACCCGGCATCCGGCGCCCTCCGGACCCTCGGCGACCTCGTCGTCCGGCTCGAGGCACGTGATGTCCTCCGGTCCGTGCTCGGCGGTTCGGTGCCACTCGGCGGCATCGAGATCCGGGGCGTCACCCATGACTCCCGGCGTGTCGCTCCAGGGTGGCTGTTCGTGGCCATCGCGGGGGAGCACCACGACGGGCACGACCACGCCCGGGACGCGGTCGCGGCCGGCGCCGTGGCGCTCGTGCTGGAGCGCGCCGTGCCGGTGCCGGGCGTACCCCAGGTCCTCGTCGCGTCACCGCGGCGCGCGCTTGCGGTGTGCGCCGCGTGGTTCGAGGGCGACCCAAGCCAACGGCTGGGGGTCGTGGGCATCACGGGGACCGATGGCAAGACCACCACGGCGTACCTCGTCCGATCGATGCTCGAGACGTGCGGGCTCGCGACGGGGATGCTGGGCACCATCGATGTCATCGCGGGTGGGCGCAGCATGGGCAACCCGGGCCGGGCCACGACGCCCGAGGCGCCCGAGCTCCAGGAGCATCTGCGCCAGATGGTCGACGCGGGTGACCGCTGGGCGATCGTGGAGTCGACGTCCCACGGGCTGGCCCAGGAGCGCGTGGGTGAGGTCGCGTACGACGTCGCGGTCCACACCAACGTCACCCACGAGCACCTCGAGTTCCACAAGACTCCGGAGGCGTATCGGGCCGCCAAGCGGCGCCTCTTCGAACGACTCGTGGTCGGTCCGTCGAACCCCGACAAGGGGTATGGCAAGCACGCCGTCGTCAATCTGGACGACCCGCACGCCGGGCTGTTCGTGAGTGCCGCGGAGGAGGCTGGGGCCACCCTGCACGGCTATGGCGTCGACCCCGACGGCGCCTCGACCATCCGCGCCGTCTCGGTGCGGGAGGGAGCCGGCCTGACCATCAGGGTCCGGACGCCCCGCTGGGAGGATGAGGTGGAGGTCCGGCTGGCGGGACGGTTCAACGTCCATAACACGCTCGCGGCCATCGGGGTGGGGGAGTCGCTGGACCTGGACCCCGGCGCGATGCGCCAGGGCATCGGGGCCCTGGACCGCGTGCCAGGCCGGATGGAGACGGTCGAACTGGGACAGCCGTTCCGGGTCGTCGTCGACTATGCCCACACGCCCGAAGCGCTCGCCAAGGCGCTCGATGCGCTGGCGCCGCAGGCCCTCGCGGCCGGTGGCCGGCTCATCTGCGTCTTCGGCTCCGCGGGTGACCGGGATGTCGCGAAGCGGCCGATGATGGGCCGCGTGGCCGGCGAGCGCTGCCGGCTGGTGGTGGTCACGGACGAGGACCCCCGGTCCGAGGACCGGTCCGCGATCCTGGACGCCATCGCGCGCGGCGCCGAGCGTGCCGGACGTGCCCGCGGCCGGGACCTGCTGCTCATCCCCGACCGGACCGAGGCGATCCGTGTCGCCATCGAGGAGGCGCGGCCTGGAGACACCGTCGTGCTCGCGGGGAAGGGCCACGAGCGGAGCATCGAGATGGCCCACGGCCCGGTGCCCTGGGATGAGGCCGCCGCGGCCCGTGCCGCCCTCGAAGGGTTGGGCTTCCACGGCGACCGGTAGACTGCCCGCGATGGATGAGGCCCGCACCGACGCTGGCGGAGACGCTCCGGATGGTCGGGTGCGGCTGGTGGAGATGACCGCCGAGCCCGCCGCCACCTGGGACGCGCTGGCCTGTCGCTCACCTCGCGGCGAGGCGCTCCAGTCGGTGGCGTGGGGCGAGGTGAAGGAAGGGTCCGGCTGGGCCGCCCGACGCATCCGGATCGATGACGACGCCGGCCCAGCGGCGGTCGTCGCCATCCAGGAGCGCGACCTCGCCGCTCCCATCGTGCGCCGCACGCCGGCCGCGATCCGGGACACGGTCCGCGATGTCGGTGGTTCGCTCGGCCGGTTCCTGTATGCGCCGCTCGGGCCCGTCCTCCTCCGGGATGACCCGGCCGCCATCACCGCGGCGCTCCGGGGGATGCGCACCATCGCCCGCCAGCGTCACGCGGCCCTGCTCGTCGTCGATCCCTGCTGGGAGGTCGGTGGCGCCGAGGCAGCTGCCCTGGTCACGGCCGGGTTCACGGCCGCGCGGCGGCCGGTGCAGGTGTCCACGACCGGGATGTTCGTGCCGCTCCACGCCGATGAGGCGGCGCAGTGGCGGCAGCTCAACCAGAATGCCCGCCGCAACGTCGACAAGTGCCGCAAGGCCGGCGTCGAGGTGGTCCGCTTCGACCGCACGACCGATCCGGCAACGCTGGCCGCCGCCCTCGACCGGTCATACGCGATGCTCCTCGAGACGGGCGCGCGGCGTGGCTTCGGGGACGTGCTGCGACCGGCGGCCTATCACAACCCCGCCCAGCAGCGGCTCATCGAGTCCGGCAACGCCTCGCTCTGGGTCGCCAGCCGGGAGGGCCAGGAGCTTGCGCATACGCTCGTCCATCACTCGGGCGACCGGGCGGTCCTGTTCGAGGCGGGCGAGGCGGACCCGGGCGACGCCGTGTCCACCGCGTCTGGTCCGAGCGCATCTCTCCCGGAAGCGGGCGCTCCCGCGCCACGGTTCGCGGCCAATTTCCTGCTCCAGTGGACCATCATCCGCTGGGCCGCCGAGTCCGGCTTCAGGACCTACGACATGAGCGGCGTGGACAACCACGAGGCGCCCGGGCTGCCGGCGGACGAGTCGCATCCGCTGTGGAGCCTCTTCCGGTTCAAGTCGCAGTGGGGACCACGTCCGGTGCAGTTCGTGGGCGCCTGGGAGTTCGCGCCGTGGCCGCTGCTGGGCGCGGGCCTGCGTGCCGGATGGTCCGCGTCCGATCGGATCCGGGAGCGACGCCAGCGCGGCTGATCGCCCTCAGTGGGTGTTCTTCGTCCGGTCGTACTGGGGCGGCGGGACATCGATGTGCTTCCACAGCGTCCGGGCCAGCTGGCGCAACGTCCGATCGGGGTTGTACAGCCCCCGGTTGGAGAGCAGCACGATGACCGCTCCCTCGCGCGGGAAGTACCAGATGCCGTCCTCGAAGCCGCGCAGGCTGCCGCCGTGGCCGATGGCCCGGCGACCGTTGAAGATCCGGGTCCGGGTGCCCAGGCCGTATTCGTCACGCTTGCGGAACGTGAGCATCTCCGCGAGCAGGTCGGGCGGCACGACCCGGTCGGTGGCGTAGAGCGCCATCGCCCAGCGGGCCAGGTCGTCGGCGTTCGAGACCATCGCCCCGGCCGCCCACGCGACCGTCGCGGCGGACATCGTGGGCACCACCCGCGAGGAGCCGGTCTGGTCCAGGAAGGTCGTGCCACCGGCCCAGAGGTGTCCATGTGCCGCGTCCCTGGGAGTGCTCTCGTCGGGCTGGAAGCTGGTGCGGTCGAGACCCAGCGGGTCGAGCAGCCGTTCGCGGATGACCCGCGCGAGGGGCCTGCCGGTGACCTGCTCCACGATGCGCCCAAGGAGCACGAAGTTGGTGTTCGAGTAGTGGAAGCAGCGACCGGGCTGGCAGTATGGCCGACCCACGAGGGCGAGGATGTCACGCACCTTCCAGCGCCTGGTCGGTCGCGAGAACACCGCCGCGTTATAGCTTGGCGACTCGAAGTAGTTGGCGATGCCGCTGGTGTGACCGAGCAGCTCGCGGATGGTGATGACGCTCGACCGGGGATAGGTGGGCAGGAACCGCGACAGGTGGTCGTCGAGGCCGAGTCGGCCCTCGGCGACGAGCTGCATGACGACCGCGGTGATGAAGGTCTTGGTGATGCTCGCGATGCTGAACACGGTGTCGGCATCGACAGGACGGGCCGGTGCGAGACGCCGGTCACCGCTCACCCCCAACCACGTCCGGCCGTCAGCGAGCCGGATCGCGACCGAGATGCCCGGGGTCGGGATGCGCAGCCGGGCCGCATCGAGCACGTGCTGGAGCGCCGCGGCGGTCGTCCGGTCGAAGGGGAGGGTGGTCGCCAGCGGATCGGGCGTTGGAGCAGACGACGGGGGAGCGGACGGGTCGGCGCCTGGCGGCATGCTGCCCGACGGCATGCTGCCCGACGGCTCCGCGCTGGCAGCCGTGCCGGCGGACGGCACGATGACGGCCGAGGTCGACGGGACGACGACGCTCGGTATCGCCGGCGAGGGCGATGGCAGGAGCTGCGCGACCAGACCGGCTGCCGACGAGGGTCCGCCGAGACCGTCGACGGCGGGTGTCATGACGCCGTTCCCGGCACACCCCGCGATCACGACCAGGGCCAGGGTCAGTGCGGCGACGGTCGAGGTCCAGGCTCGTCCGGGGCGGCACGTGGATCGGGTCGGGGTGGCCACGAAGCGCCACGGTACACTGCAAGGGCATGTCCATCCACGTACGGGCTCCCAGGCCAGATCGAGGGAGCTTGGAGACCTCGGTACCGCGTGTCGCGGCGCCCCTGGCGTCGCTGCGCCAGCTGGACGCGGCCGAGCAGCGCATCGAGGCCGATCTGCGAGAGCGGTTCCCGGAGGCGGACCTGACCCGGGTCGGCGAGGCCTACCGCTTCGCGCGAGAGGCGCACGGCCCCCAGCGACGCGCCTCGGGCGAGCCCTACATCACCCACCCGCTGGCCGTGGCCCAGATCCTCTCCGAGCTCGGGCTCGACCCGCTCGCGGTCCAGGCCGCGCTGCTCCACGACGTGCCCGAGGACACCGAGTACTCCATCTCGGACGTCGAGGAGCGCTTCGGGGCGGAGGTCGCCCACCTCGTCGATGGCGTCACGAAGCTGTCCAAGTTCAGCGCTCGGTCGCACGAGGAGCAGCAGGCGGAGAACATCCGCAAGATGTTCCTGGCCATGGCGGAGGACATCCGCGTGGTGCTCATCAAGCTCGCGGACCGTCTCCACAACATGCGCACGCTGGGTGCCCTGCCGGTGGAGAAGCAGCAGCGCATCGCCCGCCAGACCGCGGAGATCTACGCCCCGCTGGCGGAGCGGCTGGGCATCTGGCAGTTCAAGTGGGAGCTGGAGGACCTCTGCTTCAAGGCGCTCGACCCGGAGGCGTATCGGGGTCTTGCGACCCAGCTGGAGAGCCGCCGCCGGGCGCGCGAGGGCTACGTCAAGCGAGCGATGGAGGTGTTGGGCGAGGCGCTCACGGAGGCCGGCATCGAGGCCGACCTGTCCGGCCGGCCGAAGCATATCTACAGCATCTACCGGAAGATGCAGCGCAAGGGCGCCGCCCTGGGCGAGATCTACGACATCCACGCCGTGCGGGTGCTGGTCGATAGCGTCCGTGACTGCTATGGCGCCCTCGGCGTCGTGCACGCGCTCTGGCGGCCGATCCCGGGCCAGTTCGACGACTACATCGCGATGCCCAAGAACAACGGCTACCAGAGCCTCCATACCGCGGTCGTGGCGGTGGACGGCAAGCCCCTGGAGGTCCAGATCCGGACCCACGAGATGCACCGCATCAGCGAGGTCGGCATCGCGGCGCACTGGCGCTACAAGGAAGGGTCACGCACCGACCGTGCATACGACGCGAAGCTCGCCTGGCTGCGCCAGCTCATGGACTGGCAGCGCGAGGTCTCGGACGCGACCGAGTTCGTGGAGGGCGTCAAGCTCGACATCTTCCAGGACCAGGTGTTCGTGTTCACGCCCCGTGGCGACGTCAAGGACCTGCCTGCCGGCGCCACGCCGCTCGACTTCGCCTACCGCATCCACACCGACGTCGGCCACGCCTGCATCGGCGCCAAGGTCAACAACCGGCTCGTGTCGCTCGACTACAAGCTCAAGAACGGCGACATCGTGGAGATCGTGACCACGAAGAGCGCCCACGGGCCGTCGCGCGACTGGCTCAACCTGGTCACGACGAGCCACGCCAAGGAGAAGATCCGGCAGTGGTTCAAGCGCCAGCAGCGCGACGAGAACATCGGCCACGGCAAGGCCGCGCTCGACCGGGAGCTGCGGCGGCTGGCGCGCACCTCGCTGGACAAGATCCCGCACGACCAGCTGGTGGAGGTGGCGGAGGCGGCCCGGTTCGGGACGCTCGACGACTTCTACGCCGCGGTCGGATACGGTGCGGTGAGCGCCCAGTCGGTGGTCATGAAGCTGGGCGTCGCGGACGACACGAGCGAGGCGGTGCTGCCCCAGGTCGCGCCGCCGCCGCCGACCCAGACGGGGGGCATCCGGGTCAAGGGTGTCGGCGACCTGCTCATCCGCTTCGGCAGGTGCTGCCATCCCATCCCTGGCGACCCCATCCGGGGCTACATCTCCCGGGGGAGGGGCGTGACCGTCCATCAGGCGACCTGCCACACGGTCGTCAACGAGCAGGACCGGGAGCGCTTCATCGATGTCGAGTGGGAGACCGCGGCCCAGCAGACCTACCCCATCGCGATCCGCGTCGAGGCGTACGACCGCACCGGGCTGCTGTCGGACATCAGCAATGTCGTGGCAGAGTCCAAGATCAACATCCTCGCCGCCCATGTCTCGGTCCACGGCGACACCAAGGCCACGGTGACGGCCACGCTCCAGGTGACATCGGTCGCCCAGCTGGCGCGTGTCATGCAGCGCCTTGGTCAGCTGCGCGACGTCATCTCGGTCCAGCGCGACCAGGGCTAGGGTCTCGGCGCGCCCCGAAGCGGGTCTCGGCCGCCTGTCGAGCGGCACGGCGCCCAGGGACACGCGGCCCCGCCTCCGCGTATCACCCGCGCAGCGGCCCGTCTCACGCGCGTCACCCGCGCAGCGGGTGAGCAGGCCACGGATCAGGGCCCACACCGGGTTCGGACGACGTTCGTTGGCCGCTCTAACCGCCTGGTGCATGTAACGGCCACTGATGACCGTCCGGAACGATCCGGACCCGCGCCCGCCGCCCTTCGTTGGCCCGCTCACCCGTTGGATGCATGAGCGACCCGCGGACGCCAGCCGAGCAGGAGCGACCTCTCGAGCCGGGTCGCCGGGACGAGCCCGCCGACGTCCACCCCAGTTCGCCGAACGGGTCGCGCACCCAGTACTCCAGGGAGGCCCAGCTACAGGAGCGGGACACCGCCGGTCACGCGAAGGCCACGAGACCGATCGCACCCCGAATCCTTCCCGGCGATCGGGCCGGTCGGCAGAAGGCTCCTCGGCACGGCGACGAGCATGGGCGCGTCGACCCCACCGGTGCGCATGGCACCCACGGCGCACGGCCCAGCAGAGGCATCCGCACCACCGATATCCGCCACTGACCGCATCGCCCGCCGGGTGCCGATCAGCGACGACGCCGTCGTGAAGACGCCCAGCGCAGGGACCAGCAGCTCGACCACGCTGCAGCGGTGACGGGGCGCCGAACGGTCCACCACACCGGCCGATCGACGGCCCCAGGGTGGGTCCCGACGGGGCCTATGGCCCGTGGGTGGTTGGTACTGCAAACGCGATGCAGCCAACTTTGTTACGGTTTCTTAGTCGAGACATCGATCGCCCCAGCGATCGAGCCGGCCTATCGCCATCACGCCCCAACGTGATGTCCTGGTAGAGAGGAGATGCCGTGGCGGTCATCGAGGCGCGCGTGCGCGCCGAGGACCGGGCCGACGCCCGAACCCGTACCCTTCGTCCGCCGACCCTGGTCGCGGCGTTCCTGGCGCTCCTGATGCTGGTCAGCATCGGGATCGCGCAGCCGGTCGCCGCGAATGGCGGCGGGACGCAGGCAGACCGCGTCATCGCCGCGGTCGAGAGCCATCTCGGTGCCCGATATCGCTGGGGCAGCACCGGCCCATCCACGTTCGATTGCTCCGGCCTCGTCTACCGGGCGTTCAAGGAAGCCAGGCTCGTGGGCCACATCGGCGGCTTCAACACCGCGCATGGCTACTACCGCAGCTTCCAGCGCCGCGGCAAGACGAGCAAGGCCGGCGGCCAGCCGGGCGACATCGTGGTCTACAACCGTGGTGGCCACGTCGGCATCTACCTGGGCCACGGCAAGGTCGTCAGCGCCCTGCTCAGCGGCGTCAAGGTCCACGGCCTCAAGAGCCTGGACATCCGATTCACCACCTTCATCCACCTCGGCCTCTCGACCGATTCGACATCCGTGGCCGCGGCTCGTGCCAAGGCGTCCTACCGACGCGCGGACCAGCGCATCCCGATGCGCGCCAAGCCCGGTCGGCATGCCCGGGTGGTCCGCACGGTGGGGACCCAGAAGAAGCTGCTCGTGCTCTCCACGAGGAAGCACGGCACGTGGGTGCGTGTCCGCCTCCCGAACCACCACACCGGCTGGGTCAGGACGTCGCTGACGCACAAGGTCTGAGACCCGCCTCGGCCAGCATCCGGGCATCGGGGACCGGCCCGCCACCCCTAGCCATGCCGGGTCGGTAGACTTCCGGGGATGTCCCGACCACAGGCCCCCAGGGGCACCCGTGACCTGCTGCCCCCGGAGCGCGCCGCGTTCCTGCACCTGGAGGGCGTGGCGCGCCGTCTGACCGATCGCTACGGCTATCAGCCCATCGAGACGCCCCTGTTCGAGCAGGCGGAGGTGTTCGAGCGCGGCGTCGGTGCGGTCACGGACGTGGTGGAGAAGGAGCTGTTCCGGGTGACCGCGGGTCGCGGCGAGTCGGAACGGGAGCGCTGGGCGCTCCGTCCGGAGCCGACCGCAGGACTGGTCCGCGCCTACGTCCAGCACGGCATGCAGACCCTGCCCCAGCCCGTGAAGCTCACGCTCATCGGTCCCATGTTCCGGTACGACCGGCCGCAGGCAGGCCGATACCGGCAGTTCTGGCAGTTCGACGTGGAGGCCTTCGGCGACCCGGGGCCGGCCATCGATGCCGAGATCATCGAGCTGGCCCTCCGCTTCTACGCCGAGGCGGGACTGCCGAACGTGGAGCTGCGGCTCAACTCCATCGGCGACCCGGCCTGTCGCCCGGCGTACATCGAGGCGCTGCGCGGCTATTTCGCGCCCTTCGCGGCCGACCTGCCAGCGGTGGAGCAGGCGCGGCTCGTCACCAGCCCGCTGCGGCTGCTCGACTCCAAGGAACCGGTGATGCAGCCCCTCATCGCTGGCGCGCCGGTCATCACCGACCACCTGTGCGAGCCGTGCGCGACCCACTTCGGATTCCTCCGGGCGCACCTCGATGCGATGGAGGTCCGCTACCGACTGGAGCCCCGGCTGGTGCGCGGCCTGGACTACTACACCCGCACGACCTTCGAGTTCTTCCCCACCGGCCAGGACGGCCAGCAGGACGCCCTGGGCGGCGGCGGCCGGTACGACGGGCTCATCGAGCTGCTCGGCGGTCGGCCGACGCCCGGCATCGGCTTCGGGCTCGGCCTTGATCGCGTGGTCCTCGCACTCGCCGCGAATGGCAAGGCGGCGCCGGAGCTGGCGCACGTGTCCACGGTCGTGGTCGGCGCGGACCCGGCGGATACCCTGACGCGGCTGCGCATCGCGACGCTGCTGCGGGCCGCGGGCGTGTCCGCTCGTGCGGAGCTGGGCCAGCGGAAGCTGGGCAAGCAGCTCGAGAGCGCCAGCCGCGAGGGCGCGCACCTGGCGGTCATCTGCGGCGACGAGCTGTCCGCAGGTCAGGTGCTCGTGCGTGACCTCCAGGCGGGGACCCAGCGGCCGGTCTCGCTCGACGAGCTTGCCCGTGAGGTGGCGCGCAACGAGGCGCAGCACCATCACGGGGACGGAGGCCGGTGACCGGAACGTCAGTGCCCGCGCTGCTCGCGGCGGACCTGGAGCTCCACGCCGATGCGTGGGACCGCTTCCTGGCAGCGTCCCGGCAGCCGAGCCATCTCCAGGCAACGGCGTGGGCGACCATCAAGGCGGCGAACGGCTGGACCGCCCTCCGGGTCGCGGCGGATGCACCCGCAGGCCCGGTCGGCGGTCAGATCCTCATCCAGCGGCCGCGCGGTCTGCCGTGGGGGATGGGGTATCTGCCACGCGGCCCGGTCGCGGCCGGACCGCTGGACGCGGCAGCCCTGGGTCCGTTCACCGGCCGGGTCCGTGCCGCCGCGCGGCGTGCCCGCCTCGCGTGGGTGCGGATGGAACCCGAAGCACCCGACTCGGCGGAGCTGCGGGCGTCGCTGGCGGCAGCAGGCTGGGTGCCCGCGCCGCATGTCCAGCCGGAGCGGACGCTCATCATCGATCTGACCCAGGACGAGGTCGCGATCCTCGCGGGGATGCATCGCAAGTGCCGCCAGTCCATCAGCAAGTCGGAGCGGCTGGGGGTGCGTGTCGTCGAGGGGGACGGAGCGCGACTGACGGAGTTCTACGCCATCCACACCGACGCCATGCGGCGTGCGGGCATCGCCGCCCGTGCGGAACGAACGTATCGGGAGATGTGGCAGGAGCTTGCCCCGCGAGGGATGGCCCGGCTGCTGTTCGCGGAGGAGGCGGCCACGGGCAGTCCGGTGGCCACCTTGTTCCTGGTCTCGTGCGGGCCGCGCGCCGTCGACCTGTATGGCGGCACCACGGCCGAGGGTGGCCGGCTCCGGGCGAACTACCTCTTGAAGTGGGAGGCGATCCGACGCTCGCGAGAGGCGGGCATGCGCGAGTACGACCTGTGGGGACTGCCGCGCGCCGGCATCGCCCAGTTCAAGTCCGGGTTCGGCGGCACCGAGGTCGACTACATCGGGGCGTGGGACCTGGTCACCGACCGGCTCGGCCACCGGGTGCTGCGGGCGGGCGAGCTCGGTCGGCAGCGCTATCGGCGCTGGCGCTATCGCGATGTCCATCGGCCGGACGCGCCCGACCCGGGCGAGGAGTCGAGCTAGCTCACCCGGGCGACGAGGCGGGCCGGCTCACCTGGGCGGTGCGGTCGTTGCGCCCGGGTCATCGGTCCTGGCGGCGGTCGCCTCGGCTCCAGCGACGACCCTGCTGATAGAGCAGCACATTGAGGCCGGCGAAGAAGAGACCGCCGATGGAGACCGCCACGGCGCCTACGTTCATCAAGCGGGAGACACGCCGCTCCCGCGCCGCGAGGCGGTCGCGGGCACCCTCGATCCACTGGTCGACATCGGCGATGAGCTGGCTGACCGTCGCCAGCGTCTCCTGGGCGTGCACGGCCCGCTCCGCGACCCGTGACGCGACGCCGTCCTCCGCCAGCCCAGCCACGCCGAGCTGCGAGAGGTAGGAGACCGAGGCATCGATCTCCACCATCCGGGCATCCAGGGCCTGCAACCGCTCGACGGCCGAGGCCGGCACGGTCGCCTTGGGCACCGTCCTGCCCAGCTGCGCGAGCGAATCGCCGAGGGCGATGGCACGCTCCCGCAGCCGCTCGTAGAGGGAGCGGAAGGTGGCATACGGCCCGTTCACGAAGGTCTCGACGGCAGTCGCCAGCTCCCCGGCCGCGACCGGGTCATCGGCCGGTGCCACTGCCAGGCGATCCGCGGCGTGCTGGACGTCGCCGAGCTGGGCCGACATCCGGTCGATGCCGTCGGCCACCGTCTGGGTCAGGGAGGTGGCGATCTCCAGGCCCCCGTCGGGGACCGCCAGCAGGTCCCGGAACCGGGACTGGATGTTGAGCTTGATGACCCACACCACCGACGCGAGGCCGTTGCCGGTGATGACCCCGACCAGCCCCAGCGCCGACGCCAGCCAACCAACGACCCGCATGCATCCACCTTCCGCTACGTGCCGACAGCATAGGTCCCGGCTGACCGCCCGGCAGTGACGGCCCGGGGTGGGGACCCGCGGCGCCCCGTGACCACGGGGATCACGTACCATGGTGCCTCCATGCATACCTCCTACCGCGACCTCACGTGCGCCGATGCGCGGCCCAACGACATCGGCCGCGAGGTCGCGCTCGCGGGATGGGTCAACCGCCGCCGCGACCTCGGCCAGCTCATCTTCCTGGACCTGCGTGACCGATACGGGGTGACCCAGGTCGTCATCGATGCCCAGGAGTCCCCATCGGCGCACGAGATGGCCTCCTCGGTCCGACCCGAGTACGTGCTCCGGGTCCGGGGACATATCGCCGCGCGGCTGGCCGGTACCGAGAATGCCAGGATGGCAACGGGTGCCGTCGAGCTGCGGGCAGCGGAGATCCGGGTGCTCTCGGCGGCCAGGACGCCGCCGTTCGTCATCAACGACCCGGATGCGGACATCGACGAGTCGGTGCGCCTCAAGTACCGCTACCTCGACATCCGGCGCGAACCGCTGCAGCGACGCCTCCTGACACGCGGCAGGCTCGTGCAGCAGATCCGCGAGACCCATCACGCCGCGGGTTTCGTGGAGGTCGAGACCCCGCTGCTCATCAAGTCGACCCCGGAGGGCGCCCGGGACTTCATCGTGCCCTCGCGGCTGCAGCCGGGCAGCGTCTACGCGCTTCCCCAGAGCCCGCAGCAGCTCAAGCAACTGCTCATGGTCGCGGGCATGGACCGCTACTTCCAGATCGCCCGCTGCTTCCGCGACGAGGACCTGCGCGGCGACCGCCAGCCGGAGTTCACCCAGCTGGACCTGGAGATGAGCTTCGTGGCGGAGCCGGACGTCATGGCCTGGGTGGAGCGGATGGCCATCGAGGTCAGCCGGGCCGTGGTGCCCGATCGTCCGTTCCTGCAGCTGCCCTTCCCGGTGCTCACATACCGGGAGGCGATCGACCGGTTCGGCAGCGACAAGCCGGACCTGCGCTACGGCATGGAGCTCACGGACCTGGGACCGACGGTGGCCGGTATGGGCTTCCGCGTCTTCGACGCGGCGCTCGAGGCGGGCGGTCGGGTCGTGGGCCTCGCGGCGCCCGGCATGGGGAGCATGAAGCGCGGCCAGATCGACGAGCTGACCGAGCTCGCCAGGCGCTGGGGTGCCGGGGGTCTCGTCTGGCTGGCGCCTGCCGAGGGTGGCATCCGCGGCTCGATGGTGAAGGCGGTGGGGGAGGAGCGGGCGCTCGCCATCGCACGTGCCGCCGGCGCGGCCGATGGGGACCTGGTGCTCATCGTGGCCGACCGGGACATCCATGCCCAGGAGGTGCTCGGTCGGCTACGGGTCGAGCTCGCGGGTCGGCTCGGGCTCGCCGACCCCAACGTGCTGGCGTATGTCTGGGTGCACCAGTTCCCGATGTACCAGTGGGACGAGGACGCCCATCGCTGGGATGCCACCCATAACCCGTTCAGCGGGGTGATGCCGGAGGATCTGCCGCTGCTCGTGACCGCCTCGGGCGACCCGCACCAGCCGACCTCGGCCGACCCTGCCGGGCAGGCACGTGCGCTCCAGTACGACCTCGCCCTCAACGGCTGGGAGTTGGGAGGCGGCTCCATCCGCTTCCATACCCGGGAGCTGCTGGCGCGGTCGTTCGCGCTCATGGGCCTCTCCCCGGAGGGGATGGTCGAGAAGTTCGGGGGCATCCTGGAGGCCTTCGAGTACGGCGCTCCGCCACATGGCGGCATCGCCCTGGGTATCGACCGCTGGGCGGCACTGCTCACGGACCAGACGAACATCCGGGAGGTCATGGCGTTCCCCAAGACCTCATCGGGCACGGACCTCATGCTCGATGCGCCATCGGCCGTCGAGCCCGCGCAGCTTGCCGAGCTGGGCCTGGCCCTCGCACCCAGGACGACCGCACCCAGGGGCTGACACTCGCCAGGACCGCCACGCCGCCGTCGACGTCGACGGCGGCGTGGGAGCGCCGCGGTGCCCTTGACGGGCGGTGGATCATGGGCGGCATGGCCAGCGACGGACCGATCGATCGGTACCTCGACGCGCTGCGAGCACGCGACGACGCCGCGATGGTGGGTGCACGTGCGGACGGGTTTCGTCGAGGCGTGGCCGCAGCTCGAGCCCGGCGGGTCGCCACCACGTCTGCCAGTGGACACCCGATACTTCGCGCTGCCGTTCGAGACCCCCGGCGGGGCGTGACGACAGATCAGCAGGCCGGCGGTCCGGCGGCCTCCACCGATCGGAGCAGCTCGATGGTGGCTTGCTGGACCTGCGCCTGCTGGGCATCGCGGCTGATGGTCGCGGGCGGGTCGTTGGGCTGTCCGGTGTAGTCACCCATCTGCTCGTGGTTGCCGCCGTCGATGACGACATAGCGGGTATCCGTCGGCAGCGTCGCACGGGTCGCTGGGGAACCGAAGCGCTCCGCGCCCGCATCGAGCGATCCCCAGATGGACATCGCCTGGAGGCCACAGGCGGCCGACAGGTCCGCGTTCGGGAACGCCGCCCAGAGGGCCAACCCCCCGATGTGGCCCGGGAAGGTGCTCAGGAGCTGTCCGGCCATGGCGCCACCCAGGGAGTGGCCGCCGATGACCCAGTGCTCGATGTCGGGATAGGCGGCGACCACGTCCTTCGCTCGGTCGACACCCAGCACCGCGAGGTTGAGCGGCATGGGCACGATGACCACGAGATAGCCGGCCTCGGCGATCGCCTGTGCGGAGCGGGCGTACGCGGCGGGCTCGACCTTGCCGCCGGGATAGACGATGAAGCCCGTCGAGGGCACGGACGCCGTTGGTCGGAACTCGATCCAGCCCCGGTCCTGCGAGACCACGACCGCGGGTGTGGAGACCATCGCCGCCGATGCTTCCGGCAGGTTGGACTGGGGCTGCACGTACCACGCGCCCGCCACCACGGCGAGCAGCACCAGGATGCCCAGGACGATCGCGATCCGGCGCAGCCAGCGGCGAGGTGGCCGCTGGGAGGTGCCAGCGGGCGAGGCCAGGGCCATATCAGGCTGACTGGTCACCGGTCGGGGCGAGCCGCCTCGTCGCGCGCGTCATCCGGATCCGCGTGGGCGTCGGTCGCGTCCGGGTCGGCCGGTGCATCGCCGCCGCGGCCCGGTCCGGGCGCGGCAGACACGACCGACTGGGTCTCGCCATCGTCATCCTCGTCGGCCAGGCCGGTGGTCGACTGATGGGTGGTCGCGAGGCGCATCGCGGACACCGAGAGCGGCTCCGGTTCGGCTGTCGGCGCACTCGCGGCGACGACCACGGCCTCGGTCGCGTCGGGATCGGCGTCGGGCTCGGATGGCGGCGCCCGGCCCGCGCGTCGTGCCGGACTTCCCGGCACCGGCGACCGGGACGGCGGTCAAGCCGCCGGATCCTCGTCCACGGCAGCATCGCCGGTCGAAGTCGGCATCTTCGGCAGGCGGACCGACGGGAGGCGCACCGACGAGAGCCGCACGCTGGAGAAGGACACGTTGGCGAAGCGCTCGTCCACGACCTTCTGGACCGGCGGTGAGAAGCGAGCCGGGCTCGTTCGTGTCTGGGGCATGCCCCGACGGGGCCGGGATTCGCCGCCCTTCCAATGGCTGCGGCGTGGGCCGGGCAGGAACGCGCCGCCAACGATGCCGCCGATGGCGCAGGTGACGGCGATGAGCCCCACGAGGGGGTCGATGTGGGGTGCCGTCTGATCCTGGAGCGACAGGAGCCAGAGGGCGCCGGTGAGCATGGCGACCCCCAGGTCGACCGCGGCGAGCAGCCAGCCCGAGCCGCCCACCAGCCACCAGACCCACGTTGCCCCGACCGCGAGCCCCAGCACGGCCGTCAGACCCGGCACCGGCAGGCCAGCCGCACGGGCATCGCCGCCCAGGTCGGATGCCAGCGACAGCAGGATGCCCACGAGCAGCGCCTGGGAGATGCTCAGCAGCAGCTCCAGCGCCACGATATCGAGCGGTCGATCGGTCGGTGGTCGGCTCCGGGCCGGGTCGCGGGACAGCACGGTCGTCTTGTCCTCCGCTGCAGATGGCTCTCCGCAGGGTACCTTGCGCTCGTCGGACGCGTCCGTGTGCGAACATATGCGGGCCCATGATCGACATCGCCAGTCCCGCCATGCCCGAAAGCAGCCCCATGACCACCGCTCCCTCCGTCCCCGCGGGGCACGCCGTGCGTGCCGACATCCGCGACGTCGCCATCGTGGCGCACGTCGATCACGGCAAGACCACCCTCGTCGATGCCATCCTCAAGCAGACGGGTGCCTTCCAGACGTACCAGGTCATCGCCGAGCGGGTGATGGACTCGGGCGACCTCGAGCGCGAGAAGGGCATCACCATCCTCGCCAAGCAGACGGGCGTCCAGTACGGCGACATCCGGATGAACATCGTGGACACGCCGGGCCACGCTGACTTCGGGGGCGAGGTCGAGCGGTCGCTGCTCATGGTGGACGCGGTGCTGCTGCTCGTGGACGCCGCCGAAGGGCCTCTGCCCCAGACCCGCTACGTGCTCCAGAAGGCGATGGCCCTGCGCTTGCCGGTGGTCGTTGCCATCAACAAGATCGACCGCTCCGATGCCCGGCCGGCCGAGGTCGTGGATGCGGTCTACGAGCTGTTCATGGACCTGGGTGCCGACGAGCACCAGATCGAGTTCCCCATCGTCTACACGAACGCCCGGGTAGGTACGGCCACGCTCTCCCTCGACGAGCCGGGCACGGACCTCCGGCCCCTCCTGGACCTGCTCGCGGAGCACACGCCGCCGCCGACCTACGAGCCGGACCACCCGCTCCAGATGCTGGTCACCAACCTCGCCGCGAACGAGTACGTCGGGCGCATGGCGGTGGGCCGGATCCGCAACGGCACCCTTCGGCTGGGCAGCCGCGTGAGCGTGGTGCGGGTCGAGGAGGAGCTCGCGGACGGCAGCATCGAGCCCGGTCGGACCGTGGCCCTGACCGGCACCGTCACCTCCCTCACCGTGGCCCAGGGCATCGAGCGGCTGGACATCAAGGAAGCCGGCCCGGGCGAGATCGTGTGGCTCGCGGGCATCCCCGAGGTGACCATCGGCGACACGGTCACCGACGTCGCCGATCCGCGGCCGCTGCCACGCCTGCACGTGGACGAGCCGACGCTGCGGATGACCTTCGGCGTCAACACCTCGCCACTCTCCGGGCGCGAAGGGAAGTTCCTGACGTCGCGCCAGATCAAGGCACGGCTCGACCGTGAGGTCCTGGGCAACGTCTCCATCGAGGTCGCGCCAACGGCGTCACCCGAGACGTTCGAGGTCCGCGGCCGCGGCGAGCTCCAGCTGGCGGTGCTCATCGAGCAGATGCGGCGCGAGGGCTACGAGCTCCAGGTGTCCCGGCCCGAGGTCCTCCTGCGCGAGATCGACGGCGAGGTGATGGAGCCCTACGAGCGCATCACCATCGACATCCCGCCCGATTTCATGGGCACCGTGACGGCGTCGCTGGCCGCCCGCAAGGCGCGTACAGAGCATATGACCAGCGACTCGGACGGCCGCATCCGGATCGAGGCGGTCATCCCCACCCGTGGCCTCGTGGGCTATCGCGGCCAGTTCCTGACCGAGACACGGGGTACCGGCCTGCTGCACCAGATCAGCGAGGGCTACGGGCCGTGGGCGGGTGAGGTCACCCATCGCACCAACGGCGTCCTCGTGAGCGACCGCTCCGGCATCTCGAACGCCTACGGCCTGTTCAACCTCCAGGAGCGCGCGACCTTGTACATCGGCTCCGGCGTCGACGTCTACGAGGGGATGATCGTGGGCGAGAACTCCCGGTCGGGCGACATGGACGTCAACGCGACCAAGGAGAAGAAGCTCACCAACATCCGGACCCACAGCCACGACGAGTCGCTGCGGCTCACGCCGCCGCCGCCCATCACCCTCGAATCGGCCATCGAGATGATCGCCGCGGACGAGCTCGTCGAGGTGACGCCCAAGTCCATCCGGCTGCGCAAGCGGGTGCTCTCGCTCCACGACCGGCGGCGGGAGAAGGGCCGCGAGGCGGACCTCCGCCGCGACTCCGGGGAGTAGCGCAACCCAGGGAAGGGGCTCCGGGCCGGAGATGGGCCGCCCCGTGGCGCGGAAGATGGCTGCACCGAGGCCCGACCCAGGTGTTGGGTGAGTCCGACACAGGGTGGCGCTGCGGTGTGTTCCTGAGTCACCACGTGGGCAGGATGCTGCAGATCAGGCACCCGGTGGGTGGAGAGGACGACCGCGGACCCGGAAGCGTCGGACTCACCCCTGGGGTGGGTATCGGGGCCCCGGATCAGCAGACCGAGTCGAGCATCACGATGTCATGATCGGCGCTCTTGCCGGTAGCTGGGTGGCGCGGCCTGCTCCCGGCGCCAGGCCATATGCAGCAGCACCGTGGCCCACATCCGGTACGGGCGCCACGTCTCGGCGATGTCCAGCCATGCGGCATCGGTCAGGCCGCCCGTGATGCCGTACGCGGCACCCACCGCCTCGCGGCTGATCCGGTCACCGAGCGGCAGCGTGTCGGGCGTCCCGCAGCCACGCATGAGCACGGCGCTCGCGGTCCAGGGTCCGACACCGGGCAGGGACTCGAGTCGTGCCAGCGCCTCGGCTTCCGGCAGGGCGCGCAGCATCTCGGTGTCGAGCGCACCATCGAGGGCGGCGTGCGCCAGGCCATGGAGCCGGCGCACCTTCTCTGCCGCGAGCCCGGGCACCGCGTCCACCCGGAGCAGCGCCTCTGGACGCGGGAACGCATGAACGACCCGGCCGTCCGGCAGCGCGATCGTGTCACCCGCCGTCTCCGCCAGGCCACGCTTCACCCTGGCACCCTGGCGCATGCTGATGCGCTGCCCGATGACGAACGAGGTGGCGGCCTCCCACGCTGACAGGAAGCAGACCGGGCGCAGCGGTCCATATTGGGCTTGTAGCGCTCCGATGACCGGGTCGCGCCGGCCGACATCCAACCAGCCACCGCCGTCATGGTCGAGGGACAGGCAGCGCAGCGCCTGGCGCTGGGCACCCGCGACATCGTCCGTGCCCATCACGAGCCCTGCGATCGAGCCGTCCGGCTCCTGGCGCAGCTCGACCGCGGCACTCGATGCCCAGCCCTCGACCGGGAAGACGACGAGCAACGCCTCGCTGTCGGGCTCCTCCGCGTTCGCACCCATGCCGGGCGCGAACCCACCCGCGAAGTCACGGGCCGTCCGAAGGTCGAACGCTCCTGACGGCCGCATCCGGAATCGATCCATGACGTCTCCCTGGTCGCGCCATCCCGGCCGCGGCGGCCTGCTCTTGCCCGATGGGTCCGGACCGGCACCCGGTGTAGGATCGGGAACGATGACCATCTATCTCGATCATGCCGCGACGACGCCGCTGCGCCCCGAGGTCCTGGAGCGGATGATGCCCTACCTCACCGAGGTGCAGGGCAATGCCTCGTCGCCCCACGGCGCCGGCCGGCGCGCCCGCAAGGCCCTCGACGAAGCCCATGAGTCCGTGGCCGCTGTACTCCATGCAGACCCGCGCGAGATCGTGTTCACGAGCGGCGGCACGGAGTCCATCAATCTGGCCATCAAGGGTGCCGCGTGGGCGGGCAAGGCCATCGGCAACCGCATCGTCACAAGCGCCGTGGAGCATCGTGCCGTCCTCGACAGCTGTGCCAGCCTCGAGAAGTTCGGCTTCGAGGTCGTCCGGGTCCCGGTGGACCGGTACGGACGCATCGACCCCGATGCGCTCGCTGAGGCGGTGACGGAGCGGACCTGCGTGGTCACGCTCCAGCTGGCCAACAACGAGATGGGCACCGTCGCGGACATCGCGCCCCTCGTGCAGCGCATCCGGGCCGCCGGTCACGCGCTCATCCATCTCGACGCGGTCCAGGCCGCGCCCTGGATGCCCATCGACAGCGGCGCCCTGGGCGTGGACATGATCTCGGTCGCCGGCCACAAGCTGGAGGGTCCCAAGGGCACCGGGGTGATGTGGCTGCGTCGCGGCACCGCGATCCTGCCCCAGGTGCACGGCGGCAGCCAGGAACGTCATCGACGGGCAGGTACCGAGAACGTGGCGGGTGCCGTGGGCATGGCTGCAGCATGGGAGATGGCCGTGTCCGAGCTGGCGGCGACCATGAGCGCCACGGCCCGACGCCGCGACCGGCTGCTGGACGCGCTGCGTGCCATGGACGCCGTCGAGCCGACCGGCCACCCGCGCGACCGGCTGCCGGGCATCGTGTCGGTCGTCGTGCGCGGCCTCGACGGTGCCTCCCTCGTCCACGCGCTCGACCTGCAGGATGTCTGCTGCTCCACCGGTTCCGCGTGCACGACTGGTTCCACGGAGCCGTCCCACGTGCTGACGGCCATGGGCCTGCCCGATGAGGAGGCCCGGGGGGCGCTGCGGCTCAGCCTTGGCCGGACCAGCACCGATGCCGAGATCGAGGCAGCCATCGGCATCATCACCACCACCATCGAGCGCCAGCGCGCCGGTGTCGCGGAGACCCTCGGCTCCTGGGCCGTGCCAGTCTCGTGACGGGAGCCACCAACGGGTGAGCGAGCGGATCCTCGTGGCCATGTCGGGCGGGGTGGACTCATCGGTCGCGGCCGCGCTCGTGGCGCGTTCCGGGGCCGAGGCCGTGGGCGTCTGGATGCGTCTCCATGACGGTGCTGACTCGTTCTCGGATGTCAAGCGCTCGTGCTGCTCGGCCGACGCCGCGGACGACGCCCGTCGCGTGGCTGGGCAGCTGGGCATCCCGTTCTACGTCCTCGATCTCGAGCGCGAGTTCGCGGCCGGGGTGATGCGCCCGTTCACCGAGGCGTACCTGGCGGGCCGCACCCCCAGTCCCTGCATCGACTGCAACAGCACCGTCAAGTTCGGGGCGCTCCTGGGCCGTGCCCGGGTCCTGTACGCGTGCGATGCCGTGGCGACCGGGCACTACGCTCGGGTGCGCGCCGTGGCCGACCCGGGCCGCGCGACCGGTGTGCGCCGTGACCTGCTCGCCGGCGTCGATCGGGACAAGGACCAGAGCTACTTCCTGTACGGGTTGCGCCAGGACCAGCTGGCCCACAGCCGCTTCCCGCTCGGCGAACTGACGAAGTCGCAGGTGCGCGCCATCGCAGCCGACCTGGGGCTCGTCACGGCGGCCAAGCCGGAGAGCCAGGAGCTGTGCTTCGTGCCCGGCGGCGACATCGGTGATGCCCTCCGCGATCGCGCCCACTGGCAGCCGGTGCCCGGGCCGCTCATGGACGCGGACGGTCGACAGGCGGGCAGCCATCCGGGCGCCGCCGCGTTCACGGTCGGCCAGCGTTCGGGTCTGGGCGTCGCCCTTGGCGAGCGTCAATACGTGGCCTCGGTGGACGTCGCCGCGAACATCATCCAGCTGGGGCGCCGTGCCGACCTGGAGCGCTCGGTCATCGAGCTCGACCGGGTGTCCATGGTCGACGAGTCCCGTCCGACCGAGCGGTTCCGGGCGCTCGTGCGCATCCGCCACCGCGGGGAACCGATCGCGGCCAGCGTCGAGCCGCCCACCGGGGCCGACGGAGCCACGTCTCGTTGGCGGGTGATGCTCGACCGGCCGGCATGGGCGCCGGCTCCCGGCCAGGCAGCGGTGCTGTATGCGCCGGACGACCCCGCGCGGGTCCTGGGCGGCGGTCGCATCGAAGCGAGCGCTGCGCCGGGCGATTCCCCCGGCAGGGGACTCCGGTCGCCGCCGCGACCTGAGCATGGAGTCGCTGTTCCCCCAGGTCGCGCCCTCGATCGTGCTGAGCGTCCTCGTGGGTGCGTTCAACAGCTGCCTCTACGTGGTGCTGCGGGGTGTCGTGCGGCCGCACCTCATCGCGGTCGTGCCGGCCGCCATCGTGGGCGCCTACATCGGGCAGGCCGTCGGCGGGAGGGTCGGCGACCCGATCGAGATCGGCGACTTCAGCCTCGTCTGGGCGACCGTGCTCGCGTGGGTCGGCATCCTCGTCGTCGTCGGCTTCGCGAGCATCATGCCGGACCGCGAGGCGGACTGAGGTAGGGTGCGCTGATGCAGCAGGACCTCTTCTGGCTCGTGGCAGCCCTGTCCATGGTCGTCATCGCGATCTCGGTCGCGGTCATCGCGTGGGCACTCGTCCGGCTGGCGGCGGAGGCCGCACGCACCGCGGATGAGACCAACGGGCTGGTGAAGGTGCTGCGCGAGGAGATGCCGCCGACGCTCGCGGCCATCGAGCGCGCGGCCGCCAGCATGGACCAGCTGGCCGGCGAGGGCGCCGGCGCCCTGGCGACGTTCGAGGGCCTCGCGACCGAGGCCGAGGCGACCATGGTCGCGGTCCGGGGGCTCTCTGGTTCCGTCAATGAGATCGTGCGTGGTCCGGCGGAGACCGTCACGGGCGTCAAGCGATCGGCACGCATGGTCGGGGGTGGCATCGCATCGGGCGCCGACCGGCTGCGGCGCGCCATCACCGGCGACGAGCCCGACTGACCCGCCGCGTCAGGTCAGCTGGATCCCGATCGCGAACGACCCCAGGTACCCGTCGGGACCCTGTGTCACGGTCACGAGGGTCTGGCCGCCGCTCTGCTGGTAGATGCCGTCGCCGTCATTGCGCAAGGTCCGGATGCCCTTGCTGGCGTACGGCTCGGCCAGGAAGACGCCGTCGGTGAAGATGTCGTCGAAGAACAGCTGGGAGGTCAGCTCGGTGCCCGCGGAGGCGTCCGGGTCGGTGCGCACCTTGAAGTGGATGTGGACCGTCCGGCCCTGGTACCAGCCGGGGTAGATGGTCGTGAACGTGGCCGCCCCGGTGGCGTCCGTCCGTTGCACGCCCCGCAGGTAGTCGTGGCCGGTGGTGTCGAAGCTCGGGTCGGTGACCCCGGAGTAGACGCCCGCCGCGTCGCAATGCCAGAGGTCAACCACGGCGCCCTCGAGGGGCACGCAGCCGGTGCTGTCGATCTTCGACACCAGCCAGGTGAGGTCGAGACGCGCCCCTGGTCGCATGCTGCCGTCCGCGCTGTCGACCCGGATGTCCGAGCGCTCGAGCTCGTCGGCTACGTAGTACGGGCCCTCGGTCAGCTCGGGCCGGATGACGCAGGAGGGGAGGGCGGACGCCGCGGCGCCCGCGGACGGTGATGCGCTCGACGCCTGGGCGAGTACGGCCGGCGCCCTGGTCACGATCGCGACCGCGGCGCCGACACCGCCCAGCAGCGCGAGCGCCTCGCGGCGGCTGAGCATCCGGCCGACCGGCAGGTCGTCATCATCGACGTGGTACCCGGGAGCTGGTCGGTGGTCCATGGTCGTCTCCTGCGTGGTCGTCGCGTGCCTGCTGCTGGCTGAGGATGATGTGAGCCGGGCGTGAGAAGCGCCTGAGACGTCACCGGTCGGGTCAGCCCCCCGCGACCAGCCGGGAGGGCTGTGAACGGCCGTTCGGTCCCTGCGACCAGCGCGTTGGGTACACTCGCGCTGATGTCACACGACCCTGACCGGGCGCCGACCGACGCCCGGATACCGCCCCTGCCCGCGAGCGAGATCCGCGCCCGCTATCTCGACTTCTTCGCCGAGCGTGGCCACATGGTCGTGCCGAGCGCCAGCCTGGTGCCCGCGGGTGACCAGACGCTGCTGTTCACGAACAGCGGCATGGTCCAGTTCAAGGACGTCTTCCGGGGTGTCGAGCAGCGGTCATACAGCCGGGCGGTCGATGCGCAGCGCTGCCTGCGGGTGGCCGGCAAGCACAACGACTTCGAGGAGGTGGGCCGCACGACCCGCCACCACACGCTGTTCGAGATGCTCGGCAACTGGAGCTTCGGCGACTACTTCAAGCGCGAGGCGATCCGCTGGGCGTGGGAGTTCCTGACCCGCGACCTGGGCATCCCCGCCGAGCGGCTGGCGGCGACGACCTACACCGACGACGAGGAGTCGTGGTCGATCTGGCGCGACGAGATCGGCCTGCCGCCGGAGCGGATGGCTCGCTGGGGCGATGTCGACAACGGCGACGACGCCAACTTCTGGCGGATGGCGGAGACCGGGCCATGCGGGCCGTGCAGCGAGATCCACTACGACCGAGGCGCGCATCTCTCCGAGGGGCCCGAGTGCATCCCGGACCACAGCGAGCATTGCCCGCGCTGGCTGGAGGTCTGGAACCTCGTGTTCATGGAGTTCGACCAGCAGCCCGGCGGGCGCTCGGCGCTCCCGTTCAAGAGCGTCGACACGGGCATGGGCCTGGAGCGTCTCGCGTCCGTCATCCAGGGCGTCGACACCAACTACGACACGGACCTGTTCACGCCCATCCTCGGCCGGATGCGGCAGCTCCTGGGTCATGACCCGGACGCGTTCGAGGAGGAGCGCTTCAGCTACCAGGTCATCGCGGACCATTCGCGGGCCATCACGTTCCTCATCGCGGACGGCGTCCTGCCCTCGAACGAGGGTCGGGGCTACGTCCTGCGGCGCATCGTGCGCCGTGCGGTGCGCCACGGCCGGCTGCTGGGGCGTCGGGAGCCCTTCCTGGTGGAGACCGCGAGCGTCGTCATCGACATCATGGGCGACGCGTACCCCATCCTCCGCGAGCGTCGGGAGGCGATCCTGGGCGGCGTCCTGCGGGAGGAGACGGCCTTCGCGCGCACCCTCGATGCGGGCACCATCCACCTGGAGGAGGCGCTCATCCCGCTCACCGGCGCGGAGCGGATCATCGGTCGCCTCGCCGATACGCTGCCCGAGGACGCGCCCGTGCTCGCGGGTGACATCGCGTTCCGGCTCCACGACACCTATGGCTTCCCCATCGACCTGACGGTCGAGCTGGCGGGCGAGTACGGCGTGCGGGTGGACCGGGCCGGCTTCGAGGCGGCGCTCGAGGAGCAGCGGCAACGGTCACGGTCGGGCCGGAAGGCGGACCTCAGCCGTCAGGCGGAGCTGACCTCGCTGTACGACGGCATCGCGCGGTCGGGCGGCGACACCCGGTTCCTGGGCTACGAGACGACGACCGCGGAGGGGCGCGGTCGTGGCCATCGTGCGTGACGGGACCAGCTACCAGGACCTCGAGGCCCGTCCCGAGGTCGAGATGCGCGTCGATGCCGCGGCCGCCGCGGAGCTGGTGCTGGACCAGACGCCGTTCTACGCCGGAGCGTGGCGGCCAGGTGGGGGACACGGGCCAGATCCGGGACGCGGCCACGGACGAGCTGCTGTTCACGGTGGAGGACACCCAGCGGCCCGTTGGTGGGCTCATCGTCCACCGAGGCACGCTCCACGGCCGGATCGAGGTCGGTCAGCGTGTTCGCTCGGTGGTGGACGCCGTCCGCCGGGCCGACACGATGCGCAACCACACCGCGACCCACCTGCTCCACCGCGCCATCCGCAATGCCGTCGGGCCGTCCGCGCGCCAGGCGGGCTCGCTCGTGGCGCCCGGCTACCTGCGTTTCGACTTCCCGTTCGATCGGCCGCTGACCGACGATGAGCGGCGCGCCATCGCCGACGAGGTGCGCACCGTGGTGCGCGAGGACCATCCGGTGCGGGCCGAGGTGATGTCGATGCAGGCAGCGGTGGACGGGGGCGCCGACGCGTTCTTCGACGAGAAGTACGGCGAGCTGGTGCGCACCATCCGCGTGGAGGGCTATGACAGCTTCGAACTGTGCGGCGGCACCCACTGCCATGACACGGGCGAGATCGGCGGCTTCATCATCACCGGTGAGCGGTCCATCGGCAGCGGCATGCGCCGCGTGGAGGCGGTCACGGGGGTCGCCGCGGACGCCCTCATGCAGTCGCGCTTCGAGACCCTCGAGCGAGCCGCCGCGGTGGCTGGTGCCCAGACCGCGGATGCCCTGCCCGCCCGGGTGGAGGAGCTCCAGGGCCGGGTACGAGAGCTGGAGCGCAGGCTCAAGGCGGGCGCCACTGCCGGCGGTCGACCGCGGCCGTCGGAGCTGGCCGCCTCGGCACGCGAGGTCGGTGGCGTGCGGCTGGTGTCGCTGGCGGCCGCGTTCGCGTCGATGGAGGAGCTCAAGGCCTACGCGAAGGACGTCCACAGCGCTCTCGGCTCGGGCATCATCGTGCTCGTGATGGACGATGCCACGCCGCAGCTCTGGGTCACCGTCAGTGATGACATCGTCGCCCGGGGCGTCTCCGCCGCAGACCTCGTCGGGGCGGCCATGCCTGCCCTCGACGGCCGGGGTGGCGGCCGGCCGACCATGGCCCAGGGGAAGGGGACACGCCAGTCCGGCATCCCCGCCGCGCTCGCCGCGATCGAGGCCCATCTTGCACGCTGAGCGCCCGATCGTCCACCGTCCGCGGGCGGGCTGACCGATGGCATTCCTGCGCCGCATCCGGGGCCGCGACGATGGCAAGGTGCCCACGATGTGCACCTCGCTGGACATCGGCACGGAATACGTCAAGTCGCTCGTGTTCCGGATCGAGGACGGCAAGGGCATCGTCACGGGGACCGGTCGGACCCGACAGGGGCTGGGGCATATGCAGGCGGCCACGGTCACGGATATCCGGGGTGTGGTGGAGAACTGCCGCTCGGCGCTGCGCGAGGCGGAGGTCACCGCGGGCATCCACCCGAGCCAGGTCATCATCGGCATCGCCGGTGAGCTGGTGAAGGGCTTCACGACCAGCCACAGCCAGGAGCGGCGCAGGCCGGACGCACCCATCACCGAGCAGGAGCTGGACAGGCTCATCGAGGGGGTCCAGCGTGAAGCGCTCCTGGAGGCGGAGCGGTCGATCACCTGGGAGACCGGCCTGCCGAGCGTCGATGTCCGGCTCGTCCACGCCGCGGTCACCGGATCGGCCATCGATGGCTACCCGGTCACGAACCCGGTCGGCTTCAAGGGTCGCCACGTGCGCATCAGCGTCTTCAACGCCTTCGCACCGCTCATCCACCTGGGCGCCTTGCAGACCGTGGCGGAGAAGCTCAGCCGCGAGCTGATGGCGGTCGTTGCGGAGCCGTACGCGGTGGCTCGCTGCATCAACACGGAGGACCTGGGGCCGGCGGGGGCGCTGTTCGTCGACGTGGGCGGCGGCACGACGGACATCGCGCTCGTGCGCCAGGGCGGCGTCGAGGGCACTCGCATGTTCGCGCTCGGTGGCCGGGCGTTCACCAAGTCGCTCGCCGACCGGCTGGAGCTCCCGTTCCCGGACGCGGAAGCGGCCAAGATCGCGTTCGCGACCGACCAGCCCGTGGAGGACCGGGAGACCATCGCGGCCATCATCGACGAGGACGTCTCCGTCTGGTCGGCGGGCGTCGAGCTGGTGCTCGAGGAATTCGGGCGCCACGGCCAGCTGCCAGCGCGCATCGAGCTGTGCGGGGGTGGCTCGCGGTTGCCCCAGCTGGCCGCCGCCCTGCGGGACAAGGACTTCGCCCGGGAGCTGCCATTCGTGCGCCCGCCAACGGTGTCCATCATCGAGCCCGGACAGGTGCAGGGTGTCACGGACAAGACGGGCAAGCTCGTCGATCAGCAGGACGTCACGCCGATGGCGCTCGCGTGGCAGGCCATCGAGCTGACCAGCCCGGAGCAGCCGCTCGACGCCGCGCTCAAGCGCGTCCTGCGCGGGATGCGCGTCTAGCTCCTGCGTCGCACCTGGTGGTCGGGTCGGCGGGCGTCCTTGACGTCGAGGCCCACACTCACGGGACCGTAGCCCGGGCGCGCGCCTGGACACGGCGACCATCGGTGGAGGGTGCCCCGTGTTCGGATTCCTCGATACCAAGGTGACGATGCGTCACCTCGTCCTCCTCGGCGTCTTGGTAGCCGTGCCATCGCTTGGTGCTGGCGCCCTCGCCGGGAGCAGCACCATCAGCAGCCTGCTGCCGTCCGGCACGGTGCGCATGGCGTCCACCTCGAGCACCACATCGGTGTCCGTCGACAGTGATGTGAAGCGCGTGCTCCACGTCTCGATCAAGGTCCCGTCGGGCAAGCACGCCGACATCCAGGCCACGTTCTCGGCGTCGATCCACCACAACCTCGGCACGTACGCCTACTGCTTCGGCACCATCACGCTCGATAACGCACCGCCGTCCGGCAAGTTCAAGCCTGGTCTCCAGCAGCTGCTGGGGGGCGCGACGGCCACGGAGCCGGATGCGGTCTCGGCGGCGATGACGGCGTACCGGACGGGCGTCGGCTCCGGGTACCACACGGTCAACGTGTACATCACGCCCTCGTATGCGGGCTGCATCCTTCAGGAGCGTGCGCTCAACGTGCTGGTCAACATCCACTGACCTGATGGCCGCCGGCGTTCAGCCTCCATGCTGGACGCGCGGCGTCAGCCGTCGCGGGATGGAGGAACGCCCGGGAGGGAGCACGTGCCCAGAACACGGCTGCGACCTCCCGACGTCCTCCCTCCACGGCCGTCTCGCAGGGGAACATGGACCCGCACGACCGCGACAGTGCCGAATGGCACCGTGACGCTGTAAGGCGGCGCTCGGAGCGGGCCGTGGACGGTCCGCCCAGGTACGGGCGCCCGTGCTCTTGGTGGTGCGGGGCGTGCTCGAGTCGAGGCCGATCGACGCTCGGGCCGCGGTTAGTTCACACTCTCGCCCGATGAGCGTCTGGTATCTCGAGCTGGACGACGAGATCACCGATGCGGTCGCCCGGCTGCGAGCAGCCAAGGACGACCGGGTCGTGTTCGTCGTCCCACCCGGTTCGCGCATCGGCACGGGACGCATCAACTTCCGGCTGCTGGCGCGTGAGGCAGAGACACGTGGCCTGGGCATCGCGCTGGTCAGCGGTGACGCCCAGGTACGTGCGCTCGCGGCATCGGCCGGTCTGGCCGTCTTCGCGACCGTGTCCGAGTCGGAGGCCGCGCCGACCACTAGCCTCATCCCGACCGACGCCGCCACGAGCGCCGCGATCAACGGCAGCCCGGTGGCGACCACGAGCACGGCGCCCGGTCCTGCCGCCTCCCTGACCGGCACGCCGGATGCCCGCGCCAGCCGCGCCGGCAAGGCGCCTGCGCCCACCATCGGTCGGCGACCCCGGAGCCGGAAGCGGCGGGTGGCCCTCATGGGCGCCGGTGTCGCACTCGTCGCCCTGGTCGGAGGCGGCGGCCTGTATGGGGTCTACGTCAGCGGCAGCGCGACCGTCGACCTGACCCAGGGCGCCAGCCCGGTACCGCCGGCGACCATCACCATGACCACGGCCGACGGCCAGACGACCGATCCTGGCAGCGGCGTCGTCGCGGGTCGCTTGCTGAGCTTCCCGGTAACGGCCAAGGGGCTCATCGACGCGACCGGGGTGGTTCAGGTCGGCCAGCGCGCCAGGGGCACGGTCACGTTCACGAACCATGGCCTGGGCACCGTGCCCGTGAGCGACCAGACGACGGTGAGCACCGCGAGCGGCGTCAAGTTCCTGACCCAGGCGGCGGTCGAGCTGCCACCCGGCGTGCCCATCGATGTCGAGGTCGCCGCGGCGGAGCTGGGTCAGCAGGGCGACGTGCCGGCCCACACCATCACGGTCATGGACCCGGACCTGGCCGCGTCGATGCCCGGCGGCACGGTCACCAACAAGGAGCCGACGAGCGGCGGCACGCTGGAGCAGCGTCATGTCATCCAGCAATCGGACTTCGACAGCGCATCGGCGTTCCTCAGTGGCCAGCTCTCCGCCGAGCTGTCGCGGCAGGCGCTCACCCCGCCCGACCTGTCGCCCGATGAGGTGGCGTTCCCGGGCAGCGCCGCGATCAGTGCCCCGACCACGAACCCCCTGGCGCCGGACCTGGTGGGCCAATACACGGAGCAGCCGCTCGAGATCAGTGCCACAGCGACCGGAACGGTGCTCGCGGTCACGAGGGAAGCCCTGCAGCAGGTGGCTGTCGCGACCCTCGAGCGCCAGATGCCGGCGGGCGCGGACCTCCTGCCGGACTCGGTGGCGGTCACCTTCCAGGGTGCCGGTCCGACCCCCGGGTCGTGGTCCGCGACGGCCACAGGACGAGCGCTGAACCAGACCATCGACAAGCCCGGTCTCAAGCGCCTCCTCGCCGGCAAGACCATTTCGCAGGCACAGTCCATACTCAAGGAGTACGGGAGCGCGACCATCAGCCTGTCGCCTGACTTCCTGCCGACCCTCCCCGACGATCCCGCGCGGATCAGCCTGATCGTCAACCAGCAGCCAGCCGGGAGCGCAGCGCCGTGACCCATCCCATCCGGATCTCGATATCGTCCGCGCGCCGTCGGGGTGTCCGCGGCGTCGTCGCGTGCCAGGGCCTGGATATCGCGTGAGCCGGATCCTGGGAATCGACCTGGGCACGCGTCGGATCGGGGTCGCGCTTGGCGACCTCGTCACCGGCCACGCCCGGTCGTTGGTGACGCTCGTGCGACGGGACATCCCCCGGGATGCGGCGAGCCTCAGCCGACTGGCCGTCGAGCACGATGCCGAGGAGCTGGTCGTCGGCCTGCCGCTGTCGCTCGATGGATCGGAAGGGCCCCAGGCGACCAGCACCCGGGAGTGGGCAGCGGCCGTGGTGCCGCTCACGGGGTTGCGGGTCTCGTGGCAGGACGAGCGCCACACGAGCCAGGAGGCGGAGCGACGCATCGGATCGCCCGCCCGGGGCCGTTCAGGTGGTCCTCCGTCCACATCCGCCATGCGCGCCTACCGCGCCCGCGTCGACCGTGAGGCCGCGCTCGCCATCGCCCAGGCAGCCATCGATGCCCGGAGCGCGTCGGGGACCCTCCCGACCGCGGTGCGACCGTGACCGCGTCCGGCAGAGGGGACCCCGCCGTGACCGACGCGGTGACCGGGACCCACGTGCAGCGCCAGGGGAGCATCAGCAGCAGCGAGCTGCGAGGGCTCAAGCGCGCACGACCCCGCGGCCCGTGGCGAGGCCTCGTCTTCCTCGTCCTGCTGATGTTGGCCATCATCGTCGGTGGCGGGCTGCTGGCGGGACCGCGGCTGCGCGATGCCGCGTACGACCTGGCCCGGTCCAATCCTCAGGTCATGCGTCTGCCGATGATCCCGGATGTCGTTCGTGACCGGCTCGGGGACAAGCTGACGACGCCCGTCAGCACCCGCGCCACGCCCGTCAAGTTCACCGTGGGCGGGGGCGACAGCGTCAGGGAGATCGGCCGCGCCCTGGAGAGCCAGGGCCTCATCACCGATGCCCTCGCGTTCACCTATCTCGCGGTCACCGAGGGGGTCGACGGCAAGCTTCACACCGGCACCTTCAACCTCGCTCCGTCGATGACGCCCCAGGAGATCGTCACCCGTCTCCAGTCGCCACCTGATCCGGTCACGACGCAGGTGCTCCTCAACCTCCGGCCGGGTCTGCGGCTGGAGCAGATCGCGGCGTACCTGCAGACCGTGCCCGTGGACATGGACGCGGCGGACTTCTACGAGCTCGTCACGCACCCGCCGGACTGGGTGCGCACCGAGTTCCCGTGGCTCAAGGTCCTGCCCGCCGGCAACAGCCTGGAGGGCTTCATGGGCCTCGGTCTCGTCAAGGTCGATGCCAACATCGCGGCGGAGGACCTGGTCCGGACCCTCCTGACCCGCTGGGAGACGGACATCGGACCTGCGGTCATCGCCGACATCCAGGGGAGCGGCAAGGACTTCTACGACGTGCTCAAGCTCGCCAGCATCGTCGAGCGGGAGACGGCCGTCGAGAGTGAGAAGCCCAAGGTCGCGGGTGTCTACGCCAACCGCCTCGACGGCCTGGGCGGCACCCGGCTGCTCAACTCGGAACCGACGGTCATCTACGCCAACGATGGCACGAAGCTGCGCAAGCAGGCCTTCACGAAGTGGCCCAAGTACCGGTTCTGGGGCCTGACCGGCTTCGCGGACCTGAGCAAGGTCAAGGTGGCTCCCGACCTCATGGGCTACCAGAGCTGGTTCACGGAAGGGCTGCCACCGACGCCCATCGACTCGCCCACGATCTCGTCCATCCGGGCAGCGACGAACCCCGACACCAAGGCCGGCAACCTCTACTTCTACGCCTGCAAGGGATCGCAGACGCACCTGTTCGCGAAGACCCTCGCGGGGCAGCGCAAGAACATCAACTCCTGCGCCAAGTAGGTGGCGACCTCCACCATCGCCGTGGCTGCCACCGCGCCACCAGGGCCCGATGATGTCGAGCGCTGGCTGGCCGCCGATGCGCTCGCCCGCCCGGCCCGCCTGGAGCGGCTGCGTGGATCGCTCGCCGCGGCGGGCATCGACGCCTACTTCGGTACCCAGCCGGAGGACGCCCGCTACCTGACCGGGTTCCGGCTGCGAGCCGGGGAGGAGCGGGTGGCCGGGGTCTCCGGGCAGTTCCTGGTGTCGGCGGACGAGACGGTCGTGCTGGCCGATTCCCGGTACCGCGTCCAGGCGACCGGGGAGTGCCCCGGCTCCCGCATCGAGGCGGTCTACAACGACCTGCCCGCACGCTGGCCGGCGCTGCTCGCGAGCCTGCGACCCATCAGCGGCGGACGGGCCGGCCACGTGGCGAGGGTCGCGGTCGAGGCATCGGTGGTCAGTCACGCGACGTGGGGCCAGCTCGCGGCCGCGGCGCCGGATGTGGAACTGGTCGCCGCGGGGGACGGGATCGCGGCGATGCGCGCCGTGAAGGGACCGGCCGAGATCGAGCGCATCGGTGCCGCCTGCGCGGTGGCCGACGCGGCCCTCGAGCGGTTGCTGTCGGGCATCCGGCCTGGCGTCACGGAGCACGAACTGGCGCTGGCCCTGGAGTGGGAGATGCGGACACATGGTGCCGAGGCCCTCGCCTTTGACGTCGCGTGTCTTGCCGGGCCACGCGCTGCGCTGCCTCATGGCGCTCCGGGGGATCGGCCCGTGGCGGCCGGCGAGGTGCTGCTGTTCGACTTCGGGGCGCAGGTGTGTGGCTATCGCTCGGACATGACCCGGACCCTGTTCGTGGGCGAGCCGAGCGGCCGGGACCTGGAGCTGTATGCACTCGTGGCCCGGGCACAGGAGGCCGCATTCGACCTCCTGCTGCAGGCCGCGACCACGGGTCAGACACCCAGCAACCGGTCGGTCGATGCCGCGGCACGCGAGGTCATCACGGGCGCCGGTCTGGGCGAGCGGTTCGGCCACGGCCTGGGGCACGGAATCGGCCTGGCCACGCACGAGGCGCCCTCGCTCGGTCGGCTGGCACCGGAACGGCCCGTGCCCTGGCCGACGGTGTTCAGCGTCGAACCGGGTGTCTACCTCGACGGCGAGACCGGTGTCCGCATCGAGGACCTCGTGGTGTTCGATCCGGGCGTCGGTCGGTGCGAGCGCCTGACGGGCTTCGAACGGGGCGTGATGGTCGTCGGCGCCTGAGCCGGGACGTGATGCCGGCAGCCCGTGGGCGGGCCATCCTCCGGTACACTCCGTCGAACATCCCGTTCCGCGGCACCCGGCCCCGAGTCGCCCGCGCCCAACCACACGGCATCGGCCGCATCGCAGCGATGCCGGACCGGCACTCGAGGAGCACACCAGACTCATGATCTCCACCGGGGACCTGAAGAAGGGCATCGCCATCGAGCTCGACGGAGAGCTCTGGCAGATCCTGGACTACCAGCACATCAAGATGGGCCGCGGCTCGGCCCAGGTGAAGATCAAGCTCCGCAACATCCGTCGTGGACAGACCGTCGAGCGCAGCTTCCAGGCCGGCGAGAAATGGCCCCGGGCCATCCTCGAGAAGCGCCCCGTCCAGTTCCTCTACCGGGACGGGGACGATTTCCACTTCATGGAGCTCGAGAACTACGAGCAGTTCTCGCTCAGCCTCGCCCAGCTCGACGACGTCGCGAACTACCTCGTGGACGGGATGCAGCTCGACCGGACCAGCTGGGAGGGCGAGACCATCGGCATCGAGCTGCCCATCACGGTGGACCTGCGGGTCGCGGAGGCAGAACCCGGCTTCGCGGGTGACACCGCGACGGGCGCCCGCAAGCAGGCGACCCTGGAGACCGGCCTCGTCGTCCAGGTGCCCCTGTTCGTGGTCGAGGGTGACGTCATCCGGGTCGACACCCGGACCGGCGAGTACCAGACACGGGTCTGACCCGGGCCCGCGGGCGGATGCGCGAGGCATCACTAGCGTGAGTCGCCCTGCGGACGAGCAGGCGTGGCTGCCCTTCGAGGAGTTCCTCGCGTCCGGCGCCCGCGCGCCACGATCACCGGGATCGGGGGAGCCATCGACCGCCGCCAGCCGCCAGGGCACGCCGTCGGACCCAGGTGCCGCCGCGGAGCGGGAGCTGCCTCGGATCCTCGCGGTCGGGGAGCTGACGCGGCATATCAAGGACGCCCTCCGGGACGCGCCGCGACTCCGTGACCTGTGGGTGGAGGGCGAGGTCGGCCAGGTGAGCATCAGCTCCGCGGGCCACTGCTACTTCACGCTCAAGGATGAGCGGGCGCAGGTCCGCTGCATCGATCTTCCGGGATGACCGGATGGCCATCCCGTTCCAGCCGCGGACCGGGGTGCGGCTCGTGGCGCACGGCCGGGTGGACGTGTTCGAGGCCCAGGGCGTCTATCAGCTGTACGTGGACACGCTCCAGCCCGCCGGGTTCGGCGACCTCGCGCTCCGGTTCGAGGCGCTCAAGGCGCAGCTGACCAGGGAAGGGCTGTTCGACAGCGGCCGGAAGCGGGCGCTGCCCCCATGGCCCCGGACGATCGGCATCTGCACCAGCCTGTCGGGCGCCGTGCTCCACGACATGCGCAAGGTCATCGCCCGCCGCTGGCCGACGGTCCGGGTGCTGGTGAGCGCCTGCCAGGTCCAGGGACCAGGAGCGCCGGAGAGCATCGTGGCGGCCCTCCGGCGGATGGGCCGCTGGACCGACGCCACGACCGGGCGCGCCGCGGACGTCGTCATCCTCGCCCGCGGCGGTGGCTCGATGGAGGACCTCTGGGCGTTCAACGAGGAGGTCGTGGTACGCGCGGTGGCCGCATTCCCGGTGCCCATCGTCGTTGGTGTCGGCCACGAGACCGATGTCACGCTCGCCGAGTTCGCGGCGGATGTCCGGGCAGCCACGCCGTCGGTCGCCGCGGAGCTGTGCGTCCCGTCGCGGGTGGACCTCGACGCCCGGCTGCGGACCCTCCGGGGTCGTCTGGACAACGCGGCGGGCCGCTCGCTGGGTGCCGCACGGTCGCAGCTCGACGCCGAGCGGCGCGCCCTCGAGGCCTATCGGCCATCGGCGTACCTTGCGGCCGAGCGCGAGCGGGCCGGGCTGCTGCTCGATCGGGCGACCCGGGCGATGACCGCTCGCCTCGCGGCGGACGCAGGCCGGCTCCAGCGGCTCGACGACCGGCTGCCGATGGTGCTCCAGGGACGCATCGCTCGGGCACGCACGGACCTCGCGAGGAGTGCGGCGACCCTGGGGGCGCTGAGCCCGTTCGCGACGCTGGACCGGGGGTACGCCATCGTTCGCGACCGCACCGGGGCGATCATCCGCGACGGGGCCGCGGTCGAGGTCGGGGATGCGCTCGATGTGCGCCTGGCCAAGGGGACGCTGGACGTGCGCGTCGAGCGCGTGCCAGACTCGGTGCCATGATCGAGCGCGACAGCCCAGCCCTGGACCCTGCGATCGCGGCGATGCCCTTCGACCAGGCGCTCGCGGAGCTCCAGGCGGTCGTGGGCCGACTGGAGTCCGGTGGGCTCGCGCTGGAGGACTCCATCGAGCTCTACGAGCGGGGCGTGGCGCTCCATGCGCACTGTGCCCGGTCGCTGACCTCCGCGGAGCTCCGCGTCCAGCGATTGGTGGAGGGTTCGGGTGGTCGGCTCCAGGAGCTCGACCTGCGACCCGAGGACGAGACCTGACGTCTCCCTGACGCGTCCGGACATGCCGCGCTAGCATTCGCCGGCCACGAGCTGCGAGGGGCCGGAACGTGGCCCAGAGTGGCGCGAGGGGCGTCCGCGGCAGCACAGGAGCGAACGCGTTGGCCATCCTTCCGGGGATCCGTGGACCCCAGGACCTGCAGGTGCTCTCGGACGAACAGCTGCCGCAGCTGTGCGACGAGATCCGACGGACCATCATCAGCACCGTCGCGGAGACCGGCGGCCACCTCGGCAGCTCACTCGGGGTCGTGGAGCTGACCGTGGTGCTCCACCGCCTGCTGGACAGCCCCACGGACCACATCGTCTGGGACACCGGCCACCAGGCATATGCCCACAAGCTGTTGACCGGCCGCCAGGCCAGCTTCCCGTCGCTCCGCCAGATGGGCGGCATGGGCGGCTTCCCCCGCCGGACCGAGAGCCCGCACGACGTCTTCGATGGCGGCCATGCCGGCACCGGCATCTCCATCGGCGAAGGGCTCGCCTTGGCCCGTGATGTCCGGGGCACCCACGAGCGGGTTGCGGTCGTGGTGGGGGACGCCGCGCTCATGGCCGGCCTCTCGTTCGAGGCGCTCAACGACCTGGGGCAACGGGGGACCCGGCTGCTCATCGTGCTCAACGACAACGAGATGAGCATCTCGCCCACGGTCGGCGCCATGAGCCGCTACCTGTCGCGCATCAAGCTGTCGCGCACCTGGCGCGGCTCGCGCCGGGCCTACGACGATGCCGTCCGGCGGATCCCCCGGGTGGGCGCCACGGCCTACGAGTGGTCGCTCCGCCTGCGGGCCGCGGTCGTCGACTTCGCGCAGCCGGGCAGGCTGTTCGAGGACCTCGGCATCACGTACGTGGGACCGGTCGATGGCCACGATCTGGGGGCGCTGGAGCAGACCTTCCGGGACGCCTACCAGGACATGGAGCGGCCGGTGCTCGTCCACGTCCGGACCCGCAAGGGCCGCGGCTACCGGCCGGCGGAGGCGGACAAGGTGGGCTTCCACGGCGCCGCGCTGCCGCCCATGACCGTGCTCAACGGCCAGGGCGATCCGGTGCTGGACGGCGATGCCACCCTCTCGGACGCGCAGCGGGTCGCCGCACGCCAGAAGCCGCCCAACTACACCTCGGTCATGGCCGACGAGCTGGTGCGCATCGGGCGCGAGGACCAGCGTGTCGTGGCCATCACGGCGGGGATGCCCACCGGCACCGGCCTGAGCAAGTTCGGCGCCGCGTTCCCGGACCGGATGTATGACGTGGGCATCGCGGAGCAGCACGCCGTGACCCTCGCCACGGGGATGGCCCTTGGGGGTCAGCGGCCGCTGGTCGCGCTGTACTCGACGTTCCTCCAGCGGGCCTTCGACCAGGTCGTCCACGACGTCTGCCAGAACGATGTGCCGGTGGTCATCGGGGTGGACCGTGCCGGGCTGGTGGGCGAGGACGGTACCAGCCACCAGGGCATGTTCACGTTGTCCGCGCAGCGCCAGCTGCCGCACCTCGTCATCGCCTCGCCCCGGGACGAGCAGCAGCTGCGGAGCCTGCTGCGGACCGCGTTCGCCCAGGACCATCCCTTCGCCCTGCACTACCCGCGGGACGCAGGGTTCGACCTGCCCGACGTCGAGCCCACCATCCTGCCCATCGGCGTGGGCGAGACCCTCCGCGAGGGGAGCGAGCTGCTCATCGTGGGCTTCGGCCCCATCGTCATGCGCGGCCTGGAGGTCGCCGATCGGCTGGAGGCTCGGGGCTGGTCGGTGGCTGTCATCGATGCCCGGTTCGCCAAGCCCCTGGATGCGCCGCGCATCACGGCCGCGGGCCGTGGCAAGCAGCTCGTCGTGACACTCGAGGAGAGCGCGGTGACCGGCGGCTTCGGGAGCGCGGTGATGGAGGCGTTCCAGGCTGCGGGGCTGGCGGACCCGGTCCTCCGCGAGGTGCCCATCCTGCCCATCGGCATCCCCGCCGACCGGTTCGTGGATCATGGCTCGGTGACCGACCTCCGTCGGTCGATCAGGCTCGATGCGGACGGCATCCACGCGCAGGTGACCGAGACCCTGGAACAGCTGGGTGTCCGTCCGTCGCGGACACCGGCCGCGGTGGAGGCCCGCTCCGCCTGAGACTCCGCTGCATCCGGGCTCGCCCGGCCTGCGGCCCGACCTGCCACCATGGCGGCGTGCCGAAACGCGTCCGTCTCGACCAGCTCGTGCTCGACCGTGGTCTGGCAGCCACGCGCAGCCGTGCCCAGGCGCTGCTCATGTCGGGACGCGTCCGGGTCGGCGTCGGGGACGGGGCCCGTCTCGACCGGAAGCCCGGCGAGATGGTGGAGCCGATGACGCCGCTGGAGCTGGTGGAGGCGGCGCCCTTCGTATCGCGGGGTGGCGAGAAGCTCGCGGGCGCCCTCGACGCGTTCGGCATCGACCCTGCCGGCCGGGTCTGCCTCGACGTGGGCGCCTCCACAGGTGGCTTCACCGACTGCCTGTTGCAGCGCGGCGCGAGCCGTGTCTATGCTCTCGACGTGGGCCGCGGGCAGCTGGCTGAGTCGCTGCGCGTCGACCCGCGGGTCGTCTCGATGGAGCGCACCCATGCCGTGCGCCTGGACCCGGACGCCACGGACCGGCTGGTGCTGCCCACACCGGTGTCGCTCACGGTCGCCGATGTCTCGTTCATCTCCCTTACCCGTCTGCTGCGTGGGATGGCCGCGTCGACCGCGCCGGGCGGTGACATCCTGCCCATGGTCAAGCCCCAGTTCGAGCTCAGCCCCCGGGAGGTCCCGGGCGGGGTCGTGCGCGACCCGGCGTTGCGGGCCGCGGCGGTAGAGCGTGTCCGGGCGCACGCGACCGAGGTCGGGCTGGATGTCCGGGGCGAGACGGAATCGCCCCTGGTGGGGCCATCGGGCAACCACGAGTGGTTCCTGTGGCTCCAGGTGCCGGTCGGCTGGAGCGCCGCCCCGGTGCCCGGATCGCAGCCCGTCGGAGCCACCCGATGAGACGTATCGGGTTCGCCTACAACCCCACCAACGAGCAGGCGCTCGAGCTGCGGGAGCGTGCCACGGGCTGGTGCTCGGTGCGGGACGTGGATTCCTGGGCATCGCCTGCAGGTGACCTGGACCGGCTCATCAGCGAGCTGCCCACCACGGACGCGCTCGTCGTCCTCGGCGGTGATGGCACCTTCCTGCGGGCGGCGCAGGGGTCCGCCGCGGTGGATGTGCCCATCCTGGGTATCAACTGCGGCAAGGTCGGCTTCCTCTCGAAGGCGGAGTCGCATGCCATGGAGGCCGTGCTGGGGCAGCTGATGGATGGTGCCTGGACCATCGAGCCGCGGATGATGCTCGAGGTACGCGTCCTGCACGGCGGCGACGAGCGGGACGCGGTGAGCCATCTCGCGCTCAACGACGCGGCGGTCGTGCGCGCGTCGATGGCCCGGGTCGTGCGGCTCGAGGTGAACGTGGACGAGTCGCACGTGGCGACCTGGATCGCGGACGGGCTCGTGGTCAGCTCGCCGACGGGATCCACCGGCTACTCCTTCAGCGCCGGGGGCCCCATCCTCGATCCGACCAGCCGCAACCTCGTGGTCACCTCGATCGCGGCCTATCTGTCGGCCGTCCGGACGTTCGTCGTCTCGCCGGCGCACGGCGTGAACATCCGGGTGCTCGACGCCTTCGATTGCATGGTCAGCATCGATGGCCGCGA
Source organism: uncultured Chloroflexia bacterium (assembly GCA_963843335.1). Taxonomy (GTDB): domain Bacteria; phylum Chloroflexota; class Limnocylindria; order Limnocylindrales; family CSP1-4; genus JAFMJV01. The sequence continues at coordinate 593,060 of CAWJKF010000011.1, forward strand.
GGAGATGCCCCTGCATGCGGGCGACGAGGTCCAGGTGTCCGCCCGACGGCAGCCCATCCGCTTCATCGAGCCGCGCGGCGCGCTGCCGTTCTGGGAGCTGCTGCGACGCAAGGCCGAGCTGCTGCCCACCTGAGATGGCACTGCTCGAGCTGTCGGTCACCGACCTCGCCCTCCTGGAACGGGCCCGGGTCGGGCTGGGCAGCGGCCTCACGGTCATCACGGGCGAGACGGGCGCCGGCAAGTCGCTGCTCATCGATGCGCTGACCCTCGTCGCGGGCGGTCGCGCCGACGCGTCGCTCGTGCGTGCTGGAGCGGCAACGGCGCGGGTCGAGGCGCTCTTCGACCGGCCGGAGGGTGACGAGGGCGACCCGGACGAGCCGCTCATCTGCGTTCGCGAGCTGGCCGCGACCGGCCGGACCGTGGCCCGTATCGACGACCAGGCGGTCCCTGTCGCGCGCCTCGCGACCACGGTCGGGGCGCTGGTCGCCATCCACGGCCAGCACGAGCAGCAGCGGCTGCTCTCCTCGGCCCGGCAGCGTGACCTGCTCGATGCCCATGGCGGGCACGCGCAGCTGCGGGGTGCGGTCGCCGAGGCGGTCGGCGCGTGGCGCCGCAATCGGGAGGCGCTCGCCGCGCTGGAGATGAGCCCCGAGGAGCTCGAACGCCGGCTGGCGTTGGCACGTCACGTGGTGGATGAGGTCGCCGCCGTCGATCCTCGCCCGGGCGAGGTGGAGGAGCTCCGGGGCCGGCTGGCGGTGCTCACCGGCGCGGAGCGATCGATCCGGCTGGCCGCGGCCGTCCGGGCGAACCTCGTGGGGGAGGGCACCGGTGTCCAGGAGATCGTCGCCAGGGCACTCCATGACGCCCGGGACCTGGCCCGCCACGATCCGCGGGTGGAGCCGCTGGTGGCGCGCCTCGAAGGCTTGGAGGCGGAGACCGTCGACATCGCGGATGAGCTCCGGCAGGCCGCCGACGGCCTCGAGGCGGACCTGGGGTCCGTGGCGCAGCTGGAGGAACGGCTGGGGGCGCTGTACGGGCTCCTGCGCAAGTACGGCGAGAGCGAGGAGGCAGCCCTCGCGCAGGCCGCCGAGATGGCCGACGAGGTCGCCCGGCTGGAGGGCGTGGAGTCGGAGCGATCGGAGCGGGCGGCGGCGGACAGCCGGCTGCTGGCTGCCGCGGAGGAGGCCGCGCGATCGCTGGGCGAGGCTCGACGGGTCGCTGGCGCGAGCCTCGCGGACGCCGTGACGGTCATCCTGCGCGAGCTCGGGTTTCCTGACGCGGCATTCGCCGTCGATCTCCTGCCCGCGGCGCTGGATGCGTCCGGCGCGGACGAGGTGAGCTTCCTGCTCGCGCCCAATGCCGGCGAACCGCCCCGGCCGTTGGCCCGCATCGCATCGGGTGGCGAGCTGTCACGGGTCTCCCTGGCCATCGAGCAGGTGCTCGCAGCCGCCGACACGACCCCGACGCTCGTGTTCGACGAGGTGGACGCCGGCATCGGTGGTCGGTCCGCGGACCCGGTCGGTCGCAGCCTCTGGCGGTTGGCGCGCCACCACCAGGTGCTGTGCGTCACGCACCTGGCCCAGATCGCGGCGCACGCTGACGCCCATCTCCACATCGCCAAGTCGGAGCGTGACCGGCCGGACCGTCACGCTCGTCACGGAGCTCGAGGGCGAGGCGCGCGTCGGGGAGATCGCCGCGATGCTCGGCGGCGCCAGCGGCTCGCACGCGACCCGGTCGGCGGCCCAGGAGCTGCTGGAGCATGCCCTGGCATCCCACGTGCCGGTGGCCTCGGCATGAGCGGGACCGCCGCAGCCACCCAGCGGGTGCCGCCCGGGATGGCCGGTGCCATCGAGACGTATCTCGACCATCTGCGGGTGGAGAAGGGACTCTCGTCAGCCACGATCCGGGCCTACGACACCGACCTCCGGGGGTTCGCCGGCAGCGGCCCGGACATCGAGCGCTGGGCCGACAGCGCCGACCCGGCCATCGGCTATCTCGCCGCGCTCGGCCGGCCGCCCACGTCGCTCCGCCCTGCCAGCATCCGTCGGAAGGCCGCATCGATCCGGGCCTTCTACCGGTTCTGTGACGCGGAGGAGCTCATCCCGGTCGATGTCGCCGACCGGCTGGAGCTGCCACGAGGCGTCCTGACCCTGCCCGATCCGCTGGACATGGCGGAGGTGGCGGCGTTGCTGGATGCCACGACGCTCGACACTCCCGTGGGCATCCGCGACCGGGCCCTCCTGGAGCTCCTGTACGCCTCCGGCCTGCGGATCAGCGAGGCGCTCGGCCTGGACCTGGCCGACCTGTCGACGAGCGGTGCCTCCGTGCGTGTCGTGGGCAAGGGCGACCGGGAACGGGTCGTCCCGGTCGGTGACGTCGCCCTGCGGGCCCTGGACCACTACCTGACGACGGTGCGACCGGGTTGGCTCGCGTTGCCACATGCCACCCCGGGCCAGTCCTCGCGGATCCGCTCCGATAGCCGGAGCGGTGGTCCGCTGTTCCTCTCACCGCGTGGCGTCCGGATGGGCCGGATGGAGGCGTGGCGCGTGGTCCAGCGCTCGGCGCTCAGGGCGGGATCCGCGGCCGTGTGACGCCCCACACATTGCGGCATAGTTTCGCCACGCACCTGCTGGAAGGCGGCGCGGACCTGCGCGTGGTGCAGGAGCTGCTGGGGCATGCCAGCATCACCACCACACAGCTGTACACGCACCTGACGGGCGAACGCATCCGACAGGTCTACGCTCGGGCGCACCCACGCGCATGACGCCACAAGGAGGCTGACCGGACCCCATGGGAACCTACGCGGACTCGCTGCTGACCCAAGGCGAGGTCGTCCTGCGCCGGGAGAAGAAGCACTGGCTGTCGCTGTTCCTCGAATCGCGGCTGTCGGTCCTGCTCTGGGGCATCGCCATCCTGCTGCTCATCATCGTCCTCTGGCGCGGCAGGAGCGACGACATCAGCAACGGTCTGAGCGTGGGTGCCATCGTGATCATCGTGGCCGGGCTGCTGTTCTTCGCCTGGCGCTGGTGGCACTGGACCACGGACGAGTACATCATCACCAGCCGCCGGTTGTTGAAGGTGGAGGGCATCGTCAACAAGCACTCCGCGGACTCGAACCTGGAGAAGATCAACGACGCCATCCTGGACGAGAACTTCCTGGGCCGGATCCTGGACTACGGCGACCTGGACATCCTCACGGCCGCCGAGGTGGCCGTCGACAAGTACCGGATGCTCAACCACGCCAAGTCGTTCAAGAAGCAGATGCTGACCGCCAAGCACGCGCTGGAGGATGGTCACTCCTACAGCGATGTGGCCTCACCACCGCTCATGGCGAGCGCGGCAGCACCCGCTGCGCCTGCCTCGGCTCAAGGTCGGTCGGGCCAGGCTGAGACGCCCGAAGAGGTCACCCAGGCGCTGGTCCAGCTCGCCACGTTGCGCGATTCGAGTGCCATCACGCCTGCCGAATACGAGGCCAAGAAGCAGGAGCTGCTGGGCCGGCTCTAAGCCGCCGACACCATGGCGCTCGACCAGGCCACGATCTATGCCTTGCTTGCGGTGGGCATCATGCTGCTCATCGGCTTCCCGGTCCACGAGTTCTCACACGCCCTCGCGGCCTTTCGGCTGGGTGACTCCACGGCGCGTTGGCAGGGGCGCCTGACCCTCGATCCGCGCGTCCATTTCGACCCGGTCGGCGGGATGATGCTGGTCATCAGCGCCCTGCTGACAGGCTTCTTCTTCGGGTATGCCAAGCCGACGCCTGTGAACCCCATGAACCTCCATGGTGGTCGGAGAGGTGAGGCATGGGTGGCGGCCGCGGGCCCGCTCTCCAACCTGCTGATGGCCGCCATCGTCGCAGTGCCGTTGCGCATCCTGCTCGCGAACCAGCAGCTCCTGGACAGCCTGCCGCGCCAGGTCGCGGAGCTGATCATCAACGTGCCGTATTACTTCATCACCATCAACGTGTTCCTCTTCGTGTTCAACCTGCTGCCCATACCTCCGCTCGATGGCTGGAAGGTGCTTGGCGGGCTGGTCTCTCCCCGGATGGCGTGGCAGCTCCGGGCATGGGAGCAGCAGTACGCACAGATCATCCCGCTCGTGTTCTTCGGGGTCATCTTCCTGGGCGGCGCCAGGATCATCGGTCCCATCGGGACGGGGATCGTCAACCTGCTCCTCGGCCTGAACTAGCCGTGGCCACGTGGTGGGGCGGCAAGACCCGGCAGGTCGCGCGGCACCTCTTTGGTCGCGTGACGCCCGCCGAACGCGAGGCGGTCGTGGGGTGGCTGACCCCGGGGCAGTTGACGCTGTTCGACGAGATGCATCCGGCCGACCAGCGCCACGGCCTGGATGTCGTGGCGGCACTCCGGGCGGACGGCCATGACGCACCCGACCTGCTGCTGGCGGGTCTCTTCCACGACGCCTCCAAGGGTCCCCGGACGCGGCTCTGGCATCGGGTGGCCTGGTCGCTCGGGGAGCGCTACGGGGCGTGGGTCTGGAGCGCCTGCCGACCGCTGCCCGGGTTCGGTCCAGCCCTGGACCGGATCCGCACCCATCCCTCCGACTCGGCACTCCTGGCGCAGGCCGCCGGCTGCTCGCGCGAGACGGCAGAGCTCATCCGCAACCAGTCCGCGCCGCGCGACCCGGTGGCCGGGGAGTGGCTCCGGATCGCGGACGAGGCATCCTGACCGGGTGCAACCGACCAGCGCCTCGATCCCGACGCCACGATCGCGCAGCCTGCCCACCGACACCACGGGCGTGCTGCCCCGACTGGTCCGGGGTGCCACGAGCGTCCGGGTCACCGATGACCCACGACCCGACCGGGCCGCACACGTCCGGACCGGCGAGTTCGACGGCCCGCTCGCGCTGCTGCTATCGCTCATCGAGCAGCGCCAGCTGGACATCCTCTCGGTGCCGCTGGGGGAGCTCGCCGGATCGTACCTGGAGGCCCTCGTGACCATCGAGGGCGACCAGCTGCCGCATATCAGCGCCTTCATCACGGTCGCTTCCCAGCTCATCCTCATCAAGAGCCGGGCGCTCCTGCCACGCAATCCCGACCCGGTGGCGACCGGCGACGACGGCGCCGACCCGGAGGAGGCGCTTCGCCAGCGTCTCATCGAGTACCGGCGCTACCGCGACGCCGCCGCACGGCTCGCCGAGCTCCTTGCCTCCGGGCACCGGATGTTCCGACGCGAGCCCTCGGTGGCCGCGGCGGCCGGGCTTGCTGGGGCCATCGCGCCACCGCCCCGACCCATGGATCCTGGGCGCCTTGCCCGTGCCCTGGAGCGGTCGATCCAGATGGCGCTGCCGCTCGAGGAAGCGCCGACCGTCGTGCCCCGGACCATCACGCTCGTCGACCGGGCACGGGTCATCCGCGAGGCGCTCCTGGAGGCCCCGGCGCTCGTGCTCCAGGACCTGCTGCTGGGGGTCACCGACCGGGTCATCGTGGCCATCACCTTCATGGCCATGCTGGAGCTGGTGAAGGGCCGCGAGCTGCACGTCGAGCAGTCCGAGCCGTGGGGTCCCATCTCGCTCCGCCGGCGCACGGAGCTGGCCGCGCCCGATGCCGCGATGCCGAGCGACGAGGACGTCGATGGCGACTGACGATCGCTCGGTGAGCGAGGTGCCGCTGCCGGGGGAACTGGAGACGGACCAGGATGCCGATGCGGGAGGTGCCGATGCCACTGGCGACGTCGCGGTATCCGACTTTGCCCCGGTGGAGGCGCGCGACCTGGAGGCGCTCCTGTTCGTGGCCGAGCGGCCGCTGTCACGACGCGAGATCGGGCAGCTGTGCGGCATCGACGCGGCCGGGGTCGACGCCCTCCTTGGTGACCTGGAGGTCGCCCTGCGCGGCCGTGGCGTCCGGCTCACCATGTCCGGGGAGCAGGTGGAGCTCACCACCGCACCCGAGGCTGGCCCGCTCATCGGGCGGTATGTGGGCGGGGACGGTGGCCGCGTCTCGCCGGCCGCGATGGAGGCGCTGGCCATCGTGGCGTATCGACAGCCCGTGACACGAGGCGTGGTGGAACGCATCCGGGGCGTCGACTCGGACTACGTCATCCGCAGCCTGCTGCACCGGCGACTCATCGTCGAGCAGGGCCGTGCGGACACGCCCGGTCGGCCCATCCTCTACGCCACGAGCTTCGAGTTCATGGAGCGCTTCGGCCTGACGTCGCTCGACGACCTGCCGGCTCTGGACCCAGAGGTCGCCGCGCGGCTCGCCCTGGAGCCCGATGCCGACGACATCGATGGTGGGACGACCGACGAGATGGCCGAGTCCGAGGCATGACCACGGCCGGTGTGCGCATCCAGAAGGCGCTCGCGGACGCCGGGGTCGCATCCCGCCGGACCGCGGACGCGCTCGTCGGGGCTGGGAGGGTGACGGTCAACGGCGTGCCCGCGGTCATCGGCCAGCGGGTCGAGCCGGGTACCGACGTGCTGGCGGTCGACGGCCGGGCCGTCGGTCCGCGCCCAGGCCACATCTACCTGGCGCTCCACAAACCCGCCGGCGTCACGAGCACCGTCGCCGACCGCCACGCGGACCGGACGGTCATCGACCTGGTGCCCCGGGACATCCGCCAGCGCGCCGGCCGGGTCTATCCCGTCGGCCGCCTCGACCGTGAGTCGGAAGGCCTGCTGCTGCTCACCAACGATGGCGACTGGGCGCAGCGCGTCCTGCATCCCAGCCACGGGGTCGAGCGGGAGTACGCCGCGGGCGTGCGATCGCCGCTGGTCACCGAGCAGGTGGAGGCCCTGCTGCGGGGCGTGGCGCTCGAGGAAGGCGTGGCGCGCCTCGTCTCCATGCGTCGCCAGACGGAGACGGAGACCCGCCGGCTCGTCACCGCCGTGGCTGGCCGCACCCGGCCCTCCGAGGAGCTCGTGTGGTACCGCGTCGTCCTCACCCAGGGCTGGAAGCGCCAGGTGCGCCGGATGTTCGGCGAGGTCGGCTCCGTCGTGGAGCGGCTCGTGCGGGTGCGGATCGGTGCCGTCCGGCTCGCCGAGCTGGCACCCGGCGAGCTGCGTGAGCTGACGGCCCAGGAACGGGACCGGCTGGCGTCGGACCTCGGCGCGAGCCGCGCAGCCCGCGCGTCGGGCGGCGACGCCCAGCCGCGGGGCGCCACCCGGCGACCGCTCACGGTGGCCATCGATGGGCCTGGATCGAGCGGCAAGTCCACGGTCGGCGCCGGCGCCGCGGCCCGGCTGGGCTACCGCTTCTGCGATACCGGCGTCCTCTACCGCGGGCTCGCCTGGCTGGCTGCCGACCGAGGCGTCGACCCCGCGGATGCCGCGAGCCTCGTCCGCCTCATCCCTGCGATGGCGCTGGTCGACGACGGGACCGGGCGCATCAGCCGGCTGGTGGTCAACGATGTGGACGTCACCGATTCGCTCCATGCCGCCGAGGTCGACCGGATCGTCAGTGCCGTCGCCCGGGTGCCGGAGGTCCGGGGCGCGCTGCTCCGGGTCCAGCGGGACATCGCCCGCGCGAACGCCGGCACCGGCGTCATCCTCGCGGGGCGCGACATCGGCAGCGTGGTCCTTCCCGATGCCGATCTCAAGCTGTACCTCCACGTGTCCCTCGACGAACGGGCACGGCGGCGCGCCCAGCAACGTGGTCTCAAGCCCGGCAGCGCCGAAGCGCGCTACATCCGCGAGGAGCTCCAGCGCCGGGACGCCATCGACAGCTCGCGCGAGGCGGCCCCACTCGTCGTGCCCGAGGACGCGGTCACCATCACCACCGACGGGCACAGCCTGGAGCACACCGTCACCCAGGTGGTGGCACTCATCCGGGCACGGGAGGCGGCCGGCGTATGAGCACCATCGGCGATTGGAGCCCCTGGCAGCGGTTCCTGGTGATCGCGTCACGGACGATGGTGCTGGTACCGACCCTGGGACGTGTCCGGGCGGAGGGCCTCGAGCGGATGGCCCAGGACCAGTCGCTGACGTCCGGGCCGCTCATCGTGGTCGCCAACCATGCGAGCAACCTCGACCCGCCATTCGTGGCGGGCTGGCTGGGCTTCGTGCTTCGGCGCTCCTCGACGGTGCTGGCCAAGGAGGAGCTGTTCCATGGGCCGCTCGGCCCTTTCCTGCGTCGCTCGGGCATGGTCATGGTCCGGTCGGGCGGGTCGGACGTCGAGGCATACCGCGTGACCAAGGCCGTGCTCGACCGGGGCGACGTGATCCTGCTGTTCCCGGAGGGCACCCGCAGCCCGACCGGGGTCGTGGGCAGCGGCCATGCGGGCGTCGCGATGCTCGCCGCGCGTGAGGGCGTCCGGGTGCTGCCCGTGGGGCTCTCGGGTACCGACCTGCTGCTGGGCAAGGGCCGCCGATGGCCCCGGATCGGCACCCGGCTCACGCTCCGGGTCGGGGAAGCCTTCACGCTCACGCTCGACCCGAGCCTACCTCGCCGGGCGGCCATCCAGGCCGCGAGCGACGAGGTGATGCGGCGCATCAGCGACCTCGTTGACCCCCGTCAGCGCCGGCCCGAGGGAGCCGATGACGGGCCCCCCGAGGTGGCGTCCGGGCAACGCCCCGAAGGCTGAGCCCGGCCCGGTATCCGGGGGCAGCCGCGGCGGGTGCGATACTAGGTCGGTCATGGGAACCGTGGAACAGGTCCGGGTCGCACGACGCACCGGCTTCTGCTATGGGGTGCGTGAGGCGATCGACCATGCCCGGACGTCGGCGGCGGATGGGCGCGAGACCCTGACCCTCGGTCAGACGGTGCACAACGAGGGGGTCATCAGCGACCTCCAGTCCCGCGGCATCCGGACCATCGACAGCCTCGAGGCCGCGAAGCCCGGGTCCACCGTCATCATCCGCGCCCACGGCGTCACGCCCGAGGTGATGGAGACCGCACAGCAGCGTGGCCTCGACGTCATCGACGGCACCTGCTCCTGGGTCGTCCAGGAGCACCGGGAGGTCGCCCGCCTCGTGGAGGAGGGCTACACCATCGTGCTCCTGGGGACACCCAACCATCCCGAGGTCGTGGGCATCCTGGGCTACGCCCCGGCCGCCATCGTGGTGGATGAGGAGGACGAGTGGGAGCGCATCCCCCGCACCAAGCGGATGGCGCTCGTGAGCCAGAGCACCCAGCCCCCCTGGAAGTTCCAGAAGCTCGCGGCGCTCATGGTCAGTCGCGCCCACGAGCTCAAGATCGTGAACACGGTCTGCCCGGTGACCATCCGTCGCCAGGAGGACACCATCGAGCTCGCCGCGCAGGTGGACATGATGGTCGTGGTCGGTGGCCGGAACTCCGCCAACACCCGCGAGCTGACCCGCCTCGTGGGTATCGCGCACAAGCCCGCGGTCCAGGTCGAGCGGGCGTCGGAGCTCACGGACGGCGGCATCTTCGATGGCTACCGGGTCGTCGGCATCACCGGCGGCACGTCGACACCCATCGAGGACCTGGAGACCGTCACGCGGCGTGTGTGTGAGCTGGCCGGGACCCCAGCGGTCCGGGCGGAGGCCACGGCCCTCGCCAGAGCCGCCATCGCGGAGGTGGAGGACCCGGCGTACCGGAGCTCCTCCATCGGGCGTCCGGCCCGCAGCGACCGCGCCGCGGGTCGTCCGACAGCGGCCGTCGGCGCAGCCTGAGTGTCACCCAGGCACGACGCCGGCTCCCACCGACGCGAGCCCCGGGAGCTGCCCATCGACGGGCTGCCGCTGGTGGCCATCGTGGGCCGGCCCAACGTGGGCAAGTCGACCCTGTTCAACCGGATGGTCGGTGGCCGGCTGGCCATCGTCGAGGATCGGGCCCGGACGACACGCGACCGGCTGTATGCCGCGACCGAGTGGAACGGCCGGCGCTTCGTGGTCATCGACACCGGCGGCCTGGAGCAACGGCCCGGCGACCCCATCGAGGAGAAGGTCCAGGACCAGGCTCGCCTGGCCATCGCGGAGGCGGACGTCATCCTGTTCGTGGTCGATGCGGCGTCGGGGCTGACGCCCGCCGACGACGAGGCGGCCGAGCTGCTGCGGCGCTCGAAGGCGCCGGTCATCGTGGTCGCCAACAAGGCGGACAACGAGAAGCGGGAGCTGGAGGCGGCCGAGGCGTACGCGATGGGCTGGGAGGAGACCTATGCCATCAGCGCCCAGCACGGCCGGGGCACCGGTGACCTGCTCGACGCGGTCGTGTGGGCGCTCCCCGAGGAGTCTGCCTCCGAGATCGAACGCAAGCAACGGGAAGCGGACCTGGAGGAGCTCGCAGAGCTGGAGGCGGAAGGGTTCGCCCCGCTGCCGTACATCGTGGGTGAGACCGAGGAGCCGGACGTGTCCAGTGACGCGGACGACAGCGATCTCGACGACGAGTCCAGCGACGAGCCCGACGATGATGCGGTCCGGGGCGCCATGGCCCGGGTGGCCATCGTGGGTCGCCCCAATGTCGGCAAGAGCTCGCTGCTCAATGCCCTCGCCGGAGAGGAGCGGGTCATCGTCAGCAACGTCCCCGGCACGACCCGGGACGCCATCGATACCCAGCTCGACTGGCATGGCCAGCCGGTGCGCATCGTGGATACGGCGGGCATCCGCCGACGGGGCAGGGTGGCGGCGGGTCCGGCGGCGGAGAAGTTCTCGGCCATCCGCGCACTCCGGGCGATCGGCCGGGCGGACGTCGCGATCCTGGTGCTCGATGCCGTCGACGGCCTGACCTCCCAGGACGCCCACGTGGCCGGATATGTGGTCGATGAAGGCGTCGGGCTGGTCGTGGTCATCAACAAGTGGGACCTCGTCGAGAAGGACGACCGGACGTTCGATGAGTACTCGGCGCGGCTGCGCGTCCAGGCGCCGTTCCTGGGCTTCGCGCCCATCCTGGCGGTGAGCGCCAAGACCGGGCAGCGGGTGACCAAGGCGCTCGACGCGGCGGTGGAGATCGCCCGCGGTCGTCGGCGTCGGATCTCCACGGGGGCGCTCAACCGGGTGCTCAACGATGCGACCTTTCGGCAGCCCCCGCCGCCGGTCCGGAACCGTCGGCCGAAGTTCTACTACGCGACGCAGGCGTCCATCGAGCCGCCCACCTTCGTGCTCTTCGCGAGCGGCTCGGAGCATGTCCATTTCAGCTACCGGCGATACCTCGAGAACCGGCTGCGCGATGCGTTCGGGTTCGGCGGCACGCCCCTCCGGCTCATCGTCCGCGAACGGTCCCGGGTGGAGCTCGAGGCGCGACCGCGGAAGCGCCTGCCGTCCTCACGCGGCACCAAGGTGCGGGTGAAGGGCAAAGGGAAGGCCGGAGGGAAGCCCCACTGAGCGGAGGGCTCCCGCAGCGCGGCGTCACCCCGGCCCGCGCCGTGGTCGGGGCCGGTGCCTGGGGCACGACGCTCGCCGTCCTGCTCGCCCGACGTGGGCCCGTGACCCTGGTCGCCCGAACCGTGGCTGGGGCGGCGACCATCGAGGAAGCCCGGGAGAACGTCCGTCACCTGCCCGGCGTGCCCTTGCCGGTCGAGGTGCAGGTGACCGCGGATGAGGGGCGCGTGGCGGCCGCGCGGGAGCTCGTGGTCGTGGCCGTGCCGTCAGCGCACATGCGTGCGGAGGCGGTGCGCATCTCGTCCATGATCCGGCCGGACACGGTGGTGCTGTCCGTGGCCAAGGGCATCGAGCGGGGCAGCCTGCTGCGCATGAGCCAGGTGCTGGCCGCGGAGGTGCCCATCGACCCGAGCCGCATCTGCGCGCTCTCCGGGCCCAACCTCGCCGGCGAGATCGCCGCCGGGCTGCCGGCGAGCGCGGTCGTGGGCGCGTCCGATGACGCGGTCGGCGCACAGGTCGTCGACCTCCTGGGCGGGCGTTCCTTCCGGCTGTACCGCAACCGAGACCTCGTCGGCGTGGAGCTCGCCGGTGCGCTCAAGAACATCGTGGCCATCGCGGCTGGTGCTGCCGATGCGCTCCATCTGGGGGACAACGGCAAGGCGGCCATCGTCACACGCGGGTTGGCGGAGATGACCCGTCTGGGTGTCGCCGCGGGCGCGAACCCGCTGACGTTCGCGGGGCTCGCCGGCATCGGCGACATCCTCGCCACGTGCGCCTCGCCCTTGTCCCGCAACCACCGCCTGGGGATGGAGCTCGCGTCGGGTCGTCGCTGGGCGGACATCGAGGCGTCCCTGCCGGGTGTGGCGGAGGGCGCCTACACCGTGGAGGCCGCGCTTGCCCTGGCCGATCGGCTGGGCGTCGACCTGCCCATCGCGCGCGAGGTGCATGCGGTCCTCTACGCGGCGAAGCCGGTCAAGGAGTCCCTGCGCGACCTCCTCTCGCGTACCTGGAAGGACGAGCTGGCGGGCCTGTCGGCCGATTGAGATGCGGGGCGTCGTGTCGTCCGACGCTGGCTCGCCCGGCGGGCCAGGCGTCCGGTGCGTCTTCCGGGAGGGGTAGGATCCGGCATTGGATCCCCTTTGATAGACTGGCGGTTCTGTCGGGGCGTGGCGCAGCCTGGTAGCGCACCTGAATGGGGTTCAGGAGGTCGGACGTTCGAATCGTCTCGCCCCGACCAGAAACTACGCACAAGGTCGGCCCTCCTGGGTTCCCAGGGGGGCCGCAGTCTTGGTCCGTACCGTTTCATGTACCGTTTCGTCGGGTCTAGCACAGGTACTTCCGGTAGTGCGCCTCGTTATACCTTCTCTGGTATAAGATGGCGTCAGTGGGAAGGAGCAATCCCACGGCTTGGGACGTCTGCACCACAGCTGACATCTATGACTGGCTCGAAACCCATGCCGAGGAGGCGACCGACGACGGCGCTGATGCCAGAGCCCTCCTATACGAACTGGACCAGCTAGCTGCGCTGGGTCACCTCTACTCGGGGATGACCAAGCTCACGCCCCATGACCTCTGGGAAATCCGGGGCGGTTCGCATCGCGTCTTCCTCCAGTTCGGCAAGGGCCGCGCGTACGTCGGTTCTATGTGTAAGAAGCTCAGGGGGAGACTCCCGACGAAGGAGCTCAAACAGCACACCAAAGTAGTAGCCCACTATCGAGACGACATCGAGAGCGGTCGTCTCCAGTGCGACGAGGAGGAGTCATGAGCTTCCGCTCCCTGCGACGCCGTCTAGAGGACAACAGCCGGTTCCGCGAGCTCATGGACGCGCAGTTTCCGTACCGCCGCGTCGCTAGCGCGATTGTGGGGATTCGAGCCGAGCTTGGCCTGACCCAGACAGACTTGGCTGAGAGGGCCGGCACGTCCCAGCCAGTGATTGCCCGCCTGGAGTCGGGACGCCACGCAGTCCGGGTCGACCTGCTCAATCGCATAGCCAATTCGGTAGGAATGACCTGGGAGCCAGTCTTTCGACCTGAGCGAGTCCCCGAACAGCCCGTTCTTCGTGAGACACGAACCGGTGACTGGGTCATTCGGACTTTGGCGCACGAGCCCGTCGTGACGCACCTGATTCGGGTAGAGAATCCCGAGCCCGTGGGTGCCCCGGCATTCACGAAGGCTTTCTTGGGAACGACAAGGACCGCCGAGACGGCAGGCAACCGGGCCGTCCGGGTGGCCGCCGGGAGATGACCGAGGAACCGGCAGGCGTCTTGTCGACGACCTATCCCATTCAGCTTACGGACGTTTACCTTTTTGAATCCGTTGTTCGTCGCGGCGACTACGAGGAACAATTCAAGGACGGCCCCGTACTTGACCTCGGTGTGGGTCAACCCGAAGAGTGGTCGGACCCGATCTTCACGATGCGGCTGATTGGCGAGGTCCACTTCTCGTTCCGAGAAGGGGCGGCCATCCACATCAAGGCCGATATGCTCGGCGAATTCCGGAGTCCCGAAGACATCGAGCCGGCCCAGAGGAAGTCCTTCGGGGACACGCAGGCGATGATTCTGCTGTGGCCTTACCTGCGAGCTGCCGTATCCGAGCTGTCCAAGATGACGGGGATCAGCGTGCCGGTACTGCCGACGCTCGACGTCGTAGCGGTGACACAAGCGTTGGCCGACCAGATGCGCGATACCCAGCACGCGGAGACTGCCTAGCCGGCCAGGATCGAGTCCATCCGGTCCGCTGCCCTCCGGGCGATAGTCGGGGTCAGGTGCGCGTACAGGTCCGCGGTCGTGCCCAGGTCCGAGTGACCGAGGATCTTCGACACGTTGGCGAGCTCCTCGCCACTCTCGAGCTGCAGGGTCGCGTAGGCGTGCCGCAAGTGGTGGAACGGCTGCCTGGGTAGTCCAGCGGCGGCGAGGGCCGCATGGAACGCTCGCAGAACGTTGCGGGGGTCGAGCGGGCTGCCGTTGCCGGCCGCGAAGACGTAGTCCCGGTCCTTCCACTGCTTGCCCGCCACGAGGCGCTCCTCGAGCTGTCGGATGCGATGCGCCCGGAGGCCCTCGATGACGGTGCGGGGGAGGGGAACGGACCGACGGGACCGGGATGTCTTCGGCTCCGCCAGTTCCCGGGTGCCGCGCTGCAGGGTATGGGCGACCAGCAGCATCGCGCCATCGAGATCGACGTCCTGCCAGCGAAGCCCGAGCAGCTCGCCCTGGCGCATGCCCGTACCCAGCGCGGTCAGGAACAGTGGTGACAGTCGCTGGCCCTCGACCGCGGCCATGAGCTGCCGGACCTCGGGTCCGTCCATGGGTCGGAGCTCGTGTCGGATCTTGGCGGGTGGGTCGATGAGGGTCGCCACGTTGCGATGGACTCGGCCGAGCTTCAATGCCCGGCCGAGGGCGATGCGGAGCACGGAGTAGGCGTACCGCACGGTGGTCGGGCTCAACGCGCCACGCTTGCCCTTGCTGCCCAGGCCCGACAGCATCCGCTGCAGGTGCTCCGGCTGCAGTTTCGCCAGCGGGATCTTGCCCAGGTCCGGGACGAGGTAGCTGTCGACGATGTGCTGGTAGCTTGCGAACGTGGTCGCCCGGACGTTCGGCTTGACGTGATGCTCGAGCCAATCGGTCAGGTAGTCAGCCATGGTCAGTTCGAGGCTCACGGGTTTGATGCCCTTGTCGGCATCGGCGATGGCGGCCTTGAGCTTGACCCCGCACAGTCGCTTGGTCTTGCCGTAGACGCTGTGCCGCCGCCCGTCGGCCCCGGTGTACTGCGCCTCCCACAAACCCGGCTTGCGCTCACGGATGTAGCCCTCGCCCGCGTTGCGCCGGGTCACCGGATCTTGCCTCCGTTCTCCCGCCAAGCCTGTAGCTCTGCACGGGGGTTGCGTTCGCCCGGCCCGAAGCCGTGGTCCTTGAGGAACTGGGCTACGCCGCCATATCTGACACTGATGACGGCCGACTCAGCGACCTTGTCGTGACCGGGCTTGAAGAACGCGCCAATCCTCGCTTCCTCGCCACAGCCACACCAGCAGTCACCGGTCGGGATGAGTCGCTCCGGGGAGTCTGTCATGGGTTGATACCTTGCTGGTATGCCTTGGGATGCAGTCCAGAATATCCCTCAAGACCGGCACCTGCAAGCGTCTGCCGCGCTCTCAATGACGCGGGCGCGACGCCGTCTGTTGGTAGTCCGTAGCGACAGTCAGGGGGCAGGCCGCCGCCTCCTCTGGCAGTTCGCGGGTGCTAGGATCACGGTCAGGTCGATTCGCGTTCGGGAGACACCGATGTCGCGACTGATGGCCCTGTCCGCGCTGGCACTCGTTCTGCTCGCGCCCTCCTAAGCGACCGCCCAGTCACCAGCGCCGGACCTCGGGCCTCTGTCGGACTTCCAGGCCTTACTGAACAGACACGGTTTTCCGGTGCTGTTCGAGCGACCTGACCTGCCTGGATGGGAGGGCTCGCAGGGGGTCACGACGGTGGCTGCCTGGGATCCCAGGCAGCCCTCGATGAGATCTCGGGAGGCTCGGTCCTATCGATGGCGACCAAGGCCGAGCAAGCTGACGCACTCGAGGTTTGGAACGACATTCTGGTCACCTACGCACCTGGAGCGGTCGAGAAGATACAGGGGCTGAAGGTGAAGCCAGGCACCGACGAAGTACTTGCCGTGGGAGACAATCTGGTGCGCGTTTTTGCCACCGACGACGGTGGCGTCGACTTCGGCATCCGATCCTTGGCGGCAGGAGGCCTTCCCATCGGGTCACGACCACTGCCCTCCACACGTCCTCCCGCGTCAGGATTGCCATCAGCGCTCACCAATGACTTGCCGCGTGCGTTCTCCGGCGTCCGTGACTTCAACACTCCGAAGTTCCAACTGGCCGGAGGCGACTACCACGTCAAGTGGTCGGCGGATGGGGGCACCGGCTGCTTCGTCGCCTTCGACCTCAAGAGCGCGGACGACACGTTCGACGTCGCCGCTGAGATCGTCACCGGACGGACGGGCCGAACAACCTCTATGACCTACCGCCAGGCGACTACTTCTTCGCGGCGCAAGGCCACTGCCCCTGGTCAGTGAGCATCGCTCCCGAATAGGAGGCGTGAGGTCATGTTGACCCTTGCCCTCGGATCATTGCGGGGTGGCATGGGCGGCCACTGGTCCTCTTCCTAGTGGGTGCCGTAGGGCGTTCGTCGAGGGTGCCGGTCCGGTGAAGCGGTGGCTCACCCAGCCGAAGATCGCGCTGGCGCTGGCACTGGTCACGCGGGTAGTCGAGTACGTCTCGCTAGAGTGGTGGGCAATCCACAACGGGTACCTCGGCGTCCAGTGGGACGCCGGCGTGAACCTGGTCGACGTCGCGGCTTACTTCTGCTTCTACTACGCGGTTGGCTGGGTTGCGAGGGCCATCTGGCGAGGTACGAGGAACCCAGCCTCCGGGCAGCAGCCGAGCACGGCACGGACACAGCCGACCAAGGTGTGTCCCGACTGCGCAGAGACGGTCCTGCTCGATGCCCGTGTGTGCCGCTTCTGTCGCCACCCATTCGTCGCACAGGCCAGCCAGCCGGTCCTGCCATCCACGGACCAGACGGAGCAACGCGGGGTCCCACGACCAGTCAGCGCACCCTCGGCGATCAAGTGGTCGGCGGCTCCGCCGAGAGCCTCGGTCGAGCCATCAGCTACTCGCAGGACGCTGGTAAGTACGCCCTCGGCCATCAACCGGTCCGCGGCACCACCAACGTCGGGGCCGATCCTGACCCCGAAGAGCATCGTCGCCATCCTCGCTGTGGTCACCCTGCTCGTCGTCGGAGCGGTTCTCGCTCGCGGGGGGTCGTCAGTCCGGCGAGCCCAGACGACGCCAGATGGACGGAGTTCAGCGACTGGTCGCACGCGGAGTGGGCTTACGCATTCGCCGGCCACGATGTGGACTGGAACAAGGAGTCAGCGACAGGGTCCGCAGTGCATGCGTCCGCTGCCGCGCGGGCCATCGCGGCTGACCTGACCCCCCAGATCGCCTGGTTAATGGCCCGCCCGCCCGAGCACTGCTACGGGGCGCCATACAACATCATGCTGCGGTGGATGACCGAGACGCGAGACGCCTTCGTGAACATCGACCATGGCGTCGGGACGCCGGAGGAGCAACAGGCAGCCCTCGACCAAGCCAACGCTGACAAGGCGAGAACGGGCCCGGCACTCGCCGATGTCCACTGCTGAGGGACGCCCGCCGAGGAGGATGCCGTTGGTCCATCTGAGGGTCGCTGACCACAGTCCATCGGCGGCACCACGCAGGGGGCCATGTCCATACAGGGCACCTGCTCGACACAGCGCGCCTGCTCGACGCGTAACCTGACCGTCATGGGCATGGCGCGGCGCAACTCCCTCATCGCCTTCTTGGTCCTCGCCTTGTGGCTCGCTGTGGGTCTGGGTAGCGCGGGCCTCGGGGCGGACGCCGACGCCGGCAAGTGGCCGACGGGAGCAGAGTTGCGCAAGGAGTTGATCGCGCTCGGCTACTCCTTCACGTTCGACCCGACCACGCAACAGTGGACGGGTGTGAGGCCCGGGAGCCCGTCCGGCACGATGTTCGTCTACGAGCCATCGGACGACCTCGCCAAGGTGGTCGTGATGGTCGACCGGGCCACCCCCACCTCGATGACCGCCGTGCTGGACGTAGCGTCGTCGCTGGGCATCGACAGCGCGGCCACGGCTGTCATCACCTCGGCGTTCCTCCGGGCCATCGCGGCACCACGGGACTGCGCCATGGAGGCGGTGGATCCGAAGATCGGCGGCAGGGTGTCGTTCTTCTCGCTGCCCGATACGCCCGCTGTCCTGTTCGACCCCTACGCCGCCGCTCTGACAGCGGCGACCGTGTGTCCTTCGCCAACACCTGGCCCGACACCCACGCCAGGTCCGCCAGCCAACGGACCTGCCGGTGACCCGGTGGGCGCCGTCACCGGGTTCGTGAACACGATCAAGGCCAAGGCCTTCGACAAGCTCCCACCGCTGGTCTGCGCGGCACAACGGGAGGCGATCGTGGGCGGCATCACCGGCACCTCCTCGAGCATCCCCGCAGCGCTCCTGGATGCCATCACATTCGACTTCCAGAACCTCGATGCCAGGCAGGCCAGCATCAACGGCGACTCGGCGGTCGTGCACGTCACCGGCAAGCTCGTGACCGCGGTCGACGCGGCCAAGGCGAAGGACCCAGTCAAGCAGCTCCTGGGGAGCCAGGCGACGGACGACCAGGTCAACCTGATGATCGCGGCCCTGGGGCAGTCCCGGGACATCTCCGAGGATGTGGACGTGGTCAAGGAGAACGGGGGCTGGGTCGTGTGCTCCCAGATCACGGCCGGTGGGCCAGAACAGAGTCCCCCGGTGGTGCCGACCTCGAGCCCAACGCCGCTCCCGACACCGACCCTGGGTCCCCCGGACGCGACCCCGATGGCCGTGGCCATGTCGGAGCCGGCCGGTGACGGCACGACCGCAACCATCGCCACCGAGCTGGGCGACATCGTCATCGAGCTCTACACGGAGTCGGCACCCGTCGCCGCCACCAACTTCATCAACCTCGCCGAAGCGGGCTTCTATGACGGCCTCGACTTCCATCGCCTCATGCCCGGTTTCGTCATCCAGGGCGGCGACCCCAATGGCGACGGGACCGGTGGCCCCGGCTACACCATCCCCGACGAGACGGTCGTCGGTGACTACGGTCGGGGCACCGTCGCCATGGCGCGCACCTCCCAGCCCGACTCGCAGGGTACTCCAGTTCTTCATCGTCCTCGACGATGGCGCCCGTCGGGCGCTCGACCAGTACCGAACGTACGTCATCTTCGGCAACGTGGTCTCGGGCATGGACGTCGTGGACAAGATCGCCGCGATGCCCAACGGCGGAGGTCAGGCGGGGAAGGCGCTCGACCCGGTCGTGATGCAGTCGGTGACCATCCGGGCGCCAGGCCTGTCCACCGCCCTGGTCAGCCTGGACGGCACTTGGACGGTCGATTCGTCCATCGGCTCGTTCAACTACGCCGCCGAGGACTTCAGTGGGTCATGGGCCGGCTATCGCGTCCAGGAGCAGCTGGTCGGCATCGGCGAGTCCACTGCGGTGGGTCGCACGCCGGACATGACTGGCACCATGACACTCGCTGGAACGCAGGTCACAAGGGCGAACCTCTCTGTTGGCCTGACCACCCTGGTGAGCGACCAGCCCCAGCGGGACGTTCAGCTCGCACGGCAGGGCATCGAGACGGATCGGTTCCCGACCGCGACGTTCACGCTCGTCCAGCCGGTCGAGCTGGGTCACATCCCCGCAGATGGCGAGGAGATCTCGGCGACCGCTATCGGTAACCTGACGCTTCACGGCGTGACCAGGGGCGTACGTGTCCCTCTCAAGGCCAAGCTCACCGGCGATGTCATCGGCATAGCTGGCTCTATCACTTTCGGGTGGAAGGACTTCGACATGGAGAAGCCGTCGTCACCCTTGGTCGTCTCACTTGGCGACACCCTGACGCTCGAGCTCCAGGCCTTCCTGCGCAAGAACGATAGCCTTCAGTCCTCGACACCGACGCCAGTCGCGACCCCTGGTCCATCCCCGTCCCCCGAGCCGACCGCGCGCTTCGACCGGGTCCTCGTGGTCAGGTACTCGGACAGCTTCACGATGACACCCGACGCGATGACGGTGACGGTAGGAGTCCCGGTCCTCTTCAAGGTGACCAACCCGGGCACCGTCAGGCACGCCTTCTTCGTCGGGACCGACCTCGAGATGCGGCAGCGCGAGAGCGGCATGGCCGAGCCCGGGCCGAAGCGCTTCATCCAGGTGCTACCGGGCGCGACCGTCGGGCTCATGCTCACCTTCACCGAGCCGGCAGAACTCGTCGCGGGCGATCCGGTGCCCGGGCACTACAGCCACGGCGAGCGCGCGACCTTGTTGGTAAGGGCCCCGGATGCTACGGCGACCCCCACGCCCACGTCGGTCCCGACCCCCAGTCCTCCGACGCCCTCCTAGGCGACCCCCAGCCGACGTCCACCATCCTCGTGACCATCGACGTCCAGCACTGACACGGCTGGCTACCGCGGCCGGCGACCCTCGCCCCGCTCGTGAAGGCACCGGGTCGTCCCGAACCGCACTTCGATCTCAACCGCCGGAATGTAGCGCCCGCGCCTCGCCGCGCCCCTCCACGCGGTGCTGCTCGTTGCCGGGTCCCCGGGCTCGGGGGTGGAGGGCGGCGGCGCGGGCGTGAGTGTGGCACGGGCGGCCTATCCCGGGGCTCATGCTCCGACTCATCTACCAGGGGAGCGAGCATCGATGACCGAACCGACGAGCCGCCCGTAAGGGCAGCTGGATCCGTACCATTACGACATGGACCCCGAGGAGATGCGGGCCATCGACGCCCAAGAGGCCGACATCGCGTGGTGGGACGCCCATCCCATCACCCCGTTCAAGGGTGCCAGCCCCACCCCGGAAGAGCGAGCGCGGTACGAGATCGAGATGGAGAAGAACAAGCGCGAGTGGGCCGAGTGGGTCAAGGCCCACCCGTCGCCGTGACCGACATCGTCGCGGGCGTTCAGAGCCCGCGGTGCCCGTGCGACGAGCGCCGTCGTGGCCTCCCCTGAGCGGGGCCTGACGGGTCACCCTGCCAGCAGTCGCTCGCGGAAGGTGGGCCAGTCCCACACGTCCACGCCGGCCCTCTGCGCGCGCTTGGTCATCGTGGTGTCCTGCGTGACGAGGACCGCGTGATGCGCGAGAGCCGTGGCTGCGATGAGCCCATCGACCGCATCCTTGAGGCGGTTGGTGACTCCCTGCGCGTTGCCGACCATGTCCCGGACTAGGGCGTCCTCATCCAGGCGGCCCCATGACGCGTGACCCCAACGCGACACACCCCACACGGCGCCGGACGTGACCACGTCATCGGTGTGCTTCAGAAGTGCCAGGAGGCGACCAGCGTGGGGGGCGCGGCCTATCTGATCCCGCTGGAGGTGCGTCGCCAAGACCTGCATCCCCCGGTCCGGCGCGGTGAACGCGGCGGTCGCGGCCTCATCCTTCTCGACCTCGTCGTACACGTTCGTATCGAGGATGACGGTGGTCCCAGCGGGCACTCCCTGACGCCCCGTCAGCCCTTCGGTCGCCGCGAGGGCACCAGCATCGAGATCTCGTCCGGTCACCGAGCGGTCGGGTGGGGCACCGTCTGGGCTGGGCCATGCAAGACGACCGACAGCTGCTCGAAGGGGGTGCAGTGGGCGCGGTGGGCGCGGTCGTCATGGGCGACCCCTAGATCCGCCGTACCGAAGCGCCCGCACCCCCCTTCCCCTCCGGTGTCGATCCTGGGAACGGGTGGTACCGCTCGCGGCCTAGCACCTCCCGCAGCAGGACCCCGGATTGACTCGGGCATGGGTACGTCGGACACTTGCGTGGTCCCGAAACGTCCGTCAGATGAGAGCCGACAGTACGTCGAGACCCTGCACCGGTCCGGCCCCACGATCGGCCAGCCCGGGAGGACACGGACCATGAACGGTCGGCGAGCCGTCGTCATCGCGATGTCCATCGCGGCCCTGGTCGGAGGCGGGGTCCCCGCTGCGGGCCAATCACCCGGGGTGGCATCGTCCCCGGATGCATCCGGGGCACGCTCCGCCTCCCCTCCGGACGGCACCTGGCGGGTGGACCTCACGAGTCACGACCTGGAGGCCGCCGGGGCGACGCCCGCTGGCAACGGCGCGGGCGTCTACACCTGGACCTTCGGGGGCGGACGGGCGAGCATCGACGTGCAGTACGGCGAGGATGTGTCCGTCTCCTGTGCGGCCGACATCGATGCATCTGGCGAGGTCCTGCTGCTCGTCTACGACCGTGACGAATGCTCGGGAGAGGTGGATGCCATCAGCTGGGCGCTCAAGGACGACGGTCTCCACCTCACGCTCCTCGCGACGACCGCGTCGTTCGAGGACAACCGCGCCTACCTGGAGGCGAAGCCGTGGCAGCCGGTCGGGACGCCCGCCGGATCACCGTCCGTGGTCCCGGCTCAGCCATCTTCGTCTGGCGGCTAGCAGGACCGCCCGTCTTCCCGGCCGTCGTCCGCCACGGAGCCCAGCCTGGTCCCTGGCGGCTCAGCCGCACCGCTCCCCTGGGCGGCCAGCGACCGCGCCATGGCCCAGCACGCATCCTCGCTCGACCTGCCCATCACCTCGACTTCGTCCATCTGCCTGCCCCGACGCCCACGGCGACAAAAGCGTCCAAAGCGACCGAAGCCCTCCGAGCGCGCCTTATGTCGCCTCTGTCGCCCTGTCGCAGGCGGTGTCACCGGTGCCGCCGACCTCGATGGCATGTCCTGCGCTAGCAAGGAGCGGCACAGACAACGACGTTCTCGGGGCCATCACCGGGACGCCGTGCGGACCATGATCGAGGTGCGGTCCTGTCACGGCGCATCCAGGAGCAGCAGTGCGCCCCAAGCAACCGCACAGGGTGCCAGGTGCCCGTGGCCATGACAAAGTCCCCACTGATGGCCACCAGGAAGTCCCCACCCCTCGACCTGATCCTACCACCCGGGTGATCCCCCGGGACGCACAGTGGTGTTGTCAAGCCACCGCCAGTGCGACCCCGAGGCGACACCCATTGTGAAGACTGCGAGGGACCAGTTGGACATCCTCACCGCGTACCAGAGCTCGGCAGCTATCGCGCCGCCGCGGCGCTCTGCGGCACGACCCACAAGACCGTCCGCCGGGTCGATCGAGCGCCGGGACGGAACGCCCGCCGAGCGACCGGCCCCGCCCCAGGGCGACCGATCCGCACGTCGAGCTCATCGCCACGAGGGTGAAGGCCACGGACGGGCCGCATCAGCGCCAAGCGCCTGCTGCCCGTCCTGAGGGCCGCGGGCTATACCGGCTCGGCCCGGACCCTGCGGCGCGCCGTGGCCCAGGCGAAGGCCGAGCATCGCCGCCAGCGCCGGGTCTATCGGCCCTGGCAGCCGGTGCCCGGCGAGCACCTGGTCATCGACTGGGGCGTCGATCGACGGGCTGCACGTGTTCTGCGCCGTGCTCGCCTGGAGCCGCTGTCGGTTCGTCCGATTCGCCGACCGGGAGGACCAGGCGACCACGCTGCGCCTGCTCGCGGAGTGCTTCGAGACCCTCGGCGGCGTGCCCGCGGTCGTGCTCGCCGACCGCATGGGCTGCCTCAAGGGCGGCGTGGTCGCCAACGTCGTGGTGCCGGCTCCGGGCTACGTCGCCTTCGCCGCCCACTACGGCTTCCGGCCCGACTTCTGCGAGGCGGCGGACCCCGAATCCAAGGGCATCGTCGAGAACCTGGTCGGCTACGCCAAGCGCGACCTGGTCATCGGCTGCGGACCGTTCGTGCGACGTCGCCTCCGCGAACGTCGCGGCGGTCGCCTGGTGTGACGAGGTCAACGGCCGGCTCCACAGCGAGACCAGTGCCGTGCCCGATGAGCGCCTCGCCATCGGAACGGACGCTGCTGCGGCCGCTGCCGTCCCTCCGCCCGGCCATCGGGTCGGTCCACGCCCGGACCGTCGACCACCTGCGCACGGTCCGCTTCGGCTCCGCCCGATACAGCGTGCCGGGGAGCCGTCATCGGTCGGCGGGTCGAGGTCGTCGTCGAGGGCCCGGAGCTCGTCATCCGCCACGCGGGACACCGAGATCGCCCGCCACCGCGCTCGTGGGACCGGGCGAGATGAGCCTCCTCGACGAGCACTATGGCCGACCGGCACGGAGGCCGGCCCGGGCGCTGCGACCACGGACCCCCGCCGAGATCGCCTTCCTGCGGTCTCGGCCCGGTGGCCGAGGCGTTCCTGCGCCGGCGGCCGCGGCCGGGTGCCACGAAGCTGCCCACGGAGCTCGGGCCTCATCGCCGACCTCGAGCGGGCCCACGGCCGCGACGCCCTCCTCGCGGCCCTCGAGCGTGCCCTCGACCCATCGCCGCTACCGGGCCGCCGACATCCGCGCCATCCTGCCGCCGGTGCCGGGGTCCAGCGCCGGACACGCACCCGGGGGTCGCGCTCACCGCGGCCTGCCCGGCGGTCCCGGTCCGCTCCCTCGCCGCCTATGCCATGGAGCCCGCCCGGTGACCGCGGCGAGCGCGCCGCCGCTCGGCGGCCGACCTCGAGGCCGCCCTGCGACGGCTCAAGCTGGCCGCGGTGCGGACGGCTGGCCCCCGAGGTGCTGCAGACCGCCAAGGACCAGCGCTGGCCGCCCGAGGAGCTGCTGCGCACCCTGCTCGAAGCCGAGCTCGCCTCCCGGGACGCGTCGAACGCCCGGGCTCGGCTGCGGGCCGCGGGGTTCCCGGTGACCAAGACGCTCGAGGAGTTCCAGGTCGCCGCGAGCTCCGTGCCCCGGGCCACCTTCGACTACCTCGCGAGCCTCGAGTGGATCCGCGCACGCGAGAACCTGGTGCTGGTGGGTCCCGCGGGCACGGGCAAGAGCCACCTCCTCGTCGGCGATCGGCCTGGCGGCCGTGGAGGTCGGGCATCCGGGTCCGCTACTTCGCCGGCGCACCGACCTCGTCGAGACGCTCTACCGGCGGGCTCGCCGACAACTCCGTGGGCCGGGTCATCGAGCGCCTGCTGCGGGCACGACCTGGTGATCGTCGACGAGCTGGGCTTCGCGCCCCTCGACGATGTCGGCACGCCAGCTGCTGTTCCGGTTCGTGGCCGCCGCCTACGAGCGCCGCAGCCTGGGGGTCGCCTCCCACTGGCCGTTCGAGTCCTGGGGCCGCTTCCTGCCCGAGCACACCACCGCGGTGTCCCTGCTCGACCGGCTGCTCCATCACGCCTCGATGGTCGTCACCGAGGGCGAGACTCCTCCGGATGCAGCGAGGCCCGATCGACGGGGAGGTGGCTCGCCAGACCAAGCCCTGAGACCGCCGCGAGGGGTGGGGACTTCTCATGGCCACCAGTGGGGACTTTCACTTGGCCATTGACACCAGGTCGAGCGGCCCGCCTCGCCTCTCCCCACCGTCCCGGTCCGACGCCCCTTGGCGACACAAGCGACCAAGGCGACCGAGGCCTCCTGAGCGCGACCTTCGGTCGCTTCCATCGCTTATGTCGCAGCCAGTGTCACCGCGCGGGGTGCCACCCGCCTGGTCCAGCGGCCCGCCTCACCCCTCCGCGCCGTCCCGGTCGATGCCGGGTCCCCGGGCTCGTGGGTGGAGGGCGGCGCCGCGCTGCGGAGGGTGCGGAGTGTGGCGAGGGCGGGCATGCGGCTGCCTGCGCGGACCACGATCCGCGATGCGTTCGATATGGCCGGAGGTGGTGACGGCCTTGTTCGCCAGGCGTGGGTCTGCCAGTGTC
>CAWJKF010000012.1:0-121300 GCA_963843335.1 uncultured Chloroflexia bacterium
GGCCCTCAGGCCGACCAGCTAGTGTCGTGCGTCATTAGTCCGTTGACATGGTGTGGGATGATGGGGGCATGCAGTCAGCCACGCTCACCGTCAGCGACGAGGACCGGATGACGCTGACGAGCTGGACGCGGTCGAGCACGGTGTCCGCCGGACATGCCGAGCGGGCAGCCATCGTGCTGGCCTGCGCCGACGGGTCGGGGACATCGGAGGCGGCCCGGAGGCTCGGGGTGTCGCGTCCCACGGTCATCAAGTGGCGGGACCGGTTCGCCGGGCAGGGGATCGCGGGTCTCGACGACGAGCCGCGCTCGGGCCGGCCCAAGACGGTGGACGACGCGGCCATCATCGCGGCCACGCTCGACCCGCCGCCCGAGCGTCTCGGGGTGACGCACTGGTCGACCCGGCTGCTGGCGGGACGCCTGGGCGTGGGCGACGCCACGGTGGCGCGTGCCTGGCGCCGGTACCACGTGCAGCCGTGGCGGCGGGAGACGTTCAAGTTCTCGACCGACCCGGAGCTCGAGGCCAAGGTCCGGGACGTGGTCGGGCTGTACCTCGACCCGCCCGAGAAGGCCATCGTGCTGTGCGTGGACGAGAAGAGCCAGGTCCAGGCGCTGAACCGGACCGCCCCCATCCTGCCGCTGCGTCCGGGGCTGCCGGAGAAGGCCACCCACGACTACCAGCGGAACGGCATCACGAACCTCTTCGCCGCGCTCGAGGTCGCCACGGGGAAGGTCACCGACCGGTGCTCCGACCGGCATGGCAAGGCCGAGTCCCTCGACTTCCTCAAGCGGGTCGCGAAGGCCTATCCACGCAGGCGCCTGTGCGTCGTCGTCGACAACTACCACACCCACAAGCACGACGACATCAAGGCGTGGCTCGCGAAGCACCCGCGGATCACGCTCCACTACACCCCGACGTCGGGGTCCTGGCTGAACCTGGTCGAGATGTTCTTCGGCATCATCACCCGGCAGGCCATCCGCCGCGGCTCGTTCGACAGCGTCCCGGAACTCGTCACCGCGATCCGGACCTTCATCGACGGCTGGAACGAGCGCTGCCACCCGTTCGTCTGGACGAAGACCGCGGACGAGATCCTGCCCCACGCCACCCGTCAACGCTCTTCAGACGCGGGACACTAGGTGGTCGGCATTACGCGAGTAGTGGGCAGGCAACCGCTTTCCATCGGCGCAGCCCACCGGCTTGGGCCTCTCGTATTCGGCCGTCAAGCACCACTTGGCGAATGCGCGGTCGAAGGTTGCGCGCGGTGAACACGGCCCTGGTTGCCGCGAGGCTGCGGAAGCTCGAGGACCTGGAGCTCGTGACCCGCGATCGCTCGGCGGGCCGCGGCGTGCCCGGGTATCGCCTCACCTACGCCGGCCGTGAGCTGGAGCCCGTCCTGCGCGGGCTGTGGGGTTGGTCCCTGCGTTTCGTGCCCGAGGACCCCGCGATTGCCGAACGGGACCCGGACATCGTGATCCGCTGGCTTGGCGACCGGGTGGACCCCGGAGCGGTGCCTGAGCGGACGGTGGTCCTCGACCTCGACGTGACGGGCACCGGCGTCCGGCGATCCTGGCTGGTGCTGGAGCACGGCGCTGCGCCCTCGGTCTGCGTCGCGGACCCGTGTCTGGCGGGGGATCGGTACGTCTACGTCGAGGCCGACGTTCGGGCGTTGTATCCGATCGCCCGTGGGACACGCAACTGGGGGGCCGCGATCGCGGACGACTCCGTGCGGATCTCGGGTGACCCGACGCTCCGGCGAGCGTTCCCTGGCTGGTTCATCACGAATGACACGAGCCAAGCCGCGCAAGCCGCTGGCCGGGCGGGTCAGCGTGGCTTCAGCAGCCGCCCACCAGTCGCGTAGACCAGTGCGTGGTACACGATGGAGATGACTGCCAGCAGGAGCCCGAGGAACGGCTGCCCGGCGCTCCACACCGCCAGGGCGACAAGCCCCGAGATGACGAGCTCCTGCGCGAGTCGCAGCAGCTCTGCGGCTCGACCTGCCTGATGGAAGTCGACGGCACCCCAGAAGCCGAAGCCCAGCACCGGAGCCCCGATAGCCAGCGCAACCTTGGCGACGGGGCCGGAGCCGGTCTGGTACCCCCAGTAGGCCAGACCGACAACGATGCCGGTCTCCATCACGGCGCGCAGCCCCAGATTCAGCCAGATGATCGGGGACGACTGTTGCGTGCCGACGGGTCCGTTCTTATGGGTCTCCACCTGCGGTTCAGGACCTGCCATCTTGCGCCTCCTTCCAGTTCCTTGGCCGTCTGAGCGTCCTACAGCCTGCGGGTGATAGACCGCCCACCACCTGCCACACACGGGTCGCGCTTGGCGGGTAGGGCTGCGGGAGCTGATGCCCCTCCAGGACGGCCGGGCAGACTGCGCAGTGCCTCGTTCGAGAGCCGTGGCCACCGCGCGTCAGGCATGACTCGCCGGTCCGGCGGGCAGGCGATGGAAGCGACTCCAGTAGCCACCGGCGAGTAGCACCGCGCCGGGCAGGATCCCGGCTACGACCGCGATCAGCGCCGCCGACTGGTCCAGTCCGGCCTCGATCAGACCCAACGTGCCACATATCGTGATCGCCGCCCCGACCCAGACCATGATCGGCAGGCGCCATATGACGTAGAAGCCGAAGAAGTGGATGCCGACGACCACCGAGATCCACGCGATCGAGGCATCCTGGATCCCGAACACGCTGTTGAGCACGGCGAGCCCGCCGATCCCCACGACGATCTCGCCGGCGACGATGAGCCAGTACGCGCGGCTGAAGCCGACGCCCGGCGGGTCGGGCATTTCGGGACGCGGTAGCGACACCAGCAGACCGATGGCGGCGAGGATGCCGATCGCCCGGATCGCAGTGGCGGCTGGGGCGGGCAGCGTCCCCGCATTGGCCACGATGTAGATCAAGCCGAAGACGGTGGTGATGACGATCGAGATCCGCTTGTGACGTGTCACTTGTCCCCTCCCTGGACGTTCGCCTCGCGATCCCCGGGCGCAAAGTTGAAGAGGAGATCCCAGGCGCTCTGGGTGCCCGACGTGATGAGCAACAAGACGACGGTGGCGGCTCCCCACACGGCCGGCTCGAACCCGATGGCGAGGGCGACTCCCGCGAGCAGCAGCAGCGCGATCGCGATCCCAGGCAGCACGAACTGGAAGATGAGGCGGGCCCGGGTGAGCCCACCGCGGCGTGCGTTCGCGAGCGCAGACTCCGCCGAGATGAACCCGAAAATACCGATCACGATCAGCCCGACTGCCTGCGCGTACGGGACGCCCTCCGGCTCGAGCATGAGCAGCGAGGCGAAGAGCGCATAGAGCAGGCTCGTCGCCGAGCCGATCGAGAGCCCCCTGCGCAGGCCGTCCAGGCCGCGGCGCTCGACGTGGATCGTCAAGCCGACGAACGTCAGCCCCAGGAGCACAGCGGCCGCCCCGGCGGACGCGACGAAGAAGTCGTGCCACGCCGGGAGTGCGGCCTGGATCTCGCGCGTCGCGCTCACCTCGCCGCGGTACGGGTCGTCGGCTGTTCGAGCTCAGGGAGCCGCGCGTCGTCCGGCGCCGACGCCTGCACCTGCCGGACGGCCTCGGCCATGCCCTGCATCCACGGCTGGCCGTGGCCGGGAAGCACGATGCCCGCCGAGCTGTCGGCGATCCGGGCCAGGGACTCGACCGCCCGCCTGCGGTCGGCGGTGAAGGGCGCGATCCGAGGACCATGCCCGCCGTCCGTGACGGAGTAGGTCGCGAACGCGTCGCCCACGAAGAGGGCATCGAGGCCGGGGACCTCGAGCGCGGCACTCCCGGGCGTATGGCCCGGGACCAGCGTGACGCGCGGACTGCCCGGCACATCCAGCGTCGCCCCGTCGGCGTAGGTGGAGACCACCTTGACGACCGGCCGCTTGAGGCCGCCGTTGCGCAGCCCCAGCCACAGGAAGCCCAGCAGCGGCGCCAGGCGGATCTTGCCCATCGGGTTGTCGGGGTCCGTCTCGCCGCGCGCCAGCCCGGCGTCGGCCTCGTGGATCCAGACGGGGACCTTGCGCTCGGTCCGGACGCGCTCCGCGAAGCCGAGGTGATCCGAGTGGCCGTGGGTCAGCACGATGGCGCGAACGTCGCCGATGGAGCGGCCCATGGCGGCCAGCTCCCTGGGGATGTCGTCGTAGAAGCCGGGCATGGCGGCATCGATGATCGTCACCTCCCCGGCATCCTCGACGAGGTACGCGTTCACCCGCGGGTCATCGCCGATGCGGTGGAGTCGGTCCGCGATCTTCATAGTCTTGCCTCCTCGCCTCGACGGGGCCAGATCGCCCATGCCAGCACCAGCGCGCCGACGAGGATCAGGACTCCGTGGGCGACACGGAGCGGCTGGCCGGCCGCGAACTGCGGGATGTAGAGGGCGAACGCGACGGCCAGGACGATCCCCGACCACTTCGCCAGTCGACCGGAGCGCCAGATCGCGATCGCGAACAGGACCACGCCGACGCCGAGCGTCGCGAGACCGGCCAGGATCCAGAAGACCCCCACCTCCCAGCGGATGTTGTCGACGATCGACATGAGGTCCGGGTCGTTGCGGTCGACGACCGCCTGCCCGACCGCGTGGAGCCCGAAGACCTCCGCGCCGTAGTACGGCAGGGTCAGCCCGATGCCGATCCAGCTGAGGACCATGCCCCAGCTCGCCAGGCGCAGTCCGGGCGTGCCACGGAGGAGCTCGCACAAGCCGAGCAGCGCCAGGCCCAGCAGGATGAACCCGGCCATCGCGAGCGAGTGGGCGATGATCCAGTCGGTGGAGGCAAATGCCTGCGCGCCCTCGAGTCCGGTCTCCGAGGAGAACGGCCGCAGGGCCGGGTAGGCAACGAACAGGATCCCGGCGACGACGAACGAGATCGCGGTCACGATGGGCACAGCCATCGGGATCGTCCGGGCGTCGAGCGCCGCCCTGCTGGGACGGGCGTGCTCATAGTTGGTCGTGGCCATCGCAACCTCCATGGCGGGACGCGACGCACGGTCGCGCATGGACTGGTCGCGGGCGGACGACGAGGGCGGCACCTAGGGCCGATGGGCGGCCGCGCAACCGAAATGTGGTCGCGTTCGGCACGGGCTCGCGTCGCCTCGTCCACGCGTGCATCAGCCATACTAGCCTGATGGCTACTATTTGTCCAGCGCCCGCCCCTATCGAGCGCCAGCCGTACGTTGGAGCACGAGCCTGCCCCGGGCGCCAAGGACTCGATATCGGTGAGGCCACCGTCGACCCGACCGTACTTACGCGGCTCGATGGCAGTCGGGTTGGTCCGTGAATGGCAGTCGGGTCACCCGCTCAACGACCTGATTGAGCAGGCCAGCGTCTTGTGTGCGAGCGCCCAGCCGGGCGAGGCGGTCATATCGTTCTCGTCATGCCCGAGGAGGTCGAAGACGGTCGCGATCGGCGGTCGCCGAGAACGAGATCCCGCATCCTCCGGCGATACCCGACGCGGCCGACGCTGCTCGGCACATGGCCACACGCGTCGGAGGTCAGTGCGATGACCGGGCGAAGCGTTGTTCGCTTGGGTCAGCCAGACCTCGGGTACTCGGGCGATGGACGTCGGCCGGCCGTCAGGTCCCTGGACCGGGCGAACGGGTCCGTCGTCGATTGGTCAGCCCCAGGCGAAGAGCGGCACGAGCTCGTAAGGCGGCGGGATGAGCGCCAGGAGCAGCGCCACGACGAGCTCCGAGCCGATGACCCCATCGTCCCGGACCTGTCGGCCGCACCGTCCTTGTCCGCTCGATTGTGACGATGGCCGGATCGTACTCGACGCTGACCACGGCGTGGTGGATGTGATGCGGTCTGGTGGAGGTGGTGGACCTTGACCTCCGCGCTGGTGAGCCTGCCTGGACCCGGGCGGTAGCCGTCGCTGGACGGGACTGCCGTATGTGCCGGACGGCATACCCCCAGCGACCTTCGGCCCTTGTCCCCCCGCGATGCACGACTAGCGTCATTGGGGGACGGAGCGCACCCAGGGGCATGACGGTCCCGGTTGGCCGATAGCGCCGCCATGCACGGCCGCACGTCCATCCAGGAAGGAGTCACTTCATGTCAGTGACACAGCCGATGCCCGAGTCAGGAGTGGGAGTGCATCCATGGACGCTGGGTCGCGTCCATCCAGGCAAGCCGGCACGCTTCGTGCTCGATGCGGCTCTGGCCGCTCTGGCCGCTCTGGTGGTCGCGTGGGTCACGCCCCGTGGACCTAACACGACCACCGTGGCCCTCCTGTGGATGGCCGGCCTCATGGCGGTCGGCCTCCTCGCGGGCCTCGTTACGGGCAGTCGCTGGAGCCTGGCCCTGACACCGCTCGTGTTCCTGGCCGTGTTCGAGGTCGCTCGACTCGATACCCAGGGGCCAACGGTGGATGCGGTCCACATCGACTCCATGTACGGCATCATCGCCCTCGTCGTGGGTCGCGGGGTCACGCTCCTACTGGCGCTCCCACCGATGCTGGTGGGCGGTGCCATCGGTGTCGAGATCGCCGCGCGCCGCCGACGCGCGGGCGCGCGGCGGCTGGGCCGCCTCGGTTGGATCCTGACCGCTGTCGTCGGTGCACTGGTCATCGCCCTGGGCGCGCTCATGGCTCGCCCGGGGTCCACGGCACCCATCCTCGGGCCTGACGGCGCCGTGCAGGCCGGCAGCATCGCGGAGCTGACGCGTGTGCCCATCGGTGGTCACCAGCAGGCATTGCTCATCCGCGGACGCAGCGTCGAGTCCCCCGTCCTGCTCCATCTCGCGGGGGGTCCCGGTGGCACGGATCTGGGGGCCATGCGTGCCGACACGACCCTGGAGCAGTCGTTCGTCGTCGTCACCTGGGAACAGCGGGGCGTGGGCAAGTCATACGCAGCCCTCGACCCGGTCGAGACCCTGACCCTGGATCGGGCCGTAGCCGACACCATCGAGCTCTCGGAGTACCTCGCCGACCGGTTCGACGAGGACCGGATCTATCTGACGGGCAACTCCTGGG
Organism: uncultured Chloroflexia bacterium; assembly: GCA_963843335.1. Classification (GTDB taxonomy): domain Bacteria; phylum Chloroflexota; class Limnocylindria; order Limnocylindrales; family CSP1-4; genus JAFMJV01. The sequence continues at coordinate 6,969 of CAWJKF010000012.1, forward strand.
GGGCCACACTGGGGGTGCTGGCCGTGCAGCAGCGACCCGACCTGTACCACGCATGGGTGGGTACCGGCCAGATGGTGAGTCAGCGGGCGACCGACATCATGTTCTGGGAGGACACCCTCGGCTGGGCAGAGGCCACCGGCGCATCCGACCTCGCCGCTCGACTCCGTGCCAATGGCCCGCCGCCCTATGCGGACATCATCGATTACGAGATCGCGCTCTCGCACGAGCACGACTGGAACCCGTATCCCGAGTTCGATGGTGACAGGGAGCTCCCGGCGACGCTGTTCGTCCCCGAGAACGACCTCATGGACCAGGTCAATGGCCTGCGCTCGTTCCTGGACACCTTCTCGGTGGTCTACCCGCGACTCCAGGGCATCGACTTCCGGCGCGATGTACCGAACCTCGACGTCCCGGTCTACCTGGTGACCGGCGCACACGAGGCCCGGGGACGAGCCGTCCTCGCCAAGGAGTGGTTCGGACTGCTCCAGGCACCGTCCAAGGAGTGGATCGTCTTCGAGCATTCGGGCCATCGACCGTCCTTCGAGGAACCGGGCGCGTTCGCTGCCCTGATGTCCCGGGTCCGGGACGAGACGTACGGCGCGGTCGGTATCGAGTGAGGGCCAGTGGTCAGCTTGGCGTCAGGTGTCAGCTTTCCGACCACGCCTGCCAGCCACGGCGGTCGTATTCGATCCCATGGGTTGGAGCAGGTGGACGAGGGCCGCTATAGGGACCTACGCAGAGTGCCCCAGAGTGCCCGGGTGGACGCCGCCCCGACAGACTTTTGATCCTCGTGTCCTGGGTTCGAATCCCGGTCGGCTCACCACGTTTTACGCGCATTGCGGTCGGGATACCTAGATATCTGACCACCAGTGTGGTCTCTCTGTCGCGCCAGGCGGCTCCTGCCAGCCACGCTGCCAGCCACGGCGGAAGCACTCTATGGACGTGGTACGAGGCGATGACGGGATTCGCCGTGCGCGGCCACCCATCCGCTTCAATACAAGACAGTCAGATCGTGATGACGATCTTCCCCCGCGCTTCGCCACTGTCGAGACACCGCAGCGCGTCGGGATCAGGGTTAGGACGGATCGATAGGCGGCGCGGCGAGGGGCCAGGACCGTGTCACGTCGCGACCCGCCGAAGCCTTCGGAGCGCCACAGCCGCGAGGTAGAGACCGAGGCCGTATACGGCGTGGGTACCGATGTTCCGTAGACGCGTCGCACGTGGGTCAGGCGTCCGCGACCCCGCGACCCCGGCGCCCATGGCAGGCTGCATCACGAGCCACGGAGCGACGATGGTGCTCAGCCCGACCACGAGGGCAGGCGCGAGCGTCGGGGATCGCAGCCACGACGGTCCCCGGATCGCGAGCAGTACCAACGCGAACGTGACCCCGATCGCGTAGTGCGCCAGCCATCCCATGGCGCGTTCTCCGGCGACCGGCTCGGCCGCCGCGATCCGCAAGTGGAAGAAACGGGCCCGTGGGAAGTGGCCGATCCAGCGGCCCAGGAGCGCGTAGTCGAGCGTCGAGACGTGGAACGTCCTGCGGAGGAGCAGGCTCCAGGCGTCCATAAGTGCAGCTGCCCCGACACCGATGAGGACACCACGCACAAGGAACCCGACACCCTCCGCGATCCTGTTGGGTGAGTTCACACCAGCTCCTGCCTTGGGCGACCCTGTCGGGCCGCGGACGGCACGCCCGCCGTTAGGCCAGCGTGCGACAGTCCTAGAGGTACCCCACGATCGCAACCCGTGGCTAACCGGAACGTCGTCCCACCGCACCGTGGTCTGTGACCCGGCTCGGTGGGGCGATACTGCTCACCGCTACGCGGCCGGGCTCGCCCCGGGAGCAGGGCTGGCCGCCGGCGTCGCAAGCGGTTGGACTGCGATCCGAGTTGCCTGCCCGGTCCCACCACCCACGTACAGCACCGCCCCGGTGGGATCGGCCGTCGAAGAGCTGAAGGGGCCGCTCCACGAGTCCGCGTCAGGGCCGATGGTCATCTCCGCGCTGTCCGTCACGATCCCCAGAAAGCTCCCGTCCCCGTCGGTCATGAAGATCATCCAGGTCGCGGCTGCTGTGGTGGGACCGGTCTGCTCCCAGGAGCCATGCCCGGCACTGAAGTGGGTGGCGGGAAAGCCCGCACTCCCCGGGTAGACCGGTCGGTCGGAGAACAGGACCGTGCCGTCACCCGACAGGGTGATCAGGCTCTGGGAGGCGCCGAAGGGGGTCTCGGTGGCGAGGTGCCAGGCACCGACGAAGCCCTTGCTTGCGGGCGCTGGGGAGCTGCTCTGGGCACCGACGCCGAGCGGCACTGCGCCAAGCGCAAGAACGGCGATGACGAGGGACACGACGAATGAAGGGACACGACGCATTGCAACCTCCGATGGTGATGCCAAGGCCAGGATCCGGACGAGGATCCGTTCTGGAGTGCTCGAGGAACGCCCACGGATCACGTGGGCTTGGACCCATCTCCCGGCCGTGGCTCGAGCACCACGACCGCCGTCTCTCTCGCACGGCCGCTGGCCAGGGCATCGATGTCGGCGCCCCAGCCCGGGTAGTCGCGGACCGTCGCCCATAGCCGCCCGCGCTCCTCGCCGGTGGCGACACGGGCTCGCACCGGCCGGGAGCCGTCGGGAACGTCCACCGTGGTGTCCGGCTGCGCCTGGAGGTTCAGCCACCACGCCGGCTCGGTGTCGGCCCAGCCGTTCATGGCCAGCGTGACCAGGTTGGGGCCGTCCTCGAAGTAGCTGATGATCGCCTCCCGCGACTGGCCCGAGCGCCGCCCCACGGTCGTGAGGCGCATCATCCCGAACTTGCCACCCGCCTTCGGTCGCGAGAGGCCGATCCGCCTCCCGCTGAACCGGTAGAGCGCACGGTGGCCCACCCAGGCGATGCGCACGGAGAGACGGGGTTGAAACTTCGGGGCCTGTTCTTGAGCGGCGGTCATGCTGGCCCCGCGCCCGTCGCGACGACGGGTCGAAGCGCTGCCGCGGACCCATCCGGACCGTTCGACCGGGCAGCAGCCGCGACCATGATCGGCGCGGAGGCCTTGAAGCCCTTGAAGGTCAGGTACAGGCCGAGCGAGAACTCCCACACGAAGATCGGCAGGACCATGAGCCCGGAGATCGCTGACACGTTCTCGATGACGCCGAACAGCTGGAGCAGGACCGACACGAGCAGGATGGGCGCCCCGGTGAGACCGAGCATGGGCAGCGCCGTGCTGGGCCACTCGACGTATGCCACCAGCGTCGACTTCTACGGCCACTTGACGCCGACCATCAGCCGGCGCGCGGCCGACCGGATGCGGGACATCCTCGCGGGCTGAAACCGGACCTTCGGATGTTGTGGATCGGTACCGGCGAGGTTGACGTGACTGCCGCGCATCCGCGATGATTGCAGTCAGTGGATAGCGGATCTCCGCTATCGGCGCCCTACCTTCCGAGGTCGGGCGCTTTAGTTTTCTGCCGCCCGCGCAAGCCGCCCGGTGGTCCAGGATGCGCTCCCGGATGTCCGCGTCGGGGAAGACCTTCGCGCCGAACTTGCCCCTTAGGCCGTCTGCGCGGTGATGGAACTTGGGCATCCAATGGCCCCAGCGCCGAGGGACCACGGCCGCGTCGTCGCGAACCCACTCGTACAGGTCGCGGGCCAACATGTCCGCGAGTTCCATCGGGTCTGAGCCTTGCTTCGGGGTGAACATGACGCCGGGTTCGAGCCACTGTCTGAACGACTTTCCGGGGACCCACTGAGTGCCGTCAATCAGGGTGTCGATGTAGTCGCGTGAGTGCTCAGCGTCTTCGCGCGCGCCCTGGCTTTCGAATGTCACCCTACCCAGGAGTCGTGCATCGTCGAAGCTCGCGAGGTAGTCCACGTAGCGCTCGAGCAGCATTTGGATGGCGATCGCGTACAGGTCTCTCGGAAGGTACGGGTCTCCGCCATCAGCGATGAACTGCGCCAGCGCGCCCCGCCTCACGGCTGCCCCGAACGCCACGAACTCCGTGTCGGTAACGAGCCCGTCGATAGCGGCGTCAAACGCAGCTTGCCGGCCAAGGTCGCCGTCGAAACGGAAATGACCATCGTGATTGCGCATGTCTGGTTCGTGGAAGGTCACGGCCTGGTCGCCGAAGAACTCTCTCTTGATGCGGGCCGCTTGTCGCCGGTAGGCGAGGGCACCCTCGACGCTAAGCGCAACGGCCCCCAAGGCAAAGGGCTTGTCGCCGCCTCCGGTCGAGAGGCCGGACTCATCAATGAACAGAAGACTGACGCCGTGGCCACCTCTCAGTGGCTGGGATGAGCCACCCTGAAACCTGTACCGAGGCTCGATCGCACCCTCTGCCCGCTGCAGTTCTACTCGCTCCTCGTGGGTGATAGCCGCAAGGAGCGGGTCGACTTGTTCGAGGGGAAAGTTGGCGCGGCGGAGCAACCCACGCAGCAGGCCGCCTGCCCGGCCGGCTTCGCCGAGCCACGATGCTCTGACTCGCGCGGGCCGCCTTCCGGTCGGATCGCCCTTCGGATTGGTCACTGTTGTGATCATACCGACCACGCCATCACTGCCTGAAGCGGTACAGGAAGCGGTACGCCTAGGTAGCGAGGCCCCTCCGGTATCCCGGAAGGGCCTCACTCGTGCTCAGATATTGGCTGGCGAGGAAGGATTCGAACCTTCGATCTCCTGATCCAGAGTCAGGCGCCTTACCGCTTGGCCACTCGCCAGTGGGGCGCCACATCCTACCATCGAGCGCGGGTCACACACGGAGGCGAGGCCGTCCATTAGGACCCACGGCCAAGATCCAGCGGTTCGGTCACTGGACATCCGGCGTCGTGTCCCGTAAGGTGCCCCCCTGATGAACGCGATGCGCACGGACATGTGTATGCCTTGGCGGCCCCTTGGAGGGAAGACAAGGCTGTAGGTCGCGCGTCGTGACGGGGCGAGGGACCAGGAGCCGGTCCCGGGGCCGCAGTCCAGATGGACTGCGGCGTTTGTGTCTTCTGCAGGCTCCACGGGTCACCGCCAGCGGAGCCCGGGACGTTCGGACCACGACGTACCCGGAGGATCCCTCGCACGATGGTCGCCCCCATCATCACCCCACCCGGAGGCCCGACCCCCGGCCCGGCCACGCTGCGTGCCACGTCAGGAAGCACGCTGCCCTCCGTCGGCCGTCAGCTCGAGGTCCAGTTCCGCGGTATCGGCCGCGCCTTCCTGCACGCCGACCGTCGGCCGCATCAGGTCATCCGTGACATCACGCTGACGGTCCGACCCGGTGAGGTCGTGAGCATCCTGGGCGCGAGCGGATGCGGCAAGTCGACGCTGCTGCGCCTCACGGCCGGCCTGGATGTCCCGACCTCGGGGTCCGTGTGTATCGAGGGGAGCCCCGTCAAGGGCGTCGACGATCGCTGCGCGGTGGCCTTCCAGGAACCGCGGCTGCTGCCGTGGCGCACCGTGGCTGGCAATGTCGCCCTGGGACTACCCGCCCACACGCCTCGCGACCGGGCCGCCGATCGCGTGGCACGGCTGCTCGCGCTCGTGGGCCTGTCGGCCTTCGCGGGGCATCGACCCCGCGAGGTCTCCGGCGGCATGGCGCAGCGCGCCTCCCTGGCCCGTGCCCTGGCACGCGACCCCGGGGTGCTGCTCCTGGACGAGCCGTTCGCATCGCTCGACGCGCTGACGCGGCTGCGGATGCAGGACCTCCTGCTGGAGGTCCACGCCACCGCGCCCACGACGGTGCTGCACGTGACCCACGACGTGGACGAGGCGCTCCAGCTCTCCGACCGGGTGATCCTGCTGGGATCGGATCCCGGTCGCGATGGTGCGACCGTCCGCCAGGTCCTCGTCGTTCCCGGGGTGCGGCCCCGCGACCGGGGCTCCGCGGTCATCGCGGAGCTCCGCGCAGAGCTGCTGGAAGGGCTGGGCGTCAGTCGCCACGCCCATCCGGCCACGCTCGAACACTGACCGACCTCACCCGACACCAACTCGGAGGATCCATGTCCCGACACCATCTCCGCGCCCAGCTCGGCCTGACCGGAGCGCTCGCCGTCAGCCTGCTCGCGCTCACGGCGGGCGCCTCGGCCCAGTCACCATCCGTGGCCGCGCCGGGCGGCTCGACAGGACCCGCCGCATCCGCGGCGCCCAACCCGTACCCGCTGACCCAGGGCGGCACGCTCAACATCGACTTCGCGACATACAACCCCCTGAGCCTGGTCATCAAGCAGCAGGGCCTCCTGGAAGCGGCCCTCGCCGATCGCGGGGTCTCCGTGAACTGGGTCCAGTCGGCGGGCTCCAACAAGGCCAACGAGGCGCTTCGCTCGGGGGCCATCGATATCGGCTCGACAGCCGGCTCGGCCGCGCTGTTGGCGCGGACAAATGGCTCGCCCATCAAGGTCATCGACATCTACTCGCAGCCCGAGTGGTCGGCCATCGTGGTACCCGGCGACTCGACCATCGCCTCCGTGGCCGATCTGGCGGGCAAGGACATCGCCGCGACCAAGGGGACGGAATCCGTACTTCTTCCTGCTCCAGTCGCTCGCGGAGGCCGGCGTGTCGCTCGACGCTGTGAACGTCCAGAACCTCCAGCACGCGGACGGCTGGGCCGCGCTCCAGAACGGCTCGGTCCAGGCGTGGGCGGGCCTCGACCCGATCATGGCTGGCGCCGAGGCTGCCGGTGCCAAGCTCCTGTACCGCAACGTCGGCTTCAACAGCTACGGCTTCCTGAACGCCACCGAGTCGTTCCTGGCCAGCCGGCCGGACGTGGCGCAGACCGTGGTGGATACCTATGAGGCAGCTCGGACCTGGGCGCTGGCGCACCCGGACGAGACGGCCCAGGTCCTCGCGGACGTCTCCGGCCTCGATGTCTCGATCGCGTCCAAGGTCATCGCCGAGCGCACCAACCTGGGCATCGACAACGTCCCGGGTCAGGCACAGGTGGACGTGCTCACGAAGATCGGGCCGATCCAGGTCGCATCGGGTGATGCGCCCAACCAGGCGGCGAGCGACGCCGCTCTGGCCACGCTCATCGAGCCGACGTTCGCGAGACAGGCGGACCCGGCACGAGTGCCCTGACGGGCTGGATGACCAGATGACGATGGACGGATTCAGCCCCGCCGACGCGTCTCTGCTGGACGCCGACCGCGTCCGGATCGCAGCCGAGTCCGACCTCGTCACGAGCCCGGAGGTGGGCGCTCGCGCGCTCACCTCCCGCCGCTCCATGCGCATCGCGATCGCTCTCGCGCTCCCGGTGCTGCTCCTGGCCCTCTGGCAGCTGTCCACGAGCCTGGGCTGGTTCAGCGTCGTGCAGCTGCCGTCCCCGGCCATGGTCTGGGATGCCGGGGTCGACCTGCTCGCCCGCGGGCTGCTCGCGAAGTACCTCGTCATCTCCACACAGCGCGTCCTCGTCGGGTTCGCGATCGGGGCCTCGCTGGGCCTGCTGCTGGGCGCGATCACCGGTCTCGCGAAGGTGTGGGACTTGTTCTTCGGGTCGACGCTGGGTGCCGTCCGGGCCGTGCCCTCGCTCGCCTGGGTCCCGTTGCTCCTGCTGTGGCTCAAGCTCGGCGAGGAGTCGAAGATCACGCTCATCGCCATCGGCGCCTTCTTCCCGGTCTATACCACGGTGTCGGCGGCCCTGCGCCATGTCGACCGCAACCTGGTGGAAGCCGGCACCGCGTTCGGTCTCCGGGGGGTGCGCCTGTTCACCACGGTCCAGCTGCCGGCCGTGCTGCCCTCGGTCATCTCCGGACTCCGGCTGGCGCTGGCCCAATCGTGGCTGTTCCTGGTCGCGGCCGAGCTCATCGCCGCGTCGGCTGGCCTCGGATTCCTGCTCGTGGACTCGCAGAACAACGGCCGGGTCGACCGGCTCCTGCTCGCCATCATCCTCCTGGGCATCATCGGCAAGGCGACCGATTCGCTGCTCGGGATCTTCGAGCGATGGGCGATCCGGCGATGGACATGAGGGGGCGTGCCCCCCGGGGATCGCGGTCCGGCCGGACGTCCCCTACCATCCAGCCGTGAGCAGCCCCATCCAGATCCTCCGCGCCGACCCGGCCCTTGCCGGTGACCCCGCCGATGCCTGCGCTGTGCCGGGTGTCACGGAGGCATACCCGGACGAGCTGCTGGCAGGCATCTACCGACGATCACGGACCATCGCGATGGTCGGCGCCAGCCCCAACTGGGTGCGACCCAGCTACTTCGTGATGAAGTACCTGCAGCGCAAGGGGTATCGGGTCATCCCCGTCAACCCCGTCGCGGCCGGCCAGACGATCCTGGGGGAGCCTGTGGTCGCGGACCTGCGGGACATCGGCGAACCGGTGGACGTGGTCGACGTCTTCCGCAAGCCCGACGCCGTGCCGGGCATCGTGGATGCCGCCATCGCCATCGGTGCCAAGGTCGTCTGGATGCAGCTGGGCGTCCGCAACGAGGCGGCCGCCGCGACCGCGGAGGCGGCGGGCCTCATCGTCATCCAGGACCGGTGCATGAAGATCGAGTACGGCCGGCTCTCCGGGGAGCTCGCCTGGAGCGGCATCAACGGGGACGTCATCACCAGCCGCCGCCGGCGGACGCTGGGATGACGGAGGGCAACGAGGCGTCCAGGGATCGAGGCGTCCCAAGGCGCGGGCGCTCCCGCGGGCATGAGCGACGGCGCGGCCCGGCCGCACCCCGCCCGTACCTCGCACTACGGCTTCGAGACCCGCGCGGTCCACGCTGGCACACCCCCAGAACCGGTCACAGGCGCGCGCAACGTGCCCATCTTCCAGACCACGGCGTTCGTGTTCGAGGACGCCGACCACGCTGCGTCCCTGTTCAACCTCCAGACCTTCGGCTACATCTACAGCCGCATCACCAACCCCACCGTGTCGGCGCTGGAGGCGCGTGTCGCCAGCCTGGAGGGTGGTCGGGGAGCGGTGGCAGTGGCTTCTGGGCACGCGGCGCAGCTCGTCGCGTTCTACACGCTCCTGGAGCCTGGCGACCACTTCGTCGCGTCACGGTTCCTGTACGGCGGCTCGCTCACCCAGTTCAGCCACACCTTCCCGCGGCTCGGCTGGCAGGGCACGATGGTCGACCCTCGGGACGAGGCCGCTGTCCGGGCGGCGGTCACGCCGCGCACCAAGCTGATCTTCACCGAGAGCGTCTCGAACCCGGGTGGGGTCGTCGTCGACCTGGAGATGCTGGCCGGTATCGCGCGGGAGCTCGGCATCCCGCTCGTCGTCGACAACACCATGGCGAGCCCGTATCTCTGCCAGCCCTTCGAGTGGGGCGCGGACATCGTCATCCATTCCATGACCAAGTTCCTGGGTGGCCACGGCACCTCGATGGGCGGCATCGTGGTCGAGTCGGGCCGCTTCGACTGGTCGGCGAGCGGCAGATTCCCGGGTCTCAGCCGGCCCGATCCGGCGTATCACGGGCTGACCTTCCACGAGACGTTCGGTGACTTCGGCTTCACCATGAAGGCGCGTGCGGTCGCGCTCCGCGACCTGGGTCCGGCGCTCTCGCCGACCAACGCGTTCAACATCCTGACCGGCATCGAGACCCTGCCGCTGCGCATGGAGCGCCACGTCCGGAACGCACTGGAGATCGCGACGTTCCTTGCGGCCCATCCGGCGGTCGCCTGGGTCTCGTATCCCGGTCTGCCGACCAGCGAGTACCAGCCGCTCGTCCAGCGCTACCTGCCTCGGGGCGCTGGCTCCGTGTTCACGTTCGGGCTGGTGGGTGGCTATCCGGCGGGCGTCCGGCTCGTCGAGGGCGTCAACCTCTGGTCGCACCTCGCCAACGTCGGCGATACCCGCAGCCTGCTCATCCACCCCGCGTCGACCACCCATCGCCAGCTGACCGACGAGCAGCGTGCCGCCGCGGGTGCCGGCAACGATGTCATCCGGATGTCCGTGGGCATCGAGACGGTCGCCGACCTCATCGCGGACCTGGACCAGGCGCTCGCGCTCGGCTGAGCGTCAGCCCTCCCGGGATATCCCGCCCCACGCTGGCTCCCCGGTCCACCGCCGGCAACGCCGATCAGCCCGTGTACTGCTGATCAGCAGCCCGTGGCGGCCACGGCCGGCCGCCAGCCGCCAGCCGACCGCCCCGATCAGCCCGTGTAGTGCTCGATCGAGCCGCCCCTGGCCGAAGCGGACGCCTCGACGCGGACAGCCGTGACCTCGTGGCGTGTGACATCGGGCGGATCAGTCACTGAACTGCTGGTCCGCCCGACGCCCGCATGGGGGCGTGGTCATCGTCACGCGTAAGGTCGAGGAAAGACGTTCCGATAACACTTCCCGGGCTATGCCCAGACGCATCCGTACCCTTCGTCGCACGGCGGCCCAGACCACCGCCGATGCAACCGCAGAGGCGATCGCCAACGCGCTCGGCAAGGCGCTTCGCGAGGCTCGTCGGCGTGCCGGTCTCAGCCAGGCCGAGACGGGTCGACGGTGCGCGCTCGCGCAGACCGCCGTGAGCCGGATGGAGCGGGGTACCGCGACGAGCATGTCCCTCCGCAGCTGGACGCGGGTGGCACACGTGCTCGGCGCCGACCTCCACGCATATCTCGCCCATAGCTCGTCCGCAGACGCGCCGCGCGATTCGGTACACCTCAGGACGCAGGAGCTGGTTGCCCGGACCGCCGAAACCGGTGCCTGGCGGAGCATCCCGGAGTTCGCCCTCGACGATGCAGCTCGTGGCACCCGCTCTCTGGACCTGTGGCTGGAGCGACAGCACGTCCCAGGCGAGCGCATCGAGGTGGCCGTGATCGAGGTCATGGACTGGTTCGAGGATGTCGGGGCGCGCTTCCGCGATTGGGACCGTCGGCTCGGGCGAGCGCGCCAGCTCGCCATCGCGACCCGCACCCTCGAGTACGACAACGACCCGGTGCTCCCGAGTGTCTCGGGCTGCTGGGTGGTCCGAGCGACGACCCGCAACCGCCAGCTCATTCGCGAGCACGCCACGCTCTTCGAGGCCCGCTTCCCTGGCAGCGGGCGGCGCTGGCTCGACGCGTTCACTGGCAGCGCGACGATGCCTGTCGAGCCGGCGATCATCTGGGTCTCGGTCCATGGTAAGCGCCTCTTCCCGCGACAACGGACCGTGCGCGGCGCCCCACCCGGCGCCAAGACGCGTTCGTAGCCGGTGTAGTGCTGATCGGTCGTTTCGCGTCCGAGGTGGGCGGACTTCGCCAGACGTCGGTCGATGCCAAGCGTCGACGAGACGTCGATCAGCATCGGTAGGGCTGATCCGAGGGATGCCGCTCCGGAACCCCGCGCTCAAGGTGATGGTCTGCATGCAACCCGGGCCCCTGCGCTCGACCAGGCCGCCGACCAGCACTACACGGGCTGATCCGGGTGCGCCGTCGAAGGTGCGGTGCCGTGGGCGCCGACAAACGCGGGTGCGCCGCCCCACGTGCGGCGCTGCGGGCACCGGCACGCCTGGCCGCTGCGGTACAACCGGGCGACATACCCGCCCCGCGCCGCGCCGCGCCACTCAGCGCACGATGGGCTACAGCCGGCCCGCCTCGATGACCCGATCGAGGAAGCGCCGGGTGCGCTCCTCGCGAGGCGCCGAGAAGATCTGCGCGGGCGGCCCTTCCTCGAGGATCTGCCCTGCGTCGAGGAAGCAGATGCGGTTGGCGATGTCGCGCGCGAAGCCCATCTCGTGGGTCGCGATGACCATGGTCATGCCCGACCGCGCCAGGTCCCGGATGACCGACAGCACCTCCGCCACGAGCACCGGGTCGAGCGCGGAGGTGATCTCATCGAGCAGCAGGATGTCGGGCTGCATCGCGAGTGCGCGGACGATGGCGACCCGTTGCTGTTGCCCACCGGAGAGCCGGTCGGGCACCGCGTCCCGCTTGTCGGCCAGTCCGAACCGGGTGAGCAGCTCCGTCGCCTGCGCCTCCGCCTGCGCGCGCGGCACCTTGAGCACCTTGATGGGTGCCAGCGTGATGTTGCGCAGCACGCTCATGTGCGGGAACAGGTTGTAGGCCTGGAACACGATGCCGATGCGTCGCCGGATGCGATCGATGTCGACGCCCTTGGCCGTGATCTCCGCACCGCCGACGAAGATGCGCCCAGCGTCGATGGGCTCCAGCAGGTTGACGCAGCGCAGCAGCGTGCTCTTGCCCGACCCGGAGGCACCGATGAGACAGACCACTTCGTGCTCGGCGACAGCAAGGTCGATGCCATCGAGCACGAGGTGGTCACCGAAGGACTTCCGTACGCCCTCGATCCGGAGCGCCTCGGCGCCAGGGCTCGAGGTCGTCATCGCCGTCACCGGGCGCCAGCAAGGTACCGCTCACGGTCGCGCTGGATCATCCGGTCGACGATCCGCGAGAGCGGGACGGTGAGCAGCAGGAACAGCATCGCCGAGACCACGAAGGGTGTGAAGTTGAACTTCGCGCCCTCGATCATCTGCGACCTGCGAAACGCCTCGATGGGTCCCAGGAACGAGATGAGCGCCGTGTCCTTCATCAGCCCGATGGCGTCGTTGAGGAGCGGCGGGATGACGCGCCGGACAGCCTGCGGCAGCACCACGTAGCGGAAGGTCTGGATACCCCCCAGTCCCAGGGAACGTGCCGCGGCCTCCTGGCTGGGATGGACCGACTCGATCCCCGAGCGGTAGACCTCGGCGACGTACGCGGTCCACGTCAGCACCAGGGCCACGAGCGCCCAGACGTACACATCCGTGGTCACCCCCGGGATGCCCAGGGCCGGGATACCGAAGCCCAGGATGTAGATGACGAGGATGCTCGGCAGACCCCGGAAGAGGTCGATGTAGATGATCGCCAGCAGGCGGATGGGCGTGAACACCGGGCCCTTGAGGCTGCGCATCGCCGCCAGCACGAGCGCGAACACCAGCACCAGCATCTCGGCCACGAGGAAGAACGTGAGGTTGACCAGGAGACCGGCGAATACCCTCGGCAGGGCGTAGTCGAAGACGGTCGAGTCGAAGAATTGCGCCTGGAACCGTGGCCAGCCAGGCGAGGTGGCGACGATCCAGCCCACCAGCCCGAACACCACCACGGTACTGATCGTCGCGACCAGCACAGCGACGCCGCGTGACCGCCGAAGCGATCGACGCGGCGCCGATGCGATCGTCTGCCCCTGGCGACCGGGAACGTCGTTCACGGGCGTCGGGGCACCTGGGTGCTTACTGGTAGGTCTGGATGGCCTGTCCGGTGCTGATCCACTGGTCGTAGATCGACTGGAGCGTGCCGTTGGACTTGATGACCGCGAGTGCCTCGTTGACGCACGCAGTCAAGGCGGAGCCCTTCTCGAGGACGATGCCCATCTGGTTCTCCTGCGCGAGCGAGTCGAACTGACCTGCGATGGTCGCTTCCGCCCATGGCGTGTCGAAGTTCTCAAGCTGCGCGTCGCGCATGAAGATGGCCGTCTGGACGTCCACGACGAGGCCATCGATCTGGCCGTTCTGGAGCGCCTGCAGGGCGGCGGCGTTGTCGTTGAACACGGACGCTTCCGAGGTCGGCTTGATGACGTCCTCGATGAGCGCCGCGCTGGTGGTGTTGACCGCCGCACCCAGCTTGAAGGGCTGGAGACCCGCGATGGTCGTCACGCCCAGGATGGGATTGGTGGGCAGGCCAGAAGCGGCGTCCGGAGCAGCGCTCGGGTCGGGGGCCGCGCCGACCGGGTAGGTCAACGCGAGGATGGCCTGATGCGAGTCGAAGTACGAGTCGCTGAAGTCGACCGCCTGCGCTCGCTCGGGACGGATGGAGATCTGGGCAAGGTGGAAGTCGAAGGGCTTGGGACCGAGTGCGAACGCGTTCTCGAACACGGTGTTCGGGATCCAGTCCGTGTCAGCCGGGGTGAACCCCAGAGCGGCGGCGATCGCCGCCGCCGTGGCGCCCTCATATCCTTTGCCGTTCGGCGGATAGCCGAACTCCCAGGTGCTGTCGGCCGGCTTGTCGGCGTCGCTCCACCACGGGGGATACGCCGGGTTGTCCGTGCTGAGCGTCAGCCGTCCGGGATTCTTGAGTGTCAAGGCATCCTTGGCGCATTCGGGGCCGATGACGGCGGGTGCCGCCGATGCTCCAGCGCCCGTGGACGCCGCGGGCGACTGGGCTGTGACGGCGAGTGTGCTGCCGAACAGCAGGGCACACGCCGCGATCGGGATGATGGCTGCCCGCTCGAGCAGCGAGCGGGACCGTTGCATGTCGCTCGTGGCGCACCTCCTGCGTTGTCTGGTGATTCACTGGGGATCTTCCCACACGCCGGGCTGGCTGTCATCCTCGACACAAGCCGATGATGGTGCGCTGGACCTGACAGGACCGGCCCGGAGGTCCATCATGGACCTGTCCGAGGCGGCGAGCTGGAGGGCTCGGTCGCTCGGGTGACATCGCGTCGAGGATCATGCGCGTCCACCGCGGCTACCTGTTCTGGGGGATCTTCTTCGTCCTGCTGGGCGGCATCCCGCTGGCCGACCAGCTGGGCTGGTTCGACGCTGGCACCGGCAACCTGTCGGGTCGTCTCTGGCCGCTGATCATCATCGCGATCGGCGTCGCCATCCTCCTCTCGCGCAGCCGGATCGCGCTGCTCGGCACGGTGGTCACCGCATTCATCCTGGGCACCATCGCCGGCAGCGTCCTCGCGGGCAGCGGCTGGGTCTGGGGCCTCGGCGGCTGCACCTCCGGGGACGGCATCGCGCTCACGACGACCAACCAGTCGGGCAGCTTCAGCGGCCCAGCCCAGGTGGAGCTCACGAGCAGCTGTGGCACGCTCGATGTCGTCCCAGCCTCCGGCCAGACCTGGGACCTGGAGGCAGGTCACAAGGGCGACGCGCCGAGCATCGATGCCGGGCTCGACCGGCTCACCGTCCGCTCCGCCGAGGGGAGTGGCCGCCAGGAGTGGGCCGTGCGGCTGCCCATGCCCCAGGTCGACACGCTCGCGGTGACCGCGAACGCCCTCCAGGCTCACCTGGACCTGGGTGGGGCGACCCTCTCCGGCCTGACCCTGACCGTGAACGCGGGCGATGCGGTGGTCGCCGCCTCGGGCACAACCATCAGCGGCTTGGACCTGACCGTCAACGCCGGTCATGCCGGCGTCACGCTCGGTGGCGCGACCAGCGGGTCGATCACCATCAACGCCGGATCGGTGGACGTCTGCGTGCCACCGAGCGCAGCCCTCCGGCTGGAGGTGCCCGAGCATCTGGCGTTCGACACCAACCTTGACGAGCGAGGCCTGTCGCAGTCCGGCCAGACGTGGCAGCGCGCCGGCAGCGGCCCAGCGATCACGCTCACCATCAGTGGCAATGCGGCACGCTTCGATCTCGATCCCGCGGAGGGCTGTGGATGAGCCAGCGGCTGTACCGGTCACGTGACGACCGGATGATCGCAGGAGTCGCCGGCGGGCTGGCCGAGCGCCTCGACATCGACCCGGCCATCGTGCGCATCGTGTGGGCGATCCTCATCGTCCCGACGGGGTTCCTCGCGTTCCTCGTCTATGTCGTCGCGGCGCTCGTCATCCCCGATGAGGACGATGTCGCCGTCCAGCGATCCTGGGCCGATCCGTCGCGCCCGGCGGGTCCGACGAGCTGGCCCGCGGACCCGGCTGGCCCGCCCACCCCCTGGGGCCCGGCACCGACGCCGCCCGCTGCACCGCCGACCACCGCCGCACCGCCGACCACCGCCCAGCTGACGGGAGTGGCCGCGCCATCGCAAACAGCGGCGCCGATGCCGCCCTCGCAACCGCCGCCGGCCTACGCCTCGCGCAGGGAGCAGCGGCGGGCTCGGCGTGCCGCCCGGCGCGCCGAGCGGGGATACGGCACGGGTCCGGTGCTCGTCGGTGGTGGACTCATCGTGCTCGGCTCGTGGTTCCTGGTCCGCGACGTGATCCCCGACCTCGACGCCTCGCGCTTCTGGCCCATCGCCCTGGTCGGCCTTGGCATCCTGGTCGTGCTGCTGGCGCTCAGCCGCCGCTCGGATCCGACCGACGGTGACCAACGATGACCGTCCAGGGTCGCCACCCGGATCGGGACCGGGGCATCATCGCGGGCGTCTGGCTCATCTGCCTGGGCATGGTCTTCGTCGTCCAGGACGCGGCCGACCTCTCCTGGGGCGAGGCGTGGCCGCTGTTCATCGTCGCCGGGGCGACGGCATCGCTCGCCCGGTCGATCATCCGACGCGGCCAGCTGCGGGTCGGGGCGTGGTCGCTCGTCTGGCCACTGGGCTGGATGGCCATCGGGCTCATCCTGTTCGCGGCCACCACCGGTCGCATCACCACTGGTCCCGCCGAGCTCGTGACGCGCTGGTGGCCGGTCGTGCTCGTGGGCATCGGCATCTGGTTCCTGGTCGCGTCGGTCTGGCCGGGCCGCGCGGCCCCGACCGAGACGCTCACCATCCCGCTCGCGGCAGCGCCGAGCGCGAACGTGAAGATCAGCTTCGGTGGCGGCGAGCTCGTCGTCCGGCGTGGCCAGCCGGGGACCCTGGTCTCGGGCACGTTCCAGGGCGGGGTCGTCTATCGGAGCCCGGCACCGGGGCAGCTGGAGCTGAAGCCCGACACCGGCAGCGGCTGGCCGCTCTCTGGTCGCGGGTTTCGCTGGGACGTGGGCCTGACCGGGGAGGTGCCGCTCGACCTCCGCCTGGACACGGGTGCCAGCCGGGCGACCATCGACCTCTACGACCTGCTCGTCCGACGGCTCGACCTGCAGAGCGGCGCCAGCGAGACGCGCATCCGCCTGCCGGCTGCCGCGGGTCTCACGGCCGTGCGCACGCAGACCGGCGTCGCGTCGCTGACCCTGGACATCCCGCCCGGCGTCGGGGCGCGCATCCGATCGGGGATGGCCATCAGCCGCCTCGTGGTCGATGAGTCGCGCTTCCCGCGGACGCCCGGTGGCTACGAGTCGCCCGGCCTGGCATCGGCTCCCAACCGTATCGACATCGACGTCCAGGGGGGCGTGGGGACCGTCACCATCCGCTGACCACGGGCCGTGCGGCCGTCGATCACGGGCCGCGGCCACCCATCCCGGGGCGCATCGACCTCAGAGGCTGGGCAACGTCTGCTCGAACACGAGCGCCCCCGCGAACAGGTCCCCGACCTCGGCCGCCCGGGCCGGCATCGACCGCAGGTCCCATCGATCCGGCCGCAGGTCCGGGTCCTCCAGCTCCTCCCAGCGGATGGGCGCCGACACACCCGCGGTCGCGACCGGGCGTACGGCGTACGGCGCCACGAGCGTCTTGATGGGCGTGTTCTGGGTGTAGTCGAGACGTGCCTTGCCGCCCCGGTCGGACTTCGCCCAGTCCCAGCTGACGAGGTCCGGCACGGCCGCACCGACGGCGCGCGACAGGCCCTCCACCCAGTCGCTGGTCTGACGCCACGAATACCCCGGCCGGACGGGGACCCAGACCTGGATGCCCCGCTTGCCGGTGGTCTTGGGGTAGCCGGCGACACCCAGGTGGCCCAGGGCCGCCCGGAAGAGCCGTGCCAGCACGAGCACCTCCTCCCAGGTCGTCCGCTCCCCGGGGTCGATATCGATGAGGGCATACGTCGGCTGCATGTAGTCCGGCAGACGGGAGGTCCAGGGGTGGAGGTCGATGACCGCCTGGTTGGCGAGCCAGGCCATGGTCGCGACCCGGTCGGCGACGACATAGGTGTGCGACTGGTCCTTGCCCGCCTCCGGGTAGTCCCAGCGCGCGACCCAGTCGGGTGCGTGCTTCGGGATCTGCTTCTGCCAGAAGTGATGCCCCGTGACCCCGTCCGGCCAACGGTCGGTGTTGAGGGGGCGCTCGCGGAGATACGGCAGGATGAACGGCGCGATGGTCACGTCGTAGCGCACCAGGTCGCGCTTGGTGTAACCCGGGCCCGGCCACAGCACCTTGTCCAGGTTGGTGAGGTTGACGACATGTCCGCCGACCTCCCAGTGGCCACCGGTACCCAGTGCATCGAGCGCAGTGAGTTCCTCGGCCGTGGCCGCGAGGGCGGGACCGGTCGCTCCGGGCATGCTGTCCTCCTCGTGCGCGGATGACCGCACCGATGACGAGCGCGTCGGTGCCCGTCGGTTCGATGACCGTTCCGCCGCGCGACGCGCAGGGTCGACCGCGACCGGTCGCTCCCGGCTGACGCTCCGGCGGATCACGGTCCGGTTCCAGCCCCAGGAACGCGGCCTGCCGCAGCAAGCCGTCGGACGTCCACTCCGCGAACGTCGCCCGGATGACGACACGTGGCTCCACCCAGTGGGCTGCCGGCAGCCGCGGCGGGTCGGCCACGGTCGGCGCGGCCGCGGCCAGCTCGTCGAGCCGTGCCCGGAGCGCGCGACGCGTCCGGGTGTCGATGCCGCTGCCCACCTCGCCCGCGTAGCGATAGGCACCGTCGTCGAACGTGGCCACCAGCAGCGCACCCAGGTCCGCATGCGACCCCTTGCCGGTCTCGAAGCCGACGACGACCAGCTCCTGCTCGCGTCGGATCTTCGATCTTCAGCCATGCCCGCGACCGCTTGCCAGGGTCGTATGTCGAGCGACGCAGCTTCGCGATGATGCCCTCGACGCCATGCGCCTCAGCCGCGGCGTGGAGATCCAGCCCGTCGGCCTCGATGTGGGAGAGGTAGCGGACGCTGGGGGTGTCCCGGACGACGCGTCGGAGCAGCCGCTTGCGATCCTCGAGCGGCACGCCCAGCAGCGAGCGGCCATCGAGGTACAGCAGGTCGAACAGCTGCAGCACGAGTGGCGCGCGCGGCGCGTCCGGCTCGGCGTCGGTGCCAGCCCGCCGATCGCCCCGGTGGACGCCGAGGCCCTTCATGCCGGTGCGGTCCTGGAGCAGGCTGAAGTCGGCATTGCCGTCCGCCCCGATCGCGACCACCTCGCCGTCGACGACCGCGCTGGTGGCCTGCAGCCAGTCCGGACGCCCAGCGGCGAGCTCCGGGAAGTAGCGCGCCGCGTCCTGGTGGTTGCGGGTCCAGAGCCGGACCGTGCCCCGGTCCACGACCGCCTCCACGCGGTAGCCATCGAGCTTCATCTCGAACAGCCAGTCCGGATCGCTGAAGGGCCCGTCGACCGGGGTCGCGAGCATCGGCGGGATGAAGGAGGGCAGGGGAGCCTCGACCGCCGCCGCGAGGTCGATGCGTGCCTCTGCCGCCGGCCTGCCGCTGTCCCAGAGCGCTGGCACACCCGCCTTGATCTCGTCGTTCGTGCGCCCCGAGAGCACCGAGGTCGGCAAGGTATCGATGTCCCAGGCCGGGTCGGCGTCGGCGTCGCGCTTGTGCATGAGCAGCCACTGGTCCTGCCCCTCGTCCGCGTCCAGGGCGCCCCGTCGGCCGCTCGTGCGCACGATGACGAAGCGGCCCCGGAGCCGTTCGCCGTGGAGCACGAACTTGAGCTCGCCCGGCCGCGATGGCCTGTGCGGCATCCGCGGTCTCCGCCTCCGGCTCCCAGGTGCCGATGTCCCACACGATGACATCGCCGCCGCCGTACTCGCCCTTGGGGATGACGCCCTCGAAGTCGAGGTACTCCACCGGGTGGTCCTCGGTGCGAGCCGCCATCCGTCGCTCGAGCGGCCGCATCGATGGCCCGCGCGGGCACCGCCCAGCTCACCAGCACGCCGTCGATCTCCAGCCGGAAGTCGTAGTGGAGACGCGTCGCGCGATGCCGCTGGACCACGAAGCGGGGCGCACCCAGCGCCCGGCGCTGGCGCCCCGGCAGGCTCCGGGGTCCTGGCGAAGTCGCGCTTGCGCCAGTACTGCTCGAGCGACACGCCGCGAAGGGTAGCGGGTCCGGCCTAGAGGCCGAAGCGGCTGACGGCCTCCTCCGCGAGCACGCGTCCGACGGCCAGCGACGAGGTCGCGGCAGGCGACGGTGCGTTCCGGACATGGAGCACCCGGTCGGAGCCGCCGAGCAGGAAGTCGTCGACCATCGACCCGTCCCGGGCGAGCGCCTGGGCACGGACACCGCTCGGCCCGAAGACGAGCTGGTCACCGCGGATGTCAGGCACGTACCGCTGGACCGCGGCGAGGAAGGAGCGCTTGGACCAGTCGCGCCACTGCTCCGCTATACCTGTGCGCCAATACTGGCGCGCGAGCCGCAGGAAGCCGGGGTAGGCGAGGGCGCCCGCCAGGTCGCGGACCGACAGGTCGCGTCGTCGATAGCCCTCGCGCTTGAAGGCGAGCACCGCGTTCGGGCCGGCCAGCACATTGCCGTCGATGCGCTTGGTGAGGTGGATGCCCAGGAACGGGAATCGCGGATCGGCGACCGGGTAGATGAGGCCGCGGACCAGCGGTCGCGCATCCGCGGTGAGGGTGTAGTAGTCGCCCCGGAAGGGGACGATGCGGGGCGCCGACTTCGAGTCCTCACCGGTCATCGCGGCCACCCGGTCGGCCCACAGGCCAGCACAGGCGATGACCCGCCGCGCGACCAGGTCCCCGCCGCTCGTGCCCACGACCATCTCCTCGCCTCGCTGGGTGATGGAGGTCACGGCGCGCGAGGTCTCGATGACGCCGCCCTTGGCGCGCACCTCATCCGCGTAGACGAGGGCGACCCGGAGGTAGTCGACGATGCCCGTGCTCGGGCTCCAGATGGCCTTCCTGCCCGCCGCGTGCGGCTCGATCTCGCGCAGTCGCTCGGGGCCGACCTCCTCGATGCCCTCGACGCCGTTGGCGATGGCGCGTTCCTTGAGCGCCGCGAACCGCTCGGTCTCCTCGTCGTCGATCATGACCACGAGCTTGCCGATGCGCTCGATGGGGATGTCGTGCGCCGCGCAGAAGGCCTCGAGCTCCGCCTTGCCCTCTCGGCAGAGTCGCGCCTTGAGCGATCCGGGCTGGTAGTAGAGGCCGGCGTGAACGACGCCGCTGTTGTGACCGGTCTGGTGCGCGGCGAGCGTCGCTTCCTTCTCCAGGATGACGACCCGCAGCTCGGGGCGCGCTTCCAGCAGCCGGAGGGCCGTTGCCAGCCCCAGGATGCCGCCGCCGATGATGCAGATGTCCGCCCGGTCGGCGCCCATCAGCGTGGCTCCGGCACGTGGTGGACCGGCAGCGGGACCCCAATCCGCTCGCCGATGGCGAGGAGCGACTCGTGATGCTCCCGGTCGATGACGATGCCCCGCCGCTCCGCGAGCCGTTCGGCGGCCGCCTCCGGCGCTCCGGGGATGAGCACCGGACCAGGGGCACCAGGGGCTGTGGGCGCGTCCATCAACTGCGACACTAGCACCTCCATGCGCGCCTCGAAGGCGCCCGGTTCGTCGACGGCGGCAGGGTCGATGACCATGAACGTCTCGCCCAGGTCGGCCGGGCCTTCGTGGGTCGAGAACAGGGACACCGTGTTGGGCCCGAACGCCGCGCCACCCAGGATGCCCGTGAGCATGTCGACCACGAGCGCGAGGCCGTAGCCCTTGTAGCCGCCGGTCTCCTCGGCGCCACCCAGCGGATGGAGCGCACCGGCCAGCGCCGCGTCAGGGGTCGTCGCCGGGTTGCCGTCGACATCGATGGCCCAGCCCACGGGCAGCGACCAGCCGCGGCGGGCGGCGACCTCGATCCGCCCTCGAGGCACCGTGGAGGTGGCCATGTCCAGGCAGAACGCGTCGTATCGGCCAGCAGGCGCCGCGACGGCGATGGGGTTCGTGCCCAGCATCGGGACCCGGCTGCGGGTCGGCGCCACGAGCGGCGAGCTGTTGGTCATGCTCACGCCGATGAGGCCCTGCTGCGCGGCACGCAGCGCATACCAGCCCGCGATGCCGTAGTGGTTGGAGTTCCGGACCACCACCGTGCACGAGCCGAGGCTGCGGGCCCGCTCGATGGCCAGGTCGACACCGACCCGAGATGCGTGCTGGCCCCAGCCGTTGTTGGCATTCAGGAGCACGAGCGCTGGGCGGTCGCGATCGATGCTCGGACGCGCAGCGGGTTCCAGCACCATCGCCTCGACCAGCGCCGCGTACTGGGTCAGTCGCGCGGTGCCGTGGGATGCGATGCCCCGTCGGTCCGACGCGAGCAGCACCTCGGCCACGTCCGCCGCGATGTCCGGTGGCGTCCCGATACGCTCGAGGATGGTCGTGGTCCATTGCTGGAGTGCTGCGGCGTCGATGGCGCGGGCATCGATGGGATCGTCGTAGACGGGCATATCCGACAGGCTATCGCAGCGCATGCCCGGCCGTGCGGTCAGGTCAGGCGGTCAGGACCCGCTTGCGAGGGAGCCGGCGTCGCCCGATACGCACTGGCTGCGCGGCGATGCCGCCGGGCAGGTCGACGGGCTGGCGCTGAAGAGGCGGTTGATGGCCGGACGGCGCCGGGGCCTGGACGGCCGGCAACGAGATGGCCACGCCGCCGCCGGTCGTCACCGCCGCCTGTGCCGTGGTCGGGGTCGTTGTGCCGTTCTTGCGCGGCTTCTTGGTGGGCATCGGCGTCGGCTTGCCGGGCTTGGGTGTCTTGCCCGGCTTGGGTGTCGGCGTCGCATTCGGATCGGGCGTCGCATTCGGATCGGGCGTCGCATTCGGATTCGGTGTCGCGCCCGGCTTCGGCGTGGGCGGCACGTAGCACTTGTTGCCTGGCGGTGCCACCGGGTAGCCGTTGAGAGTCGAGTGGCGGCGCATATAGCCGCGGACGGCACCCAACCAGGTGTTCGGCGCGCTCTTCATCTCGGCATTGGTCAGGTCCACGACCGTGATGCCGCAGCGCTTCTCGTACAGCGCCCCTGCCTTGTCGACGGCGCCCTTGCTGCCGGGCTCGGTGCCCGCGATGAACCACTCCTGGACCGTCTTGTGCGTGTCCGACACGGGCTTGCCGCCGGAGAAGGCGTCGATCGTCCGCTGGACCAGTCCCTTGGCCGGGCGCTTGAAGTCGACGACCGCCATTCCGTTGCTGTAGTCGCGCATGAACGAGTGCCAGATGCGACCCGCGGTGTCCGTCGAGAAGCGCTCGATGGAGGTGAAACGCGGCGAGTCGTGGTTGCTGTTGCCCATCCAGACGCCCAGGGCGAGGGCCGGCGCCTTGGAGTTCGAGGGCTGGGGCAGGAGGCCGTAGGTCGAGACGTCCTTGACGCCGTTGGTGGTGCCGGTCTTGAGCGCCATGATCCGGCGCTGGCCACCGGGGCCGTTGAGCAGCTGGAAGTTCTTGCCCCAGTAGGGGTTGATGCGGGGGTTCGAGTTGCCGCTCAGGATGTTGGCCATGAGCCAGGCCGCCTGCGGGCTCCACACCTTCTTGGACTGGGGCGCGCCGGCCGTGAACACCTTCTGGCCGGTGGGGTCGGTGACCTTGAGGATGTAGCGCGGCTCGGTGACCTCCCCTCCGTTGCCGAAGGCGCCATACGCCGCGACCATGTCCACGACGCGCACCTCGAGCGTGCCGATGGCGACCGCAAGGCTGGCGGTCTTCAGCCGCTGCCGGCCGCCCAGGAAGTTGATGCCGGCCTTGGCCGTGTACTGGTCGAGCGCCTTGTTGCCGAGGCGACCGAGCGCCCGGATGGCCGGGATGTTGAGCGACTGCTGGAGGGCGTATCGCGCGCGTACCGGGCCACGGTTGAGGCCATCCGCGTCGGACGGGCGCCAGTTGCCGACGAAGGGTGTCGTGATGTCCAGGAGCACCGTGCCGGGCGTCAGGACACGCTCCTCGAAAGCGCTGGTGTAGACCATCGGCTTCCATGCGGACCCGGGCTGTCGGAAGCCGATACCGGCGACGTCGTACTTGGGGTCGAACTTGGCGCCCTTGAGATGATAGGTGTCGTAGTAGTCGGCGCTGCCGACATACGCGAGCGTGTCGCCGGTGCGGTAATCCTGGGCGACGAGCGCGGCATTGTGGATGGAGCTCGCGCGCAGGCCGTTGATCCAGCCGAAGTCGATGGCCCGGATGCCGAGCGCCCTGCGGGCGGCGAGGTACTTCGACACGCTCCGGATGTTGGGCAGCACGGCGCCCGCCTTGACGTACTTCTCGGCGAGCTTCTGGGCATCCCAGTCGAGCGTCGTGATGACCTTGTAGCCGCCGGTCTCGACGGGCTCCGCATCGCTCAGCATCTGGTCCAGGCGGAGCTTCGCGGCGACCACGAAGTGGGGCGCGTAGTACTTGTTGGGCTTGTCGCCGGCGAGCACGATCGGCTCGTTCATGGCGGCCTGGACCTGGGCGCTGGTGACGGTCGTCCAGCGGCCGAAGCCATCGAGCAGCGCCTTGAGGATGAAGTCGCGACGGGCGATGGGTGCGCTGACGATGCAGTTCGGGTCGACCGGCTTGAGGTCCGCGCCGTACTTGCAGGTCCGGACCTGGATGATCTCCTTGCCCTTGCGCTTGATGGTCTTGGAATAGACCGTCCGGTAGGGATCGAGGATCGCGGGCGACTGGGGCAGCCCGGCGAGGAGCGCCGCCTGGCCGAGCGTCAGCTGGCTCATCTTCTTGCCGAAGTACGCCTGTGCCGCGGCAGCGATGCCATACGCGTTGTGGCCGTAGAAGATCTGGTTGAGGTACGCGGTGATGATCCGTTCCTTGCCCGCCTCGCCCGGGAACGCATCCGTCAGCCTGGCCGACTGGATGAGCTCCTTTGCCTTGCGCACGTATAGGTCCGCGCCGGGCGCGAGGAGCTCCTTGGGCAGCAGCCGCGCCCGCACCAGCTGCTGGGTGATGGTCGAGGCACCGCCGCGGTCGGCGGCCCCGGTCACGTTGGCGAGCGTGGCGAAGACGGTGGACTGGAGGTCGTAGCCCTGGTTCTCCCAGAAGGTCCGATCCTCGACCGCGGTCGTGGCATCAAGCACCAGCTGGGGATCTGCGAATAGGTGACGACCTGGCGCTTCTCGGCGGTGAAGGTCGCGAGCAGGTGCTCGCCGCTCCGGTCGTACACCTTGGTGGGCTGGGCGAACCGGAGATGGTCGAACTCGTGGACGTCCGGCAGCCCTTCCTCGAGCGACGCCATGAGCGCGGTGCCGGCACCGACCGCGGTGAGCACGGCCGTGCCCGTGACGACGACCACCACCAGCAGCATCATCAGGACGACGAGGCCAAGCACCCCACCGCGCTTGGAATGTCGGGAGCGCCGGGTGACCCGGTCGATCGCGATCCTGGTCGCCGCTGAGCGCTGGTTCCCCGAGCCGCCGGACGCCGTCGCCGGGGCACCGGAGCCGGTGCGACGGACGGGGCCCGTTGGTCGGGCGGGAAGAGCCACGCTCGCAAGTCTGCCGTAGAAGGGTGGATGGCGTGTCGGGAGGATGGTGAAGGGTACCCTAACAAAGGTCCTTGCCCAGTCGTGGTCGGGCCCCGTGTCCCGTGTCAGGCGAGTGGCAGTCGCGCCCTGCCGCGCGCATCCAGCTCGATGAATCCCTCTCGGGCGAGCTCTCCGAGCGCGCGATCGATGCGCGCCGGCTCGAGCGAGAGTGCCTCCGGGTCGATCGTCAGCCAACGACCCACCGGCTGGTCGCGGAGCGACGCCAGCACCCGACCACGGACGTACCGGTGGGTCTCGCGGAACGGCACGCCGGCGGTCCTGGACCCTGCTGGCGCGGTGGGCCGGTGGTCACCCCCAGGGCGTGTCGCCGCGTCGGCGGAGACGCACACCGACCGCAGGGGACAATCCGGGCAGGCCGGTCGCGGGCGGCAGATCGACGGCGCCGAGGTCCATCAGGGCGTGGTTCCAGTCGGCCGCGCGGTCGTGCGGAGCCAGCCCGTCGGCGAAGGCGCCGAACAGGCGAGTCGACTGGGTGCCGCTCCCGGTCGTGCCCGTGACCCGGGCGAGGACGCGGCGGGCATTCACGTCGAGGGCGGTCACGGGCACTCCGTACGCGGTGGAGGCGACGGCACGTGCGGTGTAGGGCCCGATCCCAGGCAACCCCTCGAGGTCCGCAACGGTGTCCGGGACGCGACCGCCGAAGCGGTTCACCATCTGGCGAGCAGCCCGTCGGAGCGCGAGCGCCCGCCGTGGGTAGCCAAGGCCGCCCCACGCGCGCAGGACATCGCCAACCGGCGCAGCTGCGAGTGTGCTGGTATCGGGGAAGCAGGCCAGGAATCCAGGGAGCGCCTCGCCGACCCGTTCGATCTGCGTCTGCTGGGACATGGTCTCGGCGATCCAGATCGCGTAGGGGTCGGTCACGTGCCGGATGACCAGGTCGCGCCCGTGCGTGGCATGCCAAGCGAGCAGCTGCGACACGAGGCGATCCCGGTCAAGCGTCGCGTTGTGGCCCGTGGTCCGTCCCGGATCGCGGTCGCCTACCATCCGGGAGTGATCGCCAACGAGCCGCTGCCCACCACTGACGCGCGTCTCCAGCGGGCCGACCTTGACCTGGACGCGATCGCCGCCTGCTGGGCATCGCGTGCCGCGCTCGCGCCGATCTCCGCGGAAGGGATGCGCGGCGCGGACCTCCGTGCCCAGCGACTGGGTGTCAGCGGCGACGCGTTGATGGAGGAGGCCGGGACCGCGGTCGGCGTGGTGGGCCGGGCGATGCTGGGCACGGGGCTCGCTCGTCGGACGGGGCAGGTGCTGGTGCTCGCCGGTCCGGGCAACAACGGTGGTGATGGCTTCGTCGCGGCGCGGTACCTGGCCGCCAACGGCATCCGGAGCGTCGTCGTGCTCGCGTCCAGCGATGCCCGTCCGGCGACGCGTGACGGCATCACGAACTGGGACCGGCTCGACGGCCTCCCGGAGATCGAGCGCATCCACGCGGCCACCTCGCGCGAGCTGCGGTTGCTGCTCAACGGCATCGAACGCGCTGGGGTCGTCATCGACGCCCTGCTCGGCACCGGCGTCCGGGGCGCGCTCCGGGAGCCCATCGTCGCAGGTGTCGAGGTGTGTCTGCGCGCCCATGCCTCGGGCGTTCCGGTGCTCGCGGTGGATACGCCGACCTCGGTCGACCTGAGCAGCGGCGTGCCCTCCGATCCGGTGGTGGAGGCCGACGTCACCATCACGTTCCACCGCCCCAAGACCGGCCTCATCGGCCGGGAGGCGGCGCGGCTGGCTGGCCGGGTGCTCGTCGCGCCCATCGGCATCCCCTTCGACGCGGACCGGCGCGTGACCGGCTCGCCGCGGCGGGTGCGCGACCGGGACGTGCTGCTGCTCATGGCTGGGGTGGTCGCCGTCGTGCTCGCGATCAACGTGCTCAGTGGCCTCATCCCGGGCATGGATCGGCTGTTCGCCTCTGTGCCCGTGCTCATCGTGGCCATGCTCGCGGTCAGCTGCCTGGTGCTCTGGCGGGTCCTGCGCCGACCGCGCTGAGCCCCAACAGCGGGGCGTGGGTCCATCAGCGGGGCGTGCCGAGCCGCCGCTCCGTCCCCGCGCGCAGCCGCTCGATGTTGTCGGCGTGGGCGACCCAGACGATGGCGGTCGCGCCCGCGCTGAACAGCAGCCAGCCAGCGTCGAGCCAGCCGAGTGCCACGAACACGAGGCTCACGAGCGCCCCGAAGGCGGTGCCCAGCAGTGAGCCGAGCGACACGAACCGGCTGACGTAGATGACCCCGAAGAAGACGGGCAGCGCGATGAGCACCACGGGAACCGAGATGGCGAGCATGCCGCCGATGGCCGCCGCCACGCCCCGGCCGCCTTGGAACCGGAGGAAGACGGAACGCCATGCCCCGAACACCGCGGCCACGCCCGTGAGCGCGCCCACGGCCGGTGTCGCGCCCGCCCAGATCGCGATGAGCACCGGCACGCCGCCCTTGGCGAGGTCGAGGAGGCCCACCACGAGGGCGCGCCGAGGACCCATCGCGCGCAATGCGTTCGTGCCGCCGATGCGGCCCGAGCCGACGCTGCGGGGGTCGGTGCCGCCCGTGACGCGGGCCACGATGACGCCCATCGGCAGCGATCCGACGAGATAGCCCATCACGATGAGCAGGATGGCCTGGACCGGCTGCGGGGACATCGACCGGAGGATACCGGTCGATGGTGGACGAGGCTCCGGCAAGGTGCGATCTGCTACCATCGGGTGCGTGAAGCCCACCCGCACGAGCCTTGTCCGACATGCCTGCTGACGCCCCGACACCCGCGGCGACCGACCCGGATACCTATGACCTCGTGATCGTCGGTGCCGGCACCGGCGGCTACTCCGCCGCGTTCCGGGCGGGGCAGCTGGGGCTCCGCGTCGCTCTCGTCGACCAGTACAAGATCGGCGGTACCTGCCTCCACCGCGGCTGCATCCCGACCAAGGCGATGCTCGAGTCGGCGGACCTCCTGGACAGGATCCGCAAGGCGGACCAGTACGGGCTCATCGTCCCCGAGGCCAGTGGTGACCCTGTCGCCATCGCGGTGCGCCGCGGCCAGGTCGTGGAGCGGCTCCACAAAGGTCTCCTGAGCCTCGTGCGCAAGTACAAGGTCGACTACATCCGGGGGACCGCCAGGCTGGAGGGTGCGACGCACATCCGCGTCGCCACCATTGACGCCGACGACCAGCCCGCCGGCGAGCGGCTGCTCACCACCAGGGACACCATCCTGGCCACTGGCTCGAAGGTCAAGAGCCTGCCCGGGCTCGTGCCAGATGGTGTGCGCATCGTGACCAGCGACGACATCCTCCGGTCGGACGACGTGCCGACGTCCATCGCGGTCATCGGCGGCGGCGCGGTGGGCGTCGAGTTCGCCTCGTACTACCGGGACATGGGGTCCGAGGTCACGGTCCTGGAGTATCTGCCGGCCATCGTGCCCCTCGAGGACGCCGAGGTCTCCAAGGAGATGGAGCGGGCGTTCCGCAGGCGGGGTATCAAGGTCATCACCAGCG
Source organism: uncultured Chloroflexia bacterium (assembly GCA_963843335.1). Lineage (GTDB taxonomy): Bacteria > Chloroflexota > Limnocylindria > Limnocylindrales > CSP1-4 > JAFMJV01. The sequence goes on from CAWJKF010000012.1 coordinate 35,530, forward strand.
CCCGCTTCGACCCGGCCGCGGTCCGTGCGGATGACAGCGGCGTCCACATCCTCGTGGGCAAGGAGGGCGAGGAGCCATCCGAGCTGGTGGTCGAGCGTCTGCTCGTCGCCGCGGGTCGGGCTGCGGTCACCGACGGGGTGGGCCTGGAGTCGACCAAGGCGGTCGTCGAGCGGACCATCGTCAAGGTCGACGGGAACATGCAGACCGCCGAGCCGCATCTCTATGCCATCGGCGACATCATCGGCGGGCTGTGGCTGGCTCACGTCGCCGCGCATGAAGGGATCGCCGCGGTGCACGCGATCGCAGGGGAGGACGTCGAGCACGTCGACTACCTCAAGATGCCGCGCGCGACGTATTCGAGGCCCCAGGTCGCGTCCATCGGCCGGACCGAGGCCGAGTGTGAGCGCGACGGCATCCCCGTCAAGGTCGGCAAGATGCCCTTCCAGGCGGTGGGCAAGGCCATCGCCAACGGCGAGACCGAGGGCTTCGTCAAGGTCGTCGCCCACGCCGAGACAGACGAGCTGCTGGGCGTGCACATGGTCGGCTCGCACGTCACGGAGCTCATCGCCGAGGCCAGCGCCGCGATGCTGTTCGAGGCCACGGCCTGGGATGTCGGCTCTGCCGTCCATCCGCACCCGACCTTGTCCGAAGCGCTCGGCGAAGCTGCACTCGGCGTCCACGGCAAGTCCATCAACTTCTGACACGCTCCCGGGCGCGTCGCGGCCCCGACGCCGCCAACCGGGGTGCTACTCGGATCGACACAGACCTCACGACGGACTGATGGGAGCGCGGGATTCGGCGCTCTTCGACGGTCCGGCCCGTGATCGAGTGTGGGATCGACCGAGCGCTGAGCACGTTCAGTCACCACAAGACCGGATGACCAGCGCGACCGATTGACGGGCGGCGATCAGTCCGGAGCCGCTGAATTCGCCGCCGTGCGAGCCGTGGCCGTGTCGTCGACCGATGCGCCTCGGGACGATGGCGTGAGGCTCCCGCCAGAACGAGAGCGCGCAGATCGGGCCGTTGGGCTTCCGCAACCACGCCGTGACGGCTGCACCATTCGCTTTGGCGAGGGTCGCAAGGATGGTGGCGTGCGCCGCCACGTGACGTCTGTTGGTGCGGGTATCGGTGAAGATCGACCCACCGGCCGACCGCGCGAGGCCGCCATCCTCGCTCGCTGGCGATCGCCGCCGCGAGGCGCTGACGCCGGTCCGCCGTCCGAACGAGCTCCGCCGGGTCCACGAGCATCGTCTTGAGCTCGATGATGGGGAGCGTGCGTGTCTCAGGGTGCCACGCGAGGATGTCGATCGCCCCACGTTCGCCGTATATGGAGTAGGAGACCTCGGGCACGGCGATCCATCCACCGAGGCCCTCGAATCGGGCCAGGACCGAGCGCTGCAGCGCGCCATGGGCGCTATCGATCAGCCGATCGAGCTCGACCCCGCGCCAACGCGGCATGATCTCCAGCCACATCTCGAGCGCCGCCGCGACCCGCCGGACGCCGGCGAAGGTCAACGACGGGAGCTGACCGCGCTCCAGTCGACTGACCAGCGTCTGCGTCACCCCGGCGGCGTCGGCGATCTCCTGCTGGGTCCGGCCGTGACGGATCCGCACCGCCCGGAACGTCGCACCGATCTTGGCGTCCTCCATGTCACGTATCCTGCGTGCGGGCCCTTACGCGCCGATGATCGATGCGTCGTGGACAGACCGTGCTCCACGGACTGATCGCGGCGGGGCGGGTGGTGTCCGCGTTGGTCCCGGACAACGGCTGAGCGTGCCGACGAGCCGTCGATCAGGCTGATCAGTCTGGAGCTCGGGAGACTGTCCCTTTCGCGCATCGTCGTTGCCGTCGATCAGTCCGGAGTCGTGGGTATGTCTATGCGACGGCCGGTGAGCTGGTCGCGAAGAGGCTTCGCGTATCATCGTCACCCCGCGCCCGCGAGCGCGACGGAGAGAGTCGGAGGATCGCGCGTCAGATGCCCACGGTGACCATGCCCCAGCTCGGCGAGAGCGTCGCCGAGGGGACCATCGGCAAGTGGCTCAAGCAGGTCGGTGACCAGGTCGCGGTCGGTGATCCGATCGTCGAGGTCGTGACCGACAAGGTGAATGCCGAGGTGCCGTCGCCGTTCGCTGGCACGCTCACCCGGATCCTCGTGGGCGAGGGCGAGACGGTCCCCAACGACGCCGACATCGCGATCATCGAGACCGGCGACGCGGCTGCCGCACCCGTGCCCATGGCAGCTCCAGCAGCAGCCGCTGCCACCAGCCCGGCTCCAGCCCCGGTCGCCGCGGCGCCAGCCCCGGTCGCCGCGGCGATGCCGACACCCGCACCTATCGCGCCGCCGCCGCTGGCGCCCACGGTCGCCATCCCCGTCGCGGCCGCGACCCGATATGAAGGTCGGATGACGCCCGCTGTGCGGCGACTGGCGCGCGAGCATGCCGTCGACCTTGGCCGGGTGCAGGGCACCGGCTTCGCTGGTCGCGTGACCCGCGACGACGTCCTGGCGTATGTCGCCGCCAATGGGAACGGCAGCGCGCCGACGCTCCCTGCAGCACCCGCCGCGACCGCATCCCCGACACCGAGTTCGGCGGCGCCCACCGCGGCTCCCTCGACACCCGGTGTCGACTACCTCAAGCCCATGACCCAGATGCGCAAGGGCATCGCCGCCCAGATGACGCGCGCCGCGGCCGTGCCCACGGCATACGAGACCGTCGAGGTCGACATGTCCGCGGTCGTGCGACTGCGTGACAAGCGCAAGCGCGACTACACCGATCGAGAGGGCATCAGCCTCTCGTACGTGGCATTCGTGACCAAGGGCGCCGTTGAGGCGCTCCGCCGCACGCCGGATCTCAACAGCCACTGGACCGACGAGGGCCATTGGATCCGGAGCGCGATCAACATCAGCATCGCCGTGGCCGTCGACGACGGACTCATGGTCCCGGTCATCCGGGACGCCGATCAGTTGAGCATCCACGGCCTCAACAAGTCCATCAACGAGGTCGCTGCGCGGACCCGCACCCGCAAGCTCAAGACCTCCGACATCGGTGGTGGCACGTTCACGATCGACAACACCGGCTGGACCGGATCGATCCTGACGCTGCCCATCCTCAATGTGCCCGAGATCGCGATCCTGACCATGGAGGCGATCGTCAAGAAGCCCGTGGTCATCGAGTCGGCAAGCGGTGACTCGATCGCCATCCGACCGATGATGGCCATGGTCCTGGGCTTCGACCATCGCGCCACCGATGGTGCCCAGGCCGGCAGGTTCCTCACCGATGTCAAGCGCTGGCTGGAATCGGTGGACGACGCGACACCCATCTGGTGACCTGGCGCGTGTGCAGAGAGCGCCCGGCGACCCCCGTGCTTGAGCAGGATCGATATGCAGCGTGATCTCCCGATGTTCTCGCCACCCTCGACCGGTGGCCACGGCCATGAGCCATTGACCATCGCCCTGGGCGGCGGCCGGTTCGAGGATGCCGTGGACGGGACGAGCGCCCCACGCCGACACCCGGACTGGATCCGGGCCCGCCTGCCGAGTGGCGCCAACTACCAGGAGCTCAAGGGCCTGATGCGTGGCCTGACGCTCAATACGGTGTGCGAGGAGGCCCGCTGCCCCAACATCGGGGAGTGCTGGGAGCAGCGCACCGCCACGGTCATGATCCTGGGTGACACCTGCACCCGTGCCTGTGGCTTCTGCGCGGTCAAGACCGGCCGACCATCCTGGAACGACGAGGATGAGCCGCGACGCGTGGCCGAGGCCGTGCGCCAGATGGGCCTGGAGCACGTCGTCGTGACGAGCGTCGCCCGTGACGACCTTCCCGACGGCGGCGCGCACATCTTCGCGGAGACCATCCGCGCCATGCGGCGTGAGTCACCCAACATGGGCATCGAGGTGCTCATCCCGGACTTCAACGGGGAGAACGAGCCGCTGCGCACCGTCATGGAAGCTGGCCCCGACATCCTCAACCACAACGTGGAGACGGTCGAGCGGCTGCAGAAGCCCGTCCGGAAGCGGGCGCGCTATCACCGCTCGCTGGAGGTCCTCCGGGTCGCCAAGGAGCAGGCCCTGGACATCGCGGGACGACCCGGCACGGTACACACGAAGTCGAGCCTCATGGTCGGCCTGGGTGAGACACGCGACGAGCTGTCGACGACCTTCCGCGACCTGCGCGCGTACGACTGCGACATCCTCACCATCGGCCAGTACCTGCGCCCCTCCGAGGCGCATCTGCCCGTCGAGCGGTACGTCCATCCCGACGAGTTCGCGGAGATGAAGGCCGAGGCGTTGTCCCTGGGCTTCAAGCACGTGGAGTCAGGGCCGCTCGTCCGCTCCTCGTACCACGCTCGCGACCAGGTCCCCGAGGCAGCCAAGCGTGCCCGGAGCTCGCTCTCCGCGGCGCTCGCCGCCAACGGGCTCGCGGTCGACGGCTGATCGCGGCTTCGCGCCAGCCTCGGGCATCCGGGGCGCGTCAGTCGGTGGGAGCCGCCGGGAGTCGCGACCGAAAGCCGTCGACGAAGACCTCCAGCCCGAAGGCGAAGTCCGCGTCGGCATTGGTGCCGGCACAGGTCGTCCGATGCCACTGGCTGCTGCCGGAGAGGTAGCACTGGAGCGCCCGCTGGGCACGCTCGGAATCGATGGTGTCCAGTCCCGCCTCACGCCACAGGCCGACCATCCGGCCGTGGATGTCCGCCAGCGGTGGGTCGCTGGGCGACATGCCGCTCAGGAGCGGCATCAGGTTCGGATGCGCCTGGGTCAGGGTCCGGAACGAGCGGGAGTACGCCCGGACCTGCGCCTCCCAGTCGTTGCCGGCGTCGGGAGCGGGTAGTTGCAGGTCTCGCAGCAGCCAGCCGGCGACGGCCTCGAGGAGCGCAGCCTTGCTGGGGAAGTAACGATAGAGCGACATGGCCTCCACGCCCAGCTCGTTGCCGAGGCGACGCATGCTCAGCTCGTCGAGGCAGTTCTCATCCACGTAGCGCACCGCCGCGTCGATGATGCGGGTGCAGGAGAGGGGCGTTCGAGGCCCGCCATCGACGGTCGTGCCGTGGCTGGCTTGAGGTCGTTCGGGCGCGATGACCGCGCCCTGGCCATGCGCAGCCTCGCGATGCTGGTCGTCCATCGCGACCAGAGTCTACATCCTGGACCGGCCGCGGCAAGCCGCTGCGCTCGACTGGGCCATGAGTGGACACGTGACGCCCGCAGGGCCTAGGCTGCGGCTGCGTATCGCCCGGCCCGATGGGCGAGAGGGTCCGCCCGGTCCGGCCGGCGCACAGGTGGGAGCGACATGAACGGTCCCGGTGCAGGGTGTCCGCGGACATCGAGATGGGTGCGTGGGCGGCGAGCCGCTGTCCTGGCCGGCATCGTCGGTGCGGCGCTCATGGTGGCGGCGCCCATCGCCGCGCATGGACCCGGGGTCGCCAGCGGCAGCACACGGGTCGCTGCGTCCTGCGCGACCCTTGCCCAGCCAGCGTCGCCGACCAGGGCGTCGGAGACGACACGGTCAGCACGAGCGACGGCGGCGCGACCGGCGGCCGTGGGCTCAGCCACCCTCGTCCGGGACATCGACACGTCGGGCAGCTCGAGCCCCAAGGAGCTGACGCCCTTCCTGGGACGCGTCGCGTTCACGGCACGGGATGACGCCCATGGCGTCGAGCTGTGGATCACGACCGCATCCTCCGCGACCCGGCTGCGGGACATCGCGCCCGGCGCGGCGAGCTCGACACCCAGCAATCTCACGGCCGTCGGATCGACGCTCTTCTTCATCGCCGACGATGGCACCCATGGTCGCGAGCTGTGGAAGAGCGATGGCACGTCCGCGGGCACGAAGATGGTCCGGGACATCCGACCAGGCGCCAAGGGCTCGTCACCGGGTGACCTGACGCCGTTCCACGGCAAGCTGTTCCTTGCCGCGCACGACGGCGTCCACGGCGGCGAGCTGTGGAAGAGCGATGGCACGTCCGCGGGCACCAGGATGGTCAAGGACATCGAGTCCGGAGGGTCCGCGCTGTTCTCGTTCGGGCGGCACGGGACGACCACGTGGGCGGTCTTCCACGACCGGCTCTACTTCGATGTGGTCGGTTCGCATGTGGGTCTGTGGCGGACCGATGGCACGTCGGCTGGCACGGTCCGGGTCGCGAAGCAGCTGCTCGTCGACCTGCTCCTGGCTACCTCGTCCAAGCTCTACTTCATCGGCAGCCCGGACACGGGCGGCTGTGCGCTCCCGGGACCCTACCTGTACGCCAGTGACGGCTCTGCCGCAGGTACCAAGGTGGTCGAGTTCGATGCCCCCTGGGGTTCGCTCGTCGCCTACCAGAGACTCGCCTGGTTCGGGGCGAATGGATCCGCGCCGTATCGGCGGCTGTTCCGATCGGCCGGCACGGACGCCATGACCGGCAAGGTCCTGCCCAAGATCGCGCTCGACGATGACACGCCCATCGAGGCGGTCGGCGGCAAGCTGTTCCTGTCCCAGGACGGTGCCCTGACCATCAGCGATGGCACGGGCCCAGGCACCATCCGGCTGGGTGACCCGGATGCCGGCTGGCGGGGCCTCGTGAACGTGGTCAAGCTGGGCAGCCTCTGGCGTCATCTGGTTCAGCGCCGATGACGGGACGCACGGCGCGGAGCTGTTCCAGTACGTGCCCTGAGCACGGGGGTCTGACCCGCCGCGGCAGATCCGGGCGGGCGTCGATCGGGACGCCCGCCCGCTAGCATTCGGACGTGCCCAATGTGCTCTCCCGCAAGGTGCCCCTGACCGAGCTCCACTGTCATCTTGGTGGCGCGGTGACCCCCGCCATCATGTGGGGGATCGCGCACTCCCAGGGCATCCGGCTCCCGACCAAGGATTACTGGGAGTTCCGGGACATGATCACCGTGTCACCCCGGCGCGCCCGCTCGTTCGACGGATACCTCCAGCTGTTCCACTGGACGGAGCTCATCCAGTCCTCGCCGCTCGCGGTCGAGCGATCGGTCTACGAGGTCGTCGGCGGGGCGTATCGGCGCAACAACGTGACCACGATGGAGCTGCGCTTCAATCCCATGAAGCGCAACCGGGGCGGTGAGCAGGACCTCGACCACATCATCAGCGCCGCGACCAGGGGCCTGGACCGGGCGAAGCTGGAGTACCCCGTGACGCCCGGCCTCATCCTCTGCCTCGACCGGGCGTTCCCGTACCAGCTCAACGAGATCATCGTCGAAAAGGCCATCGCGTACCAGCCTCGGGGCGTGGTCGGCGTCGACATCGCAGGCCCCGAATCGGAGTCCTTCCGCCCGGCCGAGTACAAGCGCCTCTTCGACCGGGTACGCCGGAAGGGCCTGGGCATCACGGTCCATACCGGTGAGTCGGGGCCGGTGGAGGAGATCGGGGAAGTCATCCGGCAGCTGGAACCGTCACGCATCGGGCACGGCGTGAAGGCCGCGTACGATCCGCGGACGATGGACATGATCCGGGAGCGCGGCATCACGCTCGAGATCTGCCCCACCAGCAACCTCAACACCCGGGTCGTCTCCGGCTGGGACGAGTTCCGCTGGATCTTCGATACCTTCCGCCAGCACCGGATCCGCTTCACCATCAACACCGACGGTCCGGAGATGCTCAAGACCTACATCCGGGACGAGCTCACGACGCTCGGTCGGCTGGGCATCCTGGGCGAGGACGAGCAGCTGCTGTGCGCCGAATGGGCGCGCCAGGCGTCGTTCGTGGCGGGGGTCAGCTCGCTGCCGCTGCCGCGCCGGGCACCTGCAGCGCGTGTCGAGGTCGAGCGCGAGGAGAGCTGAGCCGGCCACCTGTCCCGGCATCGGGCCCTCGACCTCGTTGCTAGACTCATCGACAGCCACGTACCTGACAGCTGGAGGACCAGATGGTCGAGGAAGATCTGAACGTCAAGAAGGATCGACCGACGCCGCGGCCGGTCCGCCTGCCCGTCGGTGCCGTGCGCCGGACCATGTTCGCGACCACGGAGCTGCTGCGCGGCATTTCGCTCGCATCCGCCGATGGCTTCCGCGCCCTCTCCAACGCCATCGACCCTGAGGTCAACAGCGAGGCAGGCGTGGCGCGCGATGTGACGGACGCGATGTTCGATGCCAATCGGCGCTACTTCGACGATGTCGGCGCGGCATCCCGACGGTTCGTGGACGTGATGCTCGATGAGAGCGCCCGGATGACCACGGCAGCCTCGGAGATCGACTACGACCGACTGGCCAAGCTGGTCGCGGCCGAGATGCGCAAGGGCGCCGAGCCGGCCAGCGAACCTGCCACGGGGACCGAGGCATCCAAGGCGACAGCCGAGGGCTGAACCCATCGAGGCCCGGCGACGGACCAGCGCCCGACGCCGGTCAGCGGTAGAGGCGGATGATCCGGGTCAGGACCCAGGCGGTCAGCAGGCCCATCCCGATGAGGCCTGCGGCGAACAACTCCGACCAGGTCCCGCTCGCCCACGCGATGGCGCCGCCAAGCGCCACGAACAGGCCCGCGAGACGGAGATAGCGCAGCAGCACCAGGAGCGCCTGCTCCAGCCGAGACGGCTCGTCGCCGAAGATGCGCGTCAGTCGGGGAACGGTGGCATTGGCGGCATCGATGAGCATCAGCGCAGCTGGCGCCGCACCCAGATAGAGCCGCATCAGGTCGCTGAAGTAGGACGGGCTGAGCGTCTCACGGATGAGCGCCTCCGCCTGCCGACGCTGCTCCTCGTGGAGGAACGCCCGCATCGAGGGCAGCCAGTCAAGGTCGGGGTCGAGCCGGAGCGTGATGACGTCCGCGACCATGATGGTCCGGATGAGGCTGGTCAGGCCTGACGGGATGCGCATGCCGGCCCGCTGGCTCGCGCGCATGACGTTCAGGAACAGCAGCCCAGTGCTCTTCTCGGCGATCGTCGCCATCGGGCTGCGGGTCGCGCGCATCCAGTCGTGCAGGTCCTGCTTGACGTCGTGCTCGAAGCGCTCCATCTGGGTGCGGGACACAGGCGCGAACATGCTCACGAGGATCTCCGTCGCCCGTTGCATGCGCTGCTCCGCGATGGCCACCCGCAAGGCCAGCTGCTGGTGCCAGAGGCGCTCGTCCAGCCAGCCCATGACCCCGAAGTCGAGCCAGGTGAGCGTCCCGCCGGGGCGCATGATCATGTTCGACGCATGGGGGTCGGCCTGGAACTGCCGGTGGTGCATCGTCTGCTCGAGCACCGACCGGAGGATGAGATGCGCCGTGCGCCGCGGCGTGATGTCCTGCCTCGCCCACTCAGCCAGCTGCGGCCCATCGTGGGCGTCGATGGCGCGCAGCATCTGGCTGACGGAGACGCCCTCGATGTACTCCATGGTGATGGTGTGGGGGCCCGAGAGGTGCTGATACAGCCGGGGCGCGTCATGGTCGATGTCGTCCTCCAGCATCAGCTGGCGCATCTCCACCATGTTCTGCGCCTCGCGCCGGAAGTCGAGCTCCCGGCTGGTCAGGTCGACGACCTCGTGGATGATGCCCGCGATGCCCCGATCGATGAATGGCGTGTGGCCCAGGATCCAGGCATAGCCGTTCATGTAGGCGAAGTCGGTCCGGAACTTCCGCTGCGTATCGGGCCGCATGACCTTGACCACCACCTGCTCGCCGGTCGGCAGGGTCGCCCGATGGACCTGGGCCAGGGACGCCGACCCGATGGCGACCTGGTCGAAGGTCGCGAACGCCTGCGACACGGGCTGGCCGATGTCCCGTTCGATGATGGGCAGGATGCGCTCCACCGGCATGGGCGGCAGCCGGTCGAGCAGACGTGGACAGCTCCTGGCAATACGCCACCGGCAACAGGTCGTAGCGCATCGCGAGGAACTGGCCGAGCTTGGTGAACACACCACCGCAGGCCTGCAGATATCGGCGCAGCAGGACCGGCGCCGACGGTCGCCGGAAGATCGCCGCAGGCACGAACACGACCATGAAGGCCGGGGTCAGCACCAGGATGCGGAGCGACCGGAGGATGAAGAAGCTGGGCACGTGTCCCCCGACTCGAGCACGACGCGACCGGACCCACCGACCGCGATGCGAGCGTATCAGCCGGCACCAGCCGTACGTGGGTGTCTGCGACGGTCGGATGCCGATCTGCTACCCAGCCGAGTCGCATCAGTCGATCCCACGCCGAACATACAGCGTTAACATCCGGGAGCGACCATCGGCGCCAGGAGCCCGGGAAGGGGCCGCAGGGGGGAATGTCGTGGCAAAGGTGGTCATCGTTGGCGGCGGGTTCGCCGGTCTGGCCTGCGCCAAGCACTTGGCGAAGGACAAGACGGTCGATGTGACCCTCATCGATCGTCTCAACTACTCCCAGTTCCAGCCGCTGCTCTACCAGGTGGCTACCGCCCAGCTGGGGTCGAGCGATGTGGCGAGTCCCTGCGCACCCTGTCCATCAAGCATCCCAACGTGACCGTGAAGCTGGGCGAGGTGGCCAGCGTCGACCCTGCGACGCGCAGCGTGACCACCAGCACCGGTGAGACGCACACGGGCGACTACCTGGTGCTCGCTGGTGGCTCCCAGCCGAACTTCTTCGGCACGCCTGGCGCATCCGAGCATGCCTTCCCGCTCTACTCCCTGACCGACGCGCAACGTCTCCGGTCGCGCATCATCACCACCTTCGAGGAGGCAGACCGGGATCCGTCGCTCATCGACCAGGGTGCGCTCACGTTCGTCATCGTGGGTGCCGGAGCCACCGGCACGGAGATCGCGGGCGCGCTCGCGGAGATGATCCACGGCACGCTGTCGGCCGAGTTCCGCGATCTGGCGGTGACCGCTGCGAAGGTCATAATGGTCGATCACGGTCATGCCGTGCTGGGCCCGTTCTCCGACTCGGCCCACGAGTATGCCAGCAAGGTGCTCCAGAAGGACGGCGTGCAACTCCGTCTGGGCACGGGTGTCACCGAGGTCGGACCGGGACATGTGACCCTGTCCGACGGCGGCACCCTCCGGACGCGCTGCGTCATCTGGGGTGGCGGTCTGAAGGCTGCCTCGGTGGCGGGCGCGGCAGGAGTTCCTCAGGGCCGCGGTGGCCGCATCGGGGTGGCCAGTGACCTGACGGTCGATGGGTTCCCGGGCGTGTATGTGGTCGGCGACATCGCGAACATCCCATCCGCCAGTGGCGACCCGTTCCCACAGCTGGGCTCCGTGGCGCAGCAGAGCGGCAAATGGGCCGCGTCGAACATCCTCAACGACATCGCGGGCAAGCCCCGCAAGCCTTTCCACTACCTGGACAAGGGCACCATGGCCATGATCGGCCGCAACTCCGCCGTCGCCGAAGTCGGCAAGGGGCACCACACGCTCCACGGGTCGATCGCGTTCGCCGCCTGGATGGGTGTCCACGCAGCGCTCATGTCCGGGTTTCGGAATCGCATCGATGCCTTCGTGGACTGGGGATGGGATTACTTCTCCAAGTCCAGGAGCGGCCAGGTCCTGGATCGCAGCGACGCCTCGCGCATCGACTGGGATGAGGACCCGGGGACGGGTGACGCCTCGACCACCCCGGCCCCTCAGGCTGAATCGCCGGCCTGAACCACCCATACCGACAGCCCGCCGTTGCGCGGAGGAGATCGACCATGGCCGCCAGCGGCGACTTCGACGTCATCATCATCGGCAGCGGGGCGGGTGGCGGCACGCTCGCCCACAAGCTTGCCCCGTCCGGCAAGCGCATCCTCATCCTGGAGCGCGGCGACTGGTTGCCCCGCGAGCCCGAGAACTGGGACTCCAAGGCCGTCTTCGTGGACAACAGGTATGTGCCCAGGGAGACCTGGTACGACGAGCACGGCAAGCCGTTCCAGCCGGGCGTCCACTACTGGGTCGGCGGCGCCACGAAGCTGTATGGCGCTGCGCTGTATCGGCTGCGACCCCAGGACTTCGGTGAGCTGCGGCATCACGACGGCATCTCGCCGGCGTGGCCCATCAGCTATGCCGAGATGGAGCCCTGGTACACCGCCGCGGAGCAGATGTACGAGGTCCACGGCAATCGGGGCGAGGACCCCACCGACGGCCCCACGAGTGCTCCCTACCCGTTCCCGGCGCTGGCCCACGAGCCGCGGATCCAACAGCTGTCGGATGACCTGGAACGTGCCGGTCTGCACCCGTTCCATGCACCCTGCGGTGTCCGGCTGCTCGCTGACGACCCGCCCAACAGCCACTGCATCCGGTGTGCCACGTGCGATGGATTCCCGTGCCTGGTCCAGGCCAAGTCCGACGCCGAGATGCTGGGTGTCCGACCGGCCCTGGCGCATCCCAACGTCTCGCTCCAGACCAACGCCCGGGCGACCCGGCTGCTGACCAGCCCCGACGGGACGAGCGTCATCGGCGTCGAAGTGGACCAGGACGGCACGACCGTCACGTATCGCGGCGACATCGTGGTGGTATCGGCGGGCGCCGCCAACTCTGCGGCGCTGCTGCTCGCCTCGGCCACCGACAAGCACCCCAACGGCCTCGCGAATGGTTCCGGCGAGGTGGGCCGCAACTACATGTTCCACAACAGCGTCGCGGTGCTGGCCATCTCCAGGGAGCCCAACCCGACGCGCTTCCAGAAGACCCTGGGACTCAACGACTTCTACTTCGGGATGCCCGGATTCGAGTACCCCATGGGCAACATCCAGATGGTGGGCAAGTCCGACGCCGAGATGTTCAAGGGCGAGAAGCCGCTCGAGACGAAGCTCGCGCCCATGTTCTCGCTGTCCGAGGTGGCCTCCCATTCGGTCGACTTCTGGCTGTCAACGGAGGACCTGCCAAGCGCCGACAACCGGGTCACCCTGGCCAGCGACGGCAAGATCCAGCTGACCTACACGCCCAATAACCAGGAGCCCAAGCAGCAGCTGTACGGCAAGCTCAAGTCGATGCTGGGGCACCTGGGGATGCATCCCGACCATCTCATCCCGCGCACCACGTACCTCAAGAACGACATCGGCATCGCGGGCGTCGCGCATCAGGCGGGGACCGTTCGCTTCGGCAGCGACCCCGCGACGTCCGTCCTGGATGTCGATTGCAAGGCGCACGAGCTGGACAACCTGTACGTCGTCGACACGAGCTTCTTTCCCAGCATCGGCGCCGTGAACCCGGCGCTGACCGCCATGGCCAACGCGCTCCGGGTGGCCGAGCGCCTGGTCGAGCGCCTGGGCTGACCAGGTCGTCCGTGGCATCACTCCCATGGTTGGTGATCGACGATGAGGCTCCGGGCCGAGGTCGGGGTCGTCTACCTGGCCGGGCTGGCGCAGGGCCTGGCCCTGGTGACGTTCCCGGCCGTCAGCAGCATCCTCACCAGTCCCACCGACTACGACCTGTCGAGCAGCGCGTACGGCGCGCTGTTCCTGCCCCAGGCGATCGCCGCGGTGGTGGCATCGCTGGCCGGGGCGACGGCTGACCGACAGGGTGGGCATCAAGCGCATCTTCCTGGTGGGCCTGACCGCCGACATGTGGCGATGGGCCTGCTGGTCGCCAGCCAGGTCGCGATGGGCGAGCCCTGGCGGCTATCTCATGCTGCTGCTGGCCACCGCGAGCCTGGGCGTGGGCTTCGGCTTCACCGTGCCTTCGCTCAACAGCTATGCCGCCGCGTTCTTCCCGGCCACGGTCGGGAAGGCGACGCTGTACCTCAACGCCCTGCTGGGCCTCGGGACGGCGCTGGCGCCCCTGCTCTCGGCGCTGTTCCTGGACCGTGGCATCTGGTGGGCGTTGCCGGTGCTGGCGGGCCTGCTGCTGCTGGTGCTGCTGGTGGTCGCGCTCGGCTTGCCACTCGATGTGGGCCTGCGACCGACGACCCGTGCAGCATCCGACGCGGTGGGAGGGCGTGCACGGCTGCCCTGCGCGGTTCTGGGTGTTCGCCGGATTCGCGCTGCTGTACGGCATCGTGGAGACGGTCAACGGCAACTGGTCGACGGTGTACATGTCGACCGACCTCGGTGCGTCGGCGGCGACCGCATCCCTGGCCCTCGCCGCGTTCTGGGGGATGGTCACGGTCGGACGGGTCCTGTTCGCGGCCATCGAGCGACGGTTGCCCGAGGCAACGACCTATCGTGTGCTGCCGTTCGTGGCCGCGGCGGCGCTGTTCCTCACGGCGCTCATCCCGAGTGGCAGTGCGGAGTTGGGCGTGCTGTCGTTCGGGCTCGCCGGGCTGGGCTGCTCCGCGCTGCTGCCGCTGACCATCGGCTTCGCGGAGCTGGAGCTGACGGTCATCGCGACCTCCGTGGCAGGTCTGCTCATCGCGCTCTACCAGGTGGGCTATGGCATCGCCGCATTCGGGGTCGGGCCGCTGGTGGCAGCCGGCGTCGGGCTGGGCAGCGTCTTCCTGCTTGACCGCTGGCGTGGCCCTGGCCATGGGCGCACTGTCCTTCGTCGTCGTCCGCGACCGTGCGAGCCGTGACCGCCTGATGTCGTCCGATATCAGACCGACCGGCACCCATCGAGGGCGTCAGCGACCCGCTGACCGCCTGCCACCCAGCGCAAGGAGAACTCCAGGATGTTGCTCAAGGACAAGGTCGCCATCGTCACCGGCGGTGACAGTGGCATCGGTCACGCCATCGTGCTCGAGCTGGCTGCCGAAGGCGCCGCGGTGACCATCAACTATCACAAGGACCAGGCCGCCGCGGAGGCCACCCTGGCTGCGGTCGAGGCGGCCGGCGGACGCGGCCAGATCGTCCAGGGTGACGTCTCCAGCGTGGCGGACATCCAGAACCTGGTGGACCAGACGGTGAGCGCCTTCGGGCGCCTGGATGCGATGGTGAACAACGCGGGTATGGAGACGCGGACCTCGGTCCTCGACACCACCGAGCGCCAGTTCGACCTGGTCATCGGGGTCGATCTCAAGAGCGCCTTCTTCGGTGTCCAGATCGCCGCGAAGCAGATGATCAAACAGGGTGGAGGCGGGCACATCGTCAACATCTCGTCCATCCACGAGGATTGGCCGATGCCCGGCAACGCGCCGTACTGCGCCGCGAAGGGTGGCGTCCGGATGCTCACCCGGACAGCGGGCGTGGAGCTCGCGCCGCACGGCATCACGGTCGTCGGCGTCGCGCCCGGCGCTGTCCACACGCCCATCGACGAGGTGACGCTGGCCGACCCGGTGCAGCGCGCCAAGCTGGAGTCGGCGATCCCCATCGGGCGCGTCGCGGAGCCGGTGGAGATCGCGCGCCTGGTCGCGTTCCTCGCCTCCGACAAGGCGTCGTACAGCACGGCCACGACATTCGTCGCCGACGGCGGCATGATGCAGGCCAGCGTCGGCCTGTGAGCCTGCCGGCGCCTGCTGCATCGCGCGCTGTGACCACCGTCGCGTCGATGACCCCTGTATCCGCCCGCCGCGGTGCCAGCCACCCGCTCGGCGCTGTCGTGGACGCCCAGGGTGTCGCCTTCTCGGTGTATGCCCGAGAGGCGACCGGCCTGGAGCTGCTGCTGTTCGACGCGCCCGACGACGATGTCCCGTCGAGGGTCATCGTGCTCGATCCACGGCGCGACCGGACGGGACCCTACTGGCACACGGTCGTGCCCGGGATCCGGTCGGGTCAGGTCTACGGATATCGAGCGCAGGGAGCATGGGCACCGGAGGTCGGACTTCGGTTCGAGGCCGAGCGCCTGCTCATCGACCCCTATGGCCGGGGCGTCGTCGTCCCCGGCGGCTATCGGCGGGAGACGGGGCCCGTGACCGCGGGTGCCACCGGTCGGGCGCTCAAGAGCGTCGTGGTCGACCTGTCCGGCTATGACTGGGAGGGCGACCTGCCCCTCGCCCGGCCGATGCGCGAGACGGTCATCTACGAGGCACACGTCCGGGGGATGACGGCCAACCCGAACTCGGGCGTGGTCTCCGAACTCCGTGGGACATACCGGGGCCTCGTCGACAAGATCCCCTACCTGGTCGACCTGGGCATCACAGCCTTCGAGCTGCTGCCGGTACACCAGTTCGATCGCCATGCCGCGCCCCGCGGTCTCGTCAACTACTGGGGCTACCAGACGGTCTCGTTCTTCGCGCCGCATGCGGCATATGCGAGCAAGCCAGGTGCGCAGGCCGTGGTCGACGAGTTCCGGGACATGGTCAAGGCGTTCCACGAGGCCGGCATCGAGGTCATCCTCGATGTCGTCTACAACCACACCGCCGAGGACGAGGTCGATGGTCCGACCTTCTGCTATCGCGGGCTCGCCAACCGCGACTACTACGTGCTGGACGGGGGCGGGGCGCGCTACGCCGACTACAGCGGCTGCGGCAACACCCTCGACGCAGGCCAGCCGGTGGTGCGTCGGATGGTCCTCGACAGTCTCCGGTACTGGGTACGCGAGATGCATGTCGACGGCTTCCGCTTCGACCTTGCCGCAGTGCTGTCCCGGGACCGGGCGGGCCATCCGGTCGATGACCCGCCGCTCATCTGGGACATCGACACGGACCCGGTGCTTGCGGGTGCCAAGCTCATCGCGGAGGCGTGGGACGCTGGCGGGCTGTACCAGGTCGGCACCTTCGCGGGCGAACGCTGGAGTGAGTGGAATGGGCGGTTCCGCGACGACGTCCGCTCGTTCGTCAAGAGCGACCCGGGCCAGGTCGGGAGCGTGGCACAACGCTTCCTGGCCAGCCCCGACATCTACGGCCGGCGAGCGCGGCCGCCCCAGACGACCATCAACTTCGTCACCTGCCACGACGGCTTCACCCTCAACGACCTGGTCAGCTACTCGCGCAAGCACAACGAGGCGAACGGCGAAGACGGTCGGGACGGAACCGACGAGACCGGAGCTGGGACTGTGGCGTCGAGGGGCCGACGGACGATCGTGCGGTGGAGGAGCTCCGCTCGCGCCAGGTGCGCAACCTGTTGGCGATGACGTTGCTGTCGATGGGGGTGCCGATGCTGCTCATGGGCGACGAGGTCCGACGCACCCAGGATGGCAACAACAACGGCTACTGCCACGACGACGCCACGGCCTGGTTCGATTGGTCGCTGCTGGACCGGCACGCCGATGTCCACGACTGGACACGCGGGCTCATCGCCACCCGCAAACGGGTCCAGCAGCTTCTGGGTGACCTGGGCGACCTGACCCTCACCCAGCTGCTCGAACGGGTGCACGTCGTGCTGTCCGGGACCAGGGTCGGTGAGCCCGACCTTGGTCCGGAGTCGCGGAGCTTCGCGTTGACTCTGCAGGGCGCCGAGGCGGCCGTCCACCTCATGTTCAATGCCTGGTGGCAGGAGCTGGAGTTCGAGGTGCCGCCCATCATCGTGGGAGGGGCCGGCTGGCGGTGCGTGGTGGACACGACGTCAGGGGCGTTGCCCGTCGCCTGGGCTGACGCCCTCCCGGTGGATGGCCAGCTACCGGCAGGGTCCACGCTCGATGGCGTGCCTGGTGGACCTGGCCGGGACGTCCCTGGCATGACCACGGATGAGGCGGCGATGACGGGCGCGGAGCGAGCACGGATGCAGGACGCGGGCAACCCGGAGGAGGGGCTCGAGTCGGCCAGCCCATGGTATCGCTGGGGGCCGTACCTCTCCGAGCGCGCCTGGGGCTCGGTGCGTGAGGACTACAGCGCCAGCGGCGATGCGTGGTCGTACTTCCCGCACGACCACGCCCGGTCGCGGGCATATCGCTGGAACGAGGACGGGATGGCGGGCATCTCGGACGTGTTCAACCGGATGTGCCTGGGGCTCGCCATCTGGAACGGCCGCGACCCGATCCTCAAGGAGCGGATGTTCGGGCTGACCAATGGCGAGGGCAATCACGGCGAGGATGCCAAGGAATACTGGTGGTACCTCGATGCGGTGCCCAGCAGCTCCTGGCTGCGATGGCGCTATCACTACCCGCAGGCCGCCTTCCCCTACGAGCGAGCTCGTCGACGAGAACGCGCGGCGGTCCAGGCTGGAGCCCGAGTACGAGCTCCTGGACACCGGCATCTTCGACGACGACCGCTACTGGATCGTCGAGGTCCACTACGCCAAGGCGGATCCCGAACGACCTGCTGATGCGGGTGACGGTCCGCAACATGGGGCCGGAAGCGGCGACACTGCACGTGCTGCCCACGCTCTGGTTCCGCAACACCTGGGCATGGGCGACGCCGATGCCGCAAGCCGGTAATGTCCGTGTCGCCCGACGGCGGGGCCATCCTGACGCGGCGCATGCGGAGCTGGGCGACTACGACTGGACGTCGGCGCGGCACCGGATGGGTCACGCCCGAGCTGCTGTTCTGCGAGAACGAGACCAACGCTCCCCGGGTCTTCGGCACCGAGGCGACGACGCCATATCCCAAGGACGGCATCAACGACCACGTGATCGCTGGAGCCGCGACCGTCAACCCCGGTCGCGACCGGCACCAAGGCCGCGGCCTGGTACCAGCTCACCGTGGCGCCAGGCGAGACCGCCGAGATCCGGCTGCGGCTGCGGCCTGCGGTCACGGCGCGCGAGGATGCGCACGTGTCCCTGGGCGCGGGGTTCGACCGAACGATGCGCGATCGCGCGGCAGAGGCGGACGAGTTCTACGCCGACGCTCGACCGACCGGACGCGACCGCACGAGGAGTCGCGGATCATGCGCCAGGCCTTCGCGGGCATGCTCTGGTGCAAGCAGTACTACGGCTACCAGGTGAGCCGCGTGGCTCGACGGTGACCCAGGCCTGCCGCCGCCTCCACAGGAGCGGCTGACGGGCCGGAACGCCGCTGGCGGCACTTCGATGCGGCGGACATCATGTCCATGCCCGACCCCTGGGAGTACCCCTGGTTCGCGGCCTGGGACCTCGCCTTCCATGCCGTCACGCTGGCGCATGTCGACCCGGCATTCGCCAAGTACCAGCTGCTGGTCCTGTGCCGGGAGTGGTTCCAGCATCCCAGCGGCGCGCTGCCGGCATACGAGTGGAGCTTCGACGACGTCAATCCGCCGGTGCATGCCATGGCGGCGCTCAAGGTCTGGGACATCGACGGCCGGCGCGACATGCTGTTCCTGGAGCGCATCTTCCACAAGCTGCTCATGAACTTCACGTGGTGGCTCAACCGGGAGGACGAGCAAGGACAGCGACTTGTTCTCCGGCGGCTTCCTGGGCCTCGACAACCTGAGCGCGTTCGACCGTTCGCACCTGCCCATCGACGGCACCCTGGAGCAGTCCGACGCCACGGCCTGGATGTACGTCTACTGCCTCTCGATGCTGCGGATGGCGACGGCCCTGTCCGAACGCGATCCGGCCTATCGCGACCTGATGACGACCTTCCTGGAGCACGCCGTCCGGATCGCCGGCGCCATCAACGGACCGGCCTGTGGGACGAGGACGACGCGTTCTACTACGACGCGCTACGCCTGCCCGACGGGTCGAAGGTGCCACTCAAGATCCAGTCGATGGTCGGCGTCCTGCCCGATCCTGCCCGGAGCCGTCGTGCCCCGGGCTGCGGCTGACCTGGGCGCGACGCTGGGGAAGCATTTCGCCCGATTCCTGGCGAGCATGGGCTGCGACGGAGGACCGCGTGCGCATGCGTGGTTCGCTGGTGGCGGCCTCGGGCTCCGAACGCCTCGTCCTGAGCCTGCTGCCGCCGGTCCACCTGGAACGCGTCCTGGGCGAGGTGCTCGCTCCGAGGACGCGTTCCTGTCAGCCCACGGCTTGCGGGCCCTCTCGCGTGAGCATCGCCGAGCCGTTCCGGCATCGAGATCGAGGGTGTCACGGCCTCGATCGACTACGAGCCAGGCGAGTCCACCAACGACCTCTTCGGCGGCAACTCCAACTGGCGCGGGCCGGTCTGGTTCCCCGTGAACTACCTGTTCATCGAGTCGATGCTCCAGCTGGGACGAGTCCATGGGCGAGGGATTCACCGTCGAGTATCCCGACCGGGTCGGGCGTCCGGGTCCGGCTGCGGGAGGTGGCCCAGGAGCTGGCCCGCCGGCTGGTGTGCATCTGGCTGCCGGACGCGCACGGCAGCCGGCCCGTCTACGGCACCTACGGCAAGTTGCAGACCGACCCCGAATGGCGGGACCTGCTGTGGTTCCACGAGTACTTCCACGGCGATACGGGCGCGGGCCTCGGCGCCTCCCACCAGACCGGCTGGACCGGCCTCGTGGCGCATCTGTTGTGCAGGGGCGGGGTCCTCGACTCGTGAGGCCTGACGATGGACCCTGAGCTCCTGTCGCGCGTCCAGTTCGCGTTCACGGCCAGCTTCCACTTCATCTTCCCGCCCATCTCGATGGGCCTGGGGTTGATGCTCGTCGCGATGGGCATCGTCTACCTCAGGACGAAGGACCCCAAGTGGCGTCAGCTGTCGTTCTTCTGGGTCAAGGTCTACGGCATCGTGTTCGCGATGGGCGTCGCCACGGGCGTCGTCCAGGAGTTCGAGTTCGGCATGAACTGGGCCGACTACTCCCGGTTCGTGGGCAACGTGTTCGGCAGCCTGCTCGCGGCGGAGGGCGTCTTCGCGTTCTTCCTGGAGGGCGGCTTCCTGGGCCTGATGCTCTTCGGCGGTAACCGTCTTGGTCCCAAGCTGTGGCTGTTCTCCATCTTCATGGTCGTGTTCGGGGCCCACTTCAGCGCGTTGTGGATCCTCATGGCCAACTCCTGGATGCAGACCCCCGCCGGCTACACCATCGCCACCGATCCCGCGCCTGCCCGGGCGGTCATGACCGTCGTTCTGGGACGTGGTGTTCACGCCGTCGTTCATCCCGCGCCTGCTGCACACCTGGGACGCATCCTGGACCGTTGGCTCGGGTCTGATGCTCAGCGTCAGCGCCTGGTACCTGCTCAAGAAGCGCGACATCGAGCTGGCCAAGTCCAACCTCAAGCTGGCACTGCCGTTCTTCATCCTGTTCGCGATCGCCAACCTGTTCGTGTTCGGACCGAACATGGCCATCGAGGTGACCAACCAGCAGCCACTCAAGCTGGCATCGATGGAAGGCCTCTGGCAGAGCACGTCGTGCGCCCCGATGTTCCTCATCGGTTGGGTGGACACGGCGACCCAGACCACCACCGGTCTCAACATCCCCTGCCTGCTGAGCTTCCTCGCCTACCAGGACATCCACGCCACCGTGGCCGGCATCGACTCGTTCGCGCCGGCTCCCACGCCGCCCATCAACCTCCTGTTCCAGGTCTATCACGTGATGATCAACCTGGGACCGCTGCTCGCGGGCATCGGTGTCCTTGCGGGCCTCTGGTATGTCTGGAAGCGACGCATCTTCCAGTCCCGGTTCGTGCTCTGGCTGCTGGTGCTCTCCGTATTCCTGGGCGAGATCGCCATCACCTCCGGCTGGTGGACCGCGGAGATCGGGCGCCAGCCCTGGGTGGTGTACAACGTGCTCCAGACGGCTGATGGCGTTTCGCCGGTCCTGAGCGGCCTCGATGTCGCCCTCTCCCTGGGGCTGTTCATCGGACTCTACGCGTTGCTCTTCGCGATGTTCCTCTACCTCCTGAACCGCAAGATCCAGGCGGGGCCGGAGCCGCTGGAAGCGGTGGAGACGGTCGCGGTCTCGTCCCTGCCGGACACGTTCCGGGAGGTGTTCCGGAAGCGCCCCTATGAGGCAGGTCCGGAACCGCTCACAACGGATGGTCCGTCGCCGACCACGCAGGCGCCGACGGCCAGCGATGATGGCGGAACGTCCGCCGACGCGGACTCGGGGGAGGGGTCATGAGCCTCGCGGATATCTGGTTCGGGCTGTTCATCCTCATCATCGCGGGCTACCTCATCCTCGATGGCTTCGATCTCGGGGTGGGCATCCTGCATCTGCCGTTCGCCCGGACGGACCTGGAGCGGCGCACGATGCTGGCCAGCATCGGACCCGTCTGGGATGGCAACGAGGTGTGGTTGGTGCTGGGTGGCGGCGTGCTCTTCGCCGCCTTCCCGCTGGTGTATGCGTCGCTGTTCTCAGGGTTCTACTTCGCGTTCATGCTGGTGCTCGTGACGCTCATCCTGCGAGCGGTCGCCATCGAGTTCCGGAGCAAGGAGCCGGGGCGCCGATGGCGCTCTGGCTGGGACGCGGTATTCGCGGGCTCATCCATCGGCCTTGCGCTGCTGCTTGGCGTGGCCTTCGGCAACATCGTCGCGGGCGTGCCCATCGACAGCGCCGGCAACATGAGCGTCACGCTGATCGACCTGCTCAACCCCTTTGCGCTCCTGTTCGGCATGACGACCGTGGTCATGTTCGCGCTCCAGGGCGCCCTCTACCTGCTGCTCAAGACAGAGGGCGAGCTCCATGACCGCATGCGCGCGCTCGTGCCCCGGATCATCGGCGCCTTCGCCGTGCTGGTCGGCCTCGTGGCCATCGCGCTGTTCGTCACGGACCGGCAGATCATCCAGCGCTTCACCCACGACATCTGGCCGCTCATCTTCCCCATCGCCGCGACGGTCGCCCTCGGTGGCGTCTGGCGGATGAACCATGAGGGCCGTGACCTGCCGGCGTTCCTGAGCTCATCCGCGATGATCGCGCTGCTCATCATCTCGGGTGGCATCGGCATGTATCCCAACCTGCTCATCTCCACCACGGACCCCACGTACGACCTGACGACGACCAATGCCGCCGCCGCGGACAACACCCTCATGGTGTGTCTCATCGTGGCCCTCATCGGCATCCCGTTCGTGCTCCTCTATACGAGCGGCGTCTACTACATCTTCCGGGGCAAGGCGGAAGTCGAACCGGAGGGCTACTGAACCGCTGGTGCGTCACCCTCCCCTGATGCATTCGCGGCGTTCGTCCACGCCCACGGTCGAGGGGCGGCTGCTGGCCTTCGAGCGGCGCGTCCGCCCGCGGCTGTGGTTGGCCGTGGGGCTGGGGACGGGCAGCGCGCTGTCCACGCTGGCTGCGGCCATCCTGCTGTCCGTGGTGGTCGCGAGGGTGTTCCTCGACGGGGCCGACCTGGCGTTGGTGCTGCCGCTGCTGGGCCTTGCGGCCGCGCTGGCGTTCGTCCGCGCGGGGTGCCTGCTGCTCCAGGAGGTCGTGGCCCAGCGTGCCTCGAGCGGACTGCGGACCGCCCTCAGGTCCGCCCTGACAGCGCACATGCTCGCGCTCGGGCCCATCCACGCAAGCCGCCAACGGAGCGGTGAGCTGGTCACGGCCATGACCAGCGGCCTCGACGACATCGACCTGTACATCACGGGCTTCCAGCCAGCCCGACGCCTGGCAGCCATCGTGCCTCTGCTGGTGATGGTGGTGGTGCTGCTGATCGACCCGCCCACGGCACTGGTGCTACTGCTCACGGGCCCGGTGCTGGTGCTGCTGTTGGCCGTCATCGGTGGTCGCACCCGGATCGTCAGCGGCCGCAGAGCCCTTGAGCTGCGCTGGCTGGGGGCCTTCTTCCTGGACATGCTCCAGGGCCTCGCGACGCTCCGGATGTTCGGCCGGGGACGGGAGCAGGTGGAGACGATCCGAGCGGTGAGCCGCCAGTACGGCGAGACGACCATGGACGTGCTGCGGACCGCGTTCCAGACGGCGCTGGTGCTGGAATGGGGCGCTGCGGTCGCGACCGCGGTCGTGGCTGTCGAGGTGAGCCTCCGCCTCATCGACGGCCAGATGCCCTTCGACCGCGCCCTCGCCGTGCTCGTCATCACGCCCGAGTTCTTCTTGCCCCTCCGCCAGCTGGCCATCCGGTACCACTCCGGGTCCGCGGGTCGCGCCGCCGCCGAGCGGTTGTTCGAGATCCTCGACACCCCGCTCCCGGGTCACGCGCCGGTGATCTCGGTCGTGGCCGGGGAGGGGCCGCCCATCGCCGACCCACCTCACGGCGACATCCGGTTCGAGGACATCTGGTTCAGCTACGACGGCCGCGATCCGGCGCTGCGGGGCCTGGACCTGGCCATCCCGGAGGGGAGCGTGGTCGCCCTGATCGGAGCGACCGGTGCTGGCAAGACGACCTGCTCGTCATTGCTGCTCCGGTTCCTGGAGCCCGACTCGGGACGCATCACGGTCGGCGGCTTGGCCCTCGACACGGTCGACCGGTCCACATGGCTTGACGCTGTGGCCTGGGTGCCGCAGCGGCCGCACCTGTTCCAGGGCACCGTCGCGGACAACATCCGTCTGGGTCGACCCGACGCGACCGACGAGCAGGTCCGTGCCGCCGCCCGAGCGGCCGACGCGGCGGGGTTCATCGGGGCCCTGCCGCAGGGGTATGCGACCCACATCGGCGAGGCCGGCGACCGGCTGAGCGGCGGTCAGCGACAACGGGTGGCGATCGCCCGCGCCTACCTCAAGGATGCCCCGTACCTCATCCTCGACGAGGCGACATCCCACCTGGATGCTGCCTCCGAGGCGGCCATCGGCGGAGTCATCCGGGACCTCATACGGGGGCGCACCGTGCTCATCATCTCCCACCGGATGCGCTTCGCTGCACTCGCGGACCGGGTCATCACCCTCGCCGATGGTCGCGCGGTGGCCACATGACCATCTTCCGGCGCGAGCTCCGGCTGCTGGCGCCCCATCGGTGGTGGATCGTGGCCGGCGTGCTCCTGGGGTTCCTGGCCATCGGGTCGAGCATCGGCCTGATGGCGGTCTCCGCGTGGCTCATCAGTCGCGCCGCACTCATCAGCAACGTCGCGGATGTGGCGCTTGCCATCACCGCGGTCCGCGTGCTGGCGATCTCGCGGGCCGCGTTCCGATACCTCGAACGGGTGGTGACCCATCGAGCGACGTTCCGGATCCTGTCGGACCTGCGGGTCTGGTTCTTCGCCGCCGTCGAGCCGCTGGCCCCGGCCCGCCTGGAGGATCATCGGAGCGGCGATCTGCTGAGCCGCATCGCAGCTGACATCGACAGCCTCGAGGACCTTTACGTGCGGGTCGTGGTGCCGCCCCTGGTCGCAGTCATCGTGACCGCGTTCGCGGCGCTCTTGCTGGGCGTGTTCGACCCGCTGCTGGGTGCGGTCCTGGTCGTATTCCTGGTGCTCACGGGCGTCGTGCTGCCGCTCTGCTCGCGCTGGATCGGGCGACAGCCGTCGCGGGACCTGGTGACGATCCGGGGCGAGCTCGATGCCGTCCTGGTGGATCAGGTCCAGGGCATCGCCGACCTCGTCGCGTTCGACCAGGCCCAGCGGCATCGACAGTCGGCGCTTGACCTGGGGGCGCAGCTGGACCGGATCGGGGAGCGGTTGGCCATCGTGCGTGGCCTGGGCGCGGGTCTCGGCGCCCTCCTCGCGAGCCTTGCGGGCATCACCCTGCTGGGTATCGCGATCCCACTCGTGACCGGTGGCCGGCTCGACGGGGTCTACCTCGCCCTGGTGCCCCTGGCCGCCATCGCCAGCTTCGAGGCGGTCCAGCCGTTGATGCAGTCGATGCAGCTCTATGACTCGACCACGGCGGCTGGCGCGCGTCTGTTCGAGCTCATCGATGCGTCACCGCCGGTCGCCGAGCCGGCCGAGCCGCTGCCGCTGCCGTCCTCAGCCGGCCACGACATCGTGATCCGCGGACTCGACTTCCGGTATGCACCGGACCTGCCCCTGGTCCTTGAGCACGTGGAGCTGTCCATCCCGGAGGGTGGCAGCCTGGGTCTTGTCGGCCCGAGCGGCGCGGGCAAGTCGACCATCGTGGATCTCCTGTTGCGGTTCCGGGAGCTCGAGGTCGGCACCATCGCCATCGGCGGGCTGGACATCCGCAGCTGCGCATCCGAGAGCGTCCGGGCGATGCTGGGCGTGGTGCCGCAGCACGTCCATCTGTTCAACGCGAGCATCCGCGACAACCTCGCGCTGGGCAACGCGTTCGCCACCGACCAGCAGATGGTCGAGGCCTGCCGCATCGCCCAGGTGCACGACTTCATCGAGACGCTGCCGGCTGGGTACGCCACCCGGGTGGGTGAGGACGGCGTCCTGCTCAGTGGTGGTGAGCGCCAGCGGCTCGCCATCGCCCGTGTCGTGCTCAAGGACGCCCCCATCCTGGTGCTCGATGAGGCGACGGCGAACCTGGACGTGGAGACCGAGGAGCGTGTCATGGACGCCCTGTCAGCCTGGATGGTCGGCCGGACCACGCTCATCATCTCGCACCGTCCCGAGGTGGCTGCGCGAGCCGACCAGGTCCTCCTCCTGGAGCCACCGGACCCCGCCGGGCGGGGCGTATCCTCGGGGAAGGCACCCCAAATCGAGGTCCACCATGCTCGCTGACCGCCGGTCCCACACGACCCTGCCCACGACCGACGTCGCGCGGCTGCGGATGTTCGTGGACCGACCCGGTCTGATCGCCGGGTCGCCCCGGGCGCGCGAGCAGGACGCGTAATCCCGGGCATGCGCGCTGATGCACGTCAGCGCATCAGCTCGACCGCCTCATCCAGGGTCGGCTGGCCGTCCACGCCTCCCATGCCGCGTGTCGATGCAGCCCCGCAGGCGACGGCGAGCGCCAGCGCCTCGCCGAGCGGCCAGCCACTGATGGTCGCGGCCACGAAGCCGGCGTCGAAGGCATCGCCGGCGCCGACCGTGTCGGTGACCGCGACCCGCTGCGGCCTCGCCCGCACCAGCTGGCCGTCCCGCAGCGCGAGCGCGCCCGCGGCACCCATCTTGATGGCCACGGTCGGTGGACGGGCTGCGCCGTCCCGCCCGACCTCCGCGCGTGCCACCAGTGCGCGTGCCGCCGCCTCCGGGTCCTCGAGGCCGGTCCATCGACGGGCCTCCTCGAGGTTGGGGAAGCTGATATCCGCCGCCGCGAGCAGCGCGTCCGTACCCTCCCAGCGCTCCGCTGGATCCCAGTTGGCATCGAACGAGGTCGTGGCACCCGCGACCCGGGCCGCGCGGAAGAGGTCCGGCAGCCCGGCCCGCAGTCGTGGCTGGAGCGCTGTGCTCGCCGCGTGGACGTGGCGCGTGGTCGCCAGCATCTCGGTCGGGACATCCTCGGCCCGCAGCCGGTCGATGGTGCCCATGGCGGTCAGGATCGGCGCGGTCCTGGCCGCGTGCGAGGATGACCGTCGCGCCGCTGCCGAACGCCGGGTCGATGACGACATGCCGGGTGTCGACGCCACGCGCCGCCAGCGCCGCCGTCATCCAGCGACCCATCTCGTCATCACCGACCGCGCCGCACGCCGCGACCGCAAGCCCCAGCCTCGCGGCGCCGCAGGCCATGATGCCGGCCGACCCACCGACCGTCAGTCGGATCGCCTCCACGAGCGTCTCGACCTGGCCGAACACGGGCGCCAGGTGGGGGTCGAGGACCACGATGTCAGGATTGAGGTCCCCCACTACGAGCAGATCGAACGCGGGCTCGGCCATCGCGGGATGCTACCATCGGCCGGGGTCATCCGGACGTCCGGACATCACCGGATCGGGTCCCTGGATGCACCCGTCGGGAAGGGAGCGCAGGGATGACGCGCATCGTGCTCGTGGGCTCGGGGAGCGTGGAGTTCACGCGCAACCTACTGGGTGACATCCTTGCGTACCCGGAGCTGCGGGACGCGACCATCGTCCTCCATGACATCGACCCGGAGCGGCTGGACACGTCGCGACGGATGGCAGCCTGGACGGCCGCGGCGCTCGACGCGACGCCCGCCATCGAGACGCACCTCGACCGCCGAGAGGCCCTCACGGGCGCGGACTTCGTCATCGACACCATCCAGGTCGGCGGCGCGCGAGCCACGCGGGTGGACTTCGACATCCCGTCGAGGTACGGGTTGCGCTACACCATCAACGACACCATCAACGTCGGTGGTGTCATGCGCGGGCTGCGCACCATCCCGGTCGTGCTGGACATCGTGCGCGACATGGAGGACGTGTGCCCCGATGCCATCTTCCTCAACTACACCAACCCGATGGCGATGCTCGTGCGGGCCGTCGCGGAGCGCAGTGGCATCCGGACCGTGGGCCTGTGCCATTCGGTGTTCTGGACCATCGATGCCATCGCGGGGTACCTCGGACTGCCACGCGAGGCGGTCGATCACGTCTCCGCGGGCGTCAACCACCTCGCCTTCCTGCTCCGGCTCGAGCATCGCGGTCGTGACCTCTATCCCGACCTGCGGGCGTTCGTGGCTGCCGGCCGGGCGCCCGATGACGACCTCGTGCGCGCCGAGCTGTTCCGGCGTCTGGGCTTCTACCCCACCGAGTCGTCCGAGCACCACGCCGAGTACAACCCGTGGTTCATCCCCAAGGGCGATTCGGTGGAGCGGTTCCATATCCCCATCGGGGAATATCTCGATCGGGTCGCCCACAACCTCGACGAGTATGCCGAGACGAAGCGCCGCCTGGACGCCGGCGAGCCGTTCGACATCGAGCGCAGCGGTGAGTACGCGGCGGTGATCATCCACTCGATGATCACTGGCGCGCCGTCGCGCATCGTGGCCAATGTGCCCAATCGGGGCGCGCTCATCAGCAACCTCGATGCGCATGCGTGCGTGGAGGTGCCAGCCCTGGTGGACGGGACGGGTGTCTGGCCCGTGGCCGTCGGAGCGTTGCCGCTGCAATGTGCGGCATACATCGAGCCCGCGGTCGCCACCCAGGCGCTCACCGTGCACGCGGCGCTCCACGAGGACCGCGACGCGATCTACCACGCGGTGATGCAGGACCCGCAGATCCAGGCCCACCTGAGCCTCGACGAGGTCTGGCGGCTGACCGACGAGCTCATCGAGGCCGAGGCGGAGTGGCTGCCGGCCTGGCTGCGTGCCTGACCCGGGCGCCTTGACATCACTGCCACCATGGGGGCTGGACGTCCGGACGTCCTGATGTCTCCGGATCTGCCCGGCGGAGGAGGAGCCATGCACCACCAACCCTCGACCCGGCGGCGCGGGGCGCTGCTGATGGGAGCCCTGCTCTCGGTCGCCGCGCTGGGCGCGGCTGTCATGCCCGCGGCGGCGCAGACCGCCACCCATGAGATCGAGTACTCCATCTGGGGGGACCCGGCCGAGCTGACCAACCAGCAGGCGCTCGTGGACGCGTTCATGGCGGAACACCCCGACATCCAGGTCAAGGTCACGGTGTCCGACTGGGACACCTACTGGGACAAGCTCCAGACGGGCCTCGCGGGTGGTGATGCCCCCGATGTGTTCGCGATGGACGGACCGCTCTTCCCCGACTACCAGACACGGGGCGTGCTCCTGGACCTCGCCCCGTACATCGCCCGGGACGGCTTCGACCTGACCGCCCTTGCGGACGCCGGGGTCGCGCATTTCACGACGCCGGACGGTCAGTACGGGCTGCCGCGTGACCTCAACGTGGTCGCGCTGTACTACAACAAGGCCATGTTCGATGCCGCGGGCATCACCTATCCCGACGATACCTGGACCTGGGACACGCTCGTCGAGGTGGGCAAGCAGCTGACCAAGGACACCAACGGTGATGGCCAGACCGATCAGTGGGGCTTCTACACCGAGACCACGGACATGGAGAACTACTGGTCGTCGCTGGTGTGGCAGAACGGTGGCGACATCATCTCGCCGGACCACACCCAGACGCTGCTCGGTTCGGACCAGGCGGTCGGCGGCATCCAGCGGCTGCAGGACCTCATCTACACCGACAAGATCATGCCCACCCCGGACCTGTTCGTCCAGATCGGCGACGCGTTCGAGCAGGGTCAGGCCGCCATGGAGGCGAACGGCTCCTGGCTGGTGCCCACCCACCTCGCCGCGGGCATCGACCTGGGCATCGCACCCTTGCCGGCGGGTCCCGCCGGCAAGGCCACGAGCATCAATCCCACGGGTGTCGTCGTCGCCAACACGACCAAGGAGCCGGACGCCGCCTGGGAGTTCGTGAAGTACATCGTGGGACCGGAGGCACAGACCCAGCTGATGCAGCTCAAGGCCGCCGTGCCCGTGGACAAGAGCGTGCTGGCAGGCGCCTACAGCACCGCGTTCCCGGGCTCGGACGTGTTCGCGAAGTCCATCGAGTACGCCCATCTCAAGCCCTCCTTCCGGGGCTACAACGAGTGGACGACGGCGCTCCAGCAGGAGCTCGACAACAACGTCTTCAACACGCCCGCCAAGACGGTCCGCGAGGCCATCGACAGCGTGCTGCCGGAGCTTGACGGGATCCTCGCCGCACAGGGCCAGTGACCTCGGGGGACACTCGGATCGTGGCCGATTCCCCGGTCAGCCCCGCCTCGCGCAAGCGAGGCGGGGGGCCACTCGCCAGCGAGCGCCGCTGGGCCTGGCTGTTCCTGGCTCCCATGGTGCTGGGACTGGCCGTGCTCTCCGCCGGGCCCATCATCGCGACCCTGGGCATCAGCCTCACGTCGTGGGACCTGCTGACGCCGCCCAAGTGGATCGGCCTGGACAACTTCGCGCACCTCGCTGACGACCCGCGCTTCTGGGTCGCGCTGCGCAACACCGTCTTCTACACCATCGTGTCGGTACCCCTGGGGATGGGCATCGCGCTGCTCCTCGCGCTGGGACTCAACCAGGCCATCAGGGGCATCGCCTGGATCCGGACCATGTACTTCCTGCCGCTCGTGACCTCGACCGTGGCTGTTGGCCTGGTCTGGCTGTGGATCTACGCGCCGCAGGGTGGCCTGCTCAACGAGGTGCTGCGCAGCGTCGGCGTGCCGCCGCAACGCTGGACCACCGATCCCCTGTGGGCGATGCCCGCGATCATCGTCATGAGCGTCTGGCAAGGGCTGGGCATCAGCGTGATCATCTTCCTCGCCGGGCTCCAGGCCATCCCGGGTGAGTACTACGACGCGGCCGCGGTGGACGGCGCGGGGAAGCGCGCCCGGTTCCGGAACATCACCCTGCCGCTGCTGACGCCGAGCATCTTCTTCACCGGCATCCTCAGCCTCATCGGGGCGCTCCAGGTGTTCGACCAGGTCTATGTCCTGGCGCGACCGGGCAAGCCCACGGACGCCACCATCACGCTCGTCTACTTCATCTACGAGGAAGGGTTCCGGTTCTTCCGGATGGGCTCGGCGAGCGCGGCTGCGTGGGTGCTGTTCCTCATCGCGGCGGCCCTCACGGTGGTCTACTTCCGGACCCAGCGCCGCTGGGTGCACTACCAGTGACCGCGCGGCACGGGCCGTGGCTGCCATGAGCCCGGTAGCGGCGCGACGTGCCCGGACGGTCGGCTTGTACGCGATCCTCATCGTGGGCGGCCTGATCATGATGGTGCCCTTCATCTGGATGGTCATGACCTCGCTCAAGACCCGTGCCGAGGTCTTCGGGGCGCCACTGCTGTCCTTCCCCACGGGGCTCCATCCCGAGAACTACGCCACGATGTGGTCGGCGCTGCCGGGTGTCACCTTCGGCGACTTCTTCCTCAACTCCCTGAAGATCGCGACCCTGACCACGATCGGAGCGCTCATCAGCTGCTCCATGGCCGCGTTCGCCTTCGCGGTGCTGCCGTTCCGGGGTCGGGGCCTCCTGTTCGCGCTGGTGATGGCCACGCTCATCATCCCGTTCCAGGTCGTCCTGGTGCCGAACTTCATCCTCTACCGCACGTTGCCCCACCCCCTCTCCCAGAGCGGCAACTGGATCGGCACCCAGGAGCCGCTGTGGGTGGGCGCCTGGCTCGGCGGCGCGTTCGGCATCTTCCTGGTGCGCCAGTTCTTCCTGACGGTGCCCCGGGAGCTGGCGGATGCGGCCCGCGTGGACGGCGCGAACCCGTGGAAGATCTTCCGCCACATCTATGTGCCGCTGTCGCGACCGGTGCTCGCGACCCTCGCCATCTTCACCTTCATGTGGAGCTGGAACGACCTCATCGACCCGCTCATCTACCTGCGCGACTTGCCCGACTACACGACCACGGTGGGCCTGGCGTTCTTCCAGGGCCAGTTCGTGGGCAAGTGGCCGGAGATGATGGCGGGGGCGGTCGTCAGCCTCGTGCCGATGGTCATCCTGTTCGTCATCGCCCAGAAGTTCTTCGTCCGGGGCATCGCCATCTCGGGGCTCAAGGGCTAGGCCTGGCGTGACCGTGGATGTCCTGGGCGTGCCTCTCTACCGGCGGATCGCGGCCGATGTCCGGGAGCGGGTGCGCAGTGGTGAGCTCCCCGCTGGGAGCCAGGTGGAGACGGAGCTGGAGCTGATGGCGCGCTATGGCGTCAGCCGGGCCACGGTGCGTCAGGCGCTGGGCGTGCTCATCGCCGATTCCGTGCTGGAGGTGCGACGGGGCGTGGGCACCTTCGTGCGGTCCCATCCCGTGGAGCATGCCCTCGGTGGCTTCTACACCTTCAGCCGGGAGATCGAGCGGCATGGCATGACGCCTGGCACGAACGTCCTGGGATTACGCACCGAGCCCGCCTCGGACGCCGTGGCGGCGGCGCTCCAGGTCGCGCCACGAACCACGGTCGTGGCGCTCTCCCGCATCCGCCTCGCGGATGACGACCCGCTCGTGGCAGAGACCAGCTATCTGCCGGCTGCCCGGTTCCCGGGTCTGGAGTCGGTCGACTTCACCCGCGTCCGCCTGTACGACACGCTGACCGAGCGGTATGGCGTCCGACCGGTCCGGGCGCGCGAAGCCTTCGAGCCGGTGCTGCTGTCCGCGTCCGAGGCCAGGGCGCTGGGTGGCACCCGCGGCGACCCGGCATTGCGTGTCTACCGGGTCGCGTTCGATGCCCAGGGCGGCGTCATCGAGTACTGCCGGAGCACCCTGCGGGGTCGATCGCTATCGATACTCGGTCGAGCTCCGGGAGCCATGAGCGCCACCGGCGGTGACGGGTCCTCCCCGACAGAGATGCCGCTGTCGGCCTATCGACCCCGACGGTCGCTGCGGGTGCCCGCCACGCGGGTGGAGCTGCCGCGCTTCCCGGTGACCAGCAGCCACGAGCACCTGGGGCCGGTGTTCGGTGGCGACTGGGCGCAGCGACCGGTGGCCGAGCTGCGCGCGACGATGGACCGGGTGGGCTTCGCGACAATGGTCGACCTCGATGGCGGTCAGGGTGAGATGTTGTCGCGTCACATCGACCGGTACCAAGGTCCCGACCCCAGGCGATTCGTCATCTATGCGGGCCTGGACTACGCCCGTTGGCGCACGGAGCCGGACTTCGGGGAGCTGGAGGCCGCCATGCTGCGCGACTCCGTACAGCGTGGTGCGCGCGGCTTGAAGGTGTGGAAGACGCTGGGCCTGGGTGCGCGCGACCCTGACGGGCGGCTCGTGGCCGTGGACGATGCCCGGCTCGACCCGTTGTGGATGGCCGCAGCCGAGCTGGATCTGCCGGTGGTCATCCACATCGCCGACCCGCTCGCGTTCTTCGAGCCCCTGGATGCCACCAACGAGCGCTGGGAGGAGTTGCGCGACCACCCCGACTGGCATTTCTGGCCGCCGGCCGATGACGCGTCGGGCTCCGCCGGGTCGGGCTATCCGGGGTTCGACGAGCTGCTGGGCGGTCTCGACCGGCTCCTTGGGCGTCACCCCCGCACCACCTTCGTGGGCGCCCACGTCGGATGTGCCGCGGAGGACCTGGGGCTCGTGAGCGGCATGCTGGAGCGCCACGCCAACTTCCACGTCGATATCGCCGCCCGGATCGCGGAGCTGGGCCGCCAGCCGTACTCGGCACGCGCCTTCTTCCTGCGCTGGCGCGACCGGATCCTGTTCGGCACGGACAGCGCCGTGGACCTCGACACCTGTCGCATCTACTACCGCTTCCTCGAGACCTTCGACGAGTCCTTCGACTACGCCGCCGAGCCGGTACCGCCACAGGGCCGGTGGCAGATCCATGGCCTGGGGCTGCCCGACGAGGTGCTGCGCGCCGTCTATGCCGACAACGCCCGACGCGTCCTGGGCATCGGCGACAGGTAGCGCAGCCTGTCGACGGTGGGCCGCATCCGACCCGTCCGCGTTCACGCCCGGTGTGCACCCGCGACGAGGTGGACGTCCCCGCGGGCCCCATCACCCGGGTGGCGCCCGACCGCCGGCGGGTCACGGGTCGCGATCGGTCCGAGGATGCACATGCGGTGTGCGGTCGCGATGGGGTCAGTCTGGTGGATGCCGTCGGCACGTCACGGGTGCACGCCCAGTGTGAATGCTGTTGTCGGCGCCGAAGGATGTCGGCCCGTGGGCTAGTGCCGCTGGCCCCGCTGGCGGAGCGCCTCGTAGAACAGGATCGCGGCGCTCGCGCTGACGTTGAGGCTGTCCGCGATGCCCAGCATCGGGATGTGGACGGCGGTCGAGCCGGCGTCCCGCCAGGGCGCGGAGAGGCCGTCGGCCTCGCTGCCGAGGACGATGGCGATACCGCCCGTCAGATCGGCCTCGGTGTAGACCGTTGGCGCATCGACGATGGTCAATATCGGCCGGATCCTGCATCGGCCAGCCATGCTCGCGCGGCGTCCGCGTCGGTGACCGCCAGGGGCACCGAGAAGACGGTCCCCAGGCTCGCCCGGATGGCGTTCGGGTTCCACGGATCGCACTGCGGATCGGCCACGATGACGGCGTCGACGCCGGCGCCGTCCGCGGAACGGAGGAGAGCCCCGAGGTTGCCGGGCTTCTCCACGGATTCGACCACCGCCACGAGGGCGTCATCCGGGAGCGTCAGGGCGTCGAGCGAGACGTCCGGCTGGACCGCGACGGCGAGCAGGCCGTCGGTCCGGTCGCCGAACGCCATCCGGCCCATGAGCTCCGTCGTCACCGGGACCACGCTGCCACCCGCGAGCGTGGCGGCATGGAGCGCCCGACGCGCCTCGACACCGTGCTGATCGAGCAGCTCCTGGGCCACGAACAGCTCCCGGAACACGACCCCGGCCGATGCGGCACGGTCGATCTCCCGGATGCCATCGATGAGCATCGCCCGCCGGATCCGACGCTCGCGCGACGCGCGCAGGCCAAGGGCCGCCTCGACCCTGGGGTTGTGGATGCTGCTGATGGGTGCTGCGTGGTTCACCCGCGGAGTATGCCGTCATCGCGGTCAGGGCCCGACGGCCCGTCGGGCGCTGTCCGCTGCGGTTGCCTCTGGCGCAGCGTTCACAGGATGATCACACTCCGTTGACACGCCGAGGGTACCCTCAGCGTGCGTCTGCAACGCCGGGACCGCCGAGTCCCGGCAGGCGTCATCGAAGGAGGAGACTAACGTGGGTCATACCCATCGCGTGTCGCTGGTGCTGCTCAGCGCCGCGGCAGTGTTCGCCGGCTCGGTGCCGGCGCTCGCGCAGAGCCCCGCAGCGAGCACCGCGCCGGCCATGTCCATGGACGAGCTGGTCGCGGCCGCCAAGGCGGAAGGCACGCTCAACGTCATCGCGCTGCCGCGCGACTGGTGCAACTACGCGGCTGCCATCGACGGCTTCAAGGCCAAGTACGGCCTGGCGGTCAACGAGATCAACCCGATCGCCGGCTCGGGCGACGAGGTCCAGGCGATCATCGCCAACAAGGACAGCGGCGGCCCCGCGGCCCCGGACGTCGTGGACGTCGGCCTGTCGTTCGGTCCCGACATGGTCGGCCCAGGGTCTGCTCGCACCCTACAAGGTGAGCACCTGGGACGAGATCCCGGATGCGGTCAAGGACGCCGACGGCAACTGGTACGGCGACTACTACGGCGTGCTCTCGTTCGAGACCAACACCGCAGCTCGTGCCGAACCCGCCCAAGGACTGGTCCGACCTGCTCAAGCCCGAGTACAAGGGCCAGGTCGCGCTCGCGGGTGACCCCAACGTCGCCAACCAGGCCATCCAGACCATCATCGCGTCCGCGCTCGCCAACGGCGGCACGCTCGACGATGTCACCGCGGGCCTGACCTTCTGGAAGCAGGTCGTGGACGCCGGCAACTTCGTGCCGGTCATCGCGACCGCGGCCACCGTCGACCAGGGCGCCACGCCCATCACCATCCGCTGGAACTACAACGCGCTCGCCAACCGCGACCAGGCGGCTGCCGACAGCGGCCAGGTCATCGATGTCGCCATCCCGGCCTCCGGTCCCTTCGGTGGCGTCTATGTCCAGGGCATCAGCGCGTACGCGCCGCATCCCAACGCCGCCAAGCTGTGGATGGAGTACCTCTACTCCGACGAAGGCCAGAACGCAGTGGCTGAGGGCTACTGCTACCCGGCTCGCTTCGACGCCATGAAGGCGGCGGGGACGCTGAATGCGGACGCGCTGGCGAAGCTGCCGGATGCCACCGGCGCCATCTTCCCGACCCTCGACCAGCTGAAGCCGCCGCGGCGCTCATCGCCGACCCGGCCAAGGGCTGGAACGCCGTCGTCGGCGCCGCCGCCGGTCCAGGCCAGCACGGCCCCCTGACCGAGTCCCACGATCCTGACGGACGTCGTGACCCAGATCGCGGCCCCCGCCACCACGACCCAGGACGCGCCGCGCGCGCGTCCTGGGTCACGCCGTTCTCATGGGCGTGGCTCGGGCTCGTGCCCTTCCTGTTGTTCGCCGTCCTGTTCCTGCTGGCGCCGGTCTGCTCCTGGTCGGCGGGGCAGCCTCCAGGACAACAGCGGCGCCCTGACGCTCCAGAACTACGGCGACCTGACCCGCCCGGACATCGTGCTGGCGTTCCGGACGACCATCGAGATCAGCCTCGTGACCGCGGTGGCCTGGGCGCCATCTTCGGGTTCCTCATCGCCTACGCGGTCATCCTCGCCGGCCTGCCGGGCTGGCTGCGGGCGCCCATCGTCACCTTCGCGGGTGTCGCCTCTAACTTCGCGGGCGTGCCGCTCGCCCTGGCGTTCATCTTCACGCTCGGCCAGCTGGGCCTCGTGACGCTGTGGATCAGCCAGACGTTCGGCATCAACATCTACCAGCAGGGCTTCAGCCTCTTCACCCAGACCGGGCTGGAGCTGGTCTACCTCTACTTCCAGCTGCCGCTCATGATCCTCATCATCGCGCCCGCCATCGACGGCCTGAAGAAGGAGTGGCGTGAGGCTGCGGAGAACTTGGGGGCGACTTCGCGCCAGTACTGGCGGCACGTGGCGCTGCCCATCCTGATGCCCTCGATCTTGGGCACGGCCATCCTGCTGTTCGGCAACGCGTTCGGGGCACAGGCCACGGCCTACCAGCTGACCGGCGGCACGATCCCCATCGTGGCCGTCAAGATCGGAGCCCAGATCAGCGGCGACGTGCTCCACAACGTCGGCCTTGGCTATGCGATGGCGATGGCGCATGGTCGTCGTCATGTGCGTCGCCATCGGGCTCTACCTCTGGCTCCAGCGGAAAGCCGAGCGCTGGATGCGATGAGCACCACCCCGAGTAACCTGTCGAACATGGGCGCGGTCCCATCCCGATGGCTGGCGCTGCCCGAAGCCCCGCAGCCACAAACGCCGTCGCGACCGGCTCGTGTGGTGGGTCGTGCTCATCGTCGGCATCACCTACTTCGTGCTGCCGCTCATCGCCACCTTCCAGGTGTCGCTGGGCATGACCGTCCCGTTCAAGGCGTACACCAACACCTTCAACGATCCCAAGTTCTGGTCCAGCCTGCTGTACTCCGCGGTCTGTGCGGTGCTGACCATCCTGTCTCGCTGTCGTGCTCATCGTGCCGACCGCCTACTGGGTGCGGCTCAAGGTGCCCCGGATGCGGCCGGTCGTCGAGTTCATCACGCTGCTGCCGTTCGTGGTGCCGCCGGTGGTGCTCGTGTTCGGGCTCATCCGGGTGTACGGCGGCGGGCCGCCGCTGGGGCTGCCGGTCACCTCCACCGACCTGGGCAGCACGTTCCTGCTCGTCGCCGCGTACGTCGTGCTGTCGCTGCCGTACATGTATCGGTCGGTGGACAAGGGCCTGCGCGCCATCGACATCCAGAGCCTGACCGAGGCCGCCCAGAGTCTGGGCGCCGGCTGGCCGACCATCATCGTCGCGGGTCATCCTGCCCAACGTGCGGCTCTCGGTGCTGGGCGGCGCGTTCCTGACGTTCGCCATCGTCATGGGCGAGTACACCATCGCCAACTTCCTGGCGCGCCCTGCGTTCGGGCCGTACCTGTCGCTGCTGGGCCGAACGAAGACGTTCGAGCCCGCTGCCGTGACGCTCATCAGCTTTGGGCTGACCTGGCTGGCGATGGGCATGATCGCCCTCATCGGGCGCAAGTCGCGCGGCCGCGTCGCCGTCGTCGCGGTCAAGTAGGGAGAGCGGACCTGTGGGCTTCCTGGAGCTGGAAGGCGTGCGCAAGGAGTTCGCCAGCCATGTGGCGGTCCAGGGGTTCGACCTCGACGTGCCCAAGGGCGACTTCGTCTCATTCCTTGGGCCCAGCGGCTGTGGCAAGACGACGACGCTGCGGATGATCGCGGGCTTCGAGCTGCCGACTGCCGGCAGCATCCGCATCGACGGGCAGGACATCAGTCGCACCCCGCCGCATGCACGCAACGTGGGCATGGTGTTCCAGTCGTACGCGTTGTTCCCGAACATGAGCGTGGCCGACAACATCGGCTTCGGGCTCCGCGTCCGGCACGTGTCGCGAAGGACGAGATCCGCCGCAAGGTGGGCGAGATGCTCGACCTCATCCACCTCGCCGGCAAGGGCGACCAGTACCCGTACGAGCTGTCGGGCGGCATGCAGCAGCGCGTGGCGCTGGCGCGCGCCCTGGCCATCGAGCCGCGGGTGCTGCTGCTCGACGAGCCGCTGTCCGCGCTGGACGCCAAGATCCGGGTCTCGCTGCGCCAGGAGATCCGGGCCATCCAGCGGCAGCTGGGCATCACCACCGTCTACGTCACCCATGACCAGGAGGAGGCGCTGTCGCTGTCGGACACGGTCGTGGTCATGAGCGAGGGCCGCGTGGAGCAGGTCGGCTCACCTGCGGCCATCTATGGCTCGCCCGCGACTGCGTTCGTGGCCCGTTTCGTGGGCCAGCTGAACGTGCTCACGGGCAGGATCGTGGACGGCGGTGCGGGCGATCCTGGCGGTGGGTGGCCAGCCCATCACGCTCGGCGTGCCCCTGGGTGGCGCCGTCGGCAGCGAAGCGTCCCTTGCCATCCGCCCCGAAGCCATCGAGCTGGACAGCGGCGATGACGCTGCGCAGCGACTGGTCGGGCTGGTCGAGGACATCCAGTTCCTGGGGCCGGTCATCCGTGTCCGGATGCGCCTCGACGGGGACGGTGGCACCCTCCTGTTCGACACCTTCAACCGACCCGGCACCGTGCCGCCCGAGCTCGGTCAGCAGGGTCACCGTGAGCTTCCCGGGCGCCTCTGCGATGGTCCTCGACGCGACAGCGGCGGCCGTGGCGGCGAGCGAGACCGACATCGAGGAGACACCATGACCGCGCGCTGGTACCGGGGCAACATCCATACCCACACCACGAACAGCGACGGCGACTCGCCGCCCGAGGTGGTCGTCGCCTGGTACCGCGATGCGGGCTACGACTTCCTGGCGCTCACCGACCACGATGTGCTCACCGATCCCGAGGGACTGCGGGACACGGCCGGATCGATGCTCCTCATCCGGGGCGAGGAGGTCTCCTCCGGGGACCTGCACGTCAACGGGCTGGGCATCCGCGAGCGTGTCGCGGCGACCTTCGCGCCGGACGTCCGGGCGACCATCCAGGGCAATGTCGACAGCATCCGGGCGGTCGGCGGGGTGCCCTCCGTCAACCACCCCAACTTCCGCTGGCTGGTGCGGCCCGAGGACCTGGCAGCGCTGCGCGACGTGCGCCTGTTCGAGATCCACAACGCGGGCCCGGAGGTCAGCAACCTGGGCGGCCGGGACGGCTTCCCGTCCGTGGAGTCGACCTGGGACAGGCTGCTCACGGCCGATCACCGGATGCTGGGTGTGGCCGTCGATGACGCCCACCACTTCCAGGTCTGGGGTCGGCCGTACTCCAACCCGGGTCGCGCGTGGATGTGCGTCAAGGCCGAGCGACCGACCGAACCGGAGATCCTTGCGGCGCTCGATGCGGGCAGCTGCTACGCGTCGACCGGGGTGGTCCTGGGTGACGTCGTCGCGGCGGGCCGGGAGCTCGCGGTGGACATCGAGCAGGTCTGGGAGCTGCACTACCGGACGAGCTTCATCGGCGCGGATGGGCGCGTCCTCGACGTCCAGGATGGGCTGTCGGCCCGATACCAGCTGCGACCCGGAGACCGCTACGTGCGTGCCCGCATCGACGACTCGGACGGCCTGACGGCCTGGACACAGCCGCTCTTCGCGGATTGACCGAAGCCGCGACGCGGCCCCGGGTGCGCGGCGCGGCGGTCCGATGCGGTGTCCCGGACCGCCGCGGTGTCCCGGCCCGCAGTCGTGCCCGTGCCTGCCGCCTTTGCGCGATCACCGAACAGACCGGGCTCCGTGGCGCGGTCTCGGGTCGCGATCGCGCTCTGATCCCGCACCATTTTTCCGTGATGCGCGCAAAGGTGCGAGCCTGGCGGCCCATGAAGGGTCAGGAACCGATCGAAACCGGCCTCCCCGTTCGCCGATCGTGAAGATCCGCTTCGGGCAGGGGCGAGGGATGCGGCACCGGGCGTTGCAGGTCTCCCGTGCCTCGACCCGTCGCGGCGATCTCCGCTCGCAGCTCCGCGAGATAGGCACCGAGCGCAGCCAGGGACATCGGATCCGCCGCGCGGTCTGAGCCGTAGCTGACGGACGCCTCACCAATGGCCGGTCCCGGGTCATCGCCGTATCGGCGGCCCAACGCGGCGGCTGCGGCCCCAAGTCGATGATCCAGCGTGGCCAGCGGGAGGTCGGATGTCTCCGCGAGCGCCACGTAGAGCGCGTCGTACGTGCTCAAGTGGAACCGCTGTGCGAGATGGATGGCCAGCAAGCGGAGCGAGCGGTCCATCTCGATGGTCCGAAGGCTCAGCGCCTCGAGCCGGATGATGCCTTCCAGGACCTGCTCACCGGCCACGTCGCGCTGGCGGATCAATCGGTTGCCGATCTCCAGCCAGAAGAACGTCGGGACCTTGACGTCCACACGCCCATCCGTCACCGCGTCCCAGAGCCCTGTTACCCAGGCTGCAGCAGACTCCCCCAGGATCCACGCGAGCGCCACGGAGGCATCGCTGACGATGACAGGCCGTGTCACGGGTCATCAAAGGATGCGCCGAGATCACCTGCGTTGCGGCGCTGGTCGCGTCGATCCAGGGCGTCCCGATCGAGACGGATGAGCTCGGCAGCACTCAACCCGGAGGGGTCTGGGCCGATACGCCGGCGGAATTCCTCCAGGGCCGCGCCGGCTGCCCGCAACCGCTTGCGACGCTCATGCTCCGGCTCATCCAGGCGCGCCGCGTCCTCCACGGAGACGAGCACCGCAAGCGGATGGTGATCGCGGGCGATAAGGAACCTCTCGCCAGCCGACGCCTCGTCCAGGATGCGACCGAGCGAGCGCCGGAGATCGAGGGGCGTGACCGTCTTCATGCCACCATCATAGCGAGGTATGAGACCTGGCTATGAGAGGTCGATGTAGACGTTCTTCGTCTCGGTGTAGTGCTCCAGGGCGGCCATGCCCAGCTCGCGGCCGAGGCCGGACTGCTTCATGCCCCCGAACGGCGCCTCGGTGTGGACCGAGGAGTTGCAGTTGACCGAGATGACACCTGACCGGATGCCCTTCGCGACCCGCAGCGCCCGGCCGATGTCCCGGGACCAGACGGAACCAGAGAGGCCGTACGGCGAGTCGTTGGCGATGCGCACCGCATCGTCCTCGTCGTCGAAGGGGATGACCGCCACGACCGGTCCGAAGATCTCGTCCCGCGCGACGCGCATCCCCGGGGTGCAGCCGTCGAACACCGCGGGGGAGACATAGGCGCCGTCGTCGAAGTCAGCGCCCGTCATCCGTTCGCCGCCGGTCAGCAGCCGGGCACCCTCTGCCTGCCCATCGGCGATGCAGCCCCATCACGCGGTCCCGGTGCCGCTCGCTGACGAGCGGCCCCATCTCCGTGGCGTCGTCCGCGGGATCGCCAACGACGACCTTCCGGGTCGCCGCTGTGAACAGCTCCACGACCCGCTCGTGGACCGAGCGCTCGACGAGGATCCGGCTGCGGGCGCAGCAATCCTGGCCGGCGTTGTCGAAGACGCTGTAGGGGCTCTCCCGCGCGAACCGCTCCAGGTCGGCATCTGCGAACACGACGTTGGGACTCTTGCCGCCGAGCTCCAGGCTCACCTTCTTGATGGTGCCCGCGGCGAGCCGCAGGACCTCCTGCCCCGTGCCGGTCTCCCCGGTGAAGGCGATCTTGCCCACGCCCGGATGGGCCGCGAGGGCCGCGCCAGTGACAGCGCCCGGACCCGTGACGACGTTGAGGACGCCCGGTGGCAACCCGGCCTCGAGCGCCAGCTCGGCGAGCCGCAGTGCGGTCAGCGGTGACCAGGAGGCGGGCTTGAGGATGGCCGTGTTGCCCGTGGCCAGGGCCGGGCCGAGCTTCCAGGAAGCCATCATCAGCGGGAAGTTCCAGGGCACGATGAGCCCGACGACACCGATGGGTTCCCGGAGCGTGAGGTCCAGGCCCGGCTTGGCGACCGGGATGGTCTCGCCGTGGTGCTTGTTCGCGGCGCCACCGTAGTACTCGAACACGCCAGCGGCCGCGCCGATCTCCCAGCGCGCGGAGCTGATGGGCTTGCCGATGTTGCGCGACTCGAGCTGCGACAGCTCCTCCGCGTGGTCTCGGATGAGCGTCGCGAGCCGCAGCAGCGCCTGGCCTCGTCGGACCGCGGGCCACGTCCGCCACTCACCCTCGAACGCCAGCCTGGGCCGCGACCACCGCGCGATCGACGTCCTCGGCGGCACCCGACGGCACCTGTGCGATCCGCTGGCCGTGGGCCGGCTCGATGACCTCGAATGTCCGA
The DNA here is from genome assembly GCA_963843335.1 of uncultured Chloroflexia bacterium. Lineage (GTDB taxonomy): Bacteria > Chloroflexota > Limnocylindria > Limnocylindrales > CSP1-4 > JAFMJV01. The sequence goes on from CAWJKF010000012.1 coordinate 77,934, forward strand.
CCGTCGGCGGCCTGGACCGGCCGGCCGCCGATCGTCATGTCCAGGGGGGTCATGGCTAGAAGTAGTTGACGGAGATGCCGCCATCGACGACGAGCGAAGCGCCGTTGGTCCAGCGTGACTCGTCCGACGCGAGGTAGATGGCCATGTTGACGATCTCCTCCGGCTTGCCGAAGCGACCGCTCGGGTTGCGGGCGAGCCTGAGCTGCTTGGCGGCCTCGTCCTTGAGCAGCCAGTCCATGAGCAGTGGCGTCTCCACGGGGCCGGGGCAGATCGCGTTGGTGCGGACCCCATGCGGCCCGAACTGGACGGCCATGCTGCGGGTCAGTGACAGCAGCGCGCCCTTCGAGGCGGTGTACGCGTCCTGCGGGACGGAGCATCCCAGGAGCGCCACGAAGCTCGCGATGTTGATGACCGAGCCCGAGCCCTGGGCCACCATCCGGGGCACCGCGTACTTGCAGCCCAGGAAGACGCCGCGCACGTTGATGGCCATCACCTGGTCCCAGGTGTCGACGTCGGTATCGATGACCGAGTGATCGGCCTCGGGCATGATGCCCGCATTGTTGTAGAGCACGTCGACCCTGCCCCAGGTGGCCAGCGCATGGTCGATCATCGCCTTGGCGTCCGCTTCCTTCGAGACGTCCGCGCGGACGGCCGTGGCCTGGCCGCCGGCCGCCGTCACCGCGGCGACGGTATCGAGCGCGGCGGGCTCGTCATAGTCCGCGACGACGACGCGCGCCCCCTCTGCCGCGAACAGCCCCGCGGCCACCCGGCCCATGCCGCTGCCCGCTCCGGTGATGACGCAGACCTTGTCCGCGAGACGCATCGTGCTCCCCTCGAATGTCCTGTGCTGGCTCGCCGACATGCTACCTGCGACGGTCGTCGGGGGCCCGGCCGCGAGCGCGAGACATCAGCTCCGTTCGAGGTAGCGCCCGCGTTCCCAGGGATGCACGACCTCGTCGTACGCCTGCTGCTCGACGCGTGCCGCGTTGAGATAGTGGTCGACGACGTCCTGGCCCAGGATCTCCGCCGCGGCAGTGCTCTCCTCGAGTGCCCGGATCGCCTCGTAGAGCGCCCGCGGCATCCGATCGCAGCCCGTCGCCACATAGCCATTGCCGCGCACCTCGGTGGGCGGCTCGATGTGGTTGCGGATGCCGTACAGGCCGGCGCCGATGAAGGCGGCATACGTCAGGTAGGCGTTCATGTCGCCACCCGGGAAGCGGCACTCGATGTGCAGCCCGGGCCCGTGGCCGACCACGCGGAACCCGGTCGTCCGGTTGTCGCGGCCCCAGACGACGTTGACGGGTGCCCAGCTCGCCGCCGCGAACCGCTTGTAGGAGTTGATGTTGGGCGCGAAGAAGATGGCCAGCTCGCGCGCCAGCGCCATCATGCCGCCCAGGAACCAGCGCATCGTCGAGGACATCCCGTAGGGCTCGGCGCCCGGGTCATGGAACAGCGCCCGGTCGTCATCGAGCGACCAGCCGCTCATGTGGAGGTGGCCCGACGAACCGGTCCAGGTGTGGTCGGGCTTGGCCATGAACGTCAGGCCGTACCCCTCCAGCCATGCGATCTCCTTGGCGCCGTGCTTGAAGATCACGGAGCGATCGGCGGACTCCAGCACGTGGTCGTAGCGGATGTTCACCTCGTGCTGGCCGGCCGCGGCCTCCCCCTTGGAGAACTCGATGGGGATGCGCGCCGCTGTCATCAGCCGGCGCAGCTTGCCGTGGATGGGCTCCGCCTTCGTGGCCTGGAGCAGGTGGTAGTCCTCGTTGTAGTGACCGAATCGCTCGAGGTCGATGAAGCCCTTCCTGGCAGCCGCCTCGTAGGAGTCGGTGAGCAGGTAGTACTCGAACTCCGAGCCGGCCTTGATGGCCATGCCCATCTCCGCGGCCGCGGCGATCTGGCGCTTGAGGATGGTACGCGGCGAGACCGGGATCTCCGTGCCCGCGGTCTCGTCGACCACGTCGCCGAGCACCAGCGCCGTGCGGTCCTGCCAGGGCAGCACGCGCAGGCTGTCCCAGACGGGCGAGATGACGTAGTCACCGTAGCCCGTGTCCCAGTTCATGAGCGTGAAGCCGTCGGGCGTGTTCATCTCCATGTCCGTGCCCAGGAGATAGGTGCAGACATGGGCGCCGTGGTCGATGACGCCATCGAGGAACGCGGGCGCGCTCACGCGCTTGCCCATCAGGCGGCCCTGCATGTCCGTGAAGGCGACCATGAGCGTGTCGACCTCACCGGTCGCCATCAGTGCGCGCAGCTCGTCGAGGCGGGGGTGCGAGCCGTCGTGGTCGAGATGGTGGTCGCTCATGGTGCGGGTCTCCCTGGCGAGCGGAGCACGGATCGGCGAGGTGCAGTGTGGCGGAGCCGTGGCCGACGCGCCCGTCGCCCTGCGCAGTGGCGCTTCACCCAGGCGTCGCGCCGAGGGCCCGGATGGCGTCTACCGCGACGGGGTTCTCGAGCGCCGACAGGTCGCCCGTCTCGCCGCCCAGCCAGGCGCCCCGGATGACCCGGCGCATGACCTTGCCGCTGCGGGTGCGGGGCAGCTCGGCCACGACCACGACGGCGTGGGGCGTGAGCGCCCTGCCCAGGTCCGCGGCGATGTGGCGGGAGATGGCGGCCCGGAGCTCCGGGTCGTCCGTGACGCCCCGCTCGAGGACGCAGAAGACGACGATGACCTCGCCCTTGACCTCGTGGGGCACCCCGATGGCGGCCGCCGAGAGGACCGCCCGATGGCTCGTGGCGGCACCCTCGACCTCGGCCGGTCCGACGCGCTTGCCAGCGACCTTGAGCGTGTCGTCCGAGCGGCCGTGGATGTACCAGTAGCCGTCGGCATCGACGACCGCCCAGTCGCCGTGGACCCAGGTCCCCGGCAGCCGTTGCCAGTAGGCCTCGAGGTACCGCTCCCGGTCGTCCCAGAAGCCGCGCGTCATGCCCGGCATCGGCTGACGGATGACGAGCTCGCCGACCTCACCCCGGATGGGTCGGCCCGACGCGTCCACGACATCCGCCGCGACCCCGATGCTGGGACCCCCGAACGAGGTCGCCCGGATGGGGGTCAGGGGGTTGCAGGACAGGATGCCGCCGCTCACCTCCGTGCCGCCGCTGTAGTTGATGATGGGCACCCGGGCGCCGCCCACCTCGCGGAAGAGCCACCACCAGGACTCCGGGTCCCAGGGCTCGCCGGTCGAGCCGAGCACCCGCAGCGAGCCGAGGTCGTGGCCACGGATCGGATCGGTGCCGTGTGCCTTGAGGGCGCGCACGAGGGTGGGGGAGACGCCCAGGTGGGTGATCCCGTGGCGGGCCGCGAACGCCCATACCCGGTCGGGACCGGGCACGTCCGGGGCGCCCTCGTAGAGCACCAGGGTCGCGCCCAGCAACAGCGCGCCCGAGATGAGCCAGGGACCCATCATCCAGCCGAGGTCCGTGAGCCACGTGACCCGGTCGCCGGGCCGGACATCGAAGCCATGGGCCATGTCCTGGGCGCCCTTGATGGGGAAGCCGCCATGGACGTGGACCGCGCCCTTGGGTCGTCCGGTCGTGCCCGAGGTGTGGATGACCATGTAGGGCGTCTCGGGGTCGGTCAGCCGCGCGTCCCGCAGCGGCCGGAGCGCCGGGTCCGCCATCCGCTCGTGCCACCAGGCATCCCGGGTCGTGTCCCAGGGGATGACACCCGCCCGGTCGCCCAGGCGCCGGATGACGAGCAGCCGCTCCACGCTCGGTGCCAGCGCGATCGCCGCGTCCGCGACCGTCTTGAGGGGCACGACGGCGCCCCGCCGGAGGGTGCCGTCGGCGGTGATGAGCAGCCGTGCCCCGACGTCCCTGAGGCGGCTCGCGACCGCCGGCGCGCCATAGCCCGAGAAGATGGGCGTGAAGATGGCGCCCAGGCGGCCGAGCGCGAGGACCGCGATGACCGTCTCGGGCAGCAGCGGCAGCAGCAGCCCCACCCGGTCGCCCACGCCGATGCCGAGGGCGGCGAGCATCGCCGCGGCCCGCGCCACTCCGTCACGGAGGGCGGCGTTGGAGAGGCGCACGACCTCACCCGACTCGTCCTCCCAGATGAGCGCGAGGCCATCGGGGTCGCGCTCGGTCCGCGGCCCGGTCGCGGCGTATGTCCAGTCGAAGGAGCCGCCACCCCACCAGCGCGTCCATTCGGGGCCGTCGGACGCATCCATGACCCGCTGCCACGGCCGCTGCCAGGGGAGTCCCAGGTCGTCGGGCACCTGGCCCCAGAACCAGGCCGGGTCGGCGGCGGCGTGCGCCTGGAGCGCCTCGAGGTCGGGCTCGCCGCTCGCTGCCAGGAAGCGCGCCAGCCGGCTCTCGGCGACCAGCTCCGGGGTCGGCCGCCAGGCCGCATCGGGGACCGGGCGACCGAACGTCGGCGAGGGTCGTGTGGTCATCGCCGCATCCTACGGTGCGCACCTGGTCGGGAGCACGGCGGACATCGCCATGTCGCACATGGCCTACTGCTGCTCGCCTTCCTGCGAGGCCTCCGTCAGGCCACCGCGGACCGAGTCCGCCAGCTCGGTCGACCAGTCCGCGCCAAAGACGCGGTAGGTGGGGATGTCGATACGCGTGATGACCGCGCCCGGATGGGCAGCCTGGTAGGCCGCCTGGCAGGCATCCACCGCGGCCTGGCTGCTCGACCAGAACTTCTCGCGGAAGGTGTAGATCCAGATGTCGCGCTGGGTCGGATCGGAAGCCACCGTGCCCTGGAGATGCATCGCGTTGGGGATGAGGCTCGGGTCGTCACAGGCCGATGCGCCTGCCGTGGTCGTGCCCATGGTCACACCCCGCCGCGCGATCGCCGACATCACCTGCCGTGCGTCACCCGGATGGAACGACGGCTCCGCGAAGCTGTAGCAGGAAGCGAGCAAGAGCGGCGCACCAAGCAGCAGCGGGAGACGTCGGCGGGGGCCTGGGGACACCCCCGGAGCCTACCCCGAACCGGCTCGAGGGGCCCTCCGGAGCCGGTTGGGCGACCTGCCGTTACCATGCGCGCGTGCCCAGACCCAGACCCTTCCGCGCGCTCCGATACGCGTCTGCCGTCGGACCCGACCTGTCGCCTCTGGTGTGCCCGCCGTACGACATCATCCCGCCCTCGCTCGCGACGACGCTGCGCGAGCGTGACCCGTACAACGCGGTCCGCCTGGAACTGCCCGCACCCGAGCCAGGTGGCGAGCCGGAGAGTCGATACCGAGCCGCGGCACGGACGCTCGCGGAGTGGCGGACCGCAGGCATCGTGGTCAAGGAGCGACAGTCCTCGATCTACATCCATGAGATGTCCTGGGGTGGATCGGGAGGCCGGAGCCCAGGTCGGGCCCGGGGCGTCTACGTGCGGCTGCGGCTGGAGCCCCTTGTCCCTGGGAGCGGCATCCGACCGCACGAGCGCACGATGACCGGTCCCAAGGAGGACCGCTACCAGCTGCTCAAGGCCACCGGCGTCAACCTCAGCCCGGTCGTGCTGCTCAGCGATGGAGCGCCGGGCGTGGCGACGGCGCTGCTCGACGCGATGACCACGGCGTCGCCGGATATCGTCGCGACCACGGATGATGGCGTCGCACATCGCCTCTGGACCCATCCGGTGCCCGTCGACGAGGATGGGACCTGGCAGGGTGATGCCCAGCAGCTCGCGCAGCTGCTCCAGGGAGGCCCGCTGACCATCGCCGATGGCCACCATCGGTACGAGACCGCCCTCCGGTACCGGGACGAGCGTGGCCGCAACCGGGCCTGCGAGAGCGATCCGGCCTGGGACTACGTGATGGCTCTCATCTACGACGTGGCGGAGGCGCCGCCGGTGCTGCCGACCCATCGGGTCCTGCTGAGCGGCCCATCGGGCGCAGGGATGGTCGCCGCGGTCCGCGACCTGGTGGAGGTGGAGCCGATGGCAGATGCCGCTGCCGTGCTCGCGGCCATGGCCCGGCCAGAGCCGGTCCCGGAATCCGTCAGCCACGGGCAGTGGCCGAATCGGTCTCGTCAGCGGCGATGTGGCGGCCCTGCTGCGCGTCCGGCCGGAGGTCGTGGACCCGCTCCAGGATCCCGCCGCCTCGAGCGCGTCCCGGGGGCTTGACGTCAATCGGCTGGCACTCATGCTGGCACGAGTCGGCGTGGACGCGGCGGCCCTGGCCGTGGGCGACCGGGTGGCATACGTCAAGGACGCCCACGACGCGGTGGCCCAGGCGACCGCCGGCGCTGCCGCGACGTTCCTGCTCGATGGTCCGCCCGTCAGCGCCGTGACCCGTATCGCGGCGGCAGGTGAGGTGATGCCCCAGAAATCGACGTTCTTCGATCCCAAGGCTCCGACGGGCCTCGTCTTCGGGCCACTCGAGTGGTAGACGAGCGCGGCACGAGCGCCGCGATGCGCGACGCCCTCGACACCCTCCAGGGACTGGCGGCACCGAGCCGCTCACCCGGACGACCTGTGCGCAAGGATGAGATCGTCATCGAGGAGCGTGGCCTCTATGTCGAGAGCTGGCTCCCCGAGCGCCGCTCCCGGCGGCGGCCGCTGTACCTGCTGCACGGCGAGCTGGCCGGTTCGTGGGTCTGGGAGCGCTATCTGCAGTACTTCGCGCAGCGTGGCTGGGAGGGCCACGCCCTCAACCTGCGCGCGCATTTCTGGTCCGACAACGCCGACTTCGAGGCGCTCGACCTGTACACCTACCTCGACGATGCGATCGCCGGCCTCGATGCGCTCGGGCGCTCGGCGGTGGTCATCGGACACGGCCTGGGTGGCCTGCTGGCGCTCAAGCTCGCGGAGCGCCGGGAGATCGCCGGCCTGGTGCTCCTCAGCCCGGGATTGCCCGATCCGATCCGGCCGCGATCGCCATCGCACGTGGTACGGCTCGTGCCCTCCCGGTTCCGTCGGGAGCTCATCGGCTGGGCGGGCGCCCACGACCAGATCCAGCGCCAGAACCCGGACCTGTCCATGGCCGACGTCATGCGGGTGCAGCACCTCATGGGTGCCGAGAGCGGGGCCGCCCGTCGCCAGATGCTCGAAGGGGTGTCTGTCGACCGTGGCGCTCTCGACGGACTGCCCATCCAGGTGATCGGGGGTGGCGTCGACCGGCTGTTCCCGGGTTCCGACAGCGAGCGACTCGCGGAGTGGCTGGGCGCGGAGTACCACCCCTTTGGCGCCCACTCCCACTATGGCCTCGTCGTTGGTGAGGAGAGCCACGAGCAGGTCGCGGATGCCATCCGCGCATTCCTGGAGCACCACCGGCTGTAGCCGTCGTTGGACTCGTCGAGGCTCCGGCCCTATCTTCCCGAGTCGCGTCACTGCAAGACAGGACTGCCGGGAGCCGGGGACCCGCCGGGCTCCGGTCCGGCCGCTGGCGTCGGGGTACCCATCAGGTGGGTGAGTCGGACAGACGAAAGGGGTCGGACCTCGATTCCGACCCGCCTGGTGACTCGGATCCGCACCTTTGGTCCATCCGGTGCAGGTCCTACCCATGCCGCGGGTCAGACGCGACCCGGGGATCCTGAGGCGTCGAACTCACCCGTCCCGTGGGTACGGACGCACGCGCAGGCTCCCAGGACCGGGGCGGCCCAGCGTCCGCCCGGCCCAGCGCCGTCGAAACCCTAGTGGTTGTCGCGGGGCAGTGAGTTCGGTCCGTGGGCGATGTCCTGGTACTTGACTGCCGGCTCGAGCACCATGCCCGTGGCCAGCTGGCCGACCATCCCCCGCTGGATCTCCTGCCAGGGCGTCTGGCTCGCCGGCACGTATGGCAGCCCGCCAGCGGCCAGGGCCGCTTCGAGCGCAGCGCGACGCGCCGCCAGCTCCTCCTCCGGCAGCAACACGTTCGCCGTGCGGGCGCGCAGGTCGATGCGCACCCGATCACCCGTGCGCAGCAGTGCGAGCCCGCCGCCCACCGCCGCCTCCGGCGACGCGTTGAGGATCGAGGGGGAACCGGACGTGCCTGACTGGCGCCCATCGCCGATACAGGGCAGCTCATCGATGCCCTCGATAAGCAGGGCATCCGGCGGCTGCATGTTGACCACTTCGGCCGCCCCCGGATACCCGATCGGCCCGACGCCGCGGATGACGAGCACGGTGTGGGCATCGATGCCCAGCGACGGGTCGTTGATGCGCGCGTGGTAGTCCTCACGCCCGTCGAACACGACGACGCGCCCCTCGAACGCATCGGGATCGTCGGGATCGGACAGATAGCGTGCCCGGAAGCTCGCCGAGATGACGCTCGTCTTCATGATCGCCGAATCGAACAGGTTGCCGCTGAGGTTGAGGAACCCCGCATCGGGCAGCATCGGCGCGCCCCATGCCCGGATGACCTCGCGGTCCTCGCTGAGCAGCCCCGCGCAGTTCTCGCGGATGGTCCGGCCGTTGACCGTCATCGCGTCCGGGTGGGGGAGGGCATCGACGGCGAGCAGCTCCGCGACGACGGCGGGCACGCCACCGGCGCGGAAGTAGTCCTCGCCCAGGAACCGGCCGGCCGGCTGGAGGTCGACCAGCAGCGGGATGTGATGGCCGAGTCGCTCCCAGTCGTCGTTGTCGAGGGGCACGCCGATGTGCGCGGCGACCGCGTTGTAGTGGATGGGCGCATTGGTCGAGCCGCCGATCGCGGAGCAGACCACGATCATGTTCTCGAACGCCTCGCGGGTCATGATGTCCGACGGCTTGAGGTCCTCGCGGACCATGTCCACGATGCGCTTGCCCGTGAGGTACGCCTGCTGCCCGCGATCCTTGTGGACCGCCGGGATGACCGCGGAGCCGGGCAGCATCATGCCCAGCGCCTCGGCCAGCGAGTTCATGGTCGTGGCGGTGCCCATCGTGTTGCAGAAGCCGGGCGACGGCGCCGCAGACGACGACCATGTCGACGTACTCGGCCCAGTCGATCTTGCCCGCCGACTTGAGCTTCCTGGCGTGCCACTTGATGGTGCCCGAGCCGGTCCGCTCGCCCTTGTACCAGCCGTTGAGCATGGGCCCGACCGAGAGGGCGATGGCCGGGATGTTGACCGTGGCGGCGGCCATCAGCTGCGAGGGCGTCGTCTTGTCGCAGCCGGTGGTGAGCACCACGCCATCGAGCGGATAGCCGAAGAGGGTCTCCACGAGCCCGAGGTAGGCGAGGTTCCGGTCGAGGTTGGCGGTGGGCCGCCGGCCGGTCTCCTGGATGGGATGGACCGGGAACTCGAAGGCGATGCCGCCCGCCTCGCGGATGCCTTCCCGGACCCGCTTGGCGAGCTCCAGGTGTTGCCGATTGCAGGGTGCCAGGTCCGATCCCGACTGGGCGATGCCGATGAGCGGCTTGCCCGACTGGAGCTCGTCGCGGGTGAGGCCCCAGTTGAGGTACCGCTCCACGTAGAGCGCGGTCATGTCGGGGTCGTCGGGGTTGTCGAACCAGAGCTGCGAGCGCAGCCGTGTCCGGGGGCCGGGCCGTGTGTCGGGCGCCATCAACGTCTCATCCTGGCAACTGGGGCTGGAGGGCCGCGTGAGGCATGCTCAGCGGGGTCGGATCGACCGACTCCATGCTATCCTCTTGCGCCTGCGCCGCATTCGTCTAGAGGCCCAGGACACCGCCCTCTCAAGGCGGAGACCACCGGTTCGAATCCGGTATGCGGTACCAATACGACTCCGACCAGCGCCTCCGGCTCGCGGGCCGGATGGCACTGTCCGGGCTCGCGCACCCGTGCTACACCACTCGAACCATGCAGGGCCCGCCGGTCCAGCCTGACCATCAGCCGACAGCCGCCCGGCGCATGACGCCACGGGACTTGCTGCCGAGCATCGCCCGGGCGCGACTGCTGCTCGCTGGCCTCATCGCCACCGCGATCCTCTCCGCCATCGCGGTCGGCTTCGCCATCGTAGTCGGCCTCGGTCTGCTGCTCGACGCCGCCGACATGCGCGGATCGCTCGATGAGCGTCTCCCCCGGCTCGCGAATGCGGGCATCCTCCTGTTGCCGCTGCTGTGCTGGATCGGCGCCCTACTGTTGCAGCGCCGCGGCGGCGGCCGCACGTTCTATCAGCAGATCCGCGACAACCGCTGGGCGTCGATCCTCCTCGTCGCGGCGCTCGTGGGCGTGCTCGTGGCCACGGCGGACCTCATCGCGGCCGTCCTGGTGTACGAGGCGGAGGCCGGACTCCTCGCTGCCGCGATCGCTGCCGTCCTGGGTGTCCTGATCGCCATCATCGCACTGACCGTCGGCCGGGAGATGGTGACCTGGAGCGTCCACGCGCGGCCCATCGCCGACCAGCGCCTGGACAACGTGGTCAACGAGCTCGCGATCGCCTCGGGCCTACCCGTGCCACGGGTGCTGGTGGTCGAGGATCCGAGCCCCAACGCGTTCGCGGTCGGCCGGGACCCGTCGTCCGCGTCGGTCGTGGTGACACGAGGGTTGCTGGAACAGTTAGACCGGGAGGAGCTGCAGGGCGTCATCGCTCACGAACTCGCGCATATCCGCAACGGCGACAGCCGGTATGGTCTGCTGGTCGCGATCCTCGTCGGCCTCGTGGCGCTGCTGGCCGATGGCTTCCTTCGAGGTGTCATCGAAGCCTGGAAGCAGGGCGCGTTCCTGCAGGGCGCGTCGGACTCGGACGATCCCAGGGGGGCGATCGCGGGACTGGCGGCGGGCGTGGTCATCGGGCTGGTCCTCCTGGTCGTCGCCCTGATGCTGCGGGTCTTCGCTCCCCTGTTCGCGGCGCTGGTGCAGGCCGCCGTCAGCCGTGAACGAGAGCTGCTGGCTGACGCCACGTCGGTGGCGTTCACCCGCAACCCGATCGGTCTCGAGCGCGCGCTCGAGACCATCAGGCAGTCGGTTGGTGTCCCGGCGGCCGCGAACCGCGGGACACAGCACCTGTGGTTCGTGAACCCCGTCGACCCAGGGTCCGATGGAGCCGTCGGCCTGTTCGCCACTCACCCGACCATCGAGACGCGCATCGCGCGCCTGCGGATGCTCCGGGGCGAGAGCGTGGTCGAAGCCGAGGGATCACCGCAGGACTGACGGGCAGCGATCCGAGTGTGTCAGGCGCTCGTCCACGCGCCAGGATCGGCGAGCATCGACTCGATCTCCGGCCACGTGGGCATGGCGCTGCTGCAGGACAGCCGCGTGGCCACGATGGCACCCGCCGCGTTGCCGACCTGGAGCAGCCGTGCGGGTGGCAGGCCCTGGAGCAGCCCCGCGCCGACAGCCGCTGCGAAGGCGTCCCCGGCACCCAGGCCATTGACGACCGGTACCGGCACACCCGGCTCGTCGTGGACGGTGCCGCCGGCCAGCAACGACGCGCCATCCGGGCCGTGCTTGACGAACACCCGTCGCGCGCCGGCGGCTGCGACATCCGGAGGCGTCAGACTAGCCGCGGCGAACTCGCTGTCGCTGCCGATGATCGTGTCCGCCAGCCGTGACGCCCGGAGCATCAGGGAGGGGTAGGGGACGGGGTCGGTCCAGTAGCCGGGTCGCCAGTCCAGGTCGAGGATCGTCGCGATCGCGTCCACACCCTGTCGCGCCTCCAGGGCCGCGAACGCGGTCGATCGGCTTGGTTCCTGGGCGAACGCGCTCCCGGAGACGTAGACGATGGGCGCCTTGGTCAGGATGTCGCGTGGCGGTAGGTCGGTCTCCCGGAGCTCCTGGTCGGGACAGCTTGGGAACCGGTACGCCAGCAGCGGGAAGTGGTTGGGTGGCCACAGCTCGCAGAACGCGAGTGCGGTCCTGAGCGTCGGGTGCGTCACGACCCAGCGGCTGTCGACCCCCTCCGCGACCAGGTCCCGGACGATCGCCCGGCCGTGCCCGTCGTCGCCGACACCCGACACGACCGCCGTGGCGACACCCAGCCGCGCGAGGCCGATGCCGACGTTGCCGCCATAGCCCCCCGTGAACCGCTCGAAGGTGCGCACCTGCTCGAGGGGCACCTCCGACTGGAGTGGATACAGGTCCGTCACCAGCCGCCCCAGCACGATGGCCTGGGGCGGGTTCATGCGGCGCCGCTCAACCAGCGCTGGGGGTTGGTCCGGGTCATGAGCGTGATGGCAGCCTCCGACACGCCCAGCTCCCGGAGCCCGGGCAGCACCACACGCGGGATGAACGATATGACCACCGGGTTCGACTCCAGGTGACGTGCCTGGTCGACGTCCGAGAGGACACCCGCCCAGACCGGGTCATCGTGCGACAGCACCATGTGCTCCGCGTAGCCGCGCTCGACGAGCGCCGCGATCATCCGCAGTCTCGCCGGCACGTCCTGGGTGCCGTACTCCGGCAGGTTGCCGTTGGGCAGCCGGTCCATGCCGATGCGGTAGCCCCGATCGGCGAGGCTGATGAGGTAGTCGATCTCGGTGCTGTCGTCCGAATGGCCGATGACGACGCGCGTCGGGTCGACGCCGAAGCGTTCCAGGATGGCTGCCTGCTGCTCGCCCATGTGGTTGCGGGCGAGGGAGTGGGTGAGGATCGGCGCGCCGGTCGCATGGTGGGCACGCGCGGCCGCTTCCAGGATGCGCTCCTCGAACGGCAGCACCTCCAGCTCGCTGGCGACCTTGATGATGCCCGCCCGGACATCGGTGCCGTCGAGACCCTCCGCCAGGTCGGCGGTGAACCATGCGGCCAGCTGGTCGGTGGTGCGCGTCTGCAGCGACTTCGACGGGTCGAGCCACATGCCGGTCGCGGCCACGATGTGCATCCCGCTCCGACGGGATGCCTCGACCAGCAGGTCCACCTCCCGCCCCAGGTCGAAGGTCGTGGCATCCACGATGGTCGTGACGCCATCGTCGATGGCGCGCGTCAGGACGGTCTGTGCCCGGTCCAGGAGCGCCTCACGGCCGCCGTACAGGGCCGGCCAGCCCCGGACCACGCCTGGTGAGCCGCACACGATGTGCTCGTGGGAGAGCGTGAAGCCCAGGGCCTCGGCCTCGACCGGACCCAGGACGGTGTTGACGAGCGCCATCAGCGGATGACCTCCATGAAGGGTCGCGCCTCACTGTCCACGATCGCGCCGAGTCGTTGCAGGTCACGCACCGAGGGCTGCAGGCGGGCGGCGATGTCGGCCGAGGAGGCGCCCCCGACGGCACGGCTCCAGATGGCACGACCGGCGAGGAAGCCCGAGGCGCCGCCACGACAGGATGCCGCGACGAGCTCCGGGAACCGGTCGTCCGGGACGCCGGTGGACAGCACCACCCACGGGACGCCCACGGTGGCGGTCATCTCGCGCGCCAGCACCTCCACCTCGGCCGCCGAATCGCCGCCGTGGATGGGCACTTGCGCCTTGTACAGGTCCGAGCCGCGTCCGAGGACCTCGGCGGCTTCCAGCAGCTCGTCCGGGGTCACCGGTCGCTCGCCGGGCTGCGTGCCACCATGCGCGATCACCTCCACGAGCGCGAGCATCCCCTGTGCGTGGGCAAGGTCGACGAACGAGCGGACCATGGCCGCCTGTTGTGCGTGCTTCTCGTCCCCGGCCCCGGAGAGCCAGATGACCAGCAGCTTCAGGGCATCCGCGCCGAGGGTGGTGGCCAGTCGCGCGGCCTCCGTATCGATGGTCGAGTCCTGTGCGGGCCTCCCGGTCGGCTGCTGGAGGTCGTCGGCGGCCACGATGAGGCCGGCGCCGCCCTCGGCCCAGCTACCGACGCCGGCACGCTCCAGGTACCCGCGCTCGAGGAGGATCGCGGAGACATGGGGCGCAGCGGCCTCGAGCACCAGGTCACGGAAGCGGTCCAGGGCATCCGCGGACGTGTCCCGGCCTGCCTGCCGGAACATCGTCTCGAGCGAGACCCGCTGATCGAGCGCGAGCATCGCGAAGCCACCGGACGGGCGCGCCAGCGCGGTCATGCTGGCCGCGCTGCTGGATGTGTCGGTCGTCATCTCGGGCACCATTCCTCCTGGGCTATCGGGTGTCATCGGCGTGGGGGTTCGGTCGACGCGAGGTGGTCCAGCACCTCGGCGTGGGTCGGGATGGCGCTCCGGCCATCGAGGGCGCGGCACGCGAGCGCGGCGGTGGTCGAGGCATACGCCATCGCGCCCCGGATCGATCGCCCATCCAGGAGGCCTGCGAGCAGGGCGCCGTGGTAGACGTCGCCGGCGCCCAGCGTGCTCCGGACGGCCACCCGCGGGGATGGCACATGCGCGCCATGGTTTGCCGCGGCGGACCCGGTGGCCCTCCCTGGGTCGTCGCCACGCTCCTGGAACCGGCCATCTGCGTCGGGCGCGTCCGCATCGAAGGGGCCCAGGTATGTCGAGCCGTCCGCACCCTGGGTCACGATGGTCGCGCGTGCGCCGCGGTCGGCAGCCGTGTGGAGGGCCGCGGGCACCGTCGCACACCCGGTAGATCGGAACAGCTCGGTCAGGCCCGGCACGTAGAGGTCTGCGTCCGACAGGTCGGCGGGCGCCAGGGGATTGCCACCATCGACGGCGACCGGGGTCCGCACCCCGCGTGCCCGCAGCCAGGCGACGAGCGGCCAGCCGGCATGATCGACGTGGATCCAGGTGGCCGACCGGCAGGCCTCGAGGGCGTCATCGCTGATGGCGATCCGGGTGCCCATGGCCGCCAGCGCCACGAGGGCTCGGGTCTCCACCGGGGTGGGGCGGATGAGCCCGACCGACAGGGCCGACCGGGCAGCCGGGCCTCGATCCACGAAACGGGTGCCAACGCCGGCCCGGGTCAGGCCCGCGACGATGAGGTCACCCGCGATGTCGTCGCCCGCCACGGTGATGAGCTCGGTCGGAACGCCCAGACGGGCTAACGCGACCGCCGCGGTGGCCGCGGGACCGCCACCCGCGAGCATCCCGTCGAGCGCCGCGATGCGGCCATCCTCTGGCGGCATCTCGTCGATCTCCATCAGCACATCCAGGGCGGCCGAGCCGATGCACACCACCCGCGGGCTGCTGGCAGCGGCGTCCGGCGGAGGGCTGGATGGGTCAGACGGGACGGTCATCGATATATGATGTATGGAACGATCGACATCTGTACAGGGGACTCACCGTGACCGTGAACTCCGCCGCGACGGAGCCCTGCGTCCGCTTCGAACGCATCGGTGAGCTGCGGCTCGGCGAGCGGCCGGTCCCCGAACCGGGCATCGGTGAGGTGCGCATCGCACCGCTCGCGGTGGGCATCTGCGGCACGGACGCGCGCATCCTCGAGGGTGCCTACTTCGCCCGGCTGGGCACGGTCCTGGGCCATGAGATCGCGGGTCGCGTGACGGCGCTGGGTGCCGGCGTGACCACCGTCCGTGAAGGGGACCTGGTATCGGTGGAACCGCATCTCTACTGCGGTGCGTGCCGCTACTGCCGGCTGGGCTGGGAGCACCTGTGTCCCGACAAGCGGGCCTTCGGGGTCCATCTCGACGGCGGCATGGCCGCGTCCGTGGTGGTCCCGGCACGACTGGCCTACCAGGTGCCAGATGGCATCGATCCTGTGGTCGCCTGCATGGCCGAGCCGGTCGGCTGCGCCATCCACGGCATCGACCGGTTGCAGCCGCTGTCGGGCCTGCCGCTGCTCATCATCGGCGGCGGACCCGCGGGGCTGGTGCTGCTCGCGTTGTCGCGCCTGGCAGGCGTCGGGCCCATCGTGGTCGCGGAGCCGGACGCGGCCCGTCGCGCGGCCGCCCAGGCGGGTGGCGCGGACCTCGTCCTCGACAGCGCGGCGGAGGACTGGCAGGACCGTGCGCGTGCTCTCACCGGCGGCCACGGCTTCGACCAGGTCATCGAGGCGGCGGGCAGCCCCGATGGGTTGGCGGTCGCCATCGGGCTCGCGGCACGCCACGCGCGGGATCCTGGTGTACGGCGTCGCGCACCCGGATGCCGTCGTGGGTGTCCACCCGAACGACATCTACGCCCGGGAGCTGACCATCCTGGGAGCGGCCCTCAACCCCTATACCCATGCCCGGGCCGTGGCCATCGTGGGCGAGCTGGGACTGGAGCGGCTGGAGCCGGGCCGGTACCCGCTGGCTGACTTCGCGGCGGCGTTCGAGGCGCAGCGGCTCCGGCGGCACCTCAAGGTCATCATCACGCCCAACGCCTGAGGGTTCAGCCGGGGCGCAGGTACCGTCGGACCTCGGGCAGCGACGCACGCAGGTCGGCCATCTCCCGCATTCGCTGGCGGTAGCTGGCGATGACCGCCACCACCGTGTCGAGGTCCCGGGTCCGGACCGCCTCGTAGCGGGCCACGGCCATGTCGCGCAGCAGGTCCCAGCTGTCATCGAACGGGAACACGAGCGCGGTGTCGTAGCGCCGACCGATCGGGCCCAGCACCTGGTGGATGAGCGCCAGCAGCCTGGGATACCCGGTGCACGCGAACAGCTGCTCGTGGATGTCGCCGGCGAGGATGGAGAACTGGCGCTGGTCGCGTGCCTTGCGGGCCCGCTTGAGTCGCTCGACCGTCTTGCCGACCGCCGCCAGCTCGGGCTTGGTGATGCGCTCGATGACCATCGGATATGCAGGCATCTCCAGGGCGTCCACGAGATAGCCCTGTTCCCGCGACTCGTTCATGCTCAGCCAGCTCACGGTCGCGCCGCGGTAGGGGGTCGCCTCCACCAGCCCGTCCGCCTCGAGCATCGCGAGCGCCTCCCGCACCGGCGTCTTGGAGACTCCCAGCCGGCCGGCAAGGTCGCTCTCGACGAGCCGCTCCCCGGGGGGCAGCTCGAGGCTGACGATCATCTCCAGCAGCGCCTCATAGACGGCGCGCTTGTAGGTTCGCAGGTTGAGGCCGGAGACGACCACCGATGCCGAGCCGGCCGACGTCGGCCCATCTCCATCGAGGTCCGCTGGGACCCGCGCACGGATGGCCAAGCCACATCCTCCCCGACGGCGCCGCGATCATGGTCGCTGGGCAGCCGCCGCGATGATACCCGCGATCAGGGGTTCTGGATATCGCAAGATATCGTATATCATGTTGATTGGTGCGCACGCCTGCCCCGGCAGCGATGCGCCTGGTCAGCCAGCGCCAGGAGAGCCGTCATGTCGCGCCCCGAACCACTCCCGACACCGGGACCGGACCTGTTCCGACTCGACGAGCGGGTCGCTGTCATCACTGGTGCCGGTGGCGCATTCGGTCGTGCGACCGCACTCGGCTTCGCGCGCGCCGGCGCGCGTCTGTGCCTCACGGACATCGACCCGGCCGCGCTCGAGGAGACGCGCTCGCTCGTGGCCGCGCTCGGGGAGGTCATCGCGGTCGTTGCCGATGCGGGTTCGATCGCATCGGTGGAAGCCACCTTCGCGGCGGTGGACGATGCCTGGGGGCGCGTCGACGTCCTCGTCAACAACGCGGGCATCAACCCCCATCAGGCCGCCAGTGAGGACTACCCCATCGATGTCTGGGAGCACGTCCTGCGCACGAACCTGACCGGCTACCTCATGCACGCCAAGGCCGCGGCGAAGCGGATGACCGCCGGCGGCCGGGGCGGCAGCATCATCAACGTCAGCTCCATCTCCGGAGCCTCCGCCCTGGGACGCGGCAACCTGGCATTCGGTGTCAGCAAGGCGGGCGTCGACCAGCTCACCCGTGAGCTCGCGGTGGAGTGGGCACCCCGGGGCATCCGGGTGAACTCCATCCAGCCCTGCCAGTTCCTGAACGCCGGCCTGCGTGGCCTGGTCGCCGACCCCGCGCGCCGCAGGACGGTGGACCGGATGATCAGCGGCATCCCCATGGGTCGCATGGGTGAGGCCGAGGAGATCGTGGGACCCATCCTCTTCCTCGCATCCCCGGCGGCGTCCATGGTCACCGGCGTCAACCTGCCAGTGGACGGCGGCAACCTCGCCTTCAACGCTGGTGGCAGCCTGCCCGAGATGCAGGCCACATGGTGAGCCCCACGGCACGCTTCCGACACGTCCACCCTGACCCACGAATGGACGGATCTGACCTGATGCCGAAGCCGCCGTACCTGGTGTTGCGCTCGAACGACATCGAGCCCTTCACGCATCCCGAGGAGCGTGGATACCACTCGCAGCATGTCCTGGGCAAGGAGGTCACGGGCGGTCATGACCTGCTGCTCAACCGGGGCACGGTCGATGCGAACTACGACCTGGGCGGCGGCAACCATCCCGACAATGACGAGATCTACTACGCCGAGTCCGGCGAGTGCCTCGTCGACCTGGGCGGACACCCGGACACCGGCGAGGGCCACACCACCTATACCCTGGGTGCTGGGGGTGTCGTGTTCATCCCGGCGGGCACGTTCCATCGACTGCGCAACGCGTCCGACGAGCCGTTCGTCGTGCTCACCATCTGGCCGCAGCCGGCGGCATACGGTGCCAACGGCATCCACGACGCGCGACTGGAGACCTGGGGCAGCGGTCTGCGGCTGCGCGAGGGTCGGGCCATCGAGTCCGTTGACGGTGGCGGCCGCGTCGTCGCACCGGGGTTCGACCCACTCGTCAAGAAGTAGCGCCTCACCTGCCAAGGGCCTGCGCTGTGGCGGCGCCCGGCGCCGGATCATGCGCCCAATGCATGACCAGGCCAGCGAGGCACCTGCCCGTGGCCGGATCATGCGCCCAACGCCTCAGACGGCCGCCGAAAGGCCTGCTGATGCCCCCAGCGCATCAGGGAGCCGCCGAGGAACGTGCCGACTGACCTCCACGGCCTGATCGTGCGCCCTCGGCATCAAGGAGTCACCGCGGCGCCGGAGTGGGTCGCCGCGGGGCCGGCCGGCGCCGCTCCGCGCCGGCTTGTTCGTCGTTTCACGCGCCCTGCGCCGATGCGGCGGGACCGTCACCCGGATCACTGACCGCACCGATGACCGTGGCGGTATCGATACGGTCACTGCTGCACATGATGGGCCACGTGCCACCACATGCCGGTCGGGTCCGGCGGTGTAGGTGCCGATGCATCCCGGTCGCTAGGCTGCGGGGAAAACGGCTGGAGGGCGGTCCCGTGGACAAAAAGCGCTGCGGCTGAGGTCCGCCGCGCGGCGATCGTCCGGGCGGTCCGTGGTGGCGCGTCGCAGCGTGCGGTCGCGCGCGAGATGGGGGTCGCGCTCTCGACCGTCCAGCTGTGGGTCGGACGGGCGGCCGGCCGCAGGCT
This sequence comes from uncultured Chloroflexia bacterium, assembly GCA_963843335.1. GTDB lineage: Bacteria > Chloroflexota > Limnocylindria > Limnocylindrales > CSP1-4 > JAFMJV01. The sequence goes on from CAWJKF010000012.1 coordinate 96,874, forward strand.
CGAGGAGGTCGACTGGAGCGACGGCTCGCGGGCGCCGCACCGGACCCGCCGGATCCCGGTCCAGCTCGAGGACGCCATCGTCACGCTTCGGGGTCGGTTGCGCGAGAGCGTCCTGGGGGAGCATGGGGCGGTCGCGATCCACGCGGCACTCGGTGCCGGTGACGGACAGGCGCCATCGGTCCGGACCATCGGCCGCGTGCTTGAGAGACGCGGGTTGCTCGATGGCCGGCGGCGGATCCGCCGGCCAGCCCCACCACCCGGCTGGTACCTCCCCCCGGTGGCACAGCGCCATGCAGAGCTGGACAGCTTCGATTTCGTCGAGTCGCTCAAGATCGCGGACGGCCCACTCGTGGATGTGTTCACCGGCGTGTCGCTGCATGGTGGGCTCACCGCCGCGTGGCCGCGCGCGGTGCCGTGGACGGGTCCGCTCGTGGTCGAGGCGCTGCTGGAGCACTGGTCCCGGGTCGGACTGCCTGGCTACGCCCAGTTCGACAACGACCCGCGCTTCCATGGCAGCTACGCGTACCGGGACCACCCCGGGCCGGTCATCCGCCGCTGCCTCACCCTCGGTGTGGTGCCGGTGTTCGCGCCGGTCAGCGAGCACGGCATCCAGGCCGCCATCGAGAGCTTCAATGGACGCTGGCAGACCCAGGTGTGGAACCGCTACCGCGTGACCTCGGTGACCGAGCTGGCCGGGCGGTCGACGGCCTATGTGGCCGAGCACCGGCGCCGGAGGGCGGGCCGGATCGAGGCGGCCCCGGCACGACGACCGCTCCCCGATACCCTGCCGCTTCCGGCGCTGGGGATCCCCACCACCGGGACGGTCGTCTACCTGCGCCGCACCAGCGAGCTCGGCAGCGTCTCGATCCTCGGCCGGACGTACCCCGTCGATCCGCACTGGCTGCATCGACTGGTGCGTGCCGAGCTCGACTACACCGGCGGGCGCATCCGCTTCTTCGCGCTCCGCCGGCGGGAACCCACCGACCAGCCGCTCCTGGCCGAGATCGAGTATGTCCCGCGCCCCGAGCGGCACTACCGCAGCTGACCGGGATCAGCTGGCACATCCTGCTCGCCACGACAGGTGGCACCCGACCGGGATGTACTGACACCTGGCCCATCATGCGCAGGATCGTCGCGGTGGTGCGGACCGCCGCCGCGCGCCGCACCGCGACACCCCGCCGCGGACGCGCCCCGTGGTCAGGGCAGGCGCGGATCGAGCACCGACTTCAGACCGCGCCGCGTCTCCAGCCGCTCGATCGCTTCCCGCCAGCCGGAGAGCGGCAGCACCGCGCTGACCAGCGGCAGCAGCTCCACCCGCTGCTGCGCGATGAGCTCGGTGGCACGCATCCAGGCTATCGGGGAGCTGCCGAAGGTCGCCCGGATGTCGATCTCGCGGGTGACCACGAGGCCGAAGGGGATGGCAACCAGACCCGAGAGCAGCCCCATCTGGACGTATCGGCCACCCGGACGCACCCACGCCAGTCCGGACCGGACCGCGGCTTCCACCCCGGCACACTCCACGACGACATCGATCTCCCGCCCGTCCGCGCGCGCCTCCAGCGTGGTCCGCGCGGCATCATCCTGGACGGACATCACGGCCATCCCGAAGCGCTCGGCGACCGCCAGCCGCTCCGCGTCCGCATCCGTGCCGACGAGCGTGACCACACCACCGCACGCCTGCGCGACCTGCGCCGCGAGGATGCCCACGGGACCTGCGCCCGACACGACCACGGTATCGCCCGCCTGGACCACGCCCGGATCGAGGAGCGCGTTGCAGACGCACGCGAGGGGCTCCATCAGGGCCGCCGCGTGATCATCCAGCCACTCCGGCAGCCGATGGAGCAGCCGCGCGGGCACGATGAGCGAGCTCGCGAAGCCGCCGTCCACCCCCGATCCGATGGACAACCGCTCGACGCACAGCATCGGCCGGCCCGTCCGGCACCAGCGGCAGCGGCCGCAGCTGGCGAACGCGGTCTCGGGAGCCACGAGGGCGCCCAGCCATGACTCGTCCACGCCGTCACCGACCCCATCCACGCGACCAGCCACCTCGTGGCCGAGGGTCACGGGCGGCCGGCTGGAGTAGTCGCCGTGGAGGATGTGCAGGTCGGTGCCGCAGAGTCCGGCGCCGGTGACCGCGATGCGTGCCTGTCCCGGCCCGGGGACCGGCACCGGGACCTCCACCACCTCCAGCTCCGTGGCGTCGGCGGTGAGCCGTCGCGCGGCGAGCATCACGAGGCAGGCCCCGTCATGCGCTCCGGGATCCCAGGGCACGACGGGCGATGGCACGAACCGTGGCCGTGCCGCGTGGCTGGGCCCGATCTGCGTGACCAGGCCCCCGCTCAGGACCTCGTAGTCGTGGGAGGGCAGGAAGTGGTCCGCGGTCAGCCGGAGGCGATCCATGGAATCGACCGACTGGTCCACGCTCACATGGAACCCCGGCGGGATGTCCTGCTCGATGTTCGCGTAGGTGCTGATGGCGTCACCGGCGATACAGAACGAGCCCATCTCGGTGTCCACGATGACCGCCTGCGAGCCCGGGGTGTGACCCGGTGCCCGCACCAGGCGGAGGCCAGGCGCCAGCTCGACCTCGCCGTCCACCGTCTCGAGGTTGGGCATCAGGTAGGGCGGCGCCGGCCAGCCCGACATCGGTGCCAGGAACGACTTCCGGAAGAAGCGACCGGGTGCCACCGCGTATCGCAGCTCCTCCTGCTGGACCAGGACCCGGGCATCCGGGAAGAGGTCGCAGTTGCCCGCGTGATCCCAGTGGAGATGGGTGAGCACCACGAGCTCCACGTCCCGGGCATCGATGCCCGCGTTGTGGAGCGCGTTCGCCGGCTCCTGGGCCGCCGACCTGGAGAAGTCCTCGCCGATGAACTCCGACGAACGACCGCGCATGGGGACGCTGGTGTCGATGACCACGGTCGTGGGCCCCTGGATCACCCACATGACCCGCGGGATGCGCACGGTCCGCCCGAAGCCGACGGTGTATGTGAGCATCGACTGCTCCAGCTCCGAGGTGCCGGTGTCGAGGGCCAGGATGCGCCATCCGTCGGTCATGCCGCGACGTCCTCCGTGGTCGTGACCGGGTACCACCGACCCGGACGAGGAAGATACGATATATCGAGTGACATCCCGTCGAGCAGCGGTCGGCCCGGCCACGCCATCACGGGCCAGTGGAGGATGACATGTCGGGGACCGTCGAAGGGGTGTTCCACCCCGCCATCAACGTCAGCGACATGGCCGAGGCCGTGCGCTACTACCGGGACCTGCTGGGCCTCACGGTCACCTTCGACGACGACCATGACCCGGTCGCCATCGCGGCGCTCTTCGGCTATACCGATCCGCTCGTCCACGCGGTGGTCGTGGGCTGCCCGGACGGCAGCGAGCTCGAGCTCGTCCGGTTCGAGCGACCCCAGGGCAGGACGAAGGTCGAGCGTGAGGTCCGCGATGCGGGCATCCTCTCGGTCAACCTGCGGGTGACGGACATCGATGCCGTGGTGGCGCGGCTGGCCGCCGGTGGCTATCCGCCATCCTCGCCCGTCGTGCCCCAGACCCTGCCCGACGGCGGCGTCATCAAGGTCCAGGTGTGCCGGGCACCGGACGGCGTGACCATCATCCTCGTGGAGCTGCCGGAGGGCCGCGACCAGCTCTGAGCGGCAGCTCGCGGCCATGCGCAGCAGGCCGCACCATGACATCGCAGGTTTTCGCGCCCCCGCGGTGTATATGGAGTGATGACACTGCACGCGTCGACGACCGACGAGGCACAGGCGATCGAGCGCCGCCGCTTCGAGGCGTGCGTCGCGGAGCACGAGGCACGATTGCTCGGACGCATCGGACTCATGGTCCGCGACCCACAGGAAGCACGCGACCTGGTGCAGGAGACCTTCATCCGCGCGTGGCGCTCATGGGCGGGACTCCGGCCAGCTGAGATCGGCCACTGGCTTGATGCGGTGGCCGCACGGCTGGCACTCAACGAGATCCGACGTCGTCGTCGACGTCCATGGTCGCGCCTGGAGGACCATGACCTGCCGGCCGAGACCACTACCGACCCGGACCTGTGGCAAGCGCTTGGCGTGCTCAGCCGCCCGGAGCGCGTGGTCCTCGTGCTCGCCGTCATCGGTGGCTACAGCCACTCTGAGATCGCTCGATACCTCGACGTCCCCGTGGGCACCGTCAGCAGCTGGTCGACCCGCGGTCGTCAGCGTTTGCGTGCCGTCCTGGAGCGGGAAGGGAGCACCATATGAGTCCGGTCACCGACGAGCAGATCGACCAGCGTCTCCTCGGGCTGGGTGCCAGCCTCCCGGCCCTGCTCACGACGGCATCGATGGCGGCGCCGTCGCGGCGACGGCCTGTCACGAGCTGGGCCCGCGCCGCCGGTGCCGTTGCGGGCGCCATCGGAGTGGTTGCCATCGGCGTGTGGCTGGTGGTGTCGCGGCCGACCACCCAGACCGCAGGGGCGGATCGACGAACGCCACGTGGCCGACAATGCGGGCGGCCGTTGAGGCGCTGACATCTGCGCGCGGCTATGCCTGGGTCCCTTCGGACGCCAGTGGTTCGCTCCGTGCGTCGGACCCAAGCGGGGCGACGGTCGAGGTCCGGTCGCCCAAAGGTGACGAGGCGTGTCGTGACCGTCATCGAGCATGGCGACGTGCCCACGAGCGGGGTGCAGGCGGCCGTGCTCCAGGTGATCAGTCCGGGCGATGCGAGCTGGCTCGCCGACGCGTACCCCAGGATGGGCGTTGGCCCCGCGGGAGGGAACATGTCGATGGGCCAGAAGCTGCCCGGCGGGGTCGCCATCATCAGCCACGACCTCCTGGCCGGCGAGTCGACCTGGACGCTCACCCTCTACCCGGATAGCGTCACCTCGGTGGGCTTCGCCGAGGCGTCGCCCTGGCCCTCCCCGCCTGCTCCGGGTCCGTCCCTCGTGCTCCTGGTGCGCAACGCGTCGCCAGGCACGACCTGGTTCGCGGTCCTGCCCGATACCGACCCGCCCCAGTCGGTCGGCTTCGATGCGACCGGCGTCGCATGTCTGTCGTTCCCGCCAGGAAGCCGGCTGTCCCTGCTCGATCGCTCGCCCGCGATGCAGACCGCTCACGAGCTCCGGACCATCGTGGCGGCCGATGGCCACGGCGTGACGACCGCATGGGTCGACATCGCAGCCGACGGGGACCTCGCGACCGGGAGCGGGACGCCCGGCTGGTGGACCGATGCCCACCCATGTGGGCCAACGACGCCGTAGGTGCGACGATCCGGGGCCCGAGTCCGGGCCCGCGTTCCCGGCCTCGCGGGCGTCCCGACTCGCCCGCTGGATGGCATACGATATCTTGGTATCTTGACAATCCCGCCCGCTACCGTGCCATACTCGAAGCGCAACGTTTGCACGGGTGGTGACGCCACACGGGATGCGACGTGGCGGATGTCCCAGCGATGCGAGACGCCGAAGCCCGTCGCGGGATCGGTGCCCGCGGTCGATCCAGGTCGTGACCGCATCGGGCTGGGATAGCTGTCGCCTCGGGTCCACTGGTGGAGCCGCTCCTGGTGGATCGAGGAGGAGATGTCGATGGATCATCCTGGTTCGTCCCGGGTACGCCCGAAGATCGCCGATCGCGTCGATCGCCGTGCTGGCCATCACCGGTCTCGCCGGCCCCGTCAGCGCCCAGTCCCCTGCAGCACAGCCGTATGCCGGCACGACGTTGACCGTGGAGACCTACTCGGCCGTCCCCGAGTTCGACTTCTACGGCACGCTGATGGACGAGTTCAAGGAGAAGACGGGCATCACGGTCAACTACATCCAGCAGCCCGTGGCGGCGCAGGACCAGAAGATCCCGCTCCAGCTGCCAGGCCAAGGACGACTCGCTGGACGTGTTCTTCACGGGCTCCGAGAACATCGGCTCCTATGTCGGCATCTCGGGCGTCGAGCCGCTCAACGACTACATCAACAACCCCGCCCTGACCGCCGCTGATTGGGACTTCGCGGACATCGCCCCCGCGGTCGAGTCAGCCTGCCAGAAGGATGGCGTCACGTACTGCGTCGCGTCGCACACCGGCGGCGGCCTGCTGTACTACAACACCAAGATGTTCGAGGAGGCCGGCATCACCGCGCCGCCCCAGAACCCCCAGGAGCTGCTGGCCATGCCCAGAAGCTGACGACCCCGATCATGCCGGGCTTCTGCGTCCGCGCCGACATCGGCCAGGCGCTGTACGACGCGTTCCAGCTGTGGCAGTGGTTCTACCCCTGGGACAACCCGGTCACCGGCAACTACTTCCGACAGGACTGGTCTGTCCTGCTGGCGGAGGAGCCCTACGCCAGCACGTTCGGCGAGTTACTGGCGTGACATCCTGACCACCGCTGCGCCGGAGGGCATCAGCACCTACAAGGTGACCGATTGCCTCCAGGCATTCCAGCAGGGTCGCGTCGCCATGTGGCATGACGACTCGGGCACCATCCCCGAGGTCCTCGACCCCGAGAAGTCCACCGTGGCCGACAGCGTCGCCTTCTGGTCGCTGCCGTGCCCGGAGGTCAACCCCGACCACTGCGCGCTGGTCCAGCCGTTCGGCACCTGGATCAACAACGCATCCGAGAACAAGGAAGCTGCCTGGCTGCTGGTCCAGTACCTGACCTCCAAGGACGTCCAGGCACCGGCCGCCCAGGCCAAGGCGCTGCTGACCCCGTCCCGCCTGTCGGTGCTCCAGGATCCCGCGACGGTGGCCGCGCTGCCGCCGACGTTCCCCGAGGCCCTGACCCACATCCTCCAGCATCCCAACGTGACACTGCTGCCGTTCATCCCGGAGGGCGTGGCGATCATCCCGCCGATCCAGCAGGGCCTCTCAGGAGCTCATCACCACCGATCGGTCCGGTCGCGGAGGTCATGGCGGAGATGGGTGCGGGTCAATCGCGGCGATCATGAAGACCTGACGCCGGGTACCCGAACAAGGCGTTCCCGAAGTTCACCGATGGGATCGTCCGCCGGCGATGCTCAGCGATGACCGCCGGTCAGGAGGTCACGACAGACCCCCGCCGACGGCGGGGGTCTGTCATCCTTGCCGTCCGCGCTGAACCATCAGCGCGCCGTCGAGCGCTACTTCCTGCATATCGCGGCCTGGCCGGCATTGATCGTGATGGTCGTCGTGACCGCCATCCCGTTCGCGATCAGCATCGGTCTGGCGTTCACCAACTACGACCTGGTGCGCGTTCGACCAGTGGCGCTTCGTCGGGTCTCGACAACTTCGAGGAGCTGGTCGCCGACGGCAGACACGCCGATCATGCATCATCAACACGCTCTACCTGGTCATCGCGACCACGCTCATCCCGACGGTCGTGGGCCTGGGCCTGGCGGTGCTGATGGAACGCTCCTTCCGGGGCGTCGGCCTGGTCCGGTCGCTGTATCCTGCTGCCCATCATGACCGCGCCCATCGTGGTCGCGCTGACGTGGCGCGCGATGTTCAACAACGATGCGGGCTGGATCAACTACTTCCTGTCGGTGCTCGGAGGGCTGCCGCACGCCGGTCTGGCTGGGCGACCCGCTGCTGGCGATGCCGGTGGTCATCATCGCCGACTGCTGGACCAGCATCCCGTTCCAGGCGATCCTGCTGTTGGCCGCCCTGCTCAACGTCCCGAGCGAGCTCAAGGAGGCGGCGTCGGTGGATGGCGCGAGTGCCACGCCGCGACGTCTTCTGGCACATCACGCTGCCCTGGATCCGGCCGGTGCTGTTCGTGGTCATCGTGCTCCGCTTCATGGACGCATTCCGGAAGTTCGAGGGCATCCAGCAGCTGACCGGAGGCGGACCGGGCCTCGCCAGCACGCCCATCAACCTGCAGGTCTACAACACCGGCCTCTACTACCACCAGATCGGCTACGCAGCGGCCTGGGGCCTGGTGATGGTGGCATGATCGCCGGGTCCCTGGTCATCGCGTACCTGTTCGGTCGGTGGGCCGCACGATGATCGCACGCAGGATGTCCGGGAGGAGGAGCGCATGAAGCGCCGCCGACGCTCACCTGGATCGCGGTCGCGTTGCTGCTCACCGGCCTGATCATCGTCTTGATGCCGTACCTCTGGATCGTGCTGACGGCGCTTCAAGCGCCAGGTGGACGCGACAGCCGTGCCGCCCAAGCTGTTCTCGCCGATCTCGTTCAAGAGCTGGGAGAAGCTCGCGGCGGGCCAGTTCCCGGGTTCGCTCGTGAGCTCCGTCATCATCACCGTGCGCGACCACGGTCGCCACGCTGGTCATCGGGGTGCCCGCCGGGCTACGCGTTCGCGCGGGGCCAAGTTCCGTGGTCGGCGCTTCCTGGGCGGCTGGCTGCTGTTCAGCCGGATGATGCCGCCGGTCATCTTCATCATCCCGCTGTTCCTGTTCTTCTACCAGCTCGGCTGATCAACACCTATCTGGGCCTGGTGCTTGCCTACATGAGCGGCCTGCTGCCGTTCACGGTCTGGATGTGTGCGTCGTACTTCGAGGACATCCCGCTCGAGATCGAGGAGGCCGCGCGCGTGGACGGCGCCTCCCGGACCCGGGCGTTCCTCACGGTCGTGCTGCCGCTGGCGATGCCGGGCGTGCTCACGGTCGGCGTGCTCATCGCCATCGCGGCATGGAGCGAGTACTTCATCCCGTTCCTGCTGGGCGGCTTCGACACCACGCCGGCGACGGTCGGGCTGGTCAACTACGTGGGCGCCGACGTCATCGACTGGGGCGCCATGGCGGCGGCATCGCTGACACTCGTCGTCCCGGTGCTGGTCCTGACCATCATCGCGCAGCGGGGCATGCTCCGAGGGCTCTCCGCGGGCGCGGTCAAGGGTTGAGATCCAGTTGGGACATGAGACGAGCGGAGGTCGGTGATGGGCAGCCTGGGTCGCAGCGCGGTCGTGACCGGAGCGGGAGTGGGCATCGGCCGGGCCATCGCCGAGCGGCTCATCGCCGACGGCTGGTTCGTCGTCGGCGCTGGAGCTCGTGCCCGCGCTACGCGGAGGCGGCCGAGGCAGCCTGGGGGGCGGACGGTGACGTCGTCGTCGGCGACGCCGCCGACATCGAGACGCTCCAGGCCGCGCGGCGCCTGGCGGCCGCCGCCGCTCCACTGCGGGGCTGGGTGAACAACGCCGCGGTCGTGGGCGAGGACTCGGTCCACCGGCCGGACCCCGACTGGGTCCGGCGGCTGATCCGGGTGAACATCGAGGGCACCTACTGGGGCTGCTCGGAGGCGGTCCAGGCGTTCCTGGAGCACGGCCAGGGTGGCGCCATCGTCTCCATCTCCTCGCTCCACGCACGTGCGGCGTTCCCGCGCTGGGCTGCCTACGAGTCGTCCAAGGGCGCCATCGAGAGCCTCACCCGGAACGTGGCGGTGGAGTACGGGCCGGTCGGCATCCGGGCGAATGCCGTCGCCCCGGGCGCCATCTGGACGCCCTGGAACGAGAACGCGCTGGCCGCCGCTCCGGACCGTGCGGCGGCCCAGAAGCAGTTCGAGTCGTACGCCGTCCTGGGCCGCGCCGGGCGTGCCGAGGAGATCGCCGCGGTCGCTGCCTTCCTGCTGTCGGACGAGGCGTCGTATGTCACCGGGGCCGTCATCCCCGTCGATGGCGGCGCGACCGCGCGCGCCTACCCCATCGCCACGGACCCTGACCTCCTGCGGTCGCGCGGCTGAAGCGACCGGACGACGTCGTCGGCCGGGTCGCGACCGGCTAGCATCGTGGACGTGCAGCTGTCCATCGAGAGCCAGGTCCTGTCCCTTCCACTGCGCGACCCGTTCCGGATCGCCCGCGACGAGGATCCGCGGAGCGCCACGACGGTCATCGTCAGCGTCACCACCGGCGGGCTCGATGGGGTGGGGGAGGCGTTCCCGGTCGCCTACTACGGCGAGACGGTGGGCACCATCGGGGTCGTGCTGCCATCGCTCGCGGGCGTGGTCGGTGCGCTCGACGCGCCCCCTGCGAGCCTCGCCGCGCGCGCGTGCCTGGCTCATCGAGGCCGGCCGGCGGATGGCGGCCGCCATCGGCCATCACGGCGGCGCCAAGGCGGGCCTCGATATCGCGCTCCATGACCTCGTCGCACGGGGCCTGGGCGTGCCCCTCTGGCAGCTCCTCGAGACGCCATCGGACATCCCGCCGACCGACTTCTCGCTGGGCATCGACACCCCCGAGGCGGTAGCCGGGCGGGCGACCCGGGCAGCTGCCTTCCCGATGCTCAAGATCAAGGTCGGTGGCCCGAGCGACCTCGAGACGCTGGAAGCCGTGCGTGCCGTCTTCGGCGGGCCGCTGCGCGTGGATGCGAACACCGGCTGGTCTCCGGACGAAGGTGCGCGGCTCGTGCCGGAGCTCGTCCGGCTGGGCGTGGAGCTCATCGAGCAGCCCTTCCCGGCCCGCCAGCTGCCGCAGCTGCGCTGGCTCCAGGAGCGGAGCCCCATCCCCATCGTCGCCGACGAGAGCGCGGTCACCATCGATGACCTCGACGCGCTGGTGGGCGTGGTGGCGGGCATCAACGTGAAGCTCACCAAGTGCGGTGGAGTCGGTCCCGCGCTGGCGATGATGCGCCGGGCGCGGGAGCTCGGCTTCCGCATCATGCTCGGCTGCATGGAGGAGACGAGCGTCGGCATCGCGGCTGCCGCCGCGCTCGCCGGCCTGGCGGATTGGGTCGACCTGGACGGCAACCTGCTGCTCGCCCAGGACCCGTACGAGGGGCTCATCCTGGGCGAGGACAAGCGCTGGCAGCTGGCGGGGACGCCCGGCCTGGGGGTCCATCGGCGCCTCGACTGAGGGTCATCGACCACTTGTGGACAAGGTCGTGGACAAGTCCGTGGATGGCCTCCCTTCCCCTGCCGAGCCACTCGACCTATCATCAGCGACGACGACCTGACGCTCCCCGTGGGGCGTTACGGGGAGGGTCGGAGGGACGCAACACGGATGCCGTCGTGGCCCCAACCGCGCTGCGGCGTCTGTCGTTCTCAGGGCATCAGCGATCCGGGCATCGCCATGTCCAGTCATCGGATGAGGGAGAGGGTGTCGACACATCGCACAGGCCGCTGGACGGCCATGCCCCAGGCAGGCGCCGTCCCGGGGACGGTCCCGAGCGCGCCCGTCGGCGAGGTGCCGCAGGAGGTCATCGACTTCATCCGGTACTGCTACCAGCGCCGACGGATCGGCTGGCCGGAGCTGTACGACGAGATGTGTGGCGTGGCCGCGCGCGGCGAGTTCCGGGGCATGGACTACGAACGGCTGGCGGCCCTGGGCGTGCGATTCTCGCTGTGCGACATGTCCCGGCTCGCGGCCCTGGCCCAGCGTGTCGTGGTCGATGAGCGACGTCGCCGGGTGGCCATCTCCGTGGAGCGGACCACCGTCGCCGTCGAGGTGTCGTCACCGGACCCGCAGGTCGCGTCGCTTCCGCGGTAGGTCTCAGGCGCGGATGCTGCGCCGGGCGAGCTCTGTCTCGATCTGACGCTCGGCTTCCACGTAGCGGTCGATCTCCATCCGCAGCTCGTTCGCCTCAGGCAGGTAGAGGTGCACCTGCTGCTGCAGGATGTAGCTCAGGCGGCGCGCCGTCATCCGGACATGGTCGAGGTTCTTCATCAGGACGAGCGGATCCATCGATCCGAGGTCGTCCGGGTGGTACATCTGCTGCATGGGTCCCGAGGATAGCGGGTCTGGCGGCTCGCGGGCGCGTCGCGGCTGCGACCGGCCGGTGCGTGGTCACGCCGGGCGCGACGCCCACCGTCCGGGAAAGGTCAACGGTCAGGCCGGCGGTCGTCAGGGCACGACGCCGACCGAGCTCCGTGGGGGCGATGACGAGCAGCCGCTCGGTGCGTGTGGCGGCGCCAGCGCGCTCGCCCCACAGCCGGGTGAGCTTCCGGCCCGCATCGACGCCGTCGACGGCCACGCCGGCCAGCCGGTAGCCAGCCGGTTCCGCAGCGGAGTGCCACGTCTCAGCCGCGAGGTCGAGGGGCAACCCGAGCCGACGGCCGCGATGGGCTTCGATGTCTCCCAGGATGCAGACCACGATGGCGTCATCGGCGAGGACGGGGCGGAGGTCGGTCAGCACCGCGCGCAGCAGATCGCTCGACTCGACCGCCGAACGTGGCGTATCCAGGGACGCGTCGACCCGGCTCGGGTCCTCGCCCAGCAGCCACAGCCGCAGCCAGTTGGCGCGGCCGTACCGGACGAGGCCAAGGTACGGCGGGCTGGTCACCACGAGTCGCACCCGGTCTGGCAGGCCGCGTCGACGGAGCGCGTCCGCGGTCAGCCTTCCAGCCGTGCGCGCATCACCGGCAAGGGCCACGCCACGGGTCGCCGGGCGACCATCGCGCAGCAGCCACGAGATGCGGCGGGCGAGGAGCGCGAACAGGTCCCGATCCGGTCGGCCGCTGCCGCGTTCGGCATCGCGCGCGGCGAGCCACCGCGTCGCATATGCCGGCGACATGCTGAAGGCATTGGGCATCGCGTCGGTCAGGGCGGAAGCGCGACTCCCGTGCAGGATGCCGCTGATGGCGGCGAGCAGGAACGCGTCCACCGGGTCGTGCCGCTGGAGGTCGGCACGGGCCAGCAGCAGCTGCGCCAGGGTCTCGGGATGGAAGAACGATGCCGCTGCACCCACCGCGCGCATCTCCTGTGCCTGCATCCGCCAGTCGTGCCTCGTCTCGGACCATCGGATGCGCAGCATGGCGAGGCGCGTGATCAGGTCGCGCTGGGACGGAGGATCCAGCACGGCCGCGGTCAGCAGCTGCGCGAGCGGGCTGCGGTCGATACCGACGCCGATCCGGCGTTCGAGGGCGGCCTGCAGCGGCACGGTGCCACGACCGCAGAACGGGTCGAGGACGACGTCACCTGGCCGGCTCCAGCGGGCAAGGAGGTCATGGGTCAGCGGGGGCGGCAGGCTGCCGAGGTAGGTGCAGATGGGGTGGAGCGCGTGCGACCAGGACCGGGGGAGGGTCTTCCACTCGGTCGCGAGGGCGAGCCGGGGCAGCCGCGCATCGTCGTCGGCGGGGAAGGGCAGCGGCAGTTGACGGGCGGCGACCATGGGCGGCAGACGCTAGCAGGTATGCCCTGCCAGGGATGTCACGGCGCTCCCGTCGATGAGGGCGACTCGACCCGAGGGTCCCGCCATGTTGGTCGGCGCATGGGAAGCGCGAGACGGGTGTGCCGAGGATGAGCCTGTCGGCCGACAGGCAGCAAGGCTTGTTCGCGAGATGATGCGGCGACTAGTATGGCCGCCTACCCCGAGGCCCCGAGCAAGGGAGACCCAGAGTGCCCAAACCTGCGGTGGATGGTGGGACCCGATTCGACCGCAGGACGTTCCTCCGAATGACGGGCGCTGCTGCGCTCGCTGCGGGCATCACCGAGTCCGGGGTCTGGCCCAGGACGCTGCCGGCCGTTCGCGCCCAGTCAACGCCCGCCCCGTCCGCGATCGACGACCTCGCACTCGCCCTCGAATTCGATGTCCAGAAGATCGCTCGCTTCGTGTCCGATGAGATCGCCTACGAGCCGTACGCAGGGATACTCCGGGGGCCGCTGGGAACGCTCTGGGCGCGAGCGGGCAACTCCGCCGATCAGGCGCTCCTCCTCGCGGCGTTGCTGGACGCGTCAGGAGTCTCGCACCGTTTCGCGCTCGGGACGCTTGGGGACGATGCCGCCCAGCACCTGCTTGCGAGCACGGTGATCGATCCCGCAGCAGTCCGCGCCAATGTGACCGCGGCGTTCCAGCCCATCACGCAACGTCCAGGGCCGGCGCCCTCTCCGAGCCTGCCTCCAGACGTCCAGCAGCGCTTTCAGGACGCCCTGCGCTCCGCCGACGTGGTGGTGGCGTGGGCCCGCCAGCAGGTCGACGACAATGACACGACCATTCGCTCCGCGCTGCAGGACGCGGGCGTGGTGCTGCCCGGCGGATATAGCTCCTTGCCAGACCTCGAGCGGCAGCAACACGTGTGGGTCCAGGTGGCCAACGGAGCGACGTGGCAGGATCTTGACGCCAGCATGCCCGGTGCCACCAGCGGCCAGGTCCTCGCTGCTGCGTCCACAACCTCAGACTCCTTGTCGGATTCACTTCGGCACAGGGTCCAGCTCGCGCTGATGGTCGACACCGTGTCCGGCCCTGGCCTACTCGAAGACGCTCTGCTGACGGTCGATGCGTGGGCGGACGAACTGGTCGGCGTCCCCATCCAGTTCACCAACATCCGGCCCGAAGGGTTGAAGGCGATCGGCGCGAAGGTAGCCGACGGGATGACGGGCAAGAAGAGCTACCTGCCAGCGCTGATCGTGGGCGAGGACGCGTACGTTGGCGGCAAGCCGTTCGGGTTCACCACGGGAGGCGGGATCACTCGACGCATCACCCGCTCCCGATGCTGTGGGCGCGGCTGAAGGCGACGCAGTCTCGCTGTGGCTGCAGGTCACGATCGAATCACCCGAACGCATGCCCGTCGTTGTGCGAAGGACGATCTTCGACCGGCTCGCCCTCGACGCCCGGGCGGGCGGAAGGCTCGACGTGACATCCATCCCGCCCATCGAACTCGTTGACCTCGGCCCAGACCTCAAGGGAGAATACCTACCTGCTCAGGCGGAGCACTGGTTCACGGTCAGTGGTGGTCGGCTCGCTGGCGATGGGCTCAGGGGTGCGGTACGCCCGCCGGAGGACCCCCTGGCGTTCGTGGACCAGGTCCACCTGTTCCACTTGGTCCGCGAGGCAGCGGAGCTGGAGCTGGCGGTGCCGAGTGGCGTGAGGACCTTCCACGATGCTCCGAACGTGGTGGCATTCAGCGTCACACCATCCAAGGACCCGACTGGAGCCATGATCGCCGACTTCGCGATCGACATCTGGCATCGGAGCTACGGCTGCCTACCCGTCCGCGGCCAGCCGGCTACGCAGATGCCCCAGGTGCTCGCCGGGGTACTCTCGCACGTGGCGGAGCGCGTGCTCCTCGGCAATGCCCAGCCTCCCGGCAAGCCAGAGCCCGATCGGCCGTTGGTGAGCGTCGGGGCCGTGTTCGATATCGTGCGGCGCGACGGCGTCGGTATCCGCGTGCTGCGCAGCGGAGCGGTTCCAGACGACCTTGCCTTGCCACCCGCGGCGTCAGCCACGCTCGTCGCGACCCTGGCTGACGGCTGGACGGTGGTCACTCCAGAGCGTCCGGTCTCGATCGGTGGCGAGTCGCGGATCGGCTGGTGGTTGGTGGACCCCGCGACCGGTCGCACCATCGACCAGATGGATGATGGCCGTGGCGAGGTGGACCAGTACGCCGTGACCCTCACCCCGGGGCAGGTCGCCGCCGAGTCGGCCTTGAAGCTACGGCTCTGGAAATGCATCGTCGGTACCGCCGATGTGGTCGTAGGTGTCCTTGCGGCTGTCTCCGGTGCCTACATAGGCGGCGGCACGGGGGCCGGGGTCGCCGCGTGGGGGGCGTCTGGCACCGGTCTGGGAGGTTGGCTCCTTGCACAGTGTCTCGTATGAGCGCCAGCGACGCGCGCTCGAGTTCATGGTGACGTCCCCAGCGTCAGGTTGATGGCGCCGCCCTCGGGCACCACGACACCGTCGAACGTCTGCTGGGGGTCGCTCAGCACGACCACCCGGTAGGTGCCCGGCGGCAGTGAGACGCTGCTGCCGTTGACGGTGCCGGACCCGACCAAGGCTCCCGACGCATCGTAGACCTCGAATGGCGGGCTCACGGCGGCCCGGATGCCGGCCTCCAGCGAAGACGGGTCGCGGGCGTCGAAGTAGGTGCCGCCGCCCAGCTTCGCGAGCTGGCCGATGCTCTTGCGGATCTTCTTGTCGCTGAGCGCCAGGCCCACGACGTTGAGGGTGATATCCACGCCCTTGGCCCGGAGCTGCTTGACCGCCTTGGCAGGGTTCCCGCCGCAGTTCTCCAGGCCGTCGCTGACGACGACCACGATCCGCGGCCCGGTGACCCCGGCGAGGTCGGTCGCGACCTGCTTGATGGCGGCCGCGAGCGGCGTGTTGACCGAGCGCTGGATCGTGAGACCGTCGATGGTGGCGGTCATCTCCGTCGGGTCGAGCGGGCCCAGCGGCACCGCCAGCTGCGTGTCGCAGGACCGAGACTTCTGGGTGAAGACGCGCAGCGCGACCGGCGCGCCGGCCGGCAGGTCCTCGTTGACCAGTTTGTCGAGCACCGACTTGGCGATGTCGATGCGCCGCTTGCCACCGAAGCGGTCGAGCATGCTGCCAGAGGTGTCGAGGATCAGTTCCACGGCCACCCCGTTGCTCGTCCGGGGCTGGCCACCGGTGCTGCCATCGGCCGTTGATGCCGAGACGACACTGATGGTGCCAGGCCTCGGCGGCGGGAGCTGCTTCGTCGAGGTCTGATACGACAGGGTGTATGCCGCGGGGCGGCGCAGCCAGGTGGCCATCCGGTCGAAGGCGCGGTCCATATCACCGTGCGAGACGACGTATTGGTAGTGACCGCCGTTGGCGATCGCCCAGTCCTGCATGAAATGGAGACTCTCGGACGGTGCGTCGTCATTGCCGACCTGGACCGCGAAGACGAGGGGCCGTACCTGGGCCAGCGCCTGCCACATCTCCTGGTTGCGCTGATAGGACGAGGTGATGGCGTCGGTGACCAGCAGGATCGCCCGTGCCCCGTCGCGACCGGCCAGCGCCTTCGAGTCCTCGATGAGCGCGGTCTCGGCGCTGCTGGAGCCGTAGCCGACGGCGTAGCGGTTGACGGCGTCCTGGAGCAGATATGCCTGGTCGCTCCAGTCCTTGAGCAGGGGCTGCTCCTCGAACGGGATGAGCATGACCGATTCCTCGCCCGCGACGACATCAGCCGAGTACGCCCGCAACGCCTGGGCGATGAACGGGTAATAGTTGACGAGGCTGCCGCTCGTATCGAAGGACAGGGCCGCCGAGAACGCCGGCTGCTCGACCTCGACGTCGTATCTCGAACCGGGTTCGACGTTCGCGGCGTACTCCACGGCGCCCGGCTGCTCGCCCAGGCCGAGTGACATCGGGACCTCGGAGCCGTCGGCTGCGAGCAGCGTCAGCCGGACCCCGACCGTGGGGCTGCCGTGGACCGTGAACGTCAGGCTGTTCTGCCCGGCCGGGATCGCCACCGCATAGTGGTCGACGTCCTCGCCGCGGTGCACGCGGCCGACCGCGACCGACGCCGCGGCCAGTGGCGTCGCAGTCTCCGGCGTGTCGTTGGGCTCACCCGCGTCGACGGTGAGCGGAGCCGGCGGTGGCGCCTGCCACTCGTACGGGCCGAACGGGCTGTCCTGCCCCCACTCGCCGACAACGGAGCGATAGAGGTCGCTCGCGGGCACCTCGAGAGCGCGCAACATCCCGGGAGGCTCCCATCCGACGGCGTCCTTCTTGGTCGCGTTGGCGGTGAGCCGGATGAAGCGCGCCCAGGTCGGTCCGTCGAACGTGAACGGTGCCACCGATCCGTGCGCCTTCCGAGCGAGCGACCACGTGCCGATCTCCTGCCAGGGACCGAGGGGACTGGTGACGCTGACCGCGATGTCGACCTTCGTCGACCGGATCGCGGGGTCCGAGCCCGACGGATCGACCCACTGCAATTGCTGAAGTCGGGCCGCCCGGTCGTCCTGGAAGCCGATGACCCACGTCGGTCGGATGCTCGGTGACGGGAAGAACTGCACCCTCGGGGTCGGATCTTCCGTGAGCATCTGCTCGGCATCGACCTGGGCCGGGAACTGTGGCGTGGCCCATACGATGTGACCGCCGAGCGAGTCATCAGCGACATCGATGGGGTCCGAGGACGGCACCCAGCCGGGTGTCGCGATGACCTTCCATTCGCCCAGCGCCACCTGGCTGCCCGGGCCGGCGTAGGTGGAATCGATGCGCAGCTGCGCGAATCGTGCGAGGACCGGTGCCGGGAGCACGAATGACTGGTCCACGGGGACCGTGCTGAGATCGCCGGTGAGGGCCGACGTGTAGGTCACCCCGTCGGTGGACAGGAGCAGCTCGAAGTGCCGGGGCGCCGTCAGCACGAGCCGGCCACCGGCCGCCAACGGGTCGATGATCGTCCCCGCCACAGGGACAGGTGTATCGCCGGCAAGGTCGCTGGTGAGCGTGATGGGTTGGCCCGAGAAGGCTGTCGCGAACCCGCTTGAAGTCGTGGTGAGGCCGTCATGGAGCTGCGCTTCGGCGATCGGATCGATGCTGGGTACGACCGCACCGCCAAGCGCGAGCGCCGCGACATCCAGGCCTCCCAGCAGGGCGTTGGGCACGGACCAGGCGCGGTAGGGCGCGACCGGGGCCGTGTCCCGGCGAGGCGTGACCTCCACGAACGCCGTCGCCTGGGCGCCGATCGTATCGCGGGCTCGCACGGTCAGCCGCACCGGGATGTCGGCCCACGCGTCCGGCGGGACCCGGATGGTGACAGGCACGGCGGTGGTCGAGCCCGCGGGGACCGAGACCTCGGTCCGTTCCGGCACCGCTACCCAGGCATGGTGGCTGCTGAGACTATCGAGGGAGAGCTGTACGTCTGCCGTGCCCGTGTTCACGATCGAGAGGCTCGCCCCGAGCGTCTGGCCGTCGGTCCAGTATGCCGCCACGTCCGCCTGGGATGCCTTCAGGTCGAGCGTCGTCGGCAGTTCGCGCGGAGCGGCGGTCGCGGTCAGACCGTCGCCGGACACGGTGACCGTGTAGTCGTCCGAGGACTGGACGTCGAGATAGAGGGGGACCCCGGTCGGGAGTGGACCGGATGCCTGGCCAGTGCCGTCTGCGGTGGGCGTCAATGGGATGTCCGTCACGCCATCGCTCAAGCGCAGCTGCACGGACCCTTCCGCCTGGATGGTCAGTGGGGCGCCGGCGCTCGACGGCTCGAGGCGGTACCAGTCGTCGTCGAGTCGCGTGCCGCGTCCGCTGCCGCGGACGACCAGGGAGGCCGGCAACGGCTGTGCCTGGGTGGGGATGTCATTCGGCTCCTGGTCGGCAGCGATCGTGAAGGGGTCAAGCCGCTCGATCGCGAATGAATACGGGTCCTCGCTTGGGTCCAGCGTGGTGAGCCGCAGGTCGTAGTCACCCGGCTGCAGCACCACGTCATAGGACACCGATCGACCGATGACCGGCGCGTCGATGCCACTGAGCACGCCGTACCCACCCTCCCACACGCTTAGTGCCACGGCACCGTCCACTGGCGGGTCGACGTGGAAGGCGACGTGCTCCGTGGCCGCGACCGAGAGGCGGAACATGTCGCTGTCATGCCTGCTCGCGAGCCGTCCGACCTTCCGCTGGCCGACGAGCATCGGCTCCGCATGGTTGGCGTCGTTGTTCGGCTCGTGCTCCGCATCCGGGCCGGGCGGTCCGAGCGGCGTCAGGTGGATCGCATAGTCACCGTCGCCAGAGACCCGGAACCAGTGATCGCTCGGGATCAGGTACAGGTCCGACAGCACGGCACTCCCACCGTCAGCGGCGACGTCTCCTTCGGCGAGCCCTCCGCCACCGCTGTCGACCATTGCCAGAGACGTGACCGCGCCCGAGACGTCGACTCGCCACAGCTGGGGCACTCCCGAGACGTGGACACGGAACATGTCGACCTCACCCGGAGCCGCACGGCCACGCATGGAGGTGGTGGCATCGAACGCTGTCGCCGTCGCTGGGGAGTCGTTCGGTTCGGTCTCGAAGTCGGCCGCGGGAGCGCTGGTCGGAGTCGATCGCGCAGGAAGTACGGGTCGTCGGGGCTGGTCACGCCGCTCACCGAGATCAGGTACTCGCCCGCCTGCAGGGAAAGGCCGGACAGGGTGGCCGGTGGCGACCCGGTCGCGTTCTGCCAACACTGCAGTTCGGTCACCGCGGACGCGGCGTCCACGCTGGAGATGCAGAGGTTGCGAACGGGGCCCGACCGCCAGATCAGTCGGATGTCGAGCAGGCTGCTCGACAGCGTGATCATCCACCGTCAAGAGGTACTGATCGCGATCGGAGGCGTGGGCGAGGCGCCCCGTGTAGAGCACGCCCGGTATCATCGGGAGCGCGCCCGACAAGGTCATCATTGGGCTCCGGGTCGACGCCCGTGCGATCGGTGGCGGTCGCGGCAAGCACATAGGGCTGGGGTCCCCCGTCGGCGCCTCCGGTGATCTGCAGGAGGTAGGTGCCGGCGTCCAGGTGCAGGTCATAGAGGTGGGCGTGGCCCGTGCCATCGAGCGGGTCCGAGGACATCACCCGCCCGTCGGACGAAGACAGCGTGAGCGTCTTCGACGTGCCGAGACCGCCGGCGAGATCCACGTCCCACGAGTGGGCTGCCTCGGCGGCGCTCAGCGACCAGGCGAAGAAGTCGGTGGAGCCACCCACGTCCCCACTCGCGACGAAGGCGCCGTCCAGCGGGCTGGCGTGCGCAGGATCGTCGTTCGGCTCATGGTCGCCGCTGGGGGGCAGCGGGTCGCCGGGCGAGTCATGGCCAGCCGATACCCGAACGACGTAAGCGGGTTCCCATCCAGGGTCACGGTCCTGCCGATGCCCACGACATACCGGCCGCCGGGAGGAGCACACCGTCGCTCGAAGCGTGGTCGAAGCGCCGGTCGGTGTGGATCTCCAGGATGTTCACGAGCGCGCTGGCAGGGATGGCGTACCGGCCGGGCGGCGATGAGACCGAGAAGACCTGGACCGAGGTCAGGGTGTCCGGGACGCCATCGAGCGTGATCTTCCAGCTGTGCGTGGCTTCGGTGTCATCGACCGTCCAGAACCAGATGTCCTGAGCGTCCCCGTCGGGAAGCGTTCCGGTGATACACCCGCACCGCTGAGCGCGATGGCCGTGCTGGGCTGGTCGTTGGGCTCGGCCTCGGCGGTACAGGGTCCCTGTGCCACGGCTGGGCTGGCCACGGAGATAAGCGCCCATGCGACGAGCGTGAGGGCGGCGCCGATCCAGCCGGCGAGCAGCCGTCCTGGAGCAGTCTTTGGGCGGTGCACGCATCCTCCCACGGCGCTTCGGGCGTCAACAGCGAGGACGACATGATGCATCGGACTCAGGACTGGGGTCTGGTGCTCGGACGGCATCGGACGCCATTTCGCTGAACCGTCCGGGTAGGGGTTCGGGCGACGTCGGATCGCTGGTCAGGAGACTCCGCGCAAACCTTCGCATCCAGGAGATGTGCACGGCCCGGGGCGTCCAGGGCGTATCTCAGGATGCAGCCCGTGCGACTCGCGTAGAGTGTTGTGCCTCCAGAGACGCGCGTCACCGACAAGGACACCGCCCCCGTAGCTCAGCGGATAGAGCGCCCGCCTTCTAAGCGGTTGGTCGCAGGTTCAATTCCTGCCGGGGGCGCCATGCTCCTCTACGCGAATGCGACGATCGGGCCCCGTGCCTATGATGCGTGCTTGTCGTGCGCCGGCCATCGGCGGCCGGGCGCATCAGCCAGGACCGTGGAGACGTGACGTGCGACCTCGATCGTGGACCAGTGCCCTCACCGTGGCGATGCTCGCCCTTTGCCTGGCTGCTGCCCCGGGGGTGGTCGCCCAGGGGGGGAGCCCGGGTGCGAGCCCGGGGGTGAGTCCGAGCGCCGGTCCCGCTGCCTCTGCGAGTCCGTTCTGCGCCATCCTCACGGCCGCGGAGGTGGGCGCCGCTCTGGGGGCCGACGTATCGGTCGCCGGCAGCACCCCGACCTCCTGTGGCTATGCCACAACCGATGCCGCTGCACTCACGGTGCTGCTCGAGGTCGGCGATCTTGCCACGGTCATCGGCGCGGTGCCCAGCAGCGCGCCGTCCAGCAGCACGCCGCCCAGCCCAGCCGCGTCCAGCAGCGCGCCGCCCATCGGCGGCTTGACCGTTGCCGGACAGCCCGCGTATGTCACACCGGACGGGACCGTGCTGTACGTCCAGACCGGTGACGGCGTCGTCAGCTTCGGGGTCCTCGGCTTCCCGGGGACCGCTGCAGAGACGACCGCCATGCTTGTTGCGTTGGCGTCGACGGCGATCCCCCGATTGCCGTCGATCCCGATCCCATCGGCTGGCCCCGAGGCGTCCCTCTCGCCCGCGGCGTCCGCAACCGCCGATGCTGACCCCGAGCTCGCGGGGATGTTCCCGCCCGCCAGCGGCGGTCAGCCGCTCCAGGTCCGGACCTACACGGCTCGCGAGCTGGCCGCGAACGGGATGAACAAGGCCACGCTCAAGGCCCTCAAGAGCGGCCTGGCGTCGGTGGGCAAGACCCTCGACGACATGACATTCGGGTTCACGAGTCATGCGAACGGTGACCTGTCGGCGGTTCGGGTGCGTGGCGTGGACGCTGCGAGCATCGAGCCACAGGTGCTCCGGCTCCTGCTGAGTGGCTTCCAGCACCCCAGGCAGACCCCGACCAAGCTGCACGGCAAGAAGGTCATCAAGGTGACCCAAGGCAAGGGCTCCGCGGCCGAACCCACGTACTTCTATGCCCACGGCGATGTCCTCTGGGAGATCCAGGCGCCGGAGCCCGACCTCAAACAGATCATGCAGGCGTTGCCCTGACCTGAGGCTGATCAGCGCGCCGTCCCGATCGTGCGCGGGCCAGCGCCGCGGTCGCGCGCGAGTCCCTCCGGTGCGGCGAACCAGCCGTCAGGCCACGACCACCGTGTTACGGCCCGCGCGCTTGGCCATCGAGAGTGCCAGGTCCGCGCGCGCGAGCAGGTCCGTGGGCGACATGTTCGGCTCCAGCGCGGCACAGCCGACCGACACCGTGGTCCGGACGAGCAGCCCGTCATGGTCGATGGCGACTGCCTCGAGGGCAGCCCGCACATCGTCCGCCGCCCGGGCGGCATCCTCTCGGGTGCAGTCGACGAGCACGGCCACGAACTCCTCGCCGCCGTATCGAGCGGTGATGTCACCTTCGCGGAAGCGGTCGCGTAGCAACTGCCCGAACTGGCGCAGCATCGCGTCGCCTGCCTGGTGGCCGTACTGCTTGTTGAGCTGGCCGAACCGATCGAGGTCGAACATGATGGCCGCGGTCGGGCTGACGCCATCGCTCCGCCGGAGCCGGCGGGTGATGACCGCCCCGAACGCACGGTCGAACCAGGCCCGGTTGTGGAGGCCCGTGAGCGGGTCATGGGTGACGCGCACCGCCAGGCCCTGATTGCGCTGCCGGAGTCGGTCCCGCTGGCTTGCCTGGATCGCCTCCTCGCGCCGGCGCGCCGTGACATCCCGTGCCGAGGTATAGGCGAGCCGACCGTCGGCCGATGGGGCGGTGTTCCACTCCAGCCAGCGGTAGGAGCCGTCGACGTGGCGGTACCGGTTCTGGAACCCGTGGACCACGCCGTGCTGCTGGAACCGGTCGATCATGCTCGTCACGGTCCGCTCGGCATCGTCGGGGTGGATGAAATCGATGACCCGATGGCCGACCATCGCATCGGCCGGGTAGCCCAGCGTCGCCGTCCACGCCGGGTTGACGCGGACGAGCCGACCGTCGGCGTCGACGGTCGCGAGCAAGTCGGCCGAGACCTCGAAGAACCGGTCGAGTTCATCGAGCGCGGCCTTGCGCGCGGTCTCGGTGCGCCCGGCGACGCGGGCGGTCTGCCAGATGGCGACGGCCAGCAGCGTGAACGTGGCGAGCACCATCAGCGACGTCCCCGTACCCGCGGCGACCAGGCCGTGTTCCTCGCCCTGGACGCGGACCCATGCGACGAGTGCCGGGACGACGAGCGCCGCGAACAGCAGCCGTCGTGCGAGGCGGGAGCTGGACGTCGGACCCAGGAAGACTGCCAGTGGTCCCGAAGGGCCGAGCAATGCCATCGCACCGACCGATACGAGCACCATCAGCAGCGCCGTCGATGGTGCCATCTGGGCGGTCGAACCGAGCAAGGTGCCCACGCCGTCGTTGAGCAGCAGGTCCAGGACGTTGAGCCACGCGAGCGCGAGGGGTACCACGAGCAGCCCGAACGCGACCCGGGCGTTCGGCCGACGATCGATGATCAGCAGCGCCGTGCCGATGCACAGGAACGAGACGATCACGGTCGGCGACATCCAGAGCGGGTCGGCGCGCTCAGGGCCGCCCGGCAGTGCCGAGTCCAGCCAGCGGCCCACATCCGGGTTCGGTGCCACGAGCGCCCGGGCGCCGACGAGGGTGGTCACCCCGAGGAGTCCGGTGACCGGGCCGATGGCGCGTCGTCGCCAGGGCGTGCCGGCCGGACGCGAGATGGCGAGCAGGCTGCCGCCCACGAGCAGGAACCCGACCGCCGTATCCAGGCGCATCGGTCGGACGCCGATGCCCGTCGTGCGCAGCATCTCGATGCCCAGCGCCCAGCCGATGACGACGATGAGCGCCACGCCCATCGCGACGCCACCCGCGAGGACCGGCAGGTCCCGGAGGAGCGGTCGCCGCAGCCAGGCCGGATGGTCGCGCGGCCGAGTCCGTGACAATGCCAGGAGCGAAGCGTGCATGAGACCCATGGATCCGGCCACAGCGACCGCCGACGAGATGCCGGGGAAGGGCCGTGTCACATGCTGGCGCCCGCACCCAACCCACCCTATCCACCATCGGTACGACGTGGGGGCGATCGGACGTACCATCCGGCCGCGCG
>CAWJKF010000013.1:0-228225 GCA_963843335.1 uncultured Chloroflexia bacterium
GGTAATCGGACACTGTGCGCTGGTGTGCCTGGTAGCCGAGGTCTTTGAGGAGCCGGACGAGATATGCGTTCACCTCGTCATTTCCGATTCCCTCGTTGATCCATATGGTCACCGGTATGTGCGTGGTGCCGGACTCTTGCAAGCCGCATGGCCTTGGCCATGTCCGGGCCGTGCCAGTAGCCGTCGTCGGCGTCGGCCGTGTACGGACAATAGGGCTGATGGCCGGGGAATCGCTCGGGCAGGATCTGGCATGTCGCGATGGCCTGCGGGAGAGAGGTGCGAGCTGGATGATCCGGTCGCGGTCGATCGCGTAGTTGATGGCCTGGCGTGCCTTGAGGTTGTTGAAGGGCGGCTGGCGGGTGTTGAGGAACAGGGCGGTGGTGGCCAGCTTGAGGCCGGGGTGGACCCGGGTCCGGTAGCGGAGGGCGAGGGCTGACCGTTGCTGCTGAAAGTCCGACGAGGTCGGCCCGGCCGGCCATCACCGCCAATTCTGCGTGGCGGGGCCGGCGACTGGTCGATCCGGATCACGTCGGGGTAGCCGGCTGGCTGTGCCGCGTACGACCACTGGCGGAAGTTGGGGTTGCGTACCAGGCTCAGCGACGAGTTCGGCTGGTACTGCGAAAACATGTACGGACCGGTGCCAGGCAAGAACGGTGCACGGTCCACGAGATGGTCGGCAGCCCCGAGCGGGGCCGGGGCGCCCACGGCAGGGCCAGCTTGTAGGGCAAGTCAGGGTCGGCTCGGTCAAGGTGAAAGGTGACTGTGCCCACCGCGTCGTCGGCGACGATTCCCGCCGTCAGGTCACAGTGCCGCGGGTGCCGGCGGCGGCGCCGATGATGTTCGTAAAAAGTAGGGGTCGTCGCCGAAGCTGATCTCGCGCTGGAGGCCGCGGCGGAAGTCTGACGCCTGCACGAGCTCGCCGGTGGAGTAGCGGATGCCCGCGGCGAAGGGTGAACGTGTAGGTGGTGCCGCCGCGTCTGGGCGCGGCAGCGTCGGCCAGGTCCGGTACCAGAGTTTGACCCTGCGCGCCACCGGCTCTGCGGAACCCGAGCAGACCGTCGTAGACACCGGCGAGTGCGGGCGGCGCGTCGGAGATGTCATGCACCGGGTCAGGCTCAGGTAGGGGCGCTCACCTCGATCAGCGTGCCGCCGCGATGGGCGGCCGCGGCGAACGGGCGGGCCGCCACCCACATGCCGGACGGGGCCACCACGATCCCCTGCGGGGAGCTTCCCACGACACGATCCGGTCGACACGGTCGGTCCGCGGGTCGATGCGCTGCAGAGTCGCGTCGAACTGGTCGCCGACCCAGATTCCGTCACGGGCCGCGAAGATCGCGTTCGGGCCGTCCCCCACGTCGACGAGGGCGGTCACCCGGCCGGTCGCCGGGTCGAGCTTGGACACGGTCAGGTCCAGTGAGTTGGCCACCCACACCGCGGTCGTCGTGATGGCGATGCCGGCGGGCCCGGCACCGACCGACAGGGGCCGCTCGTCGCCGGTGGCCGGGTCGACCCGGGAAACGGTGCCGTCCTGGCGTTGGCGACCCAGACGGCGTGCTCACCGACGGCGATGCCGTCCGGCAGCCCGCCGACCTGGACCGTCTCTTTGTCACGGTGCCGCTGACCGGGTCGATCCGGTCTACGGTGTTGTCGCCCTGGTTGGCCACCCATACGCCGCTGGGCCCGCTGGCGATGGCGACCGGGATGTTGCCCACGGGGATCTTGTCCACCACAGCGTTGGCCGCGGTGTTGATCCGGGACACGGTGGCGTCGCCGCTGTTGGTCACCCACACGTCGTGCCGGTGACGGTCAGCGCGGCTCGGCGCGGAGCCGACCGGGATCTGTCGATCACGGCGTGGGTGGCCGGGTTGATCCGGGACAGTCTGCCTCGGCGCTGTTCACGGCCCACACCGAGCCGTCGCCGTAGGCCAGGCCCGCCGGGCTGCCCACGAGGACCGGGGCACCGGTCCGTCCCCCGGCTGCGTTGATCACGCCGACGCTGTTGCCGGGCAGGCCGGTCGGCCCGGCCGCCCATGGCCGGGTCACGGCAAGGATGACCGCGGCCGCGGCGACCGCCAGCGCCGAGCCGGCCACAAGCAGTCGACGGCCGCGCCGCCGCCCCCGCCCGGCACGCGCTGTCCGCAGCCGTCCCGGGCCCGGCGGTGCGAAGCCGGGGACGCGGCGGGGGTGCCGGCGTCGGGCTGACCGTCGGCCGGCGGTGGCTGCCGGTCCAATCCAGGGCCGGGTCGTGGGCGAGGACGGCGGCGTGCAGGCGTTCCAGCGGCTCGCCGGGATCGATGCCGAGTTCATCGGCGAGCAGGTCGCGGGCCCGGCGGTAGGCGGCCAGCGCGTCGGCCTGCCGGCCGCTGCGATACAGGGCCAGCATCAGCTGGCCGTGCAGCCGCTCCCGCAGCGGATACTCGCGGCCAGCCCATCCAGCTCGGCGGTCAACGCGTCATGCCGTCCCAGCGCCAGGTCAGCATCGATCCGGACCTCCAGTGCGGCCAGCCGCAGCTCCTGCAGGCGCGCGGCCTCGGGCCGGGTGAACGCGTAGTCGGCCAGGTTGGCCAGCACCGGCCCGCGCCACAGGTCCAGCGCCCGGCGCAGCGTCTGGGCGGCCTCGGCGTAACGGCCGGCGTCCAGCGCCGCCCGGCCCGCCGTGAAGCCGTCCTCGAAAACGGCCGAGTCCACGTACGCGCGGTCCACATGCAACAGGTAGCCGCGATCGCGGGTGACCAGAACCGCGGGCGCCGCCACGGGCCCGGTCGGGCTCCAGCGCGCGGCGCAGGTGAAACACATAGGTCTGCAGGGTGGTGGCCCACCCCTCGGGTGGGTGCCCCGCCCAGACCTCCTCGGCCAGCCGGTCCATGGACACCACCCGGTTGGCCTCCAGCAGCAGCAGCGCCAGCACCGCCCGCTGCCGCGGGCCGCCCAGCGGCACACGCACCCGGCCCTGGTGACCTCCAGCGGCCCCAGAATGCCGAACTCCGCGGACCCCGTCTCGCCGGCCACCGTGTCAGCAGCCATCACCCACCCCGCCCGGTTGCCTCCCAGCCGCCCGGGCCGGCGGCTTTGACCATTCCACCACCAGGCCGCCGCAGGTCCACCGTGTTCCAAGCCATCGTCCAAGCCGATCCCAAGGCGCTTCCACCACCCCGCGCTGCAGTGCCGGTGTGAAGCGCACCGGGCAGCCGCACCAGGCAATGACCGCATCAGCTGGGCGTCGGCCCGGGCAGGCACCTGTGCCTGCTATATCCTGACCCACCACGCCCACAAGGGAGGGCACCATGAATCACTTCCGCCGCATCTTCGCCGCTGTGGCCACACTGGCCGGGGCCGTGCGCGGGGCTACACCGCGGTCGGGCTGGTCCTCACGGGGATCGCCGTCCTCATGTTCCTCATCCCAGACACGGCCGCGACGATCTGGCCATGGAAGTTGACACCCTTGACGGCTCGCGTCGTCGCCGGCTGGTTCGCGCTCCCTGGCGTGCTCGGCCTCATGTACGCGAGCGACACACGCTGGGGCAGCTGGCGGATCGTGCTCCAGAGCCAGGTCCTCGGCGTCGCCCTCATCTTGCTCGCTGCGGCGCGCGCCTGGGACGACTTCGACACGAGCCGCCCGATGACGTGGGTCTTCACTGCCGGCCTGGCGGGACTGCTCGTCGGGCTCATCGCGCTCCACCTGGCGATGGACGCCAGGCGCAAGGTCGCCGCGCGGACCGGGGCACTGGCGTAGGGATGCCGCCTACGGTGACCACCGGTGGAGCGCGGCCCAGTCGGCCGCGACCGTCGTGCTGAAGCTGCCGGCCGATGTCGAGGCTGTGCTCCGCGAGTTCTACACGTGCGAGTTCACGACGGTGAACCAGAAAGGGCAGCCCATGACCTGGCCGTCCGTGCCATATCTCGACGTCGCCGCGGGACGCATCGTTTGCGCCGTCTCGATCGCCTTCCCGGTGAAGGCGTTCAACGCTCGTCGCCATCCGCAGGTCGCGCTCTTGTACTCGGAACCGACGGGATCGGGCCTTGACCACCCACCGGCGGTCCTCGTCCAGGGCGAGGCGGTCGTCGCCGAGGTGCTGGAGTACACCCCGGACATCATCGGGCTCTTCAGGACGGTATCGAGGCGGCAACCCGACAGCCGGCGGTTCTCCGACAATGCGTTCGTCCGCGGCCTGTTCTCCTGGTATCTCTTCCAGCGGATCTCGTTGACCGTCACACCCCGCCGGATCCTCGTCTGGCCGGAGGGCGACTTTGCCGTGACGCCACAGACGATCGAGGTCGCCGGTGTGGGATAGGCGCCTGGCCGAGCTCGTGCGGTCCTATCCCACGGGCGTGCTGACCTGGGTCGAACCGTCCGGGCACCCGACCAGCGTGCGGGTCGTGGTCCAGTTGGACGAGGCGCGTGAGCGCGTGCTCTTCCCCTTCCTGCCGCCCATGGCGCGGAGGTGGACCGGCCTCGCGTGCCTCCTGTTCCACGCACATGACGAACGTCTCGAGGACCTTCGACAGATGGTCCTGCAGGGCGAGCTCGTCGGGGACGGCGAAGGCGTAGCCCTCGCTGTGACGGGATTCGTGACCGCCAACGGTCGTGCCGGTACCGACCGCATGCCTCACGCAGGCGCCCCGCTGCACATGTTCGCGTTCTGGCGGCTCGGCCGGCACAAGGCGAAGCAGTACCTGGCGAAGCGCGGCGAACCCTGGCCGCCGATCCCGTACGAGGCTATCCGTCGGGCGGTGGAGGAAAGCACGGACTGACACAGCACGACGGTGATCTCCGCTCGGTCACGCTGCCGGTCGACCAGGTGTCATCGGTCTGTGATTCGCGGGCGGGCGTCGGGTCGACCGAGAACGAGAGGCGACTCCCTGCTGGGTGTCCTCGTACATGCGGGTCAAGTGGTTGGAGCGGGAGACGGGGTTCGAACCCGCGACATCCTGCTTGGGAAGCAGACACTCTGCCAACTGAGTTACTCCCGCTCGCGGGGCGAATGATACCGCGACGCGCGAGTGGGGTAGCGACGCCATGAGCGCCTGCCCAGGCCGATGTCGTGGTGGGAGGGCTCGCTCCAGCGATCGCGCCGACCCGTCAGGCGACCCCGCCGCGGGGCGCCTCCCTGATGACCACGATGATGGCATCCAGCTGCGACAGCGTCGACGATGCGATGCCTCGACCTCGGTGATGCGGGCGTTCGCGTGCTCCGCCATCTGGCGCTGTGCGCCGAGCGTGATGATCCGGTCCTGGGTGCCGATGACAGCCCACGCCGGGATGCCCTTCCACGCAGGTGGTCCGGACGGCGCGGCCACCGCAACGAGCGAAGCAGGCCGCTGGGTCGCGGTGATGAGCGCCGCCTGCGCGGACGTCAAGTCATTCGCGAAACTCTGCCCCACGACCGCTCGGGGACGATCGCTGTGCTCCTGAAGATCCTGCAAGGGAAGCCGCTGCGTCGAAGAGGTCGGCGGGGCGGATGTGGACGTCGCGCCGTCGGGGTCACTCTCCACACTCGCGGTCGGGATGCGCACCTCGACGGTGGAGCGGGTGGGCCGGACTTCCCCGAAGTCGAGCACGCGTTCGTTGCCAGCGAGATCGCGACGCACGGCGGAGACCATCACGTGTGCTTGACGTGGAAGTCGACGCCGGGATGCGCGGAGTCGATGTTCCAGTTGGTCATGTGGTGTCTCTTCTGGTGCGGCCCCCAGCAAGGATGGACGCGAGAAGGCCAGCGATCGCGCCGACCAGGATCAAGGTGATGGCTCGCATGGGGGACCTTTCGTGTGAGAGCGGATGAGGATGACCGGGAGTCGGAGCAGCGCCCGGACATCCCGGTCGCTGACGGGCACGGATGCGCGACGGAGACGCTGCACATTGCGACGCCCGGCCAGCCGTGGAGCGACTCAGGGCTTGTCCTTGCCCCGGACCGCATCCTGGACATCGCCGAGGCCCTTCTGCAAGTCGCCCTGCACCTGCCTGGCCTGGCCGTGCGCCTCCTGGTCCTTGTTGCCGGTGAGCTTGCCAGCGGTCTCCTCGACCTTGCCCTGGACCTGGCTCGTGGCTCCCTTGGTGTGCTCGTCTGTCATGGCTGGACTCCTTTGGTCGCTATCCGGACGTCGTCGTTGACGGATGCGCGTTGGTCTGGGGTCGTGTCGGGCTGTGCGGCCGCTCAGCTCGGGCTGGGCGAGGCCACCGGACTGGCCGAGGCCACCGGATCGACCGTGACCGTCCTGGTCTTGCTGTCGGAGCCGCCGGCATCCTTGATGGTCAGCTTCACCCGGTACTCGCCAGCCTTGGCGTAGGTATGGGTGGGGCTCTGCCGGCTGCCGGTGTCGCCGTCGCCGAAGTCCCAGCTCCAGGTGGTCGGCTTGCCGGTCGAGGTGTCGGAGAACTGCACGGCGAGCGTGCCTGCGTCCTGCTTGCTCGTGAAGTCAGCGGCCGCGGACGGCACCGGCTTCACGGTGACACTCCTGGTCTTGGCATCGGAGCCGCCGGCGTTGCTGACGGTCAGCTTCACCTGGTAGTCGCCCGCCTTGGCGTAGGTGTGGGTGGGGTCCTGGCGGCTGCCGGTGCGACCATCGCCGAAGTCCCAGTCCCAGGTCGTCGGATCGCCCTTGGAGGTGTCCGTGAACTGCATCGCGAGCGAACCCGAGTCCTGGTCGTTGCCGAAGTCGGCAGCGGGCGCTGGCACGGCATCGACCGTGATGGTCCGGGTCTTGGTCGCGGTGCTGTCCGCGGTCGTGACGGTGAGCGTCACCTGATAGTCACCGGCCGCCTCGTAGGTGTGGGTGGGGTCCTGGCGGCTCCCGGTGCGACCATCGCCGAAATCCCACGTCCAGCCCTTGGGGTCCCCGGTCGACTTGTCCACGAAGGCGACGTCGAGCGTCCCGGCGTCCTGGCTGCCGGTGAAGTCGGCGATGAGGGCGATCTTGATACGCGTGCCCTGGAGCGTACCGCTGGAGTCGGGCAGTGGCTGACCGTCCGGACCCGCGCTCGTCACGCTGTAGGGGCCGGTCATGGCGTCCCCGGTCTCATCGACCCTCACGGTCGCGCTCACGGTGACCGTGGCGACGAGCGACCCGGTGCCGTCGGTGACGAGCTCGATGAAGGTCACGGCCGCCCTGACCGAGCCGGTCGCGGTCCAGATGCCCTGACCCGCCGTGGCGTACACGACGGCGGTGGGCGACGATGCCATGGGCGCGGCGCTCGGTGCAGCGTCCGAGGATGCGTCGACGCTCGATGCCGGTCGGACCGGCAGGTCGCTGAAGATCAGCGAGCCGTCGGCGAAGAAGGTGGCCAACGCGGGCGAGGGCGCCTGGTCGACCGAGGCGTCGGCATCGGTGAGCTCCACGAGCCACGAGCCGATGACGTCCTTGGCCGACTGTGCCGATGCGGTCCGTTGGCCCGTGATGGGAGCCCCCAGGACCAGCGCGGATGTCAGCAGGACGGAAGAGACGATGGCGATCGCCGTGCGACGCATTGGATACCTCTCGAGCGATGACCAGGTGATCGCCGGAGTGGCGCGGGCAATCGGCCCGAGCCGCCGGGACGATCCCTGGGTGGTGACGGCACTGTCTCGCTCGGACCTCGTCTCGTCATGACGCTCCGTCATGAGGCTGGTGCGAGAGCGTGCCGGGCACCGCTCCATCACGCTGGTGGCCCCGAGTGCCGGGGCGGGGCGCCTTCCGACATGCGCTCGTCGGCACTGGTGACCTCACGCACCAGGGCGGCGAGACGTTC
Source organism: uncultured Chloroflexia bacterium (assembly GCA_963843335.1). Lineage (GTDB taxonomy): Bacteria > Chloroflexota > Limnocylindria > Limnocylindrales > CSP1-4 > JAFMJV01. The sequence goes on from CAWJKF010000013.1 coordinate 7,724, forward strand.
CAGCTCGCGCGTCGCACGGTGGTAGGGCGGGGTGCTGGGTGCCTGACGCACGCGCTCCTCGTTGGCGACGCTCATCCGGGAGATGAGGGCGTGGATACCCTCCTCCGCCACGTCGCGCACTTGGTCGATGGGCACCCACGAGAGCTGTGCGCCCATGCCCGGTCCCGGATCGGTCCACTGGCTGCGTGCCTCCACCATGGCATCGGCGGCGCCGTCACTCGTGTCCGACGCGACCAGTGGTGTCAGGGGTGCCAGCGCCACCAGGCCGACCTCGAGATGCAGAGGTCCCCAGGCGTCTTGCGCTGTGAGTGGATGGAACGATCCGGCCATCAGGATGCCGACCAGACGGGGCGGCGCCGCTGGGCCCTCGCGTCGAAGGACGGCCTGGGGCTGCAACTTCACGGGACCGACCGTGGCGCGCCCGGAACAGCCATCGCAGCCCGTGGATCATCCATCGCCGTGCTCCCGATGACCGACTCGTCGAAGGGCGTGCGGATCGGCGTTGGCCTGGGCGCACGGCCCCTCCGCACCCTGTCAGACCGTCCCGCGGCGGCGACCATTGCCCATCAGCAGGTTCGCGACGACGACGACGACGATCGCGCCGATGACGGACACGACGATGGTCTCGACGTTGATGCCCGTCGGCTCCTTGAGGTTGAGGAAGGCTCCCGCGAGGAAGCCGCCGACGACCGCCCCGACGATGCCCAGGATGACCGTCATCAGGACACCGTCACGGGTACCCAGGATGAAGGTCGCGATGTAGCCGGCGATCGCGCCGAGCACGATCCAGGTGATGATCCCCATGGGGTCTCGTTCCTTCCGTGGTCGCGTGGCCAGCAGTGGCCGACGCTCGGTGTGGACCAGGCCCGGGCCGTTCGGGGACCGCGGTGCGGTCAGCTGGTGGTATCAGGCAGGCTCGCGAGGCCCATCGACGCCCGCCCCGGTCTCCAGGCCCAACTGTTCGGGTTCGTGGGCGATGACGGCTGCTGGCCTGCCCATCTGCTTCGCATCGGCCCGACGCTGGGCACGCTCAGCCGGGGTGACGACGGGATCGGTCCTCTTGGCCGACGGTCCACTCTCGGCGGGCGTCCGGCGTGGTCCGGACGTCAACACGACCGTCGCATCTGATGCATCGGTTCACCTGGTCGACTGACGATGCCCGGGTCGCTGTCAGGACCGAGAGGGGACGCGGTCCTGACAGCTGGGGCGAAAGGGATGGCACGTTCGAAAGGGATGGCACGTTCCTCGCTGACGACAAGGGTCATGATCCGAGATGTGCGCGGACCCCCTGGTCGTCAAGGACACTGTGTGGTCCCGTCGGCGCCACGTCATGACGACCCGTCATGAGGACGTCACCACCCGCGAGTGGCCTTCAGTGGGCCGGGGGCTCATCCTCGACGGGCCCGCCGTCCCAGCCCAGGTTGGAGAACGTGGGGATGAACCGGTAGCCCTTGCCCGGGACCGTCGCGATGAAACGGGGATGCCGATAGTCGTTCTGGAGCTTGCTCCGCAGGCTCCGGACGTGTCGGTCCACGATGTTGCTCTCGGCGACGAAGTCGGTGCCCCAGATGGCGTCGAGGATCTCGTCCCTGGTCACGACCCGTCCGCCACGACTGGCCAGCAGGTACAGCAGGCTCTGCTCGATACCGCTGAGATGGATGACCGAGTCGCCCGCGCGCACCTCGCGGTCGACGATGTCGATCTCCATCTCGCCGATCCGGATGGTGGGCACGATGGGTCGGTCGCTCCCGGATGCCCGCCGGGTGATGACGATGGCCCGGGCCAGCAGCTCCTCGGGCGAGAAGGGAACGGTCAGGATGTCGTCGACCCCCAGGTCGAACGCCCGCAGCTTCGTCTTCAGGTCGCCCCGTCGGGTGAGCCCCAGCACCGGGGTCACGCTCTGCGTGAGGGTGTTGGAGGCACCCACGCGCTGGAGCAGCGCCGTGCTGTCGTCGTGGTCCATGTCGATGACGGTCAGGTGCGGCTGCCACTCGGCAAGGACCGTCTCCGCTTCTGCCAGGCTGCGCACGGCCCGGACCATGAACAGACCATGGTTGAGGGTCAGCTCGATGAAGCTCACGACCAGCGGGCGATCATGGAGCACGAGCGCCCGGCGCGGTTCCTGTGCCTGGGTCTTCACGTCGCTGGCGGTCATGACCATCCCAATAGCCCGACATGCCATCGAGCACAGGGCCCAATCATATCGGTCCCTTCCCGTAGGCCGGATACGGCCACGACCGACGCCCTGTCGCACCCACCACGGTCGATGACGCGCCGTCATGACCGCGTGGCGTCCTTGCTTCAGGCTGGTGCAGCGGACGGTTCGCGATTCGAGGTCGATATCGCATCGCACGGGATCCTGCCGCCGCATCGCACCCAGGAGGTCAGGTTCATGTCCGTCCCGAAGCCCGCGGTCCAGCCCCACGACACGGACAAGGTGCCCACGCTCAGCCGACTCCGCGATATCGACCGGACGGTGTCGCGCGATGACGAGGACATCAGGGGGCGGATGGTCAAGGACAAGGACGGTCAGGACCTCGGCAAGGTCGACGGGCTCCTCGTTGACGATGTCGAACGGCGGGTCCGCTTCATGGAGGTCGCCACCGGTGGCTTCCTGGGGTTCGGCGAGAGCAGGTCCTTCATCCCCGTCGAGGCGATCACGCGCATCACCGCCGACGAGGTCTGGATCAGCCACACGCGTGAGCACGTGGCCGGCGCTCCTCGCTACGACCCCGACCTCGTCACGACCGATGCCAGCTACTTCTTCGGCCTGTATCCGTACTACGGCTACGGACTGTCGTCGGAGTTCTTCCCGGTGTCCGCCGGCTATCCCTGGCTGAGGGGACCCGGCCAAGTGACCCCCGAGGCCAACTGACTCGGCCGAGCGGCACCGAGACCCGCGGCAGGGCAAGCGCCCCACGAGGCCGACGGCGGCCAGCACGGAACGAGGACGAAGATGCGCATCGGATTGGTCGGGCTGGGCAGGATGGGCGCCGACATGTCGCGCCGCTGGTCGCGGGCGGGCCACTCCGTGGTCGGCTATGCCCGCCACCCAGAGACCGTGGACTCGCTGGTCGCGGACGACGCGATCTCGGCCGGGGCCACGTCCCTCCAGGATCTTGTGGGCCGACTCGCCACGCCGAGAGTGCTGTGGCTGATGATCCCGGCCGCTGCCGTCGATGCCACGCTCGAGGAGGTCGTGCCGCTGCTGGCCCGGGACGACGTGGTCGTGGACGGTGGCAACTCCTGCTACGTCGACGACATCCGCCGCTCCAGGAGCCTCGCCGGGCATGGGATCCACCACCTCGACTGTGGCACCAGCGGTGGTGTGGCCGGCCTCGAGCGGGGGTACTGTCTGATGATCGGCGGACCGGCGCCGGTCGTGCAGCGGCTCGACCCGCTCTTCCAGGCCCTGGCACCCGGCGTCGACGCCGCGTCGAGGACCCCGGGCCGGGACGGAGACCCTACGCCCGCCGTGCAGGGCTATCTGCACTGCGGTCCGAGCGGCGCCGGACACTTCGTGAAGATGGTCCACAACGGCATCGAGTACGGCCTGATGGCCGCCTACGCGGAGGGCCTGAACATCCTCGAGCACGCCGACGCGGGCCTGCACCAGGGCGAGGTCAGCGCCGAGATCACGCCCATGCGCGAGCCGGAGCGATACCAGTACCGGATCGACATCCCGGCCGTGACCGAGGTGTGGCGGCGCGGCAGTGTGGTCGCTTCGTGGCTGCTGGACCTGACGGCGGCGGCGTTCCAGGACAGCGGCGATCTGGCGGCCTTCGAGGGCCGTGTCTCCGACTCTGGCGAAGGACGCTGGACGAGCATCGCCGCCATCGATGTCGGCGCGCCGGCGCCGATCCTGACGACCGCGTTGTACCAGCGTTTCACGTCCCGGGGCGAGGCCGACTTCGCCGACCGGGTCCTCTCGGCCATGCGCTTCGGCTTCGGTGGCCACGAGGAAGGGGCGGGCTGACACGATGGCCAGGTCTCATGCCACTGCCCGGCCTGCCGATGCCTCCGACGCCCTCGTGTTCTTCGGCGCGACCGGCGATCTCGCGTTCAAGCAGATTCTTCCCGGCGCTCGCAGGCCTGATCCGCGACGAGGGCTTCGACCTGCCGGTCATCGGTGTGGCCCGGTCCGGTGACCTCGACGCCCTCCGGGAGCGGGCGCGGCAGAGCCTCGAAGCCGCCGGCATCGACGACAGCGCGGCGACCGAGGCGCTCGTCGCACGGCTGCGCTACGTGAAGGGCTCGGACGACGACCTCGAGACGTTCCATGCGCTGCGCCGCGAGCTCGGGCAAGCCCGTCATCCGCTCCACTACCTCGCCGTTCCGCCGGCGCTCTTCGGCGACGTCGTCGCCAACCTGGACGCGTCCGGTTGCGCCGAAGGGGCGAGGATCATCGTCGAGAAGCCATTCGGACGCGATCTGGCCAGCGCCGTCGCACTCAACGCATCGATCCGCGAGGTCTTCCCGGGGCCGGCTGTCTTTCGGATCGACCACTACCTGGGCAAGGAGCCGGTCCAGGACCTGCTGTACTTCCGGTTCGCGAACTCGTTCCTGGAACCGATCTGGGATCGCGACCATGTGTCGAACGTCCAGGTCACCATGGCTGAGGCGTTCGACGTCGCCGGCCGGGGTGCCTTCTACGACCAAGCAGGGGCCATCCGTGACGTGGTCCAGAACCACCTCCTCCAGGTCGTGAGCCTGCTCGCCATGGAGCCGCCGTCGGGCCGTACGCCCGAGGCCATTCGCAACGAGCAGTTCAAGGTGATCGATTCGATCCGTGCGCTCACGCCCGCCGATGTCGTGCGCGGGCAGTATCGGGGCTATTGCGATACGCGGGGGGTGGCCGCCGGCTCGACGGTCGAGACGTTCGCGGCCCTTCGGCTCCGGATCGACACGTGGCGTTGGCACGGTGTCCCGTTCTATGTCCGAACCGGCAAATGCCTGCCGGTAAGTGCGACCGAGGTCATCGTGGAGCTGAAGCGGCCGCCGCGGTCGGTGTTCGCGGAGTCGGAGCCGCCCGATGCCGACCATTTCCGCTTCCGGCTGACTCCCGACATGTCGATCTCGCTCGCGGCGCGCGCGAAGAGGCCCGGCGAGGCGATGGTCGGCGAGAGGTCGAGCTGTTCGCTTCGCACCAGAGCGGGACCGAGCGTCCGCCCTACCAGCGCCTCATCGGCGATGCCATCCGAGGCGACCGGTCGCTGTTCGCCCGCGAGGATTCCGTGGAAGCAGCCTGGCGGGTCGTGGACGGCATCCTCGACGACCGGACGCCACTGCACCACTACGCGCCCGGGACATGGGGGCCGCCAGACGCGGCGAAGGTGCTGGTACCCGGTGATCGCTGGCACCAGCCGGTGATCGCGGCCCCGGCGGGACGGGTGCCTGGGTCGGCGGTCGCCTCATGACGGAGCCCGCTCCCTCAGCTCCGGGTGCGCCCGGCATCCCGCCCACGTGGTCCAGCAGCGACAAGGACGCCGTCGGCACCTCCCATTTCTCGAGCCGCGTCTGGTTCACGGTCGGCCACGGCATCCTCAACGAGGTGTACTGGCCCCGGGTGGACCAGCCGCAGATCCGCGACCTTGGCTTCATCGTCGCCGACGACACCGGGTTCTGGAGCGAGGTCAAGCGCGACGCGACCCACGAGGTCCACCTCCTTGAGCCGGGCATCCCTGCGATCATCGCCACCCACCGTCATGAGCGATACACCCTGACCCTGCGCATCTGCTCCGATGATCATTCGGATGTCGTCCATATGGAGGTCCGGCTCGAGGACCCGCGTGACCCTGCCGACCCCGAACGTGTCGCGCACGCGCTGCGGCTATATCCGTTGATCGCCCCGCACCTGGGCCGCAGCGGTCTGCACAACCGCGCCTGGGCCGGCGCCTACAAGGGTCGGCCGATGCTCTTCGCGCAGGAGGATGACGCGACGCTCGCGCTCGCGTCGGACCCGGGCCCGGCCCGGCAGAGCGTGGGCTACGTGGGAGCCTCGGATGGCTGGCAGGACTTCGCGGCCAACGGCCGGATGACCTGGACGTGGGGGATCGCCGAGGCCGGCAACGTGGCGGGCATCACGGAGCTGGTGCTCGAGGACGGAGTCGCCCAGCTCGCGCTCGGCTTCGGCTCCCACCCCGAGGCGGCCGGCCTGGCGGTGCGGGCGGCGCTCGTGGACCGGTTCGAGAACGCCTGGGACGAGTACGTCGGCAACTGGCGAGGGTTCCTGCGAACGGTGGCGAGCCCGCGTGCGGACGTCCCCGAAGAGGATCGTGCGCTGTACCTGACGTCGGCCTCGGTGCTCCGGGTGCATGCGGATCGGACGATGCCCGGTGCCACCGTCGCCAGCCTGTCGACCCCATGGGGCAACACCCGCAACGACCTCGGCGGCTATCACCTGGTGTGGTCGCGGGACCTGGTCGAGACCGCTGGCGCCCTGGTCGCGCTCGGCGCCCACCGGACGGCCCGTCGGACGCTCGCCTACCTGGTCGCGACCCAGGAGCCGGACGGCTCGTGGGTCCAGAACCAGTGGGTGGACGGGGTCGCCTTCTGGTCCGGCGTCCAGCTCGATGAGGCCGCCTACCCCATCCTCCTCGCGGGCGCTCTCCGGCATGGCGGTGCGGCCGAGATGCACGGCATGACCGGCGATGACGCCGAGGCGTTCGAGCGGCTCCTGACCGATACGGCGCTCGACCGGATGATCCACGCCGCCGCGAGCTTCATGGCCCGCACCGGGCCGGCGACGGCACAGGACCGCTGGGAGGAGGACGCCGGACTGACCCCATCCACCCTGGCGCCGGTGGTCGCGGCGCTCGTGGTCGCCGCCGAGCACAGCCTGGAACCTGCCGCGGCATACCTGCGCGAGCTCGCCGATGACTGGAACGCATCGATCGAGGAGTGGACGTACGCCGCAGGGACGAGACTCGCGCGCGAGCACGGTGTGGACGGTCACTATGTCCGGATCGCGTCGCCCGATGTACTCGCCGGTGCGCCACTCTCGACGCCGGTCCCGGTGCGCAACCGGCCGCCCGAGGCGTCCATGGTGCCGGCCGACGAGATGGTCGGCACGGACTTCCTGGCGCTCGTGCGGTTCGGACTTCGCAGGGCCGATGACCCGCGCATCCTGTCGACGCTCGTCGTCGCCGACGCGCTGCTGCGGATGGAGACTCCCAGCGGCCCGGTCTGGCACCGCTACAACGGCGACGGCTACGGGGAGCACCCGGACGGGAGCGCCTTCGACGGCACCGGGGTCGGTCGGGGATGGCCGCTGCTCGTCGGCGAGCGCGGCCACTACGAGCTTGCGGCGGGGCGCGACGCGCGACCCTACCTCGAGGCGATGCGCCGGATGGGGTCCGGGGGTGGGATGCTGCCCGAGCAGGTCTGGGACGCCGCGCCGATCGCCGAGCGTGGACTTGGCCCTGGCCGACCGAGCGGATCGGCCATGCCGCTCGCGTGGGCCCACGCGGAGTACGTGAAGTTGCTTCGCTCGATCGTCCTCGGTCATGCCATCGACCGACCTGCGGCCGCGTGGCATCGGTACCATGGCCAGGCGCCGACGGCGACGCGTGCGACATGGCGATTCACGGCGCCGCGCCCGTCGATGGTGGTCGGACGGACCCTTCGCCTCGAGTTCCTTGCCCCGGCCCGCGTTCGGTACACCCTGGATAGCTGGCAGGGGTGGACTGACATCGATGCACGTGATACCGGCACCGGTGTGTGGCTCGTGGATGTGCCGGGATCGGACCAGCTGCGGTTGGGCGACACGGTGGAGTTCACCGTCTGGTGGCCCGAGGCCGGACGTTGGGAGGGACGCGACCTGCGGGTCGAGGTGTCGGAGGCGGTGAAAGCCAGTCGCTCCATCCCCTCGTCCGGCTGAGGCCGCAGGGGCTGGGCGTATCCGCAGCACCTTCGGTGCGGACGCCACGCCGTTATGGCGATCCCGGGAGCTCGACCTCGTCATCTTCGACAAGACGGGCACCCTGACGCGCGGTCGACCGGCCATCACTGCGGTCGCCGTGGCTGACGGTGGCACCGAGGACGAGGTCCTGCGGCTGGCCGCCTCCGCCGAGGCCGACTCGGAGCATCCACTCGCCCGGGCGGTCGTGGAGGAGGCGACGAAGCGCTCGCTGGAGGTGCCGCCGGTCGCTGACTTCGAGGCGCTGGCCGGGCGCGGCGTCCGAGCTCGCATCGGCGATCGGACGATCGTCGTCGGCGGCCCACGACTGCTGGACGATGCGGGGGCGAGCGCCACCCGACGGACTGGCCCGGGCCGCGGACGGGTGGGCAGCCGAGGGCCGCACGGTGTTGTACGTCGTCGAGGGCACGACCGTCGTCGGCGCCATCGCAGTGGAGGACGAGATCCGACCGGAGTCGGTCGGCAGCGGTCGACCAGCTCCATGCCCTCGGCGTCCGGGTGGCGATGATCACCGGCGCTCGCCCAGGCCGATGTCGGCATCGCGATCGGCGCGGGCACGGACGTGGCCGTGGAGTCGGCCGGAATCGTGCTCATCCGCGATGACCCACGGGACGTCGTGGGTGCCATCACGCTGTCGCGCGCGAGCTATCGCAAGATGCGCCAGAACCTCGTCTGGGCGGCCGGCTACAACATCGTCGCCATCCCCGTCGCGGCGGGCCTCCTGGCACCCTGGGGCATCGACCTGCCGATGGCGGTCGGTGCCATCGCCATGAGCCTCTCGACCATCATCGTGGCCGCCAACGCCCAGCTGCTGCGTCGCCTTCGGCTCCGGCCGGACGAGGCACCCACGCCAGCCGGCGGGCCGCGCCCTGAGGGCGCACCGGCCTGATCCGGAGGTTCGGATCGCCAGGACACGTGCCCCCGTGTCCACGAGCGACCTCTTCGTCATCTCGGTCGGATCCAGGGTGCGTCCGATGGCGCGGCGGCCTGCGAGGCGACTGCGCCAGGGGTTTGCGGGGATGACGCGCCGACCCGACCGTCTCCTACCATCGACGCGTGAACGCCGACGCGCTGCTGGACGGGATCCGCCTCTTCGTCGCCTTCGTGACGATCGCGGCGCTCGTGGCGCTGGCCATCCGACGCATCTCGGTGCCCTACAGCGTCGCCCTCGTGGGGGTCGGCCTGGCGGTCGGACTCGTGGTGCCCTCGCTCAAGCTGGACATCACGCCCGAGCTGGTGCTCGTGGTCCTGCTGCCGGGCCTCGTGTTCGAGGCGTCCTTCCACATCGACCTGGTGGCGCTGCGGCGATCGTTCGGAAGCGTCGCGCTGCTGGCGGGTCCCGGGGTCGTGGTGGTCGCTGCCGTGGTCGCCATCAGCCTCCACCTGGGCACCGGGTTGCCGTTGGAGCTGGGGTTCGTCGTCGGGGCCATGGTGGCCGCGACGGACCCGGCCGCCGTGATCGCGACGTTCAGAGGGCTCGGGGTGCCGCATCGGCTCGCGGCCATGACCGAGGGCGAGAGCCTGTTCAACGACGGCACCGGCCTGGTGCTGTTCGCCCTCGCCGTCCGTGCCATCACATCGACCGTGTCCCCGGCACAGGCGCTCGAGACCATCGTGGCGACCGTGGTCGTGAGCGCGGTCGTCGGTGGCATCGCGGGGTATCTCGCGTCGCGCATCCTCGCGACCGTCGAGGATCATCTCATCGAGCTCACGATCTCCGTCTCGGCCGCGTACGGCACCTACCTCCTCGCCGACGCCTTTCACGAGTCCGGGGTCATCGCGACCGTCATCGCGGGCATCGTCATCGGTAACTACGGCCGCCGGACCGGCATCAGCAGGCGGGCAGCTGAGGCCCTCGACACGGTCTGGGAGTTCGTGGCGTTCCTGCTCACGGCCCTCGTGTTCATGCTCGTCGGGCTCTCGATCTCGCTGCCCCAGCTGGGGGCGGCGCTGCCCTGGGTCGCATGGGGCATCGCCGGCACGCTCGTCGGACGAGCCCTGGTGGTCTACGGGCTGCTGGGTGGCGCCTGGCGCATCCGGGCGTCACGATCGACGGCCCGGCATGCCCGCACCGGATGGCTGAACGTACTCTTCTGGTCCGGCCTGCGTGGCGCCGTCGCGGTGGCCATGGCGCTCTCGCTGCCGCTCGATGTGCCGGAGCGCGTCCTGCTCCAGGAGATCACCTTCGGCATCGTGCTGTTCACACTTCTGGTGCAGGGCATGACGATCGAGCCACTGGTCCGGCGGTGGCTGCGGCCGGAGCAGCAACGCACCCGTGGAGACCTGCGCACCTGACATCACGCCCGTGACATGCCAACGCCGGCGGTGGCCTCGGCGCACACGGGTCCACCGCCCGAGGCGGTGACGGTATCCCAGCGACCCGCCCGGACCCTGCATCCCCCATGACGGTAGACTCGGTCGATGCCCACCCTGACGCCCGGTGACGGGCAGGATCTGATCGCGCGCTACAAGTTTGCCCTGGAACGCCGCGACCCGGACCTGGCGCTCGAGCTGTTCCGCGAAGACGCCGAGTATCGCCCGGACCCCTTCGAGCCGGCGCTGGTGGGATCGAACGCGATCCGCGAGTCCTGGAACGGCATCGCGGCGAGCCGGAACCACGTGGAGTTCGATGCCGAGCACATCTGGGTCAGCGGGGCAACGGTGCTTGCCAGCTGGCACGGGACCTACACCGTCCGCGCGACCACAGAGCGTGTGCGGACACTGGGGTTCATGACACTCGAGCTCGATGACGATGGCCTCATCTCGCGCCTCCGCGAATGGCCGCTCTCTCGGAGGGCAGGCGTCGTGTCCGACGTCCAGACGGCGGCCTTCTGAGGGTCTGAGCCGGCGCCCGGGGTTCACGTCGGGGTCGCGCCCTGGAGGAGCCGACGATGGGGGGCCGGGACTCTCCGCAGGCATCTCGAATACCGATCTCGGCAACGGCTGCGCTGCCGACACGATGCTCCCGTTCCGACTCGCGAGTGCAGGTAGCGGCCGCCTGGGTCCACGCTGGGTGACCGGCAATGTATCTACGTGCTCGCGGCGGGTCGCGCCGTGGATCAGGCGGTCGATGTGGGGTCCGTGGATGCCGAAGGGTACGAGGGCGGATATCTGCCTCCAGGCAATGATTTCCTTATGCACGAGATCGCAGGGCGGCCCGGACGTCAGAGCCGCGAGCGATCCGAGCTGCTGGAAGCGGTCGAGGGCCTCGTGGTCAATCGCTCGGCGTCACGACGACGGCCCTCGCCCAGGTCGATCGATACACGGAACTGACACTGCACAGTGGCGAGCGCTGGCGCCGCGTGGGCCCAGTCCCCCGTGGCCAGCCCCCTGGTACCGACCGAATCGGCCGGTCCATCGCTCTTCCCGTCCATCCCGGGCGGTCACCCGGCACATATCCACGAAGGCGTCTGTCCCGACCCGGGACCCATCGTCGCTGGTCTGTCCGACGTGTCCGACCAGTTCGCGGTGGACGGCCAGCCGGCTGGAGGTGACACGCTCGGTGCCGTCACCGCCCTCCCGGTCATGGTCAGCGTCACCACTGTCCACATGGGGGTCAAGGAGATCGCCGACGGCCGCCACTCGATCAACGTCCACCAGAGCGTGGACCAGATGGGAACGTACATCGCGTGCGGCGATGCCGGTGGCACCCTGATCGGCGGTGCCGACCTCGCCTTCGGCCTGGCCGAGCAGAATGGCTCCGGCATCAGCGGCACTGCCTGGGTGCACGACCGGGGCGACGGTTCGTCGACGGTCTACCTGTTCCTCACGTCTGCGGGCGGCGCCACGGCCGGAGGCAGCGCTGCACCGTCCATGGCGCCCGTCGGCCCCTCCATGGCGCCGGTCGGACCTCCGATCGCCAGCCCGGCGGCCAGCCCTGCCGGCTGATCGAAGCGGTCACAGCGGTCGGAGGCGGGTCATCTCGCCCGGCTGACCGGGTCGCCGGGCATCCGCCGCATCGGTAGACCTACGACCTCAACACGGTGCTCGCGCCGTATGTCACCGATGACATCGCTGGCATCCATATCAAGCTCACGGTCCACGCCGATGGCGCGGCCAACGCGGATACCAAGTACAAGACCTTCTGGGTCACCGGCTGCACCGGCGGCGGCGGCTGACCGTTCCCGCCGAGCCCCAGCCGGCGGGTCCTTCCTGACGCCGTCCTTCCTCGCCGGCATTTCCGGGCTCGGAGGGGCGGCGTCCTCATGCCCGGCCACATCCGGAGGATCGCGGCGATCCACGCGAGCCTGAGCGCCTCCCCCATCGGCGACCGCGTGTCATGGGCCGGGGTCGCTTCACCAGGGCCGGTCCTTTGGCCTTAGGATTTGCGCGACCGGCGCTGGGGCCGGGGCGAATAACTGGTCCAGGAGCCAAGAGCCATGACCGAGCGCAGCGATGCGGACATCACGGCGATGTCCGAGGCACTCCAGCGGTGGCGGACAGCAGAGCGGACCGTGGCCGTGGCCAGACGGGGCCGGTTGGCAGCCGAGGCGGCAGCGGCCGCAGCATCGGAGGCCGCCGAGGCCGCGATCGCGACAGCCGAGGCGGCCAGGGCTGCGCTCGCCGCATCGAGCCTCGCCGAGGCATCGGCGTCGAAGACCGCCACGGCCGCCCGCCTGGTCGTGGAGTCGACCCGCGCAGACGAGGCCGACGCCCATGCCGAGCTGGCCATGGCGGAGGTCAACGAGGCTGAGGCGCACCAGCACTATCGGACCACGGAGGCTGCGGCGTCCCAGCGGCGTCCCCCGTCGAAGTGAGGCGGGCGACGCTTGAGCTGACGCTGCCGAAGCCCCCGCGATGATGCGGTCTGTACCCTCGGGTGCGGCGGCCGACGTCGTCCAGCATCGCGATGTCCGCGAGGTGTCGGGCTCGGGGGCACCCGGAAGTGGCCGCTGAGACTGGGTCTGAGGGGGCGACCGTGGGTATCTACGAGGCCGTCGGACGCGGCTAGGGTCGTCGTCCACCAGACCGCGTGGGCGGTGCGTTTGCGATGCCCGCCCCTGGCGGCCCGATGGTGCGATGGGCCCCACGAGGGACCCGTCCTGTCCGGATGACTGCAGGGCATATCTCGCAAGCCAGAACGACGGACGGACCTTGAGCTGAGTGGCCGTCGACTCCGTCGTTCAGATCGCCATCACCGGGAACCGCTCCCCGTTGCGTCGGCTGGTTCCGCGGTCCGCTGGCCCTCTGGCCGGGTTGATGCACCGGCACGGCCGTTGCCCGTCTGCCCATCGCCAGTCTGGCCATCCTGCTGTGAGCCACCGTCGGATGTCGCGCTGACCTGGCGGGCGTTGTTGGCGCCGGTCCCGATGGGGATGCGCCGCGAGCCCGCCCGTTTGGAGATGGGCAGCGTCACGCACAGCTCACCGTCCTCGAACGTGGTCGTCACACCGTCCGCATCGATCTCCGCGGGGAGCGTGACCGAGCGAGAGAAGGATGCAGACCGTCGCTCCCGGAGCAGGTAGCGACCCTCGTCCTGGTCACGCTTGTCACCGGACCGACCCCGGATGGTCAGCAGCCGGCCATCGAGCGTGACCTCGACATCGGCTGGCTTGATGCCGGGCAGGCCGGCCTCGACGACGTAGCCGGAGTCGGTCTCACGGACATCCATCGGCAGCACCTGGCCCTGGCTGCCGTCCCCGCCGCCCCAGACCTCCTCGAGCCAGTCGAGCGCCGATGAGAGCGGGATGCGTCGTTGGGTGGGATAGCGGATCGATGATCACACCTCCGTGGTGGAACGCCCATCCCCGAGACGTGTGTCCCGTCGCCGGATGGACGATGCGACGGTACTTGGGTGAGTGCTGCACGCGGATCGAATCCGTGCCTCTGACGCATACAGCGGCATCACATCCCCGGGGCGTGCAGGCTGGTACCCGTAGAGACCCACCTCTGGCGTGGGCGACGGGGTAGCCCTCCTCCGTGCCGAGGGGTGGCACGTGTGCCTCGATGCCCGTCGGCCGATGCAAGGCGAGCCCGGTCCTCCCTGAAAGGACCGGGTCCCAGCATCGTGCAGTCGCGCGGTGCGCTCGATCGGCGCTCGCTGAGGGGCGTCCTGTCCCGTCTATATCTCGCTGTGGGCGCGATGGTCTCGGACGAGCAGGGTCTCGAGACCCGCTACGTCGCAGAGGCGCGGCTCGGTCACCACATGGTGGTGGCGAGCGCCGAGGACGATGCACAGGCCGACCGGGTCTGGCAGGTGCTGCGAGCGCATGGCGCACACCACGGCACCTGGTCGGACACCTGGAGCGTCCGGGAGCTCATCTAGTCGCAACGGATGGCTCGCGATGGCACGGGCATCATGACAGGTGGTCGCGGGCGACCCGCAGGCCTGCGATGACCGCGGTTGGACGTCCCCGACACCTCAGGCTTCCCGGATATCGACCTGGTGATTCACGACTGAAAGGCACGACACGAAGTGCATCTGTCGCGCCTGACATCCGCCCGGGCGTCTCATCTGACACATGATCGATGACCTCGTGATCCTCGCCATGGTGTGGACCCTCCTGGCGGGCGCAGCCACGGCGTTCACTCTACTGGTGCTCATCCTGACCGAGGACTGACCGGGTGGCCGACCCGATGAAGCTATCGGGCGATGATCTCAGAGGCGATCCACTCGCTCGTTGACACCGCGAACCAGGGCACTCTGCTGCTCGGCGTCCACATATCACGGAAGCCCGCAGACGCCGAGCATCCGTTCGGTCACGGCAAGGACCTGTACGTCTGGAGCCTGATCGTCGCGGTCGCGCTGTTCGGCGTGGGTGGTGGCATGTCGATGTACGAGGGCGTCACCCACATCATCGAACCTACCCCGCTCGAAGATCCCTTCATCGACTACGTCGTCCTGGCAGTGGGGATGGCCCTCGAGGCGACATCCTGGAGCGTGGCCGCTCGCGAGCTGGCCCGCGAAGCAGGCTGGTCGGGCATCGTACGAGCCGCCAGGAACAGCAAGGACCCTTCCGTGGTCACGGTCCTGCTGGAGGACAGCGCCGCGGTCGCGGGCCTGGGAGTAGCGGCGGCGGGTGTCTTCCTGTCCCACCAGCTCGGTGATTCCCGGATCGATGGGGTACCTCCTCACTCCTCGTCGGACTGCTGCTCGGTTGCGCGGCCATCCTCCTCGGGGCGGAGACCCGAGGCCTGCTCGTCGGTGAGCGCGCCGAACCCGGGCTCATCAGGCGGCTGCGGACCTTCGTCGAGGAGGAGCCCGGTGTCCAAGGCATCGTCGCGATGCGGACGATGCACGTCGGACCGCGTCACGTGGTGGTCACGATGCGGGTCCGCTTCGCGCTGACCTCAGCTTCCGAGGTGGCGGGCCTCATCGAGCGACTCGAGGCCACTCTGGGATCGGTCGACGTACGGCTCACGGACCTGACGATCCAGCCCGTACCCCAGGGCTAGGTGTGGTTCGACGAGACCCGATCCGGTCTGGTCACCGAGCAGGAAGACAGGAGGATGCGTCATCTCGACGACGGCAGGGCGACCGTTCCGCAGCCGTGGCCGGCGTGGTCATGCCCGGCTCGCGCGGACATCGATGAGGGCAAGTCCGGTGGTCGGATCGTGCCGGCGACGCAGGTGCGCCGGTGCCTCGGACACGACCACCTCGAGCGTGGGTCGGACGTGTGCGCGGAGCAGATGACCACCCATCACCGTGCTATCGGCGCGGGCCACCACGACGTGAGCATGGATGGTCCTGCCCGGCGCCTCGACGGCCCCGGACGTCTCGCTGCGTGTGATGTCGCCGACGAGCGACACCACCTCCACCTGCTCCGCGACCGGGTTATGGCGGTAGTCCTTCGCGTCCAGGTCGAAGTATCCGAGCACGACATCCGAGAAGGCCCCGATGGCCGTGAACCCCGCGGCGTCGGCACCGGTCTCATCGGCGAACCGCTCCAGGCCCCCGATGACCTCATCACCCGGGTCGAAGACGACCGCGAACATCCTTGGAGGTCCAGCGGTCAGCAGACGTGCCTGCATGGTGCACCTCTTCCTGCATCCGTTCCTTGTAGTCGTTTCGGACCAGCCACCAGTTGGCGGGGTAGGCAGTCAGGAAGCCGAGGACCATCCCGATCTGCATCATGAACCAGTAGGCAGGCTCATCGGGCTCCAGCGGCCGCGGCGCGAAGATCACGAGCTGGAGGACGATCATCCACGCGAACAGCCCGATCTCGAAGGCGACGAGCGAGAGCGTGTCGGCCCGAAGGGCCGCCTTCAGCCCGTCGATCCGCCCGAGATGGCGCATCGGCGCGATGGTCATGTACTGGAACACGATGCCGAGCGCGAACGCGAGGGTGAAGTCCACGACGAGGTCGACCCACAGCGACATGCCGGCGATCTGGAGACCGATCACGAAGACGACGCTGGCGCCGATGATGTCACCCAAGGTGCAGCCCGCACCGCAGTGCGAGTCGGCGATCGCGACCGATGCCGCGAACGATGGCCTTGCCGGTGCTGCGTGGCGACGCCGCCACGCAGCGCTCTGCGGTCGTCCCCAGCGCAGGTACGCCCATACCGCGACCGGACCCAGGTACAGCGCGCTGACCGGCCAGACGACCTCCATGATGCGCATGCGCTGCCGATAGCCCGTCCACAGGATGTCGACGACGATGGCGAACGCGCAGCCAAGCGCGAGCACCAGGGCCAGCACGGCCAGCGTGTTCAGGGCTTCGGATCGCATCAGGTGGGGGACCTCGCGTCCGTCTGCTGGTCCTGCTCGCGGCGGATCGCCAGGGCGAGGACATCGGCGAGATGGACCGCGCGGCGGCCGCCCGACTGGGCGATCTGCTCCCGACAGCTGAACCCGTCGGCCACGATGATCGTTTCCCGGGTCGCGGCCCGGACCGCGGGCAGCACCGCATGTTCGCCCACGGCGGTGGATACCCGGTAGTGCTCACCTGCCTCGAAGCCGAAGGCCCCGGCCATGCCGCAGCAACCGCCGTCGATGGGCCGCACTTCGAGGCCGGTCGCTCCGAGCAGCCGATGCTCGGCGCCCGTCGTGAGCACGGACGCCTGGTGGCAGTGATCCTGGACCAGCGCCGTGCCGGAGAGTGCGCCGGGCTGGAATCCAGGCGCGAACGTGTCCAGGAACTCCCCCAGCACATAGGTCTGGTCATGCAGCCGGCGCGCGTCGATGTCATCCGGGAACAGGTTCGTCAGCTCGTCGCGGAACACGGACACGCAGCTCGGCTCCAGGCCGACGACGGGGACACCCGCCCTGATCGGATCGCGCAGCTCATCCAGGCAGCGGCGCAAGAGCCGCTGGGCGAGGTCCAGCATGCCCCAGTCATAGAGCGGCCGCCCGCAGCACAGTGCGGAGGACGGGATGGTGACCCGGAACCCGGCAGCCTCCAGGACCGTGAGCGCGGAGCGCGCCGTGGTGGGGTGGAAGTGGTCATTGAACGTGTCCGGCCACAGGATGACCTGGGGCCGCCCGTCGTCGCGGCCAGATCCGGGGCGATGCTCGCTGAACCACGATCGGAATGTCCGGGGCGCGAACCGGGGCATGCTCCGCTCAGGTGCGATGCCCGCGATCCGCTTGGCGAGCGTCGAGACGACCGGGGCCCGCAGCGCGGCGTTGGCGAGGTGTGGCGCGTGGCTCGCGAGCCGCGCCCACCAGTGGATCAGGCCCATCGAGTAGGCCGCCATCGGTCGTCGTCGGCCTGCGTAGTAGTGGGAGAGGAATTCCGCCTTGTAGGTGGCCATGTCCACGTTGACCGGGCAATCACCCTTGCAGCCCTTGCAGGCCAGGCACAGGTCGAGCGCCTCCTTGACAGGCTCGCTGCGCCAGCCCTGGCCTGCGAGCTCATCGCCGTTGAGCATCTCGAACAGGAGCCGTGCCCGTCCCCGTGTGGAGTGCTGTTCCTCGCGCGTGGCCATGTAGCTCGGGCACATCACGCCGCCATCGTGGCGCCGGCACTCCCCCACACCGACGCACCGAAGCGCCGCATGTGCGAATGAGCCGTGGTCCTCGGGATACCCGAAGTGGGTGCCGAGGGTCGGCGGAGCGTAGGTCGCGCCCATCCGGAGATCCGACAGGATGGCGTTGGGTCGTACGACCTTGCCCGGGTTCATCCGGCCATCGGGGTCCCAGATGTCCTTGAACTCCTCGAACGCGCGGACCAGTCGCTCGCCGAACATGCGTGTGAGCAGGGCGCCCCGCGCCTGGCCATCACCATGCTCGCCCGACAGCGATCCTCCGTAGCGCACGACCAGATCGGCGGCATCGTCGAGGTATGCCCGGAACCCGTCGAGCCCTCGGGCGCTCCGCAGATCGAAGTCGACCCTGCAGTGGAGGACGCCCTGACCGAAATGCCCGTACATGTCTGCCTGGTACCCGTAGCGCCCCCAGAGCTTGTCGAGGTCCCGCAGGTAGTCCCCCAGCCGCGCCGGAGGGACGGCCGAGTCCTCCCAGCCGGGCTCCGTGCTCGGCTTGTCCGGGATCGATCGCGGTGGCCCCCAAGCCCGACTCGCGGACCTTCCATATGCGCGCCTCCTGGCTCGGCCGGTCGAGCAGCAGGGCCGTCGGCGCTCCCGCGACGCCGCGCCAGTTCGCCATCGCGGACCTGGCCTTGCCATCGGCTTCCTCGCGGTCCGAACCGCCGTACTCCACCAGCAGCCAGCCGTGACCCTCGGGCAGCTCCCGGACGGTGTCCGGATGGAGTCCCTTGTGGAGCATGTCGTCGACGAGCCCCTGGTCGAGCCCTTCGCACGCGATGGGACCCGTGGCCATGACATCGGGAACGTGATCGGCGGCCTGGTAGACGTCGGGATAGCCCGAGGACCAGCAGGGCGCGAGCCGGCGGGCTCGGCACGAGCCGGACGGTGGCCTCCAGTACGGTCACGCAGGTCGACTCGGTGCCCACCAGCGCACGGGCCACATGGAAGCCGCGCTCCGGCAGCAGCTGGTCGAGGTTGTACCCCGAGACCCGCCTCGGGATGTCCGGGAAGCGCGGCCCGGATCTCGTCCGCATACCGGTCACGCAGGTCCCGCAGGGATCGATAGAGGTCCGCCTTGGGGCCACCCTCGCCGATGACGCGCACGTACTCCTCATCGGTCGTGGCGCCGACCCGGAACCGGTCGCCTCGATAGGTGAGGATCTCGAGCTCCTCCACGTTGTCCACGGTCTTGCCGGCCATGACCGAATGGACACCGCAGCTGTTGTTGCCGATCATGCCCCCGAGGGTGCAGTGATCGTGGGTGGCCGGAGTCCGGGCCGAACGTCAGCTGATGCCGCTCGGCGGCGTCCCGAAGCTCGTCGAGCACGAGGCCAGGTCGTACGCGCGCGACGCGCCGGGCAGGGTCGAGCTCCAGCAACCCATTGACGTACTTCGACCAGTCCAGCACCAGGGCGACGTTGCACGTCTGTCCCGCGAGGCTGGTGCCCCCGCCGCGTGACAGGATGGGCGCACCGAAGCGCCGGGCTGCGGCCACGGTGGCCACGACGTCGTCGACATCGCGGGGGATGACGACCCCGATCGGGACCTGTCGATAGTTCGAGGCGTCGGTCGCATAGAGCGCACGGCTGCCGGCGTCGAACCGCACCTCGCCACGAACGGTGTTGAGGAGTTCGATCGCGAGGCCACGCGCGTCCACGTCCGGGAACGGAGGCGGTGTGCGGCTCGGCGGCAGGGCGATCGACCCCGTTCCTGACGCGACGGCCTGCGGGATCCTGGTCCGGCCGGGGAAGACGCTCACCGATGCGGCACGATCTCGTCGAGCTTGCCCTTGAGCGACTCGACGATGACGCCCTTCCGGTCCGGGTCGCCCTTGATGACCGCGGACATGAGAGCGCGGGCCTGGTCGAGGGTGATATGCGGTGGCAGCGGTGGCACGTCCGGATCCGTGACCGCTTCGAGGACGAACGGGCGGTCACTCGAGAATGCGGCGTCCCAGGCCGCTCCGATCTCCTCAGGTCGGTCGACCTTCACACCCCCGAGGCCGAGCGAGCGGGCGTATGCGGCGTATGGGAAGTCAGGCAGATCCTGGGACGCCTCGAACTTCGGGTCGCCCTCCATCACCCGTTGCTCCCACGTCACCTGGTTGAGGTCATCGTTGTGGAGCACGAGCACGATGAGCCGGGGGTCGGACCATCGCTCCCAGTACTTGGCGACGGTGATGAGGCCGTTGATGCCATTCATCTGCATCGCGCCGTCACCGACCAGGGCGACCGCCACCCGACCCGGGTATGCGAACTTGGCGGCGATGGCGTACGGGACACCGGGTCCCATCGTGGCGAGGGTGCCTGACAACGAGCCACGCATGCCCTCGCGGAAGCGCACGTGCCGTGCGTACCAGTTCGCGGCCGAGCCGGAATCGGAGCTGATGATCGCGCCGTCCGGCAATCGCCGTGACAGTTCCGCGAACACACGCTGCGGATTGATCGGATCGGCGTCGTTGCCCGAGCGCTCGTCGAGGAGCCGCCACCACTCGGCGACGCCTCGCTCGATGCCCTCTCGCCAGCTGCGGTCCTGCTTCCGGTCGAGCAGCGGGATGAGCGCGTCGAGGGTGAGCCTGCTGTCACCCACGAGGCCGACCTCGACGGGATACCGGAGGCCCACCATGCGGGCGTCGAGGTCGATCTGCACACCGCGTGCCTGGCCCTCCCGGGGCAGGAACTCCGCGTAGGGGAACGAGGATCCCACGACCAGCAGGGTGTCACAGCCGCGCATCATCTCCCAGCTTGGTCGCGTGCCGAGCAGCCCGATGGCACCGGTCACGAAGGGCACGTCGTCGGGGAGCACATCCTTGCCCAGGAGCGCCTTGGCGACGCCCGCACCAAGGAGGTCGGCGATCTCTATCAGCTGGGGCCCTGCACCGCGCGCGCCCTGGCCGCACAGGATGGCCACCTTCGAGCCCGCGTTGAGGACATCCGCCGCGGCGCGCAGGTCATGCGCGTTGGGAACGACCCGCGGGATCCGGAAGTCGATGCCGGAATGGATGCTGTTGTGCACCTCCGGCGGCGTCTCCACCGCGTCCTCGGTCTGGAGGTCGTTGGGCAGGATGAGGCATGTCACCGTCCGCTCCGCGCGTGCGATGCGCACGCTCCGGTCGACGAGGTGCCGGATCTGTGCCGCCACCGACGCCTGATGTACGTACTCGCCGGCCACGTCCTTGAACAGCGAGACGAGGTCGACCTCCTGCTGGAAGGAGCCGCCGATGGCCATCCGGGCGCTCTGGCCGACGATGGCGACGACCGGCTGGTGATCGAGCTTCGCGTCGTACAGTCCATTGAGCAGATGGATGGCGCCCGGCCCCGAGGTCGCGAGGCAGACGCCCACATCGCCGGTCCATTTGGCGTGCGCGCAGGCCATGAACGCGGCCATCTCCTCGTGGCGGACCTGGATGAACTCGGGTGGCTGCCCCGAGCGCCGGTTCAGCGCGCCCATGATCCCGTTGATGCCGTCGCCGGGATAGCCGAAGATCCGTTCCACGCCCCAGGCGGCGAGTCGCTGCAGCATGAAGTCGCTGACATTCATCGGGTCCGATCCTCCTTGTCCAGCGTGTTGGCGACCAGCGCACCGGCGGCAGCCGAGGCGATGACGGTGATCCACGCGAGTGCCGCACCCAGGAGATGCAGGTGTTCCACGAGCCACAGGCCTGGACTCCGGTCACGGGCACGATCGTCAAAGGAACCGTGCGTGCCGTGGTCCCCGGGCACCGGCTGGAACAGGTTGTCGGGCCGCTCCCGCGCCGGTTCGCTGGTCATCTGGCCGTCCCACGCATTGCGTGCCAGGTACCGATCCATGAATCCTGGCATCAGCTTCTGGCCCAGCAGGGCCAGCATGGTGGGGGTCCCGACCTGGACCTCCCGACGACGGTGGTGGGCCGCCCAGTAGACCGCCTCGGCGCCCACCTCGGGCTCGAAGATGGGGGGCACCGGCTGCGCCATGCGAGGCAGCCGGCTGCGCACCATCCCGAACTGCGGGGTGTTCAGCGCCGGCATGTTGACGACCGTCACGTGCACGCTGCTGGCGTCGTGGATGAGCTCCGCGCGCAGTGAGTCGGTGAACCCGATGATGGCGTGCTTGGCCGCGCAGTACGCCGACTGGAGCGGGATGCTGCGATAGGCGAGCGCGGAATCCGACCTGGACGATGGTGCCGCGATCTCGTGGGAGCATCCGCTTGAGAGCGGCCAGCGTGCCGTGGACATAGCCCAGATACGTCACCTCGGTCACCCGCCGATACTCGTCCGCCGCCATCTCGCGGACCGGTGAGAAGACCGAGACCATCGCGTCGTTCACCCAGATGTCGATCGGCCCCCAGGCCTCCTCGACCTGGCTTGCCGCGCTGTCGATCGCGCCGGCGTCCGCGACGTCGGCGACGATGACCATCGCCTGACCTCCGCGGTCGTGGACCTCGGCCGCCGCCGCCTGGAGCGCCTGCTCATTGCGGGCGATGAGGGCGACACGGGCGCCGTGGTCCGCGAAGCGGTGCGCGATGGCCCTGCCGAGCCCGGCAGAAGCGCCGGTGATGACGACCACCTCGCGGTCGCCGGGCGAGAGCCATTCATCGTTTCGGCCCATGGTGGACACCTCCTTGCGAGATCCGAGTCGCTGGTTCGGGGTCGGCGCGGCGACATGCGCGTCTGACTGGGTCCCGGGCGAGATGGCGGCCCCGCCGGGCCCTGAGCTGGGCACGAGGGCGCGCCAGCCGCCCCCGAACGGGGTGCGCACGTCCATCGGTGCGACCAGCGCGACGAGGACGACCGCCACGCCACCCGCCACGCCCACGGCGAGGGAATTGGCCGGGCCGCCCACGAACGCGGTCGTCAGGACGAGCACCGCCCCGACCGCCGCGGCCCCCCATCGGACCCGGGCGGTGACCGCCCATGCACCGACGACGCCCGTGGTCGTGATCAGCGGGCCTGCCACGAGCTGCAGGGATCTGGCCCGACCCGCGTAACCCAGGACGTCGGGCGCGAACAGCAACAGGCCGCCCAGCAGCGCGACCAGCAGTGCCCCGAGCCGTGTGCCGGCACTCATGCGCCGACCGTCCGAAGCTGACCCCGCCACCTCACATCCTCGCCATGCCATATGGCCTGCCAGACGGAGTCACCCCTGGCGGCCACGCGCCGCAGGAGCTGGAGGCTGGCGAGGACCTCGTCCATGGCCGGTCCGATGAGCAGCACCGATATGGCCGCCGACACCAGGCACAGCGTGCAGAAGGCATGGAACAGCAGTGGCTGTGCCATCACCAGCAGGATGCTGACCGCACCCAGGGGGCCGACTGCCACCCCGAAGGCGAGCACGATCCATGGATGACGCCGCCAGCGTCCACGCCCGCCCACCAGGCTCCCCAGCGCATCGGCGGCGTAGCCGGCGGCGCCCAGAAGGGCATCAGGCACCGGCAGTGCGCGGGAGAGCGAGGAGTCCAGCACACGCTGGCTGCCGGTGCCGAAGAATGGCTCGAAGACGCCGCCGACGATGCGCAGCTGGTAAGCCGCCAGCACAGCGGCGATGAGCATCCCCACGATGGCGAGGGCAGCCAGGGGCAGGCGTTCGGACCATGCCGACGGGTCGTAGCTCCAGCCCGGCGGGATGCGCGAGCCGCCAAGGGGATCGCCGGTGGTCTTCCTGTGCGTCAAGGAGCGCACGACGAAGCCCAGGCTCATGTCGCCTCCACGACGACGTCGATGCCGTCATCCGAGTCCACGTCGACGTGGACCCGGCCATCAGTGTCCCGTCGGAACGACAGGTCAAGGCGACCCCTGCCCACCCGCAACCCGCGGACGCGCAGCCGGGCCATCCCGCTGGGCAGCATCGGCCGGACGATCCGCAGGCGGTCATCGAACGCCTCCGGACGGAAGCCGAGCAGCGTGCCCAGCAGCGATGGGATCGAGCCCGCAGCCCATGCCTGGGGATGGCAGGCGACCGGATACCGGAAGGGTGCCCCGATCCCCTGGCGCCCGAATCCGGAGAACACCTCCGGCAGACGGTGCGCGGGCAGCTCCGTGGCGGCGTCGATGATGCCCTGGGCGATGCGCGCCGCGGCCTCGTCGAGCCCATAGCGACGCAGACCAGCCGCGACGATGGCGTTGTCGTGCGGCCAGACGGTACCCAGGTGGTAGCCCACCGGGTCGTAACGTGGCTGCCCTGACGCGTATGTCCGGATCCCCCATCCGCTGAACATCGGGGGCGCCATCAACAGGCGCGCGGTCGTGGCGGCCCGATCCGCTGCGACGATACCGGCCCAGAGGGCATGTCCCGGGTTCGAGGTCGTGACGGCGCATGGCTCTCCATCCCCCTGCAACGCCAGCGCATAGCCGACCTGGTCGTTCACCCAGAACCGGTCCTCGAACCTCGCCCGCAGCGTCTCGGCCTGGTCCCGGAGTTCGGTCGCTCGCTGACCATCGCCATGGCGGTCGAACAACTCCGCGACCCCCAGCCTCGCGGCGTACACGTATCCCTGGACCTCGACCAGGCTGATCGGTGGCCGGGCCAGGCGCCCAGCCGCATCGACGATGGCGCTACCGGAGTCCTTCCAGCCCTGATTGGCGAGGCCCTGGTCCGACTCGCTGTCGTAGTCCACGAAGCCGTCATCGTTGGGGTCGCCCGTGCCATCGATCCAGTCGAACGCTGCATCGATCGCCGGTCGCACCTCGCGGAACACGCCAAGATCCCCGGTCCAGGCGGCATGGCGCGCGACGAGCGTCAGGAACAAGGGCGTCGCATCGACCGAGCCGTAATACGGACTCTGCGGGATGCGTCCCGTCCGGGCGTACTCCCCGACCCGCAGCTCGTGAACGATCTTGCCCGGAGCCTCATCCCGCCATTCGTCGTGCCTGGTGCCCTGGCGAGAGGCCAGGAGCCGGATCGTGTCAGCCGCGATCCCGGGATCGAGCATCAGCACCTCGTCCGCGGCGATGATGCTGTCCCGCCCGAAGAGGGCCACGAACCAGGGCACGCCTGCCGCGAAGTACCGCTCGCCGTTGTCTCGACTGCGCAGGCTGCGAAGCTCGAGCATCGCGCGGTCCATGACACGCTGGAAGGTCGGATCGCTTGACTCCACCACGCAGGCGTCGTCGAGCCAATCCTCCCGGGCCGCGGATCGAGGGACCTTGCCCGATCGGCGAGGTTGCCCCTCGTCCTGCGACTCCTCGAGCAGGACCCGGATGTCCAGGATGCCCGTCGCGCCGGGCTCGAGGTGCAGCATCGACGCGGCGGAGTTCCCGGTCGTTTCGTCAGGTGGCGGGTCGATGGTCACGCTCGTCGCGCGAACGACCCCGTCAGAGCCGGCATAGCCGAATCGCAGGGTCGCGCCGTCCCAGCGCGGGTCGTGCAGGTCTCCAAGGTCGCCGTGCAACAGGCTCCGGATCGCGTAGACGTCCCGGAAGTCCGCACCGAACCGGAGCGACACCGGCAGGTCCAGGGGCTCGGGCCCATGGTTGGCGACTGTCAGCCGGTCGTGCAGCATCGGTACCGACCCGTCCAGGGTGCGGGTCAAGGTCGCGACCAGCGTCTGCTTGCCGATGACGACGTCCCCGAAGGTCAGCCGGGGATTCGTGCTCCGCAGGACCGCGACGCCGCCGTGGGGGATGTCGACGCCCAGGTCGTCCCAGCCGCCCGGCCCCAGGTCGACCTCGTAGCGCGACAGGAATCGGCAATCGTGCAGGTAGATGCCGTGGCCGCCGCGCTGCTCGTCCCGGATCCAGCCATCCGGCCCACACACCAGGAAGATGTCGCCGTCCTTGATGTCCACCGCGTTCGCGATGCTTCGCACGTGGGAAGCGGTCGCTCGATGGAGGACCGCATGCTTGCGTGCACCCCGGTCTCCCGCTCGGGCCGCTACCGACCCATCGGACGACTCGCGGATCGTTGCCGAGCCAGACATCAGGCCACCTGGTCCGCCGTCTCATGAACGGGCCACGAGGCGACCACCGGGGACCGCTCCACGCGCGACTGGTCGCGCGACCGCAGGCCGACCCGGGCCGGTGCCGACACCTCCAGCGGGTCGTGCCCAGCGAGCAGAGCTGCGTAGATCCGCAGGTAGTCCTCGACCATCCGGTCGCGCCCGAACCGCAGCAGAGCGCGCTCGCGGATCCGACGCCGATCGAGATCACCGACCAGCCGGACCGCAAGGACCGCTTCCTCCACATCGTCGACCAGGAATCCATCGACCCCGTGCTCGATGATCTCGGGCAGTGCGCCGGCCCGGCGCGCGATCACGGGCGTGCCGGTCGCGAGCGACTCGATCGCCACCAGCCCGAATGGCTCCGGCCACCCGCCGAGCATGAGCGTCGCCCGGGCATCCCGGAGGAGCGCATCGCGCACGCCGGCATCGACCTCGCCCAGGAAACGGACGTTCGTGTCGAGCGCAGGGGCGATGACGCGCTCGACGAACGCGAGTTCATCGTGGTCATGGGCCTTCGCCGCGATCTGGAGTCGTTGCCCGGTCCGGCGGGCCACCTCGATCGACTCGGCGATGCCCTTCTCGGCGCATGCGCGACCCACCACGGCCAGATACCCGCCCACCACGGCGCTGGCCGGGGCATCAGCGAGCGCCAAGCCGTGATGGACGACCCCGAGCCAGTTCGCGGTCGGGTGCCAGCGCCGCTGGCTGGCGCTGATGGCCACCATGGGCACCTCTCGGTAGTGCTCGACCATCTCGAACGTGCCCTCCTGGTCGAGCCGACCGTGGAAGGTCGTGAGGCTGGGGACCGGGAGCTGCTGTTGCAGCGACAGGCCCATCGCATCGAGGTGGAGGTGGACGAGATCGAAGTCTGCTGCTTGGCGGGCTGCGACAGCCGCGGAGAGGGCCAGGAAGATCCCCGCATCCGCCCGGAAGCCGCGTGTCCAGACCGCTTGCGGCAGGACGGGAACGACCCGGCAACCCGGCGCGGAGTCACCGGATGCGAAGAGGGTGACATCGTGGCCACGCCCACTGAGTCCGGCGGCCAGGGCTGCCACGACACGTTCGGTGCCAGCGTATCGTTGAGGCGGGACCGGCAGCAGCGGCGGAGCCACGAGGGCGATGCGCAATCGCGTCGTGGAACGAGCCGCACCATCCGCGACGGCAGTCGTGCGGCGATCGATCGCGCGGGCGTCTGTCTCGGTGACGCGGGAGGCCATGACGCAAGGTTGGGCGTCCGTCCGATGCAGATGGCACCGTGCGATGCGTGGGGTCATTGCGATCGCATCGAAGCCGCTGCGCGTTGGGGTTCACGACCCGCGTCGTGGCTGGGGGGCACCAGGTCCGGGTCGTGTGTTCCGCTCCGGCGGATGTGGGACCCTATGGCATGCTCCGTTTCGCGGCGCTTCGGGAATACCTGCGGTCGAGCCTCTGGTTCATCCCGCTGTCGTTCACGGTCGCGTCGATCCTCCTCGCGGAGCTCCTGCTGACCCTCGACACACGGTTCCCGTCGGGGGGCGCGGTGTTCGGTGGGACCGCCGAGGGCGCGCGGAGCATCCTGTCCACCATCGCCCAGTCGATGCTGTCATTCACCGCCCTGGTGTTCACGGTGACCATGCTGGTGTTGCAGCTTGCGTCAAGCCAGCTGTCGCCGAGGGTGATGCGGACCTTCCTCCGCGATCGCGGCAATCAGGTCGTCCTGGGCCTCTTCGTGGCCACGTTCGTGTACACGCTCGTCGTCCTGCGTGACATCCGGACACCGGTCGATGGTGGCGAAGGCTTCGTGCCGGGCATCGCGGTCACGGCCGCGTTCGTGCTCCTGCTCGCGAGTGTTGCGGCATTCATCTACTACATCGACCACATGGCGCACGCCATCCGGGCCACTACCGTCATGGACAGCATCGCGAATGAGACGTTCGCCGCCATGGACCGCCTCTTCCCCGACGTCCGTGGAGCCGGGATCGTGGAGGACATCAGCGCCGAGCCGTATCCGGGCTCGACATCCGATGTTCGCGCGGAAGGGTGGGGCGTCGTGGTGGCCGTCGATGAGTCGGCACTGCTCGAGCTTGCGGCGGTCGACGACCGCGCCGTGAGGCTCGTACCCACGGTCGGGGATGCCATCAGCAGAGGAGCGCCGTTGTTCCAGCTGAGCGGTCAGTGGAACGGTCCCGATACCGACCGGCTCCGGCAGACCGTGTCGCTGGGCCAGGAACGGACGCTCCAGCAGGATGTCGCGTTCGGCATCCGTCAACTGGTGGACATCGCGTTGCGAGCGCTGTCCTCCGGCATCAACGATCCTACGACCGCCGTCCAGGCACTCGACCGGATCGAGGAGGTCCTGCGACGACTGGCTGCCCGCCAGTTCCCGTCGCCACTGCGATGTGATGCCGCGGGCCTGCCGCGACTGTGGATGGCCTGGCCGACCTGGGCCTCGTATCTCGAGCTCGCGACCGACGAGATCCGACTCGCCGGAGCTGGGCAGCCACTGGTCGCTCGCCGACTGCGAACGATGCTCGAGGATGTGGCGGCCGTCGCCCCCGCGGAACGTCGGCTCGCGACCTGGGCGGTGATGCATCGGCTCGAGCGGCGCAGTGCGCAACGACCCGGTCGCACGCCAGCGACCGATCCGGTCCCCCACTCCCGGGGTCGATCCACGATCGCGAGTTGAGCGCGACTCGGGCGGTCCCCTCTCGCAGTGTTCTCAGGTCGCCGCCGGATCCGTGTCCCGCTCCCTGGGCACCGGGTCGGCTGGCGTCGTCTCCTCGTCGGTAGCCACCGCTCGATACTCTGCCACGGCAGCCATCAACCAGGTCCAGCCGCCGAACGCCAGGAAGGGTGCGGCCACGAGCACGGGCGGGGGACCGTAGACAGCCCCCAGGGCAACGAGCGCAAGGCCGAGGCCACACGCGATGGGAGCGCAACCGGGGGCGGGATATCGGGTCGGCTCGCCACCGAGCGGCGATCCCGCGGTATCACCGAGCCCCAGCCACGCGGACAGTCGGCCGGTCGGGTGCCAGCCTCGCGCCCGGAGACTGCGCACGAACACGACCGCGAGGAACGCACCAGCGACGCCGAAACCACCCAGCATGACCGTTCCGACCGCGTCATACGACCGGAACCAGTAGACGACCGCGATCGCCAACCCGAACACGGCGGTCCTGAGGAAGAAACGGATCTCCTCAGGCATCGGGTCCATCCGAACCGCCGAAGTGGAGATCCCATGCCGGGCGCTCGGAGCGGATGCGTGGGATGTGCCGGAAATCGTGCTCCGGCGGCGGCGAGCTGGTGGCCCACTCCAGCGAGTTGCCACCGTGCCACGGGTCGTCCGGCTGATCCGGGGGACGCCGCAGCGCCGCCACCACCGCGACCAGGAACGGGAGCAGGCCGACGGCCAGGATCAGGGCGCCGATGGACGACACCAGGTTGAGCAGATCGCGCTCCGGGGTGCTCAAGTAGTCAGCGTACCGGCGGGGCATGCCGGAGGCACCCAGCTGGTACATGGGCAGGAACGTGAGGCTGAAGCCCACCATCCAGCTCCAGAAGTGGAGCTTGCCCAGGCGCTCGTCCAGCTTCCTGCCGAGCGCCTTGGGG
The DNA here is from genome assembly GCA_963843335.1 of uncultured Chloroflexia bacterium. GTDB lineage: Bacteria > Chloroflexota > Limnocylindria > Limnocylindrales > CSP1-4 > JAFMJV01. The sequence continues at coordinate 37,075 of CAWJKF010000013.1, forward strand.
GCCCAGAAGTAGAACCCGGCGAACATCGCCGTGACCGTGCCCGTGACCATCACGTTATGCATGTGCGCGACCACGAAGTACGTGTCCTGGAAGCCGAAATCCAGGGGCGCCGAGGCGACCAGGACCCCGGTGATGCCACCCACGACGAACAGGTAGATGGTGCCGACCGCGAACAGCATCGGCGTGGGGAATCGGAGTTGGCCGCGCCACATCGTCGCTGTCCAGTTGAAGATCTTGATCCCGGTCGGCACGGCGATGATGAACGACGCGGCGCTGAAGAACAGCACATCGACGGCTCCCGTCGTGAACATGTGGTGGGCCCAGACCGACATCGAGAAGGCCGCGATGGCCAGGAACGCGATGATCATCGACTTGTAGCCGAAGATGGGCTTGCCGCTGAATACCGGGATGATCTCGGACAACACTCCGAAGAACGGCAGGATGATGATGTATACCTCGGGGTGCCCGAAGAACCAGAACACATGCTGGTAGAGGATCGGGTCGCCACCCCGCGCGGGATCGAAGAACGCGGCTCCGAGCCGCCGATCGAGCAGCAGCATGGACAGGCCGGCCGTAAGGGGCGGGAAGGCGAACAGCATCATCACCGCTGTCGTCAGCATGCCCCATGTGAACACCGGCAGGCGAAGCATCGTCATGCCCGGCGCGCGGGAGGTGAAGATGGTGGCGATGATGTTCACCGCCGCGAATATCGCCCCGATGCCTGACACGAGCAAGCCCACGATCCACAGGTCCATGCCGGTGCTCGGTGAGAAGCGCTGTTCGCTCAGTGGCGGATACGCGGTCCAGCCGGCGTTGCCCGCTCCGCCGATGGTCAGGAAGCCGCCCAGGACGATCAGACCGCCGAACAGGAACATCCAGAACGAAAGCGCGTTCAGCCGCGGGAACACCATGTCCGGAGCCCCGATCTGGAGGGGCACCAGGTAGTTCCCGAAACCGGTCGCTACGGGCGTCGCGAACAGCAGCATCATCAGGGTCCCGTGCATCGAGAACAGCTCGTCGTACGTGGCCTCGTTCATGAACTGCAGCCCTGGTTGCGCGAGCTCGGCGCGCATCGCCTCGGCGAGCAGGCCGCCGACGAGGAAGAACCCGAAGGCTGCGGTGATGTACATCAGCCCGATCCGCTTGTGGTCGGTGGCGGTCAGCCAGGCGGTGAGCCTTGCACCCAACCCGTCCGCGAGGGCGATCGCCGGGCTCGGGCGCGTCACTGCCGATCCACGATCGGTCGTCATGGTTCTGAGCCCGCCGACGCGGGCGCATCAGAGGACGTACCTGAGGTGAGGGTCGCGATCCAGGCCTCGAATGCGTCCGGTGGCACCGCCCGGATGCTGAACGACATGCGGGAGTGTCCGATGCCGCAGAACTCGGCGCACTCCCCGGCATACGTCCCAGGCTGTTCGATGAGCAACGGGAACACATGCTCCCGACCGGGGATGGCGTCGTACTTCGCCAGGAAGTCCGGCACGTAGAAGGAGTGGATGACATCGCTCGCCGTGAGATGCACCTCGATCGGCTGCCCCACCGGCAACTCCACCTCGACACCGGCAGGCGAGGAGCCGGTGACGACCACGCCCAGGTCGGGGAATCGGAAGCTCCAGCCCCACCGGAACCCGTCCACCGAGAGCCGTATCCGCGGCCCTGACGCGACCGCCTGGATGGATTCGACGCTGACCACGGTCATCCCGAACAGGATCGCGACGAGCAGCGCCGGGATGACCGTCCACACGATCTCCACGGGGACGTTCGTCCGGATCTGCGGCGGGCGAACACCATCGCGGCGCCTCCGATACCGGACGACGCTCCAGGTCAGGAGTCCCCAGACGACGACGAACACGCCCGCAGCCAGGATCATGGCCAGCTGATACAGCCACGCGATCTGGCGCGCCTGGCTCGTCGCCGGCGCCTGGAGGCAGCCCGCGCAGACGAACGCCACGCCAAGGACGACCCAGAACCGCGCGACTCTCCTCACGGCGTCGATCCCGTGGTCGGATCCGACGGCGCATCCGGCGTCTCGAAGCCGCCGTCAGCATTGCGTCGAACGACGATACCGCCGACCGGGGTCGGAGCGTCGAGGTGATCGACCCGGGCACGGCACAGGGCATACACGACCAGGCCGACCATCACGGGCACGACGAACTGCCCGATCTGGAGCGCGATCGTGAGGTCGCCGATCCCGACGGACAGGAACTGGGCCAGGACGTCGTTACCACCGGCAACCGTCTGGACGGCGAAGAAGGCCAGGACACCGGCCCCGATCGCGGTCCTGGCCGGTGCCTGCCACGGCCACTGGAGCACGTGATGCACGGCGTGGTCACCGGAGACGCGACGCTCGATGAAGGGCCAGACCGCGAGCGTGCCGAACAGGATGCCGGGAATGACCAGGCCGGGTACGAATGGCGCAGGGATGGTCACGCCCAGGATCGTCGGTTCGATGGGCAGTCCCAGCCGCAGGGCGCCCTCGAGCCAGCCGACGTACCAGTCCGGTTGCGATGGGACGGTGGCCGCGTACGGCACGAAAGGACCGTACTGCCACACGGGATTGATCTGGACCAGTCCCGCGAGCAGCGACAGGACGGCGGCCGTGAGGAAGAACAGACCGACGGACCGGAAGACCTGGATCGGCCAGAACGGCGGACCTGTCACGGTCCGCTCGCTGGCTCCCTCGCCCGGAAACATGGTGTGCTTCTGGAGCCACGTGAGACCGATGTGTGCACCGATAGCGGCGATGAACAGGCCGGGCAGCAGCATCACGTGGAACACGAACAGGCGGCTGAGCATCTCCGGGGTCGGGAACTCGCCACCGAAGATGAGGAATGCCAACGCGGGTCCCAGGAACGGGATGGACAGGACCGCGGAGTAGGTCGATCCGAAGCCCGGTGCCCGAGAGCAGATCGTCGGGCAGTGAGTACCCGGTGAAACCCTCGGCGAGCGCCAGCAGCAGGAGACCGATCCCGATGACCCAGTTGAGGTCCCGGGGGCGTCGGAACGCAGCCGTGAAGAACACCCGGCTCATGTGCAGCACGATGACCGAGACGAACACGAGCGCCGTCCAGTGATGCAGCTGCCGCATCAGCAATCCGGCACGGACCTCGAAGCTGAGATGGAGCACCGAACTGAAGGCTGCTGACACATCGGCACCGACCAGCGGGTCATAGGGCCCCCGGTACGCCAGCTGCTCCGAGCTCGGCACGTAGAAGAATGTCAGGAACGTCCCGGTGGCCAGCAGGATCAGGAACGAGAACAGCGCCACCTCGCCGAGCAGGAACGACCAATGGTCGGGGAATACCTTGGCCATCGCGGACCTGCCATAGCGGGCGAATCCGGTCCGGTCGTCGACCCAGTCGACCACCCTGGCCAGCCGGCTCATCCGTGGATGTCCCAGAAGCTGGGGCCGACCGGCTCCGGGAAGTCGGACAACGCCGTGAAGGTGCCGTCGGACTCGAGTCGGATCGGCAGCTGGGGTAGCGGCCGGGCGGCAGGCCCGGACGTCGGGATCGCACCGCGCAGGACGTCGAAGGTCGACTGGTGGCACGGACAGATGAGCTGGTGCGATACCTCCCGGTACAAGCCGACCGGACACCCGGCGTGGGTGCACACCTTGGAATACGCGACGCACCCCTCCGGTGCCCAGTCGGCTGCAGCCCCGGGTAGCCGCAGGAGCGCGGGGTCGACCCGTACCAGGACCGTCTGCGAGTCCGCAGAACCGACGGCGCCGGCCGGGAACACGGTGACGATGGTCCCGGTCTCGAGCGAGTCGATGCTCACCGGCAGGCCGTCGACATCGACCAGCCGCGACCCGCGTCGCCACGCCGTCTGGAACAGGCTTCGACCTGGGGCAGGACCCAGGGACAGGACCGGGATCGCCAGCGCCGCGGCCAGACTCGCGCCGGCGCCGACGAGCAAGCGGACCAGGAACCGTCGCCGACCCACATCACCATCCGTGACCAGTGCCTGTACCAGGGCGTCACGGGTGGCCGGGTCGCTCACGACCGGGTGACGTGCCTCGGTGCGCGTCGGTACGGGCATCAGGTCGTGGGACCAGACCACGAGGCCGATCCCGATGCCGCCGAGCACGACCGCCAGCAGGATGCCCTCGATCTGGGTATCCCCGCCAAGGATGTACAGCGCCAGCAAGGCCACGCCCGCCGCCATCGTGACGGTGAACGACGTGGCGACGATCACGGTCGCGCGTCGCTCCCGGTGCTCATCCATCGGTGGATCTCGCTCTGTTCCCGACCCAGCGGGTCACCAGGACCAGGGCACCGAGGCCGAGGAGGACCGCCACGAGCCCCTCGGGTACCGGACCCTGACCGCCGGTCGAGAGGCCACCTGGCTGGGGCGCCGTCGCCAGCCAGCGCAGGTAGGCGGCGACATCGGAGAGTCGACCGTCATCCCAGGTGAACGGGGGCATCGCGCCGGGTCCGATCCGAACTGCCTCCGCCACGGTGAGAGGGTCCGCGCCAACGAGGGCGGGTGCGAACACGCCTGGTCCGACCGAGCCGCCTCCGGCCGTGGCCCCATGGCACGCGGCACAGGTGTTGACGAACAGGTCGCGCCCGCGCTGGATGCTGGCGACATCGATGACCACATCCGGGACCGCCGGACCGTGGCCGATCGTCGCTCCATACGCCACGAGTGCGGCGATCTCGTCCTGCGTGAGCGCCACGCCCTGCCGATCTGCCGGCTGACCGGGTGCGCTGAGCGGCATCCGACCGGTCCGCAGGTAGAAGTCCCAGGACGCAGGGCCGGACGATGCGAGTGAAGGACCGTCGACGCCTCCACGACCATCGGCGCCGTGGCAGGTGGCACAGGTCGACAGGAACAGCTCCCGCCCGCGTCCCATGGCGGCGACCTCGGTGACGACCGAGCTGGCGGCCGGTATGAAGGTCGATGACACATGGCCAGCCGACTCATCGCCATCGTTGCCACCGGCCAGACCGGACCAGGTCCCGGTCAGCGCCAGGATGCCGATCACGATGGAGCCGATGGCGATGAACCCACCGAAGGTCTGGACGGTGCCGCCACGGCGGGCCGCGCCCATGGCCTGACTTCGCGCCGCGGGCGACGACACGCGGGATGTCAGCCGGTGAGGCATCGCCCGATGATCGGCCAGGTCGGGTGACATCCCGATGCTCGGGAATCGTCGCCATGCTGCAGATTCACTACAGATCGCCACGCGATCGTGAGGAATTTGTCATGCCGCGGCGCCGGTCGCAGTGCCCGGATGCACACACTCGCGGGTACGCTCGAGGCATGATCGAGCTCGCCCCAGCTGGGGCGGTCGTGGAGTCCGTGAGGGTCTCAGCCTTCCGGATCCCGACCGCGTCGCCCGAGGCCGACGGCACGCTGACGTGGGACGCCACGACGATGGTGGTCGTGGAGCCCACCGCGGCCGGGAGGACCGGGTTCGGATACACGTACGCGGACGCCGCCACAGCGCGCCTGATCCGGGACTCACTGGTGGGCGTGGTCGAGGGGCGTGATGCGCTCGATACCCCCGGCGTGTGGTCTGCGATGAGGAATGCGGTCCGGAACCTCGGTCGGCCAGGCGTCGCTTCGATGGCCATCAGCGGCGTGGACATCTCGCTCTGGGATCTGAAGGCGAAGATCCTCGGCCTGCCGCTGGCGCGCCTCCTGGGCCAGGTCCGGGCGGAGTTGCCTGTCTATGGCAGCGGGGGTTTCACCTCGTACACCACGACAGAGCTGGTCGACCAGTTGGTGGGCTGGGTGCGGACCGGTATGTCCATGGTCAAGATGAAGATCGGCAGGGATGCCCAGCAAGACCTGACGCGGGTGGAGAGCGTCCGCCGGGCCATCGGTGACGCACGGCTGTTCGTCGACGCGAACGGCGCCTATTCGCGACAGCAGGCGCTCGACTTCGCGTGGCGTGTTCGTGATGAGGGGGTCACGTGGCTGGAGGAACCGGTCCCGTCCGACGACCTGGACGGCCTTCGATCCTTGCGCGAGCGGTGCCCGCCCGGCATGGAGGTGGCCGCCGGCGAGTACGGCTACTCGCTTGGATACTTCGCGGGGATGCTGGCCGCCCAGGCTGTGGACGTCATGCAGGCAGACGTGACGCGCTGCGGCGGCATCAGCGAGTTCCTGAGGGTGGCGGCCGTCTGCGCGGCGAACTCGATTCCTCTTTCATCACATTGCGCACCGTCGCTCCACGTGGCGCTGGGGTGCGCACTCGAGGGCTTCCGCCACGCCGAGTACTTCTTCGATCACGCCCGCATCGAGGAAACCTATCTCGAGGGTGCGGCTGTGCCGCAGGACGGCGTCCTGCGGCCCGATTCGCAGCGGCCCGGGCTCGGCCTCGAACTCAAGGCAGCCGACGTCTCCAGGTGGCGGATCGACGTATGAGGTGGGCCGGGTGCGTCGAGGCGCTGCTTGCCGTCGCCGTCGTGACGGGTTGTGCCAGCGAGCTCCCTGCCGCCCAGCTGGCTTGGTGCGCCCAGCACCAGGACGAGGTGGCACGCTCAGCCCTGACGCACGGGCTGATGGAGGACGGCGAGTCGTACGCCCAGTGGAAGGCCGGCCAGGCCGGCGCGTATCGCGAGGCCTGCGCCACGGCGTTCCAGGCAAGGGTCGGGTCATGAGCGTGCGAAGGGTTGGCAGGTGTGCCGAGCGGTGGCGCCGAAGCCTTGACCCCTGAAGGGAGTGGATGTGGACCCACAGACCGTCATCTTCATCATCTCGATCGTGATCATCGTTCTCCTCACACTCGGCTGGTCCGGACGGCGCCACAGACGCCTGTAGGCACGGGCACGGCCGTGTCACGGAGGTCGCTCAGCAGGGTCCGGGTCCCGCTGCTGCGGTCGCGACTCGTCATCCAGGCGGCCGAGACACTGGACTACGACGGCGGACGGCAGGTCACGGCGTACGTCCCGCCCGACCCGCCCGACCCGTTCGTCATGGGCGATCGGGGGGCGCCAACCTCCCTCGCCGTGCACATAGGACGGCGGGTGCATCCCGCGCCTTGGGGCGACCTCAAGCCCCCCCGGCCGCCTCGGCGCCACAGCGGCCGCGGTCAGCGCTGGCGCATCAGGAACAGGGCGCTCGCGTGGCGTAGCTCGTCGCCGATGACGACCCGCGCGTGATCGCCAAGCCCGAGGTCGATCGCCGCGGCGGGTGCCTCCCGGTGGTACGCGACCGGCTCGTAGAGCAACGTGCTGCCGAAGCCTCCGTCGGCGAGCTCCCGCAGGACCCGGACCCGGTCGGTGACGATGACCGCGCGGGCGTCGTGTGCGTCGAGTACCAGACGCCGGTGCCCGGGCCGTCGAAGCGGCAGCTGTTGCCGGCGCCGGGACAGGCGCGGCTCCGATCAGGCTCGCTGCGAGGGCTGCCGACAGCTCGAGGCGGTGGCCGCGCGGTATGGCGGTGGTATCTCGGTGACCGCGACCAAGGTGGGCGAGACCAAGGGGCGCCTGGCGCTCGTCCCGGCGGGTCCCCTGCCACCCGACCCGCTGCACGATTGCGACCCGCTCATCGGGAACTCGGCTCGCCGATGAGGGTCTTGAAGCGGCTGTTGCCCGAGGGCTCACGGCGCTCCCACCGGAGAGGTCCTAGAGCGGGACTGGTGAAGGCCATGGATCCGTTGACATCCCGCTCTGCATGTGGGCACCAGGGCGCTCAAGGTGACCATGGCGGGGACCATCGGCATGGCGACCAGGCGGGCCTTTTGGGCCGGCCGGTACTGGAACGGGAGGGGGGCCGCGCACAGCCTCTCCTCGTCTGATGCGAGCGTGGGCGGATCGGGCCGGAGGGTCCGGGACGTCGGGGCATCTGGGCTGGATCGTTCGGGGAGGCTCCGGTACATGGCCAGGTCGAGGCTCGAGGAACCCATCCAGTTCGGCGCCTGGGAGGTCCAGGAGGATGAGCCTCCCGAGAGCGCCGCGTGGCACTACTGTGGCTTCGAGCCCTCCACCGCGACGTGGGTGCCGATCGGCGCGGACGGCAGCGGCACCTGGCGATGCCGCGGTTGCCTCGACGTGGTCACGATCTGGCGGCGCGGGACGAGCCGACGCGTGCCCGACGCGGGGCCCTCGGACGCCTCCTGAGGCGGCACCACCTCGACGTCGCTGCTGCTGCGTTTCTGGCTCCGCGCCAGCTCGATGGCCCGCCGATAGCGACGGGCGGCGTCCTCGAGCGTCCCCCTCGCCGCGGGCGACCCGCTCCAGACGCGCGCGCGCGCATCCCGGAGCGCCAGCCTGGCCGCCTGGAGCGCGGCCATGGCCGGCCTGCGGTCGTCGTCGATCCTCATCGCCGCAGCCGAGGGCCACTCACGAGGGCCAGCCCCGTGAGGACCATGCCGAAGGCGACGAGGCCGAGGATGGCCAGGAGATCGCTGCCCATGGGAGGATGATGCCACTCGGCCGGCGCGGTCCTCGCCATCCATGGGATGGCCCCGCGTTACAGGGATGTGACGGTCGACAGCCGGGACCACTGCCCAGCCAGCGTCCCCGGCAGACCTCGCCCGAGCCGGATGGTTCGACCCTGCTCCTGTCAGCCTCGGACGGGGTCTATCCCCACGTTCGTCTGTCCGGGTGGGGAGCGGTCTCGCCAGCCCGTGTCCCACCTTCGCCGCTGACGCTGGTGTCGGGAGCCATGCAGGGACTGACGCGTGGTCGGGTCATCCGGAGGACGAGGGCCCCCGGCATACTGCGTCGGTGAAGCCCGCGCCCCGGTCCCGGCCCGTGTGGATCTGGCGAGTGACCGGTGTCCCCGGGCGCCTGCCCGGCGCCGCCACCCGGCCGGCATTCGCGACGGCCCCAGGGTGAACCCCGTCGACGACGCGACGAGCGCCACGGTCGAGCAGTTCACAGCGCTCCTCGCGGCCGCGGTGGTGGTCGCGCTCGTCTCGCGACGGCTCGGCTTCCCGTACACCGTGGCCCTCGTCCTGTTCGGCCTTGGCATCGCCATCCTGGCGCCCTCGACCACCCTGTCGGTCACCCCGGAGCTGGTGCTGCTGGTGCTGCTGCCCGGGCTCGTGTTCGAGGCGGCCTTCCATACCGACCTCACGAGCGTGCGCCGGACCCTGGGCGGCATCGTGCTCCTGGCGATCCCGGGCGTCCTCATCACGGCAGCGATCGTGGCCGTGGCGCTCCACGCCGCCACGGGCCTCGACCCGGAGCTGGCGCTCGTGGTGGGCGCGATGGTCGCGGCCACCGATCCCGTGGCGGTCATCGCGACCTTCAAGCGGGTCGGGGCGCCCCGCACGCTCGCCACCCTCGTCGAAGGCGAGAGCCTGTTCAACGACGGCACTGCCATCGTGGTCTTCACGATCGCGCTGCGCGCCGTCGGGCAGCCGGTGGGCTGGGGCGACGCGGTCGCGTCCTTCGTGGCCACGCTCGGGGTGAGCATCGCGATCGGCGGCGTGGCCGGCTACATCGCGTCCCGCGTCATCGCCCGCGTCGATGACCATCTCATCGAGACCAGCATCTCGGTCCTCCTCGCATACGGCACCTATCTGGTCGCGGACCGGCTCCACGAGTCGGGTGTCATCGCGACGGTGGTCGCGGGCATGGCCCTCGGCACCTACGGCCGCCGGATCGGGATGAGCGAGCGCACCCAGGATGCGATCGACGTCGTCTGGGAGTTCCTCTCATTCGTGTTCACCGCGCTGGTGTTCCTGCTCGTCGGGCTGGCGATCACGATCGGGTCGCTGCAGGCTGCGGCCGGGGCGATCGCTGTGGGCATCGTGGCCGTCCTCGTCAGTCGTGCCGTCGCGACGTACGGGCTCATCGGCGGTGCTGGCCTGATCGGCGCGCACCGTGCGATGCCTTCGGGCTGGCTCCACGTCCTTTTCTGGGCGGGTCTCCGGGGCGCCGTCGCGGTCGCGCTCGCGCTATCGCTACCAGTGAACATGCCGGAACGGGAGCACCTCCAGGCCATCACCTTCGGCATCGTGCTCTTCACGCTCATCGCCCAGGGTGGGACGATCGGCTGGGTCGTGAGGCGGGTCCTTCCCCCAGCCGGCCAGGCCCCCGCCTGAACGGACCCGCTGCCGTCCACCCGCCGTTCCAGCAGGCGCCTGCGGGACCATCTAGCCCTCGCATCGGAGACGCGGCGGCCATGAGGACCGCAGCCCAGGCGGGTAGGTATCGCTCGGTACGGAGTCCTTGGTCCGTACCGGCATCCGTAGGGGACCGGAGGGTCGGCGGCCCGACTCCCTGATACCGTCCGTGCAGCGGACGGCCGGGCGGCGTGAGGGCTTGTCTCGGGCGTCCGCGCCAACCTCCCATCGCGAGCTCCGACTGCATGGATCCCCGCCAGATGGCTGCGTCGTCGCCAGCACCCGAGTCATCCGTTCCCGTCCTGGCCGAGGCGCTCCGCGCGGCGATCACCCGACGGTCCTCCCTCCGGCCTGGGTCCCCGGCGCATTGGCGAGCGGTGTGCGAGGCGTCTCCAGAAGCTGCTCGTGCGTGCCGCGGGCGACGACCCGGCCGACCCGCGCACGGCGCCAGGACCGAGCTGCACGATGCAGGCCTGTCCGGAGCCTGGTGACCTCGTCGTGCCGGCGTCGGCGGCGACCGCGCGGGGGATGCCCCATGCGTCCTGTGGCGACGGGCCCGGAGGAATCCGTGCCCCTGTGCGCCGGGCATGTGCTGGAGCTCACGGCGCCGGCTGATGTGACGCGCGTCGACCGGATGCCGACTCAGGCGGCGACGGGCACGACGATCTCGATCCGGCCCAGGCCGTCCGTTCCCGTGTCCGAGACGCTCACGAGGCCGGTTAGAGACGCTCGGGTAGAGCGCGTTCTGCACCCGATCGATCGTCTCAAGGCTGGGCGGCCCGCGTGACGCGCCGCTGCAACCCGATGGGTGCCACGATCGACTGATGCATCCCGATCCCCAGTTCGCCCTGGCGGTCATCCTCATCCTCCTCGTCGCGGCTCAGCCGCGCCTCATCCTGCTCACCACGCCTCCGGGCGGCCCGCATCGACGCCGTACCGGCGGGCAGTAGGTCGGCCGGTCGTTTCGGGAGCGGCACTACCTCCAGCTCCTGCTCAAGAGACTGCGATGGGGCCGATAGGTTGCGAGGCATCCCCGGGTGCCGCCCGCGATGGGCGAGCGGCCACCGTTCGGAGCATGGACGCGAAGGGTCTCCGAGAGCGGTTCGACCGGATGGCCGACCGACTGACGATCGCACTCGGCTCAGCATGGGCACTCCTCGCCTCGGTGCTGCTCGTGGTCGTGTGGGCACTGACGGGTCCGGTCTTCGGCTTCTCGGACACCTGGCAGCTGTTCATCAACACGACGACGACGGTGGTCACGTTCTGGATGGTGTTCGTCATCCAGAACAGCCAGAACCGCCAGAGCAAGGCCACCCAGCTCAAGCTCGACGAGCTCATCCGGGCGCTGGAAGGCGCCCGCAACCGCTTCATCGAGCTCGATACGGCCACTGCGGAGGAGCTCGCGGAGCACGAGGCGGAGCTGACCCGGCTGGCCGAGCAGGCGCCCGATGGCCAGGTGCTCGAGGTCACCGGGCCGGCGACCGTCGTGGTGGGCACCGAGGCCCGCGACGAGGCCCGCTCGACGAGGCCATCGGCGCCCCACGGTCAGCCTCAGGGCGGTCCCGGCAGACCCGCCACGACCGCGGACGGATCGAAGGATGGCCGGACCGACCACACTTGACCCGGTCCGGTGCGAGAGAGCGGTGATGGACGCTACGGACCCACGATCCCGTACCTCGCTCCGTGGTCACCCGGATGGCCCGGTCCGGTGGTCGTGGGTCCAATGACGCCGCCGGCGGAGCCCACCAAGACCGGCAGCCCGTGAACACCGGGGGGATCTGTTGTCTGACTCGGATGGCGTGCGCCGTACCCCGCCGTTGCTGTGCCCGAGCCCGGGCGGGGACGGCGAGTTCCGACAATTCGTCCTCGAGTCCTACGACCGGGCCAGGGCCGATCCGTTCCGGCTCGAGGCAGCCCTGCGACAGCGGTACCCGCTGGCGAGCGTCCGCCCGCGACGCGTGGGCGATGTCTGGGACGTCCATCGCGACGGCCTCTGGCAGCCGGGCTGAACGGCGTCATCCCACCTCCATGTCCGTGGCCCGGTCCGAGCGGCGACCGGCGCATGATGCGGGCGAGCCCGGTCCTCGGGTCGTGCCCGGTACGGAGTGACGCTCCGTATCGGCCTCCGTGGTCACCGGATGCGAGGATGCGTGCCGCGGTGGTCCCATAGAGCCGGACGCACGCCGGACCCTTCCCCATCTCGTCGGGTGGCGTCCGCCATCCCGCCTCTCGGCACCCATGGTCCGTGGACCTCTGTTGGAAGAGTCATCGTGTCCGCCCTGCTCGATATCAACACCAGCTCGGACCGGGTGTTCCGGGCGTTCGCCGTGGCCTCCCTGGAGGATGCCGGGGACGATCCCGCGGACCTCGAGCGGCTGCTGCGACCCCGCTACCCGCACGCGATCGTCCAGGCGCCACGGACGAGCCCTGGATCGTCTGGCAGGTCTACCAGGATGGCTTCTGGCGACCGCGCTGAGGACGGTGTCCGGGGTCCGCACAGCGAGCCCGAGCGATGACGTGGGCCGGGCGCCACCGTTCCAGGTCCTGCGTATCGGGATGGCTGCCGATGACCCCATCCGTATCCATACGGAGCGGGGTACTGGATCGGTCCTCGGTATCCGGACATTCGGCGCACGGCTATTGCCGCGGGTGGCGAGGGCGCCTATCCTCGTGGTGTCCTCCCCACGTTGCTCGTGCCCGGCAGGTGTGGTGCCCCGCAGAGCGAGTGAGCGACCCACCGATGGCGCGACCACCCACCGCGACACCAGCATCCCCGTCGGCTGCGACCACACGCCCGGATCCCGCGCTCGGGCCGAGGCTCATCGTGGTCGCGATCCTGCTGTCGGTCCTCTGCTCACTGCTCGGTGGCGGCCCGGTCGCGGCCGATCCCCTCGGTGACCGGATCGCGGCGGCCCGGGCCCGGCAGGCCGCGCTCGGTCGGTCGATCGTCCGCCAGGACCAGATCCTCGGCGGCCTGCAGCACGACGCGACGCGGGCTCGTTCGGCCATCGCCGCCAGCGGCCGTCAGCTCGATTCCATCGGTGCGGACCTCGCCGCGCTGCGCCGGGACATCGCGGACGCGACCGCCTCGCTCGAGCGTGTCCAGGCGAGACGGGTCGCACTGCAGCAGCAGATCGCCGAGCTCGACCGGACACTCGACATCCTCGAATCGCAGATCGCGATGGGTGCCCTGGAACTCGATGACCGACGCCGGGCCCTCGGTGCGCGGCTCGCCGACGCCTACCGGGTGGGACAGGCGAGCCTCCTCGAGCGGATCATCTCCTCGGGGTCGTTCAGCGACGTGGTGACCGCCGCCTCCGCCTACGAGGCCTACGCCGCGGAGGACGCGCAGATGGCGCGGTCGATCAGCGAGGACCAGGCCGCGCTCGACTCGCTGCGGGCAGTGAGCGCGGCGACCCGGTACCGCACGGACCAGCTGCGGCGGGCAGCCCAGGACGCGGCCGCCGACCTGCGCTCCCAGCAGGCGCAGCTGCGTACCCAGAAGCGCCGGGCCCAGGCACTCGAGCGCAAGGTCGAGGCCCGGCAGCGGGAGCAGCTCCGGCGCGCCCATCGCATCGCCGCCAACCAGCGCCAGGCGCGGGCCATCGCGCGGGAACACCAGCGCGCGCAGCAGCGCCTCGACAGGAGGATCGCGGGACTGGTTCGGGCAGCGGAGCGCCGGGCGGCGGCCCAGCGCAGGGAGGCCGAGGCCCGGCGTCGTGCCGCACGTCAACGGCAGCATGCCGCCCCGGGACCCGTCGGCGGCACGGGCCGCTTCCTCTGGCCCGCGGCGGGCTATGTCACCCAGGAGTACGGCTGCACCGGCTTCTATCTCGAGCCCCCGCGCGGCTCCTGCGGCCACTTCCACGACGGCATCGACATCGCGGGCGCCACCGGCACGCCCATCCACGCGGCGGACGACGGCGTGGTCGCGTTCGTCGGCTACAACCCCTATGACAGCGACCCCGCGTTCGTCGTCGTCATCGGGCACAGCGGTGGCTTCTCGACGACCTACGCCCATCTGGAGCCCCGTCGGAGGGTCCGGGCCGGCCAGACGGTCCGGCGCGGCCAGCTCATCGGCTACATGGGCTCCACCGGCAACGCGACCGGCCCGCATCTGCACTGGGAGGTGCGCCGCAACGACCGGACGGTCGACCCCCGCGGCTATAGCTGACCATGTCGCCCCTCGGTTCCGGCAGGGAGCGGGAGAGCACGCGTGCCGTCAGTCGATGGGCGCCGTCGCCCGGACCGAGGAGTCTCCCGTCCGCGAAGCGTAGGGCCGATCGCCTGACCTCTTTCGCAAGCGAAGCAGCCCGCTCCTCGCGAGCAGCTACGCGCTGCTCCGGGACAAAGAGACCGGCGGTCGACTGGCAAGCGCTGCATGAGGGCGTGGTAGACGCCTCATGCGGCACATCGAAACGCTCGGCCTGTGCCCACGCCGCCGCGCCTGAGAGAGCATCTGGTAGCGCACAACGTCGCTCCGGAAGCACTGGGTCCAGATGGCCTCGGGAACCACCGGGGCCGTGTCGCTGCCCGCATTCGAATCGCCGGACGTGAACAGGGTCACATGGTGCCCGCACGCGATGAGGCCATCAGCGAGGATCGCGACCACCCGTTCCGTGCCCGCGTACCGCACGGGCGGGACGGGCAGCGGCGGCGGCGCGACCATGCCGATCCGAGAGCGGCGGCGCTCCGGTCGGATGTGGCCGCTGGGCGAGTCACGCCGTGGCCTCCGGCTGCGGTGACCCTGGTCGCCGCCAAGGGTGACATGCCGGCGGCGGTGGCATGATCCCTGCATGACACGACCGAAGACGCTTCTCGAGATGCGCGATGCCGCCCTCCCGGTGCCGCGTCTTGAGACGGCGACACTGCTGCTCATCGACTGGCAGGAGGAGTACCGGACCGGGGCATTGGTGCTCGACGGTGTAGAAGCCGCGATCGCGCGCGCCGCCGAAGTGCTGGGGCGGGCGCGTGCGGCCGACGCGAGGGTCGTCCACGTTGCCCATGCGGGCGCCCCAGGGGCGATGTTCGACCGCGCAGGCCCCGGCGGCCAGTTCGTAGCAGAGCTGACACCGCAACCGGGCGAGGCCATCGTCGAGAAGACCGCCCCGTCGGCGTTCACCCTGACGGACCTGGCCGCCGTGCTCGACTCCGGGGGCCGGCAGCCCCTGGTGGTCGTGGGTGCCATGACTCACATGTGCGTGTCGTCCACGCTGCGCGCGGCGGCCGAGCTCGGCCATGCCTGTTGCGTCGTGGCCGACGCTTGCGCCACTCGCGACTTGCCGCTGTACGGACACGAGGTCATCCCGGCCCGTGTTGTTCACGACGCGAACCTCGCCGCGCTCGGCGATCGCTTCGCGCGCGTCGTGATCGCCGACGACGTGCGCTAGCCGAACGCTCGCAGGTCACCCACCCTCGGCCCTGAGCCGTCGCCGGCCTGCCCGAACCAGCAACTCGTCGGTCGCGCTCCTCGGTCATGTCCTCGCGCGACGATCGCTTCGTGAGGAGGAACGCGACCATCTCGCGGTAGCCGTCGGCCATCCGCGTCTCGTTCCGGGCGGCGAACGCCGCGGCGTCCGAATCGCCGGCGTGGCCATCGGGGCCGTCATCCGGCTGCGTTCCGAGCGTGAGCCAACGGGTGGGCCCCGACGTCCCGGGCCTGGCCATCCAATCGTCCGGGGCGCGCGACGACATCTGCGCATGCGCGACTCGCCCGTGGTCCTCCTGTCGGCCACGTACTTCTCGCCGCAGGCCGCACCCAAGGGACTCCGATCGCCGACCCGCCCGGGAGTGCGGAGCGCCAACGTGATGACCCAGGACGTCAGAGTGGTCGACGCTTCTTCAGCGAACCTCAGCGGGCTCGGAAGGCGGCGCTGACATGGCGGTACCACCCGCGCAGCACGACTCTTGTACCGGGCCCATCCGACGGTTCTCGCTCGCGTGAGCGGCTGGCGCGACCCCGCGACCGACGGGGCCGCGAACGAGCCATGTACGCTGTGGACCGCCGGGACGTCCACATCAGCCTCGCCCGGGGTCGCGAGGCTCATCCTCGCTCGTCGACGGTATGTTGGAGTCCAGCCACGGGACAGGTCACACATCGGTCGCGGCTCCTGGCGCTCCTGCAGGTGGCCCTGCTGGTCGTCACGCTGGTACCGCCGCTGGCGGTCCTCGCTCAAGACGTAGGTGCGTCTCCGGTCGCATCCCCGGCAGCGACTGAACGCGTGACTGGGGGTGGGAGACCCGTCGACGCAACGTCGACACCCAGGGCAACGCCGGCGCCTGCGCTCGAGCCCACGACGTCGCCAACGCGCGAGCCCAGTGCGACACCCTCCGCAGCGCCAACACCGGAGTCCACGGTGGCGCCCTCTGCAGTCCCAACGCCGGTGCCGGATACCGCCTCACCAAGCCCCGATGCACCGTCTGCACAGCCAGGCCCCGTCGAGCCCGAGCCGTCAGTGCCCGCGCCCATCGTGACGGATCCACCGTCGCCAGACGCGTCCCTCGCGCCCGAGCCCTCCAGCGCTGCGGCGACCATGTCCCCAACGCCGGGCGAACTCGTCAACGGCTTCGAAGGCGACCGCATCGCCGATCCCGGCAACGTCTACGATGGCAAGCACCTGCGGAATGGGGGGGAGAACTCCGGCCTGCCGTGGGGCTATGAGTTCCGTGCGGACCTGATGTGGGTCACGCCGTAGCTGGGGCTGCGGCGGGACACGAAGGTGTGCAGCGCGCCCGCCAAGGCCGCGGACTGCTCCACGACATGGCCTTCGAGGGTGGTGCCGTGACGACCCGACAGCGCGTCACAGCTGACGTTCGACATGCCCGGCGTCTGTCGGGCGCGATCGCGGTGATGAGCTGAGCTCGGGTCGCTACCGGTCCGGCTCGATCCACCGCGAACGCCGCGAGCGCGTCGATCGAGGGCACGAAGTAGTACGCCCCCGTGAGGGCATGCGTGAAGTGCGTGAGGCGATCGCGACCGCCACCAGGTCCCTCGCACATGCTCCGGAGCATCGCGTCGAGGCGGCCGCGGTCCTGGCTGAAGCCCGCGAAGATGGTGCCGTGGCGGGTCACGCTGCCGTACCCGATGTTGCGCCGGAAGATCTTGCCGAACGAGTCCTGGTCGGTGCGCGCCACGTGCGAGTCGCGCGGTTTCGGATCCAGCTCCTCGCTATCGAGCTTCCGTCGGCCCATCGCGCGCTCCTGGTCCTCGACCGGCAGCAGCTCCCACGAGATCGCATCGTGCTCCCACTGCTGGAGCAGCAGCACGCTGCCGCCCTCGCCCGGCGAACCGGCGTCGATGATGGCCGCCGCGGTCGCCTCCACGAGGGTCGGGTTCTCCGTGCCATCCTCGAAACCGGTGAGGTCGCGGTCCTGGTGATAGGGCCAGCCGACCAACTCGGTCGCGAGCGTCGCGTGCCCTGCCAGGGCCCCGACGATGGAGCGCGCCACATCGAACACGATGTCATAGGCGGCGCCGGTGATCCAGATGACGACATCACACTGCGTCGCGGGGAGCGTGTACCCGTCGCGGGCGACGATCGGCTCGTTGAATCCCGTCAGACCATCCGGGGCGGCATCGGGAGCGACCAGCGCCCAGAGCTCCGGCCGGAAGCCGGCCACGAGGTTGACGCCGCCGATGGTCGTGCGTGGCTCCCGGAGGCTGGCGACACGCTGGACGACGTCGCGCGGCGCCATGCCCGGACGCAGCAGGAACTCGAGGTACGTGTGCGACATCGTGCCGAGCGCGAAGATGCCGGTCTGGGCGTGCGTCACCCACCGAGGATAGCCACTCGACCAGGCTGCCGGCCGGCGATCCGGAGCCCGTCGAGCTCCGGGCTGCTATCGTCGCCGATCATGGGACTTGGCTTCGGACTCCTCAGCGCACAGCTCCGACCGGGCGAGACGGACTGGACCCGGACGTACGACGAGACCGTTCGCCTGGCCGTCGAGGCGGAGCGGCTCGGCTTCTCGTCGGTCTGGACGACGGAGCACCACTTCGTCGATGACGGCTACATGCCCTCGCTGCTCGTGGTCAGCGCCGCGCTCGCGATGGCGACCTCGCGCATCGAGATCGGCACCGGCGTCGTGCTGGCGCCACTGCACCACCCGCTGCGCCTGGCGGAGGACGCCGCGACCGTCCAGCTCCTGAGCCACGGCCGACTGACCCTTGGCCTGGGCCTTGGCTGGTCGGAGGTCGAGTACGCGGGGCTGGGTGCCGATGCGCGCCGGCGCGGCGTGGCCATGGACGAGATCCTGGCGATCCTGCCCCAGGCCTGGAGCGGCGAACCCTTCACGCACCACGGTGCCGTCTACGACCTGCCGACGCTGGGTGTCCGCCCGGTGCCCTCGACGCGCATCCCGGTGCTCATCGGCGGTGGCGCCGAGCCTGCCATCCGGCGGGCCGCGCGTCTCGCGGACGGCATCTTCGCGAACGTGCCCACCGAGAAGTTCCTGCCGATGGTCGGCTGGGTGCTCGACGAGTGCGAGCGGATCGGGCGTGACCCGGCGACCTTCCGGTTCGTGCATTACTCGGTGCTGCTGCCCGGGCCATCGCGGGATGCGGCGCTCGCGCGCTATCGCGACGTCCTCTGGGCGATGTACTGGAAGTACTCCGACATGGAGGCGTCCGCGACCAGACCGCTTCCGCCTTCCTCGCCGCCGCCGTTCGCGCGGGCGGATGCCGACCTGTTGCGGGGCAGGGCCACCTTCGCGGGGACCCCCGACGAGCTGGTGGAGGCGATGCTCGACCTCCGGCAGCGGGCGGGCGTGCCGGTCGACTTCGTCACGCGCAGCCACCTCCCGCTCCTGGAGTACGCCGCCCAGATCGACCTGATGCAACAGCTCGCCGAGGGCGTCGCGCCGCACGTGTAGCCGCCGCCGACACGACCCGCGATCGGGGCGTGCGACCGTGGCGCCGCGTGACGCTCGTGCGAGCGGTCCGGAGCGGAGAGGGTTATGGCGATCCCGCTGCTCGAGACCAAGTTCTACGCCCCCAGGCCCCGACGTGGCTTGGTGCCCCGTCCGCGACTGAGCGCCCGGCTGGCGCTCGGAACGGAGTCGAAGCTGACCCTCATCTCCGCGCCGGTTGGCTTCGGCAAGACGACATTGCTGGCCGAGTGGCTTGCCGGGGCCGGCGCTGACGGACCCGCCCTGGCGTGGTTGTCGCTTGACCCGGGCGACAACCAGACGGTGGCCTTCTGGACGTACCTGATCACGGCGTTACAGTCGGTGGCACCCGGGACCGGTGCGAACGCGCTCACCCTCGTGCAGGGTCCCCAGCCACCACCCATCGAAACGATCCTGGCCAGCCTGCTCAACGAGCTTGGCGCGATGCCCAGGGACATCGTGCTGGTGCTCGACGACTACCACATGGTCGACGCCCGCGAGATCCAGGACGGGATGACCTTCCTGCTGGAGCACCTCCCTCCACGGCTGCACCTGATGATCACCACGCGTTCCGACCCGGCACTGCCACTGGCCCGGCTCCGCGCGCGTGGCGAGCTCGTGGAGATCCGCGCCGGGGACCTGCGCTTCACCCCCGACGAGGCCGAGGCGTACCTCAACGGGATGATGGGCCTGGGTCTCGCCACGCGGGACGTCGCCGCACTGGAAGGCCGCACGGAGGGCTGGATCGCGGCGCTCCAGCTCGCGGCGCTCTCGATCCAGGGACGTGACGACATCGCCGGGTTCATCGCGGGCTTCGCCGGGGACGACCGCTATATCGTCGACTACCTGGTGGAGGAGGTCCTCCAGCGTCAGGGCGCCGACGTCCGGGACTTCCTGCTCCAGACGTCCATCCTGGGCCGGCTGAACGGCCCGCTCTGCGATGCCGTCACCGGCCACGACGGTGGCAAGGCCATGCTGGAGGCGCTGGACCGGGGGAACCTGTTCCTGGTCTCGCTCGACGACCGGCGTCAGTGGTATCGGTACCACCAGCTCTTCGCCGATGTGCTGCGCACGCACCTGCTGGACGAGCGGTCTGACCAGGTGCCGGACCTGCACCGCCGGGCCTGCGAGTGGTACGAGGCGAACGGCGATCGCCCCGAGGCCATCCGCCACGCACTGGCCGCCGAGGACTTCGCACGAGCGGCGGACCTCATGGAGCTGGCCGTGCCAGCGATGCGCCAGACGCGACAGGAGGCCACCGTGCTCGGCTGGCTCCAGGCACTCCCGAGCGACGTCGTCCAGCGCCGACCCGTGCTCAGCGTTCACTACGCTGGCACCTTGCTGCTCGTCGGCGAGCTGGAGGGCGTCGAGACTCGATTGCGGAACGCCGAGCGGTGGCTGGACACAGCGCCGGAGGGGCCAGGCCACTCGACGCCCGGGATGGTCGTGGTGGACCAGGAGGAATTCCGGGCTCTGCCGTGCTTGATCGGCACGTTTCGTGCTGCAAGCGCCCTGATCGTGGGCGATATCGCGAACGCCATTCGGTACGCCCGACTGGCGCTGGAGCTGGCACCTGAGGGTGACCATATCCGACGGGGGCCCCCCGCAGGCTTGCTGGCGCTCGCCTACTGGCGGCGTGGCGATCTTGAGGACGCCCACCGTTCGTATGTCGATTGCGCGACCAACCTGGAGAAGGCTGGGTACATCTCGGACGTCATCGGTTGCGCCATCTCCCTGGCCGACATCCGGATCGCGCAAGGTCGACTCCGGGATGCGATGGGCACCTACGAACGAGGGCTCCAACGTGCGACGCAGCATGGCGCGCCGGTCCTGCGGGGAGCGGCCGACATGCACGTGGGCATGAGCGGGCTCTTCCTCGAACGGGGTGATGTTGAAGCCGCCAGGCAGCAACTGGTGATGAGCAGGGAATTGGGCGAGCAGGCGGGCCTGGAACAGAACGCGTACCGGTGGCGAGTCGCCATGGCTCGGATGTGCATGGCCGAAGGGGACCTGGACGGCGCGATCGACCTCCTTGACGAGGCGGAGCGCCAGTACCTGAGTGCCTTCCTGCCGGATGTGCGGCCCATCGCCGCACTGAGAGCGCGCGTGTGGGTCGTGCAGGGGAAGCTGGCCGAAGCCAGCGCCTGGGCTCGGGAGCAGGGTCTGGCGGCTGAGGATGACCTGACGTACCTGCGCGAATTCGGGCACATCACCCTCGCGAGGGTGCTCCTGGCTCGAGCCCAACGAGAACATGCTGACGACTCGGCGCGCGTGGCAGTGGAGCTGCTGGGTCGTCTCCTGCGGGCCGCCGATGAAGGTCAGCGGAGCGGCAGCGTCATCGAGGTCCTGATCCTGCAGGCGCTCGCCGAGCAGATGCGAGGCGACATCCCGTCCGCGCTTGGGCCGCTCGAACGCGCCCTGACGATGGCCGAGCCAGAGGGCTACGTCCGGATCTTCACGGATGAAGGCCCACCCATGGCGGCCCTGCTGCAGGCGGCCGCCAGACGAGACATCGCCCCGTCCTATGTCGGTCGACTCCTGGCGGTAGTTGGTCAGACGGGCGGCGGCACGCGCACGAAGCAGGCGCTGGTCGAGCAGCTGAGTGAACGGGAGCTCGAGGTGCTTGGCCTGTTGGGCACCGACCTGAGCGGCCCGGACATCGCGCGCGAGCTCGTCGTGTCCCTGCACACCGTGCGCAGCCACACCAAGAGCGTCTACGCCAAGCTCGGCGTGAACGACCGTCGTGCTGCGGTCCGACGAGCCGGGGAGCTCGGCCTGCTGTCTCCAGGCGACCGCCAGGAGCGCTGAGTCCGCCCTGGAACCCTCCGGGCTGCTCGCGTCTGGATCGAGGATCCACCACATCGAATCACCACACGTGGTGATGCCCACTCACCACACCCGCTCCTACCTTCGGGCTCACACCAGCGACGGATCGCAACGCTGGCCGAAGGGAGTAGATGAGCGGCACGACACACATCGACGGCGATCGCCATGAGGCCGGACCCTACGAGATCCGGATCAAGGGCCACATCAGTGCCCGTTGGGCCGCCTGGTTCGACGGACTGAGCCTCACCAATGAGCGCGATGGCACCACGGTCCTCCGCGGCGTCATCCCCGACCAGGCTGCGCTGCACGGCCTGCTGCAGAAGGTGCGCGATACGGGCCTGCCACTCGTCTCGGTCCTCCGGATCGAGCCAGGCCACCCACCGACCAACGAACAAGGAGACTGACATGACCAACGCCACTCGCAACCCAGCCACGAAGCGGGTCCCGATGGACCCGATGCGCAAGAGCTCGCTCGCCGCGGGGTTGTTCTACCTCATCACCTTCATCTCCATCCCCACCCTTGCCCTCTACGGCACCCTGAAGACCGACCCGGCCTGGATCCTGGGCAACAGCGGCGTCACGGGCGTGCTCGTGGGCACCGTGCTCGAGCTCATCGTCGCCCTCGCCGGCATCGGCACCGCGGTCGCGCTGTATCCCGTGGTCAGGCGGCAGAGCGAGGGCTTCGCGCTCGGCTTCGTGACGTCTCGCGTCATCGAGGGCGCCATGATCTTCCTGGGGGTCGTAAGCCTCCTGTCGCTCGTGACCCTGCAACAGGACCTTGGCACAGCGGCCAGTGCGGCCGTCGCGCCCTCGCTGCTCACCACGGGCGCGTCGCTCAGCGCCACCTACAGCTGGACGTTCCTCGTCGGACAGACCCTCATGCCGGTCGTCAACGCCCTGCTCCTGGGCACCCTGCTGTACCGATCGGGCCTCGTGCCCCGTGCGCTGCCCATGCTCGGTCTCATCGGGGCGCCCATCCTGCTGGTATCGGTCCTGCTGCAGCTGTTCGGTGTCATCGACAACGTCTCCGCGGTGTCCGGGCTCATGGTCCTGCCGATCTTCGTGTGGGAGTTCTCGCTCGGCCTGTACCTGACCTTCAAGGGCTTCAAGGCCTCCGCACCCATCATGGTCGCGGCTGCTGCTGAGGCGGGACGCGTGGACGCCCCGGCAATGGCGGTCCGACCGCAGGGCACGGTCACGACGACGGCGGGTGCGGCATGACCACCGACCAGGTGCAGGTCGTGGCGAATAGCCCACGCCTGTCCGTCCGGATCGCCTGGGTGGGGCACCGCGCCCTCCTTCGGCTCAGCGGCGGGCGGATCGGCCTCTCGCGACCGAAGGCCGGCAGCAAGTTCGGGATGATGCGCCTCACGACGGTGGGGCGACGCTCGGGCCAGCCACGGGTGGCGATCATCGGCTACTACGAGGACGGCCCGAACCTCGTCACGCTGGCCATGAACGGCTGGGCGGACACCGAGCCCGCCTGGTGGCTGAACCTGCAGGCGCAGCCGGAGACGGTCGTCGAGCTGAAGGATGGTCCACGTGCCGTCCGGGCCCGCGTCGCGGCAGGCGAGGAACGTGCCCGACTGTGGGCCACCTTCCGTGACTACCCCGGTTGGGGCGACGACCTCGACGCCCTCGCCGCAAGGCGATCGACGGAGCGAGCGGTGGTCGTGCTCGAGCCCCGGGCGGCCGCGTGATGGGCCTCCTGCGGAACCTCGGCCGTCGGAAGCTGCGGACGACGCTCACGGTCCTGGGCATCGTCATCGGCATCTGGGCGCTGGTCGTCTTCAGCGCGATGGCCAACAAGATCAACACCCTGTTCGCGAGCGGCAGCGACTACTACATCGGCAAGATCGTGGTCAGCGACGGCTCGAGCAACGGCCTGGGCATCGGCCTCATCCCCATCGACGTCGCGCTGGTCGACCAGATCCGCGCGCTGGACGGTGTGGCCGCCGTCGACGCGCAGGTGCAGATGCCGTTCGAGGATGTGAAGCCCACCGGGTTCGGTATCCCCAAGCTCATCATCGGGGCCGTGGCCGGAGCCGATCACGGGCTGGACAGGCTCGCCATCCACGCAGCCCAGGGCCGCCTCCTGACGGCGGCAGATGAGGGCTCCCGGGTCACCGTCCTGGGCGCCGACATGGCACGCGAGTTCGGGCTCGCCCCCGGCGACACGATCCCGCTGCGGGGGACGACCTTCGACATCGTGGGCGTCCTTGAGCCGACGTTGACCGCCCCGGACTCCACGGCCATGGTGCCCCTCGCCGCGGCCCAGGAGCTGTTCCTCGCCATGCTGCCGCCGAACATCGGCGCGGCCCTCCACGCGAACGAGCTGGCCTCGAAGATCGTCGTCTACCCCGCCGCCGGGATGGACACGGGCACCCTGGCGAGTCGCATCAAGACACTCGGCAACCTCACCACCCTCACCAGCGCCGACTGGGAGCAGCAGGTGGGCAGCGCCTCGCTCATCTTCAACGCGATCATCCTCGGCGTCGGGCTCATCAGCCTCATCGTCGGTGGACTCTCGGTCGTCAACACGATGGCCATGAGCGTCACCGAGCGCACCCGCGAGATCGGCATCAAGCGGGCCATCGGGAGCTCACGGCGGCGGATCATCCGGGAGCTCGTGGCGGAGGCCGCGCTCATCGGCCTCATCGGCGGGCTCATCGGCCTGGCCCTGGGCGCCACCGTGGTGTTCATCGCCAACGAGGCCGGACGCAGCTCGGGAACGATCCTGTTCGACCTGACCGCACGCACGGCGATCTTCGCCATCGCATTCAGCACGATCCTCGGCATGGTCGCCGGCCTCGTGCCCGCCTGGAACGCCGCCCGGCTCGATCCGGTCGCCGCGCTCCGCTACGAATGAAGGAGATGACCATGACATTGCTCGAAGGGCGCGGCCTGCGCAAGACCTATCGCCTCAGCCGACGCAACAGCCTCGATGCGCTGCGCGGCGTGGACGTCAGCATCCAGGCCGGCGAGATGGTGGCCATCATGGGTCCCTCGGGCTCCGGCAAGACCACCCTCATGCACGTCCTGGGGCTGCTGCACTCGCCCGACGCCGGCGACGGGCCGGCGCCCGAGCTGCGCTTCGATGGCACCGACGTCACGCGGCTCTCGGACGCGGCACGGACGAAGATCCGGGCACGCAGCATGGGCTTCGTGTTCCAGTCCTTCGACCTCGTGCCGACCCTGACCGCGCTCGAGAACGTGACCCTCGCGGCGGACTATGCCGGCGTCCGCGGCACGCCCGCGCGCCGGGCGTCGCTCGAGGCGCTCGGCATGGTCGGCCTCGCCGAACGGGCCGGCCATCGGCCCATGGAGCTGTCCGGGGGCGAGCAGCAGCGGGTCGCCCTCGCTCGGGCGCTCGTCAACGCGCCGCGACTGCTGCTCGCCGACGAGCCGACCGGCAACCTCGATTCGGCGCGCTCGGGTGAGGTCCTGGCGATGCTGCGGGGCTTCAACCGTGATCGCGGCCAGACCACGGTCATCGTGACCCACGACCCAGCGGTCGCGGCCAGCACGGACCGCGTCATCCGGATGCGTGACGGGTTGGTCGAGGATGAGCGGTCCATCGCGCGTGCTGCCTGACCGCTGCTGCGAGCGACGTGCGCCTCGGGCCGTGGCGGGCCGACCCTGGCCTCTGCCTAGCGGCGCACGACGCCCGCGGTCAGACCCTGGATGAAGCCACGTTGGAGCAGCAGGAAGAGGACCAGTGGCGGCAGGATCGCGATCGCCATGCCCGCGAAGGTCAGCCCCTGGTCAGTGGCGTAGAACGTCGAGAAGCGGCTGAGGGCGAGCTGCACCGTGAACACATCGGGCTTCTGGAGCAGGACCAGCGACCCGCCGAAGTCATTCCAGGTGAACACCGCCACCAGGACGGCGACCGCGAGGATCCCCGGCCGCGCGAGCGGGATGACCATCCGAACCAGGACCTGGACCCTGCCAGCTCCATCGATCCGGGCGGCATCGATGACGTCCCGGGGGATCGACCCGGAAGTAGCCCGTGAGGATGATCGTGGCGAACGACACATTGGCCGCCACGTTGCTGAGCGCGAGCCCGGGCAGGCTGTTGACCAGGCCGAGCGTCCGGAACATCGAGAACAGGGGCACGATGAGCACCTCCGTCGGGACGATGAGGGGCGCCAGCACGGCCATGAACAGGGCGAATCGGAAGGGCGGCCGCAAGAGCGCGAGCGAGTAGGCCCCGAGGACCGCAAGACCAAGGACGCCAGCGACGGTCATCGCGGTGACGTATGTCGAGTTCACCAGTGCCACGCCGAGCTGGCCGCGGGCCCACGCCTCGCTGATGTTGTCGACTGCCGGCGGCCACGGGATGTCCCACGGCGCCCGATAGACGTCAGCGCTGGACTTGATCGCATTCGCGAGGGTCCAGACCACCGGGTACAGCCAGACGACGGCGAGCACGCCCAGCAGCACGGTGGACAGCCGCAGCCGAGGTCGTCCCTTCACGAACGCACCGCCTCGGCGCGACGATCGAGGATGCGGTACTCCACGATCGCGAGCACCACGATCACGACCAGCAGGATCATCGACATCGCCTGGGCATAGCCGACCTGCAGGAACCGGAACGCGGTCGCGTAGACGTCCGTGGCCACGGTCTCGGTGGCGTGCGACGGGCCACCCTCGGTCATGATCCAGACCATGTCGAAGATGCGCAGGGTCCCGAGTGTGGTCAGCAGGACGAGCGTGAACGTCTGTGGCCAGAGCAACGGCCAGGTGATCCGCCGGAGTCGCTGCAACCTGCCCGCGCCTTCCAGGACCGCGTATTCGTAGTACTCGTGCGGCAACGCGCGGATGGCTGCGAGGTACACGACCATGTTGAAGCCGGCGAAGCGCCACAGGAAGGCGGCCATGATCGCCCACAGCGCCATGTCCGTGTCCGCCAGCGGGGCCACGGTCTGGGTATCGAATCCGAGCGACGAGCCGACCATCGGCACGATCCCGAAGAACGGCGCGTACAGGTACTTCCATACCGCGCCGACCGCGACCGGGGCAAGGATGAACGGCGCGAAGAACGCGACGCGGAAGAACGTCGTGCCGCGCCCAACGCCGTCGACGAGCACCGCCAGCAACAGACCGAGCCCCGTGACGAGCACGACGGCAACGCCGGTGAACAGGACCGTGTTCCCCAGACCCTGGTGGAAGACGGCGTCGCCGAAGATGGCACGCGTGTAGTTGTCCAGACCCACGAAGTTCGTGAGGTCGAAGCCCTGCGTGTCATGCAGGCTGAGCACCACGCCGTACGCGAGCGGGTAGAGCAGGAAGCCGGCCAGGAGCGCCAGGACCGGCAGCAGGAACAGCAGGTCGATGGTGCCTTCTCGGCGCGAGTGATGCAGTGATGCCGACCGGTTGCGCGTCCGGATCACGGTTGCCGGGTCGTGGCAGATCGCGCCTCGCGCCTCACTCGGCGACCAGCGACAGCAGCATCTGCGTCCGATCCGCAGCGGCGTGCGGGTCTCTGCAGCTCTCAAGCATCGCCGGCACCATCACGACTCACGAGCGGGAACGAATCGGCGGCAGGATACTCTGCGCGGTCACGGACGTGGGGGCGGGGCCTCCGGTACCTCGACACCCAGGGTCGACGATGAGGAGTCAATGGTGCGACCGGGCGAGAGCTCATGGACGCGGATGCGCAGTCGTCGGGACGTGCTCAGGCTTGGGGCGGTCATCGGCGCCAGCAGTGCCGTCGCGCCTCTGCTGGCCGCGTGCACCCCGCAGAGCGGCAGCACTGCGACCGCGGTCCTCCGGAGCGCCGGCAACGCGGTGGCGGCCTCGGTCCACCCGGACGCGCGCATCCTCTCCGGGCCCATCACCCTCCTGTCGAGCGGTGGTGATCCGACGGCCGACGCCGCACGACAAGAGGTCTATGACGATTTCAGGGCACAGCACCCCGCCATCGACTGGGACATCCGTGCGCTGGCGGGCCTTGGGCCGGAATGGGATCGGCTGGCCCGGGCCACGCTGGCGTCCGGTGAACCGGTGGGGCTCATCGTCATCGACGGCCTGTTCGTGCGGGCGTGGACGCGCGATGGCCTGCTGGCGGACCTTGATGCTGACCCGGCGATGGCCGATGTGCTCTCGCGGGTGCCGGAGCAGTTCCATCTCGCGGGTCTGGGAGGCGGTACGCGAGCCTTCCCTCTCGCCCTGACCCGCGGCGTCCAGACCACGGGCCTGTACTACAACAAGGCGTTGCTCGACCGGGCGGGCCTCGAACCACCGGCGACACTCGCTGACCTCAAGGCCATGGTGCGGCCGCTGTCCATCCTCGGAGCGGCGCCGCTCGTCTTCTGCGCCGGTGACACCCCCTTCGACTCGATGCTCGTCATGTGGCTGCTGCCCATGATCGCCGATCGCGGCGGCGACCCGATGGCATTCGTGGAGAGCACCATCAGGGGTGACATCGGATACGACAGCCCCGAATGGATCGAGGCCTTCCGGGCGATCGCCGACCTCGGCACGTCGGGTGTCCTGCTCGAGGGGGCCGGGGCCACGGATTACGCGACGATGCAGCTGCTGTTCCTGCAGGGCAAGGCAGCCATGACCTACAACGGCTCCTGGCTCCTCCCGCAACTGTTGGCAGGCTCGCCGACAGTGCCCTTCGATGCGCATGTGGCGCCGCTGCCCGCGTTCGATGGGACCTCGAAGGCTCGCTCGATCCTGGCCTGGGGTGGCTTCGCGCTGCCGGCCCAGTCTGCCGCGAGCCGTGACGCCGTCTACGCATTCCTCGAGTATGCGAGCCGGCCTGAGGTGGACAAGGCCGTCGTCGAGGGGCTTCAGACCTACTCACCGATTCCCTCGTCGAACGTCGCCATCCACGACGCAGTGGCACGGGAGTTCCTGCCCATGTTCGATGACGCCATCACGCCACTCAACTGGCTCTGGGAGCCGGAGATCGAGACCGAGATGGGCAACCAGGTCCAGGCCCTCGTCAAGGGCGATACCGATGCGGCAGCTGCCGGTAGCGCCATCCAGGCCGTGGCGCAGGGACTGCGGTCCTCAGGTCGCAGCTACTACCGTTGACCGCCCGGTCACGAGGGTCACGGATGCGCGCCGCGTGATGCCACCCGACACCGGCATCAGGCTCCTGGAGACCAAGGTCTACGTCCCGCGGCCGCGGGACGACCTGATCCCGCGCCCACGCCTGGTGGAGCGGCTGAGCCGAGGGCTCGAGTCGAGGTTGACGCTCGTCTCGGCGCCCGCAGGCTTTGGCAAGACCACGTTGGTCGCGCAACGGCTGGGCAGCTCGGCCGGCCCGCGACCAACGGCCTGGCTTGCCCTCGACGATGGCGACAATGATCCTGCCTCGTTCATCGCCTATCTCATCGCGGCGATCCGGACGGCGGTCCCGGGGATCGGCGAAGAGGCGCGCCGGCTCCTGGCCGCGTCCGGAGCACCCATCGAGGGCGTCCTGACCTCGCTCTTGAATGAGCTCGGCGGCGCGGCGACGGACGTCACCCTGGTGCTCGACGACTACCACGTCATCGTGGCGCCGGAGGTCCACGCCGCCATGGCATTCCTCGTGGAGCACCTCCCTCCCGCGACGCACCTGGTGATCGTCACCCGGGTCGATCCTCCATTGCCGCTGGCGCGTCTCCGGGTGCGTGGCGATCTGCTCGAGATCCGCGCGGGCGACCTCCGCTTCACCGCCGACGAGGCCGCAGCCTATCTCGATGGGCCGATGGGTCTGCGGCTGAGCGCCCACGACGTGGATGCGCTCGAGCGGCGGACCGAAGGCTGGATCGCCGCGCTCCAGCTGGCCGGCCTCTCGCTGCAGGGTCGGGATGATGCGACGAGCTTCATCGAAGGCTTCGCGGGTGATGACCGATATGTCGTCGACTACCTGGTCGAGGAGGTGCTGGAACGTCAGCCGGCTGGTGTCCGGAGCTTCCTGCTGCAGACGTCCATCCTGAGCCGCCTCAGTGGCCCGCTGTGCGATGCGGTCACGGGTCTGGGCGACGCAACGGTCATGCTGGAGACGCTCGACCGACGGAACCTGTTCATGGTCCCGCTCGACGATCGCCGCCGCTGGTATCGGTACCACCACCTCTTCGCGGATGTGCTGCGAGCGCACCTGCTGGCCGAACACCCCGACCTCGTCCCGGGGCTCCATCGTCGGGCGGCTGCATGGTTCGAGGACAACGGCGAGCGGTCCAGCGCCATCGTGCACGCGTTGGCCGGCCGGGACGTCCAGCGGGCTGCCGACCTGATCGAGCTGGCCGCCCCGGACATGAACCGGCTTCGCCAGGAGCGGGCCTTGCGCGGCTGGTTCGAGGCACTCCCTGACGAGCTGTTCCGCAGCAGGCCCATCCTCGCCGTCGGATATGCCAGTGCCCTGTTGTCCACCGGGGACGCTGCGGGTGTGGACGAGCTGCTGCGAGCCGCCGAACGGTTGCTGGACACCCCATTAGCCTCACGGGACGAGGGGGGCGAACCGGGGGATGGGGTGGTGGTCACCGATCGACCGGGGCTCGCTCGCCTGCCAGGTGCGATCGCGATGCACCGGGCCGGGCTGGCCCGGATGCGTGGCGATGTGGCCGGCTCCATCACCCATGCCCAGGAGGCACTGGACCTGGCCGGGGATGCCGACCTGCTCCGGCGCGGCGGCGCGGCCGCCCTCCTGGGTCTCGCCTACTGGTCGAGCGGCGATCTCGAGGCTGCGCAGACATGGTACGCCGACGGCATGGCGAGCCTGCAGCGGGCCGGGCATCTTGCGGACGTCGTGGGCGGTGCCGTCACGCTGGCGGACCTGCAGATCACGCAGGGTCGGCTGAGTGACGCCAAGCGGACGTACGAGCGCGGGCTGCGACTCGCCCAGAGCGCCGGCGGACCGGTGCTGCGCGGTGCCGCTGACATGCATGTGGGCCTCGCCGACGTGGCCCGTGAGCGGGGCGACCTCGAGACCGCGAGGCAGCATCTCCTGGCCAGCCGTGAGCTGGGCGAGGAGAACGGCATGCCGCAGAACCCCTATCGGTCGCGCGTCGCGGCGGCACGCCTCCGCCAGATCGACGGCGACATTGACGGCGCACTCGCGCTGCTCGATGAGGCCGAGCATCGGTACGTGGCAGACTTCGCGCCCGAGGTGCGCCCGATCTCCGCGCTGCGGGCACGGATGTGGGTCGCCTCAGGCAACCTGCCGGACGCCTCGGCCTGGGTGCGCGAACGTGGCCTGTCCACGGCCGACGAGCTCACGTACCTCCGCGAATACGAGCACGTCACCCTGGCCAGGGTGACGCTGGCCGAGGGAATCCGCGACCGGGCCGAACGCACCGTTCACGACGTCCTCGCATTCCTGGCTCGTCTCGCGGCGGCGGCCGACAGGGGCGGCCGCGCGGGCAACGTCATCGACATCCTGGTCGTGCAGGCGCTCGCGCATCATGCCATCGGCGACACGGCCGCGGCCGAGGCATCGCTCGGGCGCGCGATCGCCCTGGCCGAGCCGGAAGGGTACGCCCGGATCTTCCTCGACGAGGGTCTGCCCATGGAGGCGCTCCTGCGGCTGAGCGCGAAGCGATCGGACGCACCGGGCTTCGTCCGCAGGCTCCTTGCAGCCAGCGTCGTGACGGACGGCGGTCCCCGCATCGCCCAGCCACTCGTCGAGCCGCTCAGCGAGCGCGAGCTGGAGGTCCTCCGACTCCTGGAGAGCGACCTCGATGGGCCGGATATGGCGCGCGAGCTCACGGTGTCGTTACCGACCATCCGGACCCACACCAGGAACATCTACGCCAAGCTGGGCGTGCACGATCGAAGGGCAGCCGTACGCCGGGCCACCGAGCTTGGGCTGCTGTCGCGCGCGCGGGAGATCGCCGCCCGGGACGTAGCCCGAGGACGCGCCGGGTCCGACCACCCTGGGCCCTTCCCTGCGCTGATACCCGCGAAGATCCATCACCTCGCTCATCACCTGTGGTGATGCGTGCTCATCACATCCGCCCCCATGGTGTCCCCAGTGACCCAGTCGGTATCGCCGGCTCGGGCTCACGGGTGGCAACACGCATGAGGACTGTGATGACCGATCGACCTTCCTCGACACCCGGTCGCTCCGGGGCCGGACGCTACGAGATCCGGCTCGCGGGGCGCCTCGACGCGCACTGGGACGCCTGGTTCGACGGGGTGACCGTCAGCCCGGCAGGCGACGGGACCACGATCATCAGCGGTCCTGTCGCCGACCAGGCGGCGCTCCACGGTCTGCTCCAGAAGGTGCGTGACCTGGGCCTGCCACTGGTCTCGGTCACGCGCATCGAAGCCCCAGACCCCGACACGTCATATGCCGTTGCGCCCACGCGCATCCACTCTCGACAAGGAGACTGACCAATGACAAGCACCCCGCTGCGCAAGACTGCGCTCGTCGCTGGCATCCTCTACCTGATCACGTTCATCAGCTCGATCCCGGCTGTCTTCCTGCTCGACCCGGCGCTCACGAACCCCGCCTACATCCTCGGTGCGGGCGCCGACGGTCAGGTCCGCCTGGGCGCCGCCTTTGACATCATCAACTGCCTCGCCGCGATCGGGACCGCCGTCGCGCTCTACTCGGTCGTGCGACGCCAGAACGAGGGCTTCGCGATCGGCTTCGTCGCCAGTCGCATCTTCGAAGCCGCCGTGCTCATGATCGGCACGGTCGCCATCCTCGCCATCGTCACGCTCCGCGCGACGGGCGCGAACGAGGCCGACGCCGCATCCCTGGTCACGGTCCAGCAGTCGTTCATCGCCGTCCGGGACTGGTCATTCGTGCTGGGCACCGGTGTGCCTGCCCTCAATGCCTTCCTGCTCGGCTGGCTGATGCTCCGCTCACAGCTCGTGCCGCGTGCCATCCCCATCCTCGGTCTCATCGGCGCGCCGTTGTTCGCATCGTGGGTCGTCGGATACATCCTTGGCGTCACCGCAGCCGACACCGCGTGGCACACCATCGGCGTGGCTCCGATCTTCGTCTGGGAGCTGTCACTCGGACTGTGGATGACCTTCAAGGGCTTCCGCAAGGACGCCCCATTGATGGTGGAGGCCGCGGCCGAGGCGACGAACCTCGACCGTCCTTCCAACACCCCTCGGACCGCCGTCGGGATCGCGACCAATGCGGGTGCGGCATGACCGCGACACCCGCCCAGGCGAGGCGGACGCCACCTCGGATCATCGATCCGGACCTTCTGGGCCCTGCATCGCACCGCATACCGGTTGACCGGAGGCCGGTTCGGCCTCCAGCAGCCGGACGCCGGCAACCGGTTCGGGATGCTGCGACTCACGACCGTCGGGCGGCGCACGCTACAGCCACGTGTCGCGATCGTCGGCTTCTACGAGGACGGTCCGAACCTCGTCACCCTGGCCATGAATGGCTGGGCGGACGCCGAGCCCGCATGGTGGCTGAACCTCCAAGAGCAGCCGGATACCACCGTGACGCTGCCCACCGGATCCCGAGCCGTGCACGCCCGCGCCGCGGTCGGCGAGGAGCGCGAGCGACTGTGGCTGCGGTTCGCCGAGTACCCAGGCTGGGGTGACGACCTCGATGGGCTGGCCATCAGGCGATCTCGCGAGACCGCGGTGGTCGTCCTCGAGCCGCGGACCGTGGCATGACGACCGACGTCCGCACCCTGGGATCCGACCGCGTCCGACACACTCCCGGCACTCCGGGAGGGCCATCGGCGAGCTCCGCCCGAGGGTGGCTCCCGCCCCGGCTCCTCTGGCTGGTGCCCGGGCTCCTCATCGGGGTGTACGCCAACACGCTGGCAGACCAGCGGGGAGTCGGGCTGGTGGTCCTGCTGGCCTTCGGGATCGTGCCTCACCTGCCGGTCCTGCTGGGCATCGGCCGACCGCACGCACGGGGCCAGATGGCGGCCCGGGCGGTCCCGCTCTTCAACGCGCTGCATCATCCGGTGCCGCCACTCCTCGTCATCGGGCTCGCGGCGGCAGGCATCCTGTCAGGGTTCTGGCTCGTCGGCGGCCTCGCCTGGTTCTCGCACATCGTGGCGGATCTGGCCTTCGGCCATGGTCTGCGGACGGCGGATGGCTGGCGTCGTCCGTGGTGGGCGCTGCGATGACGTCGACCCGATACGACGTGGTGGTGGTCGGTGGCGGTGCGGCTGGGTTGAGCGCGGCGCTGGTCCTCGGCCGGGCGCGGCGCCGGGTCGCGGTCATCGACGCCGGGTCGCCACGCAACCTGCCCGCGGCCCACATGCAGGGATTCCTGTCCCGGGATGGCATGCCTCCCGGGGCCCTCCTGGCGGCCGGTCGCGCCGAGGTCCGGGCCTACGGGGTGGAGATCATGGAGGGCCACGTCGGTACGATCGAGCCGGGGTTCTCCGTCCACCTCGCGGGGGGCGGGTTGCTGGATGCGCGCCGCATCCTCATGGCCACTGGCGTGCGCGACGTGCTCCCGGACATCCCCGGTGTCCGGGAGCGATGGGGCCGCGACCTGCTGCATTGCCCGTACTGCCACGGATGGGAGGTCCGCGACCAACCGGTCGGGGTGCTGGGCATCAGGCCGGACGCCGTCCAGCACGCGCTGCTGGTACGCCAGTGGTCCGACGACGTGGTCTTCTTCGCCCACACGCTGACCCTGGGCCCCGACGAGCGCGTCCTCCTCGAGGCACGCGGCGTGCGGTTGGCGCATGGCGAGGTCGCTCGTCTGATGATCGAGGCCGACCGGCTGACGGGCGTGGAACTGGTCGACGGCCGGGTCGATCCGCGCGCAGCCGTGTTCGTCCGACCGGTCAACGTGCCACATGCCGATGGCCTGTTGGCTGGCCTCGGCTGCGACCTCGATGCGGCTGGGTTCCCCGTGGTCGATGCCACGGGACGGACCAGCACGGTCGGCGTCTGGGCAGCCGGGAATGTCGTCGACCCGCGGTCGCAGGTCATCACCTCGGCCGGGGCGGGATCGGCGGCGGCGATCGCCATCAATGCCGATCTGGTGGGCGACGATGTCCGCCGCGCGGTCGAGGCCATCGACCGAGCGGATCGGTCGGCCGCCCGGGTCGGCTCCTGACGACAGGCAGGCGCTCGCCGGGTTACCGCGACGATCGTCGCGTCATCCCCCGCCGAACAGGCGCGAGAGGAAGCCGCCGCTCTTCGGGGGCGCTGAGGTCTCCGCCTGCGCGGTCCGTGCGTGACCCTGGCAGCGCTGGGACTGGGGGACGCCCCGGAGGGCCCGCTCGACATGGTTGCCGCAGCCGCTCCAGGTCGGCTTGCCACACGAGCGGCAGGTGGTTCGTGCACACATGGGCGGTGATCCTTTCGTGTCGTGCGCCCAGCGAGCGCGGGGGTGGTCGAGATGAGGCGGACGGGAGCCCGTCGGGTCAGGGCTCCCGCGGCACGATGACGGTCGTCGTGCCGGCGCCCGCGGCATGGTGGTGCACGTGCTCGACCTTCGCCGGCATGGCGTGCGGGTCCTGGTCCGGGCCGGTCACGAGGACCTCCGCCATCCGGTCGTCGCCCTGGCCGTCACGCACGATGTAGGCGTGGTGGATCTCCATCCGGCCGCTCGAGAGCGTCGCACCCACCGAGCAGAACTTGGTCGCCGACAGCTCGATCGCGCGACGGACGGCCTCGACCTCGATGGCCGGGCCCTCGACGACATGGACGATGTCGATGCGCGTGAACTCGTTGGGCGGCGTGTCCTGCTGGGTACCGCTCGCCCGGACCTCATAGCGCTCGACCACCTGGCGCTTCTTGCGCAGGATGGTGATGACGTCCATCGCCGTGCACCCGGCGACCGCGACGGGCACGAGCTCCGAGGGCCGCATGCCGCGGTCCCCTGCCCCGTCATCGAGCACGATGGTGTGGCCACTGCCGGACGTGGCGGAGAACTGGAGCCCATCGCCCCGCAGGGACAGGACGGCGGTCTTGGTGGCCATGATCGACTCCGATGCTGTGCTGGGACGAACGCTAGGGGTGAACGGGAAGGACATCGGTACCAGGCCCCGGTAAGGCCCGGACCGCAGCGGTCGCTGCCGCGGATCCGGCCATCCGGCGCTCGACGATGCCATGGATGACGTCGCACGCCTCGACGATCGAGGGCTCGGCGAGGCGGTAGGTGATGGTCGTGCCGGACCGGCTGCCCACGACGAGGCCCGCGGCGCGCATCACCGCGAGGTGCTGGCTGGCGTTCGGTAGGGTCACGCCGAGGGCGTCCGCCAGGCCCCCCACCGACCGGTTCCCGTGCCGCAGGGCATCGAGGATCATCAGCCGCTTGGGGTCTGTGAGCACCTTGCATACCTCCGCATGGAGGCGGAAGCGCTCGAGGGTATCGGCGTCGATCTCGGTCATGTGCGTATCGTAGTCATACTTGGCTGATTGCGCAAGTACCGCAGTAAGCGAGTATGCTGAGGTCGCCGGGCTTCCGGCGACGACGCACGAGCAGGAGGCCGCGTGCTCACCCCATCAGGCTCCGGGGCTCGACCGAAGCTCACTCCCGGTGCCATGCGACGCTGGCTGCCCCGGCTCATGCGCCGCTCGCCGTTCCTCGTGACGGCGTATCTGGTGCCGGGACGGGTCGATCCGCGCCTGCGGGAGGCGACGATGCTTGGCGTCACGTCGGTCAACCGGTGCGTCGCCTGCCAGCGGGTCCACGAGCGTTGGGGGGCGATCGTCGGCCTGGCGACCCGCGAACCGGGGGGCTTCACGGTCGACGAAGCGGCAGCCTATCGATACGGTCAGGACGTCGCGGCACACGGGGTCTGGTCCGCTGTGAGCGCGCCCGGATCGGGCACGCGCCATGCACACGAACTCGAGGCGGTCGCGATCGTGATGCAGCTCGCGAACCTGTCGGGCAACCGGTTCCTGCCAGAGCGTGGCGTCGGGTCAGTGGTCGGCGCCCTCGGAGCGGGCCTGTATGACCTTGGGATGCGAGTGGCGGACCGGGTCGGCATCCGGCGAGCACGCGCGCGCGCCGTGTCCGGAGCTGTCGGCGACGTCCTGGAGATCGGCATCGGCACCGGTCTCAACCTCGCTGCATACCCTGCAGCCGCGACACTCTGCGCGATCGACCCCAGCCGCTCCGCACTCGCGGTCGCGGAGCGGCGAGCGAGACGGCTTGGACGCGATGTCGCGCTCCGGCTCGGGGATGCCGAGGCGCTGCCCTACCCGGACGACGCGTTCGATGTGGTCGTCGGCACGTTCGTCCTCTGCTCTGTGCAAGACATCGGGACGACCCTCCGCGAATGCCGACGGGTCCTGAGGTCAGGTGGCACCCTGCGCGTGCTGGAGCATGGCAGATCGCGCCGACCGGTCGTGGCCAGATCGCAGACGATGCTCGCTCCGGCCTGGGCGCAGATCGCCGGCGGCTGTCGCCTGGACCACGATGTCCGGGCATCGATCGAGTCGGCGGGCATGGTCGTCGTGGAGGAGCGGTCGCGAGGCGATGGTCTGCTGACCGAGGTCGTCGCGGTGGCATGAGAGAGTAGGCCCATGTCGTCCCTGTCCCAGGCGAGTCACGAGCACCATGACCGGTTGATGCCGCATGTCGATCGGTTGGCACGGCTCGCCGACATGCTGGGTGACTCGGTCCCACCAGGTTTCGCCGACGTGTGCGAGACCGAGCATCGCTTCATCACCGGCCAGCTGCTGCCCCACATCGAGGCCATCGAGACGACCCTGTACGGGGAGCTTGACCGGCTCATGGAGGGACGGCACTCGATGGCGCCGATGCGTCGCGAGCATGGCGAGCTGCGCCGCCTCATCGATTCGATGGGGCAGTATCACGAGCTCGTCACCCTGGGCCAGCTCGGGCCTGCAGAGGTGGTCGGCCTGCGACGGGCGCTCTATCGCCTGCATGCGATGCTGCGCGTCCACCTCGCCGAGGAGCAGCTCTACCTGCGAGTCCTGGACCGGAACCTGTCCGTGGACGAGATCGACGAGCTCGCTCGCGGCATCGAGCACGCCATCGCCGAGCCGATGTGAGGTGGCGCCGACCTCGACCACGCCTCCCGGCTACGGACGAGCGTCGCGTCGGTCGGTGACCGCGTCCAGGTATCGGGCTTCGAACTCACCGATGAGTCGCGCCCGCTCCTTCATCACGGCCGCCCATTCGTCGAGCGCGACATAGCCGGCGTCGGTCAGCCGGTACTCCCGGCGTTGCGGACCGACCGGCTCGGACGACCAGGTCGAAGTCACGTGGCCCGCGCGCTCCAGGTCGCGGAGGATGCGGTAGACCTGCCCGATGTCGACGTCGCCGCCGGTGATGCCGATCGCCTCGAGCTCGCCCATGATCCCATACCCGTGCGCCTGCCCGTAGCCCGTCGCCAGCGCGGCCAGCACGAATGGCTCCATCCAGCGGTGGCGCCCCCCCAATGGCGCCCACCCACGATGGATGGGCGTCCCGGACTGGTCGCGATCCGACGCGAGCGCGTCCGTGGCGGAACCGGCCGTCTCCTCGAGGTGGGTAGGCGCGTGATCCTGCGGAGCATCCATGTGCCCGAGGAGCATAGATGCCTGCGGCACTTGAACGAAAGCGTTCGCCCGCACCACCGTCGCGGTGCCATTCGGTAGCAGCCGCTGCGCGTCAGGCCGGCTTGAGCCAGGCCGCGACCTCGCTGGCTGACGGGACCCGCCCGACGCTGACGACTTGGTCGTCGATCACCAGCCCCGGGGTGCTCAGCACACCTTTGGCCATGATCTGCCCATAGTCGGTGACATGGCTGACCTCCGCCTCGATGCCGGAGAGCGCCACCGCGTCGCGGACGACTTGCTCCAGGCGCTGGCAGTTGGCACACCCGGGACCCAGGACCTCGATCTTGACCATGACGATCTCCTTCACGCGGTGAACATGTTGAACAGGTAACCGACGACGAGGATGCCGCCCGCCACGATGCCCACGAAGGCAGCGATGAGCTCGCGCTTCATGACCCGGCGCAGGATCATCAGCTCGGGCAGCGACAGGGCGGTGACAGCCATCATGAACGCGAGCACCGTGCCGATGGGCAGGCCCTTGCCCAGCAGCGCCTCGACGATGGGGATGGTGCCGGCGGCGTTGGCATAGAGCGGCACGCCGAGCATGATCACCAGGGGCACCGCGAGCGGGTTGTCCCGGCCACCGATCTGGGCCACGAGGTCCATGGGCGCGTAGCCGTGGATGAGCGCACCGAGGGCGATGCCGATGACGACCCAGGGCGCGATCCGGCGGACGAGCTGGCGGGTCGACACCCACGCGTCGCGCACCCGCTGCTCCATCGTCAGCCGCATCTCGATGGCCGCACCCGAGTGGATCTGGTAGACGTAGGGCTCGACATACCGCTCAAGGTGCAGGCGACCGATGATGAGGCCCGCACCGATGGCGACCGTGAGCCCGGCGACCAGGTAGGCGATGGCGATGGCCGGACCGAACAGGCCCCAGAGCAGGACGAGCGCGACCTCGTTGACCATGGGCGAGGCGATGAGGAAGGCGAACGTGACGCCCAGCGGTACGCCCGCCTCCACGAAGCCGATGAACAGCGGCACCGCGGAGCAGGAGCAGAACGGCGTGATGATGCCGAACCCCGCGGCGGCGGTCGCCCCGACGACGACGTTGCGCCCCGCGAGCGTGCGGCGCACCCGCTCGGGCGACACGAAGGAGCGCAGGAAGCTGACCGCGGTGACCACGCCGACGAGCAGCAGCATCACCTTGGGCAGGTCGAACAGGAAGAAGGCCAGCGAGGCACCGAAGCCCTCGGTCGTGTCGAGGCCCATGACCTCGGTCGTGAGCCAGTCCACGGCGGGTGCGAGGAGGATCCAGGCGAGGAGCCAGGCGGCCACGCCCGTGGCGACGGTGGCCCAGAAGGGCACGCGGGCGCTGACGCAGTGCGAGCGTCGTCATCCGAGGATCGCGTGCAGGGAGGCCAGGGCGGCCGCGACCGCTGCCTCGTCGCGCTCGTAGTACATCCAGCGCGCGTCACCGTCGTGACGGCTGGCGCGGACCAGGCCTCCATCGCGGAGCCTGGCGAGATGGTTGCTGACGTTGTTCTCGCGCTCTCCGAAGGTCGCGGCCATCTCACAGACGCAGTGCGGGCCGTCGCGGAGTAAGGCCAGGATCCCGGCGCGGGTACGGTCGGCGAGGAGGGCCGCGATCTCGGTCACATCGGTCACGTCCGGGGCGGGCAGGTCGAAACGAGGGTTGGGTCGCGTGTCAGTGAGCATGTGCAACCTCCAGGGTCGGCCGCGGGCCGGCGGCCGGACGATCGGGGAAGAGTCGTGGCCGCAGGCGCATCGC
This sequence comes from uncultured Chloroflexia bacterium, assembly GCA_963843335.1. Taxonomy (GTDB): domain Bacteria; phylum Chloroflexota; class Limnocylindria; order Limnocylindrales; family CSP1-4; genus JAFMJV01. The sequence continues at coordinate 77,013 of CAWJKF010000013.1, forward strand.
CGACCAGACGAGCGCGAGCATCACAGGCACCTCGATGAGCGGCCCCACGACAGTGGCGAGTGCCACCGTGGGCGAGAACGCCGTGATCGCGATGGCGATGGCGATCTCGAAGTCCCGTCCCGTGGAGTTGAAGGCCACCGCGACGCCGTCGCCATAGGGGAAGCGCAGCCGGGACCCGATGAGCAGCGCCAGGAAGAACATGAACCCGAAGAACAGGGTCATCGGGATGGCCATCTCGAGCACGATCTGCGGCCGCTGGAGGATGAGGTCGCCCTTGAGCGCGAACATGACGATGAGCGTGAACAGCAGGCCTGCGATGGAGATCCCGTTGAGGACCGGCTTGAGGTCGTCCATCGCCGCCTCGCCCCGTCGGCGCACCACCCACTAGCGGGTGGCCACGCCCGCTGCCAGTGGCAGGCCCAGGTACAGCACCACGCTCTCGAACACGACCATGACGTCGAACGAGACGTCCCCGATGAGCAGGCGCGCGTACACCGGGATGAGCAGCATCTGGATGACCGAGTTGAGGGCCACGAACACGAGGGCCATCGGCGTGTTGCCCTTGGCGAGGTACGTGAAGATGATGACCATCGCGATGCACGGCGCAAGGCCGTAGAGCACCAGGCCCGTGCGCAGCTCCGGGTCGGCGACGAAGAGGTTGGCCAGGCCGAGCATCACGAATGGCGCGACGAGGAAGTTCAGGATCAGCACGACGCCCAGCTGCCGCGGCGAGCGGAACGCCGCCCCGACCTCGCCCAGGCGCACGTTGGTCATCGCCGGGTACATCATCATGAACAGGCCGATGGGCACACCGAGCGAGATGAGCGCCGGCACGCTCGGTTCGAACGTGCCGCCGGCGATGGACCTTGAGCGCGTCGATGGGCGGCGTGAGCGCGAAGTCGGAGATGCTCAGCAGGCTGCCGATGGCGATGCCGATGACCATGCTGACGCGCCACGAACACCGGCAGCAGCCGGAAGTCCTCGAGTCGCAGGAGGAGTGAACGGACGTTCATCTCAGGCCGCCCGATGGGTCCGAGGCGGTGACGCCGCCGGGATCGCTGCGATGACAGGGGAGAAGGGTCGCTCAGGATGGTGCTGGCAGCCGTACTGGGGGATGGTGCGGCTGTGGAACGCCGCGACGAGGTGGTCCTTGCATAGGGCCACGGAGCAGAAGCGGCAGACGGCGACGGCGGTCCGCTCCGTGCCCGTCCGTGCGCATTCGTGGCAGTCCATCGAGTGGTCCTCCGACCCTGGGTATCTCATCGCTGACTGTGTCACCGGACACTGAGATGCCATAGGGCCATCCGGACCCAACTGGAGGGGCCGAGCGGCAGGCTGGGCACTTGACATTCGAGCCACTCGAAGCCGTACGGTTGACCGGTGAACATCTCCGAGCTGGCTGCGGCTGCGGGCGTGACGACCTGGACGGTGCGCTGGTACGAGGCCCAGGGGGTCCTGCCGGCATCCCGCCGAGGGGCCAACGGCTACCGCTCGTACGGGCCGTCAGATGTCGAGCTCCTGCGCCTGGTGGTGACCCTTCGCCGCCTCGGCTTGCGGCCGGATGATGCCGGCCGCGCGGCCCAGGGGCTGCTCGCCGGCGACGTCGACGACGGACTCGGTGACGTCCTTGCCCAGCAGCTGACGACCATCGCCCGGCAACGGGCGGACCTCGAAACCCTCGAGGGCGAGATCCTCGACCTTCGCGACACCATCGACGCGGCGCGACAGGTGCGCGCCGTCCAGGAGGCGACCATGTCCGACGCACCACCCATCCGGGTCCTCTTCTTGTGCACCGGCAACAGCGCCCGGAGCCAGATCGCCCAGGCGCTACTCCAGGACGCGGGCGGTGGCGACTTCGAGGTCGAGTCGGCCGGTACCGAGCCCAAGGGAGTCAACCCGTACACCGTCCGGGTCCTCGCCGAGTCCGGTATCGACTGGTCGGGGGCCAGCAGCAAGTCGGTGACCGACTTCGTCGACCAGCACTGGGACTACGTCATCACCGTCTGCGACCGGGCGAGGCAGGCGTGTCCCGTCTTCCCCGGCCAGCACGACCAGCTCCACTGGGGCCTCGAGGACCCCGCCGAGGTCGAGGGCACCGACGAGCAGCAGCTCGAGGCCTTCCGGAAGACCCGCATGGACGTCGCCATCCGGCTGCGGCCGTTCATCACGCTGGCCCGCCGCGCCGCGGGCCGGGAGCGCCCCGTCACCCTCGCGTGAGGGCCCACCTCGCCGAGGCGCTCGGCACGTTCGCGCTCGTCTTCCTCGGCTGTGGCGCCATCGCGGTCGATGCCCAGTCGGGTCAGATCGGGCACACGGGGATCGCGCTCGCGTTCGGCCTCGTCATCGCGGTCATGATCTACGCGCTGGGCCACATCAGCGGCGCGCACCTCAACCCGGCGGTGTCGGTCGGCTTCGCGGTGGGTCGGCACTTCCCCTGGTCACGCGCCGCGACGTACAGCACCGCGCAGGTCGCCGGCGCGATCGTCGGTGCGCTCATGCTCCGGGCGACGCTCGGCGCAGACGCGGACCTCGGCGTGACCCAGCCATCGGGGAGCGACCTCCAGTCCCTCGCATGGGAGGCGTTGCTCACGTTCTTCCTGATGCTGGTCATCACCGCGGTCGCGACCGATACCCGGGCCGTGGGCGAGGCCGCCGCGCTGGCCATCGGCGGCACGGTGGCGCTGGGCGCGCTCGTTGGTGGGCCGATCTCCGGAGCTTCGATGAACCCGGCCCGGTCGCTTGGGCCGGCCCTCGTGGCCGGCGACCTCACGGCGATCTGGATCTACCTCGTCGGGCCGGTGGTCGGTGCCATGGCCGCAGCGCTGACCTATCGGTTCCTACGCGATCGGTAACGGACCATGGCCGAGGACCTGTCGCGCTCGTTGTCGCTGTCCAGTCCCAGGACTTCGTGTACCCGGCGGTATCTGGCACGGCCCGATCAGGTCGTCGTGGCCATCATGACCACCTTCGACGAACGGGCACGCGACTGGGACACCCCGAGCGTCGCGAGCGCGCAGGCACTGGCGCAGGTCATCCGGGACTACGGGCCGCTGACTCCCTCCATGCGCCTGATCGACATCGGGTCGGGGACGGGGCTCCTGGGCCTGGAGCTGACCCGGGATGTGGGCACGGTCGTCCTGGCGGAGCCGTCGGCCGGGATCCGGCGCCCGAGGTCGCGCTCTCGATCGAGCGCGATTGCCGTCCCTATCCGCCCTTCCTGCTCACGGGCGCGCGAGCCTGAAGACGGTGATCGACGCGCTTCGCGACCACCTCGAGCCGGTGGAAGTGGTGCGGCGCGCCCAGTGCGGTGGGCCGGTCCTCTTCCAGATCGACCCAGTGTTCGATCTGGAACGCCGCAAGTGTCGCCCGGATCGCAGCCGCTGAGACGCACGTCATCGTCGGGTCGCCGGCGTTCCCGTCCCGATCCCCGAACAGCATGGCCGCGACACGGCCGCCGACGGACAGGGCATCGAGGATCCCGTCCCAGCCCCTCCAGAACGCTTCGGATTCCAGGAATGGCAGGCTCAGGCTGGCGTTCACCAGGTCGCAGGGCGGCACGTCGAGCGTCGCAAGGTCGGCCACGCGCGTGGCGAGACGCAGCCGAAGAGCCTCTGGTGTCGCCGCTTCCAGGGTGTCGACCGCCGCCTGCTCCCGGTCGATGGCCAGCACTCGCCAGCCGGCACGGAGCAGCTCCCGGGTATCCCTCCCGGCACCGCTGCCCAGGTCCACCGCGAACCGGGGGCGCGGGGCATCCGCATCCTCTACCGCGAACCGCTCGATGGCCACGCGCACCGTCTCCCATGGGGGCCGATCGACCGTGACGGCGTAGTAGCGAACCCAGTACTCGGAGTCGATCATCGATCGAGCCCCGGTAGCCGAGGTTCGTCGGCCAGGTGCTCGAGCGCTGCACGGAGGTGCTCCCGGGCACGATGAAGCCGCTGCTTGACCGCATCCTCGGAGATGCCCAGCGCGAGTGCGGTATCGCGTGTCGGGGCTCCTTGCAGGTCGCGCAGCACGAGCACGTCACGCATCCCCACGGGCAGCGCCGTGACCGCGGCGCTCAGCTCGGCGAGCGTTTCTCGCCAGATGACGGCCGCCTCAGCGTCGTCGGGGGCCCGGACCTCCCGGTCCCCGGGTTCGTCATCGGTCGGTGGCCGCGTGAGCCGCAACGGCTGGACACCGGACCCGCGTGAGACGGCCAGCCGCCGCCGATCGGCCATGGCCGCAGCGTTGCGTGCGATCCGCTCCAGCCAGGTCTGCAGCGAGGCCTCCCCCCGGAACTCCCTGGCGGCCTGGCACGCGGCGATCCAGGTCTCCTGGAGCAGGTCCTCCGCCTCGTGATGGTCGCCGCGCAGGCGAAGGAGCACCCGCAACATGCGCGCCGCGTGCTGGTCGATCATCTCTCGACAGGCGTCGGGATCACCGGCACGCAGCCGGTCGGCGAGTGGCTCTGCGGGGCGCACGGGTACGTCAGACGTGACTGCGGGGACGAGCACAGGATCATTCTGCGACAGGATGCGATCCACGTGGTCAGCGGTCACCATCCGGGATGGATCGCATCTATCACACCGTGCTACCCATCCTCCTCGGATCGCTCACGGGCCTGGCCCTCGGCCTCGTCGGCGGGGGCGGTTCGATCCTCACTGTGCCGTTGCTCGTCGGCGTCCTCGCCGTGCCGGCGCGCGAGGCGACCACGATGTCCCTGGTCATCGTCGGCATCACTGCCCTCTGGGGGACCATCCCCCATGCTCGACGTGGCCACGTGCTCTGGGGTCGCGCGGGGTTGTTCGGCGCTGTCGGACTGGTGGGGACGCTCGCTGGCGGCACCCTCAACGGTGCCGTGTCCCAGCAGGCATTGCTGGGCGGCTTCGTGCTCGTGATGCTCATCGCGGCGACCGCGATGTGGCGCCGAGCAGGTGCACCATCGACCGGGCCGATGGTCGGATCAGGCGGGGCTCCGATCGCCATCGCGCCCCCCCACCCCGTCCCGGTGGCCGCCGCACCTGGGCTGACCGCCCCCATCCGGGGCACGCTGGGCACCGGTGGCCGGCTGGTCGATCACGCTCCGTTCGTCGCCACCGCCGTCGGCGTGGGGCTGCTCACCGGATTCTTCGGGGTCGGGGGCGGGTTCCTCATCGTGCCCGCGCTGGTGCTGGTGCTGCACCTGCCGATGCACATGGCCATCGGCACATCGCTGCCCATCATCGCCATCAACAGCGGTACCGCGCTGCTCGGCCATCTCGGCGCGAGCGCGTCGATCGACGTCCCGATCACCGTCCTGTTCACCGTCGGGGCCATCGCGGGGGCGCTCATCGGGGGCGCCTTCTCCCATCGTCTGCCGTCAGCGACCCTCGCCAGGAGCTTCGCGCTCGTGGTGCTACTGCTCGCTGGCTATCTTGCCGTCCAGGTCATCCGTCTCGGAGGTTCTTGAATCGATGCTCTCGTTGCCGCGCCGCAACACCCCGGAGATCACCGTCGAGCAGCTCGACGAGCTCCTCGACAACGACGCCGCCCATGTCCTCGACGTCCGCGAGGACTGGGAGTACCAGAGGGGACACGTGCCGGGTGCCCGGCATATCCCGCTCGGGCAGCTCGCGCGTCGCATCGACGAGCTGCCACGTGACCGACGGCTGGCCGTCATCTGCCAGTCGGGGAACCGCAGCCTCGGCGCGACCGATCTGCTCATCGAGCGCGGCCTTGCGGACGCCGCGTCGGTCGCAGGGGGCACGAGCGCCTGGGCACGCAGTGGGCGCCCGGTCGAGATGGGAGGCTCCGGTGTCAACTGAGCTGCAGGCATCGCCGGGCACCGGTGTGGCCGCGACCAGCCGCAGCCGGGTCATCGACTTCCTGGCGGCAGGACTGGGCGACCGCTCCTACCTCGCCATCGCCGGCGACCGCGCGGTCATGATCGACCCCCAGCGGGATGTCGAGCCCTATCTCGAGATGGCCGAGCGGCACGGCGCCACCGTGACGCACGTGCTCGAGACACATATGCACAACGACTACGTCTCCGGCGGGCTCGAGCTCGCGCGCCGGTCGGGCGCGACCCTGGTGCTGCCGGCCGGCAGTGGTGCGGCCTACCGGCACCGCGAAGCCTCCGACGGCGCGATCCTGGATGCGGGCGGGCTCCAGGTGCATTCGCTGCACACGCCAGGTCATACCCTTGAGCACACCAGCTACCTGCTGCGTGATGGCCGCGGCACGGGGCTGCTGTTCAGCGGCGGCGCGCTCCTGTCAGGCTCCGCGGGACGTACGGACCTCGCCGGCGCCGCGTTGACCGATCGGCTCACCGCCCACCAGTTCAGCTCCGTCCGACGGCTGGCGGACCTGGATCCAGAGACCATCCTGTTCCCCACGCACGGCGCCGGCTCCTTCTGCACCGCATCCGGCGCGATGGGCAGCGGGTTCTCCACCATCGGCCACGAGTGCCGGACCAACCCGGCGCTCATCGATGCCGAGCCGCTCGCGTTCGCACGCCGCCAGCTCGACGGACTCCTTCGCTACCCCGCCTACTACCCCATGATGGCGCCCATCAACCGCGCCGGGCCGGAACCTCTGGGCACGCTCATCGCTCCGCCCGCCATCACTCCCATGCAGCTTGCGGCATTGCGCTCTGCGGGGATCGCGGTGGTGGACGGGCGTCCGCGGGCAGTCTTCGCCGCGAGCCATGTCCCCGGCGCCCTCAACATCGAGCTCGACGAATCGTTCGCGACGTACGTCGGCTGGCTGCTGCCCATCGATGAGCCGCTGGCGCTCGTCCTCGACGCCGACCAGGATGCCCTCGAAGCGGTGCGGCAGCTGGCTCGGATCGGCTTCGACCGTGTCCGGGGCGTCCTCCCGGCGTTCGATCGCTGGACCTCGGACGGCAGGCCGACCCGCTCGTTCCGGCGCGCGGGGATCGCCGAGCTCCGGGCGGCACTGGATAGCCCGACACCACCCCGCGTCCTCGATGTCCGTCAGCCGCAAGAGTGGCGCAACGGGGTGATCGCCGGATCGGTCCAACGATTCGTCGCCGATCTGGCGGATGCCGCAGGGTGGCTGCCCCGCGACCGTCCCGTCTGGGTGGTCTGCGCGAGTGGGTATCGCGCCTCGATCGCCACGAGCATCCTGGCCTCGAGCGGCCATGAGGTCGTCGCCGTGGACGGTGGGGGCGTTCCGGACCTGCTGCGCGCGAGCTGACCGGCGCCCGGGTCGGGCGTAGCTGCTGTGGCGGTGACGCCACTCCACCCATCGCCCACGATCTCCATCGAACGTGCACCGGCCCTCCACCGGTCCTCCACCGACGCGCACGAGACTCGGGACGTCATCGATCGATCACGTACGCCGGAGATCCCGGCAGGGTGATCGACGATCCAGAGGACACCACGATGAAGAAGTCCATCCTCGCACTCGTCGGCGCATCCATGGCGACCGTCGTGCTCGCCACGGCCGTTGCCGCGGCCGGCCCGGCCGGACGCCCCGCTGTCGAACGGGTACGCGCCCATGACACGACAGCAGCGGTCCTGGGGTTGACACAGGAGCAGGTGATGGAGCTTCGGCACGATGGGCTGTCCCTTGCCCAGATCGCCGAGCGCCAGAAGGTGGATCCGCAACAGCTGGTGCAGGCGCTCGTGGCGCAGTGGACCGAGCGAATCGACGCGCGGGTCGCCAATGGGGCCATCACCCCCGAGCGGGCCACCGAGCTCAAGAGCCAGCTGCTGCTGACGGCCAGCACCATGGTCGACCAGACGGCCGTCGGCGGCATGCACGGCGCCGCGGTCGGCGCGGGCTCCCGTGCGACCACCGCGGTCGGTGCTCGCGCCCTGGGCGCCGGTGGCCGGACGGGCACCGGGCACGGCGGGTACGGCACGGGGACCTGCGACGGCAGTGGCCGTCGCTGACCCGGACCCGGACGGTCGGACGTGCCGCAACGGCCGACCGTCCTATGATCGCGTGATGACCCGGGTCCTCGTCGTCGATGATGAACCGCACATCGTCGAGGTGGTTCGCGCGTATCTCGTCCAGGAGGGATACGAGGTCTCCACCGCATCCGACGGCGACGCCGCGCTGGAGCGCGCCAGGACGGACGCGCCCGATCTCATCGTCCTCGACGTGATGCTGCCGCGCACGTCAGGCTTCGAGGTGCTCAGACAGCTGCGTGCGGAGGCGTCACCGGCGGCCGTGATCATGCTCACCGCCCGTGACGATGTCATCGACCGCGTCGCGGCACTCGAGATGGGCGCCGACGACTACGTCACCAAGCCGTTCGAACCCCGGGAGCTCGTCGCCCGCGTCGGGGCGGTCCTGCGGCGCCTCGCGCGCCCTGCCCCGATGGCTCCCTCGCGAGCCTATCTCGATCTCGTCGTGGACAGCGGGGCGCGGGAGGTCACCCGCGATGGCACGTCCATACGGCTGACACGTGTCGAGTTCGATCTGCTGGCGGTCCTGACCGAGCGACCCGGCATCGTGCTCAGCCGGGAGCAGCTGGGCGAGCTCGTGTTCGGCGAATCGTTCGACGCCTATGACCGGACGATCGACAGCCATGTCAAGAACCTGCGTCACCGGCTCGGGACGCGCGGGGACGGCCAGCCATACGTGGAGACCGTTCGCGGCGTGGGCTATCGGGCGGCCCGGCCGTGAGCCTTCGCGTCCGGCTTGCGGTGACGTTCGCCTTCGTCGCCCTCATCACCGCCGGCGCAGTCGCCTTGGTGACCCCATCGATCGTCGGCCGGGGATTCGCCTTGATCGAAGCCGGCGACGATGGTGGATCGACGCCCCGTGGTGGCCAGGGCCCGGGCCCGATGGCCGGCAGGCGCGCCCAGGAGGTCCAGCGCGAGACCACCATCACCCTCATCGTGGCCGCCCTCGTCTCCGCCGTGGGCGCATCCGTGGTGGGGTTCCTGATCGCAGGACGCCTCACGGAACCACTCGAGCGGCTGGGCGTCGCGGCGGCGGCGGTCGCCCAGGGTGACCTCGAGCGGCGCTCCGGGCTGGCCGATCGAGGAGACGAGATCGGGTCGCTTGGACGGTCATTCGATGCGATGGCAGACGCGCTCGAGCAGGCTGCGGCATCGCGACAGCGATTCTTCCAGGATGTCGTTCACGAGCTCAAGACGCCGCTCACCGTCATCGAGACGACGACCACGGCCGTCCTGGATGGCGTCTACGCACACGAGGACCGTCATCTGCAGACGATCCGCGACCAGTCCCGTCTGCTGACACGGACCGTGGACGACCTGCGCACCATCAGCCGAGCCGAGGCCGGTGATCTGCCGCTGCGCATCGAGACCATCGCGGTCGACCAGCTGGTGGCCGAGACCGTGCAGGCATTCGCGGCGCGTGCGGATGCCTCGGGCATCCGACTCGACAGCGGCATCGCACCTGGACTCGTCGTCCGAGCCGACCGGGATCGGCTCCGCCAGGTGCTCGGCGCACTCCTGGACAACGCCATCCGTCACACGCCGCCTCATGGAACCGTCGTCATCGAGGGTCGGTCGTCCGGTCACCACGTCATCGTCGGGGTGCGGGATAGCGGGTCCGGCATCGCAGCGGCCGACCTGCCGCACCTCTTCGATCGCTTCTACCAGGCGGATCCCGCGCGGGATGGCTCGACGGGCACCTCAGGCCTCGGACTCTCGATCGTCAAGGCGATCATCGACGCCCACGGGGGGACGGTGGGGGCCGAGAGTCCGCCCGATGGTGGCGCCCTGTTCTGGTTCGAGCTCCGCGATCCCGCGCGTCTCGCTCTCGAGGATACGGCCGGGTCACGGGGTCGAGACCCCACCCTCTGAGCCCGGCGAGCGTATCTGCCCCGGCCGACCTCGCCCGGACGGTTCAGGCGGAGGCGACCACCGGGTGGTCCATCGCGGCGGCGAGCGCATTGGCGGCGTCCGTCGAGACGCCACGCTCGACGATGTGCATGTAGAGCTCCTCCTCCGCGAGGTGGACCTTGAGCAGGGCGTAGAGCCCGAACACGGAGCGCCGGAGGGCGACCGTGTCGCGGATACCCGGCGTCCCCTCGGCGAACGTGCGGCGAAGGGCGGCCAGCTCGTCCACGAGGTGCCGGATCTGGTCGTGCTCACGGCGCATCGGCGTCATCGAATGGGCGTTCTGCTGGAGCCGCTCGAGCTCCGGATACAGCGCCGTCTCGGCAGCATCGACGTGCGGCACGAGCGTCCCGGTCAGGAACGGCACGAGCTCATCGAGCTGGGTGCGCAGCGCAGCGGTCTCGGACGTCCCGACGAGATCGCCCAGCGCCGGCATCCGGTCGACGTGGGACATGATCCGCGCGTGATGCTCGTGGGTCTGTGCGGGCAGGGTCGTGGACATCTCGGGTCTCCTTGGCGTCAGGCTGGATCGTGGTCAGAGGTTGGGGCTTCAGGCGCCATCCGCACCGCTCCCAGGATCAGGAGCCAGCGGTCGTCGCGCGAGTGCCACGAAGAACAGCGCCACTGGTCGGTAGACCGCGTGAGCGAGCTTCATGAACGGCGCCAGCAGCACCAGCTCCATCGCCACCGCGACGTGGAACAGGAACATCCAGTAGCCCCATGCCGGCGGCTCCGGCAGGTAGAGGGCAAGCTCGAGCGCGAAGCCGGTCACGCCCGTGACCCACAGGAGCGCCAGCAGCGTCCAGTCGGCGTTGGTCGAGCTGGTCATCGAGCGGTCGACGCGACGGGCACGATCGACGATGATCATCGTCACGCCGTACACCAGGAGCAGACCCGCGAGCGTGCCCAGGAGACGCACGGGATACCAGACGGGGACCGGCGTGCCGGTCTCCTTGATGCCCAGGATATCGAGGCCGTAGTCGAGGATGGTGGCCCCCAGGAGGCCCAGGAACCCCCACATGGCGGCTGCATGGAGGAACCAGCGGCTGCGGTACCAGGCGACCGTCGGCTCGTCGCTCGCGCAGTCCTGGCGGTAGCGGCGCTGCCCGAGCGATTCCACTGCGACGGCATCCCAGGCGGCGGACACCGTGCGCCGCAGGGCCACGCGGCCGGCGACCAGACTCCTCCAACTGACGCCCTCACGCTTCGCGATCCGCCGGGCCATGGTGGCGATGCCAGCCAGGCCGGCCACGAACACGAGGATCATCACCACGACACCGATATCGTGGATGAGCGCCGCCGGGATGAACTCGAAGATGGCCAGGGTCGCGCTGTCCTGTGGACCATGGCTCGCATACATGAACAGCGCGAAGAACGCCGCCAGCGCCAGCGCGAGGATCGTGCCCAGGAGTGGATGGAGGTACATGGTTCGGGCGAGGTGCGTCCGGTCGTAGCTCGCGATGGCGTAGCGACGCGTCGCAGCCATGAACCCGCTGGGCTCGGCCTGCCGCGGGCACGTCAGGGAGCACTCGCTGCACGCATAGCAGGACCAGATCTCCTTGCTCGCGAGCAGCTCATCGCGCATGCCGACCTGGGCATATCGGATGAGCCGTCGGGGGAATGTGGAGTCTTCCGTGGACAGCGGGCAGATGGCGGTGCAGTTGCCGCAGTTGAAGCAGGCGTTGATGTCGAACGCACCGTAGGCCTGCAGCGTCGGCAGCAGCGTGACGTCGACACGGGTGCTCATCGCGTCCCCTCCCGTGGCGGCAGCGCGAACCGGACATACGATCCGTCCACCGAGTCCTCGACCACCAGGCCGTACTTGCGCATCGCGGTCAGGGACCACAGTGCGTCCGCCGGATCGATGGCGGCCGCGGCGGCGACCTCGGGGACCGTCAGCGGCCCCGCCGCCAGTGCCCGTTTGATGGCGGTCTTGCGGGCGTTGACCTCGCGCACCCTCGACACGAGCGCGTCGGACGCGGGGCCATGGCGGTCCTTGAGGATCTGGAGCCGTCCGGCGACGTGCGTCATCGGACACCTCCCAGCGCCAGTGGCTGGGCACCGATCGCGTCGATCATGGCCCGGTACTGGTCCATCTCCCAGCCCATGACATCGATGGCCCCGGTGGGGCAGGCCGCGACACAGGCGCCGCAACCCTTGCATGCGACCGGGTTGACATACGCCCGAGTGGCCATGACTCCGTCCTCGATCTCGATCTCGTGCAGGCTGATGGCGTTCGCGTAGCGGCAGGCGTCGAGGCAGGCAGCCGTGCCGGTGCACTTCGACAGGTCCACGCGTGCCACGAACGGTTCCATCTCGACGAAGTCGCGAGCGAGGATCGTGGCAGCCTTCGCGGCAGCCGCCGAAGCGGACGAGGTGCTCTCGCTGATGTCCTTGGGTCCCTGCGACGGTGCCTGCGAGCAGGACGCCGGCGATGGCGCTCTCCACCGGCCGGAGCTTGGGATGCACCTCGAGCAGGAAGCCATCATCGCCCACGGGTGCCTTGGTCAACGAGATGACGTCGGTGATGTCGCGTGGCTCCATGCCCACCGCGAGCACGACGAGGTCAGCGGGCACCTCCATCTCCTGCCCGAAGGTGAGCGTGTCCGTCACGCGGACCAACAGTGGGAAGGGGTCGCCACTCGGTGCCATCTCGACGGTCGGACGGCTCATGTCGTCGAAGCGCAGGAAGACGACGCCCTGCTTCGACGCCTCGACGTAATACCGCTCCTGGTCCTTCTCGTAGGTCCGGATGTCGCGGTAGAGGTCGACGACGGCCGTGGCCGGATACCGCCGGCGGACCTCGTTGGCGGCCTGGAGGGTCGCGGTGCAACAGACGCGCGAGCAGTAGGCGTTGAGGCGGCCGCTCGGGCCGGGCTCGTCCACGCCCTCGATCTGACGGCTGCCGACGCAGTGGATGAACGCGATCGTGCGGGGTGGCCGCCCATCCACCAGCAGTCGTCCGCCCGAAGGACCCTCGGGGTCCAGCATCCGCTCGAGCTGCGGGAGCGTGATGACCCGGTCCGACCTGCCGTAGCCGTACTCGCCGTCGGACGGCTGGTAGTGGTCATAGCCCGACGCGACGATGACTGCCCCGACATCCACGGTGGCGTCGACCGCTGCCGCGTCCAGGTCGATGCCCTGCCCGCCGGCCGCCACGACACACGCCCCGCACCTCGTGCACGATGCCCAGTCGATGGCCGGCAGTGCGGGCACCGCGTCCGGGTAGGGCCGGTAGAGCGCCTTGCGGTTCCGGAGGCCCTGCTCGAACGTGTCAGGCACCTCCACCGGGCACGCCGCCATGGCCGGCGCGGGATCGACCAGTTCCGCGCTGACCCCGCGTGGCTCGGTCCGAAGCGTGGCCTGGAAGTCACCGACGTAACCCGAGAGCGCCACGAACTGCGTGGATGTCCGGACGTCGATGCGCGCCTCGGCCGATCACCTGGTCGATCAGGCGGCGGACCAGTGGGCGGGCAGCCTCCTCGGTCGGATAGACCGTGTGCAGCTGGGCCGACCGGCCTCCCAGGAAGGGCGATGCCTCGATGAGCACGACCTCGAGCCCTTGGTGCGCGAGATCGAGCGCCGCACGCAGGCCCGCGACACCACCGCCGATGACGAGGGTGCGATGGACGGCGGATACCCGGACCATCTCGAGCGGCTGCAGCAGCCTCGCCTTCGCCACCGCTGCCTTGACCACGGCGATGGCCTTGTCGGTGGCCGCCTCGTGGTCGTGGGGATGAGCCCAGCTCACCTGCTCCCGGATGTTCGCGGGCAGGAACAGATAGGGGTTCATGCCGCCCCGGATGACGGTCTTGCGGAACGTGGTCTCGTGCAGCTTCGGGGTGCACGCCGCGACGATGACCCGATCGAGCTGCAGGTCCCGGATGTCGTCCGTGATGGACTGCTGGCCCTCGTCCGAGCACATGAACATGACGTGCCGGGCGACCGCGACGTCTTCGTCCTGGCCGAGCTCCTGGGCCACCCGGTCGACGTCGACGACGTCCGAGATGTTGCCACCGCAGTGGCAGACGTAGACCCCGATGCGCTCACCCGCCGCGGGCCTGGCCGATGGCCGGCCCTCGCCCACCGGGAGCTCCGCCGGATCGGGGAGATCGGGTCGCTCAGCCATGGTGTGCCTCCGCCAGGGCACCCGCCATGGCCAGCTCCTCGCGCCCCATCTCGCGTACCTCGACGATCGCCGGTGGCAGCTGCACCTTCGGGGATGCCAGCGGACCCAGGAAGGCGGCCACCTGCGCGGCCGCGGCGCTCGCCTCTACCACGGTGTCGACGATGTCCTTGGGTGACACCGCGGTACCCGCAGCGAAGATGCCCGGGATGCTCGTCCGGGTCGCGTCGAGCTTCGGATCGGGCGATGCCACGAACCCGTACGGGTCAAGGTCGACCCCGATGAACCGGCGCGGGTCATCACCGGGTGCCAGGCCCACCGAGAGGACGACGAGGTCGTGATCGACCTCGACCACCGAGCCGTCGCCCTCGATGCGCTCGATGCGGACCCGCAGGTCGCCACCGGGCTGCTCCTCGATGCGTGCGACCTTGGCCTTGACGAACTCGATGCCCATGGACTTGGCCGTCTGGTAGAACTGCTCGTAGCCCTTGCCGAAGGCCCGGATGTCCATGTAGTAGATCGTGATGTCCGCCAGGGGCAGGGCTCCCGAGAGCAGCATCGCCTGCTTGATGGCATACATACAGCAGACACGCGAGCAGTACGGGACCCCCAGCGTCTCGTCGCGGGAGCCCGCGCACTGGACATACGCCACGCTGTCGGGGATCTTGCCGTCCGAGGGTCGGAGGACGCGTCCGTAGGGGCCGTTGGGGGCGAGGAGGCGCTCCATGTCCAGGCCGCTGATGACGTTCGGGGCAGCCCCGTGATATTCCCGCTTGGCCTCCGTCGCGGTCGTCCGGAACCCCGTCGCGAGCACGGCGGCATGCACCCGGACGTGGACGGTCGTCGGCTCCTGGGCGAAGTCGATGGCGTCGGTCGGGCAGGCCTTCTCGCACTTGCCGCAGAAGATGCAGTCCTCGACGTCGAGCACCGCCTTCTGGGGGATCGCCGTCCCGAACGGGATGTAGACGGCCCGCCGGGCTCCCAGCATGCCCTCGAACGCATGCGGCACATCGACGGGGCAGGCGTACTCGCACAGGCGGCAGCCGATGCACAGTCCCTCGTCCACGTAGCGCGCCTTGCGGGTGACGGTGGCCAGGAAGGCGTCACCCTCCGGCTCGAGGGACTCGAGCTCCGTATACGTCCACGTGGTCACGCCATCGTGATGGGCGGTCGCCGACATGCGAGGTGTCGTGATGCAGCTGGCGCAGTCCATCGTCGGGAAGACCTTGCTCAGGGCGATCATCTTGCCGCCGATGCTCGGCTCCCGCTCCACCAGGAGCACGCTGTATCCCCGATCCGCCAGGTCGAGGGCCGCCTGCAGACCGGCGATGCCGGCGCCCACGACCAGCACGTCGCGCTCCATGATCTCGTGCTCCGCGGCCGCGCTCATGACGGCACCGCCGCCGGCACGCGCACTGGACCCAGGGCGGCCAGGACCGCCTCCATCTCCGTGATCTCGCGGACGAACGCCTTGGTGCAGACGCTGCAGATCGCCGTCAGCTTCAGGCGGCGGATGTCGATGTCCCGCTCCCGCATCAGCCGGTAGACCGCGTCGACCCGTGCCGCGAGCTGCTCGTACGACCCCTCGTACGGGCTGTCCGTGCCGCAGGACGCGATGAGGATCGCGTCGATGCCATGGTCGAAGCAGTAGAGATAGAACGACGCCGGGAACATCACCGGATCCGGTGTGGGGATCACGAATGTGTTGGGTGGGTACTCCATGTGCGCCTGACCCGTCGCGTCGATGCCCGGATACGAGCACAGCAGCGTGGCGATGACGAGCATCCGGGAGGCGTACGTCGTGGGCGGCGCCATCGGCGTCTGGATCATCGTGGGCTCCGTGGGGGACGGGCTGACCGCGGCCGAGGCCGAGGTCAGGCGCGTGACTGGCCTTGGGTCACTTCTGCCGGCGGACGAACACGCGGTCGTAGCCGTCGGCCGGGAGCACCCCCAGGAACGACTGGCCGACCTTGGCCGACCAGGCGGCGATGTCCGTCTTGGTCGCAGGATCGCTCGACCAGATCTCCAGCACCCCGTTGAGGGAGACCCCGCCGATGCCCTTCTTGGCCTCGAGGAGCGGCCCCGGGCAGGCGCTGCCGCGGGCGTCGACGATCTTGTTCGCGGTGATGGACTGGAGCTCGGAGTCGGTGGTGAGGGTCATGTCCCTGGATCCTTCCTAGTAGACGAGGCTGTTGGTGGCCGAGGTGACCTCGGCGACGAAGCGGGCAGCGGCAACGACCTCGGCGCCATCGACGAGGTCGTCGGGGGCCGAGATGCCGCGGCTCTTGAGACACGGCGAACAGACGAGGAGCGTGCCGCCGAGCTCCCGGAAGTCGGCGAGGAGCTTCGCGAGCGGCGGGAAGCTTGGGGCCTCCACCTGCTCCGCGACCCCCGTTGCGACGAGCCGGACACCGTCGGCCTGGAAGCCCAGGACCGCCTCCACATCCGAGGCCAGCGCGGCCACCGCCATCACGAATGGGATGGTGGCGAGCTCCGCGTCGTCCGGACCATGGGTGACCATGATCATCAGCTTCTCGGCCATCGGTGTTCCCTCCTACGCCCGGCGTGCTCGACGGGTCAGATGAAGACGATCTGGCCACCCTCGGCGGCCAGCAGGAATGAGGCGATACCACCGGTCCCATCGACGATGGGGTCCAGCTCGCCGGGGATGATGCCGAGCACCTCAAGGGAGCCCGAGCAGGCGACGATGCTCATGTCGCCGAGCTCCTTGGCCATGCGGAACGTCTCGAGCCAGGGGATGGCGCGCGATCCGGCAGGTGGCTGACGCGCGCCAGGACGGATGGAGTCGAACGCGAGCCCGTGGTCGGCGTCGATGGCTGCGGCGCGAAAGGCGTCCAGCGCCCAGTACTGGAGCAGCACGTTCACCGGGCGGCCCATCGCAGCGGCACCGGCGGCCAGCGTCCCCGCGGCGTGCAGCTTGTCGTCGGTGCCGGAGAAGAGGACGAGCGAGAGGGTGTCTTCCATGGGATCCTTCACCTGGCTCCGGCGGCGATGACGGGCTCCAGATGACCCACCGCGGTGGCCAGGTCACCGAGCCTGGACAGGCGGCGCAGAAGGACCTCGCGCATCATCGAGCAGGCCGCGAGGATCTCGTCGTCGGTCAGCTGGTAGTGGACGGTGCGCCCGTCGCGATGGGCCTCCACCAGCCCGACCGCGCGCATCGCGGCGAGATGCTGGGAGGTCGCGGTCTGGGTGATGCCGAGCTCCCGCGCGAGCTCGTTGACCTCGCAGGGTCCGATGCCGAGCTGGTGCACGATCCGCAGTCTGTGCGGGCTCGCGAGAGCACGCAGGAGCGAGGACTGGATCTGGTCGATGTCGTCGCCCTGGTAGAGCATGGTCGGCAGGCCCCGTAGGAAGGTCGCATGTGTACATGCGCATCTACCTTATACATGCGTGCAGCATGTAGATGCACATGCCATATGGCACGGTGAGGCAGGCCGAACGGATCGTCCGGGCGCCATGCAGGTGGGTGGGAGCCACAGCCGAAGGCCCGGGACTCGACCCGGAGGCGAGGACGATCGGGGCGCACGAACGCGGATCGCGACCCGCAGACCCGGGTCAGGACCTCGGGAGCTGCACCAACTGGCGTCCGCTGTTCGTCCAGGACGTCATGCCACCAGCGAGGCTGTCGATGTTCGTGTAGCCGAGGTCGATGAGCGTCTGCGCGGCCATGGCGCTCTCGTGGCCGGAGCGGCAGTAGACGACGACCTTGGCGGTCTTGTCGGTCGGCAACTGGGTCGCTCGTGCGGCGACCTGGTCGAAGGGGATATAGAGGTCGGTGCCCTCGATCTCGCCCATGTAGGGCGTCTTGACGTTGAGCAGCGTGAAGTCCTTGTGCTCGAGCATCGAGGCGAGCGTGTCCGGGGTGATGTCCGTCCAGGTCCCGCCGTTCGCCTGGACCTGCGTGCCCTCAGACGCCGTGGCGGGCTTCGTGGGACCGGCCGAGGCGATGGCCAAGCCGCCGACCACGATGACGATGACGGCGAGCAAGCCGCCAACGACGAGCGCCCAGTCACGTGCACGATGACGGCCTGGTGGCGGCGAGGCATTCCCTCGTCGAGCCTTCGCGGCGTGCCGAGAACCCCCGCCGGCCGCGCCCGGACCGGTCGGGGAGCTCGACTTCCTGCTCGTCATGATGTCCTGCCCGGCTGGGGGGTCAATGTCCGTAACCACCCTGGATGGAAGCCCGGCCTGCGAAGCGCGAGTAGACGTATCCCGTGTAGAGCAGGACGAGTGGCATCCCCAGGAGCGCGATGACCAGCATGACCGTCAGGGTCAGATCGGATGACGCCGCACCAGCCACGGTGATCGATGCACCTGGGCCGGTGGACGGGACGAGATCCGGGTAGAGCGAGATGCCGACGATGGCCAGCAACGCGAGGATCGCTGCGCCGGAGGCCACCATCGCCTCCGCGGCGCGTCCCGCGCGCGACAGACGCCAATCCACGCCCAGGGCGACGAGGAAGGCCGCTGGCGCCAGCCAGGCGAGCGGCTGACCGAAGGGGCCCCATGCCTCCTGTGCGCCGACGAGCGCGAAGGCGGTCGCACCGAGCCAGAGCACCAGCACGGCACCCAGGCCCACCGAACGTGCGCGTCGCGCCCGGGCTTGGACGTCCCCGTCGGCCTTGAGCACCAGCCAGCCTGCGCCATGCCAGGCGAACAACGCCACGGTCAGCAGCCCGACCGCGAGCGGGAACGGCCGCAACAGGCCGAGCAGACCGCCTCGGTACTGGCCGTCGGCTTCCAGCGGCAGCCCGGCCACGATGTTCCCGATGGCCACACCCAGCAACAGCGCCGCGACGAGCGAGCCGACCGCGAACGCGACGTCCCACGATGTGCGCCAACGCGGGCTCGCCTCCTGATCGCGGAACTCGATGGCCACAGCCCGGAAGATGAGCGCCACGAGCAACAGCATGATGGCGAGGTAGAAGCCCGAGAAGACCGTCGCATAGACGACCGCGAACGCGGCGAAGAGTGCGCCTCCGGCCGTGAGCAGCCACACCTCGTTGCCGTCCCACACAGGCCCGATGGCGGCGATCACCGTGCGTCGCTGGTCGTCGCCGCGCGCGACCCACAGGTGCAGGATCCCGGCGCCCAGGTCGAACCCGTCCAGGACCGCGTAGCCACCGATGAGCACGCCGATGAGCAGGAACCAGATCGTCGCTAGGTCGAGCATGTCGGTCACCTCAGGCTGCCATGCCTGCTGGGTGCGGGCCGTCGACCTGCGCGACCGTGCCGGACTCCAGCCCGTGGACATCGACTCCGGCCGGGGCCGGATCGGGCCCGCGTCGGATGACACGCACCAGGGCCCATAGCCACAGGAGCCCGAGGAGCGCGTAGACGACCACCAGGAGCCCCAGCGAGATGAGGATGTCGGTCGAGCTGACCACCGGCGAGATGCCGTCGACCGTCCGCATCAAGCCGTAGACGATCCATGGCTGACGGCCGATCTCGGCGGTCGCCCAGCCCAGCTGGATCGCGAGCATCGGCAGTGGGATCGCCAGGGTCGCGAACAGCAGCCACGTGCGCGAGCGCTCGATGCGCCGGCGCCAGGCGAGCCATGCGCCCGACGCCATCAGCACCAGCATCAGGGTCCCGATCGCCACCATGTTGTGGTAGCTCAGGAAGGTCGGCGCGAGGGGCGGTACCTCGTCTGCCGGGAAGGCGTTGGTACCCAGCACGGTCGCATCCCAGTTGCCGTATGCCATGAAGCTCAGCAGCTTGTTGACCAGGATGGCCGGACCATCGAGCGGATCGCCACGAGCTCCCGTCGGGGGTAGCGAGAAGATCGATCATCGGTGCGCCCTTGGTGGTCTCCGTCACGCCCTGCATGGCGGCGAACTTCTCGGGCTGGGTCTCCGCGACCTGCCTGGCACTGAAGTCGCCGGTCAGGAACATGAGACCCGACGCCACGAACGCGACCACGAGACCCATGCGCAACCCCCGCGCCGCGACATCGAGGCTGCGGCCCCGTCGGACATACCAGGCGCTGATGCCGGTCATCAGGAAGGCAGCAGCGGCCACCGACGATGCGATGGTGTGCAGGTATCGGGGCATCGTCGATGGGTTGAACACCGCCGCCAGGAAGTCGGTCAGGACTGCCTTGTCGCCCTGGATCTCGTAGCCGGCCGGGGTCTGCATCCAGGAGTTCGCGACCACGATCCAGAACCCCGAGAAGGTCGCCCCAACGGCAACGATGAACGCGCTGGCGACACGCACCCGGGATGAGACCCGGTCGCGCCCGAACAGCAGGATGCCCAGGAAGGTCGACTCCAGGAAGAACGCGAACACGCCTTCTGCCGCGAGCGGCGCGCCGAAGATGTCGCCCACGAACGTCGAGTAGCGCGACCAGTTGGTGCCGAACTGGAACTCCATGACGATGCCCGTCGCGACGCCGACCGCGAAGGTGACCGCGAAGATGCGTGTCCAGAACGCCGCCTTGCGCTCCCACACCTCGCTGCCCGTCCTGGCGCGCGCCGCCTCGGTGGTCGCCACGAGCCACGCCAGGCCGATGGTGATGGACGGGAACACGAAATGGAACGCGACGGTCAGCGCGAACTGGGCGCGGGCGAGCAGGGCGGCGTCCATGAGCGACTCCTTGGAGGGGACCCGCTGCGACGATGCCCGGACGACGGCACACCACGGTAGGGCCATGCGGCCCCGCTGCCGGGGCCGAACGTCAGATCGCCATCTCTGCAGATGTGCAGACGGCTCACGGCCGCCAGTCCGACTATGCTTCGGGCCATGGGTCGCGGACCGCACCAGTGCCGGTACCGCGGGTGAACCTATCGCCCACCGACGACGGCCTGATCTTCCTCGTCAGCGTGGCAGCAGGTCTCATCGGCGCACTCGGTGGCGTCGGCGGCGGCCTCATCATCGTGCCGGCCCTGACCTTGCTGTTCGGGATCGACATCGGTCTCGCCGCGGGTGCCAGCATCGTCGCGGTCATCGCGACCAGCTCCGGAGCGGCCGCCGCATACGTCCGGGAGGGCCTCGCGAACATCCGGGTAGGCATGTTCCTCGAGCTCGCCACCACCGCTGGCGCGATCCTCGGTGCGCTGGCGGCCGGCCTCTTCGCCGAGAGCACCCTGCTCATCATCCTCGGCCTCGTCCTGCTGGGCTCGGCCGTGATGCAGTTTTTGCGCCTCGAGGAGGTGCCGGGAAGCGTGGTGCCGCCGCCGCCGGGGCGTCTCCGGCTGTCGGGGACGTATCACAGCATCCGGCTCGACCAGGACCTCCCCTACGGTGCGCGCCGAGTGCCGCTCGGCTTCGTGCTCATGTGGGTCGCGGGCATCCTGTCGGGTCTGCTCGGCATCGGCTCGGGCGCGGTCAAGGTCGTGGCCATGGACGGCGCGATGCGGCTGCCGATGAAGGTCAGCTCGGCGACCAGCAACTTCATGATCGGCGTCACGGCGGCCGCGTCGGCCGGCATCTACCTGTCGCGCGGCGACATCGACGCCCGGCTCGCGGCGCCGGTCGCGCTCGGCGTGCTCGCGGGGGCACTCGTGGGTGCCAGGCTGCTGGGACGCCTGTCGAACCGCACGGTACGCATCGTGTTCGTGCCGGTGCTCCTGCTCATCGCGGTCGAGACGCTCCTGCGCGGCTTGGGGTTCAGGGTATGAACGAGGAAGGCTTCGAGCTCGCCATCAGCCGTGTCCTGCGAGCCGGGGTGATCATCAGCGCGTCCCTCATCGCGTTCGGCTTCGCGACATCGTTCCTGGTCGGCTGGGACGGGTCGTTGACCGGGGCGCCTCCGTCGTCGGTCGATCCGGCGTCGTTCGAGGGGATGCTCGACGGCCTGCGACAGCTGCGACCGCTTGCCATCACGCAGCTCGGCCTGCTGGTGCTCATCGCCACGCCCGTCGTGCGGGTGATGATCTCCGTCGTCGGCTTCGCGCGCGAGCACGACCTGCTCTACGTGGCGATCACGTTGGCCGTCCTCGGCATGCTGCTCGCGAGTCTCTTCCTGATCCGTTGAGACTCGCGACCGTCGCGCGGCCCGCCCACGGGAACGGGCCGAAGGTCACGCCTGGAGCCGCCCGGTCCTGACCAGACCGGGCGATACGGCACTGTCCGAGGCTGACGCGAGACCGACAATGGAGGGGAACCGCAGCGTCCGCGTATGACTCGCTGCGAATCGGTCCGGCAGCTCCCGCGAGCGCCCCGGGCCGCGCACCAGAGCGACATCAGGAGGCTCGGGGATGGACCAGCGCTGGGAGTGCCTCGACGGCAACGAGGCCGCCGCACGCGTCGCGTACGCGTTGAGCGAGGTGATCTCGATCTTCCCGATCACGCCTGCCTCGGCCATGGCGGAACATGCCGATGACTGGGCGGCTGCGCGTCAGCCGAATCTGTGGGGCAGCGTCCCGGACGTGGTCGAGATGCAATCCGAGGGTGGCGCCGCTGGCGCGATGCACGGCGCACTCCAGAAGGGCGCCCTGGCGACGACGTTCACCGCGTCCCAGGGTCTGCTGCTCATGATCCCCAACATGTTCAAGATCGCGGGCGAGCTGACGCCAGCCGTCATCCATGTCGCGGCCAGGACCATCGCGACCCATGCCCTCTCGATCTTCGGCGATCACAGTGACGTGATGCATGCCCGCTCGACCGGCTGGGCGATGCTCGCCGCCGGCTCGGTCCAGGAAGCGCACGACTTCGCGCTCATCGCCCATGCCGCCACACTGCGGGGGCGGGTCCCGTTCCTCCACTTCTTCGACGGCTTCCGGACCTCGCATGAGATCGACAAGATCGCGCTCCTCACCCGTGAGGATATGCGCGCGCTCGTGCGCGAGGAGGACGTGCTCGCCTTCCGCCGCCGAGGCCTGACGCCCGAGGCGCCGGCCATCCGTGGCACGGCCCAGAACCCCGATGTCTTCTTCCAGGCCCGTGAGGCGTCCAATCCCTGGTATCTGGCCCTGCCGGGCATCGTTCAGGAGGTCATGGACGAGCTCGCGATCCGGACCGGTCGGCAGTACCACCTGGCGGACTACCACGGCGCACCCGATGCCGAGCGGGTCATCGTCGTCATGGGCTCCGCCGCGGGTGCGGTGGCCGAGACGGTGGATGCCCTCAACGCCGCGGGTGAGCGTGTCGGCGTGCTCCAGGTCCGCCTGTTCCAGCCCTTCCCCGTGGACGAGATCATCGCGGCGCTGCCCTCGACCGTTCGCTCCATCGCGGTCCTGGACCGGACCAAGGAGCCGGGTGCCGTCGGCGAGCCGCTGTACCTCGAGGTCGTGACGGCCCTCGCCGAGCGGATGGACGCCGACAAGCCGCCGTTCCCGACCGCGCCACGCGTCGTGGGTGGCCGCTACGGCCTCTCCTCCAAGGAGATGACGCCCCAGATGATCCGACCCATCTTCGAGGAGCTGGCTGCCGCGCGACCACGGCGTCACTTCACGGTCGGCATCGTCGACGACGTCACCCATCTCAGCCTGCCCATCGATGCCACGTTCCGCGTACCACGGCCCGCGGGCGAGGTCCAGGCACTGTTCTTCGGCCTCGGCTCGGACGGCACGGTGGGCGCCAACAAGGCGTCAGTCAAGATCATCGGTGAGGGCACCGACCTGTTCGCACAGGGCTACTTCGTCTACGACTCCAAGAAGTCCGGCTCGGTCACGACCTCACACCTGCGCTTCGGGCCGGAGCCCATCCGTTCCACCTATCTCGTGGACGGCGCTGACTTCGTCGCCTGCCACCAGTTCGGGCTGCTCGAGCGCTCCAAGGTGCTCGACGGCGCGCGGGATGGCGCGACGTTCCTGCTCAACGCGCCGTATCCACCCGAGACCGTCTGGGCGCACCTTCCCCGGCACGTCCAGCAGCAGCTCGTCGACAAGCACATCGAGCTGTGGGTCATCGATGCCTTCGCGGTCGCGGCCGAGGTGGGCATGGGCAACCGCATCAACACCGTGATGCAGCCCTGCTTCTTCCACCTCGCTGGTGTGCTGCCCGCGTCGGAAGCCATCGCGCGCATCAAGGCCTTCGTGGAGCACACCTACGCCAAGCGTGGCGAGGCTGTCGTGCAGCGCAACTTCGCGGCCATCGACCGCTCACTCGAGCGCCTCTCGCACGTACCCCTGGGATCGGTCGACAACGAGCGACCGGTGCTCTCGCTCGTGCCCCCGGATGCGCCCGACTTCGTGCGCCAGGTGACCGCGGTGCTCATGGCCGGTGACGGCGATCGCCTGCCGGTGAGCGCCATGCCCGTGGACGGGACCTTCCCGTCCGCCACGGCCCGCTATGAGAAGCGCGCCATCGCCCAGATGATCCCCGTCTGGGATGCCTCGATCTGCATCGACTGTGGCAAGTGCGCCATGGTCTGCCCCCACACCTCGATCCGGATGAAGGTGTTCCCGGAACAGGCCGTCGCGGACGCGCCGGTGGAGTTCCTGAGCAAGGAGTTCAAGTCGCGGGACCTGCCGGGTCATCGCCTGACCATCCAGGTCGCGCCTGACGATTGCACCGGTTGCGGCGTCTGCGTCGACGTCTGCCCTGCCAAGAGCAAGACCGAGGTGCGCCACAAGGCCATCAACATGGAGCCGGTCGCGGAGAATCGCGACCTCGAGCGACGCCGCTGGGACTACTTCACGACGATCCCGCTGCTCGACCGGGACCTCATCGCCCACGACACCATCAAGGGCTCCCAGGTCCTCGAGCCGCTGTTCGAGTTCTCGGGCGCCTGCGGCGGCTGCGGCGAGACGCCCTACCTCAAGCTGGTCAGCCAGCTGTTCGGTGACCGGATGGTCGTGGCCAACGCGACCGGCTGCTCGTCGATCTACGGCGCCAACCTGCCGACGACGCCCTGGACCGTCAACGGTGAGGGTCGCGGTCCAGCGTGGGCCAACTCCCTGTTCGAGGACAACGCCGAATTCGGGCTGGGCATGCGCCTGGCACTCGACAGCCAGGTCGATCACGCCCGCCGCCTCCTGGAGGGTCTGGCACCGCTCGTCGGCGAGGAGCTCGCCCGCGACATCCTCGACGCGGACCAGGAGGCCGAGCCGGGCATCGTGCTCCAGCGCGCTCGGGTGGCCCGCCTGCGTGAGGCGCTCGCCGGCATCGGTGGCGACCACGCGGCCGATGCCCAGCAGCTGCTGGCGCTCAGCGCGGACCTGGTACGCCAGGGCATCTGGATCATCGGCGGCGACGGCTGGGCCTATGACATCGGCTTCGGCGGTCTCGACCAGGTCCTGAGCTCCGGTCGCAACGTCAACATCCTGGTGCTCGACACGGAGGTCTACTCCAACACCGGCGGCCAGGCATCCAAGGCCACACCACGAGGCGCGGTCGCGAAGTTCGCGGCTGCGGGCAAGTCCACCGGCAAGAAGGACCTGGGTGCGATCGCTCGCGCCTACGGCAACGTCTACGTCGCCCAGATCGCGATGGGCGCCAACGATGCCCAGACGGTCAAGGCGCTCCTCGAAGCGGATGCCTGGCCAGGACCATCCCTGGTCATCGCGTACAGCACCTGTATCGCCCACGGCATCGACATGAGCACCTCCATGAGCCACCAGAAGGACGCCGTCAAGAGCGGTTACTGGCCGCTGTACCGGTTCCATCCCAGCGAGGTCGAGGACGGCCAGCCGTTCAAGCTCGACTCAGCCGCGCCGTCGATGCCCATCCGGGACTTCGTGGCCGCGGAGACCCGCTTCGCCATCCTCGAGCGCACCGACCCGGAGCGCGCCGCCGAGCTGGCGGACCTGGCCCAGGGCGACGCGGACGAGCGGTGGCGCTACTACGCGCAGCTCGCCGGGATCCACCGCAGCGTGCCCCATCTCCACAAGCCCGACCCGGAGGCGCCGCCGCCGGATGACATCGATGTGGCCGCGGAGCAGAGCGAGCAGAAGGGAGCCCTGGCATGAGCGTCGACCTGCGGACCCGATACCTCGGTCTCGAGCTGCGCTCACCGCTCGTGGCCTCCGCTTCGCCGCTCACCGGGGACCCCGACACGGCCCGCCAGCTGCAGGACGCGGGTGCCGGTGCCATCGTCCTGCCATCACTGTTCGAGGAGGAGATCCTCCACGAGGAGATCGCCCTCGACCGGTCGCTCAACGCCGGCACCGAGCAGTTCGCCGAGGCACTCGACTACTTCCCGAGCATGGGCGACTTCATCGGGACCGGTGACCGCTATCTGCGACTGCTGGAACGCATCCGCACGGGCGCCACGGTGCCCATCATCGCGAGCCTCAACGCCACCACGCCAGGTGGCTGGGTCCGCTATGCCCGGCTGATGCAGGATGCGGGTGCCGATGCCCTGGAACTCAACGTCTACCACCTCGCGGCCGACCCGCGTCGTTCCGCGGCGGACATGGAGGCGGCGGACCTCGAGCTCATCGCGGCGGTGCGGGAGTCGGTGACCATCCCGCTCGCCGTCAAGCTCAGCCCCTACTACTCCGCGTTCGCGAACTTCGCGGCATCGGTCGCCGAGCAGGGCGTGGATGGGCTGGTGCTGTTCAACCGCTTCTACCAGCCCGACCTCGATCTCGAGAGCCTCGATATCGTCCCTCGCCTGGAACTCAGCAGGGCGTGGGAACTGCGGCTGCCGCTGCGCTGGATCGCGATCCTGCGACCGCAGCTGTGGCCGACGCTGTCGCTGGCCGCGACCACCGGCATCGCGAGCGGCACCGACGCGCTCAAGGCGCTCCTCGTAGGCGCCGACGTGGCGATGCTGACGTCCGCGCTCCTGCGCCAGGGGCCATCGCACCTGCGGACGGTCGAGACGGAGCTGCGGGCGTGGATGATCGCGCACGAGTACGAATCGGTCGACCAGCTCAAGGGCAGCGTCAGCCAGTCGTCCGCGGAGGACCCGTCCGCCTTCGAGCGGGCGAACTACCGCAAGACGCTGCACTCCTGGACGGCGCCGCCGCGGCTCACGGCGACCTCGCCCGCCTGATCCTGGACCCGGCGGCGGTCGAACTCGCCCGTCGGGCGCCCACTCATCGGGGGCGCCCCGCCCTCCAGCATCGAGGCCTAATCATTCGCTGGGCGCATGAGCGGGCCAACGGACACCGGGATCCGACCGAAACGGGCTGTTTGTTGTCCGTCCCATGCGCAGTGCGAATGAATCGGCCGATCTGACGCCACTGGAGGGGTCCACGGGCGGCTGTGATAGCGCTCGTTGTCCCCGTCAGTCGCTGGGTGCATAGTTGCTCGGCGTACGTCGCGGCCGGCGGTGGTGCGTGCGCAGCGCCGTTCGATTCCCACCCCGTGAGCGATCCGGCCATCGAGTGTCGCCCTCGATCGCCCGGTGCCCGCCCGGTGAGCGCGGCGACCATCGAAGGAGGTCTCGATGGCTCCGGTGCCCACCCCGTGAGCGCGCCGACCAGTGAGACGGCCCGATACGCGCACGGGGATCGATCCGATTGCCGGATCGCCCGCTGTGTGAGCACGGGGTAGGCCTGCCATGCGCCAGCCCGCCGCCGGGGCGTGCGCCGCGGCCCATCGCTCGCAGGCTGTATCTTCCGGGGCACGTGACACTGGAGATCGACCGATGACCCTGGCCACCACGGCACCCGACGAGACCTCGTTCCCCAAGAGCCGGATCCGGGTGCTGCTGATGGAGAACATCCACGAGAGCGCCCACGAAGTGTTCCGGCAGGAAGGTTTCCAGGTCGAGACGACCGCGGGAGCCCTCGACGAGGCCGAGCTCATGGAGCGCATCCGCGACGTGCACATCCTGGGCATCCGGAGCCGGACGCAGGTCACCGACCGGGCCCTGGCGGAGGCCCGCCGGCTGCTCACCCTCGGCGCGTTCTGCATCGGCACCAACCAGATCGACCTCGATTCCGCGAGCCGGCATGGCGTGCCCGTCTTCAATGCTCCCTTCAGCAACACCCGGAGCGTGGCGGAGCTGGTCATCGCGGAGGTCATCGCCCTCGCCCGACGGCTCACCGACCGGTCACGGGACATGCACGACGGGCGATGGCGGAAGGCCGCCGCGTCCAGCTTCGAGGTCCGGGGCAAGACCCTGGGCATCGTGGGCTACGGCCACATCGGCACCCAGGTGGGCGTCATGGCCGAGGCGGTCGGGATGCAGGTGCTGTTCCATGACATCGCCTCGCGGCTGCCGATGGGCAACAACCGCCCCGCCGGGTCGCTCGGCGCGATGCTCGCGCAGTCCGACTTCGTGACGCTCCACGTGCCCGAGACGCCCCTGACCCACCATCTCATCGGCGAGCGTGAGCTGGCCAGGATGCGACCTGGCTCGTACCTGCTCAACCTCAGTCGGGGCAGCGTCGTCGACGTGGCAGCGCTGGCACGGGCACTCCGGTCGGGGCACCTGCTGGGTGCTGCGGTCGATGTCTTCCCCACGGAGCCGGATGGCGACACGGACACCTTCGCGAGCGACCTGCGGGGCATCCCCAATGTCATCCTCACGCCGCATGTCGCGGGCTCGACCCAGGAAGCGCAGGAGGCTATCGGTCGCGAGGTCGCGGATGCGCTGGTCAAGCTCGTCAATACCGGCGCCACGACCGGGTCCGTCAACTTCCCACCCGTCGAGCCGCCTCCGCTGCGCGACACGCATCGGCTGCTGAACATCCATCGCAACGTGCCGGGCGTGCTCAGCAGCATCAACCGCATCGTGGCGGACGCGCAGGCCAACATCGAGAGCCAGATCCTCGCCACCAACCCGACCATCGGCTACCTGGTCATGGACCTCAATCGCGAGGTGTCGGGCGAGGTCCAGCTCCAGATGGCGGCCCTCGAGCCCAGCATCCGCACCAGGGTCCTCTACTGATCGGTGCGGCTGCGGTGCCGTGCGGCCGACCGTCGTTCGAGCAGGCTCGAAGTCGGACCCGTCAGGCCCACGGGGGGAGCGGGCGAGACGGGCTGACACCAGTGGACCCGATATCCGTGCCTGGCGGTAGGGCCGATGGGTCGGGTCATCGGTGACCTTCGGCCCCCCGGCCGCGGGGCTGTGCCGGCCGGGACCCCTGGCCCACGCCAGCCCCCGCGTTCCGGCGTACCGTTGCGACCGGGAGGTGCGACATGGAACAGCGACGACTCGGCAAGACCGGATACGACATCGGTCGTATCGGCTTCGGCGCGTGGGCCATCGGTGGCAGCTGGGGCCAGGTGGACGATGACGCGAGCCTGCGCGCGCTGCACGCGGCCGCGGATGCGGGTGTCACGTTCTTCGACACCGCAGACGTCTATGGTGACGGCCACAGCGAGCAGCTCATCGGTCGGTTCCTTCGGGAACGTGCCGGGGAGCGCCTTATCGTGGCCACGAAGGCCGGCCGGCGGGTGCCTCAGGTGGCCGCCAACTACACGGCAGAGGCACTCATCGCCTGGATCGATCGCAGCCGCGAGAACCTTGGCGTGGCGACGCTCGACCTCGTCCAGCTGCACTGCCCGCCGACCGACGTCTACTACCACCCGGAGGTGTTCGCGGCACTCGACGAGCTCGTTGCCGCAGGCGCCATCGCCCACTATGGCGTGAGCGTGGAACGGGTGGAGGAGGCGCTGAAGGCGATCGAGTATCCGGGTGTCGCGAGCGTCCAGATCGTGTTCAACATCGTCCGCCAGCGTCCCGCGGACCACTTCCTGGGTGAGGCGGCGCGACGGGACGTGGGTGTCCTCGCTCGGGTGCCCCTCGCCTCCGGGCTGCTCACCGGCAAGCTCACCCGCGACTCTGTGTTCGAGGCCACGGACCATCGCAACTTCAACCGGCACGGCGAGTCGTTCGACGTCGGGGAGACCTTCGCGGGGCTGGACTACGACACCGGGCTGGACCTCGTCGAGGAGCTGCGACCGCTCGTTCCGGCCGGCGCCACGCTGGCCCAGATGGCGCTCCGCTGGATCCTCATGCACGAGGGCATCACGGCCGCCATCCCGGGCGCCCGCACGCCGGAGCAGGCGCGCGCGAACACGGCCGCCGCAGAGATGGCACCTCTTCCCCCAGAGACCATGGCCCGGATCCGGACCCTCTACGACGAACGCGCTCGGCCGCTCGTCCACCAGCGCTGGTAGTCGGTCCGACCGGGCTGTCGATTCCGGGTCGGTCCGTTCGTCGTTGGAGCAGACCGGTGGCAGATGGCCGCCGCGCAGCCCACGAAGGGGTCGGACGATGACGAACTACGTGCTGGTGTACCACGGTGGCGGGATGCCGGAGTCGCCCGAGGAGGGCGCCAAGGTCATGGAGGCCTGGACGGCCTGGTTCGCGAAGCTGGGTGACGCGGTCGTGGATGGTGGCAATCCGGCCTCCCACACGCGGACGATCGCGGCGGACGGCTCCGTCCGTGAGGACCCGTCGGGCCCTTCGGGCTACAGCATCATCAAGGCGGACTCGCTCGACCAGGCCGTGGCGCTCGCCAAGGGCTGCCCGGTGCTCCAGGGTGGCGCGTCCATCCAGGTCGTGGAGACCTTCGCGGCGATGTGATGCCCAGGTGGGTGCCGGCACATCGCCGGCACCCATCGTCGCGGACAGGTCGTTCGGCACTTGTGGGGCACCGTTCGGCGAGCGATGGTGCGCTCCACGGGCACGGCCTGGCGCCGCCGGGTGCGACCCGCACACGGGAGCCGCGCCCGCGTGTCCATCGACACCCCCGATCAGGCCGCCTCTGGCATCCTTCGCGGTCCGCCGCTGGACCCGACCATCACGGCGCTGACCGGCGAGACCCTCGTCGAGCTGCTCGACCGCGCGGTCGTGCGCACCCCGGAGCGTGAGGCGATCGTCCTCCTGGGCGCATCGACTGATGAGCGCTGGAGCTACCACGACCTTGGCGAGCGGTCACGACGGGTCGCCACCACACTCGCAGGCCACGGCGTCAGCAGCGGGGATCGGGTCGTCACCTGGGGCCCCAACGACCCATGGCTCGTGGCGACGACCTTCGCGGTCTGGCGGCTCGGCGCCATCGTCGTGCCGCTCGACCTGCGGATGCACCAGGATGTGGCCGTGCGCATCGGGACGCGCGCCGAGCCGGTGCTCGTCCTGGCTGCGGATGACCAGGCCACAGATGCCCTCGCGCTGGGCGTACCGGTCGTGCGCATCGGACCGGCCGAGCTGGATCCCATGCCAGGGACGCCGCTGGCACACCCGATCGCGTCGGCGGTCATCCCGGAGATGCCCGCCGAGATCGTGTTCACGAGCGGTACCACGAGCGACCCCAAGGGAGTCGTGCTGAGCCACGGCCAGGTCATCCACAACGCCCGCATGATCGCCCAGACCGGCATGGGCCCGCACCCCGAGCGAGGACTGGCGGTCATCCCCCTGTCGCACATGTACGGCCAGATCGTGCCCCTGTTCATGGGCCTCATCTCGGGCTCGACGATCGTCTTCCTCCAGACGCTCACGCCCACCTCCGTCCGAACCGCCCTCCGGAAGGAGCACATCACGGCCATCACCGCCGTCCCCCAGCTCGCGCAGCTGCTGCTCGATGGCATCACCGCCGAGGCTGCTCGCCAGGGCAGCGCCGACCGGCTGCGGCGCGCCATGCGCCTTTCCCGCTGGCTGCCGATGCGTGCCCGGCGGCTGCTGTTCCGGAGCGTCCATGCCGCTCTCGGCGGCCACCTCGCGATCATCACCAGCGGCGGCGCGTACCTGCCGCCGGAGACCCAGGAGGCGTGGGAACGGATGGGCGTGATGATGATCCAGGGCTACGGTGGTACCGAATGCGCCGCGATCGCGGGCCACAGCCGTTCCAGCCGGCGACCCGGTACGGCCGGTCGACCGCTACCGGGCCTGGAGGTGCGCCTGGCGGCGGACGGCGAGCTACTGGTGCGCGGCCCGAGCGTCATGACCGGCTACTGGCGGGCGCCCGAGGCGACGGCGGAGGTCCTCGATGCCGACGGCTGGCTGCACACCGGGGACGCGGCGCGCGTCGACGAGCGGGGCGAGATCGTCATCCTGGGCCGGACGCGCGACCGGATCGCGTTGCCCAACGGCATGAAGGTGTATCCATCCGACGTCGAGCTGGCCCTCCGGGAGACCGGGGTGATCCGCGACGCGGTGGTCCTGGAGGCGTCACCCGGGCGGATCGGCGCGGTCCTGGTGCCCGCTGACCGGGGCGCCAGCGACGCGGAGCTCTCGATCGCCGTCAAGCAGGCCAACGCCACACTCAGCGTCCAGCAGCGGGTCGGGCCGTGGCGGCGCTGGCCGGACGGCGACCTGCCACGGACGCACACCCTCAAGGTGCGCCGGGATCCCGTTCGCGCCTGGTTCCGGGACCAGGCCGCGGCCGACGCGACGGGGCCCGCCGGTGTGCCCACCGCCAGATAGGCCGTTCGCATGCCCATCGCGCGGTGGGCAGGACCGAGCCTGCACGCTGGGTGTGCACCCGCGGCCACCCTGCGCGTCTCGGGTCGCCCGGCGTGTCTCGATCCGCACACCAGGCGTGAATCGGCGACGGACCTGGGGAGGCCCGCACCGTGCCGCGTCGCAGCTGCACGGCAAGCGTAAATCGGCGACCGTTCCGCGCATCCCGCTTGGCGGGAAGGTCACGGGTGCACGCTGCGTGTCAACCTGGGACGGGTCGGCGCACGCTGAGCGGCGATCGCGAGCCTCGCGGATCAACGACGCACGAAGTCGAGGATCTCGCTGATGTAGCCGTGGGCCAGGCAGGTGACCGTGTCCGCGGCACCGTAGTAGACCGTGATCCGATCGCCGTCGGTGAGCGCCGCGCACGGGAACACGACGTTGGGCACGTCGCCCACCTGCTCATACAGACGCTGCGGTGAGAGCAAGTAGTCGGTGCCGCGCGCGATGACCTTCCATGGCTGGTCGAGGTCGAGCAGCGCCGCACCCATCGAGTAGACGAAGCCGTTGCAGGACGTGAGCACCCCGTGGTACAGCAGCAGCCAGCCCTCGAGCGTCTCGATGGGTGTCGGGCCGGCACCGATCTTGGTCGACTGCCAGGACCAATCGACCGGTGCCATCACATGTCGATGGCGGCCCCAATGGACCAGGTCGGGGCTCTCGGAGTAGAAGACGTCGCCGAACGGTGTGTGGCCGTTGTCGCTGGGCCGGTTGAGCATCGCGTAGGCACCCCCGATCCGGCGCGGGAACAGCACCCCGTTGCGGTTGAACGGCAGGAATGCGTTGTCCAGCTGATGGAACGTGCGGAAGTCCCGCGTCCAGGCGATGCCGATGGTCGGCCCGTGGTAGCCGTTGCACCACGTGACATACCAGCGGTCCTCGAGCCACGTCACGCGTGGGTCGTAGGCATGCTCGAATGGCCGCTCGCGCAGCTCGAGCACCCGCGGGTCACCGATCTCGAAGCGGATGGGCTCAGGATCGATGTCCCAGTGGACACCGTCGGCGCTCCGGCCGGCATGGATGTCCATCGTCCGCGCGGTGTCGTCCACGCGGAAGACCCCGGCGTAGCCGTCCTCGAACGGCACCACGGCAGAGTTGAAGATGCTGTTGGATCGCGGCAGCAGGTCGCGCGGGATGACCGGGTTGGCATCGGAGCGCCAGAGGATGGCGCTCGAACCCGCCGGTCGATCCTGCCACGGGATGGGGTGCCGGGCGGACGTGTCGCTCATCGTCCCAGCCGCTCGGCCAGCCAGCGCAGCTTGACCTGATCATGGAACTCGCCGCCACCCTCGTGGTCGTTGAAGGGGTACTCCTCGATGCGCTTCTCGCCCGTGTAGCGGTTGTAGGCCGCGTAGACCGTGGACGGCGGGCAGATCTCGTCCATGAGCGCCACGGAGAAGAGGGCCGGCGCCGTGGCGCGTGTCGCGAGGTTCGCCCCGTCGAAGTAGGCGAGGGTCCGGAAGGCCGGCTCCACGTGATCCCGATGCGCCTTGAGGTAGCGCACGATCTCACCGTACGGGTTGCTGTCGATGAGCGTCGTCGCCCGCGGGAAGTCACACAGGAACGGCACGTCCGCGGCGACGCCGGCAAGGTCGGGCACGAGGCCCGCCACCGCGATCGAGATGCCGCCGCCCTGGCTGCCACCAGTGACCGCGACGCGGCTGCCATCGACCGCGGGATGGGCACGCACCACCTCCACGGCCCGGACCGCATCGGTGAAGACGCGTCGGTAGTAGTAGGTGCTTGGGTCGAGGATGCCCCGGGTCATGGAACCCGGATGTGCGGGCGCGCCATCGTTCCCGGTGTCGTTGGTCTCCCCGACGGACCAGGTCGACCCCTGGCCGCGAGTGTCCATGATGAGGAAAGCGTGCCCGGCGACCGCGTGCAGCACATCCTCGTGGGGCAGGCCACGGCCGCCGCCATAGCCCAGGTACTTGACGACCGCCGGCAGCGGCGTCGTGGCGCCTGCCGGCAGGTGCAGCCACGCCCTGACCGGCGAGCCACCGAAGCCACGGTACGTGACGTCGTACGTGTCCACGAGGGTGAGGCCGGTGTCGACGGGAGTGAAGGTCGCATCCAGGGCATGCGACCGTGCGTCGGCCAGGGTGCTCGCCCAGAACGCATCGAAGTCGTCAGGTACCGCGAGCGACGGGCTGTATGCCCGGAGCGCATCGATCGGCAGGTCGTACTGGGCCATCGGGTACCTTCCTCGAGTCGGGCGTTCAACGCCATGGGCGAGAGCTTCGTCGCTGACTATGCCCGTGTCGGGACCGGCGCGTCCGGCCATTGCTGGCATACGGTGCGCTCCGCGGCCCGACGATCGCGTCCGGGGGGCCCTGGGGGCGCGAGTGGTACCCGCCGCGCGACTGGTGGTCGCCGCGCGACTCGTGGTCGCCGCGCGACTGGTGGTCGTCGCGCGACTGGTGGTCGCGAGATGGCGCCTTTCGGTCCTGTCGGAGGTCACACCCGGAGCAAGCCACCGAAACCCCTTCATGGGGCAGCCCGGAGCGCTTCGGTGACCGTACTACCCGCGTGTCGGGCGAAACGGCCACGGAGAGACCCACGGCGACTCCGTCGGACCAAGGACGGGACCTCTAGTGGCCTGCTCGCCCGCTGTACGCATACCGCGCCACGGGCATGCCACCCCGCACCGGTGCCACGCACCGGCGCCACGGGCATGCGATCCCGCGCCAGCCACTCCGAGGTCGCGCGACCGTCAGCCGCGGTAGCCCATCGACGTCGACACCTGGGCCGTGGCGCGCATCACGAGCGCGCCAGCGCGCGCTTCCTTCTCGGCACTCGTCCGGTTGTCGGGCCAGCCGAAGACGAGATCGCCGATGACCCGACCCGACGCATCCCGGATGGGAGCCGAGACGCCCACGGCGCCAGGGAAGCGCTCGCCGTGGCTGACGACGTGGCCGCTCGCGCGCGCCGATGCCAGCTCCACGCGCAGCGTCGCGACCGAGATCGGCCGAGGTCCCGGGATGGGGTCCGGGAGCGTCGCCAGGATCGTCTCGCGCTCCGACTCCGGCAGGAATGCGAGGATGCCCTTGCCGCTCGACCCCAGATGCAGGTCGGACCACTGCCGCAGTGGACCCCAGATGTAGCGGATCGGGTGCGTCGACTCGACCGCGTCCACGGCCCAGAACTGCCGACGTGCCGGGGAGTAGAGGGCGAGCACGAGCGT
Organism: uncultured Chloroflexia bacterium; assembly: GCA_963843335.1. Classification (GTDB taxonomy): domain Bacteria; phylum Chloroflexota; class Limnocylindria; order Limnocylindrales; family CSP1-4; genus JAFMJV01. The sequence goes on from CAWJKF010000013.1 coordinate 112,403, forward strand.
CTCGTCGAGCTCCGCGGCCGCGGCCTCCATGAATGCGCGCGCCACGCTCCGGACGTCCAGCCGCTCCGCCAGCAGCATCGACAGACGCGCAAGGGACGGCCCGACCCGGAACCGCCCCGGGGACGCCGCCTCCACCAGCAGCTCCAGGCGCGCCATCTCATGGAGGATCCGGTGGACGGCGCTCCGCGGCAGCCCGGTGTGAGCGGCCAGCTCCCGGACCCCCCAGACGTCGCGCTCCGCGAACGCTTCCATCACGACCGCCCAACGTGCCATGGGTGACGCCGGCGAGGTGGTCACGCGGCAGCCTCACCGCGACGTCGGGTGGCTCCCACCGCCATACCCACCACGTGGGTGAGTCTGATGCGTCCCCGCTGCCGGCGACCACGACGACCCGTCTGGTGGGTCGGATCGACCGGGGGCAGCTCGGATCGGCCATCCCTACCCACCCCGCGGGCTGAGCCATCATGTCTGCCCACCGACACGTCGAACTCACCCACGGGACGGGTAGCCGTTCGATACGGCACCGCCGCCGCAGGCGGTTGCCTCGTAGCACACGACCGCGGTAGGATGTCGAAGCATTCGGGACATGCGTCCCATTATCCGGGACGCGCCCCGACCATGCAACCGACACCCACAGGATGAGGAGCCGCAGCAGTCGTGACCGCGACCGAGGGAACCAGCATGCGACAGCTGCGAACTGGCCGGCGCGCGCCGGGAACGGTGGTCACGCCCGAGGAGACCATCGTCGCCTCCATCGAGCAGCGTGTCCTGTGGCTCGCCGTGCGCATGATCCACGAGGCGAATCTGGTCCGGCCGAGCGCGGACGGCCTCAAGGTGGGCGGCCACCAGGCGTCATCGGCATCGATGGTCTCGATCCTCAGCGCGCTCTACCTCCGCTGGCTGCGACCCGACGACCTCGTCGCCATCAAGCCCCACTCCAGTCCGGTGTATCACGCCCTCCGCTACCTGATGGGCGACCTCGACGGGAAGTGGTTGACGACGCTCCGCCAGTTCGGTGGGCTCCAGTCGTACCCGTCGCGCACCAAGGATCACGACCGGATCGACTTCTCGACGGGGTCTGTCGGTCTTGGTGCGGTGGCACCCATGTTCGCGGCGCTCGCCGACCAGTACCTGCGGGCACACATCCGCGACGAGGCCATCCGCTGGCCCGATCGGCGCTTCGTGGCCACGGTCGGGGATGCCGAGCTCGACGAGGGGAACGTCTGGGAGGCGGTGCTGGAGGATCCGCTCCAGGGCCTCGGCAACGTGACCCTGCTCGTCGACCTCAACCGACAGAGCCTCGACCGGGTGGTGCCGGGCATCCGGATCCGGCGCCTGGATCAGATGTTCCGGGCAGCCGGTTGGCAGGTGCTGGAGGCGAAGTACGGCAGCCGGCTCCAGGCAGCATTCGACTCGACAGGTGGCGAGACGCTCCGACGGCGCATCGACGAGATGCCCAACGAGGAGTACCAGGGGCTCATCCGCCGGAGCGGCGCGGACCAGCGGGAGCGGCTGCTAGCGGGCGCCGCCATGGCCGATCGGGACACGCTCGCCGGCGTCCTGGCGCGCACGGATGACGAAGAGCTGCCACGCCTCATCTCCGACCTGGGTGGCCACGACACCGACGCGCTGGTGCGTGTCCTGGACCAGGCGGATGCGGACCGGACACGCCCCGCGGTCATCTTCGCGTACACCGTGAAGGGCTGGCGGCTGCCCTTCGCGGGCGACCCGCTCAACCACTCCGCGATGCTCAACGCGGATCAGATCGCGGCGCTCGCTCCCACGCTCGGGGTCGATCCGGACCAGCCCTGGGCGTCGTTCGATGCCCGCTCGCCGGAAGGCAGATTGCTGGCCCGACGGGGCACCGAGCTCCAGCTTCGGTCGAGGCATCCGACCGGCGTCCTGGGTCCGGTCGAGCAGCCGGTCGAGGTCGATGTGCGCATCGCGGCGAAGACCTCGACGCAGCAGGTGCTTGGGGACGCGCTGGCGGCGCTCGCGCGTGTCGAGGGCATCGGCCGACGCATCGTGACCGCTTCACCGGACGTCTCGGTGTCCACAAACCTGGGTGGCTGGATCAACCGGGTGGGCGTCTTCTCGCCGGTCGACCATCCGGTCCACGATGACGCGCCCCGGCTCCTGCGCTGGCAGCCGGGCCCGTCCGGGCAGCACATCGAGCTGGGCATCAGCGAGATGGACCTGTTCATGTGGCTGTCGCAGTTCGGGCTGTCCGCGGAGCTGTTCGACGAGCCGCTCGTGCCCCTCGGCACCGTCTACGACCCGTTCATCGCGCGCGGGCTCGACGCCCTCATCCACGCGCTCTACATCGGCGCGCGCTTCATCCTCGTGGCCACGCCCTCGGGCGTGACGCTCGCCCCGGAAGGCGGTGCCCACCAGTCGAGTGTCACCCCCTCGCTGGGCATCGAGCTGCCGGGTCTGCGGAGCTGGGAACCGGCGTTCGGCCAGGAGGCCGCGTGGTGCCTGCTGGAGGGCATCCGGGGCGTGCTCGACCGTGGGCCCGGCGGCTTCAGCAGCTATCTGCGGCTGACCACCCGGGGCGTCGACCAGTCACTCGCGGAGCCCGTCCGGGCGCGCCTCGGCAACGTCGAGTGGCGGCGACAGGTGCTCGCGGGCGGTTATCGGTTGCTGGAGGCGGCCGAGGTGGCCGACTCGGAAGGCGTGACCCTGCCGCCAGACGCGCCGGTCGTGACAGTCGCCGCGGTGGGCGCGGTCGTGCCTGAAGCGGTCGTGGCGGTCCGGCAGCTGGTGCGCGAGGAGATCGCGGCGAACCTCGTCGTCATCACCTCCGCCGACCGACTCTCCGCCGAGTTGGCGGGCCGTCGGCTGGGTTCGATCCGGGACCGCACCGACGTCGCCCTGCCCCATCTCGGCACCCTGTTCCCGATCGCGGGTCGCCGGCAACCGATCGTGACGGTCATCGATGGCGCCTCGCACACCCTCGGCTTCCTGGGCGCTGCGTTCGGGGCGCCCGTCGTGCCCCTGGGCATGGATCGCTTCGGACAGTCCGGCACCATCGCCGACCTCTACGCGTACGCAGGTATCGACACCGACCACATCGTGGAGGCCGCGCTCCTCGCGCTCGAGCTGTAGGCCACGGCCTACGTGCCGCCTGTCAGCCCGTTCTGGGGTCCTCGAGCGACAGCGCCATCCGCTGGTCCTGTGGCATGGATGCCACGCGTGCCGCCTCACGGATGAACGCCCGCACGGCAGCCGTCCCGGTGCCGCGCGTCGAGGTGAACGTCAGCCAGCGAACGCGCTTGGTCACGCCCCCACCCTGGAGTGCCCCGCTCGGGTCCCGCATCAGGATGCCGTGCTCGAACCCCAGGTGCACGTGCTCCGGCTCGGCCCAGACGAAGCAGCAGTACGCCATCCGGCGACCCGCCGGCACGTCGTAGCCGATGAGCCCCCAGCCCGGCCGCACCCGCTCGATCGCGTCCGGTAACGCGGCGCGCACGACCCGCCGGAGTGCTTCCGCGATGGCGACGATGTGGTCGTCATGGCGCGCCAGCAGCTCCTCGGGCGACATCGTGTCCATGAACGCATCATCGCGGCGCATCCCTGACATCGATCGTCACGTCGACGACCTCGACGCGGTGACAGACTCGCGTCGTGGGACCGATCGCCGGCGCGAATCACCGCTGCCCGTGCCGGCAGAGCGCGGATGGCTGGTCATCCAGTCACGTGCCGCGGAGCTGTCCGTCCGGGCCGAGGCGAGCAGTCCTCCATCACGAGTCTGTCGATCTGCGCCGCCCGTCGGCCCGCCCGTCGATCCTCCGGTCGTGCGCCGGTCCTCGTGTGTCGATCCGCCAACCGCCTGGGGGGCTACTCGACGCGCACCGGTCGCGCGCGGGGGATGAGCTCCGGGATGCGGAGCAGCAGGGAGATGAAGTAGGCGGCCGTCTCCGGCTGCTCCCGCGATCCCTGGTGCTCCACCATCACCATCCGCCGCTCGATGGGACCCGCGCCAACGAGCTCCACCTCGGTCAGCGAGCCTTCGGCGAGCGACTGGGCGACGGCGGTACCGGGCAGCAGCGCGACGCCCAGACCCCGCTCCACCATCCGCTTGGCGGCCTCGATGTTGTCCAGCTCCATGACCCCGCGGGGGACGACGCCGGCGCCGCGGAAGAGAGCATTGGTGAGGTCGTAGTAGCTCGACGTGCGGTCGAACAGGATGAGCTGTGCCCCGTGGATGGCAGAGATGTCGATCCTGCCCGCCGCGGCGAACGGGTGATCGGGGCGCGCCACGAGCACCAGCTCGTCCTCGAACAGCGGCCTGTTGGTGATGCGCGCGTCGCGCATCTCGCGCACGATGGCGAGCTGGACCTCGCCCCGGACCACCATGTCCACGAGCGCCTCGGAGTGCGAGGTGCGGACGACGAGCCGCACATTCGGATAGCGGTCCGTGTATCGGGCAAGCAGCTCCGGCAGGACATACGCGCTGACCGCAGGCGCGGCACCGATGGCCAGCTCACCGATGACCCCCTCGGACAGCTCCGCCACGAGCGCTGCCCCACCCCGCAGCGACTCGAGCGCGCGTTGCGCGTACGGCAGGAACGCGCGACCCGCATGGGTGAGCTCCATCCCCGACCGGGTCCGCCGGAACAGGGACGTGCCCAGCTCCGCCTCAAGGCCCTGGATGCGAGCCGTCAGCGCTGGCTGGCTGACGTACAGCAGCTCCGCGGCGCGTCGCAGATTGCCCTCTCGGGCGACCGCGACGAAGCCTTCGACCTGGGCGTTGAGCATCAGGGCAGCTGTTGGAGCCCGAGCTGGATCGACGTACCACTGCTGGCGACGTCGATAGCCTGGCCCACGAGCACTCCGGTAGCCACGTCGTAGCTGGCCTGGCCGGTCGTACCCGGGATGCTGCTGGTGATGGTCACCGAGGGACCTGCCGGACCCTGGCCCACCCCCGTGACCGCCACGGTCATGGTCGTGACCGGATCGGTGTCCAGCACCTGGCCCGTACGCATCGCCGCAAGGGCGGTCGGATCCCACCAGTACGGCCCGGTGCCGCTCGAGACGCCGCTCGCATCGCTCGGGCTCGCCACCCCACCGATGCTCATCTGCGTGTGCAGCCCGAAGGTCGCCCAGGTCGCGCCGGTCCCCGTGAAGGTGGCCCGGGCGCTCATGGGCGACGCGAAGCTGCCGCTGGACGGATCGACCGGGTTGGTCCACAGGTACCGGCCGGCGTACGCGAGGCCGGTCGTCCGGGCGACCCACGCGGGCGCCGCGGTGCCGATGCCGGGAGTGGTCATCTGGCGCATGCTCACGAAGCGGCTGATGGTCAGCTGGGATGCACCCTGGGTGGGACCCTGGCCCGGCAGTTGCACGGGTGCATACGCCCCGGCCGTGTTCGTGGTCGAGGCCAGCAGGACACCCGTCAGGGTATCGAACGTGGTGCTGGAGTAGGCGCCCGGCGTGGGGTTCACGACGCTCACCGCCTGGTAGGTCGTGCCGTTCAAGGGGTAGTCACCGCGCAGGACGAGCAGGCCACCGAGCGATCCGGTCTGGAGCTGGTCGAGCAGCTGCGGCGCGACCCACAACCCGTCGATGGCGCCACCCGGCAGCTTCGCGCCGGCGGATGGGAGCACGGCCAGGGAGTTGGTCCCCCGATCGATGCCGTACGTGGCCATGGACAGCACCACGTCGTTGCCCTCGACCGCGACCACATCGACCTGCGAGACGCCATCGCCGCTCGCGCCCCCGACGCTCTCGCCGGTGTCCTCCGTGTTGCGGTAGCGCTTGCCAGTGACCGGATCCTGCCACGGCCCGGCGGGATCCTCGATGAGCTGGTAGCGGCTCTGGGCGACCGCGGCCGCCGCCGAGTAGAACGTGATGCGCATGCCCGGCTGGACCCACGCCGGTGGCGGCACAGCGGCCGCGATCGCGCCACCGAGTCCGGTGCCCTGCGCCGACACGGCGCCGATCGGCGATCCAGGGATGCCGACGACGACGGCGAGCAGCAGGCTGGCGCGGAAGAGGGCGAGACGGCGTCGATCCATCACCAGATCATAGGTCAGGCCTCAGCGCCCGACGACGGGTCGGTCGCCGCTACAGCGGCACCGCCCGGCTGGAACGTGGGTCCCCGCAGCGCCCACCAGGCGACCGTGGCGCCGGCAAGGACGAGCACGGCGCAGGTCGCGAACAGCGCGCCGCCACCCAGTCGCTCGTACATGCCTCCCGCGAGCGGGCCCGCGATGACGGCCGAGATGCCACCGCCGACGAGCCACGCCAGCGACTGGCCGGTCGCCCGCAGGCTCGCCGGCAGGATGGCGCCGATGATGACCACGATGCCCGTGTAGCGCAGCACGTACGAGACCCCATCGATGCCCCGGCTGATGGCGACCAGCCCCGGATCGGATACCACCGCCACGAACACCAGCATCGATGCCGCGATGAGCAGCCCCAGGACATAGAAGCTCCGAAGGCCCAGGCGCGCGATCATCGGCGCGGTCGCGGGGAAGAGCGGCACCTCGACGATGGCCGGGGCGGCCGCCGCCAGCCCGATGATGACGGCGCTGCCGCCGACATCGAGGATGCGCAGCGGGATCATGGCATTGGCGGCGTTGTTGCCCAGCGTCTCGAGGAACAGTGCCAGGAGGATCGGCAGCAGCACCGGCGCCGCCCGGAGGGCCGAGCGGAGCTCGGTCAGCAACCGTGGCCGGTGCGCCGTCGCGTGGCGCCCGCTGCGGAGATGCCGGGGGCGGAACGCCAGCACGGCGACCCCCAGCGACCCCGCCACGAACAGGCCCAGCAGCACGTCCGGGCCACCCAGCGTGTAGGCCACGCCCCCGGACGTCGCTGCCACCGCCCAGCCCGCCGATGTCCAGGTCCGGAATCGGCCGTACGCGCCGGATCGGTCGCCGAGCGCGGTGAGGGCCATCGCGTCGGTGATGGGCGACCACGCGGCCATGCCGACCCAGGCCAGGACGATCCCGGCAGCGACCAGCGAGGGGTCGGAGCCCGCCAGCATGATGCCCACTCCGGCCAGGGCCGCCGCGAGACCGCTGACGACCACGCTCCGCTCCCGCCCGAGCGGCCCATCCGCGAGCAACCCCCAGACCGGGAACGACAGCATCGCCGCGACCGCGGCCGCCCCCAGGACCAGCCCGATGGTCGCGGCATCGAGGCCCTGGTCGGCGAGGAGCAGGACCGGGAAGGGCAGCAGGAAACCGGAGGCCAGACCATGCGCCCCGAAGAGCAGCCGGATACGCGCGAAGGACACGAGGGTGACCGCCTGGGCTGATCAGGTGGACGGCCGGCGATGGCGTCAGCGATCGGTTTCGTCTATCGCCGTGTCCACGAAGTTCGATTGGACCGATCGTAGCACCGGCCGTACGGTGATGTCCTCCCTCACCATCGAAGGAGACCGAGCCCCACCGTCGCGCGGCCGCATCTCGTGGGGGGACGGCCGCGCGACGTCGTCCTCCCTCGATGACGTCAGTGTGGTACGGCTACGCTGCCGGGTCGGCACAGCGCACGTTGCTCGGCCCGGTGGCCGGGTCGGCACGTGACTCGGCCCTTAAGTCAACCGACCGGCGAGACACGTTCGACGGCGGTGTGTTCGCCTCGCCGACGACGGTTGGTCCGCCGATCGACGCGCCCGATGAGCCGATCGGCGGTCGGGAGGTCGTGTGCCGCCGGATGCAGCTGGTCCAGCCACCACTTCCGATGGCTCGCCGGCCGCTTGACTCATCTGGAGAGCCACGGCCCGGCAGGAAAGGTCACGGCCGGGCAAGAGAGCGCCAATCACTAGACTCGCCCGGTGAGCCATCTGCCACTCCACCTCCTCGATGTGTTCGCCGAACGGCCGATGGAGGGCAACCTGCATGCCGTGATCCTCGACGCGGACGGTGTCGCCGATGATCAGATGGCGCAGCTGTCGCGCCGCTTGCGACTCTCCGAGACCTCGTTCGTGCAGCGCCCCACGCACGCCGCGGCCGCGGCGGGCGCCTTGTATCGACATCGCATCTGGACCGTGGCGGGTGAGATCCCATTCGCCGGGCATCCCTCCATCGGGACGGCGGTCTCGATGGCCATCTCGCTCGGGCACGCGACGGCCGAGTTCCTGCAGGAGACTCCAGCGGGGCTCCAGGAACTCACCGCGGCAGTGGCAGCCGATGGCCGGAGCGGCCGGGCGTCGCTGCGGCAGGGTCCGTTGCAGCTCGGTGCGATCATCGATCCCGCGGCGGTCCTCGATGCGTTCGGGTTGGCGACCACGGACGCGCACCCGGACCTGCCAGCGCAACTCGTCTCGACCGGGCTGCCGTCGCTCGTCGTGCCGCTCCGCGACGTGGCGACCCTGGGCCGCGTGCGGATGGATCCAAGCTCCGTTCGCGCGGCGCTATCGCCCATCGCAACCCCGGACCAGCTCAGCTGCTACTTCGTGACGCCGCTCGATGCGGGCACCTGGCAGGCGCGCAGCCTCGCACTCGATATCGTGGGCTGGGAGGATCCAGGCCACGGGATCCGCGGCGGGCCCGTTCGGGGCCTGGCTCGCCCTCCTGGGTGGGCCGTCACGCATCACCGTGCTGCAGGGTGTCGAGATGGGCGACCCGAGCCGGATCGACGTCGACGTCAGCGATGGCATCGTCGTCAGCGGCAACGTCCTGGTCCGGGGCATCGGCACCATCGACCTCTGACCGGGACGCCCGCCGGGGCCCGGGACGACTGCGCGGCTGGGGGCCGGGGGGAACGGGGCGGCCACGGATCCGAGCCGCGCCTCCTACCGGAACAGCGCGGAGTACCCGTTGAGCGCCAGCTGGCCGCCGAGGTGGGCATACAGCACGTTCGAGCCACGCTCGATCTCGCCCGAGGAGACCATGTCGATGAGGCCTGCCATCGACTTGCCTTCGTAGACCGGGTCGGTGATCATCGCCTCGAGTCGGCCGGCGAGGCGGATGGCATCAAGGGTCCGGGCATCGGGGATGCCGTAGGTGCCCGCGTGATACCGGGCATCGAGGATGATCTCGTCCTCGCGCAGCTCACGCCCGACCTCGATGAGCGCCGCGGTCGCGCGGGCGATGCGGGCGACCTGGTCACGCGTCTCGGCCGGCTTGGCGGACCCGTCGATGCCGATGACCCGGCGGGGATGACCCGTGCCCGCGACGCCGGCGATCATGCCCGCCTGGGTGGAGCCCGTGACCGAGCAGACGATGACGGTGTCGAAGACGACGCCCAGGTCCTGCTCCTGTCGCTCGAGCTCGACCACCCAGTTCGCGAATCCCAGGCCACCCAGCCGATGGTCCGATGCGCCCGCGGGGATGGCGTACGGGGTGCCACCGGACGCCCGGATCTCCGCGAGCGCCTGCTCCCAACTCTCCTTGAAGCCGATGCCGAAGCCCGCCTGGACCAGCCGCACATCGGCGCCCATGATGCGTGACAGCTGGATGTTGCCGACCCGGTCGTAGACCGAATCGGGCCAGTCGACCCAGCTCTCCTGGACCAGGACACAGCGCATCCCCAGGTGAGCCGCGACCGCGGCGACCTGCCGGGTGTGGTTGGACTGGACGCCCCCGATCGACACGAGCGTGTCGGCGCCCTGCGCGAGCGCGTCCGCCGCGAGGTACTCCAGCTTGCGTACCTTGTTGCCGCCGAAGGCGAGCCCGGAGCTGACGTCCTCGCGCTTGGCCCACAGGGTCGCGCCACCAAGGTGACGGGTCAGCCGCTCGAGCGGCTGGATGGGCGACGGGCCGAAGGTCAGGGGAATCCGGGGGAACGTGTCCAGGATCATCGCCCGACTCCTTGAGTGCCGCGCCGGGACAGGTCGCCCGTGGACCGCATGGTGCCACGCGCCGGACGGGTGGGCGGCGACCATCAGCGGGAGGAGGAGGTCCCCGCCGAGGGCCGCCGCCAGATGCCGGGCTGCCGCCCGACGTAGCAGATCCGCCTCGCACCTGCCCACCACACGGTCGGCGGGGCCCAGCAGACGCGATCAGTATGATGTATGACGATTTCGGTGCTCATGTCGGGCGATCCGCGCCGATCCCGGCATCGAACCCGGGTTGGTCAGACAGGGGCAAGGAGATACCGCTGAACCGCTGGCGCCGACCCGGCCGACCGATGACGCTTGCGCATCGAGGCCACTCCACCACCATCCCGGAACAGACCATGGCGGCGTTCGAGGCCGCCATCACGGCGGGCGTCGACGCCATCGAGGCGGATGTCCACCTCACCCGTGACGGCCATCTGGTGATGCTCCATGACGACCTCGTCGACCGCACCACCGACGGTCACGGACCGGTGGCCGGGATGACCCTGTCGGAGGTGTCGACGCTCGACGCGGGAGGCTGGTTCGGCACCGGGTTCCGTGGCGAACGGGTGCCCACGCTGGAGCAGCTGCTCGACCTGGCACGTCCGTCGGGCACCATCCTCTGCCTCGAGGCGAAGGGGGCGGACCATGCCCAGACGCTCGCCATCGCACACGCCATCGCGGAGCGGCTGGCGGCACGGGCCGAGCTCGACGCGCATGTGCTCTCGTCGTTCGACCACGAGGCGCTCACATCGGTCGCCGCCCGTCATCCCGGGCTCACGCTGGCGCCCGACCGGCTACCGGAGCGCGGACCCGCACCCATCGACGAGGTCATCGGGCAGGCGCGCCGCCTGGGGGCGCCCATCATGCAGGTCCATCACGCAGAGCTGACCCTCGGGATGGTCGCGGCGCTCCATGACGCGGATCTGGCCATCTGGGCGTGGCCGACCACGGCCGCCATGGACATCGAAGCCGCCCACACGCTCGGCGTCGACGGCTTGATGGGGGATGACGCGCCGGCGCTCGTGGCGGCAGCGCGTCAGGGCTGAGCCCGGTTCGTCAACCAGCGCCACCGGCGAGGATCGGGGCGTCGAGGACGACGGGCGTCTTGTACAGGAACAGACCTGCGACGCAGGTCGTGAACATGGCCTCGGGCGTCAGGCCGGTGAGGACGGTGACCGTCGTGACGCCATCCACGACGCTGACCTCGACATCCTTGAGGCCGTTGCAGCCCGAGGCGCCGTTCAGGAAGTAGACGGTGAGGGTCTTGCCATCGGGCGCCACCTCGAGGTGCTGCCACGGAGTGGGCTGCGGATCGACGATCTTCGGGTTCGGGACGGCGGGCACCGCACCATCGACCGGGTCCATCGTCGGCTGGACCGCCGGGGCGCTGGGCTCGACGACGGGGGACGCCGACTGGGCCAGCGCGCCATTCGCGACGACCGACACGAGCAGGGCTCCACTCACGAGGGACATCGCGATCCGGCGGGACAGGCGGGTGGGCAGGGACATGGCGGACCTCCGTCGATGTGGTGCTGGCGACACGGTGGGGATCGCACGGATGTCGGATCCTCGTCACCGGGTCAGGCGATCAGACGCTCCGACTCCAGCCACGGTTCCCCTGATCCAGCTGGTGATGGTCATCGGCTATGTCTGCTGCGCTGCCTCGAACACGCCGGGTCCGCGTCGGTAGACCCGCAGCTCGATGACCGCCGGCACGTGCCACTCATGGGAGTACATGACCGGACGGCCGGCGGCATCGAAGTCGACCTGGATGAGCTGCTGCAGCGGCGTGCCGACCACCACATCCAGGATGTGCGCCAGCTCTCGATCCGCGACCGTGGGGGTGAGCACCGCTTCCCCATGGTCCACGGCGTGCCCGATCCCCGACAGGAAGCGGTACATCGAGCTCTTGAAGGCATCCCGGTCGCGCACCGGATCGACCAGATCGGCGGGCAGCTGGTCGATGGAGTAGATGGCCGGACGGCGATCCGCAGTGCGGATCCGCCGGACCTCGACCACCTCGGAACCCTCCGCCACGGCGAGCGCTTCGGCCGTCTCGTGGTTCGCGACCACGGTCCTCAGGCCCAGGATCTGCTTGCCGGCACGGGTGCCGGCGCCCTCCAGGAAGTCGGTGTAGCTGAAGTTGCTGTCCAGCGAGTTGCGCAGGTTCGGTCGCCGTGTCACGAACGTGCCCGAGCCCTGGCGTCGGACGACATAGCCGTCCTCGATGAGCCCCCGGACTGCCTCCCGGATGGTCACCCGGCTGACCCCGAACCGGTCGCACAGCATGTCCTCGTTGGGCAGCTTGCTGCCGAAGGGGAACTCGCCCGACAGGATCGCCCGGCGCAGCTCGTTCCGGACCACGTCGGCGAGCAGTGGCCTGACCCGTGCTCGCGCCATCAGGTTCGTCGGTCCATGGCCGGTCTCCATTCCCTGCTCCCGGGAGGTCGGTAGCTGTGCATGGCTGGTAATCCTCCCACGTCGCCAGTGCGCCGGACGCCGCCACGTGTCGCGTGCGCCGCACACGCCGTACGGACGCGGCGGTGCCGGCCTTGACGACCGGAAGCGTGCGCGGTAGCGTGCTAAAGTCATCATACGACTATCGAATGTCGTCACTCGTCCCCCGCCACGAGGATCGGATGTCGGCCACCATCCCGGGCACGCCCGATAGCGCGTCGACCATCGATGCGGTCAGTCGCCAGCTCGCCCTGAGTGCGCGCCCGGATCGACTGCGGCCCATCGGGCTGCGCCATATCGTCCAGGGCCCCGATGTGCTGGGTGGCTTGCCCGACCTGGTGCGCTCGCTGGCCCGACCAGGACCGGTGCTGGTGCTGGCGGACCCGGTGGTCATGCATCGCGACGGTGCGGATCTCAAGCAACAGGTGCTGTCATCGCTGGCGCCCCTCGGGGCCCGGCTCGTGACCATCGGTGAGGCCGGTGAGGAGGTCCACGCGGATCTGGCCACCGTCGCCATCGTGACGAACGCCGTGCAACACGCGGGCTGTGTCGTGTCCGTCGGCTCCGGCACCATCTGCGACATCGGCAAGAAGGCGACCGAAGGGCGTCTGGATGAACGCATCCCGTATGTCGTCGTCCAGACCGCCTGCTCGGTCAACGCGTTCTCCGACGACATGGCGGTGCTGCTCAGCCACGGTGCGAAGCGAACGTTCCCTTCGCGCTGGCCAGATGCCCTGGTCATCGACCTGGCGGTCATCGCGGGGGCGCCGACCCGGCTCAATCAGGCGGGTGTCGGCGAGTTGTCCGCGATGTTCACGGCACCCGCGGATTGGCGGCTGGCGGACCTGCTGGGACTTGACGGCGGCTACGACGAAGCGCTGGTCAGCGTGTTCCGGGACGAGGGCGAAGAGCTGGGGGTCGTCGCTTCCGGGGTGGCTGCGCGCGACATGGCTGCCCTCGCCTGGCTGTGCGACCGGATGACCCGCAGCGGTCTGGCCCTCGGTGCCGCCGGACGCACCGCGCCCCTCTCGGGCGCCGAGCACGCCATCAGTCATCTGCTGGATATGGCCGCGCTGCGCACCGGCGTGCCGACGGGCCTCCATGGTGCCCAGGTCGGGGTCGCCTCGGTCGTCGTCGCGGCGTTGTGGCAGGACGTCCTCGACCGCTTCGATGTCCAGCGCGTCCTCGACGCGCCGCCCAGCCCGGGCAGGGCTCGGGCGCGCATCGAGGGCACCTTCGGCATCTTCGACCCGTCGGGCGAGATGGCCGCGGAGTGCTGGCGGCTGTACCAGCGGAAGCTCGCAGCGTGGACATCCGGCGTCGCCGCGCGATCCGCCTTCGCGGCCGATTGGGAGACGAACCGGGTGGCCCTGCGGGAGGGCCTGCTGTCGCCCGAACGGATCGTCGCGGGCCTCCGGGCGGCTGGCGCGCCGACGACCTTCTCGGACCTGGGCGCGAGCGCGGGAACGGCGCGCTGGGCGGTCGCCGCCGCGCACCTGCTGCGAGACCGGTTCGGGGTGCTGGACCTGGTCGACCTGACCGGCCACTGGACGGACGACGACATCGATCGTGTCCTGGCACGGGCGGCCGCTGCCGGCGGAGGCCTGTGACCGCGGACCGTGCCACGCGGCGCTATCTGGCGTACGTGTTCGATCTCGACGGCACGCTGTACGTGGACGACCAGCTGACGCAGGGGGCAGCGGAGACGCTCGCGTGGGTGCGCGCCACCGGCGCCCGGGTCGCGTTCCTGACCAACAATCCGCTTCGGCGTGGCGGCACATACGCTGCCAAGCTCGCAGGCCTGGGCATCGACTGCGTCCCGGACGAGGTGGTCACGTCGCTCGACGCGCTCATCGGCTACCTGGCGGATGCGCCGCCCCGTGGCCCGGTGCTGCTCGTTGCGGAGGCGCTCGTGGGCGAGGTGCTGGTCGAGGCAGGCTGGCAGCTCACCCAACGACCCGAGGAGGCCGCGATGGTGGTCGTCTCGTGGGACCGCAGCTTCGACTACCCCAAGCTCCTCGGCGCGTTCCGAGCGGTTCGCAACGGCGCGCGCATCGTGGCCACGAACCCCGACCCGTTCTGTCCCACCGCCGATGGCGGACTGCCCGATTGCGCGGCCATGCTCGCAGCGCTGGAGGCGTGCACCGGCACGCGTGCCGAGGCGGTCGTGGGGAAGCCGTCCCGGCATATGGCCACCACGATCCTGCGACGCATCGGCGTGCAGGCGCCGGACGCGCTCATGGTGGGCGACCGGTTGCTGACAGACGTCGGGCTCGCCCGCACCGCGGGCATGGCCAGCGGACTGGTGCTGTCGGGCGCGACGACCAGGGCAGAGATGGACGGCGCCCCGATGCCCCCAGACCTCATCCTTGCCAGGTTGACCGACCTGATGCCCATCGGCGACCCGATGGCCGCCGCACTCCTGGAGGCACGACCGTGACCGAGTTCATCTTCATGCTCACCCATCACGACCAGACCGTGCCCGATGCGCTCGACGTGTACCAGCAGCTCCGACCGATCGAGGGCCTGCGGTATGTCGGCTTCAAGGACGTCGGTGCGACCCTCGAGCAGCTCCGGGCGCTGACCGCGGCGATCCATGCCGATGGCCGGACCGTGATGCTGGAGGTCGTCTCGGAGGCCGCGGATGCCGAGCTGCGATCCATCGAGGCAGCTCGGACGCTGGGCGTCGATTGGATCCTCGGCGGCACACACGCGGAGGAAGCCCTTGCCATCCTGGCCGGCAGCACGGCCCGCTACTGCCCCTTCCCGGGCACCATCGTGGGCCACCCCAGCCTGTTGCGCGGCACGGTGGAGAGCATCGCGGCGGATGCGGCCCGGCTCACGGCGCTCGACGGCGTCCACGGCCTGGACCTGCTGGCGTACCGCTTCGACGGGGACGTGGAGGCGGCCGTCGCCGCGACCGTGGCGGCGTCCAGCGGCCCGGTCATCGCGGCCGGCAGCGTGGACTCGCCCGAGCGAATCCGGTCGCTTGCCGGCCTTGGGGTCTGGGGCTACACCATCGGGGGCGCCATCTTCGAGGGCCGCCTGCCGGGTGCTCCCAGCGTGCCCGACCAGATCCGGGAGGTGCTCCGCATCACCGCCGAGGCCGACGCGGCTCGTTGAAGTCGCGGCCGAGCCGCCAGCCGGGCGAGTCGCACGGCGAGCGTCGTAGGCGGCCATTCCAGGGTGACGCCGCCGGTCGGATCGCCCGCGGGCCGGGTCATTGACCCGCCGGGCGGGCAGCGGACCGTTTCCGTGGGCCTGGAACGCGTGCCCGCCGGTGTACTCACCCGCTGGACGGGCAGCGGCCGGCCCGCAGAGCCGGCGGCCCCCGCGCCGTCTGCGACACCCCCGGCGATGCGCCTCGCGATCAGCGGAACGCCGGCATCACCTCGGCCGCGAGCAGCCTGATCTCGGACATGATGTGGTCGTGGGCCATGCCCGGGAAGAACAGCCGGCAGATGAGATGGTCGATGCCCAGCTGCTCCTGGAAGGTGCGGATGGCCCGGATGCAGGTGTCGGGTGAGCCGATGATGAACCGGTCCCGGCCGATCTCCTCGAGCCGATCGTGGCGGGTCTGGTCCTCGGCACCGATGAGCGGGTGCTTCCAGGTGCCGCCGCCGTACTCATCGCGGTAGTTGACCATCAGGTGCTGCTCGGCGAGGTCGAGCGCCTGTGCATCGGTGGGCGCGATGATCACCTCGCGGGTGATGGGCCGGGGCACCGACCCAAGGTCCACGCCAGCCTCGGTGAGCGCCGCGTCATAGGCTGCCCGCAGGTCGAGCAGCTTGGGCATGCCCGCGGTCGGGCCGGGTACCCAGGCATCGGCAAGGGTCGCGGCTCGCTTGATGGTCATCGGGCCCCAGCCACCGATCCAGATGAGCGGCTCCACGGCGGGCACCGGCTCGATGCGGCCGCGGACGGTGTAGAAGCGGCCCTCGTGGTCGACCGTCTCGCCCCGCCACAGCGGTCGCAGGATGGCGATGAGCTCCTCGAGCTGCGCGCCACGCCGGTCGAACTCCGCGTCGTAGAGCGCGAACTCGTCGGGCCGGTAGCCGATGGCGGCACCCAGGATGAGCCGATCACCCGTCATCGATTCGATGACCGCGACATCCTCTGCCAGGCGCACCGGGTGATAGAACGGCGTGACGATGACGTCCGTCCCCAGCAGGATGCGCTCCGTGCGCGCGCCGAACGCGGTGAGCACCACGAGCGGCGACGGCCAGTAGTGGCCCGTGATCGCGTGGTGCTCCTCCATCCAGACCGAGTCGAAGCCGAGCTCCTCCGCCAGCATGACCTCCGCGAGCGCATCGGCGAACAGCGCTCCCCCTTCCGTGGGGATCGATCCCGAACTTCATCGTCCCTCCCGCGCGTCACTGGTCATCGACCCCAGCAGCCATCGTAGATGGGCCAGCCCTTCCGGCAGCGCCACCTCCGCGGGCGGCAGATCCGGATGCCAAGGCCGTTCCCACTCGATGGATACCGGCAGCTCCACGCCCGAGCCAACGAGCCAGGCGAGGGCATCCCCGATGGGCACCTCACCTGCCCCGATGCGCGTCAGGTGCCAGTCCGGCAGCAGGCCCCTGCCGTCCTTGACCTGGATGTAGCGCAGCCACGGCCGCAACAGCCCCAGGCCGAGCTCCGGGCGCTCACCCAGTGACCAGGTGTTGCCGGCGTCCCAGATGACCCCGATGGCCGGCCCGCCGATGCGCTCCAGCAGCTCAGTGATGATGCTCGAGGCCAGGAAGTCGTCGTGGGGCTCGATGGCGATGGCCACGCCGCTGCCGGCGATCCGAGCCGCGGCCTCCAGCAGCCCGTCCGCGGCCCGATCGAGCAACGCGGGCAGCGGCGCCTCGTCGGCACGTTCGCCCAGGAAGGCGCGCAGACAGCCGGCGCCCAGGGCCACGGCGACCTCCGCATGCTCGACCAGCTCCTGGATGCTCGCGGCACGGATGCGGGCATCGGGATGGACGAAGTCCGTGTAGGTCGTGACGGACACCGCCCGGAGTCCCCGCTCGTCCATCGACGCCCGCACCGCACGACGATCGGCAGCCGAGAGATGGGGACCCGCATGGCCCTCCGGCCCGCCGCGCCACTCGATGCCGTCGAAGCCCATCGCGGACGCCCGCGAGACCACCTCCAGGGGCGACCATTCGGGGCATGCGAGCGTGCTGAAGGCCAGCACGGCGTGGACCGCGGGTGTGTTCACAGTAACATAATACGTCATATGACCTTGCTGGACGCCCTCGGAGACCGCGCATGAGCACCGACATCCACCCCTCGTTCCCGCGGCTCGTCGCGCCGGGCACGGGTCGGCCGATGATCCAGCTCACGAGCGGCCCCGGCTTCTGCTACCCGCTGTACTACTACGTCCCCTCCATCACGCGGGACGGTCGATACCTCGTCCACCATCGCGCGGAGGGCGGTGAGGTCCAACTGCATCGCATCGACCTGACGACGGGTGCGTCGCTCCGGCTGACGCACGGCACCGGGGCCGAAACGTGGTGGCGACCCTGGTGCAGCGACGCGGGCACCGGCGTCCTCGACCACCGGAGTGCCATCGATCCCGTCCGGGACGAGGTCATCTTCTTCGACGGGCAGGCAGCACGCGCGGCACACATCGCGAACGGGGCGACACGGGACCTGTTCCGGATGCCCGACGACCGGATGGCCATCGGGCAGAACTGCGTCACGCCCGACGGTCGCTGGTTCGTCTACATCCACGCCGATCGCGGGCAGTACCAGGGCATGTTCGTGGACGATCCCGACTACGCCACCTACTGGTCCCGGCGCGAGCAGTGCCGGGATACGCGACTCGCGGCGTTCGACCTGGCGACCGGCGAGCATCGGACGCTGCTCGTCATCTCCAGCCCCATCCATCACGTCCTGGCGTATGACGACCGACATCTCCTGTTCTGTCATCCCACCGCCGAGGACGGGATGCTGCTGACCGATATCGACGGGGGTTGGTACACGCATCTCCGGACCCAGGACGGCAGCGGTGGCAAGATCTGCCACTTCCTGGGCACCAGCCGGGGCGCCACGTACGAGGTGCTGGAAGGCGGCGATGGGCTCTGGGCCGGCATCTGCGACCCGTTCACCCGTGGCTCGTACGAGGTGCGGCTGCCCGCCGACTTCGGCTATGTCCATACCGGCCGCGATCCGGACGGCCTGCTCTGGTTCTACGAGAACGAGGGCAGGACCGTGCACGACCTGTGGCTGCTCGCCACCCACGTCATGGACGGTGCGGATACCTGGCTGCCACTCATCGGCGATTGGCCGGCGTACGGCGACATCGACACCCAGAAGGCGCACTTCCATCCCCAGGTGGTGCTCGACCGACGATGGATGCTGCTGACCGGCGGCGACCCGACCACGCACACCAACCACGTATTCCTGCTCGACATCGCGGACCTCGAGCCCACGGCCGGCATCCCGCAGGTCACCCGGGACGCGCCACTGCCCCTCGATCGCTGAGCGCCGTCCCGATCTCCACGACCGCTCCACTCGCCGCGGACTGGTACAACCCCAGGACCGTCGCCAGGACCGCGCGCGCCTCGGGTGCGCCGACCGGCGCTCGCGAGCGGGTGCGCACCGCCGTCGCGAACGCGGCCAGCGCGGTCACGAACGGATCCGCCGGCTCGACCGACGGCTCGACCCAGCGCCCGGCAGGGATGTCAGCCCACGGGCGTCGAAGATGGACCCGGAGGCGCCCAGCATATGGCTCCAGCTCCAGGCCCCCGAGCTCGCCATCGATCTCGATGGTCTCGGCGTCGGTCGCGCCCGGTACATGGGCACCGGCCACGAGACTGCCGACCGCACCTCCTCCGTACCACAGCACGGCTGCTGCAGTGTCCTCGACGTCGATGTCCGGGACCGTGGTCACGACGGCGCCCGCGACACGGGTCACGGCGAGGCCCGTGATGGCCGCGACCGAGTCCAGGTGATGGCTGGAGTTCATGAGCACGACGCCGCCGCCGGCGCGTGCCCGCTGGCCCCGCCAGGGATTCGCCGAGCGGCCGCTGAGTCCCACCCGCCAGTAGTCCGGCGACTTGTCGATGAGCGTCCGGATGCGGATGGCCCGCACGGCCCCGATGGCGCCCTCGTGCACCAGATGTGCCGCCGCCCGCGCGACCGGCGCGAACCGCATCTCGTAGAAGACGCCGAGCGCGCGATGCTGGCGCCGCGCCAGGGCATCGAGCGCGTCGAGCGTGGCGAGGTCCAGGGCCATCGGCTTCTCCAGCAGCGCGTGCCGGCCCGCCTCGAGCACCGCCCGCCCGATGGGTGCCAGGAGGTCGTGTGGGACCGCGACATAGACCGCCTCCACCTCGTCGGAGGCGAGCAGCGCGCCGAGGCTGGTATGGACCAGGCCACCGGTCGACCGCGCCAGGTCCTCGGCGAGCGCGATGTCCTGGTCGTGGAGGCCGGTCACACGCAGTCCGGGGACCGACGCGACGGCGCGCGCCACGTCCGCGGCTGCGCCGCCGCACCCCACGATGCCGAGGCCCAGCGCCACGGCCGCGCAGCTTGTGTCACTCACCGGGACGCTCCCCCTGACTCCACCTGGACGACGATCACGGTACCTGTCGGTCGCCCGACGTTGATGCGCCACCTTGAGGATTGACGTGGCCGAGTCAGCATACATATGATGACTTATGACGACGCTCGGCGCCGTCGCCGTTCATGCTCCAGTCGGTCAGGAGCCTATCTGCGACCGGGCGTTCACACGGAGGAGGACCATGAAGGGATCCCGCAGGGCCGCGACCCTCGCACTCGTCGCCACGACGGTGATGGCCGGCGGCGCGGTCGCGCAGTCACCCGCCGCAAACCAGGACCTGGGCCCCGCCACGGGTGATGTCACGGCGCTCATGATCGGCTGGGCGGACCAGGATGGCACCGACCCCACCACGGGCAAGCCCACCGTCGGTGTCGGGCACCTCGAGACGCTGTTCAAGGCCAAGCACCCCGACATCAACCTCAAGATCATCAACATCCCCTACGGAGCCGGCGCCGCTGATTACGGACCGAAGACGGAGTCGATGATCCAAGCGAACGAGGCCTGCATCTACGAGATGCCGGCTGCACCCGACTACGCACGTCGCGGTCTGCTCCAGGACCTCGATGTGCTGATGGCCGCGGACCCGACGTTCAAGGATGTCTGGGAGGGCAGCTTCCTGGAGAACTCCAAGGCCTGGACGCCGGACAACCCGTCGGCCACCATCTCCCTGCCCGGATACACCGGCCTCCGAGTGATCCACTATGACGCCAAGTTGTTCCAGGACTGGGGCGTCGAGCCCCTCAGTGCGAACCCGACCGTCGACGAGATCACGCAAAAGGCGAAGGCCATGACCGGGAAGAACCCCGTCACGGGCGAGGACAACTACGGGTACTGGTACCAGGGCAAGTACATCAGCTGGCAGTTCCAGACGCTCGCTCATGCCCTGGGCGCGAATTGGGGCCATGTCAACGACGACGGCACGTGGACCATCAACTGGAACACGCCCGAGTACGTCGCCGGGCTGACCAAGCTCATCGAGCTCGCCCAGTACGCTCCGGCTGGGGCGCTCGCCGCGGACGCGATGCCGCCAGGGTTCCTGACCGACCAGAATGTCGTGGCCATCATCCCGGAGGGTGAGGCCGGGTACTTCGTCCAGGAGCTCATCAACGGTACGGACGAGCAGCGAGCGCGCTTCCGAACCGTGCATAACCTGCGTGGGCCCGATGGCCTCGGTGGGCTATCGACGGTGACCGCGTTCACGATGGCCGCCGGTTGCCCCAACAAGCTGGCTGCCTGGGAGGTGCTCAAGTTCCTCACCAGCGACCCGGACGTCGAGAGCTACTACTTCACCGAGGGCGGCGACCTGCCAACCATCCAGGGCGGATCGGAGTTGACCACGTCGCTGTCTGTCCTGCCGGACGAGGAGACCATCGTGACCGAGCCGGGTTATACCGAGCCACGCTATCCGTGGGCGGCCTCGGGTCCGCGATGGGCGCTGCAGGCGGCGGTCCAGGCGGCGCTCGCCGGCACGCTGTCGCCGGAGGAAGCGCTGGCCCAGGCGCAGCGCGAAACCGACTACTGGCTGGCCCAGCAATAGGCCCTACTCGTCCCCGATAGCGATCCGGACAAGGGCGGCGCGCACCACGCGCCGCCCTCTCCCAAACTCGCACCACATGTCGACCCGGCAACGTATCTGGCGCGCCCGACCCTGGTACGTGCTGCTCGCGGCACCGCTCGTGCTGTTCCTGACCTTCGTGGTCTGGCCGACCATCAACGCCTTCCGGCTCAGCCTCTTCAAGATGCACGGTCGGGACGAGGTCTTCGTCGGTCTTGACAACTACGCGCGGCTGCTGAACAACCCGGTGTTCGTCGACGCCATCATCAACACGGTGCTGTTGGGTGTCGCGTTCCTGGCCATCGTCCTGCCACTGTCATTGATCCTGGCGTCGCTGATGAACGGCATACGCCACCTCTCGACACCGTTCAAGGTCATCTACTTCCTGCCCCAGGTGACCTCGGCTGTCGCTATCGCGCTCATCTTCAACTACATCTTCCAGCCCGACTGGGGTCTCATCAATGCCTTCCTGCGTAACCTCGGAGTCGAGCACCCACCCCTGTGGCTGGCTGAACCGCGCCCGAACCTGACCGGGTCGCGCGCCGCGGTGACGATCCTCGCCGTCTGGACCGGGCTGGGCTACTTCGTCATCGTGATCCTTGCGGGGCTCCAGACCGTCCCCCGCGACCTGTACGACGCGGCGGCTGTGGACGGAGCGGGTCCAGTGGCAGCGTGGCGCCACATCACCTTGCCCGGCCTGCGGCCCATCCTCATCTTCCTGGTCATGACCGGCATCATCGATGCCATGGCCCGCTTCAGCGACCTGTGGACCCTTGGCGGACCGGGTGGCAATCCCGCACGATCGCTCCAATCGATCGTCATGTTCATGTACCAGACCGCATTCGAGGAAGGTGACCTGAACCTCGCTTCGGGCGTGGCGGTCATCTTCTTCATGATCGTGCTGGTCATCACGGCCGTGAACTACGGCCTCTTCATCCGCCGCGACACGGCGACCACGTGATGCGCGCCTGTGGTCGATCCGGACTGGCCCCCGGAGCCCGGCGATGAGTCTCTTCCGCCGAGGGTCGACCCCAGAGGGTTCCCCCCGGACCGGTGGTGGTGCGTCGTGGGGCCGCAGTCACCACGCCGTCGCCTACCTGGTCCTGGGTCTGGGCGCACTTGTCATGGTGGTGCCCTTCGTGTGGATGTTCACGACATCGTTGTCGCGGAAGGCCAATCAGGGGCTGCCCAGGACCCGACGTTCTGGCCGTCGGATCCCTCCGGCTTCAACTACACGGTGGCGTCCGGCAATCTGCCGGTCGTCCAGTTCTATGCCAACAGCATCATCACGGTGACCGCAGTAACGCTCGGCTACCTGTTCTTCAGCTCGCTGGTCGGTTACGTCTTTGCCAAAGGCCGGTTCCCGTTCCGTGGACCGCTGTTCCTGCTGTTCCTGACGACCCTGTTCGTGCCGTTCCCGATGATCGATGATCCCGTTGTACCTCCAGATGAAGGACATGGGACTCAACAACAGCCTCGCGGGTCTCGTGTTGCCCTTCCTGGTCGGCGGCTTTGGCATCTTCCTCATGCGTCAGGCGATGATGTCGATCCCCGATGACCTGGTGGACGCCGCACGCCTGGACGGTGCCAGCGAGTTCCGCATCTTCCGGACCGTGATGCTGCCACTCGTTGGGCCCGCGCTGGCGACCCTGGCCGTCATCGCGACGCTCTGGCGCTGGAACGATGTGCTGTGGCCGATCTTGATCAATTCCGATCGCAGTCTGTACACGGTGACCCAGGGGCTCGCGATGGCTGGTCGGTCGCAGGGTACCCTCCCAGGCGTGGCGATGGCGACCGCGGCGATGGCGATCCTGCCAGTGCTCATCGCCTACATCGTCTTCCAGCGCTGGATCATCCGGGGCATCGCGACCACCGGCACGCGCGGCTAGGGGCGTCGGACGGGATGCCGGACATGGTCATCGGCTGTGATGTGGGCACCGGTAGCTGCAAGGCGCTCGCCATCGACCGCGACGGCCGCGTGGTGGCACGCGCTGCGGAGCGCTACCCCATCGCGCACCCGCGGCCAGGCTGGGCGGAGCAGGATGCCCGCGATTGGACGGCAGCCCTCCTGAGGGTCATCGCGAGCGTCGTCGGCGCGGTCGGTCGGGACGGTGTCGCAGCCATCGGCATCGCGGCACAGGTGGACGGCATCGTCCCCGTGGACCGCCAGGATCGGCCCCTCGGTCCGGCCCCCATCTGGATGGACCGACGCGCGACCAGCGAGGCGGCGGCACTGTCGGGTCGCTTCGGGGGCGGTGCGATCCGTGCCCGGACCGGGCTCAACGTCGACGCCTCGCATGGCGGCCCCAAGATCGCCTGGCTCCGTTCCCAGGAGCGTGCGGGAGCGACGCCGATCGCGGATGCCTATCTGCTGCCGACCTCGTTCGCGGTCGCCACGCTCACCGGGGTCCGCGTCGTGGATCCGGCCGCCGCCTCGTCCACGATGCTCATGGAGCTGGGGACGGTCGACTGGGCCGACGACCTCGTCACGGCGGTCGACACCCGCCGGGCGGCACTCGCCCGCATCGCGCCAGCGGCCTCGGTGGTCGGCGGGCTGCGGCGGACGGTGGCCGAGCAGCTCGGGCTGGGTGCCGGGGTGCAGGTCGTGGTGGGCACAGGCGATGAGCACTCGGCATGCCTTGCCGCCGGTGTCCATGATCCGGGCGCCGTGTGCGACATCGCGGGCACGGCGGAGCCCGTCGCGGCGGCATCGACCTCGCCCCTGGTCCCGGACGACGCCTCCCTCGAGACCCATCCCCATGCGCTGCCGGACCGTTGGCTGCTCGAGAATCCCGGCTTCGTCTCCGGCGGCAGCACCCGCTGGCTGGCGGAGACGGTGCTGGGTGTCCCGGAGGAGCAGCTGTTCGCGCTCGCGGCCGATGCCCCGGCGGGATGCGATGGGCTGGTGTTCATCCCCGCCCTTGGCGGTGCTGTGACACCGCGCTGGAACGATCGGGCACGGGGCACCTTCCACGGCCTGCAGCTGGGCCACGACCGCCGCCATCTCGCTCGCGCCGTGCTCGAGGGCTGCGCCTTCGCGCTCCGCGACATCGTCGAGGCGCTCGAGGGCCTGGGTATCGCCGGTGACCGGCTGCGGGTCGTGGGCGGCGGGGCGCGCGATGGCCTCTGGACGTCCATCAAGGCCGACGTCACGGGGCGCGTCGTGGAGCGGCTCATCGAGCCCGAGGCGACCGCGCTGGGTGCGGCGCTCCTCGCCGCGACCGGACTCGGCTGGTACCCGGACGCGGCGACCGCGGCACGGATGACGCTGGCGCTTCAGCCCCATGTGGATCTGCCCGATGCCCATCACCATGACATCTACACCGAGGCGTACAGCCGGTATCGCCGCATCTTCGATGCCCTGGAGCCGATCGACATGGGGACACCATGAACAGCACCGTCGAGGCCACCGATCCACTCGCGCAGCGCACGGTCGCACTCGAGGCGCTCGGGCGCGAACGCTTCGATGTGCTCATCGTCGGCGGCGGCATCACGGGGGTCGGCGCTCTCCTGGACGCCACGGCCCGCGGCCTGCGCGCGGCGCTCATCGAACGCGACGACCTCGGGGTGGGGACCAGCAGCCGATCCTCGAAGCTCATCCACGGCGGCCTGCGCTACCTCGAGCAGTTCCGGTTCGGGCTGGTTCGTGAGGCGCTCGCGGAACGGGCGACGCTGCTGCGCATCGCGGGTCATCTCGTGCACCTCGAGACGTTCTCCGTGCCCATCCACGGGTCGCCGCTGCGCGTGCCATACATGGGCGCAGGCCTCGTCCTGTACGGCATGCTCGGTGCCGGGTTCCCGTCATACCTGCCACCCGGCAAGGCACGGCAGCAGAACCCGGCGATCCGGCCGGAGCGCTTCCGCGGTCTCGTCACCTATCGCGACGGGGTCGAGGACGACGCACGCCTCGTGGTCGCCGTCTGCCGGACGGCGCTCGACCGAGGCGCGGTCGCCGCGACCCGGGTGCGCGCAACCAGCCTCGCGCGGCGGGACGGACGGGTCACGGGGGTGGAGGCGGTCGACGAGCTCACGGGTGCGGCGCTGACCATCGCCGCTGCTGCGGTCATCGATGCGACCGGCGCCACGGGCGGCGCGGGCGGGCCGTTCGCGGCGGATGCCGGCGCCGTGGAGGTGATGCCCAGCCTGGGCATCCACCTCGTCGTCGACCGGACGCGAATCCCTATCTCCGGGGGCATGACCATCCGCATCCCTGGGCGGGTGCTGTTCCTCATCCCCTGGGATGGTCGCTGGATCATCGGTACCACCGACCATCCGTACGACGGTCCCGCCGACCGGCCCGTCGCCCCGAGGGATGCGGTGGATGAGGTGCTCGCCAACGTCAACGAGACCCTCGACGTGGGTCTCACGCGAGCGGACGTGCTGGCCACGTTCGCGGGCATCCGTCCGCTGGCCGCCACCCGCGACACGTCCACCGTGACCGCGTCCCGGGAGCACGTCATCGGCGAGCCGGTGCCGGGGCTCATCACGGTCCGGGGCGGCAAGTACACGACGTACCGGAAGATCGCGGCGGACGCGGTGGACGTCGTGCTGGGCACGCGCGCGAAGGGCACACCCTCGGTGACCCGGACCCTCCCGCTGCTCGGGGCGCCCTCGGCCAACGGACGATCCGCGCCGGTCTCGGCAGCCAGCGACGGGCCGGCGGTGGACTCCGGACCTGGCGGCGGCGCTCCGGTCGCGCTACGGCACCGAGACGGATGGGCTGCTGGCACTGGGCGCGGCGCGTGGTCTGCTGGGTCGGCTGCACCCCGACACCGACCACCTCGAGGTCGAGGTGGCCTGGGCGGTCGAGCACGAGCTCGCCCTGTCGCTCGATGACATCCTCGCCCGCCGGCTCCGGTTGGCGATGGAGACCCGCGACCATGGCTCCAGCGTCGCGGGGCGCGCGGCGCAGATCGTCGGCCCCACCCTCGGCTGGGACGAGGCGCGCTGTGCGGCCGAGGTGGCGTCCTACACGGCCGGCGCTGCCGTGGAATACGCCGTCCCCTGAGGTCGTTTGGGGCGGCTGCAGCACCGCTGCGGCCATGGATGAGGGCCTGCGCCGACACCGTCTGTGCCTCATCCTCCGCGGATGCTTCGTCATCAGGGCTGTCCGGCGTCGACCATGACCTGTACGTGTGGCCCCGCCGCGCGGAGGACATCGTCTCCGGCTACCTGACAGGGTACTTGCGCTGAGGGACCGGACGACAGGTGTCGGGCCGCGATCCAGATGCTGGACCGCGGCTTCTTCATGTCCTGCACGACCCGCGACGGGCGCCGCTCTCGCGAACTCGGTCGATGACCGGCTACACGGCGGGCGCCAACGGCCGGGGCATCGACCTGCGTGGTCTCGAGCTCGACCTCACGGGCATCATCGACCTACCCGTCTTCTTCGGGCTCCAGGAGGGCCACGCTGGCTTCCAGGAGATCGACATCGTGGTACGCATCGGTTCGGACGCGTCCCCGACGCCCTCGAGGCGCTCCACGAGGCCGTGCTCCGGACCTCGCCCGTGGGCAACACCCTGGAGCGGCCGGTCGCCATCCATACCCGCCTGGAGCGTACCCCGACCGCGATTGCCGCCTAGGGCCAGACTGCGTATGCCCGGTCTGGTCGGCTCCGAGCGCCGGCCGGACCGGGCGAAGCCGTGGTCACAGCAAGCCGGCGGCCACCAGCCCCGCCCGGATGCGGGCCTCCTCGGCCGTGTCCACGGCCAGCAATGGCGGCCGCACGATGGTGTTGGGGATCCAGCCCAGCATCGCGAGGGCCACCTTGGTCCGCGCCCGGTAATCGGCCACGGGCGGCGCGAAGATGATGTCCGCGAGCCGCTGGATCGTGCGACCGAGCGCCTGGACCGTGGCCACGTCACCGGCCCGTGCGGCGGCCTGGAGCGCGACGTGCTCGGCGGTGAGCAGCGTCGCGAAGCCCAGCAGCGCACCCTGGGCACCGAGCAGGAAGCTCTCGGCGATGAAGTTGTCGTTGCCGGTCAGGAGCGTGATGGGCCGTGGCGCCGCGTCCAGATGGGCCTTGAGCGCCAGCCAACGGAGCGGGTCGAACGATGCCTCCTTGATGGCCACCACCTCCGGGATGGCCAGCAACCCGTCGAGCACCTCGGACGGGTAGAGCACGCCACCGAGCATCGGCTGGAGCTGGAACAGGATGATGGGCAATCCCGCGGCATCGGCGATGGCCCGGTGATAGTCGACCACGATGTCCGTGCGCAGGGGCTGGCTGAGGAACGCCCCCACCGGGAAGATGAGCAGCGCATCGGCACCCGCTTCGCGGGCGATACGCGCGTTCGCCACGCCATCGGCGGTGGACGGACCCCCGACACCTGCTACCACGCGCGCCCGGCCGGCGGTGGCGCCGACCACGGTCTGGAGCACCTCGCGGCGCTCATCGCGGGTCAGGTGCGGACCCTCGCCGGTGTCGACGTTGACGGCCAGGCCCAGCGCTCCAGCACCGACGAGGCGCTCGACATACGGCGGGATGGCGTCGACGTCGATGTGCGTCGTGTCCAGCATCGGTGTGACGGTGGCCGGGATGATGCCGGCGAGGTCGATCATGTGGCGCTCCCGATGGATGGCTGGCGATGGCTGGTCGGTCGGGGTCCGAGCGTCTCGGCATCGATGCGACCCAGGCGATACCGGTCGCTGCGGCCCGACCCGGTCGCCAGGAACGCGGCCGGGAAGCCGGCCGGTCGCAGGAGGGCGGCGGGGTCGGGCGGTGGCGAGCCGTAGGGGTAGGCGAATGGCCAACCGCGCGTCGGCCCGAGCGCGGTGAGCTGAGCGACGGAGGCCGCGATCTCACGTACCGAGTCCTCGCGCGGGATGTGATCCATCCAGCGATGTCCGTGGGTATGACCGCCGACGGTCATGCCGGCCGCGTGCAGCTCCCGGACCTGGCGTCCGTCGAGGAACAGGGCCCGCGCCACGTCCGCCTCCGGTCCCGCCATCGCTTCCACCATGCGTGACAGCACTGGACCGGCGACCTCGATCATGTCCCGCTGGAGGACCCATTTGACGTCTTCGATGGGGTCCTCGAACGGGTCGACCGCATGGTCCATCTCCGCCTGGTAGTAACGGAGTCGATCCGCGGGCGACAGCGCGTCGACGACCGCATCCCGCAGCTCGCTCGCGCTCATGAACGCGAGCAGGACATGGATGCGATGCGCGACGGTGAGGCCCTCACGTGGATCGCGCGCGAGGACGAAGAAGACGCCCGGCAGGCCACGGTCGGCGAGCATCGGCAGGACATAGCGATGGTGATCATCGTGGCCATCATCGAACGTCAGCAGGCACGCATCCGGGGGGAGCGGCGGCCCACCCGCGAGCGCCGCGGCCACCGCGGGCCAGCCCACGACCGTCGCATTGCGACCGAGGTCATCGAGCTGCGCCGCGAACGTCTCCAGGTCGACCCGTCCCGCCCCGACACGCATCGGCGGGTCATCCGGCCGGACGTAGTGGTACATGAGGATCGCGGTCGTGGTCGGGATGAGTGGTGCCTCGGCGATCATGACCGGACCATCCTGACCCAGATCCAGGCATGTCCGCTGCGCTGCTGGAGACGATCGACCTCGTCAGGGCCAAGCACCAGCGGGCTCCGGAGCTGACCGGCGTCCACCCACCGGTCGGCGTCGAGGACATGGAGCCGGTCGAGGTCGACCGGTGCCCAGGATGCGTCGAGGACCAGGCCCTCCGTGGTGCCGATGAGCACCGATGCGTCTGGCAGTCGCCGGATCTCCACCGGGCCGGGTCGGTGCATCCGGAGGACCTCGACACCGTCGCCGGCGATGGACGCGATCGATTCACCCGCGAGCCACGAGCCCTCGGGGCCGATGCGCACGATGTGGAGCGCCGGCCCGGCCACGACCCACCCCTCGACCTCGAGCCGCTCAGCGGGCACCACGGTGACCGACAGGACACAGGTCTCCCCCGATGGGGTACCCACGATGAGCGTTCCGGGGTCCGGCATCCGCACCGCGAGTGCCGAAAGGTCGGCGGTCGGATCGTCATCGTCCGCTCGCACGACATCCGCGTGGGCGAGCAGCCGGGGAGCATCGGAGTGGATGCGCTCCGCGACCGAGGGCTGCTCCGAATGCTCCGCGACGAGGTTCCGGTCGGCGCCACCGCGCGCAGGTCCGGATGGCATCACCTGGTCATACCCCGCAAGCGCCCGGATGGCCACCCATCGGCGACCGTCCGTGGCGGCCTCGGTGCGCGTGCTCGGATGTCCCCGACGCGCGATCCGGGAAGCGACTGCGACGCCCAGGGGCAGGGTCGCGGCCACGGCGCGGACCGGCGCGGTCGGGCGCAGACCGATGGCGCGCACCCAGGCATCCCCGACACGTGCCGAGACCACCGACACGTCATGGCTGGCCCCGTCGACCGCGATGGCGTAGCGCGACCAGATCCAGTCGGCGCCCACCCCGCCAGCGTCGACGAGCTCCCGGTGCCCGATCGCGCCGTCCGGACCCTCCAGCACGAGGGTACCGTCGGGGCCGGGTCGACCATCTGCCGCAGCGTTCGTGAACGGGAAGCCGCTGTGGTAGAGCCACTTGCCATATGAGGGCCGGTAGTCGTGGCCGGGGATGTCGTCGGGATGGTCCATGAGCGCCGATGCGACCCACGTCCCACCGTGGAGCGGGCGCCGTCCGACCAGGTAGCCGGGGCCACGCAGCACCAGGTCCACGGCAGGACCCCCGGCGCCGCCGGCCCCCGGCAGACCCGGCAGGCCCGGATCGGGCGTGGTCCAGAAGGGATGCTCCGGGCCCAGCGCGAGAGGCACGAGGGCACGCACGGCCCACGCCGAGGCGCCGGCCGACATGTAGCGCTCGCACACATCCGGGCGCTCGCCCCAGACGCCGACGCGGAACCAATCGGTGTCCGGGTCGATGGCATCGTGGGCCAGGTGATAGCGGATGGAACGGTCGATGACACCGCGGGCCTGGCCTGGGTCGATGGGCAGCACGCCCAGGATCGCCGCGAGCCCGAGCGGACCTGCCGTCGCGAATCGATAGCCCAGGGAGCGGCCGAGGAGCGGGATCGCCCCATCCTCGGCCGCGAACGCGGGCAGGTCACGCAACCAGGTCCGGGCGCGCGCCACGACCAGGTCGCGGACGTCCGGTCTGCGGTCGCCATCGATGTCCGCCCAATGGAGCAGGTGCCAGTGGATGGCCCAACCGGTATAGCGGTCGAAGGCATGGCCGTCGCCGTCCGAGTACCAGCCGTCGCCTGCGTACCATCGGAGCATCCGGTCGATGCCCTCGTCGATGAGCCGGTCGTCGACGTCCTCGCCGAGACCTCGGCTCACGGTCGCCACGATGGCCGGGAACAGCACCCAGTTGTCGGCGTAGACGTCCCGGCCGTGGACCTGGGCCAGCCAGTCGAGCACCTGTCGAAGGCGGTCGGGCCCGAGGGCCGGGATGAGCCGCTGACGGCCGGTCCAGAGCGTGAACGCGACCTCCGCGGCCTCGACGATGTGCTGCTCCCGGTCGTGGATGTCGCCCCAGTACCAGGGCCCTGTCGCATCGGTGCCATCGATCAGGCCGCGGGTCACGATCGCCACCAGATCCATCGATCGCCCGTCGTGGACGAGCTGGTCCGGGTTGCCCGGCTCGGCCAGCCAGGCGCTCCACGCGACCGACATCCGGCAGAACCCCTCCATGCCGGTGATCCGGTTCGCTGGGTCCGCCCCCGGGAGCTGCGACCAGGCGGGCGACCCGCCCGCAGGGACGCCGAGCAGGAAGCCCGCCGTGAGCCGGGCGAGGAGGGCCGTCCATGCCCCGCGGGTCGTCATCGCATCGGCCTCGGTCGTGAGCACGGATGGATAATACGTCATACGACTTTGCTGTCCGCGATCCGGCGCGGCGTCCGACGCCCGGCAGGTCCATGCTTATGGGCAGGGCCCAGGGTGTCCTGGAGGCTCAGGATACCGACGAGGCAGCACGCACGATGACCCACCGCGCCCGACCCGCATCCGGTCGACCGAGACCGGATCGCCGCAGCGTCATCGGCTCGATCATCGGCGTCGCGATCATCGTCGTCGCGGCCTTGGCGGTGCTGTTCCTGACCATCAACGGCATGCTCGTGGACCGACTCTGGTTCGAGAGCGTCGGGCAGCTGCCCGTCTGGGACCTGCGCACCTTCACCCGGTTGCTCGTCTGGGTGCCCATCAGCCTCGTCGTCTTCCTGCTCCTGGCGACGTCCGTCTGGCTGGCCATCGGCAGCGCCGGTGAGCCGGCACCTCGCATCACCCGTATCCGCCCGTCGTTCCGGGGCTGGGACCCACAGGGTGGGCCCGGCCAGCCCAACGCCGAGGAGATGACCCGGGAACTGCTGCACACCCTCGACGACGCCGCGCGCGATGTATCGCCGCGGGTGCTGGGTGTGGTCCTCACAGCCATCGCCCTGGCGGCCGCGCTGCTCATCGGCCTCTCCACGAGCGCGGGCTGGCAGACGATGCTCCTGTGGCAGCACCAGGCGAGCGCCATCGTCGGAGCCGCGGCTGCCGTGGCCGGGCCGGGTGCCGCCACGCCCGTGGGTGGCTACCTCGATCCCATCTTCGGCAAGCCT
The DNA here is from genome assembly GCA_963843335.1 of uncultured Chloroflexia bacterium. Lineage (GTDB taxonomy): Bacteria > Chloroflexota > Limnocylindria > Limnocylindrales > CSP1-4 > JAFMJV01. The sequence goes on from CAWJKF010000013.1 coordinate 144,314, forward strand.
GCCACGTTCTACCTGTTCGACCTGCCCTTCTACCGCCTCGTCAGCGAGTTCGTGGGTGGGGTGCTCGACGCGCTCATCGTGCTCACGGGCGTCGCGTACCTGGTGCTCGCCCGTCGTTCCATGACGATGCCCCACGGACGCATCTGGGTGTGGCACCTGGGCATCCTTGCGGCGTTGCGCATCGCCATCGGCGCGGTCGGCTTCCAGCTGGACAAGTACAGCCTCGTGTTCCAGCAACGCGCCTATCCATATCCCTCCGGGGTGGGCGCGACCGATGCTGCCGTGCGCATCCCGGCGGCGGACCTGCTGACGCTGCTCACCGTGGTCGCCGCCGTCGTGGTGCTCGCGGCCATCGTGCGCCACCGGTTCGCGTGGGCGGCGGGCGCCTTCGCCGCGTGGCTCGTCGTGGGCGTGCTCGCGGCGCTGCTCGCGGTCGTCAACCAGACCCTGTTCGTCAACCCCAACCCGCTCGACCAGGAGCGCGGCTACATCAGCAACGACATCGCAGCGACGCGCCTCGCGTACGGCCTCGATGACTGGGCGACCCGACCCTATCCGGCGACGAGCGTGCTGACACCGGCAGCGGTGGTCCGGGAGGCCGACACGTTCGCCAACGCCCGACTCTGGGACTACCGACCCCTTGGCCTGACACTCGATCAGCTCCAGACCGTTCGCCAGTACTACGACTTCACGGATGTGGACATCGACCGCTACCAGATCGATGGCAAGCAGCGGCAGGTGATGCTCTCCGGGCGTGAGATGGCCCTCGACCGCAACCCGTCGGTCAACAACTGGCTGAATGCGCACTTCGTCTACACCCACGGCTATGGCCTGGCCATGGTGCCTGTCAACGCAGTGCAGCCGGACGGGTTGCCCGATCTCATCATCCGGGACATGCCGGTGGTGTCCGAGCCCGGCGCGCCAGCCGTCTCGACGCCCCAGATCTACTTCGGTGAGCGGCCCTCGCCCTGGATCGTCACGGGCGCCCAGACGGATGAGTTCGACTATCCCGCCAACGGCCTGGGCAGCGACGCCACGACCCGCTGGACCGGCGATACCGGGATCCGCATCGCGAGCGGCATCAACCGGCTGCTCCTGAGCATCTGGACCGGGGACTTCATCAGCCTGCTCACCACCCCGCAGATCACGGACGCATCCCAGTTCCTCATGCGCCGCACCATCGACGAACGGCTCGGCTCCCTGGCACCGTTCCTCTCCTTCGATAGCGACCCGTACCTCGTGGTCACGGCCTCCGGCCATCTCATGTGGATCGTCGATGGCTACACCACGAGCGACCAGTTCCCCCTCGCGCGCGATGTCGATGAGGGCCTGGGCGCCGGGACCGGGGTGAGCTCCGACCGGTTCGACTACGTGCGCAACTCCGTGAAGGCGGTCATCGACGCGTATGACGGGACGACACGGCTGTACGTCAACGATCCGTCCGACCCCCTCATCGCGACCTGGGCCTCTATCTACCCGACGCTCTTCTCACCCCTGTCGGCGATGCCCGCGGAGCTGATGCCACACCTGCGCTACCCCGAGGGGCTGTTCGATGCCCAGACGGGCATGTTCGAGGCGTATCACGTGACCGATGCGACCACGTTCTACCAGGGCGACAACCTCTGGACGGTGCCGACCGCCAGCCAGGGCCAGAGCCAGTCACTGCCGAACGAGGCGTACTACGTCCAGATGCGCCTGCCCGACGCCGACCAGACGGAGTACCTGCTCATCCAGCCGATGGTGCCGGCGAAACGGCCCAACATGATCGCCTGGGTCGCCGCCCGCAACGATGGCGCGTCGCGCGGCCAGGTGCTGGTGTACCAGCTGCCCGCGGACGTGTCCATCTTCGGGCCAGTCCAGATCGAGGCGCGCATCGACCAGACCCCCGAGATCAGCTCCCAGATCACCCTCTGGGACCAGTCCGGCTCGAGCGTCATCCGGGGCAACCTCATCGTCGTGCCGGTGGGCGGCTCGTTCGTCTACCTCCAGCCGATCTATCTCCAGAGCACCTCGTCCGCCTTCCCGCAGTTCACCAAGATCGTCGTGGCGACGCCGTCGAAGGTGGCATGGGCCGACACCCTGGCTGAGGCACTCCAGCTCGCGGTCGGGGATGGCACGACGCCAGCGCCGACACCGGGACCGGACGCGCCGAAGCCGACACCCGGGCCGACGCCGACGAGCGGTCCGCTCGCCACACCGACGCCGGGGGACGGGTCGATGCCAACGGATGTCAACGGGCTCATCGCCTACGCCAACGAGCACTTCCAGCTCGCCCAGACCGCCATCGGGTCGGGCGACTATGTGAGGTATGGGCAGGAGATGGCGAAGGTCCAGGCCGCGCTGGAGCGGCTCTCACAGCTGACCGGCGGCTAGCGGCGCAGCGGCCGGTCAGGCGAGCCCGAGGTCCCCGAGCAGCTCGTCCATACCATGCCTGGGGTCGACCGCGTGGAGTGACCACGTCTCCCGATGGTCGATGGCCGTTCCGGGCTCCAGCGTGACGAGCGGGCCCAGGGTCTCGATCTCCAGGAAGTCGCCACCGCTGTAGCACTGGGTGGATGCGCCCAGGTCGGCGTACGTGGCACCCTCGATGAACGTCGCCCGCTTGACGAGCACGGCGCCACCGAGACGGTAGGCGATCCAGCCGACCCGACCCGGCAGGCCGATCTTGCAGGGCACCGAGGCGCCGGCCACGGCACGCACCCGGATGACCGGGTCATCGAGGATGAGCCGGTCATCGGAGAGACGGGTGTACGGCCAGAGGACGAGGGAGCCGTTCGACTGGAGACCGTGCGGATCGCTCGGGCCCATGTACCGGGGCACCCAGGCCTCGCCACCCGGGGTGCACATCGTGATCGCCCAGGGTGCGACATCCACCGGCGCGGGTCCCTCGTTGCGCAGCTTGTGGTCGACGACGACATGCGTCGGGCTGGGCGTCACCGCGATGGTGCGTCGGACGCCGGTGCCGACCTCCAGGTAGGAGCAGGAGACGCTGTGCACGCCGCGCTCCACGTCGACCGGCCCATCGTCAGGCAGGTAGGTCGTATCCGGGTCCTCGGGGCCTGCCCAGAGGCGGTGGCCTCCGTGCAGCTGGAACGACGGCCAGCCAGGTCGGTCGATGCGCAGCCGGGGCAACGAGGCCAGGACGCCCGCGCCCGTGCCATCGGGCAGGGCCACCGACAGGATCCGGGGGCCGACATCGGTGGTGATGGCCACCCGCGGACCGCCGCGCTCGACGAGCAGGCAGGGATGGCCCTCGATGACGATGTCCGTGACGCTCAGGTGGGGCTGGCTGCTCACCCGTCCATGCTAGTCCGGTCCGCGTTCCGGTGATGGCTCGTGGCGCTCGCCGGGTACCCGGGTCCGTCGCCGGGTCCAGGTCGTTCGCGGCCTGTCGGGGCGGGATGCTGCGAGGCCCCTGCTATCGTGCTGGGATGGCACCCCGACACGAATGGCTGGGCAGGATCGGGTACCGGCGCGCCTGGGACCTGCAGCACGAGCTCGTGGCGGCACGGGTCGCGGACGGCATCCCCGACACCGTGCTCATGCTCGAGCATGACGCGGTCCTGACGCTCGGCCGGAATGCCGACCCGGCGAACATCCGAGCCTCGACGGCGGAGCTCCGGGCGCGCGGCATCGAGACGCTTCGGGTGGAACGTGGCGGCGAGGTCACGTACCACGGCCCGGGCCAGCTGGTCGCGTATCCCATCGTCAAGCTGGCCGCTGCCGGCGTGCTGCTGCGGCCGTTCGTGCGCGCCCTCGAGGCCGCGATGGCCGATGTCGCACGCAGCTACGGGGTGCCCGCCGAGCGGCGGGATGGCTACCCGGGCTGCTGGGTCGACCCGGCCGGGATCGAGGGTCCGCCACGCAAGCTGGGTGCCCTCGGCCTGCGGGTCGAGAAGGGCGTCACGTACCACGGCATCGCACTCAACGTGACCACGGACCTCACCGACTTCGAGCTCATCGACGCCTGTGGCCTGACCGACATCCGTGTCACCTCGCTCGCCCGCGAGCTGGGCTGGGGCGACGACCGTGGTCGGCCGTCGACGGCAAGCGTGCAGGCGGCAGCGGAGTGGTTCGCGACCGCGCTCGATCATCGACTCTCGGAAGCGTTCGAGGTCAGCCTCGCGTCCCGACCTGCGCTCGCCCCGGTCTGAGGGATCCATGCCCGGCGGCCTGTTCGAGCTGCGACGCGATGACATCACCGGCTGGTGGGTGGCCGTCGTCATCGACCGGGAATACGACCGATCGCGGTTCGCGATGCCCGCACGGGATGTCGTGCACCCGGGTGGCCGGTGCCAGAACTGCGACCGGGCGGAGACCGATGGTGTCTGGCTGCGGACACTCAAGCCACAGGCGTTCACGGTCGCCGGCAGCGAGCGCGAGAAGGAACACACCGAGGATGATCGCGAGCCGGGTCTGGGTCTCGTCGGCGACGTCGGATCGTGGGCCACCATCGCGGCCCCGCGGGGCCATCACGGCCGGCTCGAGTCGGAAGACCGGTCGATCGTCGTCGAGATGCTGCGGTGCGCCCGCGAGGAGGTCGCCCGGGCGAGCTCGATGCCGGGCATCGAGTATGTCCAGGTCGTGCAGAACGTGGGTGCCCAGGCAGGTGCCCGGACCGACCACCTTTGCATCGACCTCTACGAGCTGCCCCAGATCCCCCACCGCCTTGGCGAGGAGCTCGGCGGTGCAGCGCGCTACATGATCAAGGAGCACGTCTGTCCCTGGTGTCGGCTCGTCCGGGAGGAGGTCGCGCGGCGGGCACGGCTGGTCTATGCGGACGCTTCCACGGTCTGCTTCGCCCCGTACGCCTCGCGTTCGCCGTTCGAGCTATGGGTCGTGCCCCGCCATCACGAGGCGGACTTCGGTCGCGCCACGGATACCCAGCTGGAGGGCGCGGCGGATGCGCTCCAGGGGGTGTTGCGCCTGCTGGGCGTGCTTGACGGCCCGCCCTACAACCTGGTGCTCCACACCGCGCCGTCGAAGGCACGCGTCGACGAGACGTACCACTGGCACTGGGAGATCCATCCGCGCCTGCGCGAGATCGCCGGCCTGGAGCTGGGCACGGGCCTGCCGGTGAACCCCGTGAGCCCGGAGGAGGCCGTCATCGAGCTGCTCGCCACGCCTGATGGGTCGGCGGGCGCCGGCCCTCGCAGCTGGGATGCCTTCCCGCGCGGCTGAACCGGATCAGCCGGGGCAGCCTTCCATCAGGGAGCGGGGCGGCCCCGGAGCAGGATCACGCCGACCGCCGCGATGGCCGCGCAGAGTGCCAGCCACAGCCAGGTACCGGCCACGTCCCAGGACACCCTGTGGAGGTTGGCGTCCACGGCCACGAAGCCTGCGATCGCAGCCACCCCGGACACGAGCTGGGTCGCCCCGAGCGTCCGGTCCTCCCGGCGCGTCCCGACACGGAACAGGAGGAGCGCGCCGACCGCGGGCGTCAGGAACGCGGTGCTATAGATCCGGGCGTGGAAGTCATCGATGGGCCACGGCCAGAACCCGGTCGCGGCGGATCCGACGCCGAGCAACAGGACACCGTAGCCACCCAGGATACCCGCCTGGCACAGCAGGATCGCCCGAAGCCGTGGCCCGGCCGGCATGGCCGAAGGGGCTGGCGGCAGGCCGCGGTACAGCCACCAGTGCCAGAGCGCGATGACCGCCGCGGCCACATAGACCACGAGCCATGCGGCCGCGGACGGGCCATTCGTGTAGCGCCCCAGATGCGCGAAGGAAAGCACGGTCAGGATCGTCGTGAATACCGCCACCATGGGCACGACCACGCGCGCGGGCGACCACCATGGCCGGATCCCGAGGCTCACGGTGGCCACGAAGGCGGCGAGGTAGACAGCGCCCAGGGCGCGGGCCGTGAACGGACTGAGCGGCCAGGGCCAGAGGGGCACGATCAGGTCAGGCACGACCAGCAGGCCGATGCCGGCCACGCCCAGCACCACGCACTCGGCCAGGGTCGTCGCCCACAACACCCGGCTGACCGGGAAGTCACGTGCCTCCATCCGCCCTCCTGCGTGATGATCGACGCAGGGTACCCCGCCACGGGTGGCGATTCGCGCCCGCTGCACGGCAGGTGTGCGCCAACGACCAGGTGAGGCGGCCCGGCTGCGCCACGCATGCACGCCGCGCGTGCAGGACCGGCACGAGCCCTACAGGATCCGGTGCCGGCACGCTCGGATCACATGCTCGAGACCGAGCGGAGCTGGGCGATGAGCCGCAGTCTGGTCGGGGGTGCACGCTGGGTGTGAACGTCCCGCGAGGCTGCGGCGAACGCAACCCGTCGGCAGGCCAACGACCTTACTTGACGCTGCCGGCCGTGATGCCCTCCACGATGTGGCGGTTGAAGACGATGTAGATGACGATCATCGGCAGGGTCACGATGGATAGCGCGGAGAACAGCAGCGAGTAGTCGGTGACGTAGCGGCTGGAGAACGCCAGCAACCCTGTGGGGATCGTCTTGAGATCATCGTCCTGGATGTACAGCAGCGCCAGCAGGAACTCGTTCCACGCGGCGAGGGCGCTGAAGATGGCGACCGTCGCCAGGCCCGGGCGCAGCAGCGGCATCGCCAGCGAGCGGAACACCCGGGTGTCGCTCGCGCCGTCGATGCGGGCCGCGTCGAAGAGCTCCTCGGGCAGCGCATCGAGGTAGACCTTGAGCAGGTAGACGGCGAGCGGGAGGCCCATCGCGGTGTACGGGATGATGAGCGCCGCGAGCGTGTCGGTGATGGCCAGCTGCGTGAACAGGTTCGATTGCGCGATGAAGTACGCCTGCAGCGGCAGCAGCAGCCCGAGCGCGAAGAGGCCCATCGCGAAGCCCCGGCCGCGGAACCGGTAGCGACTGAACGCGAACGCCGCGGCCGCCCCGATGACCAGGATGAGGAACACGGACGTGGCAGTCACGATGACGCTGTTGAGGGCGTAGCGGCCCAGGTGTCCCGTGTTCCAGGCTTTGGCCCATTGCCCGAAGTCGATCGACGTCGGCAGTGCGAACGGCGCCTGGAAGATAGCCCGGTTGGTCTTGAAGCTGGACAGGATCATCCAGACCATCGGGAAGAAGAAGAGGATCGCCAGCAGCACCAGGCCGGTGCTCACCAGCAGACCCGGCAGTCGCGGCCGACGGGGTCGCTCCGTCAGGGCTTCCTGCGGTCGGGTCATGCCGAGGCCCCATCACGCAGCCGACCGCGTGCCTGGATACGCACATACGCCAGGCCGACCGCCAGCACGATCGCGGTCAGCAGGACCGCCATCGCCGACCCGTAACCGACCTCACCGTCGCGGAAGACGGTCTTGACCAGGAGGGTCGTCGGGATCTCCGTCGAGCCATATGGCCCACCGTTGGTGAGCACGAAGAAGAGGTCGAACCCCTGGAAGCCACCGGTCACGCAGAGCAGCACAGCGACTCCCGTGGCGCCCCGGATCATGGGCACCTTGACGCGCCGGAACAGTGCCCACTCCCCTGCGCCGTCGAGCCGTGCCGCCTCGATGACCTCGGACGGGATCTGCCGGAACGCGGCGTAGAAGATCATCATGTAGAAGCCGGCGAATACCCAGCCCGACACGACGCTGATGGCCAGGAGCGCCGTGGAGGTGTCGCCCAGCCAGATCCGCTGCAGCGCCTGGAGCCCGAGCGCGTCGAGCGCACCGTTGAGCAGGCCGAAATCAGGGTTGTAGACGAACGACCAGAGCACCGCCACGACCACCATCGGCAGCATGACGGGGGCGAAGATGGCCACCCGGAACCAGAGGCCGACCGGTGCTCATGCTCACGAGGCCCGCCAACCCCAGGCCGACCATCACCTCCAGGAGGAGCGTCGCCGCGATGTAGATGAGGACGTGCACGAACGAGCCCCGGAACACCGCGTCCGAGGCGGCCCGGGCATAGTTGTCCAGGCCCACGAACGTCATCGCCCCGAACCCGTTCCAGTCAAAGAAGCTGAAGCCGCCGGTGAGGATCATCGGCAGCAGCACCGCGAAGCCGAACACGACGAGGCCCGGCGCCAGGAACAGCCACGGGGTGACGGCGCGATCCGGTCTCATGGGACGGATCGACCCGGCTTCATCGTCCGCCCGAGCCCGGGCACCGGGGAACCGAGCGACTGGTAGTCGCGAGATGCACCGAACGCTCGATGTCTCCTCGGGCGTGCGACTGATACTCGCCAGATAGCCCGCCGAGCGCCCCGAACCCGTCGATCACGCGACTGATACTCGCGCCGGGCATGCCCTGCCCATGGGAACTGTCGATCTCGCGACTGGCAGTCGCGCGACGGCTCGCCTGGTGCCGGGAACCGTCGATCTCGCGACTGGTGGTCGCGCCGGGCCTGGCGCACGTCGCAGCCAGGCCCGCTCGTGGGCTATCGACCCAGCTGCTGGTCGATGCCCGCAAGCGCGTCCTTGGGGGACATCTGGCCACCCAGCACGGCCGCCTCGGCCGAGAACAATGCGTTGGCCATCTTCAGGTCGTAGCCGGTGTCGGGCGGCAGGACCACCGCAGGCGCGTTGTTGAGCAGGTCGGCAAGGCGCGTCAGGCGAGGGTCGATCTGCTGCCCGGCAGTCGCCGACTTGGCGATCGGCGTCACACCCGCGGCCATGAATGCCTGCACGTTCTCGGGGCTGTTGACCAGCGCGAGGAAGTCGATGGCGGCCGGGATGTTGGGGCTCTTGGCGTTGACGATGTACCCCGTCTCGACCCCGATGACGCTGTCCTGGTTGCCGGCGGAGCCTTCGGGCATGGCCGGCCAGTTGACGAAGTCGTAGTCGAGGTCCGGCGCCAGATCCTTGGCGATCGTGACCAGCCACGAGCCGATGGGGTGCATCGCGGCGGCACCCTGGAAGAAGAGCTGCATGCCCTCGTTGTCGTCGATCGCCTGGGCGCTGTCGTTGACGCACTTGTGAGCCCGCAGGTCCGCGATGTACCCGAACGCCTTCTCCCATTCGGGCGTGTCGAACTTGCCCGAGCCCCCGAGCGTGGCGGCGTAGACGTCCTCACCGACCACACGGGACACCATGTGGGCGAGGAAGTTGCCCGCCGCCCACAGGTCCTTGTTGCCCGACGCCATGGGGATGATGCCCTTGGCGTTGAGCGTGTCGCAGGCCGCCAGCAGCTCGTCCCAGGTCGTGGGTGGCGTGATGCCGGCGTCGGCGAGGGCCTTCTTGTCGTACCACAGGACGTTGGTGACGTCCGCGGTGTACGGCAGCATCACGATCTTCCCGTCCACGGTCGCGGACGGGAAGACGGCGTCATCGAAGAGACCTGCCAGGGGACCGGAGCGCACCGCGTCCGTGATGTCCGCCGCGTAGCCATCGGCATACCGCTGGGCCATCCGGCTGCCGGTCCACTCGAAGTAGATGTCCGGAGGGTTGCGGTCAGCGAGCAGGTTCTGGAGGCCGATCTGCTCGTACAGGTCGTCCTGGGGGTAGTTCATCTCGACCTTCCAGCCGGGATGTGCAGCCTCGTATTGTGCGGCGATGGAATCCCAGACCGCGATCGCCGCCTCTCCGGGCGACCCCATCGCAACGCGGAGCGTCTGGTCCTGGGCGGATGCGCCACCGACCGTGCTCGCGAGGGCGAGCGCGGCGATGGCCATGCCGGTGACGGAGCGGCGCGCGGTCCTGCTCATGGGTCTCCTCCTCCTTCGATCTGGGGCACCTCGCCCGGCCGGAACAGGGTGCCGGTCAGGCCTGACAGGGTCATCTCCAGGACATCGCCGAACACGCGCACGCGTGCCCGGCGCAACCGGATCTGGAATGGTCGCAGCGTGACAGGCCCGTCGGTCGCCAGCGTGCCCAGGGCCGCGAGATCGGCGATCGCCCGGATGGCCTGGGCGCCCAGCTCGAACGCCGTCAGCCATGGTCGCACCTCGTCCATCAGGGCACGGTTGGTCACGGGTCCGCGCAACAGGTGGGCGGCGGCTGCCAGGAGCCGATCCGCGAGCGCTCCCAGCTCGGCCGCCGCGGCCACACCATCGCCGCGCTCGAAGCGGAAGAGGAACGACTCCAGGGCACGACCCACGATGGGCGCGTCATCCGCCGAGAGGCACGAGGAACGGACATTGTCCGCGAACAGCGTGAAGGCCTCCGCGTCCGCTGCGGCGACCACGTCGCGGATGGCGCGACGCCAGCTCTCCTCCGGCTCGTACGTATCGGGCGAACGGAGGTAGTCGGCGATCGTGGCGAACAGGATCCGGGACGCCTCGAACAGCTCCATCCCGTTGGCGATGACGCCCGTCGATGCCCGCCATAGCTGCGGGTCACGTCCGCGGTATGGCCCGATATGCAGCTCGTAGCCCATCGCCACGTCGTTCACCGGGTAGTTGTCCCAGTAGGTCACGGGGCGATGGGTCGTGCGCGCGAAGGTCGCCGCGTCGGTGAGGTCGAGCGTGGGCGAGCAGATGGCGCGTCCGGTCCAGTAGAGGTCGATGCGTGGGTCGATGGCCTGCCCCAGCGCAGCCAGGTATGGCTCCGTCCCGGTTCCCCAGTAGACGGTCGGGCAGACGCTCAGGCGCATCGACGGCCCGAGGTCCGCGAAGACGCGCCCGACCACGTGGATGTGGGCTGCGACGAGGTCGGCGAAGGCTGCCTGGTCCTCCGGGTGCTGGAGCTCCCGTGGGATGTCGTCGAGCAGCAGCCCGAAGTCCGAGATCCCGATGGCAGCCACGCTCCGGAGCTTGGCCATCAACGCGACGAGGTCCGCCTCGTCGGAGTAGCGGATGTCCAGCCCCGGCGAGATGCACCAGGTCAGGCGCATGCCGCTCCGGCGGCATGCCTCGACCAGCTCGGCGAGGCGCTCGAGGGCGCTGCCGTCGTAGGCGAGCCGCCAGTCACGGCGCACGAGTGGATCGTCCTTCGGGCCGTAGACGAAGGTGCTCATGCCCCGAGCCCCCAGGAACGGGATGAGCGCCAGCCGCTGCTCATGCGTCCAGGGGTGGCCGTAGAACCCCTCGATGACGCCCCGGACGGCGAATGGCGATGCCGGCGGCATCGAGACCGGCACCGGGGCCGCCCTGATCACGATCCAGTCCCGGAGCCGAGGAGCCCACAATTCGCCGCGTCACCTCCGGCCACGTTGCTGCTCGTGTACAGCTCCGGCACGATGCCCTGCCGCACGAGACGCTCCACGACCTCCGCGACGAGGGCGTTGACGATCGCAGCGCCGGCGACCGTGGACGTCGGGGCGACCCGGGGCGCGAGGCCATCGATGGCGACCGCCGCATCACCCAGGACGCCCCCGTTGTCGATGGCGACGTCCACGAGCTGGTGCAGCCGAGGTCCTCCGGAGCTGCGTGCCTGGGCCGAGGTGGCATGCGCGAGGCTGGTGATGCCGATGGTGTGCACGCCCCGCTCGCGCGCCATGCGGGCAAGCTCGGTGCTCACGGCATTGCCGCCCGAATTGGAGCCGATGAGCAGCACATCCCCGGGAGCCATCGGGTGGTCATCGAGGAGCGCGGCCGCCAGCCCCGGCAACCGCTCGAGGGCCGTGCTGAGCGGCGCGCTGGCGTGCAGCATCAGCCCTTCGAACAACATCGGCCGGACCCGAACCAGGCCGCCGGCGCGGTAGAACAGCTCCTCGGCGAGCATGTGGGAATGGCCGCTGCCGAACGCGTGGATGGCACCACCCGCCGCGATGGCGTCCGCCATGAGTGCCGCGGCGGCTTCGATGCGTGGCCATTCGACATCTGTGAGCCGGCTGACCAGGGATGCCGCGATCGCGAGATAGCGCTGGCCTGCCGAGGGTGCGGACTCGTGCCCGTCGTGATCGGGTTCGGATGCGCCGCTCATGCGGCGCCACGCCACTGATGCACCAGTGCGCGATAGCGGCCCGGGTCCCCCGAGCAGCCGAGGCTGATGGCTCCGTCGAGCGGCGAGCCGTCGGCGCTCCGACCGACGACCCGTGGCAGCTCCGCGGCAAGCCGCGCGTCCAGTCGGCGCCGCAATGGACCGTCCGCGGTCAGCAGTCGGCCACCGAACGCCGCAGCCACCGGACCACCGGTCGCATCGACCGCGGTCGCGCCGGCTCTCACGAGCAGCACCAGCTCCGCGGTCGCCTCGTCCGCGATGCGCTCCGCGACCGGGTCGCCGTCATCCGCGATGCCCAGCACGTCGGGAGCGAACTGGGCGATGTCGTTGACCGGCCGACGAGCGCTGTGCAGACGGTCACCCAGGTCGTCGAGGCCGTCGAAGCGAGCTGCGGCCGCGTCCCTGAGCGCCGTCGGGGCTCCCCGGCCGTCAGCGGCGCGCAGCACGGCCCGCACGCCCTCGCGTCCGATCCAGAACGCACCGCCCTCATCGCCCAACAGGTAGCCATGGCCGCCGATGATCCGTGGCCCTCCCTGCTCCGGCACCGCCAGACAGGCCACGCCGGTGCCGGCGAAGACGCTCACACCCCAGCCAAGCGACAGCGCCCCGGCATGGGTCGTCACCGCATCATCCGCGAGCCACACCTCGGCGACATCCGTCGCAGCGGCGACCATGCCACACAGTCGATCACGGCTGGCGCCATCCGTGGGTGCCGTGCTCAAGCCCATGACCACGCGCTCAGCCGCGGGCGAGCCACAAGCGGTCCAGGCACTGGCGATGGCCCCCGCCACTGCCGCGATGGTGTCTCCCTCCAGGCGGCTGACGCCGTCCACCTCCACGACCCGTTCCATGGACGAGTGGCGGAGCCGGACCCCCGACTGGCCCCCATCGATCCCCAGCACCCGCGTCATCGAACGCAGCCTAGTCGGGCCGCCGTCCGCCCGCAACCGTCGGGCTCGGCGCGCTAGCCTTGCGTCGTGATCAGCATCCGACGTGCCGCCCTCCACGACCTGCCGGGCGCCTACCGGGCCTGCCTGCACACCGGTGACGCCGGCCGCGACGCGACCCGGCTGTACCTCGATCCGGACCTGCTGGGCCATGTCTACGTCGGGCCATACATCGTGGGCCAGCCAGGAGTCGGCCTGGTGCCTGTCGACGAGCAGGGTGTCGCGGGCTATGTGCTGGCGGCGCTCGACACGCGTGCGTTCGAGGCGTGGGCCGAGGCCGAATGGTGGCCGGCCCTGCGCATCCGATATCCGCTGCGCGACGAGGCGACGCCGGACGCCGAGCTGGTGCGCATCATCCATGCCCCGCCACGTGCCCCCGACGTGGTGGTGGAGGCGTTCCCTGCGCACCTCCATATCGACCTGTTGGAGCGAGCCCGGGGCCAGGGGCTGGGCCGGTCCCTCGTGGAGACGCTGCTCGCCGACCTTCGCGCACGAGGGGTGCCTGGGGTCCACCTGGATGTCGGGGCGGACAACGCGAATGCCATCGGCTTCTACCGGCACCTGGGCTTCCACGAAGTCCAGCCACTGCCCACCTCGATGCTCATGGGGCTCCGGCTCGTCTGACGCCATCGACGGACCATGGCGACCGGGCTCCCGGGCGCGCATCGGCTATCCTCAGCCAAACCCCCCAGGGACCGGTCCAGCGAGCCCGGCGAGGAGGACGAGCGCCCCGTGAGCAGGCAGATCATGACCAGCGACGAGGTTCGGCGTGCGCTCGTCCGCATCGGCCACGAGATCGTGGAGAAGCACGGCGGCACGGATGACCTGGCCCTCGTCGGCATCGAGCGACGTGGCGTCCCACTGGCCCACCGGATCGCCGAGGTCATCGAGGCCAACGAGGGGGTCCGGCTGCCGGTCGGCAGCCTCGACATCACGTTCTACCGGGACGACCTCACGCTCGTCGACCGCCAGCCGCGGCTCAAGGGCACGAGCCTGCCGTTCGACCCGCGCGCGACGACCATCGTCGTCGTCGATGACGTGCTGTACACCGGGCGGACCATCCGGGCCGCGATGGATGCCCTCGTGGACCAGGGTCGGCCCGCGGCCGTGCGACTGGCCGTGCTCGTCGACCGCGGCCATCGGGAGCTGCCCATCCGGGCCGACCACGTGGGCAAGAACGTGCCCACGTCGCGCGACGAGGTGGTCCACGTCCGGATCGCGGAGGTGGACGAACGCGACGAGGTCGTCATCGAGCGGCGTGAGGTCCCGGTCGGCGTCGCGTGAGCACGGATCCCCGTCGGTGACACCGGCAGCGCCGCCCCAGGGCCCCTGGCGGCATCGGCATCTCCTCGACGTGGACGTCCTCGACCGGCACGAGCTGCGCACCGTGCTCGACCTGGCGGACCTCATGGCGCAGCGACGGGGCGTCTCCGGGGGTCCTCCCGGCCCACTTGCCGGGCAGACCGTGGCCACGCTGTTCGCGGAGCCTTCGACCCGGACCCGGGTCTCGTTCGAGCTGGCTGCGCGGGCCCTGGGGGGCGACCCCGTCTCCCTGGACGCGGCGAGCAGCTCCCTCGCGAAGGGCGAGTCACTCATCGACACGGTACGGACCCTGGAGGCGCTGGGGGCGGCGATGCTCGTCGTCCGACATCCGAGGAGCGGTGCGCCGCAGCTGGCCTCGGAGCACTTCGGGGGTCCCGTGCTCAATGCAGGTGATGGCTGGCACGCCCACCCCACCCAGGCCCTGCTCGATCTCTACACACTGCGAACGGTCCTCGGCGAGCAGAAGCTTGCTCATGCGAAGGTGTGCATCGTGGGCGATGTGCTCCACTCGCGCGTGGCACGCTCCGACATCTGGGCCCTCACCTGCTGGGGCATCGACGTCTGGCTGACGGGCCCGACCGTCTTCCTGCGCGGTTTCGAGGCGTGGGCGCGGGCCTTGCCATCCGACCGTCGGCTGACGGTCACGGGCGACCTCGCGGCAGGCATCACGGACGCCGCCGCGGTCATGGCGCTGCGGGTCCAACGGGAGCGGCTCGAGGGCGCCGGTGCGCCGTCGGAGGCCGCCTACGCCGCGCGTTGGGGCCTGACCGAGGAACGGCTGCGGCGGTTCGCGCCGGAGTCGATCGTGATGCATCCAGGTCCGGTGAACGAGGGCGTGGAGCTGCCGCCGGAGGTGGCGTCCGGACCGCGATCGGTCATCACCCGCCAGGTCGCCAACGGTGTGCCGGTCCGGATGGCCGCGATGGCCCTCGTCGCCGGCGCGCACGCGGGCACGGGCGACCACCCCTCGGGCGGCGGGGCATGAGCAGCGAGACGCTGCTGCCGGGTGCGGTGATCGTCGGCCTGACGCTCGAGGATGCCTGGCTCGTGGACCCCGTCTCCGGCCGCTCCGGGCGTGGCTCGGTGACCATCGAGGATGGTGTCCTGGTCCACCTGGCGTGGGGCGCCGTGGGTGGCGCTCCGCCCGCGGTCGTCGTGGCGCCATCGTTCGTGGACCTGCGCGCCCACATCCGGGAGCCGGGCGGCGAGGAAGCGGAGACGTTCGCGACCGGCCTGGACGCCGCAGCCCATGGCGGCTTCGGGTTCGTGGCGAGCATGGCGGACACGCGCCCGCCGGTGGACCGGCCGGAGGTCGTGCAGCGGGTGCTGGCGGCAGGCGCTGCGACCGGTTCGCCGGTCCGCACCCGGCCGTATGGCACCGTCACGGTGGGTCGCGAGGCGACCACGCTGGCACCGTTCGCATCGCTCGTCGCGGCGGGCGTCGCGGGCTTCAGCGACCTGCCGGTCGCGAGCACGGACGCGGCCATGCTCCGCGCTGCGCTCACGGAGGCGGGCGCGCTCGGCATGCCGGTCATCGTCCACCCGGACGAGCCGTCGCTCACCGCGGGAGCAGAGGCGAACGAGGGACTGCCATCGACGATCCTGGGGTTGCGGGGCGCATCGGGGGCGGCCGAGGTCAGCGCCGTCTCTCGCGCCGTGGCCGTGCTCCGCCAGGTGAGCGCCGAGGTACCGGCGGATGTCCGACCGCATCTCCACATCGCGCATCTCTCGGTGGCCGGATCGCTGGAGCCCGTCCGTACCGCGCGTGCCGAAGGGCTCCGGGTCACCTGTGACGTCGCCCCTCATCACCTGGCGCTCCATGACGGTTGGCCGGGCGGCGACCGGCGCTGGTCTTGGGACGCGGCGGTGGACCCCTGGGCGGGGCCGCGGCCTGGCGATCCGGCACCGTATCACCCCGGCGCCCGTACCGAGCCGCCGTTGCGCGGGCCCGAGGACGCCATCGCGCTCATCGCTGCGCTCGAGGACGGCACCATCGATGCCATCGCCAGCGACCATGCACCGGCACGGGCGGTGGATGTCCAGCGGCCCTTCGGCGAGGCAGCAGCCGGCATGAGCTCCTGCGAGACCACGCTGGGGCTGGTCCTCGAGGCCGTCGATTCGGGTCGACTGAGCCTGGTCCGGGCGATGCGGGCGCTCTCGCTCGGACCCTGGCGGGCGCTCGATGGCGCCCGACTGGACCTGCCGGAGCCATCCTTGCGGGTCGGCGCGGAGGCGAACCTCGTGGTCTTCGACCGAGCGGATCGATGGCTGGTGGACGAACGCAGCCTCCGATCGCGGGGCCGCAACACGCCGTTCATCGGCCGCTCACTGCCGGGTCGGGTGCTGCTCACCATCGCCCGCGGCCGGCTCGCCTGGAGCGACCCGGGCCTGGGCTGAATGGCGGGTCCGGGCGTCAGCCAGGCTCCAGGTAGACCTCGTCCACATAGCACCAGATCCAGTCCTCGCCGGGCTCCAGCGAGCCGATGATGGGGTGGCCGCTCGCATGCACATGGGCGGTCGCGTGCTTGTTGGGGGAGTTGTCACAGCAGCCCGCGTGACCACAGGTCAGGCAGAGGCGCAGATGGACCCACCACGAGCCGATCCGCAGGCAGTCCTCGCAACCATCGGCCGACGGCTGCACGTCGTGGATCTGGTCCAGATGGCTGCAGGGGGTGACAGGCTGTTCCATCTCGCTCCCGGTGGACACTTCGACGGGTATCGCGCGGAGGGTACGCTGGTTCGGGGCGCTCCCGCGCGGCCGACCGCTACCATCGCTCGCGATGCCCCTGCCGCACTCCCTGCGACGTCATCCAGCTCCCGATCCGACCCTTCCGCCGTGGGACCGGCGACCCTACTGGCACGCCTCGATGCCAGCCATACCAGCGTTCGACGGCCGACCGCTGCCAGAGCGCGCCGACGTCGTGGTCGTGGGCGGCGGCTACACCGGCACGGTCGCTGCGCTGCAGCTGGCCCGCGACGGTGCCTCGGTGACCCTCCTGGAGCGGAACACGCTGGGCTGGGGCGCCAGTACCCGCAACGGCGGCATCTTCCATCCCGGGCTCAAGTGGGGCCGTGCCGCGCTCCAGCGACGGTACGGCCCCGATCTGGGCGGTGCCCTGTTCCGTGATGGCGTGGCGGCCTTCTTCACCGCCGAGCGATTCGTGATCGACGAAGGCTTCGACTGTGACTACCGGCGCTCCGGGCTGGCCATCCTGGCCTGGTCGCAGGACCAGCTCGACACGCTCGATGAGGAGCTGCGCGAGCTCCGCGATGCCGGGCTTCGGGGTCGTTCCTACCGCGGCGCTGAGATCCACCAGGAGCTCGGCTCGGACGTCTATCCCGGCGGCATCGTCGTGGAGGAGTCGGGCATGATCCACCCCGGCCGGTACTACGCGGCCATCCTGGATGCGGCGCAACGGGTCGGTGTCGACCTGCACACCGGCACCCCGGCACTGGGCATCGAGGTCGACGGCCCCGGTCGCGTCGTGCGGACCGCACGTGGCGATATCCGGGCCGGGGCGGTGCTCGTCGCCACCAACGGCTACACGGACGGCCTCGTGCCCTGGATCCACGATCGGGTCATGCCCATCGGCAGCTACATCATCGCCACCGAGCCGATGAGCGAGGGACTCGCCGCGTCCATCAGCCCCTCGGGCCGCTGCTTCTTCGACGCCAAGAACTTCCTCTACTACTGGCACGTGAATGGCGAGCGGCGTCTCATCTTCGGCGGTCGCGCCTCCTTTCGGCGGACCACGGCCGACCGGACCGGGACGACCCTGCGCCGCGCCCTGGCGCTCGTGCACCCGCAGGCCGCGGACCTCCGCATCGACCATGCGTGGGGCGGCAACATCGCCTTCACGTTCGACCGACTGCCCCATCTGGGCGAGCACCAGGGCATCCACTACGCGCTGGGCTACTGCGGCAGCGGTCTCAGCCTCGCGACGACCTTCGGGCTGCGGATGGCGCGCATCCTCGGTCGCTCGTCCCAGGTCACGGACACGCCGCTCGCCTTCGAGCGAGCGCCGCTGCCGGGCGCGCCGCTCATCCCGGCGGCATATCGCGGCCGACCCTGGTTCCTGCCCGCAGCAGGAGAATGGTTCCGGTTCGAGGACTGGTGGCGCCGCCGCGGGACACGACCCATCGATGGAGCGACATGACCGAGGAGCAGCGACCCAGCCAACCGGAGCCGAGCCCTCCACCAGACACCGAGGTGCCTTCGGCGGAGGTGCCGGGCACCTTGGCGCAGCCGGACCCGTCGCGGCCGGACCCGTCGCGACCGGACCCGTCGCGGTCGCCGCGCGCTTCGCAGGGCGAGACGCCGCTGTACAAGGGCGAGCCGCTCGAGGCGGAGCGTGGGCCGGGTCTGGGCTGCTTCTGGACGCAGGTCATCATGCTGGGCGTCCTGCTCGTGCTGACGCCGCTGACCGTGGCGCTGGCGTGGCCGCCGCTGGTGAGCGCGGCGCTGCTCATCCTGACGCTCATCCTGCTGCTGTTCACGGGCCAGACGGTCATCTTCCTGCTGCGGCTGGTCGCCGCGGATCGGCGCGGTCGCCGGACACCGCGTTCCCCCTCGGCGCGCAGGACCGTGGGCATGATCGAGGACGGAACGGTCGAAGGACCGGACGCATCGACGGCCCCCGGATCGGGACCCCCACCCGGTGCCGATACGTCCGACCCGGACGATGGGTCCTGACCCCGGACGAGACCAGCGTCCGATCGCGGCCGCGCTGGATCGCGCGATCAGCGAACGATCTCGGGTCGGATGCAGGGTTCCGGCGTTTGCCCGGCCCGCCAGCGTGACGATCGTGCACTGGGCGTGAAGGATCGTCGCCCCTGATGGGCCGCCCGGCCCGCAGCCCCCACCCCTGCGGCCTCGCCGGTGCTCGCACGATGACGATGGAGGCCGATCCCGTTCGGTGGTCGTGCACATCCGCTGCGTTCAGGTTCGGACCACACCCGGGCCTGGTGCGCGGAGACGAGCCCATCGGTATCGGCTCGGTCCCGGCGCGACCGAGCGTGCGACAATGTCGTGGCGCGTACCGGACGTGCAAGCCCACCAACCATCCCGACCCACGCCACCCCCTGCCCCGGAGGCCCAGCCACGTGCCCGTCCTGGCCACCTTCTTCACCGTGCGCCGTGGCCGCGATCCGTTCTTCAAGTTCTTCATGCAGAAGCTGTTCCCGAAGCAGGTCGACCGGTACGAGAAGGACTTCGGGATGCGCTTCCTCGGCTGGTACAACGTGGCGTACGGCTGGGACTTCGACAACGTGATCCTGCTGGAGCTGCCGGACTACGAGACCATCGACAAGCTGGAAGGGGATCCACGGTCTCGAGCCATCGGTCACCGTGCCGGTGAATGGATGTTCGAGCGACACCACGCGATGTTCCTGCGCGAACGGATGGGTCCCGATCTCGAGTTCCACCCCTGACCCGCGGCAACCGTCCCGCGCCACCACCCGACACGGCCCCATCGGAGCCGACCGAGCATCCGTACCACCGGCCGCTGCCGGCACCTGATCCTGGGAGGAGATGACGATGACCGACCCGCGACCCGGCATCCTCGGCGAGCTGGCCATGGAGGCGGGCCTCGAGCGCGCCTCCTTCGTCAATGACGCCGCAGACCAGCTGCACCGATTCCTGCAGTCCAACAAGCAGCGCATCCACGACCTCGGTGGCCTCGTGCTGCTCGACGAGGATCCGGAGTACCTCGCGGTCGCGGCCGACCTCTCGTTCCGCTCGCGGAGTCGGGTCCAGGACGCGGAGACGGGCGAGTGGCACACGGAGACGGAGGTCATCGAGAGCCCCTCCGATCTCGTGGAGCTGTACAACCCGGGCGAGCTGTACGCCTGGTTCGCGGAGGCCGCCCGGGCCGAGGCGGGCCTGCCCAACGAGCCCACCGGCGCCCAGGACCTGCTGGCCGTCTCGGGCATCGCGTCCGAGAGTGGCGTCGGGGTCGGCATCGGCGGCAGTGACCCATACATCGGCGCGGCCGACGACTGGGCCGCCAACCAGGACCAGCCCGCGCCCGCAGATGCGAGCGAGGCCGCCCGGCGGCTGTACGACCTGGCGCTCACGTTCCAGGAGCGCAGCCAGCTGTCCGAGGCGCGCCTCATCGAGCAGTTCGAGATCGCCGCGCAGCCGCTCGCGGGCGCCCTTGGCGACCAGCTCATGCTCGACGACGACGACGAGCGCCTCTGGTTCAAGGGCACCGGCAACTTCGAGGCGGAGGTCATCCCGGAGCGCGACGAGGACGACACGGACGAGGGCCAATGGGTGTCGCTCCAGAGTCCCGCCGAGCTGGTCCAGTTCTACGATCCCACGGACCTCTTCGGTGACCTCGCCGAGACGCTCGCGGAGCAGTACCCCGAGGTCGCTCCCGACGAGGACGAGGAGGACGGTGAGGGAACCGCCGACGAGGAGGGGGCAGCGCCGGCCTGAGACGTCCACCGGCCCGGATCGACCGCTGGCCTGCGTCACCCGCCGGCACGCCGCGCACGGGCATCGTCTGCCATGAGGCTGCTGGACGCAGAGCTGACGCATACCCGCGAGTTCCTGCCCCGGCAGTGGCTGCAGGGCTACCGCGCGCCGTGGTTGGCGGCGGGAGCCCAGGCTGGCCAGTTCGTGCATGTCCGGACGCCCGACTACAGCGGGCTCGTGCTGCGACGGCCGTTCAGCCTCAATACCGTCGACCGCGTCAGGGGTGAGATCACCATCCATTTCCGGGTGACCGGCAAGGGCACCGACGTCCTGGCGCGCATGCGGCCCGGTGACAGCATCGGCATGCTGGGGCCCCTCGGACGCGGCTTCGAGGTCGATCCGCGCAGCCGCCACCTGCTGCTCATCGCCGGTGGCCTGGGGATGGCCGGTGTTCGCGCGCTCGCGGACGAGGCCATCGCCACGGGACGCCAGGTGGCCGTGCTGTTCGGGGCCGCGACCGCCGCGGACGTCTACCCGTCCTCGATGCTGCCGGACGAGGTGGAGTACCTCGTCGCCACGGATGACGGCAGCCTGGGGCACCACGGCCGGGTCACGGACCTGGTCGCGGGCTACGAGGCATGGGCGGACCAGGCGTTCGCGTGCGGACCGGAGCCGATGCTGGCGGCGCTCGCGCGGCTGGCCAAGGGCCGCGACGGCCGGATGGGCGTCGCGCGACTGGGGCGCAAGGGTGGTGGCCGGGCCGCTCCCCTGGGCTCCGCCCAGGCGCGTCGCGCGTCGTGGCTCCAGGTATCGATGGAGCAGACCATGGGCTGTGCCGTGGGTGCGTGCCTGGGATGTGTCGTCATCGGCGTCGACGGCCCACAGCGGGTGTGTCGCGAAGGGCCCGTGTTCGCACCTGACGAGCTCGTCTGGGAGGAGCCCGCGTGAAGCGGAAGCGTGCGGTCGTGACGCATCGGACCACGACGGCGCCGCCCCGGATGCCTACCCCGGGGAACGGCGCGGCGCGGCGGCCAGCCCGCAGCCGGGCGGTGGTCCCTCTGGCGCCTTCGCCGCCACCTGCGCCCATCGAGGTCGACCTGAGCGTCGACCTCGCGCCCTCCCGCCACGGCGCGCTCGTGCTGCGCAATCCTTTGTTGGTCGCCTCCGGCACCTTCGGTTACGGCATCGAATACGGCGAGGTGGTGGACATCGACCGCCTCGGTGCCATCTGCTGCAAGGGCACGACCCTCAAGGCCCGGGTCGGCAACCCACCGCCGCGGGTGACCGAGACGCCCGCGGGGATGCTCAACTCCATCGGGCTCCAGAACCCGGGGGTCGACGCGGTCCTCGAGCGGTACGCGCCTCGCTGGGCGACGTGGGAGGTGCCGGTCATCGTCAACGTCGCCGGCGAGTCGGTGGAAGACTACGTCGCGGTCGCGCGGAAGCTCGACGAGCAGCCGGGCGTGGCGGGCATCGAGCTCAACATCAGCTGTCCCAATGTCGGCAAGGGCGGCCTCCAGTTCGCGCTGGACGCGCGCGCCGCGGCAGAGGTCACCGCTGCCGTGCGCCGCGCGACGGAGCTGCCATTGCTGGTCAAGCTGTCACCCGCCGCGACCGATGTGCGAGGCATCGCGACGGCCATCGAGGACGCCGGTGCGGACGCCATCTGTGCCGTCAACACCCTGGCAGGGATGGCCATCGATCGGCAGCGACGGAAGCCGATGCTGGGGAACACCTACGGCGGACTGTCGGGGCCGGCGCTCAAGCCAGTCGCGCTGCGGGTCGTGTACGAGGTCGCGCAGGTCGTGGACATCCCCATCGTGGCCATCGGAGGAGTCTCGGAGCTCGATGACGTTCTCGACTTCCTCATGGCCGGCGCCTGCGCGGTCCAGGTCGGCACCGCGCTGTTCGCCGACCCGGTCCTGCCGGTGCGGCTCATCGACGAGCTCGAAGCCTGGTGCCGTGACCATGGCATGGCTTCCCATCGGGAGCTGGTCGGGGTGGCCCTGCCCAGCCGCCGCGACCGACCCAGCGTGAAGGGCGTCGAGTACCGGCCCTGAGGTCAGCCGAGCGGGTCGGACCAGGCGACCCCGGCGAACCGGCCGACGTCCCTGTCGCCCCATTCGGATGCTCACCTGGGTGCTAGTGTTCGGGCATGCCCACGGCACGTCCCACGCTCGGATTCGGATTGTTCATCCCGGCCGGCGGCAAGTCACTGCAGCAACTCATCGATGAGTTCCAGATGGCCGAGGACCTCGGCTTCGACCACGCTTCGCTGCCGGACCACATCAAGAACCCCGACGGTCCGCCGACCGATGCGATGCACGAGACATGGACGGTGCTGGCGGCGATCGCGGCCCGCACCTCGCGCATCCGGCTCGGTCCGCTCGTCTCGAGCAACACGTTCCGCCACCCGGTGATGCTGCTGAAGCAGGCCGTGACGGTCGACCACCTCAGCGCCGGGCGGCTCGTCCTGGGCATCGGCACGGGTTGGTTCGAGGAGGAGCACCGGCGTTTCGGCATCGACTTCCCGTCGGCCGTGGAGCGGGTGGACCGGCTGGAGGAAGCGGTCAGCATCATCCGGCTGCTGATGGACGAGGGTCACGGGTCGTTCCAGGGCCGCTACTACCGACTGGACGATGCCTACCTCGCGCCCCGGCCCGTCCAGGAGCCGAGGATCCCGTTGCTCATCGCGGCCCACCGACCGCGGATGCTGGGCATCGCGGCGCGCTATGCCGACCAGTGGGACACCTTCGCGGAGATGCCCGGCGCCGCGACCGAGGGCGTGAGCGAGGACGTCGCTGGGCAGCTGGCCCGGCTCGATGAGGCGTGCCGTGCGATCGGGCGTGACCCCGCCACCATCCGCCGCTCCCTCTGGACGCGTCGCGACGCCCTCCGCTCGGAAGAGACGTACGTCGACTTCGTGGAACGCAGTCGAGGCGCTGGCTTCACCGACTTCTCCGTCGATGGACCGCGTGCCGAGGATTGGCCGATGCTCCGGCGGATCGCCGAGGACGTGCTGCCGGGACTCCGGGCAGCATGACCATCGCCGAGCGGACCGAGGCACTCTTCCGCGCCTCCGGCGCGCTCCGGGATGGCCATTTCCTGCTCAAGAGCGGCCGCCACGGCGACCGCTACCTGGAGAAGTTCCAGGTGCTCCAGTACCCCGAGTCGGTGGTCGAGCTGTGCGGCTACATGGCGGACATGGTCCGGGACACGGACGGCCGGCCGGTCGCCGACGTCGTCGTCGGACCCACCACGGGCGGGGTCATCCTCGCCTTCGAGGTCGCGCGTCAGCTGGGTGTCCGGGGCATCTTCGCCGAGGAGGTCCGGGACGCGGACGGAGGCACCCGCCGGGAGTTCCGGCGCGGCTTCGCCATCGACCCGGGGGAGCGGGTGTTCCTTGTGGACGACATCCTGACGACGGGTGGTTCGCTCATCGCGATGCTGCCCGCCATCGAGTCGACCGGTGGTGAGCTCGTCCTGGTCTCGGTCATCGCCGATCGGTCCGGTGGCCTCGTCGAGGCCGTGTCACCGGCCTCGGGCCGCAGCTATCCGGTGCGTTCGCTGTGGACGCTTGACGTGCCCACCTACGAGCCCGGACCGGCGACCTGTCCGGCCTGCGCCGCCGGACTGCCCATCATCGCCCCGGGATCCGCGGGCACGAAGCCGGGCTGAGGGGCGCGATCACGGTCCTCGGCCACGGCCGCCGTGCATCGCGCGCAGGTCATCATCGATGCCCATCGCCTCGTCGCTGATACGCCGCGGGTCGGAGATGAGCCCCGGGTCCACCGGCGCCTCGACTGTTTGCCCAGCCATCGCCGCGTCGCCCGCATCCGGGCGCAGCTCATCCATCCGCTGGTCGACGAGACGCTGCACGAAGCCGATGTTGGCGCGCAGGTCGTAGTACGCCGCGAGGTATCCCGCCGACACCGTCTGGCGCGAGGAGACCTGGGCGACGACCGCCCGCAGGAACTCGTGCTGGAGCGACAGCTCCGGCAAGGTCGCGTCCGGGAGCCCACGCTCGATGGCGTAGATCCTTGGGTACCAGCCCACGATCTTGCGGCTCTGGTACCACACGAACGCTGCCTTCGCGACGTGCCACAGGGGTAGAGGAGGATGAGGACGGGCACGATGAGCACGTAGTAGCGCGACAGCGGTGATGCGATCTCGAAGGGCAGGAAGCGTTCCAGCGGGGTCGGGCCTTCATCGAGGTAGCGCTGGGCATCCTCGTTGACCGGGAAGCGGGTCTGGGCCAGCGAGGGGAACGCAGCAGGTGCCCCGATGAGGGGGTAGCTGAGGACCTCCGGCAGCACAGTGTCCAGCAGCCGTGCGAGGTCTGGATGGAGGCCCGGCTTGCCCACGAGCGTCGCGCGGGCGGCCAGCACCTGGCCGTCCTCGGCGGGCACGTCCCGCGAGATGTCCAGGACACCTCGGGCGATGGGCACGGCGCTCAGGGACGGCAGATGGCGCTAACCGCCGGACGCGATCACCGCGTCGAGCATCGCCTTCACCTCGTCCGGACCTGCGATGCCCTCGATCTTGGCCGCGATGTTGCCGGCGGCGTCCACCACGAACATGTAGGGCTCGCTGGTCAGCCCGTAGTCCAGCACGGACTGGACTGGCTGCAGCTGGCCACTCGTCGGGTCGGGCAGCGGCTGGAGCCCGTTCGGGGTCTGTTGCAGCTGGTAGGGCTCGACATGCACGAAGTTGACGCGGTCCTTGTAGCCCGTCGCGACGCCCTTGATGATGTCCAGCGTCGGGCCGCACATGGCCGTCTGGCAGAAGGCTGGCGTCGCGAAGATGATGAACGTCGGCTTCCCGGACGTGACCGCCTGGCCGATGCTCAAGCGGTAGAAGTCGGGGTCCGGCTGCGTGTCCGTGGAGATGGCCGCGATGCCCTCGGGCGTGGTCGCGGTCGGCGTCTGGGACTGTGGCGCCGGCGCACCGATGGCGGGCGTGCTGCCGTACGGCAGGACCGTGAAGATGACCCGGGCGCTCACGGCACCCGCCGGCAGCCCGGCGGTGACCTCGAAGCCCCAGTTGCCCGCGCAGGGGAACGTCACCGGCAGGTGGTAGAAGCCGGTGCCATTGCCGACGTCGAGGAACTGGCCATCGACGGTCGCGACGGGGTTCGCGGCGTCCTGGTCCAGCGCGAAGAGCCGGACCCGGGTGGGCACGCTCGCCGACGACAGCGGCTGGTTCTGGGGGTCCAGGAGCTGGAACGCGAGCCGGGTCGGTGGGCCGGCGACGTTCTGGCTGCTGACGATGAGCGGCAGCAGCGGCCCATTCGCGCTGATGTTGCCACCGACCGGCCAGCCGTCGTAGTTGCCGGTCGCTGGGGGCGTACCGCAATCCGGCGCTCCGGTGGGTGCCACCTGGGCCGACTGGGCGAGCGTCACGCCCGGCAGCATGATGGATCCGGCGAGCACGAGGCCGGCTATCAACGGTGCGGCATGCCGTTGGAACATGAGCAATATCGTTCGCATCGGCGTCACGATACCCCCTGCTCTAGAATCACCGCCGTCCGCCTCGGTCACCCCCGATATCGCCCGCGAAGGATCCATGTCCCGGTTCCAGAAGATCGCCCTCATCGCCGTGGTCTCGACCTTCATCATGGTCGTCATCGGCGTCATCGTGCGCAGCACGGGCTCAGGCATGGGCTGCCCCGACTGGCCGCTCTGCCATGGACAGGTCATCCCGCCCACCGGCGACAGCGCCGCGTGGCTGGAGTGGATCCACCGCTTCTGGGGCGTGGTCATCGGCTTCGTGATGCTGGGTCTGGTCATCGAGGCCTTCAGCTCCCAGCGTGCGACCCGGGCGCTCACGGTCGGCTCGCTCGTGGCGCTCCTGCTCACCGGGTTCCAGGCCTACCTGGGGATGCGCACGGTTGCCCTCAACAACTCCGGTGAATCGGTCACGATGCACCTGGCCACGGCGATGATCCTGCTCGGCGTGACCGTCTTCCTCGCGGTCCGCGCGGGCTATCCCTCGCAGCTGCCGCGCCACGGCGCGAGCCAGCGACTGACGCTGCTCCTCGGGTTCACGGCCGTCTCCGTCTTCGCGTTGCTGCTGTTCGGCTCCCACGTGACCGCCACCGGCTCTGCGCTCGTCTTCCCTGACTGGCCGCTGTTCGGTGGCCAGATCGTGCCCTCGTTCTCGCCCGACCCCGCGGTGGCGAGCCTGCAGGTCGCCCACTTCCTGCACCGGTTCGTGACGCTCGTCGTGGGCATCTTCCTGGCCATCACGACCTTCGTCGTCTGGCGGGCGGCCAGGCTGGAGCGCGCCCCCCGACCAGGCGATGACGGGCGCCTCCGGGTCTCGTCCTCGGTGTTCGCGCTCGTGGGCACGGCGGCCGTGCTGTTCCTGGTGCAGGTGATCGTCGGTGCGCTCCAGATCTGGACGACGCTCGCACCGTGGGTGGTGACCCTCCATCTTTCCTTCGGGGCGGCCATCTGGGGGCTGCTCATCGGCGCGACGCTCGTCGCCTGGTACGACGCCCGTGTGGCTGCGCGGCTCGCGCCGGACACCGGCACGGATGTCGATCACCAGGGTCACAGACCAGAGGTCCCACCCGTGCCGGACGTGGCTGCCCAGGGCGCGACGCATGCCGCGGCGGTGGCGGGCGGTGCCCCGACCACGCGCCAGAAGGTGGGTGCCTATGTCGCGCTCACCAAGCCGCGCATCATCGAGCTGTTGCTGGTGACGACCCTGCCCGCGATGATCCTTGCCTGGAGCACCGTTCGCGGTCTCGACCCCGCGCATTTCGCCTGGCTCGCGTTCTGGACGCTTATCGGTGGCACGCTCGCTGCGGGCGCCGCGAATGCCATCAACTGCTATCTCGACCGGGACATCGACGAGATCATGGTCCGTACCCGACGGCGCCCCCTGCCGGCACACCAGGTGGCCCCGGTCGACGGGCTGATGTTCGGGCTCATGCTCACGGTCATCAGCTTCGGGTTGCTGGCCGTGACCACCAACCTCGTGGCCGCGTTCCTGACACTCCTCGCGGTCGGCTTCTACGTCGTCGTCTACACGATGCTGCTCAAGCGCTCGACGCCCCAGAACATCGTGCTGGGCGGTGCGGCAGGGGCCCTTCCGCCGGTCATCGGCTGGGCCGCTGTCACGGGCGACATCACGCTGCCCGCACTGCTGCTGTTCGCGATCGTCTTCTACTGGACGCCGCCCCATTTCTGGGCGCTGTCGCTGCGCATCCGGGGTGACTACGCGGCCGCGGACGTGCCGATGATGCCGGTGGTCCACGGCGTGCCCGAGACCACCCGCCAGATCGCGCTCTATTCGGTGCTCATGGTGGCGCTCACGCTCGTCTTCTTCGCGGTCGCCCACATGGGGCTCGTGTTCCTCGCGGGTGTCCTGGTCCTGGGAGCCCTGTTCCTGTTCCAGGCATTCGCCATGTGGCATGAGGGCACCGACCGCCGCGCGGTCCGCCTCTACAAGTTCTCCATCACCTACCTGACCGGGCTGTTCCTGCTCATCGTGCTGGACGTGGCGATCTTCCTGCCCCTGGCATGAGGCGGCTCGCGCTCGTCGCGCTGCTGCTCGCGACCATCCTGGCGGCCACTGGCTGCCAACCGACCCTGAACACCGAGACCGGGGTGGTCACGAGCGTGGCGAGCACCTCGCTCGTCGACATCGATGGCTTCCAGCTGCGCACCGCTGACGGCCGCCTGCTGACCTTCTCGACCAAGGGGCTTGCGTACGGCCAGGGCTTCCCAGCCCAGCATCTGCGCGAGCACCAGGCACTCGCCCAGCCCGTCGAGGTGACCTACCGGGTCGTCGATGGGGTCAACGTGGTCGTCAAGCTCCAGGACGCCCCCATTCGCTGAGCGATCCGGCGACTTGACAGACGGTTTCGGGCCAGTATCGTTTCCAGACTGGATCGTGGCCCAAACGGTCGCCCACTGGTGACCTTGTCAGTGCCTGGGGAGACGCTTGACCGCACAGGACCCGACGGCGCCCGCGGGCGAGCCGGCGACCCGACCGACGCGCTCCCTCCGGTCGCGGTTACCGGACGAGACTGGCGTCCTCATCGCACTCATCGTGCTCATCGTCATCATCGGCGTGCTGCGACCAGTGTTCCTGCAGCCGAAGTCGCTGTTCCAGCTGCTGTCGAACGCCTCCTTCACGGGCATGCTGGCCCTGGGCATGGTGTTCGTCGTCGTCATCCGCGATGTCGACCTGTCCGTCGGATGGATCTTCAACCTGTCCGCGATCGTTGCCGCCCAGTTCATGGTCTGGGGGTGGGATCCCATCCTGAGTGCCGCCGTCGGCATCGCGGTCGGCGGTCTCCTGGGGCTCATCAATGGCGGCCTCGCGGTGGGGCTGCGCATCCCGGTCATCATCATCACGTTGGGCACCGCGTACGCCTACCGCGGCTTGTCGCTCGTGGTCACCGGGTCCCACTCCCTGGCGCCTGAGGACAAGACCAGCCCGTTCTTCGGCATCTGGACGAACAAGCTGTTCGACGTCCTCCCGAGCAACGCGGTGGCCTTCGTCGTCCTGGCCGTCCTGATGCACGTGCTGCTCCACCACACCCGGTTCGGATACCGGGCCCAGGCGATGGGCAGCAACCCTGACGCCGCGCGCCTTGCGGGCATCCCGGTGGACCGCACCCGGATCATGGTGATGACCCTCATGGGGCTCATCGCAGGCCTGGTCGGGGTCATCTTCGTGGGCTTCCGGCAGGCCATCGACCCCACCCTCGGCGACAACTACGTGCTGCCCGTGGTGGCGGCCGTGATCATCGGCGGCACGCCCCTCTCCGGGGGCCGCGGGTCGATGTTCGGCGCCGTCATCGGCGCGGTGATCATCCAGGCGATCCAGAACGGCGTGCTGTTCCTGGGCGTCGACGCCAAGTGGTCGTTCTTCGTCACGGGCGTGGTCATCATCCTGGCTGTCGCGGTCGACCAGCTGGTCCGCCGTCAGCGCAGCCGTCGGGCACGTGACGTCGTCGATGCGGGCTGAGGAGCCCACACGCCGAGCTACCAGAGGAGGGTGACAGGCAGAGAGACCGGACATCCATCGGGCATGAGGGGACAGGCCGTGCGGTCGGTCCCCACGACACCACCAGAGGAGGATCCATGGATCGACACAAGCGGTTGCTGGCGGCAGCCGGTGCGCTGACCCTGACCCTGGCCGCGACCGGGGTCACCGTCGCCCAGTCTCCCGGGACGAGCGCCGGTCCGCTCCCGGGCGCCGGCATCAAGCTGGGCTTCGTGACCCATTCGCTGGGCAACCCATTCATCCAGTCCATCTACGACGCCGCGAACATGGCGGCGACCGAGGCGGGCGCCACGATCCAGCTGGTCGGAGTGCCGGACAACAACGGTGACCAGATGCTGGCGCTGGCCCAGGGGCTGGTCCAGGGTGGCGTCCAGGGCATCGTGACCTCGGCGCCGTCCGACACCATGGTCGCCGGCCTCAACGACATCATCGCGGGCGGCGTCCCGGTCGTGCAGTTCAACATCCTGGGCAAGGGCGTGAACGCGCCCTACGTCGGCGAGCGCTCCGTGGAGAGCGGGCGGATCCTGGGCAAGGCCATCGTCGACAAGCTGGGCGGTGCGTCCGCTACCGGCACGGTCGTCATCGGCAACTGCTACCCCGGTGTCCAGGTGCTCACCAACCGCGATCAGGGCGTGGAGGAGTCGCTGGCGGCGGCACCCGGCCTGACCATCGTGGGCAAGGGCGGCAGCAACGATGTCAAGGTCGACCCCGCCCAGAACTACGCGGCGTGGGAGACGCTCCTGGCAGCGAACCCGGACGCGGTCGCGCTCATCGGCCTCTGCGCCCCTGACGTCGCCAGCCTGGGCAAGCTCAAGGCTGCCAACCCCGATGCCAAGTTCATCGCCGGCGGCTACGACCTGACCACGGACAACCTCGCGCAGCTCGCCTCTGGCGATGCCTACGTGAGCCTTGGCCAGACGCCCTTCATCCAGGGCTACCTGCCGACCAAGATCCTCATCGACTCCATCGTCAACGGCACGGCCGCGGACATCGCCAAGCCTGGGTTCCTGGATGCCGGCACGGAGGTCGTGACCTCCGATAGCGTGACCGAGCCCCATGACCTGCCGCCCCTCACCTTCGCCCAGCTGCAGCAGCTGTCGACCGACCCGGCAGCGCTCCGCGCCTACTACCAGCCCGCGGTGGACGGCTTCATCGCCAACTGGAAGTCGGAGATCGAGCCCATCGAGAACGAGTCCAAGTAGCCCGCCACGCGGCACCGGGGACATCGGGTGATGACCGGGTGACCGGCATGCACGCGTCCCCGGAGCAGTCGCCCGCAGCGGCGGCGATCGTGCCCAGCGCGATCGCCGTCGCCGGACTGTCCCATTCGTACGGGGGCATCCGGGCGCTCGTCGACATGGACCTCGCGGTCCAGGTCGGGACCGTCCATGCCATCGTCGGCGAGAACGGTGCCGGCAAGTCCACGCTCATGAAGATCATGGCCGGCGCGGTCGTGCCGGACGAGGGTGAGATCCACGTCGGGGGTGAGCTCGTCCGGTTCGCCTCGCCACACGATGCCCGTCGGCACGGCGTCGGCATCGTCTACCAGGAGCTGAGCCTCTTCCCCGATCGATCCATCCTCGCCAACCTGTTCCCCGACCAGCAGCCGACACGCCACGGACTGGTCGACACCCGGTCGATGCGCGAGGCGGCGCTGCCGGTCCTGCGCAGCATCGGCATGGAGGCCGACCCGGACATCCCGGTCGGCGACCTGACGCTCGCTGAGCGGCAACTGGTGGAGATCAGCCGGGTACTGGTGGAGCGCCCCCGCGTGCTCATCCTGGACGAACCCAACTCGGCGCTCAACGATGCCGAGACCAACCGATTGTTCCGGGTCATGGACGAGCTGGTCGCGAGCGGCATCACGATCCTCTATGTCTCGCACCGGCTGGAGGAGGTGTTCACCGTCGCGCACCGCATCACCGTGATGCGCAATGGGCGGCTGGTGTGGACACGCGACCGGGGCCAGCTGACCATCCCGCGGGTCGTCGAAGCGATGGTCGGGGTCAGTCAGCGGGAGCTCTTCCCGCCCCGGGTCAGGCTCGCAGGCGCTGACCAGGGCAGGACCGATCGCCCGCCGGAGCTGGAGGTGCGGGGTCTCACCGTGGGCGACGAGCTCAGCGATGTCTCGTTCAGCGCCCGCGGTGGTGAGATCGATCGGCCTCGCCGGTCTGGAGGGCGCCGGCGTGGCGACCCTGCTGGGGGTGCTGTTCGGGACCCGTCGGGCCAGTGCCGGAGAGGTCCGGATGCCGGACGGCGAAGGTACGCCGCGCTCGCCGACGGATGCGGCGCGGCGGGGCGTCGCGCTCGTGCCGGCCGACCGGCGTCGCCAGGGGCTGATGCTCGATCGCAGCGTGGTCAGGAACGTGTCCATGGTGGCGGTCGGGGCCCAGGCCCGACGCGACCCCTGGCTGCGGCATGCCGAGATGATCCAGGCCGCGCATCGGCAGATCGAACGGCTGCGGATCAAGGTGCAGAGTGCGTCGACGGTCGTCGGCAGCCTGTCGGGTGGCAACCAGCAGAAGGTGGTCATCGGCAAGTGGCTGGAGGTCTCGCCGCGGCTGATGCTGCTGGACGACCCGACCCGCGGGGTCGATGTCGGCGCGAAGCGGGAGATCTACCTGCTCATCCGCGCGCTTGCGGATGAGGGTCGCATCGTGCTGTTCCGATCGACCGAGCTGCCCGAGCTGGTCGGCCTGGCTGACCGCATCCTCGTCTTCTATCGCGGCCGCCTCACGACGGAGATCAGCGGGCCCTCCGCGACCGACCACGGTGTGCTGCACGCCATCAACACCGGGCAGGCACTCGATCCGCGGCACGAAGCCGATCCATCCAGCCCAGCAGCCCAGGAGGTGCGCCCATGATCAGGACAGCGTTCACGATGCGTCTCAAGCCCGGCGGTCTCGACCAGTACCGGCACTGGCACGACAACATCTGGCCGGAGCTGGTGAAGGAGCTGGATGCCGCAGGCATTCGTAACATGACCATCTTCGAGAACGACCCGGTCCTGTTCCTCTTCTCCGAAGTGGAGGATGAGGGGTCCTGGAATCGGCTCTGGCATACCCCCACCCATGACCGCTGGAGCGAGCTGATGAACCCGCTCATGGCGTTCCGGGAAGACGGCATCGTGGACTCCACGCCGCTGCGTGAGGTGTTCCACATGGAGCCCGGGACGTGGCAGGCGCCCACCGATGGCTGACCAGCAGGGCCGCGTGGCGGTCGTC
The DNA here is from genome assembly GCA_963843335.1 of uncultured Chloroflexia bacterium. Lineage (GTDB taxonomy): Bacteria > Chloroflexota > Limnocylindria > Limnocylindrales > CSP1-4 > JAFMJV01. The sequence goes on from CAWJKF010000013.1 coordinate 177,052, forward strand.
ACGGGTGGCGGCCGGGGACTTGGCCAGGGCGTCGCGCTCGGGCTCGCAGCGGCGGGCGCCAGCGTCCTCGCGGTGGCCCGCAACGCCGACCAGCTGGGCCAGACCGAGGCACTCGCCGCAGGGACGGCTGGCTCTGTCACGGGACTGGTCTGCGACGTCGCCGATCTCGCCGCGGTGTCCCACCTGGGCGACACCATCCGGGAGCGCTTCGGCGCGCCCACCATCCTGGTCAATGCGGCGGGTGTCTTCGGTCCCATCGCGCTCATCCGCGACGCCGACCCAACGGACTGGGTGCGCACGCTGCAGATCGATGCCATCGCCCCGTTCCTGACCGTGCGCGCCTTCCTGGCCGGCATGCTCGACGCCGGCTGGGGTCGCATCGTCAACGTCACCTCCGCGGCATCGCTGCATCCACCGGGACCGCTCAACAGTGCCTACGGCACGTCCAAGGTGGCGCTCAACCAGTTCACGCGGCATCTCGCCGCCGAGATCGCGGGCAGCGGCGTGACCGCCAACGTCATCCATCCGGGTGATGTGCGCACGGACATGTGGGCGGACATCAAGGCCAAGGTCGAGGCGCTGGGACCCATCGCCGACGGCTACAAGTCGTGGGTGGACTGGGTGGACGAGACCGGCGGCGACCCACCCAGCAAGGCGGTCGACCTGGTGCTCCGCCTCACGACGGACGCGGCTGCCGACATCAATGGCCGGTTCTGCTGGATCGATGATCCGCTCCAGGCGCCCATCCCCAGCTGGGACGAGCCGGTCGACGAACGACCCTGGGCCACATGACCGGCGCTGGCCCAGCTGTCCCGTCCTGCCGCGCCTCCCCTGCGTAACCCGCGAGCGACGCGGGAACCGTCATGCTGGGGCTGCGGCCCCCGGCAACGTGCACGGCAAGGCACCCTGTCATTCACCACCAGCGAGTGGCACCAGCAGTCATCCGGAGGCATCCAAGGACCATGGATCCCAGCGCGACACGGCTCGTCGGGCGTACCGGAGTCGCCGTCACCCAGCTCGGGCTGGGTGGGGCCTCATACGGCGAGCTGTTCCACAAGGTCCCCGAGCAGGATGCGTTCGGCGCCGATCCAGGCCGCGTGGGAAGGTGGCATCCGCTACTACGACACCGCGCCCTGGTACGGCCGGGGCCTGTCGGAGCTGCGCACCGGATCGGGTCTGCGCGACCATCCCCGGTCGGAGTACGTGCTCTCGACCAAGATCGGACGCTGGCTCCGGGCATCCCGGGACCCGGATTACGACGGCGCACCGTGGCTGGGCGGGGGGCCGTTCGAGGTCGTCTTCGACTACACCTATGACGGCATCATGCGAGCGTACGAGCAGAGCCAGCTGCGCCTCGGGCTCGCCCAGTATGACCTCGCGGTCATCCACGACCTCGACCACATGTACCACGGCACCGGAGCGAGGTACGAGGGGTTCCTGGCCCAGCTCGCGACCAGCGGCTGGCGCGCGGTCACGGAGCTGAAGGGCGCCGGCCTCATCCGGGGTGTCGGAGCGGGGGTCAACGAGCTGGGTTCGATCCCCCGGTTCCTGGACCTCGTGGACCTCGACTTCTTCCTCGTCGCGATGCCCTACACGCTCCTGCGCCAGGAGGTCCTCGACGCGGAGTTCCCGGCCTGCGTGGAGCGAGGCATCGGCTTCGTCATCGGTGCGCCGTACCAGTCGGGGATCCTGGCCACCGGGCCACGGGAGGGCGCCAACGCGGACTATGGCGCGCCGTCCGCGGAGCTCAACGCGACGGTGGCGCGGATGCAGGCGATCTGCGAGCGGCATGGTGTGCCACTCGCCGCCGCAGCCCTCCAGTTCCCGATGGGGCACCCGAGCGTCGCCTCGGTGATCCCGGGCGCCCGCTCGGCGGCGCAGGTCCAGCGCAACGTCGAGGTCTTCCGTCACCCCATCCCTGGCGACCTCTGGGCCGAGCTCAAGCATGAGGGTCTGGTACGCGCGGATGCCCCGGTCCCGCTCTGAGTCGGCGCGGATCCCGCCCCCGGTCCGCTTCTCGCGCGCGACGGTCGCGGAGGCGGGCGAGATCATGACGGTCCAGCGGGCGGCGTTCGTGCAGGAGGCGCAGCTCTATCACGACGCGGACATGGCACCGCTGGCGGAGACGCTGGAGGACATCCGGCGGGCCATCGGGAATTCCACCGTCATCGTCGGCCGGATGGGCGACCGGCTGGTCGCCTGCGGCCGGGTCAGCGTGCGGGACCGGGTCGGTCACATCGGCCGACTGGCGGTCGCTCCCGATCTGCACGGCAGGGGCATCGGGCGGGCGCTCCTGGCAGCGGTCGAGGCGTCCTGTGCGGCGGAGGTCGATGCCTGGACATTGTTCACAGGAGCAATGAGCATGGGCAATCTGCACGTGTACCATTCAGCTGGCTACGTCGATACCCACACCCAGCATGTCCGCGGCGAGCTGACCTTCGTCCACATGCGCAAGCACATCGGAGGGCCACCATGACCGACCCGGATCGCCTGGTCGGTGACTGGCAGCTGCGGAGCTGGGTCGCGGAGTCCGACGACGGCACCACGCAACGACCGATGGGCGAGGCACCCATGGGCATCCTCGTGTACAGCCCTGACGGCACGATGATCACCACCATCGGACCTGCGGACCGGCCTCGGATCACCTCCAGCGACCCTCTGCGTGGAGGGCCGGACGCCGAGCGGCTGCAGGCAGCGGAGACGTTCATCGCCTACAGCGGACGCTATGCGCTCGAGGGGGGTGACGTCGTCCACACCGTGGAGATGAGCCTCTACCCCAACTGGGTCGGCTCCCGCCAGGTCCGGCACGTGCAGCTCTCCGATGATGGCCAGACGCTGGTGCTGTCCACCGACCCATTCACGCTCGCCGGCCGACGCTCGGTCCAGCGACTCACCTGGTCGCGCGCCGGCCGGACCTGATCGCCGATGGCCGGAACCTCCCCGGCGGCTGTACCCTGACCGGCACCCGGTCGCGACGACAGGTCCGACCGGTCCGCTTCGCCGCGAGGAGCTGCTCATGCCCGAGCCGGATGCCCAGCAACTGACCGACGCCCGCGCCATGCTGCGAGCGAGCGAGCTCGCCCAGGAGTTCCTGATGGGCCTCCCCGAGCGGCACGTGGGTGCCGTCGCGGATGCCGCCTCGCTGCTGGCAGGCATGGGCGGACCGTTGCCAGAGACGGGCGTCGACGCGGTCAGGGTCGTCGAGGAGCTGGCACGAGCCGCCGATCCCGGGCTCGTGGCCACCGCTGGTCCGCGCTTCTTCGGCTTCGTCATCGGCGGCAGCCTGCCGGCCGCACGGGCCGCGGACTGGCTGGTGAGCACCTGGGACCAGAATGCGGCGCTGTTCGTGTCCTCACCCGCCGCGGCGATCGCGGAGGAGGTCGCGGCGGGCTGGGTGCTGGACCTGCTGGGGCTGCCCGCATCCGCGAGCGTCGGCTTCGTCACCGGCTGCCAGATGGCCAACTTCACCTGTCTTGCTGCCGCGCGCCATGCGGTGCTCGAACGGGTCGGCTGGGACGTCGAGCGTGACGGTCTCATCGGTGCCCCGACCATCAACGTGGTGGTGAGCGCGGAGTCGCACGCCACGATCCTGGCGGCGCTCCGGCTGGTGGGTCTGGGCAGCGGACGGGCGCATCGGGTCCCGACCGACGGGCAGGGCCGGATGCGTGCCGACGCGCTCGCTCCGGTGCTCGCGTCGCTCGTGGGGCCGACCATCGTGTGCGCCCAGGCCGGGAACGTGGACACCGGGGCGTTCGATGAGCTCGATGGCATCGCGGCGCTGACACGCGAGCATGGCGCATGGCTCCATGTCGACGGTGCCTTCGGCCTGTGGGCGGCGGCCAGCCCCGCGCAACGATCGCTGGTGACTGGGGTCGCGCTCGCCGACTCATGGGCCACCGATGCCCACAAGTGGCTGAACGTGCCCTACGACTCGGGCCTCGCCATCGTCGCGGATCCGGCCGCGCATCACGCCGCGATGACGCTCCGGGGAGCCTATCTGCTCCGGGGCCGCGACGGCGAGCGTGACAACCATGATTGGGTACCGGAGTCCTCGCGCCGGGCGCGTGGGTTCGCGCTGTACGCCGCCATCCGCAGCCTTGGCCGCGCCGGGGTCGCCGACCTGGTGGAGCGAACGTGCCGCTTCGCGGCACGCATGGCGGAGCTGCTGGGTGAGGAACCGGGCGTGGTCATCCTCAACGACGTGGTCCTCAACCAGGTGCTGCTGCGTATCGAGCCCCAGGATGACCGGGACCCGGAGGTCGTCACCCGAGCGGTCATCGCGGGCATCCAGGAGGACGGCACGTGCTGGCTCGGCGGGACCCGCTGGCATGACCAGCAGGCGATCCGCATCTCCGTCTCCAACTGGTCCACGACCGAGGCCGACATCGACCGGTCGGCAGGCGCGATGCGTGCGGTCATCCGGCGTGAGATGGCGGGGTGAGCGACCACGCTGCGGAGGCGGCTCAGACCTTCCGTGATCTCCACCGGCCGGGTGACCCGCTGCTCCTGGCCAACTGCTGGGATGCCGGCAGCGCCCGCCTCATCGCAGCGAGCGGCGCCCGGGCGATGGCGACCACGAGCGCTGGTCTGGCCTGGTCCCACGGCTACCCGGACGGCGACGCCATCCCCCTCGCCGTGCTGACGACCGCGATCGCCCAGATCGCGCGGGTCATCTCGGTGCCGCTCACGGTGGATATCGAGGGCGGCTTCTCGAGCGACCCGGCAGCGGTCGGCGCGGTCGTGGAGGCGGTCATCGCGTCGGGTGGCGTCGGCATCAACATCGAGGACGGTCGCGGCGCGCCGGAGCTGCTTGCGGCCAAGATCCGGGCCGCGCGCGCGGCTGGAGCGCGGATGGGCGTGCCGCTGTTCATCAACGCCCGCATCGACGTCTATCTCCGCTCGTTGGTGCCAGCGGATCGGGCGGTGGAGGAGGTCCTCCGGCGTGCCCGGATGTATCACGAGGCGGGTGCGGACGGGGCGTTCCCGGCCGGCATCGTGGAGCCCGATGCGATCCGCGCGGTGACCACGGGGACGGGGATGCCCGTCAACGTGCTCGTGGAGGCTGGCCTGCCCTCCGTCGATGAGCTGCGTGACCTGGGAGTGGCACGGGTGAGTGCCGGATCAGGCGTCGCCCAGATGCTCTTCGGCGCTGCCCGGGATGCCGTCAGCGAGTTCCTGGGACAGGGACGGTACGAGACGATGCTCGGCGGATCGATGGACTACGCCGAGATCCAGGCACTGTTCGTGAGCGCCGAGCCCGCCGGCTGAGCGGGGTCGCTCGCGGGGCGCTCATGCCGGCAGGTGTTCCGCCAGCCATGCGATGGTCCGCATCCAGGCGTCGGCACGGGCCATGCTCGTGGCCGGTGCGCTGCCTCCCATCAGGAGCGCGACACCCGGTCCGGGGACGACTGGCCGTGTCGGCCTGAACGGCGGCGGCGCGATGGCGTGCCCGGCGCTGGGGTAGCGGACGTGCTCGAACGGATAGGCATGGTGCGACCGGCGCAGGCGTTCGGCTGCGACCTCGGACAGGTCGACGCTCGGCCAGCTGCGATCGTCCTCGGCGGACAGCAGCAGCACGGGACCCCGGATGCGCTCGACGGGGATGGACGCGGCAGCGAGGGCGCGGCGGCTGACCAGATCCGGCCGGAAGGCTCGGGCCAGCTCGACCGGTCCACCCGATGCCACCTCGTCGACGAGGTCGTCCCCAACGTGATAGGGCAGGTAGGGCAAACGATGGCCGCCCCAGGTCCACGAGCCGACATCGGTGCCGAGGATGTCCAACAATGCGGTCCCCTGCGGGATGCCCGCCGTCACGACACCTGACCCGACCGTGCTCACGACGGTCCCGACGTGGGGCAGGCACGCGCCGATGAGCAGCGCAGCCTCCCCACCACGGGAGCCACCGACGATGCCCACGCGATCGGCGCGGACCTCGGACTGCGCGAGCAGCAGCTCGATCCCGGCGCCGAACACCTCCAGGGGCAGGTCCACGAGCGCCGGCGCCGTGCCCGGGACGCCGAAGTACGCGAGCGCGAGGACGCAGAAGCCGTGGGCGGCGAGCAGCGCGGCGTCGACCTCGTGCAGTCCGCCCTCTGCGCCACCCAGCAGCAGGACGCCGGGCCATGGGCCATCGTCGCGGGGGTGGCAGAGGACGCCAACGACCCCGGCGGCATCGATCGGGTGACGCGTCACGTCGGTCGGGAGTCGGGCGCGGTCGACGGTCGCGGCCGTCACCGGCCCATCCACGACGGCCGCACGCACCTCCAGGGTCACCGGCGCGAGCGGTGGCTGCCGCATGCCGCGCGGCGGCACATCCTCGCGAGCCATCGACCAGACGAGGCCCATGGCATCGACCCCCTCGTAGCTGCCAGTGAGCGGCGCGTCACTCGTGGTGTCGACGACCCCCTCGTCATCGGCAACGAACGTCGCCGCCGCGCTCCAGGTCCGGCCTCCAAGGTCGAGCTGGCTCGCGGTCAGGGTGACGAAGGCACCCGGTGCCGCGCCGCTCGTCGTGATCCGCAGGGTCGTGTCGAGCGCCGGATCGGAGGGCGAGATGGTCACGCCCAGCACGTCCCCGGCGCCACGCGACCCCCTTCCGGTCACGGCCCGTCGAGCCGCGCTGCGAGGACCTCCGCGAGGTGCCGGGCGCGACGGCCCGACAGGGCCGCGATCTGGGTCCGGCAGCTGAAGCCGTCGGCGAGGATGGGCGTATCCGGATCGGGCGGCCTCGAGGGCGGGCACGAGCGACAGCTCCGCCACCTGGCGGGAGACGGCCTCGTGGCCGGGCTCGGCACCGAAGTTGCCGGCGAGCCCGCAGCAGCCGCTGAGCGTCGTACCCACCGGGATGCCGTTGCGGGCCAGGACCCGGGCGTCGGCGTCCATGCCCAGGACCGCCTGCTGGTGGCAATGCGGCTGGCTGAGGGCCGGCGGCTCCGTGGATGGGGGGCCGGGGACCACGAATCCGGAGCGGTCCAGGAGCTCCCCGAACGTGGTCACACGGGCCGCCAGCGCGGCCGCCCGGGGGTCGTCGGGCAGGAGCTCCGGCAGGTCGAGCCGGAGCGACGCCGCGCAGGACGGCTCGAGCACCACGACCGGGGCATCACCCCCCAGCGAGGCCGCATCGAGCGTCCGTCGGAGCACCGTCCGGGCCGTGTCGAGCTGACCCGTGGTCACCCACGTGAGCGCGCAGCAGACCGGCTCGGTCGGCACCTCCACGACATAGCCCGCGGCGGCCGCGACCCGCACCGCGGCATGGCCGACGTCGGGCGCGAGGTAGTTCGTGAAGGTATCCGGCCAGAGGACGATCCGGCCCTGCTCGCCGGTGGTGCGCACCGCGGCCGGATCGTGGCCCCGGGTGAAGGGCACCCGCGCCAGGGGCGGGATGGCCCGCTCCGGCGAGATGCCCGCAACGGCCGCGAACAGCCGCCGCGTCGAGCCGTGGCGCAGGAACGCATTGGCGATGGGTGCCAGCCGCCAGGTCATCCGGAGCCAGCGCGGCAGGGCACCCAGCGAGTGGTGGGAGCGGGGCCGACGCCGTCCCTGGTAGTGGTGGTGGAGGAACTCCGACTTGTAGCTCGCCATGTCCACGCCTGTCGGGCACTCCGAGACGCAGCCCTTGCACGAGAGGCAGAGGTCGAGGGCATCGCGCACCTCGGTCGACTGCCAGCCGTCGGCAGACAGCGAGCCGGCCATCATCTCCTGGAGCAGCCGCGCCCGGCCGCGGGTGGAGTCCTCCTCGCGGCCGGTGGCTCGGTAGCTGGGACACATGAGGGCCGATCCCTGGCGGCTGATGCAGCGGCCGACCCCGATGCAGCGGCTGACGGCGGCCCGGGCGTCGCCGTGGTCCGCGTGGAACGCCATCTGCGGATGGAGGTCGATGCGGGTGGGCTCGACCCAGCGCAACGAGTCCGTGACCGCCACCGGGTCGACGATGATGCCCGGGTTGAGCAGGCCCCGTGGGTCCCACAGCGTCTTGAAGTCGCGGAACGCGCGGATCATCGCGGGTGAGAACATCCGCGGCAGCAGGGCACCCCGCGCACGCCCGTCGCCGTGCTCCCCGGAGAGGGAGCCACCGTGTCGGGCGACGAGATCGGCGGCCGCCTCCATGAAGCCGCCGAAGCGCTCCTGGCCGCCGGGCTTGTCCAGCCCGAAGCCGACCCGCAGGTGGATGCAGCCCTCGCCGAAGTGGCCGTAGGTGACGCCGCCCATCCCCTGGTCGCGGAGCAGCTGGTGGAGCTCCGCGAGGTAGGCGGCCAACCGCTGAGGTGGCACGGCCGCGTCCTCGAACCCCGGCCAGGCCGGGGAGCCATCGGGCAGCCGGGACGCGTAGCCCGCGCCGTCCTCGCGGATGCGCCACAGGGTGGCCTGCGCCGCGGTCGTGGTCAGCAGCCGGACGTCGCTGGCGCCTTCGGTGCGGCCGAGGGTGCGGGCCAGCCGGAGCGCGTGCTCGCGGGCGGCGGCCGGGTCGTCGCCACCGGCCTCGACGAGCAGCCAGGCACCGGCGGGGACCGGCAGCAGCTCCTCGGACGGCCGCTGCCCCACGAGCGCGAGCAGCTCCCCGGTCAGACTCTCGATGGTGTACGGCCGCTCCGTCAGCAGCGCGGGGACCGCCGCAGCGGCCGCGATGTCGTCCGCGAAGCCGAGGACCAGGAGGCACCGCGCGACCGGTGGCTGCCACAGCCGCAGCGTGGCGCCCGCGACGACGACGCACGTCCCCTCGGTGCCCACCAGGGCACGCGCGACATCGAAGCCGCGCTCGGGCAGCAGCCAGTCGAGCGGGTAGCCCGAGACCCGGCGGGGCCAGGGCGTGAGCTCCGTCCGCAGGAGCGCTCGTTGGCGGCCGCGAACTGGCGCACGGGCTCTGCCATGAGACCGGAGCGTGGCAAGGCCAGCTCGCCTCTCGCCGGCGAGACCGAGCCGAAGTCGCTCCCCGGCCGCGGTGATGACATCCAGGGCCAGCACGTTCTGGGCGGTCGTGCCCCAGCGCACCGACCGGGACCCACACGCGTCGTTGCCGATCATGCCGCCGAGGGTGCAGCGGCCGTGCGTGGATGGATCGGGCCCGATGCGCAGCCGGTGCGCCGCGGCCCGCGCGTTCAGGTCGCCCAGGACGACGCCCGGCTGGACGACCGCGGTCCGGGCGACCGGGTCGAGGTCGAGGATCCGCCGCAGGCGATGGGTCAGGACGACCACCCCGGCTCCGACGGCATTGCCCGCGATGCTCGTCCCGGCGCCGCGCATCGTGACCGGGACACCCGCCTCCACGGCGAGGCCCACGACCGTCGCGAGCTCCTCCTCCGAGCCGGGTGCCACGAGCAGCCTCGGCAGGACCCGGTAGTTCGAGGCGTCCGAGGTGTACAGCGCGCGCGTCGCGAGGTCGTCGCGGACATGCTCGCCCAGCTCCTTGCGGAGCCGCCACGTCAGCCAGTCGACGCCCTCTCGGACCGCGGGCACGGTCTGCTCCAGCATCCGTCGGTCAGAACGGCCGGGGCGGGCCGGAGACCGGGGTCCCGGGTGGCGTGGTCTGCTGACACGGGTCGGCACTGGTCCCGCAGCCCGTCATCGTCCACACCCTCGCTTCGACGCCCTGGATTCGGGCTCCACGACCGTAGCACGCCAGCGTTTCGCCCGAGCGGGCAGGCGAGCCGCAGCGCCACGCCGTTACCCGTTGGGCACCCACTTGACATCCCCGGTACAGTTTCTTTATTCGATGGCCGAAGTAATCATCGAAGCAGAGGAGCGCGGTGCGAGTCGAGCGGGGGACCCTGGTCCGGGATGCCAATCGGATGGTGGTGCTGGACCTCATCCGTGCTGGCGATGCCCGGTCCCGTGCGGACCTGGCTCGGCTGTCGGGCCTCAGCCCGTCGACGGTCACGGCGATCACGGCGGCGCTGCTCGACTCCGGTCTGGTGGTCGAGGACCGGAGCGCCGGGACACCCGATGGCACGACGCTCGGTCGCCCCGCGACGCCGCTGCGACTGGACCCGACGGCCGGTTTCGCGGTTGGCGTCAAGCTCTCGCCGGACATGCTCACCGCCACGGTGACGGACCTGGACGCGACCCCCCGGGCAATGACCAGCATCCCCCATCGCGCCGCTCAGGACGCGACCGCGGTCGTCGGCTTGTTCGACACCGCGGTCACCGATGTGCTGACGCAGGCGGGCGTGGCCGTCGACCGGGTGGTCGGCATCGGCATCGGTCTGCCGGGCATGGTCGACCCGGCCACCGGACAGGTCAGCGGACCTCCACTCGCCGATCCCGCCCAGCATGATCTGGAGCGCCTGCTCGGTGCCCATTTCGGCATGACCGTGCTCGTCGACAACGACGTCAACACCCTGACCATCGCGGAGCACCTGTTCGGTGCTGGTCGCGGCATCCGGGACCTGGTGGTCATCACCGTCGGCCGCGGCGTGGGCATGGGCATGGTTGTCAACGGCCAGATCGCGCGCGGCTGGCACGGTGGTGCCGGCGAGATCGGCCACCTCACCGTGCGACCTGGCGGACCGGCGTGCTGGTGCGGCCGGCGCGGCTGCCTGGAGGCGGTCGCCGCCGAGCCCGCCCTGATCCGGGAAGCGCTGGCGATCACGGGTCGTCTCGTGGCACCCGAGGACCTCGCGTCGATGGCGGTCATCGATGCGCGCATCGCGGATGCGCTCGCCCGAGCCGGCGCTCTCGTGGGCAACGCCATCGCGACCGTCGTCCAGCTCGTCGATCCGGAGCGTGTCGTGGTCTCCGGCGAGGGGGTCCGACTGGGCAGCTTCCATCTCGACGCCCTGCGCGACGAGGCTCGCCGGGTGCTGGGTCCCGATCATCCACTCGACCTCATCGTCGAGCCCTGGGGCGATGACGCCTGGGCTCGTGGTGCTGCCAGCCTTGCGCTGCGCGAGTTCTTCCATCCGGCCCACCTGCGTGACGAACGACGGACCCGAGCCGCCGTCGCCGCGCCGCTGCGCGGTCCCCATCAACGGCAGGCCCGGAACCAGGGCCGAGGAGGTAGTCGCACATGAGAACGCTCCCGACCCGACGAGTCACGGCGGCCGCAGTCGCTGTGCCCGTCCTGTTGTCACTGGCACTGGGTGGTGCCGGCAGCGCCCAATCCCCGAGTGCGGCGGCGCCCGACACATCCATCACCGGCACCGTCACCTTCTGGAACGGATACGCGGCGGACGGCGCCGAGATCACGACCTTCACCGACCAGGTGCTGCCGGCATTCCAGGCCCAGTACCCCAACATCACCGTGAACCACCAGGAGATACCTTACGACGACCTGCGCCAGAAGTTGGTGACGGGCATCGCGGGTGGCACCTTGCCGGACGTCCTGCGCTCCGACATCACCTGGGTCCCCGAGTTCGCCGATCAGGGCGTGCTGCTGCCGCTCGACGAGGAGATGACCGACTTCGCGGATATCGCCGCGGGGGTCTTCCCGGGTCCCCTGTCGACCAACAAGTTCGGCGATCACTACTACGGGCTGCCGCTGGATACCAATACCCGGGTCCTGTTCGCGAACACCGATGTCCTGGCCAAGGCGGGTATCAGCTCCCTGCCCACCACCGTCGATGAGTTCGAGACCATGCTCAAGACGGTCAAGGACAAGCTGGGACCCGATGTCTATGGCTATGCCGAGGGCGGCACGGGCGCCTGGAGCATCCTGCCCTGGATCTGGAGCATGGGCGGTGGCATCACGACCGACGACCTGAGCACGGCACAGGGTGTCCTCAATGGACCGGCTACCGTGGCAGCCGTGACCAAGCTCAAGGAGTGGCTCGATGCCGGCTATCTGTCGCCCAGCATCCTCGGCGGCGGCACGGCGACATCGGACCAGTTCGGCAACGGCCAGACCGCGACCATCGTGGAAGGTCCCTGGATGCCGGGGATCTTCGCCAACCAGTTCCCCGACCTGAAGTTCGACTACGCGCCCATCCCGGCTGGCCCCGGCGGCAGTGTCTCGGTCGTGGGTGGCGAGGACATCGTGGTCTTCAACACCACCCAGGACAAGGCCGCCGCCCTCGCCTTCACCCGGTTCATGCTGTCCGAGGACGCCCAGCGGATGATGGGCACGACCGGCCAGATGCCGGTCCTGTCGAGCCTCACGGACGATCCGGCGCTGCCGTCCTTCTTCTCGACCTTCCAGCAGCAGCTGGCGACGGCGAAGGCACGCACGCCCGTGCCGTCCTGGTCGGGCATCGACGAGGCGATCAGCAACGGAGTCCTTGCCGCCCTCCGCGGCGATACGCCCATCCAGGACGCCCTGGACGCTGCCGCCACCACCGTCGACGGCCTGCTCAAGCAGTAGGTCGGGACCGCTGATGGGGATGAGCCGCCGCTCGGTCGCACGTCGACCACGACGGCCATCCCCGTCGATCATCGCGCGTGGCCACGCCGCCGGCGTGGCCACGTCCCGTTTCCGACGCCACCTGCCGGTCTATGCCCTGCTCCTGCCGGGCCTGTTGCTGTACGCGGCCTGGGTGGCCTTCCCGCTCATCCAGTCGTTCGTGATGAGCTTCACGGACTGGCGACTGCGGGGTGAGTCGCACTTCCTGGGTCTCGACAACTACACCCGGGCATTGAGCGATCCGATGTTCCTGCGGGCGCTCATGACCACCATCGGCTACACCCTGGTCACGGTCACGGGACAGATGCTCCTGGGCCTTGGCGCGGCGTTGCTGCTCAACCAGAGCTTCCGGGGCCGGGGCGTGCTGCGCCTCGTGTACTACCTGCCGGTCATCACCAGCTGGGTCATCGTGTCGCTGGTCTTCGTCTGGCTCTATAACGGCCAGTCGGGCGTGCTCAACTGGCTGCTCCACGACGCCCTTGGCGTCACCAGCAAGGACGTCGCCTGGCTCGCGGAGCCATCCACGGCGATCTGGGCCATCGCCGTCCTGGGCATCTGGAAGGGCGTCGGCTGGGCGATGGTCATCTTCCTGGCGGGCCTCACCTCCGTCCCGCTCGAGCTCCATGAGGCGGCTGCCATGGACGGTGCGAGCGCGTGGGCCCGCTTCCGGCACGTGACGCTGCCCTTCCTGCGGCCGACCATCATGTTCCTGACCATCGTGCTCACCATCGGCGGGTTCTCCGCTTTCATCAGTATCTTCGTGATGTCATCCGCGGCGACCGGCACCATCGGCGGGCCACTCAACAGCACGGACGTGGTCCTCACCTACACCTACAAGCAGGCGTTCTCGAACATCGACCTGGGGTACGGCGCGGCGCTCTCGTTCATCCTCGCCATCGTCATCGGGGCGGTCAGCCTGGTCGAGCTGCAATTCGCGCGCCGTGAGGGTCTCGCATGAGCGTCGTCGACCGACGTGGGCGCCTGCTGCGCCTGGTGACCATCGTGCTCGCGTTCGCGTTCGCGCTGGTCATGATCGTGCCCTTCGCACTCATGGTCTCGACCGCCTTCAAGCCGCATGCGTTCGTGCTCGAGATCCCGCCCCAGCTCATTCCCAGCCAGCCGACCCTCGACAACTTCGTGCGGGCCTGGTCGAGTGGCGACTTCGGGCGCTACTTCGTCAACAGCCTGTTCGTGGCGACGTTGTCCACGATCGATCTCGGTCAGCCTCGCCGCGATGCTCGGCTTCTGCTTCGCCCGGTACGAGTTCCCGGGCCGCCGCGTGCTGTTCGGGCTGCTGCTGTTCACGATGATGGTGCCGGGCATGGTGCTGCTCATCCCCCAGTTCGTGCTGGCCAAGGATCTGGGCCTGCTCAACAGCCTGTGGGGCCTGGTCATCGTCTACTCCGTCATGAACCTGGCGCTCAACACGTTCCTGCTGCGCGGCTTCTTCGCGGCCATGCCCCAGGAGCTGTTCGACGCAGCCGAGGTCGATGGCGCTGGCGTCTGGCGCAGCTTCCGGTCCATCGCGCTGCCGCTGGCCAAGCCCGGTCTCGCCACGGTGACCATCTTCAGCTACCTCGCGGCCTGGGACGAGTTCACGTGGGCGATCACGACCCTGTCCGACAAGGACCTGTACACCCTGCCCATCGGCATCCGGCTGCTCCAGCGATCGCAGTCGACCGAGTGGGGCCTGGTGTTCGCGGCGTCGCTCATCGCCCTGGCGCCGGTGCTCGTCCTGTTCGTGCTGCTCCAGCGCCACGTCGTTGCCGGCGCCTTCGTTGGCGCCACCAAGGGATAACCCATGACCGACCAGCAGACGCCAGCGCCGACCTTCGACCAGCCCGCCCTGGCACGACGGAGCCTGGAGATCGATCCGGCAAGGCCAGGCGAGCAGCGGCGCGTTCGTGGCGGGCCCCACATTCAGCCAGTACGGGTACGCATGGCTGCGAGATGGCTCGTTCATCGCCGAGGCGCTGGACCTGATGGGTGAGCTGGAGATGTCCGCCCGGTTCCACGACTGGGCAGCGGGCGTCATCCTGGCCGGTGCGGACGGGGTGGAACGATCGATCGCCGCGGCACATGCCGGACGCATCCCCGACCGGGCGGATCACCTCCAGTGCCGCTACACCCTCGATGGTTCGGCGGTACTCGATGACTGGCCAGCGTTCCAGTCGGACGGTCCTGGCATCTGGGCCTGGAGCCTCGGCCACCACGTCCGGCATGGCGGCGAGCTGAGCGCCGGACACCGCCGGGCACTGGACCTGGTGGCCCGCTACCTGTCTGCGCTGTGGGCGACACCCTGCTCGGATGCGTGGGAGGAGTTCCCGGGGCGTGTGCACACGGGCACCCAGGCGGCCATCCTCGCAGGGCTGGAGGCGGCCGAGATCCTGGCCGGCAGCGCGTCACGCCTGCCGGAGGTCGGCCTCGCGCGCGACACGCTCCGGGCGACGCTCCTGGCGCCGGCATCGGGCCCGTGGACCAAGTGGGCCGGCTCGGATCTGGTCGACGCAAGCCTGCTCTGGATCGTCGCGCCGTATGGACTCGTGGATGCGCGGCACCCCCGGTTCGCCGCCACGCTGGCCCGCATCGAGGTCGAGTTGGTGGCGCCTGACGGTGGGGTCTACCGCTACCTCGACGACACCTACTACGGCGGCGGGGAGTGGCTGCTGCTGACCGCGGCCCTCGGCCGCGCACGGCTTCGTCGCGGAGCGCCTGGCGATCCGGAGGCCGCGCTGCGGGCGCTCGACTGGATCGCGCGGCAGGCAGGCCCGGAGGGCTGGCTGCCGGAGCAGGTGGACCGTCATGCCCTGCACCCGGACCGCATCCAGGGGTGGCGAGACGACTGGGGCGACTCGGCTCGACCGCTGCTCTGGTCCCACGCCACCTGGCTGTCCCTGCGCCAGGAGCTCATCGCGGCGGGGTCCATGACGGGTGGTTGAGGCCGGCGCCCGCATCACGCTCACGCCCGATCGCTCATGGGCGCCGCCCGGCGCCCAGATCGGCGCGACCATCCGCGTCAGGACCCGTCGAGCCCAGACGGTGGTGGTCACCCTGGAGCTGATCGACCTGGAGCGGGTCGTGGCCATGACCGAACGGCGGGTGCGGAGCATGCCCGTGGGCCGCGCGGTCCGACTGCACCTGACGCTGCCGGATGCCCCCCGGCACGGCTACGGGCTGCGGGTATCGGCACGCGACCCGGACGGATCGCTGCTGGCAACGACGAATGGCGCCGTCGAGGCCATCGATGGCTGGTGGCAATCGCCTCGCCACGCGGCATTGATCGAGTACCGGGACCCGGCGACGAGCGCCCGACGCGCGAGCGCGTTGCGCGACTGGCACGTGACGGTGGCCCAGGCCTACGACTGGATGTGGCGCCACTACCGCTATCAGCCACCCGGCCGAGCGTCGTCGTTCACCGATACGCTCGGTCGGGTCGTGTCACATGAAGCGCTGCGGGCGGCTATCCGGGCGGCGCGGGAGGTGGGCATCGCGACCCTCGCGTATGGGTCGGTCTACGGCGCTGAGCGGGAGTTCGTGGATCGGTTCCCCGATGACCGGGTGTTCGATGCCGCAGGCGAGCCACTGAGCCTGGGCGGCACGTTCTTCATCAACGATGTCCGACCCGGAACGCACTGGCGGGAGACCCTCCTCACCGAATACGTGCGGGCGATGCGCCGATTCCCGTTCGCGGGCATCCACATGGACACCTACGGCCCACCGTGGAGTGCGGTCTCCGCCGATGGCCATGCGGTCGAGTTCCGGGAGCTGTATCCGGGACTCATCGCCGAGGCCGCTCAGCGGGTCTCGAGATCCGGGATGGGCGGGTCCTGTTCAACTGCGTGGAAGGGTTCCCGCTCGAGGACGTGGCGCCGTCACCGATGTCGGCCCTCTACCTGGAGCTCTGGCCGCCCGACGACCGGTTCCGACACGTCGTGGACTGGATCGACCGGGCCTATCGGGAAGCGGATGGCCGGGCCGTGGTCATCGCCGCCTATGCGGCATCGCTCCGGGATGCGGACACGGGCGAGCTGCGAGCCCGGGCGATCGAGTCCAGCGTCCTGCTCGACACCGTGACCCTGGCGGCCGGGGCCTACCACCACATCCTGGCCGAGGCCGACCGGCTGATCATCGAGGGCTACTATCCGGCCGCGATCCCGATGGCCGCGACGGAGCGCGCCGAGCTCCAGGCCGGATGGCGCTTCAGCGCCCGCTACCTGCATCTGCTCAGTGGGCCCGGGACCGTCGACCCGTCAGCCGCGAGGTCCATCCACCTGATCGATGCCCATGGCAACGACATCCCGACCAGCGATGTGCCGGAGGCCGGGTCGGTCTGGGCACGAGGCCGCCGGGTCGCGGACCGGCGCGTGATCCATCTCGTGGACCTGCGGGCGCAGACCGACGACCGATGGGACGCCGGCCGGGAAGCCTCGCCCAGGAATCGCGGATGGCGAATGGCGGGTCTCGGCGGGAGGACACCGGTCGCGGCTTCGCCGTGGACGGCGTCCGGCTCCGCGCGAGAGCTCCGAGCCGACCGGACCGGGGCCTGGCACCTGCCCACGTTCCGCCGCTGGCTGATGGTGGTCGACTGACGCGCACGCAATCGACGCAGCGGCGACCGGGCGCGCCTAGACGATCACCGCCTCGATACCCAGGGCGCGCGCGACACCTGCGACGCCTGCCGACAGGTCTCCTGGCGTAGCGGAGCTGTGATGGTTGACGCCGCTCGCCGCCCAGCGCGCCCACGCCTCCTCCACGGTTCCATCACGGAACCGGAATGCCCCGTTGGCCGTGCCGGTCTCCGGGAAACGCCGGGTGGTCAGCGCGCCGCGAGCGGCGACGAGCCGGAAGCCGCCGCGCGCATCCGGGTGCGGCGTGAACCCCACGAGCGTGGCCGGACCTGCGGGCGGTTCCAGGACGGCACATACCCCGCAGCGTGGGTCCGTGCCACAGAACCAGCCATTGCGGCGCAGCCGCGGCCGATGCCCGGGTTCGAGCCACGCGAGATCGTGCTCGCCGCTGTTGGCGATGACCACCTCACCCGTGGCGTAGTCGATGGCCTCGATCTCGTGGTACAGCGCCGCACCACCGAGACGCTTGGTGACCAGCATCGCCACCGCGGTCAGGATGTCGCCGGTGCACGTGAAGGGCATGCCCATCGTGGTCAGTCGCCCGAGGCCCCAGCAGGGGGCGATGCCGATCTCGTCGCCGAACCGGAACTGGGGCACGTGGCAGTTGAAGGCGCCGCCGTCGAGCGCGTGCGCGGCCGCCACTGCCTCGAGGGCAAGGGCGGCCCGCAGACTCCGCTCGAGCGTCTCATCGGCTTCGACCTCGCCCTCGAAGTCCCAGCCGGCGCGCACCTCGGCATCGACCTCGGCGAGACGTGCCGGGTCCACCGCACGCCATGCCTCGACCACCTCATCGGGATCGATGGACACCGCCTCGATGCCCGTGCCTGTACGCAGCTCGGCATCGGGCACGTCGACGTGGAGGTAGCCCGGGACGGGCCGGCCGATACGTCCCAGTCGCGCCCGCCGGATACCGGACGCCACCGTGCCGACCCGGAGCGCCTCGCGGACCCGGTCGACCACGACCGCGTCCCCCAGCCGGCCGAGCACAAGGTCGAATGGTCGTCGGCTCCGCGACAGCATGTTGCTGAGCATCGGCGCCCCGACCGTCGCCCCCTGGGTCGTGATGCTCGCGTGATCGAAGCTGCCGTCGACCAGCCCCGTCTCGTGCGCGGCCCAGATGACCACGGGCACCGCTGGCAGCCGGTCAAGCAGTGCCAGCGTGTGACCCACTGGCGCCGCCATCGTCTGGAGGACCAGGATCGCGTCGATGGGGCCGTCGGCCTCCGCCTGGCCCGCGAGCGCCGCCCCGACCCGCCCGGCGTCATCGACCGATGCCGCCTCGACGACCGCCACGATCGTGAACGCGTCGGACAGCTCGGACGCGACACGCCGCGCGAGCGCCATCCGCGATGCGCGGAAACCGGCGGGCGCCGTGTGCGCCCACAGGTCCCACCAGGGGTGGACGACGATGAGACGCGCCATCGCCCGGCCGTACACGGCTGCGTCCTCAGTCCTGGTGATAGATCTCGTCCGCGGTGATGAGCTTGCCGTCCGCCGTCGTGATGGTCGTGATGATGCCCTCGAAGGCCTGACCCCAACGGGTGTTGACCTCGGTCTGGCCCATGCGGGCCGACACGGTCTCGAGGTCCGGGTGGTACTCGCCGTAGTACACGACGTGATTGCCGCGCCGGAAGCCGGAGTAGTTGCGATACCCGGCGGCCGCGATGGCATCGATCATGTCCGGCCACGGGTTCGCGTGCAGCTCCTCGTAGCGGTCGATGCGCTCCGGGTTGACGACCAGGCTGATGAACCCGCGACGCATCGGGCCGTCGCCGCCACCCGGGGTGTAGAACACCTCGTCGTAGAGCAGCGGCTGGCCGTCCGCGTCCGCGCTCTCGGCGATGATCGACTCGAACCGCTTGTTCCAGGCCGCGACCACGGGCTTGGGGCCATGCTTGGCGAAGACGGTCGCACGGTCCGGGTCCGCCTCGGCGTAGTACCAGACATCGGTGCCCCGCCGGAACCCCGTCATGTCGCGGAATCCCGAGGCACGTATCTCGTCCTGGAGCTCCTGGGGCACGGCCGAATGCAGCCGGTCGTACTCGGCCTCGGTGCCCGGGAAGATGCGGAGATAGAAGAGCACGCGTTCCATGGGAGCCTCCTCGTGACGACCGCGCCCGCCGTGGGTGACCGCCTGATCGCTGGAGGTCATCCTAGCGTTCGGCTGGGATCGTTACCAGCCACGGAGCGCCGGCGCCGGCGCGGGTCACGTCCCGAGCACGATCGCGACGCCCACGACCACCAAGGATGCCGCACCCAGCGCCCGCGCGGGTGGCCGGGTGCGTGTCCGATAGCTCTCGGCGGCGAGCACGAACAAGGGCGTCGTGGCGACCATGGTCTGGACCACGACAGGGCTGCCCTGCTGGACGCCCAGGATGATGAACACGAACGATGTGGTGGTCAGCACGGAGCGGAACAACAGCCGCGGCGCGCTCCGGAGGGGCACATCGCGGGGTGGGAACATGGCCAGCGTGACCAGCGCCGCAAGGGCGGTCCGCACGACGTACGTCTCCACCACCCCCACCGCCAGGGCGGCCAGCATCGCGGTCGCGACGGTCAGCAAACCATTGCCGGCGGCAGCGCCGATGACCCGCACGACGACGCCCCGTCGACCCATGTCCCCGAAGGCGCCCTGGAGCGCCCACAGCACGCCACCTGATACCAGCACCGCCGCAGCTGCCTGGCCCGGCGAGAAGGTCCCCGGCAGCAGGATCACGGCCGCGGTCACGGCGGCGATGGGGCTCAGCGCCGAGGCCGTGGTCGTGGACGAGGCGGCGCCCTTGTCGAACAGGTCCCAGACGCAGATCGCCGTGACCACCATCAACGCCGCCGAGGCCAGGTGCAGCAGCCACACATCGCCGGTCCAGTGCCAGGGCACGAAGGGAGCGAAGGGCAGCAGCACCAGGCAGTTGCAGACGTACAGGACACCGATGAGCTGGCGTGCCGGGTAGCGCTCCGCGAGGCCCTTGTTGATGAGCGCCTGAGCGCTGTTCGTGAACGCCGCCAGCAGCCCGAAGATGACCGCGGTCACGCTCCGGGACCCCAGGTCGGTACATCAGAAGGCCGCATCGGTCCTCGTGTCGGCGGTATCCCCGCGTGGTACGCTGCCCGTCAGCACGCACCTGCAAACGATGCCGGTATCGTCGCGCATCGTATCAGCAGTCGATCCATGATCCGGGCTCCCCTGGCGGGGATCGGTGGACCTGCGGCGAGGTCCCCATGATCGAGGGCAAGACCGTGACCGAGACGACCATCGAGTTCACCGAACTGCTGGGCAGGCGGGTCCGGATGGGGACCTGGGAAGACCAGAAGATCTCGACCTATCGCAAGATCCTGGAGGCGCTCGACGAGGGCCGCTGGGATGACGCGGCGAAGCTCGAGAGCTATTTCGTGGATGAGGCGAGCGTCTGCTTCGCCATCTATCGCCAATGGATCCCCGACGTCCGCAACTACCTGCTGAGCCACGATGTCGAGCCGACCATCGTCGCCGCCCGGGATGCGCAGGCGATCGAGGTCGCGCGGCTGCCTGATGGTTCCCCGTGGGAGCCGCGACGCCAATGGGACCGGCTCCTGACCGATATCCAGGCGGCCACTGCCGCGACATATCGGCAGCAGCCGGCCGAGGCGAAGGAGCTCATGGCGGTCGCCAAGGAGACATGGCGTCGATGTCACGACCGGGACGTCGACCACGTCTACGGACTCATGTCGCTGGTCAAGGAGCAGCTCGGCGAGCCGGCCATCCGGGACATGTACGACGTGGTGCTGCTGCCGCTGTTCGCGTGGCGCTATGCCAAGTTCGACATCGACCGGCATCCGTGGGACGAGGCGCTCGAGGTGCTCATGCTCGTGGCCTGCGAGGCGATGCGCGGCCACCTCGTCGGTCCCGAGCGAACGGGTGACATGGAGCTGGTGGAGTATCCGGACCAATTCGTGCTCCGCTTCGACCCCTGCGGATCCGGGCAACGAACGGTCCGCGGGGATTGGATCGAGGGCACCCCGCCGCGGATGGAGGAGCCGTACGGCTGGACGGTGGTGGAGGGCGAATACCCCTGGACGCACTACAAGTCAGGGGTCTGTCACTACTGCGTCCACTGCATCGTGCTGATGGAAGAGATGCCCATCGATCGTTTCGGCTACCCGGTGCGGGTCATCGACCCGCCCACCTACCCCGACACGAACCGCGATCCGGATGTCCGGCAGCAGTGCCAGTGGACGATGTACAAGGACCCGACCACGGTGCCGGAGGAGATCTACACCCGGGTCGGCCGTGTCAAGCCCACGCAGTTCGGCTCGCGGGCGCAGGGGGCTCGGGAGCTGCCGGTCATCAACGTGGGGATGCCCGGGGCCGGTTGAGCGCCAGGTCCCGAAGCGACTGATCGCAGATCAGATATACGATGTGCCGACGTCGTGATACCGTATCGCCCGTCGTCGCGACGGCCACCGGGTTCACCCGGGGCCTCCGGGGACGGCGCACGACAACGTGGGGATGCCCGGCGTCTTCGGACGCGGTGGCTTCCGAACCCCGCTGACGAGGCGGGCGCCATCGACCTCCTCCCGATGGCGCCCGTCTTCCCTCTTGCTGGCCTGGGCAGATCGGCAGCCGACGCGCGACGTTGCGGTGGTCCGTGAGCCGTCCCGGCGAACGAGGCCATGCGGGCATCATTCACGTGGAGCGACATCAGATCCGGTAGAACCCGCGTGCGTTCCCCGACAGCAGACGGGCCTGGTCGTCTCGGTCGAACCCCGCGTCGGCGACGATCGTTCGGTACGCGTCGACCGTCATCAGGTATGAGGCGTACACCGCGTCGACCGGCCAGTTGGTGCCGAACATGCAGCGGTCCGCACCGAACAGCTCGATGCAGGCGAGCACCCAGGGTCGGATGGACTCCACGGTCCAGCGATGGTCGGCCATGCCCAGCCCGGAGATCTTGCACACGGTATTGGGCAGCTCCGCGCAGCGCCGCCATCTCACGTCGCCACCAGTGGAAGTAGTCGTTGCCTCGCTCGAGGGGCATGCCCGTGCTGCCGACGACGAATTGCAGCTCAGGCAGGGCACGCGCGGTGATGAGGGCGTCGGCGAGCGGTCCCGGCCACGCGCGCGACTCGAACGAGAGACCCAGGCCTGCGATGGCGCGCATGTTGGCCAGGAAGCGCGCGTCCCCGCCGCCCGCGGGGTGCTCCCGGATGCGCACGCCGCGCACCCGTGACGATGCCTCGAGGTGCGCCCGCACCTGACGCCCAATGTCGGCCGATGCCAGGTCAACGAGGACCACGTACGCATCGGGCATCCCGGTCTCTGCGGTGACCGCGGCGAGGTAGCGCGTCTCATCCACCGGATCAGGGCCACCCCAGGCGGCCTCGACGTGGACGCTGCCGATGACGTTGGAGCCGTGGAACTCGCGTTGGAGCCGCCACATCGGCCAGTCGGCTCGCGCGAGCTTGTAGTCGCCGAGCAGGTCACCGTAGATGGCGCCCGCCTCCGTCAACCAGGGATAGGGGTTTCGCGACGGTTCCGTCAGGTGGTGGTGGGCATCCACGAACGGGATCGACCGGTCGGGAACGACCCCGGTGTCGTGCCCGTCGTGATCGGTCACCGCGTCACCGCGTCGTGGTCGCCTGACCGATGCCGCTGCCGACACCGGTCACGACCACCTGGGGATCCATCCGGATCGACGGCCACGGTGCTCAGATCCGGAAGATCCGCTCCGCGTTGGCGAAGAACAATGCTTCCTGCTCGGTGCGCGAGAACCCATGGATGATCTCGGCGTACGCGTTCACGACATCGGGATAGCTGGAGTACAGCCGGTCCACGGGCCAGTTGGTGCCGAAGAAGCTGCGCTCGACGCCAAAGGCCTCGATGCAGGTCATGACCCACGGGCGGAGGGAGTCGACGGTCCACCGGTTGTCGCACATCCCCAGGCCGGAGATCTTGACGGTCACGTTGGGCGCGCCCGCGAGATTCGTGAGCTCCTTCTTCCACATCGCGAAGTACTCGGGGTCGCGCTTGCGCGGGAAGCCGGCATGGTCGAGCGAGATGACGATGTTGGGGAACGCCTCCGCGAGCGAGCGCATCTTCGCGTACGTGTCGGGTGACGAGTCGAGGCAGGCCACCAGGTCATGATCCTCGAGGTGGGCATAGCCACGCCGCCAGACGTCGTCGACGAGGTAGTCGCCGGGCCCGAAATCACGAACGCCGCGCACGTTCGGGTAGGCCATGTGACGCTCGATGACCGACTGGGCATCAGCCTGCTGGAGATGGACCTCGGCCACGATGCCATGCGGATGACCCAGCCGATCGGCGAACGCCTGCAGCCACTTCGTCTCCTCGACCGGGTCCGCGATGCCCAGCGCGGCCTGGACATGGACGGACTTCGTGACGTTCGCGAAGCGAGTCTCGGCGACGTACTCGTCCGCCCAGTAGCGCTGCGCCTGGATGCCCTCGATGTCACCCAGGATGGGATGCTTCCAGCCGGGCTGGAGCCAGGAGTAGTGCAGGTTCGGATCCTGGAGATCCGAGAAGTGCACGTGCGTATCGACGAACGGGATCTCAGCCATGGGCCGCCTCCTCTGGTGTGGTCCTGCCCGATGCGTGCGCACCGGGCACGTTGTCGCGCAGCCAGGACACGCTGCGTCCGATCATCGCCAGCTCGTCCACGGGACCTCCACCAAGGGAGGCGAGCTCCACGCAGACCGGGCCGTCGTAGTCCGCCTCCGCCAGCACGCGGAGCACGCCGGCGAGGTCCGCGACCCCCTCGCCAAGGGCGGTCGACACGGGCCCGCCGAGGGGCATCCCCGTGAACGGCAGGTGGTCCTTGAGCTGGACCAGCCAGGTCCGTGGCGCGAGCGCCCGGGTGCCCTCGAGCATGTCGTCACCCACGCGGATGAGGTTGACGTTGTCGAGGGTGACACCCAGGTTCGAGGCGCCGGTCCGCTCGATGATCTCGAGGAGGTCCTGCGCGCGCAGGTCCCCGTGGTTCTCGATGGCCAGCCGGAGGTCGGCCCGCGCCGCCACCTCGGCGGCTCGGCGGGTCGGCTCGATGAGCCGGTTCACCAGGACGCTCGCGGGCTCGGTGCCCCGGGACGCGGGACTGCCGAGCGTGATGCGCATCACCCGGTGGCCCAGCCGCGCGGCTGCGGTCACCCAGCGCGCGAGATGGACCTCCGCGGCCGGGGTGCGTCCACCATCGAGCCCGTGGAACGCCCCAGCGGGCCAGGGATGGCCCCACGAGAAGCCGACACGGACCGGCCCCGCCTCGAACATCCGGTCGTCGATCCGCTCGGGATCGGGCAGGTAGCAGGTCTCGAGGTAGAGGTCATCGACGTCGAGGGAGCGGGCGTGCTCCAGGACAGGGCGGGGGTCGATGGGCCAGGCCCCGCCGTCGGTGGGCGTCTCGCCGGGGCGCACCTCACCGTACCGGCGATGGTAGGAGTAGCTGTCGATACCAACGCGCACCCGGGAATGTCTCCTCGGCACCGGCGGCGCACCCTCGGGCGTTGGGTCCGCCGATCCCGGCCATGGTACCCGGTCTGGAAACGTCACCAGATGCCTCTCCGCGGGCATCTGGACGGCATCGGTGTGGTAGCGTGCTCTGGAAACGTCACCAGAGCTTCGGGCGGGTGGTGCCGGTGCGCGGGGTGGGTCGCGCAGGCACCAGGGACAGCATCATCGGAGGGCTCAGGATGATCCAGGTGCAAGGCCTGGCTGGCCGGGTGGCCGTGGTCACGGGCGCCGCCCGGGGCATCGGCAAGGCCATCGCCGAGACACTGTCGGCCAACGGGGCGCAGGTGGCCGCCTTCGATCTCGTGGCCCCCGATCATCCGGGCATCCTGGGCGTGGCCTGCGATGTGAGTGACGAGGCGGCCGTCGACGGCGCATTCTCGAGCGTGGAGGCTACGCTCGGCCATGTGGCGGTGCTGGTCATCAACGCCGGGATCTTTCCCATCGTGCCCTTCGAGGAGACGACCCGGGAGCTCTGGGACCGTACCCTGGCCATCAACCTCACCGGTGGCTTCCTGTGCGCGCGACGGGTGCTCCCGAGCATGCGCGAGCATCGCTACGGTCGGATCGTGGCCATCGGCTCCAGTGCCGGCAAGGCCGGCGGCGCCCGAAGCGTCGCGGCATACGCGGCCTCCAAGGGCGGCCTCATGACCCTCACCAAGTCCATCGCCAACGAATACGCGGCGCACGGCATCACATCCAACGCGCTGGCGCCGACGCTCATCGATACGGACATGATCGCCGACCAGCGGGACCTGATGTCACGCATCCCGGTGGGTCGCTTCGGCAAGCCGGAGGAGGTCGCCGCCCTCGTGGCGTTCCTGGCCTCGGAGCACGCCGGCTACATCACGGGCGAGGTCACGGACATCAACGGCGGGTTCCTGGTCGACTGACCGGCTGCTCGGGAGCGGCTACACTCGCGCCCGCGGTTGCTGGAGGCAGGCTGAGATGGTGCGCCCTGGGTTGGGACGGTTGCTCGCACTGGGACTCGCGTTCGTCGGGGCGTTCACGCCGCTCGTCGAGCCGGCCTCTGGGGTCGCCCAGTCACCCGCTGCGTCTCCCGCCGTCACCCAGTCGCCCGACGCGTCCCCCGTGATCACCGGGGCGCAGGAGCCCGATCTCTCGAGCTTCGCGTTGCCGCCGGAGGACGGGCTGGTCCGCGATGCCCGTCTGGACGTTCCCGCGAGGCTCCCGGCCGACACCGATCTCAGCCCGGACACGATCGTCCAGCGAGCGGCGGGCATGGTTGCCGCGACCGACCCGAGCGAGTGGAGTCTGGGCTCGCTCGCGGAGCGCCTGCAGTACTCGCCCGAGGCGGCGTTCGCGCTCGTGCGTGACTCGATCGGCTACGACCCCTACCCGGGCGTCCTGCGTGGCGGGCTGGGCACGTTGCTGGCCCGCGCCGGCAACGATGTCGACCGGGCTCTGCTGCTGCAGGCGCTCCTCGACCGCATGGTCATCCGCACGCGTCTGGTCGAGGGGACGCTCGACGATGCGACCGTGACGGCACTGCTCCATCGGGCGTTCCAGCCGCCAGCCACGCCCCTCGGGCCGCCCCCATCGATCCCGCGGAGCTCGTCGACCTCCCCTCCCTGTCGACCCGCGCGCATCGAGACTATTCGCTGCTGCGGGGTGCCATCGGTGGTCGCGACGCGTCCATGAACGGCGCCGCGGATGCGGCCGCGGCGGCGGAGTCCCGGCAGCACGTCTGGCTCCAGATGCAGTTCGGGACCAGCTGGCTCGACCTCGATCCTTCGAT
This sequence comes from uncultured Chloroflexia bacterium, assembly GCA_963843335.1. Lineage (GTDB taxonomy): Bacteria > Chloroflexota > Limnocylindria > Limnocylindrales > CSP1-4 > JAFMJV01. The sequence goes on from CAWJKF010000013.1 coordinate 203,268, forward strand.
GCCCGATGCCCAGCCCGGGCAGACCCTGACGGCGGTCACGAAGGTGCTCGAGGCTGTGCCGGATGCATGGCGTGACAGCGTGACGGTGCGGGTGATCGCCGAGCGACTGTCCGACGGGGTGCTCTCTGACGACACGGTGCTGGACCAGCGGCTGGATGCCGCGACGGTCGCCCGCCAGGACGTCTTCCTCGCGATGACGCCCGTGGGTGATTCGATCGGTGAGAGCATCAACCAGGCCCTTGGCTCCGGTGCAGGTTGGCGACCGGTCCTGTACGTCGGCAACGATACCTTCGAGGGCGATCCCTTCCCCGTGGTCCCCGAGACGGACATCTTCGCGGGGACCCAGAGCGGCCCGGAGGTCAGTGCTCTCCGGCTGGAGGTCACCGTGGCAGCCCCGGATGCGGCGCCGCAGGCGGTCAGCCGTACGCTGCTGGACCGCCTGACCCCGGCTGCCCGGACGAGCGCCACGATCGCCCAGACCGACCTGACCCCCTTCACGATGCGCGAGCGTGTCCCACTCGAGCTGTCCGGGGTGCTGCATCTGCAGGTCTCGACGGGCGGCTTCGACGCCCGCGCCCATCAGATCTGGCGCCAGATCGCGGCACGTTTCTCCGAGCTGCTGGTCGATGATCCGACCCGTGCCGTCGAGTACGGCTTCCCTGCGATGGTCATCCCCATGACCGTGGCAGATGAGTCCCTCGTGCTGGCCTCCGAGCGCCTCATCGACCAGGGCCTGGACGGGACGCCTGGCGTCCGGACGTTCATCGACCGGCCGCGTGTGTTCATCACGCGGGTCGATGCCTCCCCGACCCAGGGGCGGATCTCGACCGGGGTCGACCTGCTGACCGATGGCGTGCGGGTGCTGACGGATGTCGGGGTCGATGCGGTCCAGGCCGCCCACATGCGCGTCTGGTACGGCGCCCTGCAGGGCGCGCTCGAGTCCCAGTTCCTGCTGTCACGCATCCGCGCCGGGGGCATGTCCGGCGGGCAGCTCCACGGCATCAGCTTCGATGTCACGAGCCAGCCAACGCTCCTGACCCCGGACAGCCCGGCCGACCCAACCGCCCACGAGGCGCTCGCCAACGACCTCGGTGCAGGGCTCCTCGCCGTGCTGCCCTCGCAGGATGGCGCGGCCGAGTCGTGGTGGTCCGTCGACCCCGCGACCGGTGCCACCCGGGCCGTCCTCGACCCCGGCAGTGGCGGCACCGAGTACACCAACGCCGTGACGAACACGGCCGGCCGCATCTTCGCGGATCCAAGCCGGGTGCCACAGACCGAGGCGCAGCTGCAACAGCTGTATCGTCAGGCCCTGGCCCAGGTGGAGGGGGCCGGCCGGCCGCCCCCGGTGCGCACCTGCATCGGTGGCAACGAGTACGGCAGCCTGGTGTGCAACATCCTCATCTACGGCAGTGTCATCGTGATCGTGGGCCTGACCGTGGCCGTCATCGCCTGGTTCATCTAACGGGAGTCGGCGTCGATCACCGGCAGTCGCGGCTTGGTATGACCCACCCGCTGGTAGACCGCGTCGGGGATGGCCTCGAGCGTCTTGTAGACCGTCCAGGTGCACTGCCTGCGTGTCTCGGGCGCGCCCGCATCGCCTCCCCACCGGGGTGGATCGACCACTCGCACGGGATGTCCCCAGCGCTCCATCGGCAGCTTCTCCAGCGCCAGGCAGCAGTGGGCACAGTAGTAGCAGATGCCTTCCTGGTTCCAGGCCCAATCGTGGCGTTCCTGCGTCACTCCGAACTCGTACGGCGCCAGCACCCGGGAGCCCGTGCCCTCGATCTCGTCGCCGCGCAGGGAGCGGCCTCCGGACCCGCAGGGATCGAAGCTGACGACCCAGCGATCGTCATGCTCCTCGATGCCCAGCGAGCCGTCGCGCTCCGGGCCACACAGATGCGCCCGCATCGCCTCCATCACGAGATAGAGGTTCCGTTCGCGGGTCTCCGGGTATGCCGTCACCCGGGTGTCGAAGACCATGTAGCGCTCCTGGATGTAGGGCTCCAGGACCGCCCGGTAGCAGTCATCCAGGCGCGCCTCGCCGAAGCGGCGCGCGACATAGGCGAGCACCCCCGCCATGAGGTCGGCGTACCGGTCGTGGAGCCGCCGCCAGCCTTCGGACAGCTCGCTGAGCAAGGGTGCCGCGGCGTCCGCGGTAAGGTCGTACGCCCGGATGCCGCTCGCGACCCGGCCTGCCAGCGCGCCGAGCTCCGCCCAACGCGCCTCCGCATCGAGCGGCGTCCCATCGGGATAGGCCATGAGCCGACGGAGGCGCTCGATCTCCGCTCCGCGCTCGGCGTCCGTGACGCCCTGACCTGTGAGCCAGTCGAGGAAGCCCGCGGTCCAGACCTTGTAGATGAGATAGACGACCTTCGCTTCCTCCATGAACGAGTCGACGAGCTGTGCGGCGACCTCCCGACGCCCGGCGCGGAGCCCGAACTCGTCCCCCGCCTCCGCGAGCGCCTCCCTCGCCTTCACCAGGGTCGGGATGGCCTGATCGGCCCAATCACCGGAACGCACACGTTTGCCGATCGCCTCGGACCACTCGAGATGCACCATTCGAACGCCTCCTGGGCGTGGTGGGCCGATGTGTCTTCAGGTCGCCGAATGCGTGAGCCGCATGCGCAGCTGGTCGAACCCGACAGCCGCCAGCAGGAGTACCCCCTGGGCGACGTCGATCCAGTAGCTCGGTACGCCCAGCTGGATCAGCCCGTTGGTCAGCACACCGATGATGAGGACCGCGAGGGTGGTGCCGATGATCCCACCGCGACCGCCCGCAAGGCTTGCCCCGCCAAGGACGACCGCGGTCACGACCGATAGCTCCAGGCCGAGGCCCGCATTGATGGAGGCGCCGCCGACCTGCGACAGCAGGATCAGTCCCGAGAGACCGGCCAGCAGCGCCGAGAGCAGGAACGCCACCATGATCGCGCGACCGGTACGGATCCCGGCCAGACGCGCCGCCGTGGGGCTCGCGCCGATGGCGTACATCGACCGTCCGTAGGTCGTGTACCGCAGGATGACGTAGAACGCGATGACCACCGCCGCGAAGATGTAGACCGGGATGGGGATGCCCAGGATGCGGGTGATGCCCAGCCACCCGAAGCCATCGAGTCGGATCGTCTGACCGTCGCTCATCACCTTGGTCAGGCCGCGGAAGATCGCGAGCGTGCCGAGGGTCGTGATGAGGGCATTGATCCGGAAGACCGTCACGCTGACGCCGTTGATCACACCCACGAGGATGGCTGCGAGGAGGGCAAGACCCATCGCCACCCAGATGGGCAGACCCAGGGCCGCAGGCGTGCCGGCGGCCGCGCCAGCGATCGCCGCGACCATCGCCACGAAGGCCGACACCGAGCCGACCGACAGGTCGAACTGACCACTGATGAGCAACAGGGTCGCGGGACAGGCAACGATGCCGATGCGTGCCGTGTTCTGCAGGATGTTGACCAGGTTCTGGGCGTTGAAGAAGTAGGGGGAGGTGATGGAGAAGAAGATGAACAGCGCGACCAGGACGACCAGCAGGGCGGTCGTCTCGGGGATGGACACGCGCCGTCGAGCCTCGACACCGCTCAGCGGCGCCGGCGCCGGCGCATCGGCCGTCGCTGACCCGGTCTCCAATGCCTCGCCGGCCGCCCGTGTCACACCGCCGGACAGCTCGTCATCCACCACGTCTACCCTCCGGCGGCGGCGAGCAGCCGCCCAGTGCTCGATCTCGGCACCGCGGAGCTCCACCGCGATCTCCCCCTTGACCATGACATAGGCCCGGTCGGCGACCTGCACCGCCTCCTCGTAGTCGGAGGTCACGACCAGGACGGCGACCCCCGTCGCCGCGAGCTCGCGCAGCGAGCGGTAGATGTCCTCGCGGGCACCCACGTCCACACCGCGTGTCGGCTCCACCAGGACGAGTGCCCGGGACTCGCGCTCCAGCCACCGTGCCAGGAGCACCTTCTGCTGGTTGCCGCCCGACAGGGTCCCCATGGTCTGCCTGGGGTCATTGCGGGACCGGATCCTGAGTCGGTCCTTCCACCGGTGATACGCGCCGGCCTCGGCCTTGTCGCGGATCATACCCATGTGCGCCAGCTTGCCCCAGCTCGAGACCGCGACATTCTCCGCCACCGGCCGAACCATGAAGGCACCGCCGGCCTTGCGATCGGCCGGCAGGAACCCGATGCCGGCATCGATGGCCTGCCATGGCTCCCGGTATGCCGAGACGGTGCCCCGGACGCGGAGCTGGCCGCTGTCCAGGGGGCGCACGCCGAAAGCCGATTCGGCGACATCGGTCGCACCGGAGCCGAGCTTGCCGAAGAGGGCCACCACCTCACCGCCATGGGCGGTCAGCGACACATCATGGAAGCTGTTGCCCTGTCCGGCCTGCCGCCACTCGATGGCCGGCTCCGGGTCCACCTCGCCGTCCAGCGGCGCCGGACGCCCCACCTCGGCCATGCGGCGACCGATCATGGCCTCGATCATGGCACGTCGGTCGGTGCTGGCGACAGCGGTCAGCAACGACGTGGTCCCGTCGCGCAGGACCTGCACCCGATCGGCGATCTGGGTCACCTCATCGAGCCGGTGCGTGATGTAGATGATCGCGACACCCTGGTCGCGGAGGCGGCGGATGAACCCGAACAGGACCTCAGCCTCGTGATGTGACAGGGCCGCGGTCGGTTCGTCGAGGATGAGCAGGCGGGCAGAGCCGGACAGCGACCTAGCGATCTCCACGATCTGCCGCTCGCCCACCCGGAGCGTGCCCACGATGCGGTCGACGTCGAGGTCCACACCCAGCTGGCCCAGGATCTCCCGCGCTCGTCGGCGCATGGCTCGCCACGATACGAAGCCGTGGGCGTTGGGGATCCGGCCGAGGGAGATGTTCTCGGCGACCGTCAGCGTGGAGGCGTCCTGGAACTCCTGGAAGATGATGGCCACGCCCAGATCGCGCGCCTGACGCGGCGTGAGGGCTCCATATGCCACCCCGTCCACCTGGATCTCACCGGCGTCCGCCAGGTAGTCGCCGGCGATGATCTTGACGAGCGTCGACTTCCCCGCGCCGTTCTCACCGAGCAGCGCGAGGACCGAGCCACCGTCGGCGTCGAGATCCACCCCATGGAGGACCTCGACGCCGCCGAAGGACTTGCGGATCTGGCGAGCCTTGAGCGTGAACGTCACAGGCTCGCCGTCAGCTTCGATGTCGCTGGGCCTGCTGGCTAGCAGGGCTCCGTGTCGGGATACAACGTTCGCACGTTGTCCTTGTTGACGGCCTCATGGACCGTGAACAGGTTGCTGGGGACGGTCCCTCCGGCACCATCGGCCGTGACGGCCTTGCCGTCCAGGATGTCGATCATCGCGGGGATGAGCGTCTTGCCGTATCGCTCCGGGAAGTAGGCCACCGACGCGATGTATTGGGGATCGCATGCGATGGTCTTCCACATGTTGGGCTCGGCGCCCTGGCCGCTGTAGATCAGGTCGCTCTGGCGGCCGGCCGTGGCGGCCGCGCCCATCGCTCCGCGGATGCCATCCTCGTTGATGGCGACCACGACGATGCGATTGCCCGGCAGCGCGGTCAGCTTGTCCGACATATATGCGAGGGCCTTGTCGTCTCGGTCCGCGTCAGCGCCGATCGTCTCGTTGATGATCGGGCAGTATTCCTTGAAGCCATCGCGATAGCCACCCATGCGGGCGTCGCTGGCCGCCTTGGCGCCGGTCGACTCCAGCGAGACATATGCGGTGTAGTCGCAGTTCCAGGTGTCTTTGACGTACTTGCCGATGGCGGCCCCGCCAAGGCGACCTGCCTCGTGGTTGTTGGCACCCATGAACGCCACCTGGCAGGGCGGCTGGATGATGTCGATGGCGATGGTCGGCACGCCGTTGTAGGCCGCGCAGATCTCGGGCGAGGCCTTCTCATCCACGTTGAAGTTCAGCACGCCCTGGACGCCCTGGACGGCGAACTGCTGCGCGCACGCCAGCGCGGTCGGGGTGTCCAGCTTCGAGTCGCAGAAGACCAGCTCAGCGCCGGCCTTCGTTGCCTCCTCCTTGATCCCGTTCGACACGAGCACGGCGAACGGCACCTGCTCGCCCAGCGAGATGTATCCGATCTTCTTGCCTGTACCGCTGCCGGCCACGGCACCGGTCTCGAAGTAGGGGTTCACGGGCACAGCTGCCGCACTGGCTGCGGGTGCCGGGGAACCGGATGCATCCTGGGCCATCGCGGCTGCCGGCGCGATCACCAGCAGGCCCATGACGGCGAGTGCCGCCAGGCGCGGCCGTGACGAGCGCGTTCGATCTGTCACTCCGGGACTCCTCCTCATCCACCGGCAGACGCGCCACAATCCATTCTGGAAACGTTCGTCAGCCGTGTCGCCGGACTCTAGGGTCGGCGTCCATCCGGTGTCAAGTCGGTGCCCTGACGGTGGCGCGGGATCTCCTCAGCGACATGCACGGCGCTGCGGGTCCCGGGTGCTCACGCAGCGAGCGATCCATCCTGCGATATCCGCAGTGCGCCCCGGAAGCGTCGCTCGAGCGCCTGGCAGGCAGAACGGGATCACCGCCCACGGCCGCGGAACGTGCCGTGCCGCGAGATCGTGGTCACGAGGCGGGTGGGCTCCACAACGAGGACGCCCGCCCAGCCCTGGTCATGCGGCAGGAGCGATGGCCCCCCGGAACAGCGGCATGCCCGCGACCCCGACCTCGACGCGCCACAGCCGGCCGTCCATCGGGGCCGCCGCGGTGAGCTCGGTGATGTCGCCCATGTCGGTGATGATCAGGTCGCCGTCATGGAAGACGCAGTTGAGGACCGTGCCGCCGGTCTCGAGGAAGTCCTCGATGGTGCCGTCCGGCCGCAGGATGTCCACGCCGCCGCCCATGAACGTGGTGACCCAGAGGCGGCCGTCGGCGGCGACCTTGAGGCCATCGGGCACGTGCCCCTCCGGGAGTTGCGCGATCTGCTCCGACGGGACGCCCGGCCGGCGTCGGTAGACGCCCCGGTCATATGACTCGACCCACACGATGCTGCCGTCCGGCTCGGCCACGATGCCGTTGGGATACGCCGCAGAGAGCTCCTCGAGGCATTCGCCCGTGCCGTCCGGCGTTGAGCGCGAAGACGCGACCGGGCCTCGCGGTCGTTGGGCAGGTAGTCCGCGGGGTCGGTGAAGTAGAGCCGACCGTCAGGACCGAAGGTGAGGTCATTGGGTGCCTGCAGCCGGATGCCGTCCACCTCCGTGACCACGGTCTCGACCCGCCCGTCCGGCCACGCCTTCTGGATCGAGGGCTCCTTCATCACGGCCGCTCGCCAGGCGCCGACCGTGCCGCCGTTCTGGGTGATGTAGACGGCACCGTCCGCACCGAGCATGCACGCGTTGGGGCCGCCGCCGCAATCGGCGTAGTCGTGGATGCCACGCTCACGTGACCAGGCGATGATCTTGCTGGTGTAGGTCTCGACCATCACGATCCGGCCGTCGGGCAGGATGTCCGGGCCCTCGGGGTGGCCAATTTGACATCTGATACGTACCAGTGCGTAAAGGCAGTTGGTGCGATCTAGATGTAGCGTAAAAAGATGGATTATCGTTGTACTCACCATCGTGATCGCTCCCGAAGAAGATATAATTTCTCTTGCCAAGACAGATGGTTTGTAGCGTTCTTTCTGCCACGTTGTTGCCTGGCTCTGTCAGACCTGTACTGGCTTAATGGTTACATACGGCACTGGGGTTAAATAATCGATGTAGGTGCGTAGCGCCACGGCCCCTAAAGATACGATCTTATGTCAGATAATGCCGTAAGCTCTAAGGCAGTGGCTTCTGATTGCATAGGTGTTCAGGGCATTGATAAATTCGCGTAATTCATCCGTATAAGAAAACCACTCTCTACCAAGTCCCTTCTGATCCAACCTGTATTTTTTAAAGAAAAGATGTAATGCGGATTCTGTCTCAATACCCCCTGCGGGTATTATGGAGATAAGACTCAGGCTGGTATTATGTTGTTGCTTCAAGGTATCCACGCGTTGCCTGAGATTACCTGATATTCCAATCTTGACTCTTTCCTGAGGTTCATCCAGTAAAAAGTACACATCCGTTTCACCATTGAGATAGGGCTCGTAATCAAGCCATGGAGCGGTGAATTCATTGTTATTACTGATGTCAGGTGACAGAAGCAGGGGAAGTGCTGCCTGCCAGGCCTGCTCCAGACATTTGTCCTGCTGTTTTTGCAAAAAGGGTTGCATCAGAGCAGTACAAACAAAGTGGGTTCCGAGTGGTATGTAAGATCCATGGCGCGAAGGAGCAAACTGTCCTGTTGGCATCCAGGTATGCCGAATTTCCAGTTTATCGCCAACCGTCTCCGGCACACTTCTCAGGCCGATCGCCTTGCCGTGATAGGAGGCCACTAGTTTCTGAGGCAAATACCATTTCAAAAAACTTAAAGGTAGATTGTGGGCATGCTGCTTTTCAGGCTGATTTTTTTTTATAAACGCCTGATATTCGACACTCCCCAGCGCTTGTGCAATAAATCGAACTTTTTCGCTATCGCTCTGTGCCTTTAGCCATGAATACGCTATTTTTCCGGCTTTGTTCATCTCATTTTCTTCCTTTCTTCAATGAGGTCAATGCGGCAAACGGGAGTTCGATACCAAAATCATGTTTATGACCATTTTGACTAAACGACCACTTTCCCTCTCCTCCGTGATTAAGTAATTCTCTGTATAAGTGATTGAGCCCCACACGACCGTTGGGGGCTGCTTTTTTCTGATAGTAATCCAGAGCGCTGTAATTATTAATGCAACAAATCTTAACGGTACCGTCGTAACCCAATCCGATAAATTGCTTCACGAGATAGGCCAGATAGCCGATCATATAGTCCTGAAACCATGGGCGTGAAAATACTCTGTCACGGGCATGTGGCAGGTAGGCATCATGAATATCTAAATCCCACTCCCGGCTTAAGATGGTGACCTGCTTCCCATTAAAGTGGTAATAGGCATAAAAGCGCACACCAAATACCCAAGGTTCCAGCCAAGGATTATTGGTCGGGATCTGTTTGTGGTGTCCTGCTAATACCCGGCTGGCCGTTTCATCATAAAATTCAAGCAGTTCAATGATGTCTTTAACTGTCGTGGGAGGAAAATCCTCCCATTCACGTATTACAGCCGACATGACTTTACCGGATACCCGGGAAATATAGCCTTCAGCAATCTTACGTATCAAGCTTTCCGGCACATGGCGGTCAGGATGAATGGCATTTTGCATTTCTGCGATATACGGTGCCAAAAGCTGGCTAAAAACACGCTTTTCTTCATGGCTGGCAAGGCCATAGCACGACATGTACTTATCGCTAAGCTTACCAAATACTGTGCTGAGTTCCGACCAGTTATGGCAGTTATAACGTAATGCCACTGCATCCCGGGCGTAGCTTAGATTGATATTGAGTGACCGTGAAAGGTATTTAGCGTGGGCTTTTGCTTCAGCGCATGTGGGGAGTTGTTTCATGGTTTGAGTCTCTTATCTGTCTTATGTGCTCACGAACCATAAGAATCAAAGACACTTAACCAAAAAAGATTTGATAAGTCTGCGCTGCATTCCGCTTTGGCCGTGAGCTGCCGGGTCGCGCTAACCTTGTGCTTAACGTATTGGAAAGTAGCACCATTGTCAACAGAGCCGTTGACCACGCCGGGCTAACAGAGAGGTTAGAAATGAAGCGAGGTGCAATGCTAGCAGGCATCAGGTGAGGGTCTGATACCACACTTCTCAGTTACATAAGCAATTTATTAATTTCAGGATTACTTCAAGCCTTGTGAGATAGTGCCGTTGCTTAGCCCGACTATCTGCGTTTAAATAACTATAAAAATATCAAGAAACTTGGTTTTTTCAATCATTTAAATTCTTAATAAAAACATTATTTTAAGCTAATAAATTACGCGCAAGCATAACTCTATTTACCTGGTAACCAATTATTTTCATTGATATCTTCATATAAAAAATCCAATGTTAATATGGCGTTAAATAATGAAATGATTTTTTAATCAGGTGCTTATGCGTATTTTTGAGGTGTTTGAGTTGATGTTTAGGGGCTTTGTAATGCTGGGGAGTGTGTGTAAGCATATACATGAGAAAAAATATGAGGCTACGATTGTAGCCTCATGTAATTAAGAGTGTTGACCCCAGTCTCTGGCAATAAACCAGTTGGGCGTCCAGCTTACAAACTCTTGCGGTTGAAAGTCTTGATCGATGACCATTAAAGATTCAATGGCCTCAGGTAGCAAACTAAGAACATGATTTTTTTCATCACTTTCATAATCCCAAAAATGAAATCTATCACTTTTATCATGTGCCCTACGACTAGGACCGAAGTCCATAGGAGCGGTTAATCGCGTGATTGTCGCGTCATCTTCCTTTGAATAAAAAGTTAACTGGATTTTAGAACGATTATGAATCGCATCAATAAATTTATCGCGCATACACTCTCCTTTGTAGTTACTTAAGTAATATCCACTATTGATGAGTTATTGTGTGTGACCGACGCAGCATTTGAATAAATTTGGTGAGATCATAATATTGATTTTAGTTAACATTTCTCTCTGCCTTACGCGCTCTCGTATCCCCGCCACGCCTGCCCGCTTTATGCAACGGTTTTCATGCACCTGCATGATTAGCTCTGAGCTGCGCCGTTGCTGGCCTTGCCAGCCGTTCCGGGATGCCTGAGACTCATACGTTTTTATGCAGCATAAGCATGCACTCACGAAAGGGACGTAAAAAAGCCCGGCACTGGCCATGCTTCGGTGAGTTTTTATGCCTGCAGCTCAGAAAAGTTTACGCTTGCGGCGATCGGTTCTGGTTCCACGGAAAGGATGCGCACCGCTCACGCTCAGCACGTCATCCCGGAACATCAGCGGCTGATTTACGCTCGTCCATCGCTTAATGTGGTTCTGGACATATCCACGGTACAGCGTGTCGGCATCGTTCGCGCCTTCGATAACGCCCGGTGCATGCGTTGAGTCATTCCGTTCAAACTGGCTGTACTTCATCCTGAGCAGGCTGCTCAGCTCCGTGCCATGAATGATAAAAAAGTCATCAATCAGCGTATCAATGCGCTCATCCGTTATGCCCTCAATGTTTTCAGCCTGAAATGGAAAATACGACTACCAATTTTATGTGGGGCTGTTTTATCCTTATATAGGATCTCATTATTTTTGGAATAGGTTATGGATAAAATACTGGATATAGTGAATGGATGGATTTCTGCTGCTGTGTCAAGTGGAGCATTGGAGATAAAGCAGATTCTTATCTTTATTTTTATTGCGGGGCCACTGGCTCTTGTTATCTGGAAAATACGAGGAATTCTTGCATTTGTTAATGAAGTCAGGAATTCTAAGTTAAATGAATTGCAGCGCCTTCTGGATAGCCACAAGCTATCGGATGAAGTGAATATCTGCATCAGAGAGGATATTGAGAGAATAACCAGCTATCGCATGACTGGAATTTCTGATGTTGCCAGTCAAAAAATTATTCTGCGGCTTTTCGTGAAGCATAGGTATCTAATACCTATCAGTTTCTTCAAAAAATTCAGAACTTTTTTACTGATTAAAGATGATGCTCTTGTGTTTAATAAAGGGTTTTCTTTCTGGTTTGAGAATGGTATGTATGCTTTGTTTTCGCTCCAGTTTTTGTGTCTGGCAATTTTATCTTTGATATTACCTGCTTATAGGAATGCATACATTCCTTTTTGGGGGCATTTGATATTATACACCGTTGCTGTGGTTATGTTTCTTTTCTTTATTACTTTTGGGAAAATGATACCTCGGCCTCAGGAATGTAAATTATTAAGTAAGATACTACAGAGTCAATATAATAATTCATCTGAATGATTTCTTGATTGTTGGGCGGTCACTTATACTTTCTGAATGCCCCGAGCCGCCGTAGATACCCTCAGTTCAATTCCTACTGTTCCTGGCACTAATATCTACTTTGGCGTGAGATAAAAATCACTAATAACCCCTTTACTGCCTGGCATGTTGATAAACAAACCCCGAATCATGGCCCGCATCAAAATTCTGCAGGTCCTGACAAACCAGATCGCCTGCGAGGCCAGCAGCAACCCTATCTTAAGTGTCGAAGGGAAGTTAATCCTGACAAAGCTTTGTTGGTTTATCAAAAACCATATAGTTTCACTATTGGTTTAACTATAAAGGTAAAAGTAAACTAGCTTAGCCATTCTGTCATGACCTTTTCCAGTTTCTGCAACGACTGCGCGCGCTTTTCCTCCGACATCCGTCCAATATTGCGCAGCTTCCATTGAACGGCTGGCAAATTCTGAATGTGGGGTTCTGGTGCTAAATTCCAGTCAGGCTCCCCGCGTTTAAATGACATCAGGAAGTCGAAATCCTGTTGAGTGAAATGCGCTTTCAGCGCGCTGAGCATTCTTTCCGGGACTTCTCTCAGCGCTTCCAGTGAGACGTTCTCAAGGGTCATACCGCTGAATTCATTTTGAAAGGGTTCAGTAATATCCTTCCAGCGTGGGCTAAGCACTTCAGACAATGGACGATTATGGCTAAGTAAATAAGCGATAAAGCCATTGAATATTGCGCGGTCAATTCCTTGTGTATCTAAGAGCATTTTAACGTCGTAGAAATCTCTGGGATGCTGGCGATCTAACGCAGCACATAGCTTTCCGCCATATAAGTCAGGCAGTGAGACTACCGGGATCGCGGCAAAACCAAACTCTTCCTCCACGGCTTCCACGACATCGTGTTCTTGCGGTAGATACAATGTCCCCCGGGCAACAGGTGAAACTTCGATTTTGATTTGCGCGTCGTCCGTAGTGACTATGATACGCATCTCATCGGGATTATGGGTTTGCAGCACTGCACTGATTCCGGCTTGTGTTTCCAGTTCAGTGGCGATGCGGGTTAGCGCTTCCCGCACGTTGGGTAAGGCGACCTCTCTGTTTTCCAGTGGGATATAAGCCAGATCGATATCAACGGACAATCTGGGAAAATCGCGAATAAATAAGTTGATCGCGGTTCCCCCTTTCAGCGCAAAACAGGTCTCGTTAGCGACATAGGGCAATGCTCGCACCAGCAGGGCGACCTGGCGGTAGTAGGGGGAGGTTTTATCCATGGCTTATTCCCTTCCTGGTAAAATTTTCGGGGACAGTAATCTGGTATTGCGTGTCCAGCTTGCCATTAACAACGACCTGTCGGTTACCCGATCCCAGTTCGATTTTGCTGGTATCCACGCGCTTGAACCATGCATGCTCATAGAAACTGGCGAAAAACAGATACAAGCGCTTGGTTTGTACGGACTGGCTGAGCGTAAGCAGCTTTTCCACTTTACGTGGATTAAGATTGACCAGTCCCTGAAAAAGCTCGGCAGCATGCTCAAATGAGATTTCCTGAGGAACTGCGCTTAACAGCTCATAGGCTGCCAGCTCTGGTACGCTGGCGGTTAATTTTTTTCCTTTAACGTCAAGCTCGGTTCGGAACTTCTCATCCAGTTGAGGAAGCTTCAGAGCTGATACTATTAGCCATTCAACGCCGGGAAATTCTTTAAACCATTTGGGCAATATCGTTTTGGTTTCAGCGCTAAGCCAGCATTGACTCTGCTTAAGTTGCAGGTAATGGGAACGGCCCTGCCAGGAGAGGCTGCTCAGTCCGGCCAGATGCACTGGCGCCTCAAGCTGGCTTTGCAGACTCCATAGCGCATCACTCCAGTCCGGTTCACGTCCTGCGCGCACATAAACGCCAGCCCGCAGTTTTTTCAGCCAGCCGCTTTGCGCGTATTTAAAGGCCAGAGAAGGCGATATGTTGTTCCGGGTTAGCCAGGATTGCAAAACCATGCTTCCCGGAGAGGTGTTTTGCAACAGCCAGTTTATTTTTGATGCCATAGATTCACTCAGGGTGTAACTATAATAAAAAAAGTAAACTATCTGGCGAGTGGAAAGTCAATGTACAATGTCTGTCGCAGCAAAAATGTTGCCAACGATAGTTGTAGATAGCGCACTGGTAAATCCTGGACTGTTTGTTTCAGTCAGGCTGGGAATAATTGCATCACACGTTTTTTTAAAAGATCCGTCTGTAATGGATACTATCAGTCCAATCGCTGCCGCCGCTGATATAAACACACTCTCTGGTACAAAAAAACGGCACCGCCAGCCACACCAGTCCCCTTGCTATTAAGCTGCATGAAATCATATGCCTGGCGCAGTGATAAACAATCCCGGACTCAGGAGCTGCCTCAAATCGCCGTAAGTCGCGACATATCAATCCGTCAATAAGCCCGACAACTGACATGCTCCCCGTTGAACGGGAAACAAACCATAAGCCTTAGTATTGAGGTCTTGGTTTGAGCATCAGGGAGTTTTACACTATGACATCTTAAAATCCGCGTTCTTATTCTTATATCAAGGCAGGAGCCATGACGAGTCGCCCGCAGATGATTATTAATGTTCTTCAGGCCAATCCTGATGAACAATTCACAGCCCGTCAGCTTGCCCAGAAGATCATCGATCGATACAGCGCAGAGCTTGCCAGTAAACGTCAAAATCCTCGCTTTGCCAGTGATGAAGATTTCTTAAGTCAAATAGCAGCTGAAATAGGTGGGACCAGAACTGTTCAGGCTAAAGCGATGTGTCCTCAGGTTATGACGCGTGACAAGCCGCGACCCAGGCTATTTTACTGGGGTAAGGAAATTGATAATGGTGTGCAACAAGAATCATCTTTTGATATCGCTCCGACTCCATCTGCTGAAACAGTAAGTTTTTCCGAGCATGCACTTTATCCGCTTCTGATTGAATACCTTTCTGAAGAAGAAGAACTACTTTGCCGTCGTATCGATGAGAGACGTTCAGGCAATAATAAAGGGCCTGGAGCAAACCATTGGCTTTACCCTGACATCGTTGCCTTACAGCCCCTTGATAAGGGGTGGGATAGCGTTGTGCAAAACTGCGTACGCTATAGCGAAGGGCGTTTGACACGTTTGTGGTCATTTGAAGTAAAACGCCAGCTTAACCGCAGCAATGTCAGGGAGTGTTTCTTCCAGGCCGTGAGTAATTCAAGCTGGGCTCATTTCGGCTATCTGGTTGCGACCGAAATAAACGAAGATAAGCAACGTAGTGTTGAAAAAGAGCTGCAGATGTTATGTGCACTGCATGGTATTGGCGTGATCCTGCTTAATCCGCAAGATCCCGGCAATAGCCAGACTCTTATTCCGGCGCGGGAGCGAACCAGTATTGACTGGCAATCTGTCAACCGTCTGGTTGTAGAGAACAAGGATTTTAAAGAGTTTATTGATCTGGTGTCTGATTATCACCAGACAGGAAAAATACATAAAGCGCTGTGGAACCGGTAGCACAGTTCAGGATGTTATTACCTGTATAAAAATCAAAAATAAAATTGGTAGATTCAAGCATAGCGCTGATTTGCTACAGGCCCATACTTGGCATCTGGTTTGCAGAATATGGCAAAACTGACGCCGCCTGCTCTTAAAGAAAAAAGCTACAATCGCTATACAGCACTAAAATCTGGTAGATAATCCCTTTCATGCCTTAGATTTGCTGAATATGGCTAAATGGAAAACGTGCATTCTGATTTCATTAGCTAATCGGTAAGAATTAGCGTGTTGCAGTGATGTTGGCCATTGTTCAAAACAATATGAAAAGTTAAGATACAGAGTTACAGGTCTAATGTATGGACAGGCCTGCACAGTGATGGATTGATACTGCTGATGACTAAATCCAGTTTTGAGTTCCTGAAGGGCGTCAACGACTTTACCTATACTATCGCCTGCGCGGCGGAAAACAATTATCCGGACGATCCCAACACCACGCTGGTTAAAATGCGTATGTTTGGCGAAGCGACGGCTAAACATCTTGGACTGCTGCTGGGCATTCCTGCCTGCGAGAATCAACACGATCTCCTGCGTGAGCTGGGCAAAATCGCGTTCGTTGATGACACTATCCTTTCTGTATTCCACAAATTGCGCCGTATTGGTAACCAGGCGGTGCATGAATACCATAACGATCTTGACGATGCCCAGATGTGCCTGCGGCTCGGCTTCCGTTTGGGTGTCTGGTACTACCGTCTGGTCACCAAAAATTATGACTTCGCGGTGCCTGTTTTTACTTTGCCTGAACGTGGCGAAAATCTTTATCACCAGGAAGTGCTGACGCTGAAACACCAGCTTGAACAACAGGCACGGGAAAAAGCGCAAAGTCAGTCAGAGCTGGCAGCACAGCAGCAGAAGCTGATTAGCCTGAACGGCTATATCGCTATTCTTGAAGGTAAGCAGCAGGAAACCGAAGCACAAACGCGAGCACGGCTTGCGGCGCTGGAAGCCCAGTTAGCCGAGAAAAATGCGGAGCTGGCGAAACAGACCGAACAGGAACGCAAGGCATACCAAAAAGAGATCACCGATCAGGCCATCAAGCGTACGCTCGACCTGAGTGAAGAAGAGAGTCGCTTCCTGATTGATGCACAGCTGCGTAAAGCAGGCTGGCAAGCTGATAGCAAAGCTTTACGCTTCTCTGAAGGCGTGCGTCCGGAACCGGGAGTCAATAAAGCTATTGCTGAATGGCCAACCGGTAAAGATGAAACGGGCAAGCAGGGCTTTGCGGATTATGTCTTATTCGTTGGCCTTAAGCCCATCGCAGTAGTTGAAGCGAAGCGTAAAAATATCGACGTTCCCGCCAAACTCAATGAGTCCTATCGCTACAGTAAATACTTCGATAATGCATTCTTACGCGATACGTTGCTGGAGGAGTACGCTCCCGACGATGTGCAAGAAGCGGTACCTCTCTATGAAATCAGCTGGCAGGATACCAGCGGCGAACAGCGCTTTAAAATTCCTTTCTGCTACTCAACCAACGGGCGTGAATACCGCGCGGCAATGAAGACCAAAAGCGGCATCTGGTATCGTGACGTCCGTCATACTACCAATATGTCCAAAGCATTGCCGGAGTGGCATCGTCCGGAAGAGCTGTCAGATATGCTCGGCAGCGATGCGCAGATGCAAAATCAGTGGTTTGCTAATAACCCAGGGATGAGCGAGCTTGGCCTGCGCTACTATCAGGAAGATGCCGTGCGCGCAGTCGAAAATGCCATCGTGAATGGGCAGCAGGAAATCCTGCTGGCGATGGCGACCGGCACCGGTAAAACCCGTACCGCGATCGCCCTGATGTTCCGCCTTATCCAGTCTCAGCGTTTTAAGCGCATTCTTTTCCTGGTTGATCGACGTTCTCTCGGTGAGCAGGCGCTTGGCGCGTTTGACGATACGCGTATTAACGGCGACACCTTTAACAGCATCTTTGATATCAAAGGGCTGACGGACAAATTCCCGGAAGACAGCACCAAAATTCACGTTGCCACGGTCCAGTCGCTGGTTAAACGCACCCTGCAATCGGATGAACCCATGCCGGTTGGCCGTTACGATTGTATTGTCGTGGACGAAGCACACCGTGGCTACATTCTCGATAAAGAGCAGACCGAAGGAGAACTGCAATTCCGCAGCCAGCTTGATTACGTTTCTGCCTATCGCCGTATTCTCGATCATTTTGATGCAGTAAAGGTCGCGCTGACCGCCACGCCCGCTTTGCATACGGTGCAGATCTTCGGTGATCCGGTTTATCGCTACACTTACCGTACTGCGGTAATCGATGGTTATCTGATCGACCAGGATCCGCCGATTCAGATCACGACCCGTAACGCGCAGGATGGCGTTTATCTTGCTCAGGGTGAGCAGGTCGAGCGTATCAGCTCGCAGGGTGAAGTGATTAACGACACCCTGGAAGACGAACAGGATTTTGAGGTCGCCGACTTTAACCGCAACCTGATTATTCCCGCGTTTAACCGCGCCGTCTGTAACGAACTCACTAACTACCTCGACCCCACAGGTCTACAAAAAACGCTGGTGTTCTGCGTCACCAATGCGCATGCCGATATGGTGGTGGAAGAGCTGCGAACCGCATTTAAGAAAAAGTATTCGCAGCTGGAACATGACGCGATTATCAAGATTACCGGCGATGCCGATAAAGACGCGCGTAAAGTGCAGACTATGATCACCCGCTTTAACAAAGAGCGACTGCCCAATATCGTCGTGACCGTCGATCTGCTGACCACCGGCGTCGATATTCCATCGATCTGTAATATCGTTTTCCTTCGTAAGGTACGCAGCCGCATTCTGTACGAGCAGATGAAAGGCCGTGCGACGCGTCTGTGTCCGGCGGTAGCGAAAACCAGCTTTAAGATTTTCGACTGTGTCGATATCTATAGCTCGCTGGAAAGTGTCGATACCATGCGCCCGGTAGTGGTACGTCCTCAGGTCGAATTGCAAACGCTGGTCAATGAAATCACCGATTCCGAGACCTACAAAACCATCGAGGCAGATGGCCGCAGCTTTGCCGAGCACAGCCATGAACAGCTGGTGGCCAAGCTCCAGCGTATTATCGGCCTGGCCACGTTTAACCGTGACCGCAGCGAAACAGTAGATAAGCAGGTGCGTCGTCTTGATGAGCTATGTCAGGACGCGGCAGGCGTTAATTTTAATGGCTTTGCCTCATGCCTGCGGGATAAAGGAGCGCACTGGAGTGCCGAAGTCTTCAACAAACTGCCAGGCTTTATTGCCCGTCTGGAGAAGCTGAAAACCGACATCAACAACCTGAATGATGCGCCAATCTTCCTCGATATTGACGATGAAGTGGTGAGCGTAAAGTCACTTTACGGTGACTACGACACGCCGCAGGATTTCCTCGAAGCCTTCGATTCGCTGGTGCAACGTTCTCCGAATGCGCAGCCAGCCTTACAGGCGGTGATAAATCGCCCGCGCGACCTCACTCGCAAAGGGCTGGTCGAACTGCAGGAATGGTTTGATCGCCAGCACTTCGAGGAATCTACCCTGCGCAAAGCGTGGAAAGAGACGCGCAATCAGGATATCGCCGCCCGATTAATTGGTCATATACGCCGTGCGGCGGTGGGTGATGCGCTAAAGCCATTCGATGAGCGTGTCGATCATGCGCTGGAGCGCATCAAAGGTGAAAACGACTGGAACAGTGAGCAACTGATCTGGCTCGATCGTTTGGCCACTGCGCTGAAAGAGAAGGTGGTGCTTGACGACGATGTCTTCAAAACGGGCAATTTTCATCGTCGTGGCGGCAAGACAATGCTGCAAAAAACCTTCGATGATGATCTCGACAATCTGCTCGATAAGTTCAGTGATTACATCTGGGACGAGCCTGCTTAACGCGTTATCATTCCCGGCAATGTCTTCTTCTGCGGCCCTATTAAGGGCCGCTGTTTATTTACGGAATACTCAATGAACAATAACGATCTGGTCGCGAAGCTGTGGAAGCTGTGCGACAACCTGCGCGATGGCGGCGTCTCCTATCAAAACTACGTCAACGAACTCGCCTCGCTGCTGTTTTTGAAAATGTGTAAAGAGACCGGCCAGGAAGCAGACTACCTGCCAGAAGGCTATCGCTGGGATGATCTGAAATCCCGTATCGGCCAGGATCAGCTGCAGTTCTATCGCAACCTGCTGGTACATCTGGGTGCCGATAATCAAAAACTGGTGCAGGCGGTGTTCCAGAACGTGAATACCACCATTACCCAGCCCAAACAGTTAACCGAGCTGGTCAGCAACATGGATTCGCTGGACTGGTACAACGGCACGCACGGCAAATCGCGCGATGACTTCGGTGATATGTACGAAGGGCTGTTGCAGAAGAACGCGAATGAAACCAAGTCTGGTGCTGGTCAGTACTTCACCCCGCGTCCGCTGATCAAAACCATTATTCACCTGCTGAAACCGCAGCCGCGTGAGGTGGTGCAGGACCCGGCAGCGGGTACGGCAGGCTTTCTGATTGAAGCCGACCGCTACGTTAAATCGCAGACCAACGATCTGGATGACCTTGATAACGACACGCAGGATTTCCAGATCCACCGCGCCTTTGTTGGCCTGGAACTGGTGCCTGGAACCCGTCGCCTGGCGCTGATGAACTGCCTGCTGCACGACATTGAAGGGAACCTCGACCACGGTGGCGCTATCCGCCTGGGTAACACGCTGGGTAGCGATGGTGAAACATTGCCGATGGCGCATGTGGTCGCCACCAACCCACCGTTTGGCAGCGCGGCAGGCACCAACATTACGCGCACCTTCGTTCACCCGACCAGCAACAAACAGCTCTGCTTTATGCAGCATATTGTTGAAACTCTGCTCCCCGGCGGGCGTGCGGCGGTGGTGGTACCGGATAACGTTTTATTCGAAGGCGGCAAAGGCACCGAAATTCGTCGTGACCTGATGGATAAGTGCCATCTGCATACTATTCTGCGCCTGCCGACCGGTATTTTTTATGCCCAGGGCGTGAAGACCAACGTGCTCTTTTTCACCAAAGGCACAGTGGCGAAGCCGACACAGGATAAGAACTGTACCGATGACGTGTGGGTGTACGATCTGCGAACCAATATGCCGAGCTTTGGCAAACGCACGCCGTTTACCGACGACCATTTACAGCCGTTCGAGCGCGTATATGGTGAAGATCCGCACGGCTTAAGCCCGCGTAGCGAAGGTGAGTGGAGTTTTAACGCTGAAGAGGCGGAAATTGCCGATAGCGAAGAGAACAAAAATACCGATCAGCATCTGGCTACCAGCCGCTGGCGCAAATTCAGCCGCGAGTGGATCCGTACGGCTAAGTCCGATTCGCTGGATATCTCCTGGCTGAAAGATAAAGACAGCATTGATGCCGACAACCTGCCGGAGCCGGATATTTTAGCGGCAGAAGCGATGGGTGAGCTAGTACAGGCGATGGGCGAACTTGATGCGCTGATGCGTGAACTGGGTGCGAACGATGAAGCCGATGCGCAGCGTCAGTTGCTGCAGGAAGCGTTTGGTGAGGTGAAGGAATGAGTGCGGGGAAATTGCCAGAGGGGTGGGTAGTAAGCACTATTGGTGAAGTATGCGATATCAATCCTAAGCACAAACATGATGACGATCTTGATGTAGGTTTTATGCCTATGGATGATGTTCCTACAGATTATTTAGGAACATGTAGCTACGAAACCAGAAAATGGAAAGATGTAAAAAAAGGGTTTACCCAATTTGCAAATAATGATGTTATTTTTGCTAAAATAACGCCGTGCTTTGAAAATGGTAAAGCCGCTGTAATTAATAATTTCCCCAATGGTTATGGTGCTGGCAGCACAGAATATTTTGTTTTACGCTCAGTTAGTAATCGGGTAAACCCATATTTACTCCTTGCCTTGGTTAAAAGTAAAGAGTTTTTAATTAATGGGGCATTGAATATGTCTGGTTCTGTAGGGCATAAACGGGTACCTAAAGAGTTTGTTGAAAAATACGAGTTACCTATCCTGCCACTCGCTGAACAAAAAAACATTGCGGAAAAACTTGATACGCTGCTGGCGCAGGTAGACAGCACCAAAGCAAGTCTTGAGCAAATCCCAAAAATCCTAAATCGTTTTCGTCAGGCGGTGCTTTCAAAAGCAATAGCTGGAGACCTAACGGAAAATTGGCGATGTTAAACATAATTGTTGCAAAGATTTTTTAAAAATGTGTCTTGAACAAATTTCAACAAATGATAAACATTCATTTGGAATTGGTCCATTTGGCAGTAATTTAAAAGTTGAAGATTAAAGAATGAAGGCCATCCCTTGATATTTGCACGGGATATAAGGGCCCGTGAATTACTCTAATGATAATACAAAATATATTGATCAATTTCAAATTTGAAGAAGCATTACAGATGCTCACCGGGCTAAACCTGGTGATTTACTTATAAGCAAAAATGGGCGGATCCTCCTGGTGATGTTGCGATCTAATCCGAAAGACTGCCAGGAAGCAGTATAACAGCCGATTGTATTAAATTCAGAGTTAATGAAGAGTTTTGCTTATCTAAATTTATTTAATTAAATGATGTAAATGATTTTCTGGGAAAAGTTGTTGAATTTCGGCGTCGGAGTGGCTCAACAGAAAGTAAACTATGAAGAACTGATGTGAAAAATTTAGCTTAATATTCCGTCAATTGATGGAGCAACACGAAATCGTCCGCCGTGTCGAACAACTCTTCTCATACGCTGACACCATTGAAAAACAGGTCAATAACGCGCTGGCCCGCGTTAACAACCTCACTCAATCCATCCTGGCGAAAGCGTTCCGGGGTGAACTTACCGCCCAGTGGCGGGCAGAAAATCCGGAACTGATCAGCGGTGAAAACAGCGCTGCTGCATTACTGGAAAAAATCAAAGCCGAACGTGCGGCCAGCACAGGTAAAAAAGCCTCGCGTAAAAAATCCTGATACTTATTTATTGCGCACCTTACTGGTGCGCCTCTTATTATTTCCTGCCAGATAAACCTTACGTTTTATAATAAAATGATTTTATAAATTACTTATTTCACTCTGTTTTTAGCTGGACTTTTCTTCTCTTTCCTGATGATATATACAGGTATTTAGCGCGGTGCGGATGTGCGCCAACACACCCGCGCCGCTAATCACAATCACTATTTATAGGGAATAGTAATCATGACTGACGCCCATTCTATTGCACAACCGACTGAACCAGAAGTCTCTCCAGCAAATAATCGGCAATTAACCGTTAGCTATGCAAGCCGCTATCCGGATTACAGCCGTATACCCGCCATCACTATGAAAGGACAATGGCTGGAAGCTGCCGGTTTTGCCACTGGCACAGCAGTAGATGTAAAGGTAATGGAAGGTTGTATTGTTCTCACCGCCCGGCAGGAGAGCGAACTGATGCAGTCTCTGCGCCAGGTATGCAAGTTGTCGGCGCGGAAACAAAAGCAGGTGCAGGAGTTTATTCAGGTCATTGCCGGTAAACAGAAAGTCGTCTGAATGGAAAGACGCTCCCGATATCGCATCGGGAGCGGTTAACTGTCAGGATGCGATCACTTCCACAAATACATCAGTTGCCTAACTTTCTTCGCTGTTGACCACATTTTCCTCCTTGCAGACCAGCGCCTTATTACCTGACCGCAAAGAAACGTTATCGCTGAACTTAAAGCTATACCGCTGTGATACAAAGTTAATGCACGGTATCCCATTCCCTGATCGAAGCGAATATTCAATACCTGACCATCTTCAGCGGTCATCGCCAGCTTACGATGATATTAAATATTACGTGGCGAACAGAATGCCATCACTTTGACTGGTTTTGACCTGCTCACCATTAATTAACATATTGCAATGTTAGTGCTGTCTTCATCGGCAATTTGAAGACGTGCGTATAAAAATGGCTTTCCAAATCAGCATCCTTCGTGAGGCCAGAGCCGATTTTTTTGCCCCGAAACTCTCCGTAAGCATACTATTCACAAAGCTACTTTCTAAACCTGGTGCAGGAAATCTGGCGGTAGAATTATAAAGAGTGTTATCTACATTCAGCACTGAGTTATCAAAGTCTATCAGAGTTTTCAGCACGTTGGCGAAATAGAAACACAGTAAATATTAGATATATCACTAACTCATGATTGTGTTGAATATTAGACGCAGATCATTTTCATTTTATGATGAGGCATTATGATAAATCACACTCATCTATAAAATGATCAAAGTAGAAGGAGCCAGACATGGCATTAAAAGGAATTTTCACTGTCAATGATGCAGATTACTCACCTTTACTCATGTATGGGATAGGGACGTTTATGGCGTACTCTGGTAACAGGGAATATCGCAATCGTGCAGGATGCATTGCAGTTCCAGACAACGGGCCAATACCTGATGGTTTATATCACATCGTTAAGCGCCCAACCGGTGGCTGGAAAGGTATAATCCGAACTGACTTGCATGATTTCTACTCATGGCCTACTTCAACGCCAGTTATCAAGTATGAATGGTTTGCTTTGTATCGTGATGATGGAAGGATAGATGACCATATGTGGGTTAATAATGTAGAGCGAGGGAATTTCAGACTACATCCTCGCGGGCCTCTTGGTGTATCTTTAGGTTGTATCACTTTGCAACACAGAACTGATTTCATCGCTATTCGGCAAGCATTACTCTCTACTTCACAAGTGAAATTACGTAATGGACTAATGTCTTTTGGCACAATTGAGGTGGTTTTAAATGGAAGCAAAACGTGTCCCAGCGGGGTTTAGAATCCTTATCGCAGTATCTTTGTTTGTAATGACGTTCCTTCTGGTAAGACCGTCAGATCCATCGACACAAGGAGAGCAGCAGTTTTGGACAGAGTTAGCAACGCTATTTAATCAACGCGATATTGAGGGTTTCGTGGGGATTGCGCTATTAGTGATCTGTACAATGGTAACGCTCATCGGTTATCAGATTATAGTCAGAGTCATTGAGAAGCAACTTAACACTAAGCAATGATTTTATAAGGTGTGAATTAATTCTGGCAGAAGTTGAAAAATTAATTATAAATTGAATGACGTAAATTCGCTCACATTGTGCATTAAATTATTAAGACATGTATGGCTAAATCTTAGGTTTTCTTGCCCAAAAATACGTGCATGCGTGATTGATTGAGTTGCATTATAACCTGCTCACCGTTTTCTGGTGTATCCACCACCGGGACATCGGATTTTCGTTGCCTGATTGTTTAATTCACTTTCCTGCAGTCCGATTATCCCCCTGGGAATGAAAGAGACCACACAGGGATGTTTATATGGGATTGAGCCTGCCAGAAAAACCGTCTTATTTGCCTGTCGAGGGGAATAATCCGGAACGCTTTCCAGACACGGAGAGCGGTCAAAGGAACAACTAAAAGCCATGATAGAGTGTGGTGATGTGGTATGCCTGAATGATGCGTCTGTTCTGTCCGCAGGGCTGTTTTACATTGACGACAACGGTAAGTTAATTTGCGGCAATGAAAATGCCTTCAGATTCGGTGGAGCGAAAACACTATCGGTGCGTTTAATCCTGCAGTGAGTAAGCGCGATCACCGACGCTCTGACGGAATACCTGCGCCAACTTCATTAAGGCAGCTCAGCGTGGGAGGCGGGAG
>CAWJKF010000014.1:0-60540 GCA_963843335.1 uncultured Chloroflexia bacterium
GACGAGTCGGAGCCCATCTGGTGGGAATGACAGCGCTCACAGTCTGTGGGGGCTCAGGAATGGATGCGGAATACCTTGCGCGCGCGGGAGCGCGCGTAAATCTACATGATCTCACTGGGGGCTGCGAAGCGGACGCAGGCACGAGCGCGCCGCTTTGGGCTCAACATCACGATGTCGCGGACATCGAGCAGTTGCCTTTCCCTAACGGTGGCTTCGACCTTGTCTTCGTCCACGACGGCCTGCATCACCTCCAGCACCCGGAGCTTGGACTCGGCGAGATGGCCCGCGCAGCACGGCGGTGGGTGTCGGTGACCGAGCCCGCGCGAGGCCGCGTTAACGCAGGCCGCGGTACGAGTCGGCTTGGCTGACGGACCACGAAGACGCCGGGAAACTTGGTCTATCGGATGACCTCCCCGGAAATCGAGGAGCGCTTCTGAAGCGTGCCGGCTTCAACGCGGTCTCGGCCGCGTCGCTACGCCATGTACTACCGCCATGAACCGGGACGCCTCTTCCAGGCGATGAGTCTCGATGGTTATTTCCTGCAGTCTGGGCCGCATGGCGCGGGTTCAAGCACGGTCTTATCGGACGCTTCGGGAACAAGCTGGTCGTCGTGGCTGAGCGGCTGACCGACAGCCATGCTCACTCGGGCCGCGCGACCCTGATTCGCATCCGCGCAACCTGGTCGGGCAGGGTGCCAATGGGTCAGTTGGGCGCTCGCTGCCTCAGGTGGATCTGTCCCACGGCCAAAGCGTAGCGAGGGCACCACCCAGTTAGGCTGCCCGTCGAGCTCGCTGCCGCATTACCCGGCTTGTCGGTGACGTTATTGACGAGCCAAGGGGACGTCTTGGTAGTACCGGTAGTAGTAGCTCCCGGCACGCTCCGTCAAGCCTGTTGAGCGCCGCGCCGAGCACTCTTGCGTCCACCCGGTCCAGCGCCTCTCGTGCCTGCCGCACGGCCCCTCTTCTGGTCTTGCCGGCATCGACCACCAGAAGCGTCCCATCCACCTCCGTCGCCAGCACGGCGGCATCCGTCACGGCCTGGAGTGGCGGGCTGTCCACGATGACGATGTCCGCATCTCCCTTGAGCTGCGCCAGCAAGTCCTTCATCCGTTGCGACCCCAAGAACTCCGCCGGATTTGGAGGCAGCGCGCCGGTGGTGATGACCCGGAGGTTCTCCTGGACCTGCTGCGCCACTGACGTGTACGGACGTCCGTCCGCCCGAAGCAGCCCGCTCAAGCCCGTGTCGTTCGGCAGCTGGAAGGCCCGGTGTACGCCAGGACGGCGCAGGTCCGCGTCCAGCAGGATGACCCGCTTGCCCGCCTGGGCGAAGACGACAGCCAGGTTGACGCCACGGTCGTCTTGCCCTCGCCGGGCATGGCGCTCGTGACCAGGATCGCCCGGACCGGTGCGTCGACACTGGCGAAGCCCAGGTTGGTGCGAAGCGTCCGGAACGCCTCGGAAGCTGGAGCGCGCGGGTTCGACAGGGTGGCCAAGCCCTTGTGACGTCCCCTGTCGGGCTTGATGCGTCCGATGACACCCAGCGTCGGGATACCGGCGACCTCGGCCACATCCTCGGGGGACTTCATGGTGTCATCCAGGTGCTCCACCAGGAAGGCGATGCCCACCGCGAGGAGCAGTCCCACCATGGCAGCCAGGATCGTGTTGAGCAGGACCTTCGGGGACGACGGGGTCACGGCTGGGACGGCCGGGTCCGCCAGCGTCAGGAGGTTCGCGGACGAGCCGGACGAGGACTGGAGCATCGCGGTGTATGTCGAGCGCACCTGCGTCAGGCTGCTCTGGAGTGTCTCCAGCTGCTGGTCCTGCTCGGCGGTGCGGACCGGGAACGGAGCCCAGGCGGTCGATCTCATCCTGGATCTGCTGGATCTGGGACTGGAGCGCGCTGAGCTGCCTGTCCACGAAGTCCTGGACATCCGCCTGCTGTCCCTGGATGGCGGGCGATGCCACGATCAGCTCGTTGGCGATCGCGTTCGCGATGGCGGCCGCGACGACGGGATCCGCGTCGCTCGCGCGGATGGTGATGAGCGTGCTGTCGATCGGCGCCTGCGCGCTCACCTTGCTGCGGAGCTCGTCCGGCGTGAGCGGCAGGTCCAGCGACTCGATGACACGCTGCAGCGTGGTTCCCAGGGTTGCCACGACCGCGTAGGTCTGGGAGAGTCGCTGTGACGCCAGCAGCTGGTTGTAGTCCGGGTTCACGGCCGTCAGCGACTGCCCCACGATGAGCGTGGCCTTGCTCTCGTACGACTTGGCCTGGTTGGCGCTCACCAGGTAGGCCGCGCCAGCCCGCCACGAGCACGCACACGATGATGAGCCACGCCCAGCGGCGGAGCAACCCAGTCTGTCGACGCAACTCCATCAGGCGCGGTCCGTCGTCATTGTCGGTACCGGATGGCGACCTGGAGGTCCTGCGTCAAGATCGTTGACAAGGTCGCGACACCATCCTCGATCCGGATGCCGGGCGAGCTCGGCCATGACGCGAGCGCCGGCCGGCAGGTGGATCCGGACGCGTCAGTGGCTCCGGCCGCATCCCGGACTGCTTCTGGATGGTCAAGGTGTACGTACCCACTCCGTTCGTTGAGCGTCGCAGCATACGGCGAGCTCCATCGGTAGGACAATGACGTCTTGCCGGGGGGCACCACGCACGTAGTTCGCGAACACCGCGCGACCAGCCTCCTCCGTGATCGACTCCGGAGCGCTCAGCGTGACCAGGCTTCCGCCCGAGACGTCCTCGATCTGACTCCCTGGGACGGTCAGCACTCGAGTGTACGTAGCATACGTGCCGTCCGGATTC
Source organism: uncultured Chloroflexia bacterium (assembly GCA_963843335.1). Lineage (GTDB taxonomy): Bacteria > Chloroflexota > Limnocylindria > Limnocylindrales > CSP1-4 > JAFMJV01. The sequence continues at coordinate 2,809 of CAWJKF010000014.1, forward strand.
GTGCTCCACTTGCGGAGCGAGGCATACGGCTCGCCCTTCTTGCCCGCGTCGTTCTGGTAGGTCAGCGTCAGTGTGTCGTCCACGTTGCCCGCATCGTCGATCCGGACATCCAGATCGGTGCTCCTCGTCACCGCGAGGTTGTATTTGGATGCCGGAGCCTGGTTGGCATCCACGGCAAACACGTAGTCGCCCGGCATCGCTGCCGGACGCTCCCGGACCATGCGGTGTCAGCGATGAGGCCCTGGGCGGTGGGTCCTTGAACCAGACGCTCGCGAGCCGGTCCTGGCCCAGCGTGGCGATCGTGGACAGGAGCTGTGGCCACTGCGCGGTGGGCAGCGCGAACAGGTCATCCAGCACCGCCACCGAGAATGGTTCGAGGAAGCTCTTCTTGCGGTCCTGGCCCGGGCTGCCGGCGCCTCGCGGGTCAGCGCAAGGGTCTTGAACGTGGTCTCCCCTGCCGCGATGGTCGTGTCGTATCCCGGGGACCTGCACGGGCCCAGTGACCTCCAGGAGACGGTCGAGCGCATAGGTGGTGATCCCGATCACACCATCGATGTCCGTGTCCTTGGCCTCCAGCGAATAGAGGCGAAGCGCGTCCTGCGCGGAGGTCGGGAAGTCCGGCGACCAGTTGGCATCCGCGAGCTGCCAGGGATAGTCGCCGAGGAGGTGGTCCTTGAGCGCGTCCGGCGGCTGGACATACGGCAGCCAGTCCTGCAGGTCCAGCTGGTAGACATCGTGGAACTGGCGTTCCGTCAGCCGTCCGTTCGTGAACGTCACGATGCCGTACGTGCCGATGAATCCGCCCGTCGGCCGGAGCTCCGCCGGGTCCTCCGCGAGCACCAGGTATCGCTTCTGGCCACCCCAGCCAAGGATCTGGGGGACGATCTCGTCGTATCGCGAGTACTCGGCGAGGATCGGGCCATAGCGGTCGATGGGTCCAGCCATCAAGGCCTTCGCATCACCGATCTGCCCGATGACCCCGTCCGGCACCGCTGCGAGCTGTTGCTGGGCAGATGCCAGCAGGCCGGAGATGTGGTCGACGACCTGGGTGGACGTCGCCATCAGCTCGACGAGGTCCCCCAGCGTCGAATCCCCGGCCGTCTGCGCGGCGCGGGCCCGGATCGCGAGGTATCGATCACCCAGCGCCATGGCGTCGTGACCGGCAGCGACGAGGTCATCCGCGGCGCCGACCACGGCATCGGCACCAGCGACCTGGTCCCTGAGCACCGGGATCCCGCGAGCGATATCCACGAGCGGGTCATGGGCCAGGGTGTCCCGCACGGGGGCCAGCGCGGTGTCCAGTGCCTGCACGTCACCGGCGCAGGAGCGCGAGCTGCGGGGCGTCGATCGCGATCGTCGTGGACGTCGACGTCCGACTTGAGCTGCTGGGCGGCCGCCTTGGCACTGGCGGACATCGTCCAGCAACGGCCAGTATCGAAGACCAAGCAACGCGGCGGCTGTCGCGGCGATGATGAGCGGCACGGTCAGCACGCCGACGAGCACCCATGGCCAGCGGCGGTGCCTTCTGCGACGCCGGCGGACCCGCACGGTCCGCTGATCGGGCGGTGGAGCGGGCGGCTGTGGGGGATATGGCGCCCAGCCCTGGGGTGGCGGCCCGGGGGGCCCGGGCGCCGTCATCCGACGCGCTGCCCCGCGATCAGACGTGACTCAACGGGCGTGGCGCACAACGGATGATCGCGCGAGCTGTCGCCAAGCGCAGCCAGGACGAACGAACGGGCGGTCAGGATCGACCGCGAGCGAAGTCGAACACGTGCACCCCGAAGACCTGGAAGCCATGCAGCGCTTCGTGCAGGCCGTCAGGGTAGTCGTGCGGGTGGGAGTGATGGGGCGGCCAATCGTGCCCACCGTCGTGATGCGAGTCCTTGGTGCAGGTCACGGTCACCGTCCCCTGCGCCCGACCTGCAGTCGCCGTGATCGACTCGTACCCCAGCCTTGTCACCGAAGGAGAGCGTCACCGTCGCCTTGCCCGCACCATTCGTACGCGTCCATCGGTCACTGAGCCGATCGTCATGTGACGGTGAGGACGTGATCGACCATGTCACCTTCTCGTCGCGGACCGGGCGGTTCGTGGCGGTATCCAGCACGGTCGCCGTCAGCTTCACGTCCTTGTCGCAGGACACGACCGCTGCATTGGCGGACACGGTGACGCTCCAGTGGGTCTGGCCGCGATATGCCTGCGCGGCAGACACAACGGTCACGACCAGGAACGCGACGAGCAGACCAACCCGAAGGACCCTACGGTTCTCTCGCATGTGACGAGGACCTCCCTCCAGTGACGCCTGCATCACGCGTTCTGGGCGAGCGATGAAGCACGTGGAGGATACGCCTGTATTGCGTGCGTCACAAGTGCGGAACGGTGCAGAGGCGCACGCACTCGGCGGATGATGTGGTCGTGCGACCATCGTGCCAGCGCGAATGCCCATCTCCGACCCGCTGCGCACCTTGAAGGAGTGTCTTCCATGGACCTGACCACACGACCGCGGCGCACCGGGATGGTCGCGCTCCTGGCGGTCCTGCTCATCGCCGCCGGCTGTGGCAACGCGGCGTCGACGCCGACGCCTGCCCCCACCCCGACGCCGACCGCCGTGCCCACGCCAACACCTGCCGTGTCGGCGAACGCGAGCGTCGCACCGGGTGCCAGCGTCACGCCCAGCGGCAGCCCCGTGACGAGCGCCCAGGTGTGCGCGGACCTTGCCACGCTCCAGTCATCGCTCGACGCGCTCACCGGGATGGACTTCGCCACCGCCGGCGTGCTCGGCACCATCGATGCCGTCCGGCTGGTCCTGACCAACGGCACGGCGTTCGTGCAGTCGGCGACGGCCGCGTTCGGCCCGGAGGCGCGCGCGCTCGGCACCGCGCTCGGTGGCCTGCAGGCCGCCATCGGGGGCCTCACGGGCTCCGGCACCCTGGGCGACAAGGCCGCCACCATCGAGAACGCGGTCGACGGCGTCGCGGCAGCCTTCGATGCCCTCAAGGCGAAGGTCAGCCCTCGCTGCTCCGCGGCATCGCCCGCGCTCGCGCCAGCCGCATCGCCAGCCGCGAGCTGACCGATCGGCCACGGCCCCCCGGGCACCGTGGCCGATAGAGCCCTGATCGAGGACCCGGCCTGATCCAGCTGGTGGGCCGTGCGCCGGTGGCACGGTCACCACGCGGCTGGATCGAGGGTCGGTCGTCGTCAGCGAACGGTGACCCTCCCACGGACCACATCGGTCACGGACGGATCGTGCAAGGACTGGGTCGTGATGACGATGTCGCTCGTGCGCCCGGAGTGTGCGTGCCGGTCGAGCGTCACCTGCACCAGGAAGTAGGCGTAGCTCCCCGGATCGAGGTCCTGGATGGTATAGCCGTCATGGGTGACCTTGGACGTGACGCCCAGCTTGCTCGTCCGCTTCGCCCTGGCGGGGTGCGCCTTGTCAGCGTGGTAGCTGACCCGGAGCACCTTGACCTTGTCCACGATGGCGGTCGAGCCACTCAGGTCCAGCTGGACCGCGATGTCGTCCTGGCCATCACCGACGTTCTTGACCTTCACCCGGTAGGTGACGGTCGTGCCCTTGCGGGCCACGCTGCTCGACCGTCTGCTCGTCGCACGCCGCCGAGCAGAAGATCCCCTTGCCGACCGGATCGCTGTGGGCTGCATCGGTCGAGATGTAGGCATCGACCTTGGCCGTGAACGGCAGGGTCTGGCCGGTGACGACCAGCGAGGTCGTCTCGAACCCGATGCCCCTGGCCTCGATATGGGCCACCTTCGAGCCACCCGCCGCGGCTGCGGTGAAGGTCACCCGGAAGCTGCATGTCGCACCCGGGCCGACATACCGGCCACTGCAATGGTCGCTCAGCCCCGGGATGCTGAACGCACTCGAGCCGCTGACCTTGCGGAGGCTCGTGACACGGACGGTCGTGCCCCCCGTGTTGTGCACGACGAACGTGTGACTGCGGGTGGCGCCGCTGTCGACCTGGCCGAAGTCGTAGCTGTCGGGTTCGATGGCCACGGCGGCAGGAGCGGCGACGCCCTTGCCCGACAACGGCGCCTCGACGGTGCCGTTGACCGCGTTGTCGCTGGTCACCCGGAGCGAGCCGGACTTGTCGCCGGTGCTGGTCGGGGCGAACCGGACCGTGATGGTGCAGCTGTCACCCGCGTCGAGGGAGGACGGGCAGTCGTCGCCCTGGATGCCGAACTGGGAACCGGTCGTGCCCAGGGCGATGCCCGTGAGCGAACCCGTGCCGGTGTTCTGGAGGACGAGGTCCCGGTCCACGTGGTCACCCACGGTGGTATCGGGGAAGGTCTTCGAGTCGGGGGTCAGGGTCGCGAACGGCTCGGTCGGGGCATCGATGCCGTCGCCCGAGAAGTCGGCCGTCTGATCGCCGTTGTCCGCGTTGGACATGACCTTGACGGTCGCCCGCCTTGTGACCTGCGTCGGTGGGCGCGAACGTCACATCGAACGTGCAGGCCTCGGTCGGCTGGACGGTCGTGCCCGTGCACGTGTCGTCCGAGATGGAGAACCGTGCCGAGCCGGTCTGGTCCAGCGAGATGCCGGTCAGGGCCGCAGCACCGGTATTGGTCAGCGTGAACGTCCGGGTCCGGGTATGCCCGACGACCACGTCGCCGAAGTCGTGGGACGCCGGGGTCAGCTCGGCCGTGGGCGCGGGCGGCGGCGGCGGCATGTGACCGGTGCCCGACAGGTCGGCGGAGACCGTCGATGCGTTGGACTCCACGCTCAGCGTGGCGCTCTTGTCTCCCCCACTGCCCGGCGCGAACCGGACCTTGATGTCGCAGCTCTCACCGTTGGACAGATGGGCGCCCAGGCAGTCGTTGAGTCTGGACATCGAACGAGCCTGAGCCGGTCGAGTCGACGGTGCCGACATGGAGCGACCCGGTGCCGGTATTGGTGACGGTGAACGTCTCGTCGTGCGTGTCGCCGACGTCGACGGTCCCGAAGTGCTTGGTGGTGGGATCGATGGCCGCGGCCGGGACCGTCGTGACGGTCACGTGGAAGGCTCGCGGAGCCGGTGTTGCCCGCGGCGTCGGTCGACGCTGCAGGTGACGAGGGTGTCAGCGATGGCGAAGGTGCTGCCCGAGGCCGGCACGCAGACGGGCACCAGGCTGCCGTCGACGAGGTCGAGGGCGGAGGCGCTGAAGGTGACGATGGCACCCGGCGGGACCGGTGGCGGGGGTCGCTGATGTCGGCGGGCACCGTGACCAGCGGGCCGGTGGTGTCGACCACGAGGACGTGGAAGGCTCGCGGAGCCGGTGTTGCCGGCGGTGTCGGTGGCGCTGCAGGTGACGAGCGTGTCACCCAGCGGGAAGGTGCCACCCGAGACCGGCAGGCAGGTCGGGGTGAGGACGCCGTCGACATCGTCGGAGGGCGGAGGCGCTGTAGGACACGATGGCACCGGACGGGCCGGTGGCCTCGGCGGTCATGTCGCCGGGCACGACGACCACCGGGTCGGTGGTGTCGGGCGCCACGTAGGCCGTGACGGTCACGTGGAAGGACGCCGAGCCGGGGTTGCCCGCGGCGTCATCGACGCTGCAGGTGACGAGGGTGTCGGCGATGGCGAAGGTGCTGCCCGAGGCCGGCACGCAGACGGGCACCAGGCTGCCGTCGACGAGGTCGCTGGCGGAGGCGCTGAAGCTGACGGTGGCCCCGGAGGGACCGGTGGCGGGGGTCGTGATGTCGGCGGGCACCGTGACCAGCGGGCCGGTGGTGTCGACCACGAGGACGTGGAAGGCGCGCGGAGCCGGTGTTGCTCGCGGCGTCGGTGGCGCTGCAGGTGACGAGCGTGTCACCGAGCGGGAAGGTGCCACCCGAGACCGGCAGGCAGGTCGGGGTGAGGACGCCGTCGACATCGTCGAGAGGCGGAGGCGCTGTAGGACACGATGGCACCGGACGGTCCGGTGGCCTCGGCGGTCATGTCGCCGGGCACGACGACCACCGGGTCGGTGGTGTCGGGCGGGGCACGTAGGCCGTGACGGTCACGTGGAAGGACGCCGAGCCGGGGTTGCCCGCGGCGTCATCGACGCTGCAGGTGACGAGGGTGTCGGTGATGGCGAAGGTGCTGCCCGAGGCCGGCACGCAGACGGGCACCAGGCTGCCGTCGACGAGGTCGCTGGCGGAGGCGCTGAAGCTGACCGGTGCCCCGGAGGGACCGGTGGCGGGGGTCGTGATGTCGGCGGGCACCGTGACCAGGGGGCCCGTGGTGTCGACCACGAGGACGTGGAAGGCGGCGGAGCCGGTGTTGCTCGCGGCATCGGTGGCGCTGCAGGTGACGAGCGTGTCACCGAGGGGGAAGGTGCCACCCGAGACCGGCAGGCAGGTCGGGGTGAGGACGCCGTCGACATCGTCGGAGGGCGGAGGCGCTGTAGGACACGATGGCACCGGACGGTCCGGTGGCCTCGGCGGTCATGTCGCCGGGCACGACGACCACCGGGTCGGTGGTGTCGGGCGGTGGCACGTAGGCCGTGACGATGACGTGGAAGGCCGCCGAGCCGGGGTTGCCCGCGGCGTCATCGACGCTGCAGGTGACGAGGGTGTCGGTGATGGCGAAGGTGCTGCCCGAGGCCGGCACGCAGACGGGCACCAGGCTGCCGTCGACGAGGTCGCTGGCGGAGGCGCTGAAGCTGACCGGTGGCCCCGGAGGGACCGGTGGCGGGGGTCGTGATGTCGGCGGGCACCGTGACCAGGGGGCCCGTGGTGTCGACCACGAGGACGTGGAAGGCGGCGGAGCCGGTGTTGCTCGCGGCATCGGTGGCGCTGCAGGTGACGAGCGTGTCACCGAGGGGGAAGGTGCCACCCGAGACCGGCAGGCAGGTCGGGGTGAGGACGCCGTCGACATCGTCGGAGGCGGAGGCGCTGTAGGACACGATGGCACCCGACGGGCCGGTGGCCTCGGCGGTCATGTCGCCGGGCACGATGACCACCGGGTCGGTGGTGTCGGGCGGCATAGGCCGTGACGGTCACGTGGAAGGACGCCGAGCCGGGGTTGCCCGCGGCGTCATCGACGCTGCAGGTGACGAGGGTGTCGGTGATGGCGAAGGTGCTGCCCGAGGCCGGCACGCAGACGGGCACCAGGCTGCCGTCGACGAGGTCGCTGGCGGAGGCGCTGAAGCTGACGGTGCCCCGGAGGGACCGGTGGCGGGGGTCGTGATGTCGGCGGGCACCGTGACCAGGGGGCCCGTGGTGTCGACCACGAGGACGTGGAAGGCGCGCGGAGCCGGTGTTGCTCGCGGCATCGGTGGCGCTGCAGGTGACGAGCGTGTCACCCAGCGGGAAGGTGCCACCCGAGACCGGCAGGCAGGTCGGGGCGAGGACGCCGTCGACATCGTCGGAGGCGGAGGCGCTGTAGGACACGATGGCACCGGACGGGCCGGTGGCCTCGGCGGTCATGTCGCCGGGCACGACGACCACCGGGTCGGTGGTGTCGGGCGGGCACGTGGCCGTGACGGTCACGTGGAAGGACGCCGAGCCGGGGTTGCCCGCGGCGTCGTCGACGCTGCAGGTGACGGGGTGTCACCGATGGCGAAGGTGCTGCCCGAGGCCGGCACGCAGACGGGCACCAGGCTGCCGTCGACGAGGTCGCTGGCGCTGGCGCTGAAGCTGACCGGTGCCCCGGAGGGACCGGTGGCGGGGGTCGTGATGTCGGCGGGCACCGTGACCACGGGGCCCGTGGTGTCGACCACGAGGACGTGGAAGGCGGCGGAGCCGGTGTTGCTCGCGGCATCGGTGGCGCTGCAGGTGACGAGCGTGTCACCGAGGGGGAAGGTGCCACCCGAGACCGGCAGGCAGGTCGGGGTGAGGACGCCGTCGACATCGTCGGAGGCGGAGGCGCTGTAGGACACGATGGCACCGGACGGCCGGTGGCCTCGGCGGTATGTCGCCGGGCACCGATGACCACCGGGTCGGTGGTGTCGGGCGGTGGCACGTAGGCCGTGACGATCACGTGGAAGGCCGCCGAGCCGGGGTTGCCCGCGGCGTCATCGACGCTGCAGGTGACGAGGGTGTCGCCGATGGCGAAGGTGCTGCCCGAGGCCGGCACGCAGACGGGCACCAGGCTGCCGTCGACGAGGTCGCTGGCGGTGGCGCTGAAGCTGACCGGTGGCACCGGAGGGACCGGTGGCGGGGGTCGTGATGTCGGCGGGCACCGTGACCAGCGGGCCCGTGGTGTCGACCACGAGGACGTGGAAGGCTCGCGGAGCCGGTGTTGCTCGCGGCATCGGTGGCGCTGCAGGTGACGAGGGTGTCACCGAGCGGGAAGGTGCCACCCGAGACCGGCAGGCAGGTCGGGGCGAGGACGCCGTCGACATCGTCGGAGGCGGAGGCGCTGTAGGACACGATGGCACCGGACGGGCCGGTGGCCTCGGCGGTCATGTCGCCGGGCACGACGACCACCGGGTCGGTGGTGTCGGGCGGACGGCCGTGACGGTCACGTGGAAGGATGCCGAGCCGGGGTTGCCCGCGGCGTCATCGACGCTGCAGGTGACGAGGGTGTCGGCGATGGCGAAGGTGCTGCCCGAGGCCGGCACGCAGACGGGCACCAGGCTGCCGTCGACGAGGTCGCTGGCGGAGGCGCTGAAGCTGACCGGTGCCCCGGAGGGACCGGTGGCGGGGGTCGTGATGTCGGCGGGCACCGTGACCAGCGGGGCCCGTGGTGTCGACCACGAGGACGTGGAAGGCGGCGGAGCCGGTGTTGCTCGCGGCATCGGTGGCGCTGCAGGTGACGAGGGTGTCACCGAGCGGGAAGGTGCCGCCCGAGACCGGCAGGCAGGTCGGGGTGAGGACGCCGTCGACATCGTCGGAGGCGGAGGCGCTGTAGGACACGATGGCACCGGACGGGCCGGTGGCCTCGGCGGTCATGTCGCCGGGCACGACGACCACCGGGTCGGTGGTGTCGGGCGGTGGCACGTAGGCCGTGACGATCACGTGGAAGGACGCCGAGCCGGGGTTGCCCGCGGCGTCATCGACGCTGCAGGTGACGAGGGTGTCGGCGATGGCGAAGGTGCTGCCCGAGGCCGGCACGCAGACGGGCACCAGGCTGCCGTCGACGAGGTCGCTGGCGGAGGCGCTGAAGCTGACCGGTGCCCCGGAGGGACCGGTGGCGGGGGTCGTGATGTCGGCGGGCACCGTGACCAGGGGGCCCGTGGTGTCGACCACGAGGACGTGGAAGGCGGCGGAGCCGGTGTTGCTCGCGGCATCGGTGGCGCTGCAGGTGACGAGCGTGTCACCGAGCGGGAAGGTGCCACCCGAGACCGGCAGGCAGGTCGGGTCGAGGACGCCGTCGACATCGTCGGAGGCGGAGGCGCTGTAGGACACGATGGCACCGGACGGGCCGGTGGCCTCGGCGGTCATGTCGCCGGGCACCGACGACCACCGGGTCGGTGGTGTCGGGCGGTGGCACGTAGGCCGTGACGGTGACGTGGAAGGCCGCCGAGCCGGGGTTGCCCGCGGCGTCATCGACGCTGCAGGTGACGAGGGTGTCGGCGATGGCGAAGGTGCTGCCCGAGGCCGGCACGCAGACGGGCACCAGGCTGCCGTCGACGAGGTCGCTGGCGCTGGCGCTGAAGCTGACCGGTGCCCCGGAGGGACCGGTGGCGGGGGTCGTGATGTCGGCGGGCACCGTGACCAGGGGGCCCGTGGTGTCGACCACGAGGACGTGGAAGGCCGCGGAGCCGGTGTTGCTCGCGGCATCGGTGGCGCTGCAGGTGACGAGGGTGTCACCGAGCGGGAAGGTGCCGCCCGAGGCCGGCAGGCAGGTCGGGGCGAGGACGCCGTCGACATCGTCGGAGGCGGAGGCGCTGTAGGACACGATGGCACCGGACGGGCCGGTGGCCTCGGCGGTCATGTCGCCGGGCACCGATGACCACCGGGTCGGTGGTGTCGGGCAGGGCCGGCGCGCCATGGACGGCGCGGGTGCCGGAGTCGGTGAAGGTCGAGCCATCGATGGGCAGGAAGACCCAGTCATACGAGTTCGCGTGCAGGGTGAGCTTGAGGATGCCGAAGGTCGACGCGTTGCGGACCTGGCTGGTGGGCAGGGTGGCGGCCAGACCGTGGTGGCCCTCGCCGCCGGTGCCGACGGTGAACTGGGTGATGCCGTAGGTCGGATCGGCGACCGGGTCGGCCGCGAGGGTCGCACCCGACATCATCGGGGCCGTGCGCTCATAGATGTGGTCGTGACCGTCGAGCAGGATGTCGACGCCCGCGGCGTAGAGGTCATCCCACAGCGGCTGGACCGGCTGATAGTCGGTGGCGCCGGAGCTGTAGCGGGGCTTGTGCCACAGGGCGATGACGTTCTTGCCGCTGTTGGCGGCGAGGTCGGCCTTGAGCCACAGCTCCTGGGCGGAGCCGACGCCGCAGCCGCCGGGGACGAGCTCGCACTGGCTGTCGAGGTTGACGATGTGCCAGTTGCTGCCCGCGATGTCGTAGCTGTAGTAGCTCTTGCCGTTGGCGTCCGTGGCGGCCGAGCCGAAGTAGCCGAAGTAGCCGGCCAGGGAGTTGGTCGCACCGGGGGCGTCGGCTCCCCAGTCATGGTTGCCCGGGACGGGCCGCGTGCGCGACTTGACCGAGGGATCGCCCCACGGCGTGGTCGCATAGCAGTTGGTGAACTCGGCGGCGGTGCCGTGGTCATAGACGTTGTCGCCGGTGGTCCAGACGTGGCCGTCGATACCCGCGACCACGTTGCCCGCGGCCGTGTCCTCGGTGACGCTGCAGGAGGCGATGTCACCCGCACCCACGAACACCGGGTCGGCGCTCGGCGACCGTATGGAAGGTCCAGGTGGGCCCGGTGACCGCAGTGTGCGTCGGGTCCTTGACCGTGACGTACCACTCGAAGGTCTGGCCGGCGCCGAGGCCGGGCCAGGTGGTCGCTGTCGCTGGAGCCCGAGGCGACGCCCGTGTGCTGGGCGATCTGGGCGAAGGTGCCGCTCGCGAGCGGCCGGCCGAAGTAGGTCACCGTGAGCGTGTCGGCATCGGGATCGGAGACCCCGACATTCAGGGTCGGGGACGTGCCGATGCCGGTGCCCGGCGTTGGCGGGCGCGTTGAGGGTCGGTGCGTTGGGGGCGGCATTCGGCGGCGCGGGCGGCACGAAGCCGGGCGACCCAGGTGGGGCCGTTGGTGGCGGTGCCGGTGACGCTGCCGATGGAGTCGCCGACGACCGTGCCGGCGCCCTCGTTGATGCCCCAGCGGGCGACCAGACCGGTGCCCGAGGTGAGCTCCAGGTCACGGGATGCGGCGATCTGACCCGCGGTGCGGGCGACGTTCCAGATGCGGGCCTCGTCGATGACGCCCGCGAAGAACCCGGCAGCGGTGCCGGTGCTGGTCAGGCTGGTGCCGAGGGCGGCATGCTCGGTGCTGGCCGACTGGGGCTGGAAGGCGCTCGCGAGCACGAGCGTCTGGTCGAGCACGCCATCGAGATACAGCTTCCAGGTGCCGGTCGTGGCGTCATAGGTCGCCGCTGCGTGATGCCACACGTTGCTGGTGACGACGGCGTTGCCGGTGACCGGGTGGTTGGGGCCGGCGGCTTCCTCGAAGTCGGCGACGAGCTTGCCGCTCGTGGCATCGATGCCCAGGAAGTAGTTCGCGTTGATGTCGTTGGGTGACTCGCCCTCCGGGGCGGCCTTGGTGACGAGCGGGATCGCGGAGGCGATGCCATTCGTGCCGGTCGTGACGCCGATGCCGGCGCCGGTGCGCTTGAACCAGGTCTCGAGGGTGAACGTGGTGACACCAAGTGTCGGCGCGGCGCCGAACGTGACGTACTGGCTCGTGCCGTTGAGCTGGAGCCCGTAGTTGCCGGCCGGGGCGTCACGGTCAGGGACACGGTGACGGTGTTGGAGTCGAGCGTGCCATCGTTGGCCTTGTAGGTGAAGGCGTCCGGCCCGGTGTAGCCGGCCGTCGGCGTGTAGCTGAAGCTGCCGTTCGCGTTGAGGCCCAGCGTGCCGTGGCTGACGTTCGTGACCAGGACCGCGGTGAGCGTGTCGATGTCGGCGTCGGAGTCATTGCCGAGGACACCGGGCGCCGCGACGACCTTGGCCGTGTCCTGGGGCGTGGTGTAGCCATCGGCGACCGCGACCGGGGCATGGTTGGCCGCTGGGGGTGCCGCGTGCACGGTGCCCGTGCCCGTGTCCGTGAAGGTGCTCCCCGCGATGGGCAGGAAGACCCAGTCGTAGGTCGTGGCGTGGAGGGTGAACTTCATGATGCCGAACGTGCTCGTGTTGCGGGCCACGCTGGGCGCCAGCACTGAGCTCGTGCCTTGCAGGGCAGCACCACCCGTGCCCACGGTGAACTGGTGGATGCCGTACGTCGGATCGGCGACGGGCGGGCTGCCCAGGTCGCGCCCGACTTCATGGGCGCCATCCGCTCGTAGAGGTGGTCATGACCCTGGAGCAGGATGTCGACACCGGCCGCGTACAGGTCGTCCCAAAGCGGCTGCAGGGTCTGGTAGTTGGTGATGCCCGAGCTGTAGCGTGGCTTGTGCCACAGGGCGATGACGTTCTTGCCGCTGTTGGCGGCGAGGTCGGCCTTGAGCCACAGCTCCTGGGCCGAACCGGCGGCGCATCCGTCCGGAACCAGCTGGCATTCGGTGTCGAGGTTGACGACGTGCCAGTTGCTCGACGGGATGTCGTAGCTGTAGTAGCTGTTGCCGTTGGCGTCGGTCGCGGCCGAGCCGAAGTAGGCGTTGTAGCCGGCCAGGTCGGGCCGCTTTCCGGTGCCCCAGTCGTGGTTGCCCGGGATCGGGCCGCGTCCGCGCCTTGATGGCGCCGCCCCAGCCCGGCTCGTAGCAGTTGTTGAACTCGGTCAGCGTGCCGTGATGGATACACATTGTCGCCGGCGGTCCAGACGACCCCGTCGACGCCCCCGATGACCGCGCCCGTGGCCTCATCCTGGGTCCGGGCGCAATCGGCGATATCGCCGGCGCCCACGAATACCGGGATCGGCGCTCGCTACGGTGTGGAAGGTCCACGTGGGACCGGTGCGTAGTGTGGGTCCCGTCGTTGACGGTGACGTACCACTCGAAGGTCTGGCCGGCGCCGATCCCGGGCCAGGTGGTGGTGTCGCGTCGAGCCGGAGGCGACGCCCGTGTGCTGCCGATCTCGGCGAAGGTGCCGCTCGCGAGCGGCCGGCCGAAGTAGGTCACCGTCAGCGGGTCGGCATCAGGATCGGAGACGTCGACGTCGAGGGTCGGGGACGTGGTGATGCCGGTATCCGCGTTGGCGGGCGCGTTGAGCGTCGGTGCGTCGGGGGCCGTGTTAGACGGCGGCGGGGGCGGGACGAAGCCGGCGACCCAGGCGGGGGGGCGGGGTGCACGGCAGCGCCGGTGATGGTGTTGCCGGAGACGTCGGCGAGGCTGGTGCCGGTGCCCTCGTTGAGGTTCCAGGCGCCCAGCAGGCCGGCCTGGCCGGCCGTGATCTCGGTGTCCTTGGCGGCCTGGATCTGGGACAGGCTGCGGGCGTTGTCCCAGATGCGGACCTCGTCGATGACGCCCGCGAAGAAGCCGGCCGCGGCGCCCGCCGTGGTCCGGGCACTGCCGACCGAGGTCAGCGCGTTGGTGGCGGCATTGGCCGGCTGGCCGACGGCGAGCGTGCCGTCGAGGACGCCGTCGAGGTAGAGGTTCCAGGTCGAGCCGTCATAGGTCGCGGCAGCGTGGTGCCAGACGTTGCTGCGGGATCGACGGTGTTGCCGGTGACCGGGTGGTTGAGGCTCGGACTGCCGCCGCTCTGGGCCTCCTCGAAGTCGGCGACGAGCTTGCCGCTCGCCGGCGTCGATGCCGAAGAAGTAGTTGACGTCGGCGGCGGCGGTCTCGGCCTCGGCCCGGCCCTTGGTGATCAGCGGGATGGCGGTGATGCCGCCGGTGCCGGTGCTCGTGCCGACACCGGCGCCCGTGCGCTGGAACCACAGCTCAAGGGTGAACGTGGCGCTGCGCAGGTCGCTCGCGGTGCCCAGCGTCGCGTACTGGTGCGTGCCGTTGAGCTGGAGGGCCGTGTTGCCGGTGCGGGGCGGGACGAAGCCCGCGACCCAGGCGGGGGCGGGGTGCCACGGCAGCGCCGGTGATGGTGTTGCCGGAGACGTCGGCGAGGCTGGTGCCGGTGCCCTCGTTGAGGTTCCAGGCGCCCAGCAGGCCGGCCTGGCCGGTCGTGATCTCGGTGTCCTTGGTGGCATGGATCTGGGCCAGGCTGCGCGCGTTGTCCCAGATCCGGACCTCGTCGATGACGCCCGCGAAGAAGCCGGCGGCGTGCACCGTCGTGGTCCGGGCACTGCCGACCGAGGTCAGCGCGTTGGTCAGGCATTGGCCGGCTGGCCGACCGCGAGCGTGCCGTCGAGGACGCCGTCGAGGTAGAGGTTCCAGGTCGAGCCGTCGTAGGTCGCGGCAGCATGGTGCCAGACGTTGCTGCGTGATCGCGGTAGTGCCGGTGACCGGGTGGTTGAGGCTCGGCTGGGCCGCTCTGGGCCTCCTCGAAGTCGGCGACGAGCTTGCCGCTGCGGCGTCGATGCCGAAGAAGTAGTTGACGTCGGCGGCGGCGGTCTCGGCCTCGGCCCGGCCCTTGGTGATCAGCGGGATGGCGGTGATACCGCCGGTGCCGGTGCTCGTGCCGGCACCGGCGCCGGTGCGCTGGAACCACAGCTCGAGGGTGAACGTCGCGCTGCGCAGGTCGCTCGCGGTGCCCAGCGTCGCGTACTGGCTGCTGCCGTTGAGGCCGAGGGCCGTGTTGCCGGCCGCGGTCGCAGGGGCTGCCGAAATATTAGTTGCCGTCAGGCTAATAATCAGCCCAAAAAAAGGACGCCCAACACTCGGGGTAGGCGTCGATACCAGCGCGTGCGAGTCGGAGACATGGGGACCCTCCGGGTCGGCTGTCCCCGGCACTGGGTCGCACGGAGGACTATTGGGATTAGGGACTCGGGTACTTACAGGCCGTTAACATGCCGTCAACCGTCCTACGGGTCGTAGCCGATAGGTACTGTTGCCGTGGGACACCGGTAACGCCGTTCGGCGGCGACAGGCGCGATGATGTCGTCGTGAACCTGCACCGAGCTATCACGTGAGCGAGGCGCCCGCACTCGCCCCGGCCGTCGACTCGGGGCCAGTCGCATCGGGCGATGCCGCGCCTGCGCGCACCGCTCCGCAGGCCACGACGGTCCACACGGCGTGGCTGCTGCTCCTGGGCGTCATCCTGGTCTGGGGGCTCCACTGGAGCGTCATCAAGATCGGCCTGGACGTCATCCCGCCGATGACGTACGCGATGCTGCGGGTCGTGGTCGGCGCCATCGTCCTGGCGCTGCTCATGGCTCGCAAGGGTCGCCTGGCGCTCCCGGACCGGCGCGACCTGCCGGTCGTCTTCTCCTACGGCCTGCTGGCCATCGCCGGGGCATCGGCGCTCATGTTGATCGCCCTGGTGTCCGCACCGGCGGGCCGTTCCTCGATCGTCACCTACACCCTCCCCCTCTGGGTGGTGCCCATCATGGCCTGGGTGACCCGGTCGCTGCCGACCCGACGCGAACTGGTGGGCCTCGCCCTGGGCCTGGCGGGCCTGGTGCTGCTGCTCAACCCGCTGGCCATGGACTGGTCGTCCACGGATGCCCTCATCGCCGCGGTATGCTGCTCCTGGGTGCCGTCATGAGCGCCGTTGCGCTGGTCCACGTCCGGGTCCATCGCTGGCAGGGCACCCCGTTCGATGTCCAGCTGTGGCAGTTGCTCGTGGCCCTGGTGCCTCACCGTGCTCGCATTCATCCTGGACCACCCCACCTCGGTCTCGTGGGACCTCCAGACGGTGGGCATCCTGCTCTACAGCGGCGTCCTGGCCACGGCGTTCGCCTACTGGGCGAGCCAGGCCGCGACGATCGCGGTCGGCCCGGTCGTGGCCAGCGTCACGTATCTGGGGGTCCCGGTGGTGGGCGTCCTGGGTGGCGCGCTCATCCTGGGCGAGGCGGTGCCGCTCAGCGACGTCCTGGGCATGATCGTCATCGGCGCCGGCATCAGCCTCGTGGCGCTGGCCCGCCGGAGCCCCACGGTCCAGCCCGGACTTTATACGGGCGCCTGAGCCGCCGGCTCTCGGGCGCGAGTCGCCTGGTGCATGATCAGGCTGTCGGGACCGGGGCTGGAGGCGCTCGTCGGCGGTCCGAGTCGCCTGGCGCATCGCAGGGCTGTCCAGCGGCGTTCCTGGTCGGTGGCTGGGGCTGGAACGGCCGATCGGCGCTCGTGTCGGTGCTCCGATGATCTTGACCAGCCGCTGGACGCATCGGACCCCCGATGCCCGCGACGCCCCACCCCCGCGGTATGCGCGCCGCGGCTCGGCGCACGGGCCAGGTCGTTGCCCGTGTCAGCCATCGTCCGCCACGACGATGATGACCTTGCCTCGAGCGTGACCCTGGTCCGAGGTACTCGGAGCGCCTCAGCGGTCTCGCGCAGCGGATAGGTTCTGATCGATGACCGGGGTGACCAGTCCGCCCTCGAGCATCTCCGTGAGAGCGGCTCAGGTCGTCGCTGGTTCGGCGTCCCCACGAACGGGCGTCCCTGTTGGCGCATGACGAGCTGACAGCAGGAACGCCTTGATGACGTAGCCGATGCCGGCATGGCCACTGCTGGGCAGGAGGGTCCCCCCGGGCTTGAGCACGCGTCTGTACTCCGCGAACGAGTGGCTCGCCACGTTGTCGAGGATCAGGTCGTACCGCGGCTCGCCCTGGGTGAAGTCCTCCCTGGTGTAGTCGATGACGTGGTCCGCGCCGATCGATCGGACCAGGTCCACGTTCGCCGGGCTGCATACGCCGGTCACCTCTGCCCCGAGGACCTTCGCGATCTGGATGGCGAAGGTTCCCACGCCACCCGACGCGCCGTTGATGAGGACCTGCTGCCCGGGCTGCACCTTGCCGTGATCGCGAAGCGCCTGGAGAGCGGTCAGGGCCGACGTCGGCACGGCCGCGGCCTGCTCGAACGTCAGGTCGGCTGGCTTGGCAACGAGCTTGCCCTCTCCGACGCAGGTGTACTCGGCGCATGCACGGCTGCACTCGCCGAACACCGCATCGCCCGACCTTGAAGCGCGTCACGTTCCTGCCGACCGTCTCGACGCGCCCCGCCAGATCGGCCCCCACGACATAGTCCTTCCTGGGCTTGGGAAAGCCGATCGCCAGGCGTATCGGGTACGGCTTGCCCCGCATGCCGAAGTAGTCACCTGCGGCCAGGGATGCCGCATGGACGCGCACCAGCACGTCGTCGTCACCGGCGACCGGCTTGTCGATCTCCTTGAACTCCAGGACTTCCGCCGAGCCGTAGCTCACCTGGACGACTGCCTGCACGGTGCCCTCCCGATCCCGTTCATGCCTCTACAGAGGCTGCGATCGCGGCCGCAGCTATGCGACGACGACGACGACGTTCCCCAGGCTGGTGGCCGTCTCAGCGAACCGGTGCGCCCTCGACCATCTGCTCCAGCGCGAACCGCCGGTCGATGACCGGGTGCAGCCGTCCCGCCTCGACCAGGCCTCGCAGGTAGCCAAGGTCCTCCGTCGTCACGCCCGATGCCGCGAACGACACCCGCTTCTTGCACCTCCTCACCGCCCACCTGGCGCGAACGATCTGCATGAAGCCCGGATTGGCCATGAGCAGCCAGTCCGTTCTCGGTCTGCATCCCCAGCCCCATGCGACCAGACGGTGTATTGCGGACCACGTCGAAGATGACGTCGTAGGTTTCCGGGCTGCGGGTGAAGTCCTCCTGGGTGTAGTCGATGACGCGGTCCGCACCGATGGTGCGCAGCATCTCCAGCTTCGGCGCGCTGTCGACCGCGGTCACGTGGAGCCCCAAGGATCTTCGCGAGCTGGACCGCGAATGTGCCGAAGCTCCCTCCCGCGCCGTTGATCAGGACCCTCTGCCCGCTCTGGACGTTCGCCTTCCGCAGGAACTGCAGGGCCTCGCCACCACCCATAGGGCACGGCCGCAGCCTCCTCGTAGCTCAGGTTCGCGGGCATCGTCGTGATCGCCGCCGGTCTTGGGGTTCTCGCGCAGACAGATGTACTCCGCATAGGCCCCCAAGCCGATGCCCGTCGCCGCGAAGACGCGGTCGCCCTTCCTGAGCAACCTTACTTCGTTGCCTACCGACTCGACGTCACCGGCAAGCTCCTGGCCGAGCACGGGTTGTCTCGGTCTGCGGATGCCGAAGGCCAGCCGAACCGGAACCCAGATCCAGGGGGCGAAGTAGAATCGCCGCAGCTCGCAATCGGCCGCACCGACCGTCGTGGCGCGAATCCGAACCAGCACTTCGTCGTCGTCCTTCGGAACAGGCTTGGGCATGTCCTTGAGCCGAAGAACGTCCGGTGGTCCGTAGGCGGTGCACACGGATCGCTCTCATGGGTCTCCGGTTCGGGGTTCATGCTGCCTCCGGCCATCATGGTCGTGTGTCCCTGGCACTGCAAACGCGGCTGGGACGCGCGCTGCGAGTGGCGCGAGCGTTCGGGCGCGAGTCGCCTGGCGCATGATCAGGCCGTCGGGACCGGGCTTGGAGGCGCTCGTTGGCCGTCCGAGTCGCCAGGCGGCATGGCAGGGCTGTCCAGCGGCGTGCCTGAGTCGGTGGCTGGTTGGAACGGCCGATCGCCGCTCGTGTCGGTGCTCCAGTCGGCCTAATCAGCCGCTGGACGCATCGAGCCGCGATGCCTCTATCGCCCACGGGCGACCACTACGGCCTCAAGGCGACGAGCGGCCGCGGTCACCCGGCCATCGAGGCATCAAGGTCGGGGACCGACGCTGCATAGACTGGCCGGCGGGCTCGATCTGGACCGCGGCGTTGATGTTGTCAAAGATTGCGGATTTCGCGCCCGCCATCACCAGGTCCACGGGCCGTTCCAGCAGCTCCGCCAGCGAGTCGCGGAGGTCGAAGTACGCGCGGAACGTGTTGAGGCCGGGGTCGGGCTCGAATTCCACCAGGAAGTCCACGTCGCTGCGGCCTGGATCGAAGTCGTCCCGTATCGCCGATCCGAACACGTCCAGCCGCCGGACGCGGTACTCGCGGCACAAGTCCTCGATCTGGTCGAGGTGGTCATCGATCAGGGTAGGCATGCCGGCTCCTTCGGCCGCAGTCTAACGGCCGACCGGAACCTCGCGCGCCACCCTTGGCCTGGTGGTCCCGTCCTCGCGGCTCCGCCGGCTGTCTGTGATCGATTGCGGGGACAGCGCCTGATAGCTGACCCACAGACGTGTGGGGCCGGTCAGCGGACGGTCCCCCTGTTCGAACACCGGCCTCGACGGTCTACTCAATATGGTGAGTGAAACTACTCAGCGTTGATGGCACGAGTGGCGGCGGGCTTGCGTCAGCGCCGGGCGTGAGTCGCCGGGTGCATGATCAGGCCGTTGGGAGCGGGCCTGGAGGCGCTCGTCGGCAGTCCGAGTCGGCACGAGCATGGCAAGGCCGTCCAGCGGCGTTCCTGGTCGGTGGCTGGTACGGATGGCCGATCGGCGCTCGTATCGGTGTTCCGATCGGCCTGATCAGTCGCTGGACGCATCGAGCCGCGGCGCCCGGGCAGCCGAGGTCAGCCTGTTAGGCGGCCTGCGCGGCCGGCTGCGCAAGGATGATGTCGCCGGCGGGTCCGCTGATCGTGAGGCGGTGGTCCGGCAGGCCTCCGGTGATCCGGTCGGCGCCCAGCAGGACCGCCGCGAACGCCCCGTCGATCTGTTGCTCGCGCGGCGTGCATTCCGGGTTCGTCTTGGAGTCGCCCTGTCCGACCGTGGCCTTCTCGCCATCCCAGGTGAACGGGAGGGTGAACCGTGGTCAGTCCGTGACCGCGTAGATGCGCGAGTCCACGAGGAACTGGACGACGGGAGCCTCCCCTCGCTCGGTGATCTGGAAGCCCGGAACGGAAACGACCGTCCACGTGCCCCCGAGAGCCGGCCTGCCAGGGGGGGCGGCGGCCTGGCCGCAGCCGGCGACGAGCATCACGAGTCACGATGGCCGAGCGCGGCCTTCCTCATCCCGTGCAGGGATGCGCGCTTTCGGCCCGCTGCGCCGAGCCTCTCGTCAAGGTCGGCTCGGCCGGCCGCGTCTCGCGATGCTCGGAGGCAACCGGACCCTGGCCTTCGACGACGCGACCGGAGTCGCCGCGCGCGAGTCGCCGGGCGCGAGTCGCGGCGCGAGCCCGGCCTGGCGCGAGTCGCCTGGCGCATGATCAGGCTGTCGGGGCCGGGCCTGGAGGTGCTCGTCGGCGGTCCGAGTCGTCAGGAGCATGGCAGGGCTGTCGAGCGGCGTTCCTGGTCGGTGGCTGGTTGGAACGGCCGATCGGCGCTCGTGTCGGTGCTCCCGAACAACCTGATCAGCCGCTGGACGCATCGCCCGGCGACACCCCCATCACCCAGGGTGAGCACCTCCCAAGGTGCAGGAGGCGGGCCGCTCGGGCAGCCTCGCTCAGCAATCAACACACTTGACACAAACGACACACCGATGCATCCTCAACCCTGGACGATGCTGCGAGGTGAACGGTGAGGTTCTACACGGTGCACGAGGTCGCAGAGGCAACTGGGATATCTCTGAGCAGACGGTCCGGAACTGGATCAGAGCGGGAGAGCTCAAGGCGATCCAAGGCAAGGAACGGGGCGCCTTCAAGGTGGCCGAATGGGCCTTGCGCGAACGGCAGGAGCGGCTTGGACAGATCAGCCCTCCAACGATCCCGATGTTGCCAGACACGCCGACGCGAACGGTGGACCCCGAGGAGTTCCGTGCGCTGCGGATCGAACCGGCCCTCCGCGGAGCTTGGGATCGAGAGCGTCTCGCAACTGATCGCGATGGCCGAGGCCGAGTTCCTCGCTCTATGCAAGTCACGGAGACCTATTGCGTGACGCGGGCGCATACGTCCGCTCGCGGGCACAGGCAGCCGTGGGCGTCGGGCGCGAGTCACCTGGCGAATGGATCAGGCCGTCGGGACCGGGCCTGGGGGCGGCTGGACAGCCGTCCGAGTCGCCAGTCGCATGGCAGGGCCGTCCAGCGGCGTTCCTGGTCGGTGGCTGGTTGAAGAAGCCGATCGGCGCTCGTGTCGGTGCTCCGATCAACCTGATCAGTCGCTGGACGCATCGGCCCGCGAGTGCCCAGCTATCGGCCCGCGATGCCCCCTAACCCGTAGCGCGGCGTGATGGACATGTCCCCGGACATTACGACCCAGACTGGGGCGCATGGGCAGGCTCATCTATTCCATGTCGGTGTCGCTCGACGGGTTCGCGGCGACGAAGGACCACTCGCTCGACTGGGTGCACGTCGACGAGGAGCTGCACGAGGTGTTCAACGAGGAGGCCCGCCGGGTGGGCACGTTCCTCTACGGCCGACGGATGTGGGAGCTCATGTCCGACTACTGGCCGACGGGCGACACCGGTCCCCGGCGCGACCCCGGTGGAGCGCGACTTCGCCCGCATCTGGCGCGACAAGCCCAAGGTCGTCTTCTCGAGCACCGGTCGACCATGTCGACTGGAACACCCGCCTGGTCCGCGAGGACGCTGTGGCCGAAGTCACCCGGCTGAAGGCCTCGTCGGACAGAGGACATGGACGTCGGCGGCCCGACCCTGGCCGCGAGCATTCCTGGAGGCCGGGCTCGTCGACGAGGTCCGGATGTAAACGACCCGTGATCCTGGGCGATGGCCTGCCGGTTCTTCCCGGAGCTCCAGCAGCGCATCCGGCTGCGGTTGCTGGGGACACAGACCTTCGGATCCGGTGTGGTCGCGCTCCGCTACGCGGTGACGACGACGACTGCAGACGGGCCCGACCATGGGCCCCTGAGGCCGTTCGGCACGGTCGGGTCCGCGTCGTTCGGCACTCGCGGCAGGGACAGCCGCGGATTGGGGTTCGCTTCGCCCAGTGTCGAGGGGGTTGTCCCTCGCTCGTCGTCGTCCGTCCCTGTCGAACGTGTCGTCCGTCGAATTATGGGAGCGGGTCAACTCCTTCGACCCAAGGGCCACCGCATGAGGGGCCCCGGAGAAGAAGGTCGAACCATGTCCGCTTCCCGATCGCGTCTCCTGCCGCCGTTCGACAGGCGTGCGGCATCCGTCGGTCACCCGCGCAACTCCACGATCGTGGTCGTCGGCGTGCTGGCTGCCACCCTTCGGGCTTCGGCGCCACCGTCAGTGCGGCATCCCCGACGCTGGTCAAGGACCTCGACGTGGTGCAGTCAGGCTCCGCCCTGTCGGAGATAAGCGACGTCAACGGCACGGCCTTCTTCTTCGCATGCGACACGAATGATCGCTTTGGCCTCGTCGCCGGCGATCGGGACCGCCGAGGGCACCGACTGGGTGTCCACGCTCGCCGACTGTCGCGACCAGGACCCATATGTCCAGGACCCGTCCTGCCCGTTGGGGGTCGGCTGTTCTTCGTCCAGAGTCGCGGCACCGTCATGGTCAGCGACGGGACCGCCGCCGGGACGCTGCGGCTCCCAGCTGGAACCGTTCGGCGGCGTCGGCCTGACGGACGTCGCCGGTACTGTCTTCATCGGCAACCAGTTCGGCATCTGGACGACGGACGGATCGGTCGACGGGACCGTGCAGGTGAGCGACGTCAGCGTCCAGGATGTCGATCCAGGTCGCGGTCGGCGGGCGGCTGCTGTTCGCGCATGGCGGCGACCTGTGGTCCGCGGACGGCAACCCTGGTGGTACCGCCCGCGTGAAGGACATCGACCCGACCGGCCACTCGGGCATCGACGAGCTGGTCGCCGCCGGCGACCGGGCCTACCTGGTGGTCCAGCCACACGCGTCGGAGGGCCGGCAGCTCTGGGTCAGCGACGGGACGTCGGCCGGCACGCGACGTGTCACGAACATCGACTCCCTTCGGCCGGACCTCGTCAGCGGGCTCGTCCCGGTCGGCACCATCGTCTACTTCCTGTCCCGCGACGCGACCCATGGTAAGGAGCTGTGGGTGAGCGACGGCACCGCCCGTGGGACACGCATGGTCCGGGACATCGCTCCGGGCGGCAGCTCCGCTCCCAAGGACCTCATCGCTGTCGGCAGCCGGCTGTTCTTCACCGCGGACGATGGCACCCATGGACGGCGACTGTGGCGCACCGACGGCACGACGGCTGGCACCAAGGCGGTCTCGAGCCAAGTCCCGACCCACGACCGGTACGAGGAACCCACCACCGCCGCCATGGACGGGCGGCTGTACTTCAGCTCGAAGGAAGCCGACGGCGACGAGCTGTGGCGCAGCGACGGCACCGCGGCGGGCACGCAGCAGGTGGCCGACATCGCGGCCACGGGTGGTTCATCGCCGCGGTGGCTGACGGCGGTCGGGACGCAGCTGTTCTTCAGCGCCGACGACCGGGTCCACGGCCGCGAGCTCTGGGTCCGCGACAGCAAGGCCGACGGGACGCGTATGGTGACCGACCGCTGTCCGATACCGCGACCGAGAGCTCGGACACCACCGGCATGGTCAAGGTCGGCGCGAATGCCTTCTTCGTCGCCGACGACGGGGTCCACGGGGTCGAGCCATGGGTGAGCGACGGCACGGCCGCCGGGAGCCGCTTGGTCAAGGACATCGGAGCGGGTGCCCTTGGTTCCATGTGGGGCTGGACCGATACGGATATCAGACCCGCGCCCATCGCGGTCGTGGGCTCCACCAAGTACTTCGTGGCCGAGGACGCGGCACACGGCGCCAGGAGTCTGGAAGAGCGACGGCACGAGCAGCGGGACGCGATTGGTGAAGGACATCACCCCCGGCACCGGAGGGACCATCATCCAGGCGGTGGGAACCATGGGCGGGGCGCTCTACTTCGGCGTCCGGGCCGGCGACAGGCTCCAACTGTGGACGAGCGATGGCTCCGCTGCCGGGACCGTGCCGGTCAAGACCCTGACGGCACATGCCACGGGCGGCATCCTGCGGATGGCTGCCACGCCGTCGCTGCTCTTCTTCACGATGGAGTCCTGCCCCCTGCCGTGCGGCATGGGTGATGAGCGGGCGCCGGAGGTGTGGCGAACCGACGGCACAGCGGTCGGCACGAGGCGAGAATAACGCCCGCGAACGCTGGAGCGTGGGAGTCACCGCTGACCGCGGTCGGCCGCCGGATGTACTTCGTGGCGACCGACCCCCAGCACGGCATGGAGCTCTGGGGGACCGACGGCAGCAGTGGCGGTACCCGACTGGTCAAGGACATCAAGGCTGGGACTCGCGGCTCCTATCCGGCCGGCCTGGTCAACATCGGCGGCACGCTGTTCTTCGCCGCGAATGGCACGGGTGGCCGGGAATTGTGGAAGACCGACGGCACCTCGACCGGGACCGTCCGCGTGAAGGACATCGCGCCCGCAGGCCCATCCAAGCCGAGTGGCCTCACCGCCATGGGCGACACCCTGGTGTTCGCCGCCGATGACGGCACCATGGCCGCGAGCCGTGGACGAGCGATGGCACGGCCGCGGGCACGAAGCTGCTCCGGGACATCCGACCCGGTGCCGAGGGGTCCATCGGCACGCAGCGGGGTCTGGAGATGGATTGTCATCCGTGGCCGGCCATGGCAGCGACCGACGCCCGTGTGCTACTGGCGGCCGATGATGGCGTCCACGGCGTCGAACCGTGGAGACTCCGATGGGACGCGGACGGGCACGAAGCTGCTGGCCGATGTGTCACCGAATGGAGGGTCTGACCCGACCAGCTTCGCGGCTGTCAGCGACCGGCTGTTCTTCGCTGCGGACGACCTGGAGCACGGCAAGGAACTCTGGGCGACGGCGCCCTAGACATCGGAGAGGAGGTATCCGTGTGATGGCGACGGACGATTCGAAGGCACGGGATGACGCGCGGCAAGCGGCGGAGGGCAGTCCCATGGACCGCCTCCTGGCTCGGCTGATGGACCGCACGGGTGGTTCCATCGGCGTCCAGACCAGCTTCGGCGAGCCCATCGAGCGTGGGGAGCTGACGGTCGTGCCCGTCGCCCGCGTGCGCTGGTTCTTCGGCGGTGGCGGAGGGAGCGGCCCGACCCCCACAAGCGCCAATGAGGGCGCGGCAGAGGGGATGAGCACCGGCACCGGAGCCGGCGGCGGCGCGGGTGTCACACCCATCGGCGTCATGGGGTCCCGACCTTCATCCGGGGCGACCTTCAAGCCCATCGCGGACGCGTATCCGAGCCCGCTGTTCATCGTCGCCTGCGCAGCGGCAGCAGCCTTCGTCATCCGCGCCCTGGGCACGCCTGCTGCGCGGCTGACGGGGCGACGCCCCAATTGTGCGGGGCATCACGCGTCTGGTGACGTGGTGCCTCCGGCCGTAGGACCCATACCGCGCGCCGCCGCGCCCCGGTCGCCCGCTCGCGAGCAGCCATCACGAGCAGCGCCGTCGTGCCGGCCAGGGACCCCAGGAGGACGAGCCGGTGCCGATTCCGACGCTCGCCGCTGGTCCGGTCAGGTCTTCGCTCCGGACGACCGGGCGGCCAATGAGGACCACGAGGGCGACAGCCTGCGCCAGCAGCGGACGCCCCACCGACGACCACCGCCGGTCGATGGCCAAGCCGAGTGCGAGGACCCGGGCAGGCAGATCATGGGTGCCAGCACACACCCCCGGAGGGCAGTGAGCTTCCACGGCCAGACGTCCTGGAAGGACTCCGGGATCAGGTACAGCAACCCTGACAGCACCAGTGCCCCCACGCCCGTGACGACGAGTGCGATCACGATGGGACGCGATATGAGGGGCTCCCCGTCCGCCGGCCCCGGATCGCGCCCGCCGGTCGTCCACCACGCCAGGATGACGAGTGGCGGTGCGATGACGTAGACGATGACCCACACCCAGCCAGTCATGCGATCGAACTTGAACAGACCCCAATGCAGGAGCGTCGTCAGCAGGAGGAGCGAGGCGAACACGGCCACCGGGGGAAAGCCGACAGCCACCTCATGCCAGCGTCGGGTGCCCAGGACCAGGCTGAAGAAGACCACTCCACCGAAGTACGCCGGATTCCGAGCAGCATCCCGGTGAGCTGCGGCTTGATGGGCCACGCGAACACCTCGCTGGCCCGCTCAGGCTGGAGGCAGAGAATAACGACCGCGGCGACGAGGACCGGGATCACCAGGATCGCGACGGCCTTCGTCAGGGGCAGGACCCGGTCGTCGCGAGGCGGCATCGTCATCGCCTGCCGCCCACGACAGCCCCTCGTGGCATACGGACGCGTGCCATCCCGACGCGCGCAGCGACGAGTCCGGCGATACCTCCAGCGACCACGTTCGCGCGCATCGACGCCCTCCCAGCCTGACGGTCCGGAGCGGTCGCCAGTACTAGGGGCGGCCGAGCCTCGGTTCGCGGGGTCGTCGACGCCCGACCGGCGTCAGGCCCTGGGTTTGACGTCCAGGTAGGGCAGCAGCAGCTCGTCGACCGTGCCCACGAGCTGCCAGTAGCTCGCGATGAAGGACCGCAGCGTGCCGGCACGCCGTGGGCGCCGTAATGGTCGAAGTCGGCCGGCGTCAGCCCGTCCTGGGGTCCCAGGCGGCGCGGAAGTCCGGCGCCGGGTGTAGGAGCTGAGTCGACGTACGCCTCGGGCACGGGATCGGCGAAGCGCGCCCGCACCTCGACGGTGGATGCCTCGAACCGAGCGAGCCCATGCATACAAGATGATGAGCACCACGTCCCCGCCGATGAGCTCCAACCATCGCCGGTGGATGCCGATACGCCGCCGGCCAGCGGTCGGCATCGATAGCCGCGCTCCTGGTAGGAGCGCGGCTGCGCGTGTTGAACACCGCGATGCCGGCCCAGTCGGCGGCAGCCGGGTCGATGGTGATGTAGTCGCGGTCGCAGACCACCTTCACCCAGTCATCCAGACGCCCGACCATGAGGGTGCACACCGGCGACGGTGGTCCGGGGTGACGTCCTTGCCCTGCGCCTCGCGGCGCTGAGGAGCGCCCGCTGACCACCGCGGCGCCCACCGCGAGCGCCTGGGGCACGGTGAAGCTGACCGTGGCGTTGATGGAGATGCCCTCGTAGGTCGCCTCCTCGATGGCCCGCAGGCCGGCGGCGGTGAGTTTCGGGAACTTCACCTGGACGTTGGGGTGCGAGGGTCGCGAAGTGGCGGGCCTGGTCGAGCATCCGCTGGGTCGAGACATGGAAGGTGGGGTTCGTCTGGATCGACAGGCGTCCCTTTCGGCCGGCGGTGGCGCTCGAAGACGGGCGCGAGCATTTCCCAGCCGCGGATGGCCATCTCCTCCACGACCTGCCATGTGACGTCCTGGTCGGTCTGCGTCCGGACGCTGGTCCGGATGGCCCGGATGCGGGGCGACCAGATGTCCATCTCCTTGCGTAGCACATCGCCGACGATGGTCGGGTTGGTCGTCGCACCGGTAGCCGCCCTGCTCGATGGCCCACGCCAGCTCCGCGGCGGCGCAGGAATTGTTCCAGTAGTCGGTCGGGAAGTCGCGCGACGGTGCGCGCGATGCGCCGAGCGCCAGTCGGGTCGGATGGCGGTCATGCTCCTCTCTGGTCAGCGTGACGCGTCGGGCGACCAATCCATCAGCCAGGCGTGGTCGGGGTCGAGGGTGAAGTTCCAGAGCACGGCTGGGACCGGCCATCACGTTGAGGTAGTAGCCATCGTATCCCGCCGGCATGCCCACCGGGTGGTAGCCCCTGGGCACCAGCACCATGTCGCCGTCCATGGGCGTGAGTGCCTCGTCGAGCGACTTCGGTCCCGCGTGTACACCCGCGCGAAGGCGAACCCCTGGGGCCGTGCGAAGCGGTAGTAGTACAGCTCCTCCAGGAGCGATTCCAGGGGCGGGTCCTGCGTGTCGTGCTTGTGGGGCGGGTATTCGACCAGTTGCCGCCTGGGGTATAGACCTCGAACAGGATAAGGCGCGAGGCCGGCTCGCCGGGTGGCAGGAGGTGGTGGGTCCGGGCGCGTCTGGCCGCTGCCGCGCGCCTCGATGCGCATCGACACGGGATCGATGCGCCGCGTCGGGACCATCTCGCCCGACGGCGCGCTCGCGATGAGCACCGTCGCATCCGTCCGGGCCCGGATCGCCCCATTCCTCCCCTGCCGCGACGAGGACGACGGGTGCTGGTGGGCCATCGAAGACGTTGGCACGGCTGCCGACGCCCTGGAAGTCCGCAGCGGCTGCCTGGATGTCCACGGTGCCCTCGAGCACGATGACCGCGACCTCCTGACCGTCCCCGGTCCGCGCGACCCCGGCCCCGGCCGCGAGGCGGTGCGCTCGGAAGCTGACCCACGCCCAGCCCGCGTCCGCCGGGTCGATGTCCTGGGTGATGCCGTCGGGCGTGGTCGCCACCTGGGCGCGACGCAGGAGGGGCGACGGCGAGCTCACAGGCCCAGTGCCCGGAGGTAGGCCAGGTTGCGACGCTGCGATGCGACGAGCGCGTTGCGGGTGGTCCGCTCATCGAGCTTGCGGTCCTGCTCGACGACGACCCAGCCCGTGTATCCGACCTCGCGCAGCGCCTCGACGACCCGGTCGATACCCAAATCGCCCTCGCCCAGCTCCGTGAACACGCCCCGGGCGGTCGCCTCCGCGAAGCCCTGGTCGTCCCGTCGCGCGGCGGCCAGCACCTCGCTCCGGCAATCCTTGAGGTGCACGTGTCGGAGCACGCTCCGGTAGTCCCGGACACGCTGCGCGGGGTCGGCGCCGCCGTAGCGGAAATGGCCGCTGTCGAGGCACAGCCCGACGAGCGCGACGTCGAGGCCCTCCACGACACGCTCGATCTCGGCGTCGGTCTCGATGTAGGTGCCGGCGTGGGGATGGATGACGGCGCTGAACTCCATCTCCCGACACAGCTCCCCGGCGCGATGGAGGTTGTCCATCATCGTCCGGAAGCGGGCATCGTCCAGCTGGGCCTCCGGATGCAGGTCGATGCGGCCCGAGAGCCGAAGCCGGTCCGGCTCGTCGATCGCTTCGCACAGGACCGCGAGCGGCGCCGATCCGCAGGCGAGGCGTCGCGCAGCAGCAGCAGCTGGCCGCGGAGCCACTCCCGGTCGGCGGGCAGCCCGGTCGGCACGGCTGAAGTGCCCGGGCAGGAACGCCCCGATGAGCTGCAGCCCACGTCGGTCCAGCCGCTCACGGGCCGCCGCGCCCGCGCCCAGGTAGCCCGGCGGTCCCAGCTCCGTGCCTGCATATCCGATGCCCAGCATCCAGTCGAGCATCTCGTCCGGCGTGGGCATCCAGGCGTCGTCGCGGACGACCTCGTCGACCCCGAACGAGCAGGGCGCGCTCGCGATGGACAGCGCGGTCATGGTCGAACCTCCGAAGCGTCCACGGTCATGGGAGGTTTCGCTCCAGGGCGACTCCCGCTCGATGGTCGTCATATGCGCGGCGCACGGCCGGGTCCTCTGACACCGCGGCGACGGGCACGTCCCACCAGCCGCCGTATCCCGGCACCTCCACGGATGGATCGACCTCGGTGACGATGACCACGGGTCGATCGGTGACGGTCACGGCTTCGCGCCAGCGCCTGCTCCAGCTCCGCCGGGTCGTGGGCGGTGAGCACATGAGCGCCCAGGCTCGCGGCGTTGGCCGCGAAGTCGATGGGCAGCACGTCGCCCGTCAGCTGCCCCGTGGCGGGATCGCGATACCGGAAGTCCTGGAACGTGCCGGCACCACCGCAGCGCTCCGACAGGTCGCGGATGCACCGGAAGCCGTGATTGTCGAGGAGCACGACCGTCATGGCCAGCCGCTCCTGGACCGCCGTCGAGATCTCGGCGGACAAGATCAGCCACGACCCGTCGCCCACCATCACGAAGACCCGTCGATCGGGCTCCGCCATGGCCACACCCATGCCGCCGGCAACCTCGTAGCCCATCGTGGAGTAGCCGTACTCCAGGTGATAGCCACCGGTCGGGTGGTCCGCCACAGCTTGTGGAGGTCCCTGGCAGGCCACCGGACGCACCCACCAGGATGCCGTCGCTCCCGGCGGCCTCGTTGACGAGGCGTCGCCTCCGGCTGGGAGACATGCTGCGGAGCCGACAGTCCCCGGACCCGCGCCACCTCGGCGTTCCAGCCGACCCGGAGGTGCTCGTCGGCGGCGCGCAGCTCGGCATCGACCCCCGCGTATCCCCGGGCGTCGAGGGCCTCGGTCAGCTCCTCCAGGCAGACGCGTGCGTCGGCGACGAGGGGGATCGCGCGTGCCTTGGACGCGTCCAGCTCCGCGACGTTGATGGCGATGAACCGGACACCCGGGTGCTGCCAGGCCGTCCACGAGGCGGTGGTGAAGTCGGCGAGGCGGGTGCCGATAGCGATGACCACGTCGGCGTCGTGTCGATCTTGTTCGCTGCCGAGCCGCCGGTCACCCCGATCGGCCCCAGCTGGAACGGATGGTCCCAGGGCAGCGACCCCTTGCCGGCCTGCGTCTCGGTGACCGGGATGCCGAACCGGCGGGCGAACACGTCCAGTGCTGCCTCGGCGTCCGTGAGCGGATGCCTTCTCCGGCCACGATCATCGGTCGGTGGGCGTCCGCGATGGCGTCCGCGGCACGCTCGAGGAGTGTCGTGTCCGGCCTCGTCCGCGGCACGACCCAGGTGCGCTCCTCGAACATGGCGTCGGGGAAGTCCGACGCCTCCGCCTGGACGTCCTGGGGCAGGCACACCGTCACGGCACCGGTCTCCGATGGTGACGTCAGCACCCGGAACGCGGCCGGCAACGCGGTCACCAGCTGCTCCGGTCGATCGATGCGGTCCCAGTAGCGGGAGACGGGCCGGAAGGCGTCGTTGACGCTCACATCCTGGCTCTCGTGGCGTTCCAGCTGCTGGAGGACCGGCGTCACCCGCCGCGTGGCGAAGATGTCGCCCGGCAACAACAGGACCGGGATGCGGTTGACGGTCGCGGTCGCCGCACCCGTGACCATGTTCGTGGCGCCCGGGCCGATGGAGCTGGTGCACGCGAACGCGCGCATCCGCCGGAGCTGGCGCGAGTAGGCCAACGGCGGCATGGACCATGCCCTGCTCGTTGCGCGCCTGGTGATAGCGGAACGGGTCGGCGGGGTGGGCGCGGACCTCCGCCTCGAGCGCCTCACCCAGGCCCGCCACGTTGCCGTGCCCAAAGATGCCGAAGATGCCCGCGATGAATCGGGCGCGCTCCCCGTCCCGCTCGATGTGCTGCGCGCGGAGGCAGGCGACCAGCGCCTGGGCCGTCGTCAGCCGTCGCGTGCCAGCCACGTGCGCGCCTCCTCGTCATCGATGGTGATCGGGCGGGTAGAGGGTTGACAGGCGCCCTCGCCGCGCCAATGATGCGCAATCGATTACATATTGCACCCAGGGCGCAATATGGTGACAATTTCCGGTGACGGCCATGGAGGACGCGTCGGCCATGGGATCGGACTCATCGGTACTGGACGCATCGGGGCGATGCACGCGGCGCTGCTCGCGGGCCTCGAGGGCGTGGATGACCTGCTCGTCACGGACCTGGTGCCGGGGAGGGCTGCCGCGGTGGCCGAGGCGGTCGGCGCGCGTGCGGTCGCCTCGGTGGATGCGCTGCTGGACGCCGTGGACGCGATCGTGATCGCGGCCGCGACGGATGCGCACGCGGAGCTGATCCGGGCCGGCATCGGCCGCGGCGTCCCGACGTTCTGTGAGAAGCCGCTGGCCGAGGACATCGTGGCGACGATCGACGTCGCCGCAGCCGGTGGAGGGGTCCGGCGTGCCGTTCCAGCTGGGGTTCCAGCGGCGGTTCGACCCGGGCTACCGGGAGGCCCGGCGGATGGTGGAGAGCGGCGAGCTCGGCACGCTCTACAAGGTCCGGCTGGCGGGCCACGATCCCGCGCCGCCGCACGAGGGCTACATCCCCACATCGGGCGGCCTGTTCCGCGACTTCTCGATCCACGACTTCGACGTCATCCGCTGGCTGCCGGGCAGCGAGGTCGCCGAGGTCTACGCCGAGGCGGTGTCCGGGGATTCCCGGTCTTCGCGAAATACGGCGACGTCGACACCGCCGTGGCGACGCTGCGGATGGACGACGGCGCCCTCGGCGTCCTGACCGTCGCCCGCCACGATCCGCTCGGCTACGACATCCGGGCGGAGCTGTTCGGGTCGAAGGACTAGATCAGCGTCGGCCTCGGCCCCCGCACGCCGATCCGCTCGGTGGAGCCAGGCGTGCCACCCCAGGCGGGCCGCCCTGGCCCCACTTCCTCGCTCGCTTCCCGGGCGCCTACAAGCGCCGAGTCGTCGCGTTCCTCGCGGTGGCGCGTGGCGAGACCCCGTCCCCCTGCACCGCGCACGACGGCGTCCAGGCCCTGCGGGTCGCGGAAGCCGCCACCCGTTCACTCCACGAGCACCGCCCGGTGCGGCTCGAGGAGATCCCCGGCCTGACGGCACCGGTCATCGGTCGAGTGTAAGGAGGTGCCGTCGTCGGGTCGAGCGCCACGATTCCCCAGGTCCGGAGTGATCGCGCACCCGCGTCGGAATCCGCCGTCGCACGACGGAGGACTAGCACCAGATGAAGCGTACGGAAGACGATCGAGCCTCGCCGTGGGCACCGGTCTGCTGGCCGGCGCCGCACTCGCCCCGGGCGTCGTCCGGCACAATCCCCGGCGGCCGGAGGCCCCATCCACATCGAGGTCGTGACCCACGGCCAGGCGTCGACCCGTTCTGGTCGGTCTTCGACAACGGCGTCAAGGCCGCGGCAGCCGACATGGGGCGTCACCGTCAACTACGCGGCGCCGAACGACGTTCGACATGAACGCCATGGCCCAGCTCATCACGCCGCCGTGGCCAAGAACCCGCCCGGCCTGGTCGTCTCGATCCCGGACCGACCGCCCTCGGCCCGTCGATCCAGAAGGCCGTGGCGGCCGGGATCCCGGTCATCTCGGCGAACTCCGGCTCTGACGTCTACAAGAGCCTCGGCATCCTGACCCACGTCGGCCAGGACGAGTTCCCGGCCGGCAAGGGTGCCGGCGAGAAGAAGGGCGCCGGCGTGAAGAACGCCATGTGCATCAACCAGGAAGTCGGCAACGCCGGCCCTCGACGCCCGCTGCGCCGGCTTCGCGGAAGGGCCTTGGCAGCGGTGCCAAGTCCACCGTCGTCCAGGTCGACCTCAACGACCAGACCGGCGCGCTGCAGGCGCCATCGCGCTGCGCTCCAGTCCGACCCGACCATCGACGGGGTCATGGCCCTCGGCCCGACGGGCGCCGCCCCGGCCCTCAGGCCGCGACCAGCTGGGCAAGACCGGCAGCGATCCACATCGGCACCTTCGACCTCTCGCCGGACATGCTTGACGGGCATCAAGGCGGGTAGTCGACTTCGCCATCGACCAGCAGCAGTTCCTCCAGGGGTACCTGCCGATCGTGATCCTCACCTACTACAACATGTACGGCCTCCTCCCCGGCGGCGGCGGCCCGTCTTGACGGGCCCCGGCTTCGTCACCAAGGACAACGTCGACCTGGTCCTCGCCAACGCGGGTACCACCCGCTAGGACCCGGACCCGAGGCCGGTCGTCGGCCGACGGCCGGCCTCATCCCAAGCAGAGGACCGCCGAGGATGACCGCAACGGGTGCCGCGCCTAGTCGCTCCGCTCCGAGAGCCCGCTTCGGCGCCTGTTCTCCAGGCCGGAGATCGGTGCCGCTCATCGGCGCCATCCTGGTGTTCGTGATCTTCGCGATCCTCGCCGGCGGTAACGGCTTCCTGGGGCCTATCGGCATCGCCGGCTGGCTCCAGATCGCTGCCCAGGTGGGCATCCTCGGCGCGCCGGTCGCGCTGCTGATGATCGCCGGTGAGTTCGACCTGTCGCTCGGATCCACGATCGGCATCACCAGCATCTTCCTCGGCCATGCTGATCACCCAATACGACGTTGACCCCGCGCTCGCCGTGGTGCTCACTTTCGCGCTGGCGCTCGTCCTCGGCGCCATCAACGGCTGGCTCGTCGTCCGGACCCGGCTGCCGTCGTTCCTCATCACGCTCGCCTCGATGCTGGTGCTGCGGGGCGTGACCATCGCGATGACCCGCGAGATCACCAACCAGACCATCGTCCGGCTCCCCCCGGGGCGGTCGACAGCCCGGCCCTGCGCCTGTTCTCGACACCCCTCTTCACCATCGACCGCGCGGTCTTCCGGATCGAGCTGCTGTGGTGGCTGGCCGTCGTCGTCGTGGGCTCATGGGTCCTGCTCCGGACGCGCTTCGGCAACTGGATCTTCGCGGTCGGCGGATCGGCCCAGGCATCGCGCTACGTGGGTGTGCCCGGTCTCGCGGGTGAAGATCACCCTGTTCATGACCACGGCCGCGGCCGCGGCGCTGTACTCCTGCATCGTGGTGCCGCAGGTGGGCAGCGCCAACGTCAACGACGGGATCGGCAAGGAGTTCCAGGCCATCATCACCGCGGTGGTCGGGGGAACGCTGCTGACTGGCGGCTATGGCTCGGTGGTCGGGTCCGCATTCGGGGCGTTGATCCTGGGCATGACGTCACTGGGCATCCTCTACGCGGGCATCAAGACCGACTGGTACCAGGCAGTCCTGGGTGCTGCTGCTGCTCGCAGCGGTGCTGGTCAACACCTACGTCCTGCGCCGCGCCTCGGGGACACGCTGATGGACCAGCCGCCCTTCACCGCCCATGACGATGCGCCCCTGACACTGCCCGCCGATACCGCAGCGAAGATCGCGGCATATGGCAGACACGGTGCACGCGCCGATTCGGGCGCCGTACCCGTGCTCGAGGCGCGCGAGGTATCCAAGGACTTCGGCCGGGTCATCGCCCTGGACACCGTCTCACTGTCGGTCCGTGCAGGCGAGGTCAACTGCCTCCTCGGGGACAATGGGGCCGGCAAGTCGACGCTCATCAAGATCCTGTCCGGGGTCTTCCAACCCGACCGGGGCGCGATGCTCATCGATGGCCAGCCCGTCCAGTTCTCGTCCCCCCGGGATGCGCTCGACCGGGGCATCGCCACCGTGTACCAGGACCTCGCGGTGCTGCCGCTCATGAGCGTCAGCCGCAACTTCTTCGTGGGCTCGGAGCCGACCAAGGGGCGGGGCCCATTCCGCAGGTTCGACGTCCGGGCGGCGGGCCGCATCGCGACGGAGCAGATGGCCGAGATCGGCATCGCCATCCGCGATCCCGGACAGTTGGTGGGCACCCTCTCGGGCGGCGAACGGCAGACCCTCGCCATCGCGCGCGCCGAGTACTTCGGGGCACGGGTGCTCATCCTCGACGAGCCGACCTCGGCGCTCGGCGTCAAGGAGGCAGCCATCGTCCTGCGCCACGTCATCCGGCGCCCGCTCGCGGGGCCTCGCGGTCATCTTCATCACCCACAACGTGCAGCACGCGCTGCCGGTGGGCGACCGGTTCACGATCCTGGCCCACGGACGGCTGGCCGGCGAGTTCCGCCGAGGCGAGGTGGGCCAGGACGAGCTGCTCCGGCTGATGGGCGGCGGCGAGGAGCTCCAGGAGCTGGCCCGGGAGCTCGACGAGTTGATGAGCGCACCGGGCGACCAGGGTGGGGACGCGCCCGCGGCCGGATGAGCGAGCCAAGGCGGGCCGCACGCCCTCGTCCGTCCTCGACCATCGCGGACGTGGCGGAGCTGGCGGGTGTGTCCACGGCCACAGTGAGCCGGGTGCTCGCCGGCCGGAGTCGCGGCCGGGGTGACAGCCGGCAGCGCGTCCTGGAGGCCGTCCGGACGCTGGAGTATCGGCCGTCGAGCGTGGCGCGGTCGCTGAAGCTGCGGACGACGCACACGCTCGGATTGCTCATCACGGACATCCAGAACCCGTTCTTCCCGGAGCTCGTGCGAGCCATCGAGGATCGAGCCCGCGAGCGGGGCTACGTCGTGCTGCTGGGCAACGGCGCCAACGACCCGGAACGGGAAGGCGCGTTCCTGGAGCTGCTGGAGGCCGTCGGGTGGACGGCGTCATCGTGGCCTCGAGTGGCCTCACCCAGCGCAACGCCCGCTGGCTCGGCGATCCCGGTTACCGACGGTGCTCGTCAACAGCGCGGCGCAGGATCGGTCGCGACCGGCCGCGATGAGCGACAACGAGGCGGGTGGAAGGGTGGCGGCGGAGCACCTGCTATCCCTCGGCCACCGGCGGCTGGGCATGGTCACGGTCTCGCTCGACGATCCCGCAGCCGCGGAGCGGCTGGCAGGGGCACGGCTCGCCCTCGGGGCGGCCGGCGCGGCCGGCGCGTCGATCGTGCTGGAGCACTGTTCGAGCAACGTGGCCAGTGGCAGCGACGCGACGACGCGCCTGCTCACGGCGCATCCACGCGTGACGGGCATCCTCTGCTACAACGACGTCGTCGCGTTCGGCGCCCTGCGCGCCGTGCGGGCGAGCGGGCGGGTGGTGCCCCGGGATGTGAGCGTCGTGGGCTTCGACGATATCGACCTCGCGGGCTTCGCGGAGCCGTCCCTCACGACGGTGGCGCAGGACATCCCGGCCCTGGGCGCGTGGGCGGTCGACCGATTGCTGACGGCATCGTCGGATGAGGAGCCCCAGGTCCGGCGATCCACGGCACCGTGAGGCTGCCGGTGCGCCTCGTGGTCCGCGAGACGACCGCTGTGGCTCCGAGCGGGGCCGCCGCGGTTGGCGTGCGCGCGGCGGCTCCAGAGGCGGATGCGCCGTCCTCGATCCCTGGGCCTGTAGCATCCCCGCTCATGCGCTACGTGGCTCGCCCGTTCGTCTGCGGCGTGCTGGGTCGACCCGACCCGGAGCGGCTGCGTCGACTCCACGCAGCGGTGCCGGGCCTCGTGACGGTCCACGAACGGCCGGACCTGCTGCTGCTCGCGTCGCGGCCGCTGGTCCCCTACCGCTCGGAGGGCGCGCTGGCGGGCGGCTCGGTCGCGTGGGCGTTCGGTGACCGTCAGCCGGCGGCCGGGGTGGGCTGGCAGGCAGCTGCCGTCGCTGTGGAAGCCGCGGGCCTCGCCGACGATGACACGCGGACGGTGCTCCACGCGGGGGCCCACGGGTTTCTCGATGTCTTCCACCGCCAGCTGGCCGATGGCCGCTGGTTCGCCAGCCGCATCGAGCCCCTGTTGGCGCTCGAGCCGGGCGCGCTGGCCATCGACTGGGATGCCTGGGCGTGCACCATCGTACTCACCATCCCCGTCGCCGACCGGACGCCGTTCGTGGGTATCCGGCGGCTGCTGGGGGCGCGCACCCTCGTCCTGGACCACGAGACGGGGTCGCTCACCGACGGCCGCTGGGACCCACCGTGGGTCGGACTGCCGGCACCGGCGGGCGGGGCGAGCGATGTCGGGGCGGTGCTGGAGGCACTCCGAGGGGCGGTCGCGGGGTACGGCGACGCACCCACCACGCTGCCACTGACCGGCGGCTACGACTCGCGCCTGCTGGGCATCCTGCTGCGCGATGCGGGCACGCCCGTCGCCGCCATCACCACCACCAAGGACGATGGCCGCGACGACGTGGGCATCGCCCGCGAGGTCGCCGCTCGGCTGGGTTTCCCGCACAGCGTCGTCGACCCGGCCGGGCTGTCATACGGGGACGACGCGACCGAGGTCCTGGCACGCATGGAGCACCGGGCCGCACAGCACACCTGGGCCGGCGCTCTTGCCCGCCGCGTCCGGTCGGACGGGCTCCGGGTCGCCGATGGCATCGCGTTCGACACCCTCCTCCACAACGAGCACATCCCGCCTGCCGCGGTCGTCGCGCCGCCGGGTCCGGAGCGGGACGCCGCGTTGTTCGATGCGCTCTGGCGTGGCGGGCTGTCGAAGAAGGTGCTGACCGTCGAGGCCACCGAGTGGCTGGCCGATTCCGCCCGGCGGCAGTGGCAGGCACGCTCGAGCGAGCTCGCCGACGACCCCAACGGGCTCGTGCTGTCGGTGCTGGGCACCCGGACCACGATGGGCGTCGGCATCATGGCCGAGTGGCTGTACGGCCCGGAGGCGGGCGCGGTGATGCCCGCGTTCGACGCGGACGTCGTGGCCGCGGCACTCGCCGTCGACCCGGCGCGCAAGATCGATGGCGCCTTCTACCGCGACCTGCTCATTGCCGCCGATCCGGCCATCGCGGCCATCCGCTCGACGCGCGACCCGGAGGAGCAGGCCGTGCCCGGCGTCCGCCTCAAGAGCAGTGCCGAGGCACGCGGCTGGCTGCTCGACCGGACGCGCGCCGCGGGCGCCGTGCCGGGGCTCGTCCACCCGCGGCTCATCGAGCTGCTGGAGACGGGCCGCGTGCGTGACGTGCGGAACCCGGATGGCTCGCGGCTCACCCCCGAGCACGAGCTCAAGCGCCGCGCGACGATCTCCCAGTCGGCGCTGGGTGTCGGCGCGCTCGGCGCGTGGCTGGAGCAGCATGCGGACCGTCTCGATGACCTGACGCCACCCTGGCCCTCGCCCCAGCGGACCGGGCCGTGGTCGTTCGCACGTCGCCTGGGTCGACGCGCCGGCACCCTCGTCGACCGCTCAGGACGCTAGCGCGGCGGCACTCCTGCCCCCCGGCCCGGCGGCCGTTCAGCGGTCCCGTCGGGCGGCCAGCGGTCGGCGGCCTCGGCCCGCGCCAGACATCGTCGCCCGGGTACCATCCTCGTGGCGGATACAGCCGGATCCGGCTCCGGTCTGCCAGGCAGCGAGGAGTCCTCCATGAGCGACCTGGTGGTCATCACGTTCCCCAACGAGACCGATGGACCTGCGGCGCTGGCAGCCCTGCGGGATGCCCAGAGGCATGCGGGCCTGGCCCTGCGTGACGTCGCGGTCGTGGTCAAGGACGCCTCGGGCAAGGTCAACACCCACAACGAGACGGACTCCACGACCATCGCCGGCGGCGTCGGCGGCGGCGTCATCGGCCTGCTGCTGGCGGAGTCTTCTTCCCCATCGGCGGCATCATCATCGGCGCCGCGGTCGGTGGGCTCATCGGCCGGAGCCTCCACCACAACGTCGACAAGCAGATGATCACGGACGTCACGAACGACCTGACCCCCGGTACGTCCGCGGTCTTCGCGCTCGTGGATGCCAATCCGGCGGCGCTCGTGGGCACGGTCCGGCAATTCCAGGGCAAGGTCTACCAGAGCACGCTGGACCCGGAGACCGAGAGCCAGCTGGAAGACGCGCTCAAGAGCCCCGGCGGCTGAGAGGCGCGGACTGCCCCGAACGGAGCCGCCCGAGCGGGGAAGCGCGCGGACACCGACGCGGCGGTGGTGGCGCCCCTGAGCGACCCCGGGCCGGAGAGGTACTCGATCGTCGCAGCTCGGATGCATAGCGGCGAGCGCGCGTGTGATGGGCGACGTGTGCACGCGCCGTCGGGCGGTCACCTTGCGCGGCTGTCCTGGACCGCCGACGATGAAGTGTCCCTGCAGGAGTTGACCACTGAACGGGAACGGTCCACGGTGCCGAACGCGTCCACGACGGTGCACATCACCAGGCGGATGGTCGCCGTCGCGAGCATCGGCGTCGCTGCGGTCGTCGCGATCGTGGCGCTGCGCATCGCGGTCGCTCCGAACGACCCGTATCGGTTCCTCCCGCCCGTCGGGATGACGCCCATCCGGACGAGCGAGGACATCGCGGGGATGGCGCGTGGCTATCTCGACGCGCAGGCCGGCAAGGAAGCGGCGCCGGTGCTCCACCAACCGCCGGATGTGGTCGAGATCATGGCCATGCCCGCAAGCCGGCTGCCAACGAGCCTCCCGCAGGTCCCCGCGGCCGAGGTAGCGGACGTCGCTGAGCGTGTGGTCTGGGTCGCGAAGGTTCGGGGAGACGTGTTCGCATCCACCGACCGACCCTGGAGCCCGGCCGACGATCCCGCGCCTTGCGGGCACCTGGTATTCGACGACGCGACCCTCGAGCTCCTCGCGGTCTTCCCGGAGGCCTGCCCGTCGCCGTCAGTCAGTGTGCCCGGCGACCAGGGGGCTCTCGGCCACTGACGGCGAGCCTCCATGGCACCGAGGTCAGGACATGACCAACCGTGTATGTCGCACGGGCCTTCGTGCCTGCCCTTGACGGGGACTCTTCCGTGGCGTAATGTGAGTGGGTGCTCACTCACATTACGGCTGGAGGTCCACCTTGTCCGTCATCAACGCCACCGAGCTGACTCGCACCTTCGGGTCGATCATTGCCCTCGACCGACTCACCATCGAACTGCCCGCCAGCGGCGTCATCGGCCTGGTCGGGCCGAACGGATCGGGGAAGTCGACACTGACCGGATCTTGCTGGGCCTGAACCGGCCGACGAGCGGCACGGCGTCAGTGCTGGGAGCATCGATCGCGGAGCCCGCAACGCTACGCCGCGCGGGTCGGGGTGCTCATCGAGAGCCCGGCGTTCATCCCCGGACTGTCGGCCAGGGCGAACCTCGTGTCCCTGGCGCGTCTTCGGTGTCTGCCCCTCGAACGCGTGGACGCGGTGATCGAGCAGGTCGGCCTGGCCGGTCGGGACCGCGAGCCGGTGCGCCGCTTCTCGCTGGGCATGAAGCAGCGGCTCGGCATCGCCGCGGCCCTCCTCCCCGACCCGGAGCTGCTCATCCTCGACGAGCCGACCAATGGGCTGGACCCCGCGGGCATCGTCGAGATCCGCCAGCTGCTCCGCGAACTCGGCCAGCAGGGACGGACCGTTGTCGTGTCCTCCCACCAGCTGGCGGAGATCGAGGCGGTGTGCGACCACCTCGTCATCATCCGATTCGGGACGCTGGTCTACTCGGGACCATGGCCGACGTCCTCAAGCGCAGCCGGGCGCACATCGATATCGCGGCCGAGCATGCTTCGCAGCAGGAGTCGCTCGGGCGTGCGCTGAGTCGCCGAGGGCTGGTCGGTGACCCCCATCGACGGCGGCTTGCGTGTCGCCGCCGGAGCGTCCCGCGCCGCAGACCTCAACCGTGCCGCGACCGCCACAGGCGTGACGCTCAGCGGTCTGACGGTGGTCCAGGACAACCTCGAGGAGATCTTCCTGGAGATGACCGGAAGGGAAGACGGCGAGCTGGCGGCGGGTCGTGCGGCCACCACCGGGAGGGCCGCGTGATGCTCGCGGCGGTTCGGAGCGAGCTGACGCGCCTGCGCCAGCCACGCCTCCTGATCATCTGGTTCGGCCTCATGGCCCTGTTCGCGGTGATGGTCAACACCATCATGGTCACGTTCGTGTCCGGAGGGGGCAGTCTGCCCCCCGGGGCACCCGGCGTCGCATTCCCCTCCCTGGCCGAGCTGGAGCAAGCGTCGGGCGTCGTGGCCGGCCTGGCTGCCGCGTCGAGCCTGTTTGGCGTCATCACCCTGGCGATGTGGGCCGTGATCACCGCCACCGACTACAGCAGTGGGTTGATCCGGCTCCTGGTAGCTGCCGAGCCCCGACGCTGGCGCCTCCTGGTGGGGAAGGTCGGCGCCCTCCTCATCGTGACCGCGGCAGCCACGACCGTCGCAGCCATCGTCGACGTCGTCGCTGTCCTGCCGGCCGCCGGCGCGGCGGACATCTCGACAGCCGCCTGGGGGACCGACCTGCCAGGGGTCCTCGGCAAAGCCTGGCTCGACCTCTACCTCGCCCTGTGCGTCTGGGGCGTGCTCGGGCTCGTCATCGCGGTGCTCACGCGCTCGGCAGCTGTCGCGATCACCATCGGGGTCGGATACGTGCTCATCGTCGAACCGCTCGTCAGGATGGTGAGCGACGCGGCCTCCGACTGGCTGCTCGGGTCGACCCTGAACGCCGTGGCGGGCGGGGGTTCGACGTCCGTCACGTACGGTGCGGCGCTTGGCCTCGCGCTCGGGTATGTCACGCTTGGCCTGATCATCGCGGGTGCCGTCTTCATCCGGCGGGACGTCACGGACTAGTCATGGCGCGGCCGCGGTCGCCGCTGGGTGGGGTGGGTGCATGACGGATCGAGGCAAGGCGACGCGGGCCCGGCTCATCGCAGCCACGCTCGCGGTCGT
The DNA here is from genome assembly GCA_963843335.1 of uncultured Chloroflexia bacterium. Lineage (GTDB taxonomy): Bacteria > Chloroflexota > Limnocylindria > Limnocylindrales > CSP1-4 > JAFMJV01. Next base: position 44,495 of record CAWJKF010000014.1, read on the forward strand.
CGGTGACGTCGGGTACGCGCATGCGTCGACGCGGGCGATCGCCCAGGCAGCCGGGGTCGCCGAAGGGACGATCTACCGACACTTCCCAGACAAGGCGGCGCTCTTCTTCGCGGCTGTCCTGGAGTCGAATGCTCCGATCGTCGAATTGATGGCGTCACTCCCTGCGCGGGCGGGAGACCGAACGGTGGAGGCCAACCTGACGGATGCCATGGTCCGGCTCGCGGGCCTCCGTGACCAGATCCTGCCGCTCGAGCTGGCCATCGCGGGCGACCCCGAGCTGGCGGCGCAGCGCCGACTGACCCTCACAGCAGCTGGCGGCCTGCCGCTCCCCGGGCCACCCGACGCCATCGCTGTCTACCTCGCGCGGGAACAGCGGCTCGGAAGGGTGCGCGCCGACATCGATCCCAATGAAGCCGCGACGGTCCTCCTCGCGACACTGTTCGGGCTGGCCATGGGCACCTCCCACGAGGCGACAGGCCCGGATCCAGCACGCCTGGCGTCAGCCGTTCGGCTGCTGGTCCAGGGCATCGAGCCCTCGTCCCCAGGCAGCATGCTCAGACGAGGCTGAGCGTCACCAGGCCGCCGAGCCGCCGCTGGACGTCGGCGAGCAGGTTCGCGTCGTAGGCGACGCCGATCCGGAGCTGCATCTCCTGCTCGCGCCCGGAACCGGCCGGGATGTGGAGCACGACGCCCGTGTCGCCGGGATGGTCGGCGATGACCTGCACGGAGCGCCTCGAAGGCGCCCACGACCTGGTCCTGCGGCGCCCGACCGAAGTGGACGTGGAGCACCTGGTCCGGGCCCGCCGCGAGCGGTGTCGTGGCCGCGGTCCCCTCGCGCATCTGCCCGGCACGCAGTCGTCGGGCCACGGCGGCTCATCGCTGCCGTCGGGTGCGAGCCCCGCGAGCGAGGGCGGCTCGGGCATCTCGCCGATGGGCTCGGGCGGCCGCGGATGCGGTCGCATCGCACCGTGGCCGCGACCGGCTCGCTGGCCGTGCCGCGCGCCGATCCCGGCCCGCACCAGCACGTCCACCGTGCCCGTGACCGCGCCACCGCGGAGCGGCGAGACGAGGGGCACGGTCCGCACGAGCGGCTCCACGGGCACCGCGACGGGCTGCGGGCGTACCGGCACCGACCGGCGGCATCTGGCCCGGACCGGCCGCCGCCGGGGCCTCCCGGTGGCGGAGTGACGGGCAGTACCCGTTGGGCGCCATTGCCATTGCCGTTGCCATTGCCGTTGCCGTTGCCGCGCCGTTGCCATTGCCGTTGGTGAAGCCGCCCGGCAGCCGTTGCCGCGCGATCGCCGCTGGTCGGCCGCGCCGGCCGCGTTCGCCGGCCGCGACCGCCGGTCCGAAGCCGTCGGGGCCGAGCGCCTGCACCTGCTCCCAGGTCCAGACCGTGTCGGCCAGGAGGACCGTCTCCTCGCCCTTGTGGTCGACCCGTCCGGCGACCAGCAGGATGGCATCGTCCTGCCAGACGCCCGCGGTCTCCTCGAAGGTCTTGGGGAAGATGACCACCTCGGTCGAGCCCTGGAGATCCTCGAGCGTGGCGACGCCCATCGTGGACTTGCTCTTGGTGATGACCCGCCGGAGGCCCGTGATGACGCCGCCGAGCACGATGCGCTGCTGGTCGAGCTCCTCGGTCATGTCCGACGACCAGGCGTTGACGTAGCGACCCATCTCGGCCGCCAGGTCACCCAGCGGGTGGTCGGACAGGTACAGGCCCAGCAGCTCCTTCTCCCAGCGCGACCGCTCGCGCGATGGGGCCTCCGTGGCGGGACCGAGCGGCCGCTCCAGGGTGCCGCCGTCCTCGCCCAGGTCATCGAACAGCGACCCCTGGCCGGACACCCGGTCGCGCTGCTCCGCCTGGCCGTAGGCGATGGCGTCGTCGAGGCCGACGAGGACCTGCGCCGGATGGCCGAACGCGGAGAAGGCACCCACCTTGGCCAGCGACTCCAGCACCCGCTTGTTGACGAGCCGCAGGTCGACCCGCGCGCACAGGTCGGCGAGCGACCGGAAGGCACCACCCGCCTCGCGCGCCGCGACGATCGACTCGATGGCGCCCTGGCCCACGTTCTTGACGGCCAGCAGCCCGAACCGGATGGCCTGGCCCTCCACGGTGAAGTGGAGGCCGCTGCTGTGGACATCGGGCGGCAGCACGTCGATGCCGATGCGCCGGCACTCGGCGACGGCGCCGGCCACCCGCTCGGTGTTGTCCCGGAAGGCGGTGAGCACGCTGGCCATGTATTCGACCGGGTAGTTCGCCTTGAGGTACGCGGTCTGGTAGGCGATGAGGCCGTAGCAGGTGGCGTGCGCCTTGTTGAAGCCATAGCGCTCGAAGGGCTCGAAGGCCTTGAACACGGCATCGATGACCCGCGGCTCGACGCCCCGCTCCGCGGCCTGGGTCACGAACTTGCCCTTCTGGGCCTGGAGCACCGCCGACTTCTTCTTGCGGATGGCATAGCCCAGGGTGTCCGCCTCGGGACCCGTGAAGCCGCCCAGCGCGATGGCGGCGGCCATGATGTCCTCCTGGTAGACGAAGATGCCGTACGTCTTCTCCATGAACGGCTGGAGCAGCGGGTGGAGGTAGGTCACCGCCTCCTGGCCGTGCTTGCGGCGGATGTAGGCCGGGATGTTGTCCATCGGCCCGGGGCGGAAGAGGGCCACCATCGCCGCGAGGTCATAGACCGATGTCGGCCGCAGCTCCCGGATGTAGCGGCGCATGCCCGCGGACTCCAGCTGGAACACGCCGGTCGTCTCGCCCGAGGAGAGCAGCTCGAAGGTCTTCGTGTCGTCCAGCGGGATGTGGTCGATATCGATGCGCTCCCCTCCCCGCTCCTGGAGGATGAGGTCCACGGCCTGGCGCAGGATGGTCAGGTTCGAGAGGCCCAGGAAGTCGAACTTGAGCAGGCCCGAGCGCCTCCACGCCGTGCATCTCGTACTGGGTCATGAGCGACTCGGAGTTGGTCGCCTTCTGGAGCGGCATCAGCTCCGTGAGCGGCTCTCGGCTGATGACCACGCCCGCAGCGTGGGTGGATGCGTTGCGGGCGACGCCCTCCACCTGCTGGGCGAGGTCGAGCAGCTTGGTCACCGTGGGGTCGTTGGCGTACATCTCCTTGAGCGGCTCGCTCTGCATCGCCTCCTCCAGCTTGATGCCCAGCTGGTTGGGGACGGCCTTGGCGATGCGGTCGACCTCGCCGTAGCCCATGCCCAGGACGCGGCCGACATCGCGGATGGCGGCGCGCGCGAGCATCGTGCCGAAGGTGATGATCTGGGCCACGTGGTCCGAGCCGTACTTGCGGGTGACGTAGGCGATGACCTCGTCCCGGCGGCTGTCCTCGAAGTCGACGTCGATATCGGGCATCGTCACGCGGTCGGGGTTGAGGAAGCGCTCGAACGGCAGCTGGTAGTGGATGGGGTCCACCGGCGTGATGCCCAGGGTGTACGTCACGATGCTGCCCGGGGCGCTGCCGCGGCAGGTGGTCGCGATGCGCTGATCGCGCGCGAACCGGACGAAGTCGGCCACGATGAGGAAGTAGCCCGCGTAGCCCATCTGGATGATGATCCCGAGCTCGTAGTCGAGCCGGGCCTGGATCACGTCGGTGACCGTGCCGTAGCGCTGGTGGAGGCCCCGCTGGCACTCCTCGCGCAGCCACGTCTCGACGGTGTATCCGTCGGGCACCGGGAAGTCGGGCAGGCGGAGGGTGTCGAAGTCGAACTGCATGTCGACCATCTCGGCGATGCGTTTCGTATTGGTGATCGCCTCGGGCTGGTCCGGGAAGAGGGCCGCCATCTGGGCCGCCGACTTGAGATAGAAGTCGTCCGTCTCGAAGCGCATCCGGTTGGTCTGCTCGACCATCGACCCGGTGCCCACGCACAGCAGCGCGTCGTGCGCCTCGTACTGCTCCCGATGGACGTAGTGGAGGTCGTTCGTGACCACCAGCGGCAGGCCCATCTCGGGGGCCAGCCGGAGCAGCTTCTCGTTCAGCCGGTGCTGGTCGGGGATCTTGTCGGTCCTGGAGCTCGAGATAGAAGCCGTCGGGGCCCAGGATGTCCGAGTACGACCCCGCGATCCGCTTGGCGTTGTCCCAGTCGTCCATCTCGAGCGCCCGGGCGACCTCGCCGTTGAGGCACGCTGACAGGCCGATGAGCCCGGTGCCGTGCTGGGCGAGGTAGTCACGGTCGATGCGCGGCTTGTAGTAGTAGCCGTCGATGTGGGCATCGGTGACGATGCGGCAGAGGTTCTGGTAGCCGGTCCAGTCCCGGGCGAGCAGGACGAGATGGAACGGCTGGGAGTCCTTGCTCCCCTCCCGGTCGGTCATCGAGCGACGGGCGACGTACGTCTCGACGCCGATGATGGGCTTGATGCCGTGCTTCTGGCACGCCTGGTAGAACGCGACGGCCCCGTAGAGGGCGCCGTGGTCGGTGATGGCGAGCGAGTCGAAGCCCAGGCGGGCCGCCTCCGTGGTCAGGTCATCGATGCGCCCGAGGCCATCGAGCAGGCTGAACTCCGAGTGGACGTGGAGGTGGCTGAAGTCGTTCGGAGCGAGGGTCATCGGCGCGTCCCATGGTAGCCCGGACGGCCCCGGTGAGCGGGCCGCGGGCCGTGCCCCAGCCCCCAGCCCGGGCGATGGCCCGGGCCCCAGGCCCGGGCCCCAGGCCGCGGCCGCGGGCCCCCTGAGTCGCGCCGGTGCATCAGGACGACGGCGGCGTAGCGGGCTCCAAGCCCAGGCCCGCCCTCAGGCGCGCGCAACCGTTCGGTCGCGGGCCGCGTACCCGCTCAGCGGGCGAGTAGGCCGACGAACATCGTCCCCGGCCGAGGGATGCGGTCCGTGGACCCCCTCACAGGGTGGATGACCCCCCAGGCGGGCGATCCGGCCAGCGAGACCCCACGGAGGCCTCGGACCCTCCCCTCGCCGTTCCACTCACCCGGATGGCGGGTAATGGGACGGGCGCAATCCCGGCGCACATGCGCACCCATGGAGCGGGTCCACAGATCAAGATGCACCGGCGCGACTCACGGGCATGGGAGCGCTTCCGGCGCCGGGGGCGCGCGCCCCACGGCGAAGAGCACTCCCCCTACTGTCGGGCGAAGAGCGCCGCTGCCTCCCGTGCGATGTCCACGAACGGCTCGCCGCTGACATCGATGACGACCTTGCTCACGGTGCCACCCGTGAAGGCGAACGGCGCCGATCCGGCAAGGCCGTCGACCACCGGCTCCGGACCGGATCGCCCGATGACCAGCCCGCCACCGCCCAGCCCGAACTTGCCCGGCTGGGTCATCACCCTCGCCTGTCCGACCTCCTGGTCACGGATGTGGAGCGTCAGGGTGCCGGTCGCGGGCATCGTGTCCCCCTCCCGCGCGAACGAGGCCGAGAGCACGACCTTGCCGAGCGGCACGCTGATGTCGGACGCCACGACCTGGACGCGCTGGCCCACCCAGTTGTAGGCGTAGTGGAGCTTGCCGTCCTGGATGTAGAGGGCATGGCCGCCGAAGCGCGACCCCTGCGAGAAGAGCACGCCCACGGCATCCGGCCGCTGGATGTCCACGTCCACGCCGATGGTGTACGAGCGGTTCCGGATGTTCGGTGTCACCGACTCCGGGATGTCCGCACCCCCCGGGTAGTAGACGTACTGGTCCCGTGGCTCGGACGGCTGCGGCCGAGGCGTGGCGAAGGCTTCCACCGCGGTGCGCGTCTCGAGCGGCAGGGCCTGGTACTTGCCGGCCTCCACCCACCACATCGCGATGAGCTCCGCCAGTCGGTCGGGCTCCGAGGCCGCGAGGTCGTGGCACTCCGCGGGGTCGACATCGGTATGGAACAGCTCCCAGCGCTGGCTGCTGAACTTGCCCCAGGCGTTGGGCGCGGCGGGGCTAACGGTGACGGCCTTCCAGCCCCGATGCCAGATGGCGCGGGTCCCGAGCATCGAGTAGAACTGGGTCTCCTTGCCGGTCTCGGCGGCCGCGTCCGCGAAGCTGGGCGCGAAGCTCACCCCCTCGAGCGGCTTCTGGGTGTACCCATTGACGACGTCGGGCAGCTCGACCCCGAGCGCGTCGTACAGCGCGGGCACGATATCGATGGCATGCGCGTATTGGTTCCGCAGCTCGCCCCGCGCCGCGATGCCCGCCGGCCACGAGACGATGAGCGGGTCCGCGGTGCCACCCCGCAGGTTGCCGTAGCGCTTCCACATCTTGAACGGCGTGTTGAACGCCCAGGCCCACCCCGTCGGGTAGTGGTTGTAGGTCTTCGGGCTGCCCAGGTCATCGAGAGAGCGCAGGTTCTCCTCGATGCTGTCCGGCACGCCGTTGAAGAACTTGTTCTCGTTGACCGAGCCATTGGGCCCGCCCTCGCCCGAGGCGCCGTTGTCGGAGACGAGCACGACGATCGTGTTGTCCAGCTGGCCGGAGGCCTGGAGGAAATCGAGGATGCGGCCGATGTGGTGGTCGGCATGGCTCAGGAAGCCCGCGTAGACCTCCGCCATGCGCGCGAACAGCCGCTGCTCCGCGGCCGAGAGGCTGCCCCACGGACGGACCGTATCGAGCTCGGGCCAGGTCAGGCCATCCGCGCTGGTCTGGTCGATGTACGGGTTGATGGGCGACAGCTCCGCACCCTGGGGCACGATGCCCCGCTCCACCTGCCGCGCGAAGACGAGCTCCCGGTATGCCTCGTAACCCATGTCGAACGTGCCGGCATAGCGGTCCGCCCACTCCTTCGCCACGTGGTGGGGCGCATGCGCGGCACCCGGGCAGAAGTAGAGGAAGAAGGGCTTGTCGGGGGCGATCGCCTTGGCGTCCTGGACGAACTCGATGGCCTTGTCCGCGAGGTCCTCGGTGAGGTGATAGCCCTCTTCCGGGGTCCGGGGCGCGGGGACGGGGTGGTTGTCGTAGACGAGGTCCGGGTACCACTGGCTCGTCTCGCCACCCAGGAACCCGTAGAAGCGCTCGAAGCCACGGCCCAGGGGCCACTGCCGCTTGGTGGACGAGAGGTTCATCTCGTCCTCCGCCGTCAGGTGCCACTTGCCCACCGCGTACGTGTTCCAGCCGCGCTCGCCGAGCACCTCTGCGATGTTCGCGCACTCGAACGGGATGTGGCCGTTGGCGTTGGGGTAGCCATCGGTGATCTCGGTGATGCCCGACATCCCGTTCGAGGTGTGGTTGCGGCCGGTGAGCAGGCAGGAGCGGGTCGGCGAGCAGAGCGCGGTGGTGTGGAAGTTGAGATACGAGAGACCCTGCTTCGCGATGCGGTCGATGTTGGGCGTCTCGATGAGCCCGCCAAAGGTCTCGAGAGCGCTGAAGCCGACATCGTCGAGCACGATGTACAGGACATTGGGGGCGCCCTTGGGCGCGTGGGGCTGCTCGTACGGGCCCCAGTCCGGGGTCGAGTCCTTGATGTCGATGTTCACGACACCGGCGAAGTGCTTGGGCATGGGTCCCTCGGGTGGTCGCAGCGTAAGGTCGGCGGTGATGGGCCGTCGGCCGGCCATCCTACCGATTGGCGGCGGTCCCCGGCGGCGGGTGGGTCATTCCGGGGCCGCGCGACCGCGGTCACTTGGCCGGCCTCGTACCCGCTCAGCGGGCGAGTGGACCGGCGGATGCCGTTCCGGGGCTCCGCGAGGCGGTTCGAGGCCCGTTCCCCAGCCATATGACCCGGCAGGCGGGCGATCCGGCCAACGAGACCGCCATCGGAGGGCGCGACGCGGCACTCGCCGTCCCACTCACCCTCTCAACGGGTAACCCGGCCGCGCGATGGTGAACCAGGGGCCCAAGATGCATCGGCGTGACTCACGGGACTGGGAGCGCTCACGGAGCCTCGTCCCGGCACCGGCTTCGTCGCGGGCCGGTATCGTTGGCCCACCGACCGGAGCGCGGCCGGGAGCAGCAGGAGGAGATGCCCGTGGACCTGTCGATCCGCCGCTTCGATGAACCCGATGAGGAGCGCTCGATGACCCTTGGCCGCTTCGACCTGGTCCGGCTGGGCGGCACGACCGTGGCCCGGGCAAGCTACCAGCCGGGCTGGAAGTGGTCGGAGCACGTGGGTCCCGGTCTGGGCCAGACGACGTGTCCGGTGGAGCACGTCGGCCTCGTCGTCTCCGGTCGGAACCGGATCACCATGGACGACGGCACGGTCATCGACGTCGGCCCTGGCGACCTGTTCGCGATCCCGGCGGGCCACGACAGCGAGGTCCTGGGCGACGAGCCCTACGTGTCCCTGCACCTGCTGGGCGCTGACGAGTACGCGCGGTGACCCGGTGACCGGGTGCTACGCTCCGGCGCGTCCAGCCTCGATGGGAGATCGCACGCGTGCCGCAGCAGATCAGTGACTCCCGGCCTCCGGTCCTCGACCGCCTCATCGGTCGACGTCGCTTCATGGCGGTGGCCTGCGGCACAGGCGCCGCGCTCGCGTCGTTGCCGCTGGTCGCGAAGGCAGCGCGGCAGCCTGGTGCCCGTCGGCCCGCGACGTTCCTGGCGAACGGCCCCGCGCCGCTCATCGACGAGCTTGCCGCGGGCCTGGACTACGATCCTGCGCTCGATCTTCCGGTTCGTGGCGGACGAGATCCGCTACGAACCCTACGAGGGCGCGCTCCGCGGTCCGGTCGGCACGCTGTGGGCGCGCGCCGGCAACTCCGTGGACAAGGCCGTCCTGCTCGCGTCACTGCTGGACGCGGCACTGGTCGACTACCAATTCGTGGCGGGCACCCTCGGCGATGACGCAGCCGCTGCCCTGATGGCTGGCACGATCGCTGACGCTGCCACCGCCTCCGCGGAGGCGGCAGCTGCCTCGCGTGGTGACACCCTGATCCCCGGAGGCACGCCCTCGAGCGGCCCCGCCCCTTCGGCCGATCCGGACCTCGCCGGGCTGTTGGCGGGCGCGGATGACCTGGTAGCGGCGGTCGCAGTGCAGGCCGACCAGCGTCTTGCGGCGGGCATCGATGTCATCACGTCGTCGCTGGCGTCGGGCGGCATCACGCTGGGCGCGACGGCCACGGGGGTGCCGCCCCTGGAGCGATCCCGCCACGTGTGGCTCCAGATGCGGACGGGGGCCGACTACGTCGACCTCGACCCGACGGTTCCCGGAGCCGCAGTCGGGGTCGCGGTCGCCACGGCCCCCACGCCGCTCGACCGGCTGCCCGACGACCTGCGCCACCGGGTGGACATCAGCATCATCCTCGAGACCGCCAAGGGTGGCGTCCCGGCCGAGGGCCCGATCCTCACCCATTCGGAGTTCTCTGACGGACTGACGGGCATCCCCGTCACCTTCACCAACATGAAGCCGTCCGGGCTGTCGGGCCTGGGCTCCGGCATCGGCAGCGTCATCGAAGGCACCACCGAATACCGGGCCACACTCGAGGTCGGGCCCACCACCATCGTCGGCATCACGCCCGTGGTCGTCGCCTCCGGCGGTGACCTGCTGGGTACGACGAACGGGACCGGTGTCCAGGAGGGTCAGGCGACCGCCCAGTGGCTGGAGATCGCCATCACCTCCCCCGGACGCGGACCGGTGGTCGTCAGACGCCCCGTGTTCGACCGCATCGGTCCGGTAGCGCGGGCTGGGGGAACGGTGGACCTGGCGACCGTGCCCCCCGTGCAACTGGTCGATGTCGGCAGCGGCACCCCGGACGAGTTCCTGCCGCTGACCGCCCTGCGATCGATCGCGGTCGTGGGTGGGCCAGTCGGTGGCGCCTACCTCGCCGACCCCGGCCGGGCATCGGATGCGAGCTCCGCACTGTCGCTGCTGGCCAACGCATACCACTTCTCACGCGATGGGCTGGCGACCGCCAAGGCGATCCCGATGGGCGTGCGCCCGGTGATCGACGCGCCGAATATCACCTCGTTCACGATGGCTGCCGCGGAGGACGATTCGGGGGCGCACCGTCTACGGCTCGAGGTCGACATCCTGCATCGCAGCTTTCTGACCTTGCCGGTCTCGGATGTGCCGGCCGCGGCGGTACCCGCGGTCGTGGCGGGCGTCGTCAGCCACATCGCCGAGAGCCTGATGCTGGGCAGCAACCTCGGACCGGACACGGACGAGGTGTCCAGCGCGGTCAGCGTCGCCGACGTCTTCGAGGCGGCGGTCGCGGCGGGGATCGCGCCTGTCCTCATCCGCTCCGCGCTCCCCTCGGACACGCCGTATCCCCCGGCCGTCCGTGCGCTGATGGACGCGGCTACGGACGAGGGCATGGTGCTCATCGCGCCCTCGAGGCCGGTAGCCCTTGGCGGCTCGGACCGGGTGGGCTGGTGGCAGGTGGATCCGGCGACCGGTCGCACCACCGACCAGATGGACGATGGCCGGGGTGAGATGACCGAGGATGCGATCATCCTGGACATGGACGCTCGGGTCTTCTTCTGCTTCGTGCGCTGGGGCGGCATCGCCTTCGCGGCCGCGACCATCGCAGCCAAGCTCCTGAACTCCGACTCCCAGTACGCGCTCGGTGGCGCGAGCGTGTTGCTGGCGATCATGAAGGAGCTGGCGCGAGCAGCGCTCAAGCAGCCCGGCACCTGCTAGACCGCTACCGGATCCTCAGCGGTCCGGCCAGCCGACGGGTGTCGAACGGCCGGAAGGTCAGCTGTCGGCCGGTCCGAACGCGGTGGCCCGCGGCACGTCGGCGACACCCAGCGTCACGAGGCTGAACCGTTGCGGGACGCTCATGGTCTCCTCCCCGATCGAGGGGTTCAGGTCGGCCCGACGGACCCGGGACCCGATGGTGCGGCGCGGTCGAGCACCAGGATCGCGACGGTATCGACGACGATGAGCACGGCGAACAGGGCCGCCGCGATGGGCGAGCCGACGGACCAGAGGGCGGCAGCTGCCACGAGCAACAGACCGCTGCCGATGACCCAGCGGACGCGTGGCGCGAGCGGGTTGCGCGCCTTGGGCGCCACGATGATGGCCCACAGCACGATGAGCAGCCCGGAGGCCCCGACTGCAAGCACCGCCCGCGAGGCGTCGTCGGAGCCCGTCCGGATGCCCCAGAACGCGAGCGCCACGATGCCCGCGAGCTCCAGCAGGAATCGCAACACGGCGGCGACGCCCATGGCGCCCTTGAGCTCCGGCTCGTTCGCGGTCATGCGCAGCTCCGTCGTTCGCGCTTCATCCCGGTGGGTCGAACGCGATGACCCGTCGGGCGCCGTCGCCCCGGCGCATCGCGGCCAGCGCGTCATCGATGCCCGATAGCGGGAGGTGACTGGTGATGAGCTCGCCCAACGGGAGTCGACCGTCCACGACATCACGGGCGATGCGCGGGATGTCCCGGGTCGGCACGACCGAACCGTAGTTGGAGCCGAGCAGGCGGATACCATCCTCGACGAACCGGTAGACATCGATGCGTGCCCGGTCCGCCTGGCCGGTCATGCCCACGAGGGTCACCGTGCCACCGGGTCGCGCGAGCCCGATGGCACGCTCCACGGTCGCGGTCAGGCCGATCGCCTCCAGGACGTGATCGGCGCCGCCGCCAGTGCGGTGCCGAACGGCCTCGTCCGTGCCCTCGTCCGCAGCATCGAAGGTCTCGGTCGCGCCCAGCGCGTGGGCAAGCTCCAGCTTGGCCGGCTGGGTATCGATGGCGATGACCGGCGCGGCTCCGGCATCCAGCGCGGCCATCAGGGCGGCGAGGCCGACGCCACCCAGCCCCATGACCACCACCGACTCCCCCGGCCGCACGTTCGCCGTGTTGCGCACCGCGCCGACGCCGGTGGTCGCGGCGCAGCCCAGGAGCGCGGCCACGTCATGGGGTGTCCGCGCATCGACCAGGATCGCGGCCGCCGCGTCCACGACCTGGTGCGTGGCATGGGTGCCGACACCGCCGTAGACACCGATGGGGCTGCCATCCGACCGATGCACGCGGACCTGGCCGGGATCGCGCCGATGGCCGCCGCCGCGTGGCGTGGCGCACAGCCACGGCTCGTCCCGGCGGCACGCCGGGCAGGTGCCGCACGGCGCCGTCCAGACCAGGACCACGAGGTCACCGACCTGGAGCCGATCCACGCCGTCGCCGAGCGCTTCCACGATGGCCGCTCCCTCGTGGCCCAGCACGACGTCCGTGGGTCGCGCCCAATCGCCATCGACGACATGGAGGTCCGAGTGACAGACGCCGGACGCGACCATGCGCACGCGGACCTCGCCGGGTCCGGGCGGGTCCAGCCACAGCTGCTCGATGGACAGGGGTCGGCCCGGGCCCATGAAGACGGCACCGGTCATCTGGATCGCTGACATCCACCGAGTATCGGGCATCATCGAGCATCGTCCCCCACCATGTGCCGATGGAGATGACCCCGGCGCTCGATCCGTTCGAGACGGCCCTCGATGCGGCCATCGAGGAGCTGCCCGAGCCCTTCCGGAGCCAGCTCGACTCGGTCGCGATCGTCATCGAGGACGAGCCGACACCCGCCCAGCTGGCCTCGGTCCATGCGTGGGGGCTGTTCGGGCTGTACCAGGGCGTGCCACGCACGACGTACGCCGCCGAGGCCGCCCCGACACCCAGCAAGATCACCCTCTTCCGGGGACCGCTCATGCGTGCCAACCGCTCGCCCGAACGGCTCCGCGCGGCGGTCGGCGAGACGCTCCGCCACGAGGTCGCCCACCACCTGGGCATCTCCGACGCGCGGCTCCAGGAGCTGGAGCGCCAGCGCCGCTAGCCCCGTTGCCGCCGGCCGTCCACCTTCGCGCCCGCGTCCCTGCCCTGCCCTGCCCTTGCCCTTGCCCTTCCCGCCGGTGCCAGACCCTGCCCTACCCGCGTATCGGGTGAGTGCGCCGGCGGCGCGACCCCGAAGGCCCGATAGCGGCTGCAGACGCCCTTCCGGCGCCTCAGATCACCCGCCTCGCGGGTCCGCCACCCGGCGGGCGGGTAGAGCGTAGGCCGACCGGCCTGGCCAGGGGCACCTCGAGGGTTTCGCCAGTCCATTCGCCCGCTGGGCGGGTACGGCACGGAGGCTCCGACCGACGAGCAGGTCCGGCACCACTCCGACAGTCGCGATTCGAACCTTCCCTCCCCGGACGCTGGCCGCCGGACGCGGCCGCCGGCCAGCAGCGTCGAGGCATCGATAAGGCCGCGATAGATCCCGTTCGTCAGGCTGTGGTGATGCCGAGTCGCGAACGGACCCATGACCGGGCGCTCCTCCGAGCCGTCAACGCCATTCGCGCCATCGGCGGCGAGCTCCGCTCCGCCCGGGTGTCGGCCGGCCGCAGCCAGCAGCAGGTCGCCACGGCCGCCCACATCTCCCAGTCACAGCTCGCTCGCATCGAGCTTGGCCAGAACCGGACCGTCTCCGTGGAGGCACTGACCGTCATCGGCGCCGCTGTTGGGCTGGACCTGGTGATCTCCACGTTCCCAGGGCATCGGATCATCCGTGACGAACCACAGATGCGGCTGCTGGCGGCCCTGCGCGAGCGGCTCGGCCCGGAGTGGATATGGTCGTACGAGGTTCCCGTGGCGTTCGGCGACCAGCGCGCCTGGGACGCCCGTGTGAGGCATCGGACGACGGGGGTCGAGTTCGTGGTCGAGGCCGAGACCCGCCTCCACGACGTGCAGGCCCTTCTGCGCCGGCTCGCCGGCAAGCGTCAGGTAGCACCAGTCCGGGTCATCCTCCTGGTCGCCGCGACGCGCAATAACCGGTCGGTGCTGGAGTTCGCTGGCGAGACCATGAGGACCGCGCTGCCCACCGACATGCGGGCCTCCCTGGCGGCCCTCAAGGACGGTCGACTCCCACCTGCCGACGGCATCATCGTCCTGGAGACGGGTGCGCGCACCGAGGTGACACTCCCCGGGCGATCGAGCGGGGGCGCGGGCCCGACCCGGCCAGCGGGTGAGTAGACCGGCGGCCTTGGCTCATGCCGCGTCGCGCGGCCGCCCGCGGGCCGCCTCACCCGATCGGCGGGTACCTCGCCCTGCCGCCGGGTCAACGGACGGCGACGACGGGTCGGGGACCCTGCGGAGGCACCTTCGCCGTCGCACTCGCCCGGCCAGCGGGTAGCCGCGCCTGAGGGCACGCCCAGGTCACGCCCAGGCCGCCCACCTAGCGTGCGCCTGAGGCCACGCCCAAGCCGTCCTCAGTCGTCGACGATGGACTCGTCCTCGGGCGCGACCTCGTCGAGCCAGGGACGGTCGTTGAACAGCTCCGAGAGCCACGCACCGACACGGCCGGGTGGCGGCCGGTCGGTGACGCCCGCGAGACCCGCGGCGACCGCGGCGTGGACCGCCTTGCCCATCGCCGCGGCGGCGACCCGGCCATGCCCGAACGACGTCGGGTCGATGGGCTCCCCGATGCGCAGCTTGACCATGCTGCCGAAGTGCACCCAGCGTGTGCCGTCGATGGAGAGCGGCACGATGGGCACCCGCGCCAGCTGCGCGAAGTGGCCCACGCCGGGCTCGAACGGCAGCGGGTCGCCCTCGTGGTCGGAGAGCCTTCCCTCCCCGGCGATGGCGAGCACCGAGCCGGCGCGCAGCACCACGAGCGAGCGCCGGGTGGCATCGAGCGCATCGGCGCCATGGGGCTGGAACGGGACCCCTCGACCGGTCCAGGTGATGAGGTGGTTCCGGATGCCGACCGACATGTCCGCCTCGCGCGGACCGAAGATGTACAGCAGCCTGTCAGGGTCCGGCCACCACGCGGCGATGACGACGGGGTCGAGCCAGCTGGGATGGTTGAAGCAGACGATGTAGCCACCCTCGGCCGGCAGGTGCTCGGCGCCCTCGACGCGCACCCGGACGTACGCGGCGGTGATGCCCTTGAGCACGAGACGGACCAGGTGATAGACGAAGCCGCCCGGGCCGCGGAAGAAGCGCCCGCGGACCGACCCCCCGCGGACCGACCCCCCGCGGACCGACCCCCCGCGGCCCGCCGCTCGCGGACCGACCGCGTCCCCATCGATCGCTATCCCGGGACTCGGACGCGCGGCACCACGGGCAGGTCGCGGTCGAGCAGCGCTGCCGGTGGCAGCGCCACGGTCGGCGGCACACCCGACTCCAGGCGCTCGGTCTCCTCGATGAACAGCGGCACCAGGACCGGGTCGAATTGTGTCCCGGCGCAGCGACGGAGCTCCTCCACCGCCGCCGGGTGGCTCCTCGCCGCCTGGTAGGCGCGTCCCCGGACGATGACGTCATAGGCGTCGGCAAGCGCCACGATGCGGGCCCCGAGCGGGATCGCCTCGCCCGCCAGGCCATCGGGATAGCCCGAGCCATCCCATCGCTCGTGGTGGTGGCGGATGATGGGTGCGATGTCGCGCGCCACGTGGAGTGGCCCGCAGATGTTGGCGCCGATCTCGGGGTGCCGCCGGAGCGACTGCCACTCGTCGTCGGTGAGCGGCTCCACCTTGTGCAGCAGGTGCACCGGGATGGCGATCTTGCCGATGTCGTGGAGCAGCGCCCCGTGGGCGACGCTCTCCAGGTCCCGGCCGCGCAGCCCCACGAAGGCCCCCAGGCGTGCGGCCCGGTACGTCATGTGGCGGCAGTGGTCCTTGAGCTCGAGGTCCTTGGCCTCGACCGCGTTCGACAGCGCGACCACGATCGCGTGCGCCTGCTCCATCCGTCGCAGGCCGCCCTGGCGACGGAGCGGGACCGCGGATGCGCGCGAGCAGCTCGAGCGGGTGGCAGGGCTTGAGGATGACGTCGTCCGCGCCGGCGTCGAAGGCCCGCATCCGATGGTCGAACGAGGTGCGCTCGGTGAGCGCCAGCACCGGCAGGGTCGCCGTGCGGTGGTCGGCGCGCAGTCGTCGCAGCAGCTCGAACCCGTCGAGACGCGGCACCGAGAGCGACAGGATCAGGAGGTCGGGTTGGTGTTCGTGGACCGCGTGCAGGCCGTTCTCGCCATCGGCGACAGCGTTGACGTGATAGCCGGCCCCCGCAAGGACCTGCGCCAACTCCAGACGAACGACCGAGTCATCCTCGATGACTGCCACGCGGGGAGCGGCGAACGCCTCCCGTGCAGCGTCTCGCAACGCTGATTCCCTCTCACGTGCCCCGCGACGACGGAGCGGGCCGGAGCATAGCACTCCAGCGTGGTGTGGTGCGCAAGTCCGCAACCGATCGGCCGGATGGCCCGCACGACACCTTGGCACTCC